>NZ_CAURGG010000017.1:0-17693 GCF_963524805.1 uncultured Microbacterium sp. | reverse complement strand
ACCGGCTGACGCTCGGGAGGTATCAGTCGTCCTCGCCTTTGCCTTTGCCTTTGCCCTTGCCCTTGTCGTCGTCCCCGTTGCCGTTGTTGTTGCCCGGCCCGGAGTTGTCGTTCCCCTCGTCGGTGACGCCGGGATCGACGGTGGGCTGCGGCGCGGGATCGACGCTCGGAAGCGGAGCGGGCTGCAGATCGGCGCGGACCGCGTCGATCGCCGACTGGATCGCGGTGGCGCGCTGCGTGCTCACGTCGCCGGCCGTCACCGCGGCGTCGAGCCGCTGCTGCAGCTCGTCCAAGCGGACCAGTGCGGTCGCCGCGTCGCCTGCGGAGGCGGATTCGGCGACTGCCACGACACCCTGCTGCAGCTCGGACGAGAGCTCGGGTGACAGGCTCGAGGGGGCAGGGGTGCAACCGGCGAGCACCCCGACGCACAGGACGAGGCCGGCGCCGACGGCAGCCAGACGGCGGATCATGGCGTCACCTCGTCCATCAGGTCCTGCAGGTGGGTCCCCAGCGGCTCCTCCACCTGCGGGAGGTCCGGCGGTGCCGTCGGCGTGGACCCCGAGCCATTCCAGACGACCACGGCAACGACCACGGCGGCGAGCACGAGAGCGATGCCGCCGGCGATGACCGCCCACCGGCGGCGCGCGGGAGACACAGTCAATCGCTCGGCGGGGGATGCCGGGCCTCCGGCCTCGCGAGACCCGAGCACGAGCGTCGCGTCGGCCGACGCAGGTGCGAGCACTTTGGTCGGCTCGGCGAGCAGGTCGGCGGCGGCGGGCGGCGGCGGCTTGGGCGGGACGACGAGGCCGGAGTCCGCGCCGGCGGTCATCGCCTGGGTGAGCTCCGCCTCGTCCGCACTGCTGTCGAGCACGCGGCCGCGTACCGACACCTCGAGTGCGGTCGGCCGATCCGCGGGGTTGATCGCCGTCATCGCCGTCAGGAGCGAGCGCCAGCCGTACCCCCAGTCGCCGGGAACGTCGGGCGGCGTGGTCAGACGCGCCGAGATCGCTTCGACCGGCGTGCGCCCCGCGAACGCACGCTGACCCGACAGGGCTTCGAGCAGGACGAGTCCGAGACTGTAGATGTCGGATGCGGGTGTCGGGGCGTGTCCGCGCACCTGCTCGGGCGAGATGTAGGCAGCCGTTCCGATC
Source organism: uncultured Microbacterium sp. (assembly GCF_963524805.1). Classification (GTDB taxonomy): domain Bacteria; phylum Actinomycetota; class Actinomycetes; order Actinomycetales; family Microbacteriaceae; genus Microbacterium. Next base: position 16,543 of record NZ_CAURGG010000017.1, on the reverse strand, counting down.
GCGGTACCGGGTGTGGTGACACGCGCCGAATCGATGAGGTAGGCGATCCCGAAGTCCGCGAGCACCGCGCGGAACGTGTGGTCGGGAGTCAACGGCGGGCGAAGCAGGATGTTCGCCGGCTTCACATCGCGGTGGATGATGCCCGCTTCATGAACGACGTGCAGCGCCTCGCCGAGGTCGGCGGCGAGGGAAGCGGCATCCGGGGTTCGCACGGGTCCGGCCGAGATGAGCGACGCGAGCGTGCCGCCGTCGATGTACTCCATGACCAGGTAGGCCCGGGCGTCGGCATCCAGTCGCGCATCGAACAGGGTCACGAGGGACGGGTGGCTCACGGAGGCGAGCAGACGCTTCTCCGATTCACGGCGAACGGCATCCGCGTCTTCGGTCGTGCCCGCCCAGAAGATCTTGATCGCGACGGTGCGGCCGAGCGCCTCGTCGGCTGCGCGCCAGACGGATCCCATTCCACCTTCACCGACGAGCTCTTCGAGTCGGTAGCGGCCGTCGAGCAGGTCTCCGGGCCGGGCGGGGCCGGACGATTGCAGTTCTGTCATCACCCACACCTTCTCACGCGGGCCCGGGACGGCCATTCGGTGGACCGTCAGTCGTTCTTGCCGTTCCCCTTGCCGTTGCCGGTCCCGTTGCCCTTGCCGTTGTTGTTGCCCGGGCCTGCATTCTCGTTGCCGCCGCCGGACGCGGGTTCGACGACGGTCTGCGGGTCGGTCGCCCCGGGTTCGGCGGGCGCGATCGAGCCTTCGTCGGCGACGAGGTCGGTCGCCGGCAGCGGCTCCACGGTCGGCGTGGGGTCCGAACCGGTCGAGGAATCAACCGTGTCCTCGACCTGCGGCAGCGGGGTGGGCGCCGGCGTGGCAGCCGCAGTCCCGAACCACGCCGTCAGGCCGATCATCCCCGCGGCGGCCGTGAGGCCGAGCGCGCCGACGAGGCGTCCGTTCCGGCGTCGACGCCGGCGGGCATCGATGGCCTGCGCGCGGGCGTCTCGGCGGGACGAACGACCAGCGACGACCGCCGCAGGGATCGCCGTCGGAGGGGCGGGCAGTGCGGTGGTCGGAGCATCCATGGTCACGCCGGCGGGCAGGATCAGGGAGCCTGCGGTCAGGTCGATGGGCATTGTCGATCCCGCGTCCGCGGGAGCAGCATCCAGCAGTCTCGCGCGCTCGGCCACCTCGACCGCGCGGGGACGGGAGTCGGCATCGAGCGCCGTCATGGCGCTGAGCAGGGACTTCCAGCCGTAGCCCCACTGGCCCGGCACGGTCGGGGCGGCCACGAGGCGCACCGAGATCGCCTCGATCGGCGTCTGCGCCGAGAATGCGCGCGAACCCGACAGCGCCTCCAGCAGGACGAGCCCGAGGCTGTAGATGTCGGACGCGGGCGTCGGGGGCTGCCCGCGAACCTGTTCGGGTGAGATGTAGGCGGCCGTGCCCATGGCGACGCCCGGAGTGGTCACCCGCGTCGCATCCGTGACGTGTGCGATGCCGAAATCGGCCAGCACCGCCTGGAACGTGTGCTCGGGAGTCAGCGGCGGCCGCAGCAGGATGTTCGCCGGCTTGACGTCGCGATGGATGATCCCCGCTTCGTGGACGACGTGCAGCGCCTCGGCCAGATCCGCCGCGAGGGATGCCGCGTCTCTCGGTCCGATCGGACCGCGGGCGATGAGCGAGGCGAGTGTGCCGCCCGGGATGTGCTCCATGACGAGGTACGACAGCTCGTCCTCCGCCAGGTGCGCGTCGTAGAGCGTGACCAGCGACGGATGGCTGACGGCGGCGAGCAGGCGCTTCTCCGACTCCCGCCGACTCGCGTCGGTCTGGTCGGCGGCGTGCGCCCAGAACACCTTCACGGCGACCGAGCGCTCGAGCGTGCGGTCGGTCGCCCGCCACACCGACCCCATTCCGCCTTCGCCGATCAGCTCTTCGAGCTGATAGCGACCGCCGAGCACGTCTCCGGGTCGGGCAGGACCGGAGAACCGCAGTTGATCCATCGTGCTCACCCTCGCACGCGGTCACCGTCGGGAATGGGTGCTTGACACGGCGACCGTATCGTGCGCGGCCCGCGGCGGATCAGCCTTTGACGACGATCAGCGTGCGCTGCCAGCCCGACGACCCGTCCGGCGCGATCGGCGCGCGCTCCTCGATCTGGGTGTCGCCGTTCTTGTTGACGGCCCGGACCGCGACGTAGTGCGTGCCGGCGGTCGCCTCCCAGTCGACGAACCACTGCACCCACGTGTCGTCGTTGATGGGCGTCGACAGCGTTGCCGGCTGCCAGTCGCCATCGTCGATGCTGACCTCGACGCGTTCGATGCCGACGGTCTGGGCCCAGGCGACGCCCGCGATCGGCGTGCGTCCGGCGGGGATCGCCTCGCCGGTGCGCGGAGTGTCGAGCCGGGACGAGAACTTGATCGGCGCCTTCGCGCTGTAGCCGCGCGGAGTCCAGTAGGCCTCGTCGGCATCGAAGGTGGTGACCTTCAGCTCGCTCAACCACTTCGTCGCGGACACGTAGCCGTACAGCCCGGGCACCACCATCCGCACGGGGAAGCCGTGTTCGAGGGGCAGGGGCTCGCCGTTCATGCCGATCGCGAGGATCGCGTCCAGGCCGTCATCGGTCAAGGACTCCAGCGGCGTCCCCGCGGTGAAGCCGTCGACGCTGCGGGAGAGCACCATGTCGGCACCGGACTTGGGTCCTGCGAGCGTGAGGACGTCCCGAATGGGGACTCCGAGCCAGGTCGCGTTTCCGAGCAGCTCACCGCCGACCTCGTTCGAGACGCACGTCAGGGTGATCGCATATTCGCTCGGTCCCATCGCGACGAGATCGTCGAAGCTCAGCTCCACGCGCTGATCGACCATGCCGTCGATGACGAGCCGCCAGGCGTCCGGGTCGATCGAGGGGACCGTCAGCGCGGTATCCACCCGGTAGAAGTCCGCGTTCGGCGTGAACAGCGGGGAGATTCCCGGGATGTCCAGCTCCGCTCCGGCGGGCACGGTGACTTTCGTGATCGGAGCAGGCAGTTTCAGCGCCTTGCGGACGGCGGAGATCGACGAGGCCGTCGTGTTGATGAGGGTCCGTGCTCCGACCCCGATGATGACCGCCGACGCTCCGGCGATCGCCGTGACCCGCAGGAACATCCGGCGATCGACGGATGCCGTCTTCTCGGCGCCCGTGGGGTGCACGGTCGGGCGCTCGACGGGTGCAGCGGCGTTGCCGGACTCTCCGGCTGCGAGAGCCTGCTCGGGGGCCGCCCACCGGCGCAGGCGCGCCGCCAGCAACCAGAGGATGAGGCATCCGGCGACCGTGCCGACGATCGGGGGAAGCGAAGCGAGCGGTGTCGCCGCCGCGCGCGTCACGATCGCGGCGACCGACAGCCCTCCGGCGACGATCAGCGCGACGACGCCCAGCGGGGGCCTGAGGAACTGCAGCACCCCTGCGATCGCGGAGGCGACCAGCACGGCGAGCGCCAAGCCGACCAGCAGGGCGATCTTGTCGTATTCACCGAAGGTCGCGATCGCGAACTCTTTGAAGGGCTGCGGCACGATGTCGATGACGAAGGATCCGACCGCGAGGATCGGGCTGCCTTCGCGCGCCACGAGCAGCGCCACCAGCTCGGCGGCGGCCAGGAACACTGCGGCGCTGACGACGCCCGATACCGCTGCCCAGAACAAGAACCAGAACCGGACCCGGAATCTCGTTCCCGCGTTCTTCGTCTTCGCCATCGTGGGGCCTCCGCGTCTGCGGGGTCTCCCCCTGGGCTTGTCGTGCGTGCCGTGTGCCTCTTGTTCGCTGCGAACCCTCAATCGGATTGCCTGCGGGCACGCCCGATCCGGGCTCGTCGACTTGTCGTATATGCCGGCGACACGCCGCCTTCTCAGCGCATATAGGGCAAGTCGACCGTGGGCTCAGGCGGTGGCGGCACCCTCGGCGGCGGCATCCGCAGCTTCTGCCGCGGCGGTGATGCTGCCCATCATGCCGGCGAAGATGAAGCCGTGGAACGGGAGCACGGCGAGCCAGTACAAGCGGCCGGCGAGGCCCAGGGGGAAGAAGATCGCCCGCTGGTCGTAGCGGGACCCGGTGCCGTCCGGGGCGACGCGCATCTCGAGCCAGGCGAGGCCGGGAACCTTCATCTCCGCACGCAGGCGCAGCAGGGACCCCGGTTCGATCGCCTCGACGCGCCAGAAGTCCACGGCGTCGCCGACCACGAGCCGGTCCCGATGGCGGCGGCCGCGGCGCAGGCCCACGCCACCGACGAGCTTGTCGGCCCAGCCGCGCAGGGCCCACAGCAGCGGGTTGGAGTACCAGCCGCGCTCGCCGCCGATGCCCTGGACGACCCGCCACAGCGCTTCGGGTGACGCCTTCGTCGTTGCAGTGCGCTTGTCGGTGAACACCGTCTTGCCGGCCCAGTCGGGGTCGTTCGGCAGCGGGTCGCTGGGCACGCCGAGCACCTCGCCGTCCTGCCAGCTCGTCTCGATCGCATCGAGCTTGACCTTGCCCAAGGCCAGGTCGACCGCCCGGCGGTAGGGGGTGAGACCTCCGTCGGGGCGGGGGATCAGGTCATCGACGTCGCGGTTCTTCACGACGCACTCGTTCTGCAGCGACTCCACGAGCGGCATCGCGACGCGCCGCGGAATGGGCGTCACGAGGTTGACCCAATGCGAGGCGAGCCGCGGTGTGAGCACCGGCAGTGCGGCGATCCCGCGCTGCTTCAGCCCCGCTTCGACGGCGTACCCGTTCATCATCTGGCCGTAGCGCAGCACGTCGGGTCCGCCGATGTCGACGGCGGTGTTCACGTCGGGGGCGACGCGTGCGGCGCCCAGCAGGTAATGCAGCACGTCGCGGACGGCGATCGGCTGGATGCGGTTGCGAACCCACTTGGGTGCGGGCATGTAGGGCAGCACCTCGGTGAGGTGGCGGACCATCTCGAACGAGGCGGAGCCCGAGCCGATCACCACGCCGGCCTGCAGCACCAGAGTGGGCACGCCGCTGTCGAGCAGGATCTGGCCCACCTCCACGCGCGAGCGCAGGTGCGGGGAGAGTTCGACGTCATCGGGATGCAGTCCCCCGAGGTACACGATCCGTCCGACGTGCGCTGCGGCGGAGGCTGCGGCCACCGTGGTGGCGGCATCCCGATCGGCGGCCTCGAAGCCCTTTCCCGCGCCCATCGAGTGGACGAGGTAGTAGAGGACATCGACATCGCGCGTGGCCTCGGCCATCGCTTTCGGGTCGGTGGCGTCGCCTTCGACGACCTCGACGCTGCTTCCCCAGTCGAACGCGGCGACGCGGTGCGCGTCGCGCGCCAGCACCCGTACGCGGTATCCGCCGTTCAGGAGGCGGGGCACGAGCCTGCCGCCGAGGTAGCCGGTCGCGCCGAGAACCAGAGCGCGCGGCTCGGTGCCGTCGGGGTCGCTGGGAAGGGCGCGCAGCGCCTCTTCCCGCCCGGTGGGTGCGGTGAGATCGTCCATCCTCGCCAGGCTACGCCCGGCCGGAAGCGCCCGGGTCGTCCGCGGTCAGATGCATCCCGAAGGCCTGGACGCCCTCGTGCGAGGGCAGCGGGCTGAAGCCGACGCGCCGGTAGAACGCCATTGCTCCGGTGTTGTCGGTGGAGGTCGCCAAGTGCAATCCGGTCACGCCCTGCTCGCGCAGCGCCGCGACCAGGGTGTCGATCAGGCGCCTGCCCCAACCACGGCCCTGCACTTCGGGCAGCAGGTCGATGTGCAGGTGCGCCGGGTACTGGTCGCCGTACGGCTCGGCGCCGCCCTTCCTGGAGTAGGCGTAGATCAGCGTGCCGTCCTGCCGGGACTCCTCTGCGTTCGGCCGGGGCCATCGGGCGCCACGGTGGGGCCACCACTCGTCGTGGAACCAGTCCTCGAAGTCCGTCGTGTCCGGTGTGCCGACGATGTAGCCGACGACGCGCCCGTCGTCCGCCTCCACGACGAAAGCGAGTTCCGGATGCCGGTGCACGTACGGCAGCACGAAGACCTCAGCCCAGATCGCGTCGTCGTCGAAGACTCCGGTCGCGTCGGCTCCGGCATCCGCGGTCCGCAGGCAGACCTCGGCGACCGCGTCTTCGTCGCCGCTGCGGAAGGGTCGGATGCGGGGCATCGGATGAGTCTAGGTCCGTGCGGCGGCGACCGTTTCGACCGCGGTGCGTGCGGGAGCCTCGTGCCGCACGCGCTCGTCGTGGGTGTAGATGTTCATCGACTCGCCGCGCAGGAAGCCGATGAGCGTGAGCCCCGACGCGGCGGCGAGTTCGACCGCGAGCGACGAGGGCGCCGATACGGCGGCGAGGATCGGGATGCCGGCCATGACAGCCTTCTGCACGAGTTCGAAGCTGGCACGGCCCGACACCTGGAGGACGACTCCGCGCAGGGGCAGGCGATCGTTCAGCACCGCCCAGCCCACGACCTTGTCGACGGCGTTGTGACGCCCGACGTCCTCGCGCAGCACCAGGAGCTCGCCCGTCGCCGCGTCGAAGAGCGCTGCCGCGTGCAGTCCGCCGGTCTTGTCGAAGACCGCCTGCTGCGCTCGGAGCGCGACCGGGAATCCGACCAGGGTCGCGGCATCCAGCGTCACCCCGTCGGCGGCGACGTCGTAGGCAGAAACCGTTTCGACGGCGTCGATGGACGCCTTTCCGCACAGTCCGCAGGAGCTGGTCGTGTAGAAGTTGCGCGCCAAGTCGGGATCGGGCGGACGCACACCCGGCGCCAGCGTGATGTCGAGCACGTTGTAGGTGTTCCCGTCCGCGGGTGCGCCGACGGAGATGCCGGTGATCGGACCGCCGGTGCCGGGTCCGCCGGTGCCGGGACCGCCGGTGCCGGGTCCGCCGCAGTGGATCGCGGAGCGGAACTGATCGCCACGCGAGATGACGCCTTCGGAGACGAGGAAGCCGGCGGCGAGCTCGACGTCGTGGCCGGGGGTGCGCATCGTGATCGCGAGCGAGAGGCCGCCGACGCGGATCTCGAGCGGCTCTTCGACGGCGAGCGTGTCGGAGCGTCTGATGGGATCGGCGCCGACCGTGAGCTTGGTCACGGGGCGCCGCACAGTGATTCGACCCATATCGTCAGCCTACGCGCGTGCTCAGAAGGGGGGCGGGTCGCCGTAGGGCTGCACTCGGAAGACCGGAACCCGGCGCTCCGGCTCCACGACATATCGTCGTCCGGTCGGAGAGATCCACTCGACAGCGCCGTAGCTTCCCTCGACATCGCGGACCGTCCACCCGCCGTGGTGCTTGACGATGTGATGGCCCTTGCAGAACGGGTTGAGGTTGTCGAGACGTGTGTGTCCCCCGTGCTCCCATGCGACACGATGGTCGATCTCGCAGCGGGATGCCGGCATCCCGCATCCCGGTCCCATGCAGCGGTCGGCGCGCCACTTCACTAGCCTGCGCAGGCTCGGTGGGGGCGAGTATCGGTCGCGCCCCACCGAGAGCACCATGCCGGTCTCGGGGTGGGTCAGGACTCGCATTTACCCGTCCGCTCCCGCCGCGAGTTCACGCGCTCGGTCGATCGGAATGGGGCCGATTCCCTCGACCAGCGCGGGCTCGCCGCCGGCCGGTCCGTCCGCCAGCAGGGCGAGCACAGGAACCGTGACGGCCACGGTCGCCCGAATCCCTCGGGCGTTCTCCGGGTGCACGTCGGTCTCGCCCTCGATGAGGAGGTCGGCGATGACATCTGCTCGAATCTGGTCGAGCGTCCGGGTCTCGCCCTCCTCGGCGAGGATCACTTTCGCGATTCTGGTGGCGCGATCCCAGATCGCATGCGCCTCGACAGCGGGCATGAGCGTCATGACCCACGTCATCGCATCCTCGTCCTGCTGCAGCACGACTCGGCGCCGCCGGAGTGCGTGCTCGTGCCGTTCCGTGAGCGTCTGGGCCCGCACCGTGTCTATCAAGGCGCGAAGGCGCCGACGGAAGGCACCGACGGGCTGCGTCTCCGCGAGCTCGATCGCCGACGTCAGGACCTGCTCTCGAAGTGGCTCCTCGAGCTCCTGCAGCGACTCGACGACAAGCCGCGCGTGTCGCTCGGTCATCCGTGCACTCGCGAAGGAGTCGAGCACCTCGGGATACCGCTCGACGAGCGCTTCGCCGAGGGCCAGCATGCCGCCGGCCTCACCCTCGGTGATTCGCAGCGCGGCCGCGATCTCGAGCCGCACCGACCTCTCGACCACCTCGTTCACGGAGCGGCCCTGGCGAGCGGCATCCGCGAGGGCCTCTCGCCGGAGCACGTTGACGCCGATGAGCTTCTGGGCCGCCTGCATCGTCATCATGTCGGCGATCTCGATCAGGTGATCCAGGGTGTCGGGGGCATCGAACGCCGCCTGCGCACGTGCTTCGTCAACTGCTCGGGATTCCTCGCACTCCGCACCGCTGAGGTCGTGGGCCGCCCACGCCTCTTCCGGACCTTGCCGGTCGGGAGGAAGGTGAGGGTCGAAGAACATGGTCTTAGGCTAGAACATACCTACGACATTTCCTCGAACGCGAGCACCGCTGCGTACGGCCGCTCAGCCCACCCGCCGGTACCTGATGTGCGTCGCCAGGGGCGAGTGCAGCACCTCGACGGGCTCGAGCGCGAACTCGTCGAGGTCCGAGAAGATCCGCTCCCCGGAGCCGAGCAGCACCGGGGCAACATCGAGCGTCAGCTCGTCGACGACGCCGGCCGCGAGCGCCTGCCGAACTGTGGAGGCTCCTCCCGCGATGTCGACACCGCCGCCTCCCTCAACCTTCAGAGCGCGGGCGTACGCGGCGTCGAAGCCGTCGGTCACGAAGAAGAACGTCGTGCCGCCCTCCATCTCGATGGGCTCGCGCGGGTGATGGGTGAGCACGAAGACGGGCGCGTGGTACGGCGGCTCGGGGCCCCACCAGCCGCGCCAGTCGTCCTCCCACTCGCCGCGTATGGGTCCGAACATGTTCCGCCCCATCACATACGCCCCGCGTGGCCGCATCAGCCAGCCCGTGGCGATCTCGTCAGCCTCTGTCGCACGTTCGTCGCCGATGTGCCAGCGATGCACCTCCAACCCGCCCACGCCGAGCGGGTTCTCCCGACTCTGATGCGGCCCGGCGACGAAGCCGTCCATCGATATGGACATGTGACAGGTCGTATCCGGCATCCGCAATCCCTCTTCCCGACCGTCCCTGGCCGCCATGGCCGGGGCTGGCCGCAATCTACCCCACCCTCCGGACAGCGATCCATCCAGCGGCTCGAGTGCGCAGCCCGTCTACGATCGCAGAGTGCAGGCAATCAGCTATGACGCCTACAGGAGCACGCCCGCGCTCGTCGAGGTCGACGAGCCGGTGTGCGCCGACGACGGCGTCGTGATCGAAGTGCGAGCCACCGGGGTGTGCCGTTCGGACTGGCACGCCTGGCAGGGTCACGACCCGGTGGCGCTGCCCCAGATTCCGGGCCACGAGTTCGCCGGCGTCGTCGTCGCCGTCGGTTCCGACGTGACCTCGTGCACGATCGGCGATCGGGTCACAGTGCCCTTCGTCTGCGGCTGCGGCCGCTGCGCATGGTGCCTCGCGGGCGACGGCCAGATCTGCCCGGATCAGGAGCAGCCCGGGTTCACCATGCCCGGCTCTTTCGCCCAGCTCGTCGCCATCCCGGCGGCCGACTTCAACGTGGTGCACCTGCCCGACGACATCGACTTCGTCGCAGCGGCATCGCTGGGCTGCCGCTTCGCCACGGCGTATCGTGCGATCACCGTCCACGGACGCGTCCAGTCCGGAGACTGGGTCGCCGTTCACGGATGCGGCGGCGTGGGACTGTCCGCCGTCATGATCGCCGCCGCGCTCGGCGCCCGCGTGATCGCGGTCGACCGATCGCACGCGGCCCTCGCCCGGGCACGGGAACTCGGGGCCGAGGTCACTCTCGACGCGGACGATGACCCGGCCGGACGCATCAGGGCCGTCACCGGCGACGGCGCGGCCGTGTCGCTGGATGCGGTCGGCTCGCCCCCTGCGGCGGTGGCCTCGATCTGGTCCCTCCGCCCCCGCGGCCGGCACGTGCAGATCGGGCTGCTGCTGGGCGACGACGCCGACGTCGCCCTTCCGATGGGGCGCATCATCGCCAACGAGCTCGAGATCTACGGATCGCACGGCATGGCCGCACGCGACTATGCCGGGATGCTGCACCTCGTCGCCTCCGGAGCCCTTCGGCCGGACCGGCTCGTGGGCGAGGTCATCGGCCTGGCCGACGCCGGAGCGGCCCTGGCCGCCATGAGCGCACCCTCACCCGGACACGGCGTGACGGTCGTGGAGCTCCCCTCTCGGAACGGTGCCGAAGGAACGGCGCACCCATGATCAGCGTCGAGGAGCACCTGGCGTCGATCCTGAGCGCGGTCCGACCGCTCGATCGGCTCACGCTCCCCCTGGCGGATGCTCTCGGGCTGACGGTCGTCGAACCCGTCGCCGCGGCCGTCGATCTGCCCCTCTTCGACAACTCGGCCATGGACGGGTTCGCCGTGCACTTCTCCGACGTCGCAACGGCGAGCGCGGCATCCCCCGCCCTGCTCCGCGTCGTGGCGGACCTCGCCGCCGGGAGCGCCGCCGACCCCGCGATCGCCTGCGGCGAGGCGGTGCGCATCATGACCGGCGCGCCCGTGCCCACGGACGCGGACACGATCGTCCCGTTCGAAGCGACCGCAGGGGGCCTCGCCGACTCGCTGGGCACCGCTCGCGTGACCCAAGCACCCCGAGGACCGGGCGCCCACATCCGGCGGCGCGGAGAGGACTGCCCCGCCGGCGCGGAGCTCGTGCCGGCGGGAGTCGCACTGGGTCCGCTGCAGCTGTCGGCGCTCGCCGCCGCCAACGTGGCCTCGGTCGCCGTCAGCCGGCGGCCGCGCGTCGCCGTGATCGCCACGGGCTCCGAGCTCGTCCGCCCGGGCTCGCCGCTGCCCCGAGGCCGCATCCCCGAGTCCAACTCCCTGCTGCTGGCGGCACTGTGCAGCCGCAGCGGCGCCGAGGTCGTGCTGCGCACGACGGTGGGCGACGTCGACGACGACCTGCGCCGCGCGCTGGACGAGGCGACCGACGCCGGCGCGGATGTCATCGTGACATCGGGCGGCGTGAGCGCCGGCGCGTTCGAGGTCGTCAAGACCGCCGTCTCGGAGATGCGCTTCGTGCAGGTCGCGATGCAGCCAGGGCGACCGCAGGGGTTCTCGCCCGGTGATCCGCTGATGTTCGGTCTGCCGGGCAATCCGGTGAGCGCGGCGGTGTCGTTCGAGGCGTTCGTCCGACCGGCGCTGCTGGCCATGCAGGGTCGCGCCGAAACCGGCCGTCGGATGCTGCGCCTCCCCGCCTCCGTCGGATGGCGCTCGCCCCGGGAACGACGGCAGTACCTGCCGATCCGGATCGTGGAGGGCGCTGTCGCGCCGGCCACTCCACAGGGATCGCACCGCGCGGGCGGCCTGGCGGGCGCAGAAGGGTACGCGGTCGTCCCGGCCGAGGTCGAGCACATCGCCGCCGGAGACCTCGTCGATGTCCTCCTCCTCGAGTGAGCGGCGCGTGCGGATGACGGAGGCGATCGGTGCGATCCTGCTGGCCGGGGGGCGCGGATCCCGCATGGGCGGCATCCACAAGCCGCTGCTGGAGGTCGGGGGAACCACGCTGCTGGATGCCGCGCTCCGCGCCGCGCGCGCAGCGGGCAGCGACCCCGTCATCGTGGTGGGCCCGCACCACGACGCATACGCCGGTGTGACCTGGGTTCGCGAGGATCCGCCCTTCACCGGTCCGGCGGCCGCGATCGTCGCCGCCCTGCCGTCCCTGACCGCGCCGTGGACGCTCGTGCTGGCGTGCGATCTGACGCGCGCGTCGGAGGTCGTGCGGGTTCTGGGCGCCGCCCCGCGAGGGCACGACGGGGTCTGCCTCGTCGATGAGTCCGGGCGTCGCCAGTGGCTCGCCGGGCTCTACCGCACTGCGGCGCTGCACGATGCGGCGGCAGCGATCCCGGATGCCGGCCGCGATGCGTCGGTGCGCGCGCTCCTGGGGGGATTGGCGATCACCGAGGTCGCGGCATCCGCTGCCGTCGCATTCGATATCGACACGTGGGACGATCTGAACACGGCGCGCAGTGCGGCGCGCGAATCGGGCGGCATGGAGGAGGAATCATGAGTGAGCGACTGCCACCGGAAGCGCTGGACGCGTGGGCCGAGGCGCTGCGCGAGCTGTTCGGACTGCAGCCCGAGGACATCCCGATCCCGGTCATCCTCGACCTGGCCCGCGACGTCGCGGAGGGCGTGGCAAGACCTGCCGCCCCGCTCAGCGCGTTCGTCGCCGGTCTTGCGGCGGGCCGTGCGGGCGGCACGCCCGAGCAGGTGCGCCGCACCGTCTCGGAGATCACCTCGCTCGCCGACGGCTGGCACGATCGCGACTGATCAGGCGGCGCGGCGCTCGAGCCGCACGATCACCGACTTCGAGGTGGGGGTGCCGCTGACGTCGGCCGTGGAGTCCAGCGGCACGAGGACGTTCGTCTCGGGATAGTACGCAGCGGCGTTGCCCCGGGGCGTGGAATAGGCGACGATCCGGAACTCCTCGGCGCGGCGCTCGACGCCGTCGCGCCACTCCGAGACGAGATCGACGATGTCACCCTCGACGAATCCCAGCTTCTGGATGTCTTTGGCGTTCACGAGGATCACCCGGCGTCCGCCGTGGATGCCGCGGTACCGGTCGTCCTTGCCGTAGATCGTCGTGTTGTACTGATCGTGCGACCGCAGCGTCTGCAGCAGCAGCCGCCCGTCGGGGATGAACGGATACTCGAGCGGGTTGGCCGTGAACACGGCTCTGCCGGAGTCCGTCGCGAAGTGGCGGTCATCGCGCGGCGCGTTGGGCAGATACAGCGTGCGGCCCTTCGCGATCTTCGCCTCGAAGTCGTCGAAGCCGGGCACCACTCTCGAGATGTGATCCCGGATGCCGGTGTAGTCGTGCTCGAGAGCGCTCCAGTCTGCCCGCGGCACGTTGTCGCGACCCTCGAAGACCATGGCGCACAGCCGGGCGACGATCGCGACCTCGCTCAGCATGTCCTCCGATGGCGGCACGAGGCGTCCCCGCGACGCGTGCACCGCACTCATGGAGTCCTCGACCGTCACTCGCTGCTCGCCGCCGCCGCGCACATCGCGGTCCGTGCGACCGAGGGTGGGCAGGATGATCGCGCGGCGCCCCGTCACGACATGCGAGCGGTTCAGCTTCGTGGAGACCTGCACCGTCAGATCGACGTTGCCGAGGGCCGCCTCCACCACGGTGGTGTCGGGCGTCGCCGAGACGAAGTTGCCGCCCATCGCCATGAACACGCGCGCCTTGCCGTCCCGCATGGCGCGGATCGCCTCGACGGTGTCGTAGCCGTGCTTGCGCGGCGCGTGGAAGGCGAACTCGTCGTCGAGCCACTGCAGGAAGTGCTCGGCGGGCTTCTCGTAGATGCCCATCGTCCGATCGCCCTGCACGTTCGAGTGGCCCCGCACCGGACACACGCCTGCCCCGGGCCGGCCGATGTTGCCCTGCAGCAGAAGGACGTTCACGACATCGCGCAGGGTCGCCACGGAGTGCTTGTGCTGGGTCAATCCCATCGCCCAGCACACGATCGTGGACTTCGACGTGCGCACGCGCTCCGCCACTCGGCGCAGCGCCTTCTCGGGAACCCCGGTCGCGGCGACCAGCTCGCGCCATGGCACCGCCGCCACAGCCGCCGCGTACGAGCCGAAACCGGTGGTGTACTCGTCGATGAAGTCGCGGTCGAGGACTCCGCCCTCACGATCGTCGACCTCCAGCAGGTGCTTGCCGATCGCCTGGAACAGCGCCTGGTCGCCGCCGAGCCGGATCTGCACGAACTCGTCGGCGAGCTTCGTGCCGCCGAAGGCGACGCCGCGCGGCGTCTGCGGGTTCTCGAAGCGCATCAGTCCGGCCTCGGGCAGCGGATTGACCGCGACGATCGTCGCCCCGTTGCGCTTGGCCTTCTCGAGCGCGCTCAGCATGCGCGGGTGGTTCGTTCCCGGGTTCTGGCCGGCGACGATGAGCAGGTCTGCGTTGTGGATGTCTTCGATCGAGACCGTGCCCTTGCCGATTCCGAGCGTCTCGACCAGCGCCGATCCACTGGACTCATGGCACATGTTCGAGCAGTCGGGAAGGTTGTTGGTTCCGAGCCCGCGGACGAGCAGCTGGTACAGGAACGCGGCTTCGTTCGACGTGCGGCCCGATGTGTAGAAGATCGCCTCATCGGGGTCGTCGAGCTCGCGCAGGGCCGTTGCGATCTGCTTCAGCGCGGCATCCCACGAGATCGGCCGGTAGTGCCTCGCGCCACCGTCTGCATCGGCGCCGTCGAGCATCATCGGCTGGGTCAGCCGGCCCTGCTGGCCCAGCCACCAGTCGTCGTGACCGCGCAGCTCGTCGATGGAGTGCTCGGCGAAGAACTCCGGCGTCACGCGGCGCACCGTCGCCTCCTCGGCGACCGCCTTCGCGCCGTTCTCGCAGAATTCCGCGATGTGGCGCTTCTCCTCTTCAGGCCATGCGCAGCCGGGGCAGTCGAAGCCGTCCTTCTGGTTCACGCGCAGAAGCGTCTCCACGCTGCGCTTGACGCCCATCTGGTCGTTCGAGATCTTCAGCGCGTGCAGCACCGCAGGCACACCGACGGCGACCTTCTTGCGTCCGGTGACGTGCACCGCGGACTCGTCGATGTCTGCTTTCGGGGGCTTCGTCGCCATGGATCCCATGCTACGCCGCGGCGGGGGGAATCCCTCTGAGCAGAGGTATCCCCGGGCACCTTCCTCTTGTCGACTTGTCGTATATGTCGGCGCGCCTCGGCGTGTCGCCGACATATACGACAAGTCGACGAGGGGGGAAGGCGCGGGTCAGCGCCGGCCGGTGCCGAACATCCCGCGGATGACGCCGGTGAGGATCGTCTGCGTGGACTTCGACCCGAGGATCTGCTCGAGCGGCGACTTCTGGGTGCTGCGCGAGGTGCGGGTGGTGCCGGAGGTCTTCTTGAGCAGCCGGTCGTACTCCGCCTGCGCCTTCTTGTCGGCGGCTGCCTTCGCCTTGTCGATCGCCGCCTGCTGCTTGGCGTACTCCGCATCGGTTTTCGCCTTGGCCAGCGCCGCCTCCTCGGCGGCCGCGGCCTCGTTCGCCGCGTTCATCCGCGCGGTGAGGATCTCGCGCGCCGACTCGCGGTCGATCGCGGTGCCGTACTTCGGCATGAGGGGGGATGCCGCCACCGCGGCGTCGATCGCGGCATCCGGCGTCGGCGACATGAGCCCCTGCGGCGCGCGCAGCCGCGTCCATGCCACGGGCGTGGGCGCGCCCTTCTCGCTCATGACCGTGACGATCGCCTCACCGGTCCCGAGCTCCTGCAGCACGCGTTCCAGGTCGTAGCCCGATCGCGGGTACGTCCCGACTGTCGCCCGCAGCGCCTTGGCGTCGTCGGGGGTGAAGGCGCGCAGCGCGTGCTGGACGCGCGAGCCGAGCTGCGCCAGCACGTCGGACGGCACGTCCTTGGGTGTCTGCGTCACGAAGAAGACGCCCACGCCCTTCGAACGGATCAGGCGCACGGTCTGCACGATCGCGGAGGTGAAGTCCTTCGAGGCGTCCGTGAAGAGCAGGTGCGCCTCGTCGAAGAAGAAGACCAGCTTCGGCTTGTCGAGGTCGCCGACCTCGGGCAGGATTTCGAAGAGTTCGGCGAGCAGATACATCAGGAACGTGGAGAACAGCGCGGGCTTGTCGGCGACGCCCGGCACCTCGAGCAGGCTGATGATTCCGCGACCGTCCGGTGCGGAGCGCAGGAACTCGCGCACATCGAACTCGGGTTCGCCGAAGAACACGTCTGCTCCGCCGTCGGCGAACGTGATGAGCTCCCGGAGGATGACGCCGGCCGTCGCGGCCGACAGCCCGCCGAGCTCCTTGAGCTCGGCCTTGCCGTCCGCGCTGGTCAGATAGCTCAGCACCGCCCGCAGATCGGAGAGATCCACCAGCGCCAGTCCGTTGGCATCGGCGTAGTGGAAGACCAGCCCGAGACTCGACTCCTGCGTCTCGTTCAGGCCCAGCACCTTGCTCAGCAGCAGGGGCCCGAAGCCCGAAACCGTCGCGCGCACCGGCACGCCCTTGCCGATGCCTCCCAGCGCGTAGTACTCCGTGACGGATGCCGCCGGGACCCAGTCCTGGCCGATCGCCTGGGTCCGCGCGAGCAGCTTCTCGCTCGACTGCCCCGGCGTGGCGACTCCGGACAGATCGCCTTTGATGTCCGCGGCGAAGACCGGCACGCCCTTGGCCGCCAGCTGCTCGGCGAGGCCCTGGAGCGTGCGCGTCTTGCCGGTTCCCGTGGCGCCGGCGACCAGACCATGCCGGTTCATCATGCCGAGGGGGATGCGGATCTGCGCCTGCTCCACCGCATCGCCGTTCATCAGTGCGCCGAGATCGAGCGTCTCGGAGGCGAAGGTGTACCCCGTGATCACGGCCTGCACCTGCTCGGCGTCCAGCGGACCGGCGGGGCTCGCGTCCCCGGGATTCGCCGGCGGCGGCGCGGCGGGCGGCCCGGCCGCCGGCTCCGCAGCTGGCACCGCAGGGGCGCCA
>NZ_CAURGG010000016.1:0-20149 GCF_963524805.1 uncultured Microbacterium sp. | reverse complement strand
GCGGCCGGCGACGCGGGAGCGGACGGGCGGCCGTCGGCGCCGGTGCGCTCGGCGCTCGGCGCGAGGATCTCGGTGATCGGCTGTCCGCCGGCCGATTCCTCGGTCACGACCTGCGGAAGCACCACCGCACCGACCGGCGCGTCGCCGATTGCGACGGCGCTTTCGGAGGCTGGAGGCGCGGTGTCCGCGGGAGGCCAGGGCTCGCCGCCGGGCCGCCGCGGCAGCCCGCGGCGCACCGTGCCCGAGTACGTCGCCATACCGGCTACGCCTTCCGGGCCTCGAGCGCGGCGATCAGCTGCGGAACCACGGTGAACAGGTCGCCCACGACGCCGAAGTCGGCGATCTCGAAGATCGGCGCGTCGCCGTCCTTATTGATCGCGACGATCGTCTTGGCGGTCTGCATGCCGGCCTTGTGCTGGATCGCGCCCGAGATGCCGAGCGCGACATACAGCTGCGGCGAGACCGACACTCCGGTCTGCCCGACCTGGTACGACTGCGGCACGTACCCCGCGTCCACGGCCGCGCGGGAGGCACCCACCGCGGCGCCGAGCACGTCGGCGAGCTGCTCGACGAGCGCGAACTTCTCCTGCGAACCGAGCCCGCGTCCGCCCGAGACCACCTTGCCCGCGCCGCGCAGCTCCGGCCGCGACGACGTCACGACGGCCGCGTCGATCTTGTCGATGGATGCCGCGCGCTTGCCCGACGGCGCGACCGTCAGCGTTTCCACGGACGGCGACTCGACGGCATCCGCACGCGCCTCTATCGCGCCCTGACGGACGGTGATCACCGGTGCGCCCCACGTGACGGACGCGTCGACGTTGTAGGCGCCGCCGTAGACGGAGTGGTGCGCGACCACACCCTCGGCATCCCGCGACACCCCGACCACGTCGGCGCACAGCCCCGACCGGCTGCGGGCGGCGTAGCGTCCGGCGACATCGCGCCCTTCGACCGAGTTCGAGATCAGGATCGCGTCCGGCCGCACGAGGTCGGCGGCCGCGGCGAGCGCGTCCACGACCGGGACGGTCAGCTGGTCGCTCACGGCGGGAGCCACGAGCACGGATGGCGCGCCGAGCGCGCCGGCGGCGGCACCGACGCTGTCGGCATCCGAGACGATCAGGGCGACCGGGGTGCCCACCGAAGCGGCGGCGCCCAGCAGTCCCGCCGCGCTCTTGGCGAGCTCGCCGCTCGGCATGACGTCGAGCAGGACGAGGATCGAATCATCCGCGAAAGCCATGGTCACACCAGCCTGTTCTGCACGAGGAATTCCGCGAGCTTCTGGCCCGCATCGCCCTCATCGATGATCTTCGTGCCGGCCTGGCGCGGCGGCTTCTCCGACAGCGCCAGGACGATCGAGCGCGAGGCGGCAGCATCCTCCGGCTCGATGCCCAGGTCCTCGAGCGTCACGGTCTCGAACGGCTTCTTCTTCGCAGCCATGATCCCCTTGAAGTTCGGGAAGCGGGCGTCGGGCAGCGCCTCGGTGATCGAGATCACCGCGGGCAGCTGCGCCGAGACCTGCATCGTGGCGCCGTCGCTCGCGCGCTCACCCGATACCGTGCCGTCGCCGATCTGCACCGCGTTGAGGGTCGTGAGGTGGGGAGCGTCCAGCAGCTCCGCCACCATCGCACCCATCACCCCGCCGGCACCGTCGGTGGACAGGTTGCCGGCGATCACGAGATCGAACCCCGTGCGGCGGATCGCCGCAGCGAGCACCTCGGCCGTCAGGCCGAGATCGGCGCCGGCCAGAGCCTCGTCGGCGACGTGGACGGCCGAGTGGGCGCCCATCGCGAGGCCCTTGCGCACCGTGGCCGCCGAACCGGCCGGCGCCATCGAGAGCACGACGACCTCGGCATCCGCGTTCTTGTCCGCGTAGCTCAGCGCGACCTCGAGCGAGCGCTCCCCGATCTCGTCGAGGACCGTCTCGCTGGCGGCGCGATCGGCCAGACCAGTCTCCAGGTCGAGCTTGCGATCACCCCACGTGTCCGGGACCTCTTTGACCAAGACGACGATTCTCATTGCGCTCCGCTCCTTCGTGCGTTCGAGTCTATGGCGCCGCGTCGCCCGCCACGGCGCTCGCGCTGCCGCTGCGGAGGCCGCGAGCGGCTACCGTGGAAAACGCGGAAAGGAGGTCGACGATGGCCAGACCAGGACCCCTTCCCGTCGATCCGATCGCCGAGGCGAAGCGCCAGTGGACGGCGCACGGATGGACGGATGCCGCTCCCGGCATGTCGGCCGTGACCTCGATCATCCGCGCCCAGCAGCTCATGCTCGCGCGGATCGATGCGGCGCTCAAGCCGTTCGGTCTCTCGTTCGCCCGGTATGAGATGCTGCGGCTGCTCGGGTTCACCCGCGAGGGCCGGATGCCGATGGCCAGCGCCATCGCGCGGCTGCAGGTGCATCCCACCAGCGTGACCAACACGGTCGACCGCCTCGTGCGCGACGGGCTGGTCGAGCGCGAGCCGCACCCGGGCGATGGCCGTGCCGCGATGCTCGTGCTGACGGCATCCGGTCGAGAGCTCGTCGAACGAGCGACCGACGCCTTGAACAGCCAGGTCTTCGCCGAGCCGGGGCTCTCGGAGTCCGACACGGCCGAGCTCGTCGCGATCATCGCCCGCCTGCGCAAGAACGCCGGCGACTTCGCCGACCCGCGCCCGCTGCCCGACCCGCTCTGAGCCCTCACTCTCGACCGTGAGACTGCAACTGCGGTTCGAGACTGCGGGGAAACCCCGCGGTCTCGACCACCCGTTGCAGTCTCGCGGTCGTGGGGTGGATGCCGGGGGTCAGCGATTCTGAAAGTCCGGGGCGCGCTTCTCACGGAACGCCGCCATCCCTTCCTTCTGGTCGGCGGTGTCGAAGAGCGCGGCGAACGTGTGCTTCTCGAACCGGAGGCCCTCGGCGAGGGTCGACTCCAGCGCCGTGTCGAGGGCGGCCTTCGCGGCGTACACCGAGGGCAGCGACTTGGACGCGATCGCGTCGGCGACCTTCCCCGCCTCCTCGAGCAGGTCCGCCGCCGGCACCACGCGCGAGACCAGTCCGGAGCGCTCGGCCTCGGCGGCATCCATCATGCGTCCGGTCAGCACCAGCTCGGCGGCCTTGTAGTACCCGACCGCGCGGACGAGGCGCTGCGAGCCGCCCATGCCGGGGATGACCCCGAGGTTGATCTCGGGCTGCCCGAACTTCGCCGTGTCGGCGGCCAGGATGATGTCGCACATCATCGCCAGCTCGCACCCGCCGCCGAGGGCATAGCCGGCCACGGCGGCGATCACGGGCGTGCGCACCGCGGCGAACTGCGCCCAGCCGCCGAAGTGGTCGTCCATCACCATCTCCAGGCCGGACTTCTGCTCCATCTCCTTGATGTCGGCACCGGCGGCGAAGGCGCGCTCCGATCCGGTGACGACGATCGCGCCGATGTCCGGATCCGTGTCGAAGGCGGATGCCGCCGCGACGATGTCGTGCATCACCTGCGAGTTCAGGGCGTTCAGCGCTTCGGGACGGTTGAGCGTGATCCAGCCGACGCGACCGCGGGTCTCGACCAGAATGGTCTCGTAGGTGCTCATGCGGGGGTGCTCCTCAGGCTCGGCTCTCGGCGCGGATCGTGGTGATGATCCCCGAGAAATCCTGCCCCGCGCCGGCACCGTCCGCGAACTCTTTGTAGATCTCGCGCGCGAGGCGCCCCATCTTCGCGTCGACGCCCGTCAGATCGATCGCCTGCTCCGCGAGGCCCAGGTCCTTCGACATGAGGGCGCCGGCGAATCCGGGCTGATACTCGCGGTTCGCAGGGCTGGTGGGCACGGGGCCCGGCACGGGGCAGTTCGTGGTGAGCGCCCAGCACTGACCGGACGCGTTGGAGGCGACATCGAACAGCGCCTGATGGCTGAGTCCGAGCCGCTCCCCCAGCACGAAGGCCTCCGCGACGGCGATCTGCGAGATGCCGAGGATCATGTTGTTGCACACCTTGGCGGCCTGGCCGAGTCCGGCGCCGCCGCAGTGGACGACGCGGCGACCCATGGCCTCGAGCAGCGGGCGCGCCGCTTCGAAGTCCTCGTCCGTGCCGCCGACCATGAACGCGAGCGTCGCGTTCTCGGCGCCCACCACCCCGCCCGAGACGGGCGCGTCGATGCTGCGGTGTCCCGCGGCTTCGGCGAGTGCGTGCGCCTCCCGCGCCTCGTCGACGGCGATCGTGGACGAGTCGATGAAGAGCGTTCCGGATGCCGCCACGGCGAGCAGTCCGGGAGCATCAGCGGATCCGCGGTACGCCTCGATCACGTGCCGGCCGCTCGGGAACATGGTGATGACCACCTCGGCCGAAGCTGCGGCATCCTGCCCCGAGTCCGCGACGGGGATGCCGGCGGCGCGCGCCGCATCGATTGCGGCCGGAACCACATCGAATCCCACGACGTCGTGGCCGGCCTTGATCAGGTTCTGCGCCATCGGCAGGCCCATGTGACCGAGGCCGAGGAAAGAGACCCTCATCGGACCGACCCCAGCAGCTCCCGGCCGATGATGACCCGCATGATCTCGTTCGTGCCCTCGAGGATCTGGTGCACGCGCAGGTCGCGCACCACCTTCTCGATGCCGTACTCGTGGAGGTAGCCGTAGCCGCCGTGCAGCTGCAGGGCCTCGTTCGCGATGCGGAAGCCGGCATCGGTCGCGAATCGCTTGGCCATGGCGCACTGCAGGGCGACATCGGGCGCCCCCTCGTCGATGGCGCGGGCGGCGTCGCGCACCAGGGCGCGCGCGGCGCGCAGCTCGGTGGCCATGTCGGCGAGGGTGAAGACGACCGACTGCTTCTCGGCGAGCGGCTCGCCGAACGTGAAGCGCTCGTGCACGTACTGCACGGCCCGGTCGAGCGCCCATTGGGCGCCGCCGAGCGAGCACGCGGCGATGTTGACGCGCCCGCCGTTGAGGGCGGACATCGCGATCTTGAAGCCCTGCCCGGGCGATCCGAGGATCGCGGATGCGGGTACCCGCACCTCATCGAGGATCACCTGACGCGTCGGCTGCGCGTTCCAGCCCATCTTCTTCTCGTTCTGGCCGAACGACAGCCCGGCGGAATCCGCCGGCACGAGGAATGCCGTGATCCCGCGCGCGCCCGGCTCGCCGGTGCGCGCCATGACGACATAGACCGACGCCTCGCCTCCGCCGGAGATGAACTGCTTGACGCCGGTGAGGACGTAGTCGGCGCCGTCCTGGATCGCGCTGGTCGTGATGGCGGCGGCATCCGACCCCGCACCCGGCTCGGTCAGGCAGTAGCTGCCGAAGTCCGTCATGGCGGTGAGCCGGGGAAGCCAGGCGTGCCGCTGCTCGTCGGTTCCGTACGAGTCGATCATCCAGGCGACCATGTTGTGGATCGTGATGTACGCGGCGATGGAGGGGTCGGCCTGGGCGAGCTCCTCGACGATCGCCACCGCATCCGAGCGGCTGAACGCGGATCCGCCGACGTCCTCGCGGACGTAGATGCCGCCGAGTCCGAGTTCGCCCGCCTGACCCAGTGCTTCCCGCGGGAAGTGCTTGCGCTCATCCCACTCCAGCGCGTGCGGAGCCAGTTCGGTCTGAGCGAAGTCGCGGACCGCTGCGAGGATGTCCGCGCGCTCCTCCGCGCTGAGCGTCAGGAAGGTCCCGCTCGGCATGGGCGTTTCCTTCACCAGAGAGGCCGTCTGCTGCGTCATGTGCGATCTCCTCTCGCGCCGTCGTTGGCACGATGATCATTTTAGCTGGACTTCCGAGTATATCCGAGGATGCCCACTCTTCGTGCCGTTCCTCCCCCGTCCGCCCGCGGAGACGCTCGGCCGGTAGCCGTCCACGGCGAGAAGGTCCGATCCGCGGCGAGAAGGTGGGTTCGGCGCCGAGAAGGTGCACCTTCTGAACGTCGACCGGACCTTCTCGGCGCGGCGGGGGCCTTCTCGGCGCCCGGCACGGTGCCCGCAGCGCCGGGCATAGTGTCGATACACCGCGCGCGGGAGCGCGGTGCGACGACGGGAGGCCGCCCTGTTCACCCTGCGCCGCATGCGCCAGCGCGCCGGCATCTTCGCCGGTCTGCTGATCGTCGTGTCGGTCGCGGTCGGAACCGCCGCCGGCGCCATCGGCGTGCTCTCGGCCGCGGCGACCACCGGGGTGCGCGCGGTGCTCGATGTCGAACCGGGGGCGGACCTCGCCCTGCGCGTGGCGCTCCCGCGTGATGCGGTCGACGAAGCGGCGCAGGATCAGCTCGTCACCGCAACGGTCGGCGAGGTCTTCCGCGACGGCTCGGGCCGCGGCATCCCGCTCTCCATCGTGCGAACCGTCGAGTCGGTCGCCGTCGTGGCCGCGCAGGACGAGCGCCGCTCGGTCGCCGTCGCGCAGGTCGACGACATCGCATCGGCCGCGACGCTGGATGCCGGAAAGTGGCCCACCACGGCCGGCGAGGCGAGCATGCAGGCGGATGCCGCGACCGCGTTCGGCCTGGAGGTCGGCGACGAGCTGACACTCGACGGAGGCGTGGCGCTCACCCTCGTCGGAACCTGGCGGCTGAAGGATCCTGATGCCCCGCGCTGGATGGGCGATGCCCTCTGGGCCGCCGGCGCCGACGACCGCTCGGTGGGTCCCGTCGTCACCGGCTCCGAGGTGTGGGACCGCCTGGGCATCACCCCGCGCGTCGAGTGGACCCTCATCCCTCGGGTCGATCGCCTGCAGCCGGCCGACCTGGAAGCGACCGACCGGGCGTGGGAGGCGCTGGCGCCTGCGTTCAGTGACGCCGGGCTGGGCCTGCCCAACCGCAGCGGGCGCTTCGTGCTGGCCGCGCGCGAGGTCGAGGTGCTCGTGGCGGCGCTGCGGACGGCGGCCCCGGTCGCCCTCATCGTGCTGGCGGCCATTGCGGCACTGTCGATCTGGGTCCTCGCCGGACTGCTCGTGCGCGCGCGGTCCGAAGAGACGACGCTGCTCTGGGCGCGCGGGGCGACCACCGCGCGCCTTGCCGCCGGGGTCTCGGGTGAAGCGTCCGTCGTCGCCGCGATCGGCGGGACGCTGGGCGTCGCGGCCGCAACCGCGCTGCTGTCGGCTCAGCCCGCCGGCCTGCCGTCGGCGGTCGCGAGCGGTGCCGTCGCGGCAGCGGCAGCGGTCGCCGTCTCGGCTGCATCGTTCGCCGCGCGCACCGCCGGCGCGAGCGGGTCGGTCACGGCCACCAGCGGTGCGAAGACCGGAGCGCGCACGCGACGCACTGTCGCGGTCGGGGTGCTCCTGGTCGCGACGGCCGGAGCACTGATCTCGACGTGGCAGCTCCTCACGAGCGGCCCGCTGACGACCACCAGATCCGGCCGGACGGAGATCGACCCGATCGCCCTTCTCGCACCGGCGCTGATCCTCGTGGCGATCACTCTCACCGGGCTGTACGTTTTTCCCTTCGTCGTGCGCGGGGCGGCGGCATCCAGCGCCTCCGGCACGGCCGCGCTGAGCGTGCTCGCGCTGCGGGGACTGGCCCGCCGAACGGAAGCGGCCGCCGTCTCGATCGTGATCGTGGCCCTCGCCGTCGGCCAGATCGTGCTCGCGGCCGGTTACGGCGCGAGCTGGTCGAGCGCGTTCGCTCAGACGCAGGAGGTGCGATCGGGTGCAGCCGTCACGCTGCACGGACCCTCGAGCTCGCTGTCGGATGCCGAGCTGGATGCCGCCGCGAAGGTCTCCGCCATCGCGCCGGTGCGGACCGCCGATGTGCTGCTCGGCGGGGAGCGGGTGGAGCTGCTCGGGATCGCGGCGCCCGCCCTCGGCTCGATGGGTCAGCGCGGCGACGGTGCGGTGGATCCGGAGGCCTTGGCGCAGGCGATCACTCCCACCGGCGGCGCGGTGCTCCCCGACGCGGCGACGCGCGTCGGCGTCGAGCTGCGCGGCGTGAGCACCGCCCAGGTCTCGATCTGGCTCTCCGACGCCCTCGGGCGGCTGCGCGAGGTGCCGACGCTGACCGCTCCGGGCGAGGGTGGTCTCGAAGCGACCGCGGACCTGCCCGATGGCGAGGCGCCGTGGCGGCTTGCGGCGATCGATGTCCGCAGCGAGGCGTCCGGCCCGGCGAGCGTCGCGGGGGTCTCCACCGATGCCGGCGAGATCGCCGACCCGGTTGGCTCCACCGCCTCATGGCGCGACCCGACGGTCGTTCCCGGAGCGGCCGGCGGAGTATCCGCGCCGATCGAACCCGGGACGCTCGTGCGCTTCCTCCCGCCGCCACCGGTCGGCGGCGCGGTGCTGTCGGCCGCGCTCGCCGAGCGGCTCGGAGTCGGCGTCGGCGCGGCCGTCGTGATCGAGCCGGCCGACGGCGCCCCGCCGATCCAGTCATCGGTCGCCGCGCTCTCGCCCGCGATCCCCGGATCCACTTCGGCGCGCGGCGTCCTGGTCGATGCGGCGGTGGTGGATGCCGCGCTCTTGGCATCGGCGGCAGCCCCCCGTCCGGCATCCCGTGTCTGGGTCGGCACCGACGGCGACATCGAGGCGACGGCGACCGCCCTGCGGGCGGCCCTGCCCGCCGCGGTCACCGTGGATGCGGCGAGTGCGGGGCCGGACCGCACGATGCTCGCTGCCGGTGCGACAGTCGTGTGGCTGGCCGCGGCAGCCTCGGGCGTGCTGGCCCTCGCGGGCCTGGTCGCCGTCTGCTCCGCGCAGCTGCGGCAGCGGCGGGGCGAGGTCGCGGTGCTCCGCGCTCTCGGCGTCGCACCCGGCGGGCAGTCGCGGCTGCGCCGCCGCGAGATGCTGTTCGCGACCGGCTGGGCACTCGTCGTCGGAATCGTCGCAGGCGCCGCGGTCGTACTGCTGGTGGTCGCCACGCTCGCCCGGGCGGCGGTGCCCGGCGCCATCGCGGCCATCCGCACAGCGGTGCACGTCGATGTGATCGCGGTGGCGGTGGCCGTCGTGATCCTCGCCCTGGCGATCGGGGCCGTCATCGTCGTCTACGCGAGCATGGTCGCCCGCGACGCGGCGACCGGCCACGCCGCCCGCGGCCGCGGGCGCCTTCGGGGGCGAACGGCATGACCGAACGTCGCGGACCGGCCGGACTGCTCGCCAAGCAGGCGAGAGCCGACGCCGCCCTGCTCGCGCTGATCGGCTTCGTCGTGGCGATATCGGCTCTGCTGGTGACGGCCGCGCCGGCGGCGCTCGCCCAGATCGCGACGCAGGAGCTGCGGCACACGCTCGACGGCTTTCCCGCCGTGCGCGGGGACCTCACCGCGAGCGGCATCTTCGGGTATCCGTCCGCCGGCGGCAACCGATCGACGGCGGAGGGCATCGCGTCGATCTCGGACACGATCGAGCGGGCGCCGGACGGTGTCGGCGAACCTCTCGCGGCCCTGCTCGAGGACTCCCAATGGGTGGCGCTCACCCCCCGCGAGGGTGCGGAGATCATCGACGGGCCGACCGATGCGGTTCTCCTCCGCGTCGGCCTGGCGATGACGCCCGGGGCGGATGACCTGGTCACGATCACCGACGGCACGCCACCGCAGGCATGGACGGGCGATGAGGACGATTCCGCGACACCGACCCCGCCTCTCGAGGTCGCGCTCTCGCGGTCGGCCGCCGAGCGGATGGGTATCGCGGTCGGCGACACGCTCGACCACCGTGTGGCTCCCCTTCTGGTCACCGCGCTGTACGAGCCGCGAGACGACTCGGATCCGTTCTGGCAGCACCAGGCGGCGCTGAGCACGGCTGTCGAACGCGTCGCCGACGACGGTCGGACACTCCTGCTCGCCGACGTGCTGGTCGACCCGGCGTCGACAGCCGGTCTGTCGACGACCTTCGCCGGCGCCCGCGTCGAGGCCTGGTACCCGCTTCGCACCGACCGGTTCTCGTTCGACGACGCGCGCGCCGTAGCGCAGCAGGTGCGGCAGCTCAGCGCGGCCGGAGAGGTCTTCCGCAGCGGCGAGTTCCTCCTGTTCTCCTCGATCCTGGCCTCGGACATCGACGCGATCATCCAGCGGGTGAACGTCGCGACGGCGCTCATGGTGCTGCTCGCCGCCGGACCGGTCGGCGTTGTGCTCGCCGTGCTGGCTCTCGCCGCGCAGGCCATCGCGCGACGACGCCGGCCGACCCTGGATCTCGCACGAGTCCGCGGCGCCGGCGAGACCCAGCTGCGCATGGCGCTGCTGCTGGAGGGCTTCGCGATCGCCCTCCCCGCTGGGATGATCGGCATGGCGATCGGCATGGCGATAAGCGCGGCGATCGACGGATCGGGTCCGCTCTTCGGGGTCGACGCCTGGCCCGCGCTGGCCGTGGTCATCGCGCTCCCGCCTGTGCTGCTGGCGGCCTCGCTTCCTCCCCCACCGCTCGTCGCCCGCTCGCGGACGGCCGGCTTCCGGTGGGTGGGCGAAGTCCTCGTCGTGGCGCTCGCGGCCGCATCCGTCTTCCTGCTCGTTCGCCGCGGTGTCGTCGGCGACGGCGCCGACCCGCTGCCGGCGGCCGCGCCGCTGCTTGTCGCCGCAGCCGGCACCCTCGGCGTGCTCCGGCTGTTCCCCCTGGTAATGCGCACCGTGCAGCGCGGCGCCCGGCACGGCAGCGGTGCGATCGCCGTGGTCGGAGCCGCCCAAGCCGCCCGAGGCCCGGCGCCGGGGTTCGCGACTGCGTTCGCGATCATCCTCGGCACGTCGGTCGCGGTGTTCTCCCTCGGCGCCGCCCGCACGCTGCAGAGCGCGCTCGCGTCGGCATCCGCGTCGACGGGATCCAGTGCACGGCGGGAGATCCCGCCGCTGGATGCCGGTCATCCGCTCGTTGCGGCCGTGTTCGGCCTGCTCGCCGTCACTGTCGCCGCCGTGCTCGCCTTCTGCCTGGTCGCCATGGTCCTCGGGGTCCTCGCCTCCGCACGTCAGCGCGACGGTGTGCTCGGCGTCCTGCGCGTCCTCGGACTGCCCGCCCGAGGACTGCGCGGCGTCGTCGGGTGGGAGGTCGCTCCGGTGCTCGTGTTCGCGATCAGCGCCGGCGTCGTCCTCGGCGTGGCGGAGGTGCTCGTCGTCCTGACGGCGATCGACCTGCCCGGCTTCGCCGGCGTCGCGGGGTCGCCTCCTCTGCTGGATGTGACCGGCATCGCCGTCGTCGTGGTCGTCCTGGCCGCGGCCGCCGGTGCGGCCGCGCTCAGCGCCGCGGCGATCGCGCGCCGCAGATCGCCCGCCGCGTCGCTCAGAATGGGGGTGGAATGACCGCTCAGATCAGCTGCGTCGACCTCGTGCGCATCTTCGCGTCCGAGGGCGTCGAGGTGCAGGCACTCCAGGGGCTCAACCTCGAGGTCGAGGCCGGCGAGCTCACGGCGATCGTCGGCGCGTCGGGTTCGGGCAAGTCCACGCTCCTGACGATCCTCTCCGGGCTGGACACGCCCACGGCGGGCGCAGCGAGCGTCGACGGTCACGACCTGCTCGCCATGCGCGGGCGGGACCGCACGCGCTTCCGGCGCGAGAGCGTCGGGTTCGTCTTCCAGCAGACCGAGCGGAATCTGGTGCCGTTCCTCACGGTCGCCGAGAACATCACCCTGGCGCTGTCGGTGGCGGCCACGCCCCGCACCGCGCGGGCGGATCGGGTGGACGGGATGCTGGAGGTCCTGGGCATCACCGACCTCCGCGCTCGCACGCCCGGGCAGCTGTCGGGCGGTCAGCGTCAGCGCGCAGCGATCGCGGTCGCTCTGGCGAACGCCCCGCGCGTCCTCCTCGCCGACGAGCCGACCGGGGAGCTGGACGAGCAGTCCTCCGCCGAGATCCTCGAGGTGCTCCGTGAGGTGAACGAGAACGTCGGCGTGACGGTGCTCATCGTCACGCACGACGAGGCGGTCTCGCGCCACGTGCGCCGTACCGTCCAGATCCGGGATGGGCGCACCTCGACCGAAGTGCTGCGCTCGGTGCACACCGACGACCAGGGCGTCCAGCGGAACATCGCCCGCGAGTACGCGGTCCTGGATCGCGTCGGCAGGCTGCAGCTGCCGCAGGACTACCTCACGCGGCTGCGCATGAGCGGTCTGGTCCGCCTCGAGCTCGAGTCGGACCACGTGGAGGTGCACCGCGCCGACGAGCGCGGTGCACCTCCCCCCGCTACGGGGGGTCCGTAGGTGCGGGCGGGGTAGGAGATAACGACCGGAAACCGGAACAGCGCCGGCGAGTCGTTACACCCGTCGGCGCCCGTGAACGTGGTCCGCAGCATGTGGATGCCGCGACCGAGCGACGGCAGGGCGACCTGGATCCTGCCCTTCGCGGCTGCTCCCAGCTCGACCGTCGCGATGACGGTGCCCCGGTCGGAGACCGTGACCGTTCCGACGGGGGCGCTGCCGTCCGCCGAGACGACCCGGCCGGTCACGGTGAGGGGCGTGCCGGCCTTGGCGAGCACCTTGCTCGGGGCGGCGGTGACGACCGTGTCCGTGGCCTCGGCGTCCACGAGCACGGCGACCGAGCGGGCGGGCACGGTCACCGTGCCGCTCGCGGCATCCCACGACGTGGTCTTCACGACCGGATCGGCGCCGTTCGCCAGCGCGGGCGTGAGGGAGAACCCGCGGCCGGCGAGAGCCGTCACAGTCTGCGTGGTCGGCTCCGTCGAGGCGTTGAACACGACCAGCGCGCCCTCGAGCTCGGGGTCGACGTCCTCACCCAGCAGGTCGTCGATCACCATGACGATGACGCCGGGGTCGGCATCCGCTCCCCCGTTCGGGAACGACACCTTCTGTTCGATCAGGTCCGCCGAGCCCAGCCGCAGCAGGTCGACCTCGGAACGCACGCGCAGCATGTCCAGCGCGGACGCCTCTGCCGAGGCCATGTCGGATGCCGCGGGCTTCAGCGCCGGGTCGGCCAGCAGCGGCGCCATGATGGGCCACTTCTCGCCGTTGTCGGCCTGCATCGGCAGGCCGGACCCGAACGTGGACTCCTGACCCGTCCAGTCGATCCGGTTGAACCAGTCGCCCGAGTTGTAGCTGTTGCGATCCAGGGACTTCGAGCGCAGCAGTTCCGTCCCGGCGTGCCAGAACGACACCGACTGCGACAGCGTGACCGTCGCGAGCGACAGGGTGTTCATGCGGACGCGGTCGGCCATCGACGTGCCGACGGGCAGCTTGAAGACCGACAGGTCGTACAGCGTCTCGTTGTCGTGCGCGTCGACGTAGTTGATCACCTCGTCGGGCTGGTCGGCGTAACCGGCGGGAGACCCGTTGTAGTCCACCTCGGCGCCCGTTTTGACGGTGCCGTCCGAGGCTTCGAACGCGAAGTCGCGCAGGTTTCCGGCGAGGCCGAGCTTGACCAGGTCGGTCTGCTCGCCGATGGTGCGGTCGGCCGGATCGACGGTCGAGCCGTTCGGGTCGGTGCCCAGTCCCGTGCCGAAGCCCTGCTCGAAGGTCGACGAGCCGTCGACCGGGCTGCCACCGTGCACGCCGTCGCGGAGGCGGTCGTTGAACGTCCCGATGCCGGTGCCGCCGAGCTGCCCCTGCGTCGCCTGCTCGAAGAGGGCGTTGTTCGCGACCTCGCCGAAGTTCCAGCCCTCGCCGTAGAGGTACACGGCCTTGCCGTCCACGCCGTCGCGAGAGAGGGTGAGCTCATCGAGTGCGGCGCGGATCGCGAGCATGTTCGCCTTCGAGTGGTGCCCCATCAGGTCGAAGCGGAAGCCGTCGACCTTGTAGTCCCGGGCCCACATCACCACCGAGTCGACCATGAGCTTCTCGGCCGCGGCATGCTCGGTCGCGACGTTCTGGCAGCAGGTCGAGGTTTCGACGCCGCCCGCCGCGTTGAGGCGCTGGTAGTACCCGGGAACCACCTGGTCGAGCACGGAGCGCTCGCCCTGTCCGGACTCGGCGGTGTGGTTGAACACCTGATCGAGCACGACCTGCAGACCTGTCTGGTGCAGCGCTCCGACCATCGAGCGGAACTCCTCGACGCGCGCGCCGCCGTTCGGGTCCACCGCGTACGAGCCTTCGGGGGCGAAGAAGTGGAACGGGTCATAACCCCAGTTGAAGCCGTCGGCGTCGCGGATGCCGTCGATGCACGCCTGCTGCTCGGGCGAATCCGGCGCGAACGACGCCAGGTCGCACGGGGGAACCGCCTGCGCCGCGCGGTCCTCCTCGATCGTCGCGATGTCGAACGACGGCAGCAGGTGCACCGTGTTGATCCCGGCCTCGGCGAGCTGGTCGAGCTGGGTCATGCCCGCGCTGTCCGGGTGAGTGAACGCCTTGTACGTGCCGCGCTCGTTCTCGGGCACCGTCTCATCGGTGAACGAGAAGTCGCGGATGTGCAGCTCGTAGATCGCCCGGTCGACCGGCTGATCGATCTTCGGCGACTTCGTCTTCTCCCACGTCTTGGGCCTGTGAGCCTTGTCGGCCAGGTCCACCGCGACCGAGCGCTCGGAGTCGAGGGTGAGCGCGACCGAGTACGGGTCGGTCACCTGGTTCGTCTCGATGGCACCCGTCGTGGGCGCATAGACGACGACCTCCCAGAGGTACTCGTCGCCCTTGAGCGC
Organism: uncultured Microbacterium sp.; assembly: GCF_963524805.1. Lineage (GTDB taxonomy): Bacteria > Actinomycetota > Actinomycetes > Actinomycetales > Microbacteriaceae > Microbacterium. Next base: position 5,731 of record NZ_CAURGG010000016.1, on the reverse strand, counting down.
GCTCTTTCCGGCGACGGACCACGTTCCGGATGCCGCATCCCGGGTGGCCTCGTGGCGGACCGGGTCACCGGTGGCGCCGGCCTCCCAGGTCAGCAGCGTCGCAGACTGCGCGGTGGGAGCCCACAGGCGGAAGGTCGGCTTGTTGCCCTTCCAGCCGATGCCCAGATCGACGTCGTCCAGAGCGTCGGCGTAGAGGGCGTCCAGCACCCCGGGAATCTGCACGCCGGTGAAGCCGGTCAGCACTCCGTCCGGGTTGCGCTGCGCGACCGCCAGCTGTCCGGTGAGCAGCGCCGCGGCATCCGTCCCCTCGGGGACGCGAAGCGCCGTGTACGACGACAGGGCCGGGAACGCTTCCCGCTGCGCTTGGGTGAGTCCGCCGTCGATCACGGTGAGCTCGATCGGATCGCTGCCGGTGACCTCGCCGTCGGCGACCGCGAGGGACGCGTCGGCGGACGAGTACAGCTGCCAGGTGGCGCCGGAGGCGGTGGAACCGAGGTCCGCCGGCCACGCGATCGTATCGGCGTCGATCCAGTGCGCGCGCTGCTCCCCGACGCCGGCGAGCGGCGGGTCGGTCGTGGTCACCGTGAGCACGTGCGTCTCGAGGGAGTAGCGGAACGTGACCACCTTGCCGGCGCTGGCCGTGAACGAGATGTCCGGCCCGTTCGGCACTCCACCGGCGCCGTAGTTCTCATCCCAGCTCAGGCCGTGCGTGACTTTGACCGCATAGGAGCCGGTCGGAAGGTCGTCGGTGGTGAACTGGAAGGTGCCGTCGGCGTTCTGATCCCACATCATCGCCGCCAGGCACGACGGCGCCCAGTCGCCGGCGCAGCCGAGCTCGCTCTGGAAGCTTCCCGCCAGGGTGATGATCGGGCCGTCGACGGTGGAGCGCATGTTCTTCGTGCGCGGATCGAAGTAGAAGGTGATCGGTCCGCCATCGTGCGCGAACAGGATGTCCCCGCCGCCGCTCACCCCGCCGGCACCGTAGTTCTCGGTCCACGACTTCTCGGTGGCGATCTTGTACGCGTAGGACCCTGCCGGCAGATCGTCGAGTGCGAGAGTCCAGATGCCGTCGACCTGGGTCATCTGCACCGCGTCGCAGTCGGGCTGCCAGTCGCCCGGGCAGCCGGCCTCCGAGTTGAAGCTGCCGGGAACGCTGACGGCGCCGTACACGGTCGGCTCCTGCGGCTCGGGCTCGTTCGGCTCTTCGGGCTCTTCCGGGACGGTCGCCGTCACGGGATCGCCGACGGACGCGTACGTGGATGCCGCGGCACGGTTGCCGGCGGCATCCGTCGACACGGCGCGGTACTCGACCAGCGTTCCGGCAGCCAGGCCCCGGACATCGTGGAAGACGCGGGGGGTCGTGTCCTCGGCGGTGCCGAGCGGGGTCCACTCCTCGTCGCCGACGATCCGCCAGGCGAAGCTGGTCTCCGCCCAGGTCGCGTCGGGGACGTCCGCTCCCACCGGCGCGAGGCCCGTGAGTCCGGCGCCGGGAGTCGGCACCGAGATCGAGATCTCGCCGGCCTCCGCGGGTGCGGTGACCGCCTTGTCCGCGGTGTAGACGACGGCGGAGAGGGCGGGCACCGTCACGGAGGCGACGCCGTCCGCGCCGGTGGTGACCGGGGCGGTCGCGCCGTAGATCGCGCTGAAGGTGGCCTCTGCGGTCAGCGTGGGAATCGAGACCGTGTCATCGGCGGTCGAGTTGTTCGTCGCGACCAGGTACTCGATTTTCTCGTCGCGGTCGACGCGGCTGAAGGCATAGACACCGGCGCCGTCGTCGGCGTAGCGCTCGATCTGCGCCCCGCTCTGCAGCGCGGGGTGGGCGCTGCGCAGCTGCGCGAGCTCGGCGATGCGCCCGTAGAGCGCGGAGCCGGTGTCGAAGCGGTCGATGCTGCCGAGCGTGGTGCCGTCGACGAGCGGCTGGTTCGCGTACTCGGCGGTCTGGGTGGCGAACATGCTCTGGCGCGCGTCCTTGTCGCCGCCGGTGCCGGCGAAGCCCTGTTCGTCGCCGTAGTAGACGACCGGCTGGCCGCGCGTGAGATACATCAGCTCGTGCGCGAGCTCGTCGCGCTGAAGCGAATCGGCCCCGGCCAGGAAGTACCCGATGCGGCCCATGTCGTGGTTGCCGAGGAACGTCGGCAGAGCGGTCGCCGACGAGTCGGGCGTCGTGTACATGTCATCGCCCGCGAACAGGGACTGCAGCACTTCGGCCGAGCCGCCCTTGGCATAGGAGGTGGCACCGGACTGGAACGTGAAGTCGAGCACGGAGTTCATATCGGTATCGCGCACGTACGGCGACAGCTTGGCGGGGTCGGCGTCGTAGACCTCGCCGAACATGAAGAAGTCGGGCTTGCCGGCCGCGTGGGCGTAGTCCAGGACTTCGCTGGACCACTTCTCCCAGAACTCGAAGTTCACATGCTTGGCGGTGTCGATGCGGAATCCGTCGATGCCGAGGTCGACCCACTTCTCGTAGACGTCGACGAAGCCGTTCACGACGGCCGGGTTCTCGGTCATCAGGTCGTCGAGGCCGCTGAAATCGCCGTAGGTGGTGGACTCGCCGGCATAGGTCGAGTCGCCGCGGTTGTGGTACAGCGTCGGGTCATTCAGCCACGCGGGAACCTTCAGGTTCTGATCGGCGGGAGGGACGACCGGCGTGTACGGGAAGCTCGTGAGCGGGTCGAGCGTCGGGAAGGTGTCGGTGCCCGCGAAGTCGGCGGGGTCGAACACGTTGCCGGCGGCATCCCGATACGGGCTCGTCGCCTGATCGACGTACGTGTACGTGCCCTCCTGGTAGGAGATCACGTCGGCGGTGTGGTTCGCGATGATGTCGAAGTAGATCTTGATGCCCTTGGCGTGCGCCTCGGCGATGAGTGCCTCGAGCTCGGCGTTGGTGCCGAGGTGCGGGTCGATCTGCGTGAAGTCGGTGATCCAGTAGCCGTGGTAGCCGGCGCTCGCGTTCGCGCCCTCGCCCTGCACCGGCCGGTTCTTGAAGCTCGGGGTGAGCCAGATGGCGGTCGTGCCGAGGCCGTCGATGTAGTCCAGCTGCGACCGGATGCCGGCGATGTCGCCGCCCTGGTAGAAGCCCTTGTCGGTGGGGTCGAAGCCGGTCGTCAGGCGATCGCCGCTCAGGCCGCCGAGGTCGTTCGACGTGTCGCCGTTGGCGAAGCGGTCGGTCATGACGAAGTAGAACTGCTCCTGGCTGCCCGGCTGGCGTGCCGGTGCCGCGACGAGTGCGTCGTCGGCATCCGTGTAGCCGGCGCCCAGGCCCTGCACCTCGACGCCGACGCGCTTGACGTTGTCGTCGAAGATGAACTTCAGCGTGGTCGGGCCGGCGATCGTCAGCGGGATGTCGCCGCCGCCGCCGTTCGCGCCGTAGGACTCGTCCCACGCGCCGTTCACCGCCACCTTGTATGCGTAGGTGCCGGCGCCGAGCTCGAACTCGGCGGCGTACACGCCGTCGGTGCCGGTGGCGGTGAGCGCGGTCTGCGTGCAGTCCGGTTGCCAGTCGCCGGGGCAGCCCAGTTCGCCCTGCAGCGTTCCCACGAGGGTGAACGTGCGGTCCGCCGCAGCGGCCGGGGCGGCGGCGATCGCCGGGAGGGCGATACTGCCGGCCAGCACGAGGGCTGCGGAAAGGATGCTGGCGATGGCGCGGCGTGCGCGTGGGGAGGTCGACTTCGACACTGGTGCTCCTGGGGGGATGGAGAGGCACGGCAACGTGCCCGGCGCGATGCAGGCGACGCTAACAGGAGTCTTTCAGGATTGCAAGCGCTTACACTGCGGCTGTTGCAAGCGCTTGCATTTGCGGTGGGGGTGCCGCGTGCGGGCTCGGCGCTCCCGTTTCCTGCGCGCGCGCCGTCAGCCGGAGCAGCGCTCGCAGGAAACGGGAGCGCCCGCGTGCGATCATCGTCCGATGGTGTTCGAGGTGCGGGCGGCGGTGCCGGACGATGCACGCCGGATCGCCGAACTGCACGTTCTGACGTGGCAGGAGACGTACGCGCACCTGCTGCCACCGGGCTTCCTGGACGAGGCGCACTCCCGCATGCGCCGGGAGATGTGGGACCGGATTCTGCGCGACGGCCGTCCGGAGTTGACCGTGCGCGTCGCCGTGTCCGAGGGAAAGATCGTCGGCTTCGCGATGTCGGGTCCGAGTCAGGGCGGTGATGCTCCTCGCGATCGCCAGCTGTACAACATCTACGTCCTGCAAGCAGCGCACGGAACCGGCATCGGGCAGGCGCTCCTCGCCGGAGTGCTGGGTGCCGAGCCGGCGATGCTCTGGGTCGCGAAGGAGAACCCGCGAGCGATCGCCTTCTACCGACGCAACGGCTTCGAGCTGGACGGCGCGACGGAGTTCGAAGCCGCGACACCGGCCATCACGCACGTCCGGATGGTGCGCTGAGCCAGCCCGTCAGCTCGGCGATCCGCGCCGCCACCTCGTGCGGCGTGAGGTCGTCCGTGTCGATGCGATGTGTGCCGTCCGGAGAGGCGGTGTCAAGCATCACCGAGGTGCGAGCACTGTGATCGAGCTGATCGTCGACGGACGACCCGTGCGCTCGCCGCCCGAGGCGGATTCTGACGGCGTGGTCCGTCGCACGGAGAAGGACGGTCCTCACCACCGGATCGTCGCCGAGCGCACGCGCGAGTGAGGTTGCAGACAGAACGGAGACCGTGTTGGTGAAGATCAGGCGTCGATACCCCAGCGCTCGGTAGTTGGCCCAGATCGCGGCCAGGTTCCGTTCTGCGAGGTCGGCCTCCGCGTGCACCAGATGCGGCACCGGATACGCGAGATCCAGGTAGTCACCCTCGATGACCGCATGTTCCACCGTATGAGCTACGAGAAGCTCATGCAGGGCAATCGCCGCCGTCGTCTTGCCCGCACCGGAGCGCCCGCCGATCAGGACCAATTCACTTCGCATGGTCCCCCAGTATCGCCCCGAGATGGTCGGACGACGCGTTTGCGTCAGCCGGGTCCTAGGACTCCGAAGGCTCCAGCGGAAGCTCCAGCCCGTAGTTCCACGACATGATCGCCGGCTGCTCGCGGTAGTAGCTCAGCACCGAGACGGATCCGGCATCCAGCGTGATCTGCGCGCCGAATCGGGGCGCCATCCGCAGGAACACCGCGGTCAGGATGCGCAGGAAGTGACCGTGAGCGACGAGAGCGACATCGCCGTCGACCATGGCCGGCAGCACGCGGTTGAGCACGCGCGAGGCGCGCGCGGCGACCTCCTCCACCGTCTCGCCGGGAGTCCGGCCTCGGATGACACCGTGCGTGAACGCGCTCCAGTTGTAGCCGAGCTCCGTGCGGATGTCCCGGGTCGTGCGTCCCTCGTACCCGCCGTAGTCCCATTCGACCAGCAGAGGATCGACCTCCGCATCCAAACCCGCGAGTTCGGCGGTCCGTCGCGCGCGTTGCAGCGGCGAGGTCAGCACGAGCGAGAAGTCGTACCCGGCGACGAGCCTGCCGGCGCCCCTGGCGAGGTCTTCACCTCGCGGTGTGAGTGGAACGTCGGTGAGCCCGGTGTGCCGCCCGATCTTCGACCACTGCGTCTCGCCATGCCGGACGAGGATGAGCTTGCCCGACGGATTGTCGGGGGCGGGGCGGTCGGGAAGCGGATCGTTTGTGGACACATCGCAACCGTACTGTCGAGGCGCGTCTGCGGTCGGCCGGCGCGAGCGATGTCGGAGGGTAGTCGTACATTTGTTCTATGGCTGGAATGCTCGATTCACTCCTCGCGGA
>NZ_CAURGG010000015.1:0-26582 GCF_963524805.1 uncultured Microbacterium sp. | reverse complement strand
GGCGCGGGAGCAGGCGCCCTGGCGGGCGCCGTGGGCGCGGAAGCGGGCGCCGCGGCCGGCACGCCGGAACCGACGCCGACGGACCCGGAACCGGATGCCGCCGCTCCGGTCTGCGCCAGCACGCGGGCCACCATGAGCTCGAGCTGCAGCCGCGGCGAGGTCGCCCCCGTCATCTCGTCCAGGGTCGCGATCACCAGATCGGCGGTGCGCGAGAGCCGCAGCGACCCGTACACGTCGGCCTGCCGCATCATGCGCGCGAGTTCTTCCGGGGGCACCCCCCGCAGCACGGACGCCGCGCCCTGTCCGGTCGCGGCGATCACGATCAGATCGCGCAGTCGCTCGAGCAGGTCATCGACGAAGCGGCGTGGATCCTGACCGGTCTGCACGACACGGTCCACCGCCGCGAACGCCGCGGCCGGGTCGCCCTCGCCGAACGCGTCGACGACCTCATCGAGAAGCTCGGCGTGCGTGTATCCCAGCAGGGCGACCGCGCGCGCATACGTCACCACGGTGCCCTCCGACCCGGCGATCAGCTGGTCCAGCAGCGACAGCGTGTCGCGCGGCGACCCGCCGCCGGCACGGACGACGAGCGAGAGAACACCGGGCTCGGCGGTGACGCCTTCGGTCTCGCACAGGCTCTGCACGTATTCGAGCATCGGCGCGGGCGGCACCAGCCGGAACGGGTAGTGGTGGGTGCGCGAACGGATCGTGCCGATGACCTTCTCGGGCTCGGTCGTGGCGAAGATGAACTTGACGTGATCGGGCGGCTCTTCGACCAGCTTCAGCAGCGCGTTGAACCCCTGCGGGGTCACCATGTGCGCCTCATCCAGGATGAAGATCTTGAAGCGGTCGCGCGCGGGTGCGAACACCGCACGCTCGCGCAGGTCGCGCGCGTCGTCGACGCCGTTGTGGCTCGCGGCGTCGATCTCGACGACGTCGAGGGACCCGCCGCCGTCGCGCCCGAGCTCCACGCAGCTGTCGCAGACGCCGCACGGCACGTCGGTGGGACCGGCGGCGCAGTTCAGGCACCGGGCCAGCACCCGCGCCGACGTCGTCTTGCCGCAGCCGCGCGGGCCGGAGAAGAGGTAGGCGTGGCCCACGCGATCACCGCGCAGGGCGGTCATGAGCGGCTCGGTCACCTGGGACTGGCCGATCATCTCGCCGAACGTCTCAGGACGATATCGGCGGTACAGAGCGGTCGTCACGCACCCACCCTACGACGTGGGTGCGACATGCCGTCCGGATGGGCCCGTCCGCGACGGCGGGTGAGCGCTATCACGCGTCCGCGCCGTGCTCGACGTCCGCTCCGCTGCCGATGATGGGGATCGTCGTGGTCACCGTCGGCACCGACGCGGACAGCAGTGTGCCGTCCTCTCGGCGCACGTCGGCGAACTGCTTCAGCGAGGGCCGTCCCGGGATCACCGGACCCTGCCCGTCGAGCGGGACGACGACGTGTTCCCCCGGTCCGACCGCGTAGGCGGTGCCGCGCACGCTGAACACGAGCGGTTCGCCCTCCTCGGCGGAGACCGTCAGCGCATCGCGGGTCAGGCGCACGCGCAGGGGCGTGCCGTGCCAGTGCAGCGTGAAGGACAGCTCGGGCCAGTCCGCCGGCAGACGGGGATCGAAGGAGAGCTCGCCGAAGTGATCGCGCATGCCGCCGAAGCCGCAGACGAGCGCGGTCCAGACGCCGCCTGCCGAGGCCACGTGCACGCCGTCGGAGGCGTTGTGATGGAGATCTCCCAGGTCGACGAAGATCGACTCCCGGAAGTACTCCAGCGCCAGATCCTGGTAGCCCACTTCCGCGGCGAGGATCGCCTGCACGACGGCAGAGAGCGTCGAGTCGCCGGTCGTCAGCGGGTCGTAGTACTCGAAGTCGGCGAGCTTGTCCTCGTCGGAGAAGTGGTTGCCCTGCAGGAACAGCGCGAGCACGACGTCGGCCTGCTTGAGCACCTGGTAGCGGTAGATCACGAGTGGGTGGAAGTGCAGCAGCAGCGGACGCTGTTCGGCCGGCGTGTGCTCGAGATCCCACACCTCGCGCTCGAGGAAGACCGCATCCTGCGGATGGATGCCGAGGGCCGGGCTGAACGGGATGTGCATCGCCTCGGCCGCGCGGTCCCACGCCTCGGCCTCCGACGGATCCAGTCGCAGGCGGTCGACCATGAGCCGGTAGGCCTCCGGGTCGTCGTCGGCCATCTCGCGGACCGTGCGCGCGGCGAAGCGCAGGTTGAAGCGCGCCATGACGTTCGTGAACAGATTGTCGTTGACGACCGTCGTGTACTCGTCGGGGCCGGTGACCCCGTGGATGTGGAACGACTCTTCGCCGTCGCTGTCGTTCGTGCGCCAGAAGCCGAGTGTCGCCCACAGGCGCGCCGTCTCCACGGCGATGTCGACACCCTCCCGGTGCAGGAACTCGACGTCGCCCGTGGCCCGCACGTACTTGGCGAGGGCGAAGCTCACGTCGGCGTTGATGTGGTACTGCGCGGTGCCGGCGGCGTAATACGCCGAAGCCTCCTCGCCGTTGATCGTCCGCCAGGGGAAGAGCACCCCGTGCTCGTTGAGCTGGTGCGCCCGCCGCCTCGCGGCCGGAAGCATGAGGTACCGCATCCGGATCGCGTTGCGCGCCCACAGCGGCGTCGTGTAAGCGAGGAACGGCAGCACGTAGATCTCAGTGTCCCAGAAGTAGTGGCCGCTGTATCCCGAGCCGGTGACGCCCTTGGCCGGCACACCCTGGCCGTCGGCGCGGGCCGCGGCCTGCGCGAGCTGGAACAGGCACCAGCGGGTGGCCTGCTGCAGGTCGTCGTGGCCGCCGATGCAGACGTCGGAGCGATCCCAGAATCCGTCGAGCCAGACGCGCTGGCGCTCGTACTGGCGCTCGACGCCCTCGATCTCGACGCGGTCGAGGGTGCGGCGGCAGCGGTCGACGAGCTCGCGCGCCGGCACCCCGCGGGAGGTGTGATAGCTCACGAGCTTGGTCACGCGGATCGGGACGCCCGCTTTCGCCTGCACGCGGAACACGTTCTTGGCGATGTCGGGCTCGACGAGCTTGCGGGCGTTGTACTCGTTCTCGGTCTCGATCAGGTGATCGGCCACGACGGCGAGGGTCATGCCGGAGTCGGTCACCCGGTAGGACAGCGCCGAACGCCCGCCGTCTTGCCAGTACTCCTCGGGCTGCAGGACGCGCTCCTGGATGCGCTCGGCCTTGCGCGGGTCGAAACCCGCCTTCTTCGTGGCACTCGGAGTTCCGCCGTAGACGTTCTCGCCGTCTTGGCGGTTGAGCACCTGGCAGTTGATGGTGACCGGGGCGTCGGCGTTGAGGACCGTCACCTCCAGCCGCAGGATCGCGAGGTGCTTCTCCTCGAAGGACACCAGGCGGTCGTCCTCGATGAGCACGTCCTTGCCGGAGGGCGTCGTCCAGCGCACGCGGCGGTGCAGGACTCCCGCGCGCAGGTCGAGGCGGCGCTCGTACTCGCGGACGTCGGCGACGTCCAGCGACAGCGGCTCGTCGTCGACGTACACGCGCATGATCTTCGCGTCGGGCGAGTTGATGATGGTCTGGCCGACTTCGGCGAAGCCGTAGGCCTGCTCCGCATGCCGGATCGGGAAGGTCTCGTGGAACCCGTTGATGAAGGTGCCGTGCTCCTGCGCGAACCGCCCCTCGATGTGGTTGCCGCGCAGCCCGAGGTAGCCGTTCCCCACCGAGAACAGGGTCTCGGTCACCCCGACGTCATCCGAGGAGAAACTGTTCTCGATCAGGGACCACGGGTCGACGGGGAATCGGTCGCGCTCCATCATGCGGGGCTCTCCAGAGAGTCGGAGTCCGAGTCGGATGCCGGTCCGGAGCCGGCGGGCCCGACCAGTTCCGCGAGGTCGTCCACGACGAGGTCGGCCCCGGCCGCGCGCAGCTCGTCAGGGCCGGTGCCGCGGTCCACGCCGATCACGAGTGCGAACCCTCCGGCCGCCGCGGACTGCACACCGCTGATGGCGTCTTCGATCGCCGCGCTGCGGGCGGGGTCGACGCCCAGCATGCGCGCCCCTTCGACGAAGACGTCGGGCGCAGGCTTGGAGGCCAGGTGGTCGCGTTCGGCGATGACACCGTCCATGACGACGGTGAACCGCTCACGCAGCCCGGCCGATCGCAAAACTTCTTCGGCGTTCTTCGAGCTCGAGACGACGGCGGTCGGTATGCCGGCCGCGTCGAGCTGGTCCAGCAGAGCGACCGAGCCCGGGTAGGCCACGATGCCCTCCGCGCGGAGCACGCGCGAGAACACCTCGTTCTTGCGGTTGCCGATCCCGCACACCGTGTTCGCGGAGGGATCGTCGGAGGGATCGCCCCACGGCACCTCGACGTCCCGGCTGCGCAGGAGGCTCGCGACGCCGTCGTAGCGCTTCTTGCCGTCCAGATGGTCGAAGTAGTCGCGCTCGGTGTAGGGCGGCTGAATGTCCCACGCCGCGAAGAGCTCTTCGAACATCGTCTGCCAGGCGTGCATGTGCACTTCGGCGGTGGGCGTCAGGACGCCGTCCAGATCGAACAGGACGGCGTCGTACGACGTGAGATCGGGCAGGGAGTCGTGAGCCACGCGTGAGCCTCCGGGCGAGGGTGGATGTGAAGGTCGGGCGCCACTTCGTGCCGTCCTGCCAGCGTAGTCCGACGGGCTCCGGCGCGGTAACCGCGAGGGGGCCGTCGGATCGTCAGATTCCCGCGGCTTCCAGGGTCTGCCGTGCGATCTCGAGCTCCTCGTTGGTCGGCACGATGAGCACGCTCACCCGCGACGAGTCCGAGGAGATCACCCGGATGCCGCGGCCCGGCGCCTCGTTGCGTGCGGGGTCGATCTCCACCCCGGCGAAGCCGAGCGTCTCGAGCGCCGCGGCGCGCACCGCGGGGGTGTTCTCGCCCACGCCCGCGGTGAAGGAGATGACATCGACGCCGCCGAGCTGAGCGAGGTATGCGCCCGCATACGCGCGCAGGCGGTGCACGTACACCTCGAACGCGAGCAGTGCAGTGTCGTCGCCGCGCTGGATCGCCGCGCGGATGTCGCGGTAGTCCGCCGTCCCGGAGAGCCCGAGCAGCCCGCTGCGCTTGTTCAGGAGGTCATCGAGATCGTCGATGGACAGGTGTGCGCGGCGCGCGAGATGGAACAGCACCGCGGGATCGATGTCGCCCGAGCGCGTGCCCATGACCAGGCCTTCGAGGGGGGTCAGACCCATCGACGTCTCCACCGAGCGTCCCCCGTCGATCGCGGTGACCGAGGCGCCGTTGCCGAGATGGAACACGATCTGGCGCAGCTCGCCCAGCGGCTTGCCCAGATAGTCCGCCGCGGCTTCGCTGACGAACTTGTGCGACGTGCCATGGAATCCATACCGGCGGATGCGGTGCGCGGCGGCCAGCTCGGCATCGATCGCATACGTGTATGCGGCGCGCGGGAGGGTCTGATGGAAGGCGGTGTCGAAGACCGCGACGTGCGGCACATCCGGGAAAGCCTTCTTCGCCGCCACGATGCCGGAGAGGTTCGCGGGATTGTGCAGCGGCGCGAGCACCGAGAGCTCGTCGATGCTCATCTCCACGAGGGGCGTGATCAGCGTCGGCTCGAAGAATCGCGCGCCGCCGTGCACCACACGATGACCGACGGCCGCCGGCGGGTTCTCCACGAGAGCGGGTCCGTTCTGCGCGAACGCATCGATCATCACGGCGAAGCCGGCGGTGTGGTCGGGGATCGGCAGTTCGCGCTCCCACGTCGCGTCGAGCATCGTCGGAGCGGGTCCACCGGTCTGCGGTGCGTAAACGGTGTGGGTGGAACGACCGACGGGTTCCCCGATGCGCTCCACCAGTCCGGATGCCAGGACGGTCTCGGCATCCATGTCGATCAATTGGTATTTGAACGACGACGACCCGCTGTTGACCACCAGGACGACGCTCATTCGCCGCCCCCTCGCTCTTCATGTCCCACTTTTCGCCGTTCTGAAGCGCTCCATCCGACAAAAAGTGGGACATGCGCGATGCGGACGGGAGTCAAGGTCATGCGGAAGCCTCGCCCTGCGCCTGGATCGCGGTGATCGCGATCGTGTTGACGATGTCATCCACCAGCGCTCCGCGTGAAAGGTCGTTGATCGGCTTGTTCAGACCCTGCAGCACGGGCCCGATCGCGACGGCGCCGGCCGAGCGCTGCACCGCCTTGTACGTGTTGTTGCCCGTGTTCAGGTCGGGGAAGATGAACACCGTCGCCCGGCCCGCCACTTCCGATCCCGGCATCTTGGCGGCGGCGACGGCCACGTCGGCGGCGGCGTCGTACTGGATCGGCCCCTCGACGAGCAGCTTCGGAGCGCGCTCGCGCACCAGTGCGGTCGCGGCGCGGACCTTCTCGACCTCGGCGCCCGAGCCGGACTCCCCCGTCGAGTACGACAGCATCGCGATGCGCGGCTCGATGCCGAACTGGGCCGCCGTGGCCGCGGACGAGACCGCGATGTCTGCGAGCTGCTCCGAGGTCGGATCGGGGATGACCGCGCAATCGCCGTAGACCAGCACGCGATCGGCGAGCGCCATGAGGAACACCGAGGAGACCACCGACACCCCGGGCCTGGTCTTGATGATCTCGAACGCGGGACGGATCGTGTGGGCTGTCGTGTGCACGGCTCCCGAGACCATGCCGTCGGCCAGTCCGAGATGCACCATGAGCGTTCCGAAGTACGACACATCGGTCACGGTGTCCGCCGCTTGCGCGTAGGTCACGCCCTTGTGCGCGCGCAGCCGCTCGTACTCCTCTGCGAAGCGCGCCACGTGCACCGCATCGAACGGCGAGAGCACCTCGGCCCGCTGGATGTCGATGCCCAGCTCGATCGCGCGGGCGCGCACCTCGAACGGCTCGCCCAGGATCACGAGATCCGCGATGCCGCGCTTGAGGACCGTGGCGGCTGCGCGCAGGACCCGGTCATCGTCGCCCTCGGGCAGCACGATGCGCTTGCGCTCGGAGCGGGCGCGCTCGATGAGCTGGAACTCGAACATGAGTGGAGTGACCACGGTCGCCCGAGCGACGCCGAAGGCACGCAGGAGCTCGTCGGTGTCGACATTGGTCTCGAACAGCGACAGGGCCGTGTCGTAGCGGCGCTGCGAGTCCGCGGCCAGGCGTCCGCGCGTGCTCATGATGCGCACGGCGGTCTCGTACGTGCCGAGGTCGGTCGTGATGATCGGGACGTTGGAGCCGAGACCGTCCAGCAGCCGCATGATGGGCTCGGGCAGCTCGAAGCCGCCGTTGAGCACGATCCCCGAGATGGACGGGAAGGTCCCGGAGGCGTTGGCCAGAAGGGTCGCGAGGAGCACTTCGGACCGGTCGGCCGGAATCACCACGACCGAGCCCTCGAGCAGGCGCGGCAGCACGTTCACCATGGACATGCCGGCGACGACGACGCCCAGGGCCTCCCTGGTGAGGCGATCGGGGTCGCCGGCGAGCAGCTCGCCCCGTACCGAGCGCATGATGCCGCGCATCGACGGCGCAACCAGCAGCCGGTCTTCGGGGATCGCCCAGACCGGGACCTTCTCGTGCGCGGGTCCGAGCCAGGCGGCCAGCGACCGCTCGATCGCGGCGATCGCGGCAGGTGCGGTGTCGGGATCGGCGCGATTGGCCACGACCGCGAACAGCTCGGCGCGTCCGTGCGCCATCTCGGTCAGTGCGAGGTCCGCGATCTGGCCCATCTCGGACGCGGTGCGCGGGAGGGAGGAGCCGAGCAGCTCGGGCTGGGTCTCATCCTGCGTCGAGCGGCCGCCCAGCACGAGCAGCACCGGAGCGCCGAGGTTGGCGGCGATGCGGGCGTTGTAGGCGAGCTCGGCCGGGCTGCCGACGTCGGTGTAGTCGCTGCCGAGCACGACGACCGCGTCGCACTGCGCCTCGACGGCTTTGAAGCGCTCGACGATCGCCGCGAGCGACGCCTCGGGGTCGGCCCGCACGTCGTCATAGGTGACGCCCACGCACTCGTCGTAGTCCAGATCGACGCCGTCGTGGTCCAGGAGCATCTCGAGGACGTAATCGCGCTCGAGCGTCGACCGCGCGATCGCGCGGAACACGCCCACTCTCGGCGTCGCGTGGCTGAGGGCGTCGAGCACGCCCAGCGCGACCGTGGACTTGCCGGAGTGCCCCTCCGCCGATGTGATGAAGATGCTCTGCGTCACGCTCCCACACTAGGCCCGCGTCCCCGGGCGTTAGGCTCCCGGTCATGACCGCACCGGCATCCCGCTCCCCTCTTCCCGGCGTCGATGTCCCCGATCATCGAGGGCGCACCGGACTGGACCGGACCGGTCGCGACCTGACCGGGAATCCGCGGGTGCGCGTGGTGGACGTGGAGCTGCTGGCGGCGGGCTGGCACGTGCTGCGGCGCACGACTCTGGAGTACCGCGGAGCCGACGGATCGTGGTCGCGGCAGCAGCGCGAGACGTACGATCGCGGAAACGGCGCGACCGTGCTGCTGTACGAGCGCGACCGGCGGACCGTTCTGCTCACGCGCCAGTTCCGCTACCCCGTCTACGTCAACGACCACCCCGACGGCATGCTCATCGAGACCGCCGCCGGGCTCCTCGACGAGGACGATGCCGCCACGGCGATCCGACGGGAGGCCGCCGAGGAGACGGGTGTGGCGATCGGCGAACTCCAGCACGTCTACGACGTGTACATGAGCCCCGGCTCCGTCACCGAGCGCATCCACTTCTTCGCCGCGGCGTACGATGCGGCATCGCGCACGGGCTCCGGCGGAGGACTGGAGGAGGAGGGCGAGGAGATCGACGTGCTCGAGATCGACTTCGACGAGGCGCTCGCCATGATCCGCGACGGCCGCATCCAAGACGCCAAGACGATCATGCTGCTGCACTGGGCGGCGATCGACGGCCCGTTCTCCGCAGGTGCGCTCCGGCACTGAGCGACGCGGCGGGAAAATTGAGACTCTCCGCGAACCCGGCAGAGCCTGGTTACCCTTGCTACGTTTCCGTCCTGGGGGAGTTGGCCTGGATGCCGCCTCGCGGAGAGCTGACACAAGTCTAACAAGACCTGCGACCACGCTCGATCCGCCGCCGGTCGTGCCCCACCGATCCCGCCCGGCGCGCCGCCTGCCGCGGGATGGACAGCCATCTCCCAGACCCATGGCGCACAGCTGCGGGTTACGATCGACGGGTGGGTGAGGATGCCCGCGGACGCCGATCGATGGGGGGTCGCACGTGGCTGAGACGGCGATGACGGATGCCGCTGCCGGCGCGACCGGAGAGATGACCGCCGAGGGCTTCGCCCGGGTCACGGACGGGATCCTCGCCTCGGTCGGGCGCGTGATCGACGGCAAGCCGGATGCCGTGCGCAGTGCGCTGGTGTGCCTGCTCGCCGAAGGGCATCTGCTGATCGAGGACGTCCCTGGCGTGGGCAAGACCATGCTGGCGCGCGCCCTCGCCGCATCCGTCGACGCCACCGTGCGCCGCATCCAGTTCACGCCGGATCTTCTGCCCGGCGATGTGACCGGGGTGAGCGTGTTCAACCCGGTCGACCGCGAGTTCGAGTTCAAGCCGGGGGCGATCTTCGCGCACATCGTGATCGCCGACGAGATCAACCGCTCCTCACCCAAGACGCAGTCCGCGCTGCTGGAGGCGATGGAGGAGGGTCAGGTCACCGTCGACGGTCGCACGCACATGCTGCCCGAGCCTTTCCTGGTCGTCGCGACGCAGAACCCGCTCGAGATGGAGGGCACCTACGCGCTGCCCGAAGCGCAGCGCGACCGCTTCATGATGCGCATCTCGATGGGCTACCCCGATCCGCGCAGCGAAGCGCTCATGCTGCGCCAACGCGACGTCGTCAACCCGCTGGAGGCGATCGCGCCCGTTGCGACGTCCGCCAAGATCTCCCAGCTGATCGGCTGGGCGCGGGCGGTGCACGTCGCTCCGACGATCGAGGACTACGCCGTCGCCCTCGCCGGCGCGACGCGCACGCACTCCGATCTGCGACTCGGGGCCAGCCCGCGGGCGACGCTCCAGCTGATCCGCGCGGCGAAGGTGTGGGCGGCGCTGGATGGACGCGGCTTCGTGATCCCCGATGACATCACCGCTCTTCTCATTCCGGTGTTCTCGCACCGGCTGATCCCCACCCGGTCGGCCGGTGGCGCACGCGCCCGCACCACCGCCGATGCGATCGCCGCGATCCTGGAGCGCATCGCCGCGAACGTTCGCGTTCCCATCGCCGCGCGCCAGTGAGGCTTCGATGAGACGCCTGTGGCCCCTGACCGTCCGCGGCACGGGTGCCGCGGTGCTCGCCGTGGCCTGCTTCGTCATCGCGAACGAGGTCGGGATCGTGGAGCTGATGTACTTCGGCATCCTCCTGATCGCCGTGCTCGTCGCCAGCGTCGCGTCGCTGTACCTGAC
This sequence comes from uncultured Microbacterium sp., assembly GCF_963524805.1. Classification (GTDB taxonomy): domain Bacteria; phylum Actinomycetota; class Actinomycetes; order Actinomycetales; family Microbacteriaceae; genus Microbacterium. Next base: position 16,204 of record NZ_CAURGG010000015.1, on the reverse strand, counting down.
CCGCCGCACCGACACCGTCACCCGCTCGCTCTCGCCGGACGTCGCGACGGTCGGGCGCGATTCGCTGGTCACGGTCCGCGTCGGCGTGCGCACCGCGCTGCCCACGGCACCGGGCACGTGGCGCGACACCGTGCCCAAAGGCCTGTCAGCCGCGGCGAACGGAGTGTTCCCGGCGCTCGGCTCAGGCCTTCGCGGTGCCGAGCGCATCGTGCAGCTCTCCTACGTGGTCACCGGCGTGCGGCGCGGCATCCATCCCATCGGCCCGCTGCAGGTGACCTCGACCGACCCGTTCGGCCTGGCGCGGCGCACCACCGTCTTCGGCGAGCGCACGCCGGTGACCGTCGCCCCGGCCGTCGTCGATCTTCCTGCGCTGACCAACTTCGCCGGCGAAGCGGGCGGAACGCTGCACACCACGAACAACCAGCTCGGTCAGGGCGCGGACAACCTCATCGCGCGGCCCTGGGTCGCCGGCGACTCGATGCGCCGCATCCACTGGCGGGCGACCGCGCACCGTGACGAGCTCATGGTGCGCCAGGAGGAGCAGGAGTCCACGCCCGAGGCGACGGTGGTGATGGACCGCGGCGTGCTGCGCTTCTCGCCCGAGGCGATGCAGGCGCCGGGCACCGACCCCGGCTTCGAGGCTGCGGTCTCTGCGTGCGTGTCGGTTGTCAGCCGGCTCGTGCACGACGGCTATGCCGTCGAGGTGATCGACTCCGACGGCACCGTGCTGGCCGAGCGCATGGACGGCGGCGACATGACCGAGGTCGAAGGGATGGTCAACCAGTTCGCGAGCCTCACGGCGAGGCGGGACGACCACCTCGGCAAGCTGGGGCGCGTCTTCGCCGGAGTCATGACGGGTCCGGTCGTGCTCGTCGTCGGCCGCTTCGATCCGGCGGATGCCGAGACCGTCGCCTCGGTGGCGCACCACAGCACCCTCGCGCTGCTGCTGGCGGTCTCGCCGGTCGCCGACTCGCTCGAGCGCGCCGCGGAACTCGGCTGGCACGCCGCCGCCATCGACCCCGAGGGCGACCTCGCCCTCGCCTGGTCCAGTGCCGCCGAGCGGGGGGTGAGCCATGCCCTCCGATGAGCGCCCGGCGCGCCGCGCCGCCGATCTGACGCTCACGATCGGCGTGCTGGTCGCGGTCTTCGCCGCCCTGCTGCCGCTCATGCGGGTGGTGCGTCCGAGCAGCTGGCTGCTGGGCGCGATCGTGCTGTCGGTCGCCGTGCTCGCCGCGGGCTTCATCGCACGCCGCTACCGGCTGCCCGCGCTGGCGGTGAGCCTGATCGAGGCCGGCGTCTGGGTCGGGTTCATGATGCTCGTGTTCCTTCGCGACACGGCGCTGCTGTGGATCATCCCCACGCCGCAGACCGTCCGCGCTGTGCCCGGCCTCCTCCAGGCGGCCGGTGAGGAGATCGCCCTCGGCGCGGCCCCGCTCAACGCGAGCATGGCTCTCTCGCTTCTGATCGTCGGTGGCACGGGGCTGCTCACGATCGTGGTCGACCACGTCGTCCTCACTGCCCGGATGCCGCTCCTGGCCGGCATCGGACTCATCGCGGTCTCGCTCATCCCCTCCATCGCCGTGCCGGGCGAGGTCGACGTGATGGCGTTCGTGCTGCTGTCCGCGGCGATCCTGTTCCTCATGCGCACCGACACGCGCTCCCGGGAGGAGCCGACGGGTCGTGAGGCGACGCGCACGGCCGGCGTTCCCGCCACTGCTCTGGGCATCGGCGCGATCGCGGTCGTCGTGGCCCTGGTCGCCACCCCCCTGCTCCCGCAGCCGATCGCGCGAGCCGGTTCCGGCACGATGGGCACCGGGCCGGGGATCGACGCGACACTGCAGCTCGGCGATGACCTCCGGCGTCCGCGCGAAGTCGAGGTCATGCTGGTGCGCAGTGATGCGCCCACCGCGCCGTATCTGAGGGCGACGACGCTTTCGCAGCTCGAGGGCAGCGTCTGGGAGCCCGACAAGGTGCGGACGGTCCCGCTCGAGAACGAGACCGCGCTCGGCGGAGTCGAGGTGAACCCCGACATCCGCGTGATCGAATACACCACGAGCGTCGAGGTCACGAACCTGTCGTCTCCGTGGCTTCCGATCTCCTACCCCGCAGTCTCCGTCACCGGGCTGCAGGGACGCTGGGCCGCCGCCCCGTACAACCGCACGGTCGTGACGCAGGCCTCGTCGACGCAGGGTCAGAACTACGAGGTCGTCACGAACGTGCCCCGCCCGACGCTGGAGCAGATCCGCGCGGCACAGGCGGGCGGGCCCGACCAGCGCGACGGCACCACCGCGCTGCCGGACGAGATCTCCCCGCTCGTCGGCGACCTCGCCGCCGAGGTGACCGCCGGCACCACCAACGACTACGACGCGCTGGTGGCCCTGCAGACGTGGTTCCGCGGGACGGACTTCCGGTACTCGCTGGACGCACCCGTCGAGGAGGGGTTCGACGGGTCGGGCACCGACGCGGTCGCCCGGTTCCTCGAGGTGCGCGAGGGATACTGCATCCACTTCGCCTCGGCTTTCGCGCTCATGGCGCGCACGCTCGGAATGCCCAGCCGCATCGTTGTGGGCTACCTGCCGGGCAGCGCCACGAGCGACGCGATCGATCGTGAGACCGTGTACTCGGTCTCGAGCGGCCAACTGCACGCATGGCCCGAAGTTCAGTTCCAGGGCATCGGGTGGGTGCCGTTCGAACCGACCAACGGCCTGGGGGTGCCGACGAGCTTCACGGCCGCGGGCTCAGCTCCGGGCGGAGCGGATGATCCTGCCGCGGCGACGCCGGCGCCCACATCCTCGGCCTCACCCGGCGCGGGCCTGGACCCCGACCAGGCCGACACTGAGCAGGGCGGCGGCGAGGCGGGCGCGACGGGCACCGCCGTGAACCCGCTGCCTGCGCTGACCGTCATGCTCGGCATCCTCTTCGCCCTGGCGATTCCCGCGCTGCTGCGCGAACTGCGCCGACGCCAGACGCTCGCGGCGGCACGGAGCGGGGATGCCGCGGCAGCGTGGCTCGCCGTGCAGGACGCGGCGATCGACCTGGGGATCGATGTGCCCGCGAGCGAGACGCCGCGCGCGCTGGGCACCCGGCTCGTGCAGGAGCACGGCGCGCCCGCGACCGAGATGAGCCTGCTGATCAGCGCCATCGAGCGGGCGAGCTATGCGCCCGGGGGCAAGCACGCCTTCTGGCAGGGCGATGCGATCGCGGATGCCGCCACCACCGTGCGCGGCGCACTCCTGGCCGGCGTCGACACGCCCCGCAGGGTGCTGGCCGTCCTGGTGCCGCGATCGCTCATCGTCCGTCCCGGGAGCCTCTACGCGGGTTCGGGAACGACGGCGCGCGCAAGGTAGGATTGACGACGGCCCGACCAGGGCCACGGAGGATTCGCCTAGTGGCCTATGGCGCACGCTTGGAAAGCGTGTTGAGTGAAAGCTCTCAGGGGTTCGAATCCCCTATCCTCCGCTCCCCCGATCCCCGTGCTGACAAGGGATCGCGACCCGATTTTTCCGTGGCGCAGTTGGTGGCACAGTTCACGCCGATTTCGATGTCCGAAGGGCCCCGATTTTCCGCGGAATGGCTCGGTGCCCAGGGTGCCTCGTCAGTCGACTTCTCCTGACCGGTTGCTTCGAGGGCTGTGGCCGTGAGGCCGGGGCGTCGCGCGAAGGATCTCGCCCATCTCGAACAGCTGCTTCGCGTCACGCAGCGCCACGCGCAGAGCCTGATCCGGGTCCTCGTCGCCGATCACGGCCTTGACGTCGGCACCATCGCGCAGGCGCGCGTGCACCTCGAAGCCCTTGTCGCCAGGGGCCGCGTCAACACGAATGTCCAGCGCATCCGCGACCCGCCGCAGCGGTTCGGGATAGCCGTTCTGAGCGAAGTCCGCCGGATCCCCCAGGATGGTGACCGCCTTCCAGCCATCCGGATGCCGACCATCACCGTCGGTCTCCTGCTTCTCCCTGACCAGTGATCTTGCCACCAGCCCCACCGCCGCCACCCCGACCGCACCCACGGCAACTGCTGTCTTCACGCCCATCTCTGCTCCTTCGATTGGGAGGGTGCGAGACCATCGGAGGCACCCTCGGCTTACACCCAGCGACGATGGGCGCACCGCGCGGTTTACGCTTGTGGGTTTACTTATCCCGGGCGAGCGGAGGACAATACGTCTCGAACAAGCGGTGGCTGCCCCGACGGGTGACCGCGGCACATGCATGCCCCGCGGAGCGAGGGCCGGCCCGAATATTTCTCAGAGACCGGCCCCGAGTTCGTGTATTGCGTTCATGCCGATCGCGTCCTTGCCTGAAGGAATGCGGTTCAGCGGCATCGGCATCGGCATCCGGCAATACGCCGTTCGAATGCCGTTCACCTCGCTCGCCTATGGTGCTTCGAAGCGTCCCCGACGCAGGCGAGGAGCCTCATGAAGGAGATCACCGAACTCACCGAGGATGACTCCGACTGGGTCGGATCGCTGGTGGAGACCTTGCGCACGCTCGGAGTCTCGACCGAGCCTGCCGACCTGGACGAATTCCTGGAGCACGCGCGCCGCACCTGGACACTCGCCGGCGCGGACCCCATGCCCCTCGTCAATCTCGTCGGAGCCGGGGTCGGACACCATCTCGCCACACGCCTCGGACTTCGATGGGTCTACGTCACCGACAAGCGTGGGCAGCGTCTGGCGCTGTACGGCGACTCCTTCAAGACACTCGCCTTTCCGCTGGATGCCGTCGCACGCAGATGGGCGGGAGAGCCGGGCTCGCTGCCGCAATACGTGCATTCGACGAGCGCTGCGATCACTCAGATTCGAACGGGCATGGCCAGCTGAAGCGCACACCATGCATGCGGTTCGGACCTCAGAGCTGCGTTCGGCATGAGAAGTGCTGTTCCGACCCACGCCGCGCTCGCCGCCCGGTTCGCAAAGCCGCCGTCCGGCGTCGACCGGTCTAGGCGGCTTTGCCGTGTGACGATTTGAGCCGGCGAAGCACACTGTGCTCGACGAGGACGGGAACGTACGCGCGCAGCCGGGCGCCGTCGAAGGACTCCAGCTCCTCGGCGATGAGCGCGAACAATGCGCTCTCGTCCACATCGGGGAAGCGCGCATGCAGCCGCTCCGACAGGTACAGGAGTGCCTCGAACTCGGTCTGAGGGTTCGTGCGACTCACGTATCGATTGTGCCCCCGAACACGCACGCAGGGAGGCGCTGGACTTTCGCGCCGGTGCGGGCTACCCGAAGGCGCCATCGACGTCGTCAAACCGGTAAGCGGTTCACCCGTCGTTCACCATCCCGTCCCCCCGCGTCGGTGGGACGGGATGGCCGGCGCTGGCACACTGGCCAGGATTCCCCCCGATCGCAAGGAGACCAGAGTGAACATGCACAGCGCGGATGCTGACGGACAGGCCACGCGGAGGCGCTTCCTCCCCATGCTCGGGCACACCACCGGCAAGCGCAGCGCGGTCACCTGCGAGCTGAAATGCGACAACGCCTGCTTCCACCCCGCGCCGAACACGAGTGAGAACGAGTACTTCCGCGACGTCGCAGGGCTCGCGTTCTCGCGGCGCGGGTTCCTCGCCGGCGCAGTCGCGAGCTCCGCGGTCGTCATCGGCTACGCGACGCTCGGCGACACTCCCGTCGCCTCGGCGGCTCAGGGCGGCGGCAAGCTCGTCTTCGCACCGATCGCGCCGGTGCCGGCGGTGATCGACCAGTTCGTGGTTCCGGTGGGCTACCAGTGGACACCGATCATCCGATGGGGCGACCCGCTGTTCTCGACGGCTGATGCATTCGATCCCGCACATCAGACGGCGGCGCTTCAGGAACGCCAGTTCGGCTACAACAACGACTATCTCGACATCATCGCCGGCCCCTCCGGTCGCTCCGCGATCCTCGTGGCCAACCAGGAGTACACGAACGAGAACATCATGTTCCCGCCCGCAGCAACGGCGGAGGAACTCGACGAACAGCGCCGCATCGGGATGGCGGCGCACGGCATGGCGATCGTCGAACTCTCGCGCTCCGCGAAGACCCGCCCGTGGAGCTACATCGTGGGAGCCCCCCTGAATCGCCGAATCACGGCATCCACCCCCTTCACCTTCAGCGGACCCGCGGCCGGCTCCGATCTGCTCAAGACCGCGAGCGACCCCACCGGGACGACCGCGCTCGGCACGCTCGGCAACTGCGCCGGCGGCACGACCCCATGGGGCACGGTGCTCTCCGGAGAAGAGAACTTCAACGGCTACTTCCGCAGCGCGGGCACCACCGCGAGCGACAGGCGCTACGGACTCACCGACCGCGCCACATCGCGGGGCTGGGAGCAGATCGACCCGCGATTCGATTCGCGCAACGCCGGATACGAGAACGAGCCGAACCGGTTCGGGTGGATCGTCGAAGTCGACCCGCTGAACCCGAACGAGGCACCGATCAAGCACACCGCTCTCGGTCGGTTCAAGCATGAGGGCGCCAACGTCATCGTCGGCAAGACCGGACACGTCGTGGCCTACATGGGCGATGACGAGCGGTTCGACTACCTGTACAAGTTCGTCTCGGCGGGCACCTTCCGCAACGGAGCGAGCGCGAAGGCGCGCGAGAGCAACAAGCAGCTCCTGACCGCCGGCAACCTCTACGTCGCCCGCTTCACCGGCGACTCGCCGGTCAGCGAGATCACCGGAACGGGCGCGCTGCCCTCTGACGGCCTGTTCGACGGCACCGGCGAGTGGCTCCCGCTCGTCGTGGATGGTGCCAGCCAGGTCGCCGGTTTCACCACCGAGCAGGTGCTGGTCAACACCCGCCTTGCCGCGGATGCGGTCGGCGCCACCAAGATGGACCGCTGCGAGGACGTCGAGCCTCACCCGACCACGGGGCGCGTCTACATCGCATGCACCAACAACACCGACCGCGGTGCCGCCGGCAAGGAAGGAGCGACGGAAGTCAACCCGCGCGTCTCCAACCGCGACGGGCACATCGTCGAGATCACGGAGGCCGCAGGCGACGCGACGGCGACGACGTTCGGCTGGAGCCTCCTCCTGGTGTGCGGAGACCCCGCGGTCAACGCGTCGACGTACTTCGCGGGCTTTCCGGCCGACAAGGTCTCGCCGATCTCGTGCCCTGACAACATCGCCTTCGACTCCGAGGGCAACCTGTGGATCTCCACCGACGGTGCACCGAGCACCATCGGGTACTGCGACGGCTTGTTCAAGGTGCCGCTCGAGGGCGCCGAGCGGGGGCGCGTGCAGCAATTCCTGTCAGTGCCGCGCGAATCCGAGACCTGCGGACCTGTGATCCACGACACAGACACCAGCGTGTTCGTGGCCGTGCAGCATCCCGGCGAGAACGGCACCTGGGCAGCCCAGCGGTCCTACTTCCCCGACTACATCGCACCGGGCGCGCTCGAAGGCGGCAAGTGGGGTGGCCCGCGCCCGGCGGTGATCCAGACCACGAAGGTCTGATCGGGCCGAGCCGACAGCCCTCCCCGACGCAGGGAAGGGGAGGGCCGTCACCCCTCTGACTGGCTGGAGCGCCATCACCTCCCGTCAGCTCACGCGGCGGGTGCGTTCCACGAGAGTGATTCGATGTAGCGCAGCAACACGCCCTCGCGCAGCGCCCATGGGCTGACTTCCAGCTCTTCCACGTCGAGCGCCTTCATCGCCTGGTTCAGGACGACCGCTGCTGCGACGATCTGGAAGGTCCGGTCAGCGGTGATGCCGGGCAACTCCTGACGTGTCTCGGCCGGAATGCGGGCCAGGCGCGGAATCCACGCCTTGAGCTCGCGCCGAGGCAGGACCATGCGCTCGATGCTCGACCAGCCGGGTGCCGGATAGCCGGCGAGCTTGGCGAGGGACCGTATCGCCTTGGACGAGCCGACGACGTGGTCGGGCCGTGGCTGCGAAGCGAAGCGCTCGGCCACAGGCAGGAGCGTGCGCGCGGCGTGCTGACGCAGCGCATCGAGGGCGTCGGGACCGGGCGGATCCTCCGGAAGGAACTGCACGGTCATGCGGCCGGCGCCCAGCGGTACGGATTCGGCGGCATCCGGAAGTTCGTCGGATCCGGCCGCAACCTCCAGCGAGCCGCCGCCGATGTCGAAGAGCAGAATCTGTCCGGCCGCCCAGCCGAGCCACCGGCGTACGGCGAGAAAGGTGAAGCGAGCTTCCGTTTCGCCGCCGAGTACTTCCAGGCTCTGGCCGAGCACTTCCTCGATTCGGGCGATCACCTCTACGCCGTTCGAGGCCTCGCGCACCGCCGATGTGGCCGTGGCCAGCAACTCGTCGACCCCCTCGGAAGCTGCCACCGCGCACGCCTCAGCGACGGCGGCGACGAGCGCGCGCACGCCCTCTTCGGTGATGGAGCCGTCGGGATCGAGGTATCGCATCAGCCGCAGAACGGTGCGCCGGCTCGTGGTCGCGAGTGGGCGTCCACCGGGTCGCACATCCGCGACGAGAAGGTGAACGGTGTTCGAGCCGATGTCGAGGACTCCGAGGCGCACCTTCGGAGCGTAGCGGTCCAACCAGCGCAGTCACCGACCATGTCACGCTCCAGAGTCCGGTGACGCGGTGTCTTGGCCTGTGTGCATCGCGACGTTGATGATCTGACCGGCCGGGTCGCGCACGAAGAAGCGCCGAATGCCCCACGGCTCGTCCTGGATGGGCCGCACGATCTCCGTCCCGTCCGCTCGCGCCCGTGCGTACGCCGCGTCCACGTCGTCGACCTCGACCGAGATGTTCACCGACGTCAGCGCCGGATCGATTGCGGTCGGACTGCGCCAGGCCACGATCAGTTGCGTCGTCGGAGTGCTCGGCGACGCGAACATGAGCAGTCCGTCCTCGTCCATCGCGACGCGGAAGCCCAGATAAGACTCATAGAACGAGCGCGCAGCCGCAGCGTCTTCGGTCACGACAACGGGCATCGCTCTGCGAATGTTCACGCGCTCCGGTTTAGCACCACCCGGCGTGAGTGCACCAGATCGGCGCGCTCCTTGCAGCGGCCTTCGACGATGACCAGTTCAGCGGGCGGAGGGGGTGACGCTCGCACTCACGTTCCTTCTCGGCGTTTCCCTCAGCGTCGACGACGTCCACCGGGGAGGAGCTTGCGCCACAGATCTCCCGCTTGTCGAAGGAACGGCTGGATGGACCGCCAGTGGGTACCGAAGAGTGCCTTGCCGAACGAATGCTCGCTGTCGCTCATGTCGTCCGGGCCGTGACCGCACCTGACAAGGCCACTTCGCACGTTGGAGTGCTCGCCATTCTGGACCCCTTATCGCGTGACGATGAACGTGACGCCTGGGTCCGGGGCACCTGCGTGCAGTCTATGCAACTGAGGGCCCTTACTGCCTCACGACCCCATTCACCGTGCTGCGCCGTTCGATCAACACGGTGTCGCGCCACTGCCCCGCGTGCGCGCCGAGCAGCGACCGTGCGATGCGCTCGCGGGTCCCGATCACGCGGAAGCCGGCCGTTTGGTGAGCGCGGAGGCTGGCGGCGTTCTCAGGGAAGATGCTCGACTGGATCGTCCAGATTCCCGCTCGGTCGGATGCTGTGACGAAAGCATCCAGCAGGAGTCGGCCCAGTCCCTGGCCGCGCGCGTCGCGGTGGACGTAGACGGAGTGCTCGATCACACCCCGGTATGCCGCACGTGACGAGACGCGTGACGCAGCTGCCCAACCGAGCACGCGTCCGCCGCCATCGATTACGACGAGGCGCGGCTCGGTGATCTTGCCGGCGTCGAATTCCTCCCAGGTCGGCGTCTGGGTCTCGAACGTCGCCTCACCGTCCTCGATGCCATGGCGGTAGATCTCCTGCACAGTCGCCCAGTCGGACGGGAGCATGCTGCGGACGGTCGTCACGAGCAGCATCCACCTCCGTCGCTCGCGTCGGTGGAGCAGACCCCGGTCGCGGGCAGCACGAGTTCCACGCGGGATGCCGAGGCGGTGTCGCCTGCCAGCCACGCGGTCACCGACCGCACCTGCTCGTAGCCGGTGGCGAGGAGGAAGGTGGGTGCGCGTCCGTAGGACTTCATGCCGACGACGAAGAACCCCTTCTCCGGGTGGGTGAGTTCGCGGAACCCGTGCGGCTCGACGGTGCCACAGGAGTGCACGTTCGGGTCGATGAGCGGCGCCAGCCGCTTGGGAGCTTCGACGATGTCGTCGAGCTCCAGGCGGATCTCCCGCAGCATGCCGAGGTCTGGGCGAAAGCCCGTGGCGTTCACCACCATGTCGGTCAGGTGCGTGACGACCTCCCCGCGACGGCGGCCGACGAGCTCGACCGTGTCGCCGGTGCGGTGGGCGCGGATGATCTCGAACCCGTCGAGGACGTTGACCCGTCCGTCGGCGACCGCCTGGTCGACGCGGCTGCCGAGGCGGGCGCGGTCGGCCAGTTCGTCGTCGGCCGACGAAGAGACGCGCACCGCCTGGGCGTTGCGAATCAGCCACGTCACGGTGGTACCGGGCTCTTGCCGGGCGAGCTCCACCAACCCCAGGAGGCTGTTGGCCGCGGAGTGGCCCGCGCCGACAACGGTCGTGTGACGACCGGCGAACTGGGCGCGGTCTCGGCCCAGCACGTCGGGCAGCGCGGCGATGACCCGATCGGCGATCTCGCTCATCCCGAGAAGATCGAGCCCGCCCGAAGACAACGAATTCGGCGACCGGTAGGTGCCGGAGGCGTCGATCACCGCGCGGGCGGCGATTTCCTCCATCGCTCCGTCGGCGCTGCGAACGCGGAGCGCAAAAGGCGTGGTGAAGCGCGCCCGACTGCGCGTGCGGTCCATCCCCTCGCGGGTGACGCCGAGCACCTCGACCCCGGTACGCAGTCGGGCGGCGATCGGCTCGAGTGCGGCCAACGGGGCGACGTACTTCTCTACGAGTTCGGTGCCGCTCGGAGCGCGCTCCGGATCCGGCAGCTCCCAGCCCTGGGCCTCGAGCAGTCGCTGGGATGCCGGATCCACCAGGTGCTTCCACGGCGAGAACAGCCGAGTGTGGCCCCACGCGCGAACGCTCGTGGCCGCGGCGTCGCCCGCCTCGAAGATCAGGAAGTCGATGCCGCGTTCCAGAAGATGCGCGGCTGCGGCGAGGCCGATCGGGCCAGCACCGATGATCGCGACCGGAAGGGTCGTCAGGCGATCGTTCTGCACCGCGCGGGGCGTCAGGTCGAGCAGGGTCACAGCATCCTCCCGCAGAATATCGATGGACGTCGATACCCGATTGTGCCCCGCCCTATCGACATCTGTCAATATCGACTATCGTCGATGTATGACCACGACCCTCGACCTGACGGACGTCACAGCAGGCGTTTGCTGCACTCCGCTGCAGCGCGAGCCGTTGTCGGCTGCCGAAGCGGACCAGCTCGCCACGACGATGAAGGCACTCGCTGACCCGACCCGCCTTCGTCTGCTGTCCATCGTCGCGGCATCGGAAGGCTCGGAGGCGTGCGTGTGCGACCTGATCGAACCGGTGGGATTGAGCCAGCCGACGGTGTCGCACCACCTGAAGGTGCTCACCGCAGCGGGCTTCCTCACGCGCAGCAAGCGCGGGACCTGGGCGTACTTCACGCTCGTTCCGGGCGCACTCGATCGCGTTTCGCAGTTGCTCACTGCGTCGTGAGTCCGGACACCACTCGCGCCCTCGCCGGCGAGTTCCTCGGCAGCGCCCTGCTCGCCGCAGTCGTCATCGGCTCCGGCATCGCCGCACAGACCCTGTCGCCCGCCGATACCGGTCTCGCTCTCTTCGAGAACGCATTCGCCACGGCGCTCGGTCTGGCTGCACTCATCCTGATCTTCCAAACAGTCTCCGGCGCCCACTTCAACCCGGTGGTCTCGATCGTCGATGCCCTGCTGCATCGCAAGGGCGTGGGGATCACGACGGCATACATCCCCGCGCAGATCCTCGGATGCATCGGAGGCGCAATCCTCGCGAACCTGATGTTCGCTGAGCCGGGCGTCGCCTGGAGCACGACTGATCGAGCAACCTGGCCACACCTGCTCGCCGAAGTCGTCGCCACTGCCGGTCTGGTGTTGGTGATCTTCGCCCTCGTCCGCACCGGCCGCTCACACCTGGCCGCACCGGCTGTCGGCGCCTACATCGGCGCCGCATACTTCTTCACCTCGTCGACGAGCTTCGCCAACCCCGCGATCACCATCGGCCGCGCCTTCAGCGACACCTTCGCCGGCATCGCACCCACGTCCGTCCTGCCCTACATCGGCGCGCAGCTGGTCGGCGGCGCGCTGGGCTGGGTCTTGATACGAACCTTCTTCCCGGTCGCCATCACCGCGCCGGCGGCATCCGGCGGCTGAGGACCGCCCGCTCCGGACCGCGGGCGCTCACAGCCGGCCGATGCCCATGCCCATGATCAGGATGCCGACAACGGCGAGGACGCCGCTGGTGATGACACCGCCTCGCAGGGTCAGCCACTCGTGCACCGCGACCAATCGAGGCTGCATCCTGTCGGGCGAGGCTGCCGCGACGATGATCGGCAGCGCCACCGTGGTCGAGGCGACGAGCGTGTACAGGCCCCACTGCAGCACATAGCTCTGGAACGATGTCGCATCGGCATACAGCGTGAGGCCGCCGGCCATCGCGAGCAGGATGCCCTTCGGCCGGAGATTGAGGATGAACCCCAGTCCGAGGGCCGATGAGGGGCCGAGCTTGCCTTCCACCCCGGCCAACCTCGAGGTCCGAGCCGTGCCACCCCGACGACGCCGGAAGAACGACACGATCCCCAGCAGCACGACCGCCGCGCCGACGACGATCTCGGCGATCCCGACGGCTGTGTCGGGCTGGCGATCAGTGCGAGACGTGGGAAGGACCTGCGCGACGAGGGATGCCGCCGAGACCGTCAGCGCGATGCCGACGACCCAGCCGATCAGGAACGGCACCGCCGAGCGGGAGCGATTGGGCGAGAGCAGGATCAGGATCGTCGTCAGGATCGGAACCGAACTGATCGCCACGGCCGCCGCGATGATCAGCAGATGCGCGGTCCCCGACACTGCCGCCCCTCCACCCGGTCGAGATCTCGACCCCGTTCGAGTGAACCACATCTCGCGAGGAGGGAGCGCGGCCGTAGGGCCCGTGAAGGCGTCGCTCAGGCAGAGACGTCGTTCTCGATGTCCTCGGCGAGCTCATCGATCGTCTCCGGCCGCAGATCGACGCCTGCTTCGTGCAGCCGATCCTCCAGGACATGGGTGACATCGTCTTCGACGTGACCCTGACGGATCTCGTCCCTCACATCGAGGACGACCTGTTCGACCGCCGCCCCGTCGTCTCCTTCAGCCCCGGTGACTCCGATTCCCGATGTCATCGATACGCCCTCCCGTCTTGTGCGCACCATCACAGCGTGCGACCACCGTGCCTCCCGGCGGTTCGCGACCGTGAGGGGCTTGACAGTCGGTCGTTCAGCTGACGGCGCGCGCGACGAGCTCTCGGAGCTTCTTCTCGACGACCGGCGTCCACGTGTGGGCAGCGAAAGCCACCGGCCACACATCGCCGTCGTCGAGGTTCGCGGGGCCTTCGAAGCCGATCGTCGAGTACCGCGTCTTGAATTTCTGGGCCGGCTGCATGAACACCACGATCTTGCCGTCACCGTTCGCGAAGCCGGGCATGCCGTAGTACGTCTTCGGGACGAGGTCGGGAGCGACTTCGCTCACCGTCTTGTAGAAGCCCTCCGCGAGCGCTTTGTCTTCGGGAACGAGTGCGGCGATCGCGTCCAGCACGGCCTTCTCACCCGCAGCCCGGTTCTTGCCCGCCTTCTCCTGCTCGCGAAGCTCCTTCGCGCGCTGCTTGACCGCCTCGCGTTCGTCAGCGCTCAGGCCTTCGGATTTCGCCATCGTGATCCACCTTTCCTCGTCGTCCGGGCCGCGGCCGGACCGTTGCGTCCAGGCTATGCATGGCCGCATCCGCGGACTTCTCCGATCCTGACCGATCGGTGCGGCAGAAAGCGAGACGGATGTCAGGCGACCTGACGCCCGCACATTCCGCACTCGCCGGTCGCCGAGACCTCCACGAAGCACTCGGGGCACATCGCGCGGGGGGCGGCGTCGACGGCGGCCGGTCGGCGAACCGCGGCTGCGCGCTCCGCGCGAGCGGCGGTGCGCCGCGTTTCGACCGGCGCGACCCGCTCGAGCACCGGCAGATGGGCCTGGCAGTAGAACCGCACGAAACCGGCGTGCTGATTGGGATGCCGGTGCTTCACGGCCCAGAGCTCGGTTCGCGCCCGCAGCTGCGAATCGCCGCCGCACACCGAGCATCGCGTCGGATCACCGGGGACGACGCTGGCGACGATCATGGGCGTCTCGAAAGGGATCTCGTTCCGCCAATCGGAGGTCGAGGTGATCTTCATGAGTGCCTTCCCAGCCGGGGCCATGACCCTCCCCCCAGCGTAGCCCCGCTCTCGCCGCCCGATCCGCCCCGGCCTCCGGCATCCATGATGGAACCATGCGCATCCCCCTTCTGACGGACGACGGCAGACGATTCGCGTCGGACTACCACTTGGCGACGCTGTCGACCATGGGGCCGGGCGGCGGCATCCACGTCGTTGCCGTGGGATTCACCTTCGTCGACGGCATCGTCCGGATCATCACGAGCGATCACAGCCAGAAGGTGCGCAACATCGAGCGCGACCCGCGCGCCACGGTCGCCCAGGTCGGCGGACCGCAGTGGCTGAGCATCGCCGGGAGCGGTGTGATCGAGCGGGAAGCCGATGCCGTAGCGCACGCCGTGTCGTTGTACGCCGGTCGCTATCGTCAGCCGCGGCCGAACCCGCGCCGCGTCGTGATCCGGATCACTCCCGAGAAGGTGCTCGGCTCGTCCGGCCTCTGGGCCTCACAGGGTGCGTGGTAAATTCCGCGCATGACCCTCGCCCGACCCGAGACCGACCCGAACGTCACGCCCCGCCGCCTCCTGCTGCTGGCCGTGCCGGCACTGCTGGTCGGCGTCGTGTGCGCACTGATCCTCTGGACCCTGGAGCAAGCGGCCGACCTGCTGTCTGATGTGCTCTGGGACACGCTTCCCGACGCGATGGGCATCGACCCGAACGGGTGGTGGATCATCCTCGTGCTGACCGTCACCGGACTCGCGGTCGGCATCGCGCTTCAGGTGCTGCCGGGGCACGGCGGGCCGGACTCGGCCACGACCGAGCTCGTCGGCAAGCCGCTCCCGCTGCGCACGCTGCCCGGCCTGGCCGTCGTCACGCTGCTCGGCCTCGCCGGCGGTGTCAGCCTGGGGCCGGAGAACCCGATCATCGCGATCAACACGGCGATCATCGTCTCGGTGTTCGCGCGGTTCATCCCGCAGGTGTCCGGCCAGGTGTCGATGATGCTGGCGGCCGCAGCGACGGTGGGGGCGCTGTTCGGCACGCCGGTCGCCGCAGCCCTGGTCTTCACCGGACTCGTGGCAGCGGTGCGCGGGGGCGGCTCGCTCTGGGACAAGCTCTTTCTTCCGGTCGCGGCGGCCGGCGCGGCATCCATCACGATGCACCTGCTCGGAGCGCCCCCGTTCGCCTTCGCCATGCCCGCGTACGGTCCCCCACAGGCTCTGGACATCCTCATCGGGAGCCTCGTCGCGTGCGCCGTGACCGTGATCGGGCTCGCCGCCTTGGCAGCCTTCCCCGTGGTCTACCGGGCGCTCCACGCGCTGCGGCATCCGATCATCATCACGACGGTCGGCGGACTGATCCTCGGCATCCTGGGCTACATCGGTGGGCCGATCACCATGTTCAAGGGCCTCACCCAGATGGGCGAGCTCTTGAAGGACCCCGGGCAGTACGACGCCGGTCAGCTGGCCGTCATCGCCGGGATCAAGATCGTCGCGCTTCTCGTCGCCGCGTCGGCACTGTTCCGGGGCGGCCGGATCTTTCCCGCGACCTTCATCGGCGTCGCCCTCGGGCTGCTGATCAGCACGCTGTTCCCGTCGCTGAACATGAGCCTGGTCGTCGCGTGCGCGGTGCTGGGAATCGTCCTCGTGGTCGCCCGCGACGGATGGCTCGCCCTGTTCATCGCCGTCGCGATTCCCGGCGACATCGCCCTTCTGCCGGTGATGTGCATCGTCGTGCTGCCCGCCTGGCTGCTGGTCTCGCAGGCACCCGAGTTCCGCATCCTTCCGGCGACGCCCAAGGAGGCGAGCACGTCGGCACGCACCGGCTGACGCTCGGGAGGTATCAGTCGTCCTTGCCTTTGCCTTTGCCTTTGCCCGCTCCGCTTCCGAGCGTCGATCCCGCGCCGCAGCCCACCGTCGATCCCGGC
>NZ_CAURGG010000014.1:0-32339 GCF_963524805.1 uncultured Microbacterium sp. | reverse complement strand
GTTCGCGGCAGCCGCGGCCGCCGCTGCGGCCGCCTGCTCCGCGGCACGGCGTTCGGCTTCGGCGCGCAGCGCGGCCTGGCGCTGCTCTTCCGCGATGCGCGCGGCCTCGACGCCGGCCTGGTAGTCGGCGATCGTCTTGGCGGTGGTGTCCTGCAGGGCGGCGAGCTGGGCTTCGAGCGTGGCGAGGTTCGCCGTCTGGGCGTCGAGGGCGGCCTGGGCGGCGTTGGCCGCCTCTTGAGCGAGCGCCATCTTCTTCTCGGCCTCCTGCTGGAGGCGGTCGCGCTCCTCACGCGCGACGACGGCCTGGTCGCTGAGGCTCTGAGCGGCGTTGCGAGCGGTGACGGCATCCGAGTAGACGTCCTTGTTGCGCTCGATCAGCTTGTCCATCGTGCCCAGACGGGCCAGCAGGTCATCCGTCGAGGCGGCGTCGCCGGCGAAGAACAGCTCGAGCGAGGTGTCGTCTCCGCCGTTGCGGTAGAGCTGGGCCGCGACGCGCCCGGCCTTGTTGGCGGACTCCGTGGCCAGAGCGGCCTGCTCGTCGGACTGCGCCTGCAGCTCGTCGGCGCGGCGAGCCTGCGCGAAGAAAGCCTGCTGGGCTTCGTAGAACGCGTCGGAGGCGATCTTCGCCTCTGCCTGCGTGCGGGCGACCTCCTGGTTGAGGCTCTGGATCAGCCCCTGGATCTTCGAGACCTCGGACGCCTTGGCGGCCTCGTTGGCCTTCGCGGCCTGAACGTCATCCCACGAGGGGTAGTCCGCGGCGAAAGCGGCGGGCAGCATCGGCCCACCGACGGCGGCGACGGTGGCGACACCGAGCAGGCCCAGGCCCAGGGCGCTGCGGCGGCTCATCCGGCCCGCGATCGCACGCCGCTCGACGGGCGCCGGCGCACAGCCGCACTCGTCGAGGCTCTTCTCGGAGTCCACGGATCCTCCCGTCACGAAGCCAACTTTCCTCACACTAGCAACATCAGTCACAGGCGCAACGAAATGGTCCGCGAGTACATCCTGCTCCTGTCGGCGCGATCGCGCACCCTCCTATTCCAACCGGGTCTTTCGCGGGACGCTGACAGGCGCGCGCTCGATTGGCGGATCAGCGGGGGATTGCGTATGCTTGAGCGTCGGTAACGGTGAGCCTCCGGGTTCACTCGGCCCCATCGTTTAGTGGCCTAGGACGCCGCCCTTTCACGGCGGTAGCACGGGTTCGAATCCCGTTGGGGTCACTCCCGACACACAACTTCATACGCATGGCCCTGTAGCGCAGTTGGTTAGCGTGCCGCCCTGTCACGGCGGAGGTCGCGGGTTCAAGTCCCGTCAGGGTCGCTCCACAGCGACGGGCCCTTTTTTCGAGAAGGGCCTTTCGTCTCGGACGCGGCATTCTCGGATGCCGCGAGGCTCTGTAGCTCAGTTGGTAGAGCGCACGACTGAAAATCGTGAGGTCACGGGATCGACGCCCGTCGGAGCCACTGAGACCCTCTTCTGGCTTCTACAGGAGGGGGTTTCTTCATGCCCGATCACTCACCGTCTTCTGCTCCTTCATGAAGCGACAGTTCCCGGTTGCTCCGTCGCTCGAGCATCGATTGGGCGTGCGCTGCGGCATCCGTGCCGGCAAAGTGCCTGTCGCTTCCGGCACAAATGGGGCTAACTTTCTCGACACGGCCCAGCCGACCCCGTCGAGTTGGATTGATTCCACTTCGCCAGCCACAACCTGGCTGAGGCCTTGCCGGCCGGCATCCGCCTCGTGGCCGGCTGACCCGGGAATTCATGGCGGTGACGGTAAAATGTGAACTCACATCCATGAAAGGTCCCGGATACGCAGGGCCAACCCTTACCCGGGTGTCCGCGGGTGCGGACCTCTCGTGGACGTGCACCTGGTTGGCGAATGGGATCCTTCCATTCTCCTGGGCTTACTGACGATCTACTGACACTCGTCTTCCCGGAATGGCCGCCGACGACGACGTCACTGGCGATGTGGGCAAGCGGCCGGGATCCGAGTAAGCATCGGCAAGCAACAGGTAGACGCTCGCGGTCCAGGTGTATGCGCGATCACGCAGGCCCTCCCCCGTCAGCGCGTCGAAGTTCTCCGCGAAGCCACTGCCCTCGCACAGCTTCCGAAAGCGGTCGCTGATCTCGTCTGCCAAGGCGACTTCACCGGCCGCTCGAAGCCCTGCTTCGACGATCATCGTGGATGGCGCCCAGATGGGACCGCGCCAATAGCCGTCTGCCTCATATCGAGGCGAGTCGACGAGTTCAGTTGCGAGCCCGAATGGCGTCAGGTGCTCGGTGATCTGCGCGACCACCGCAGGTAATGCTTTGGATGGGAGCACGTGCGCGGCAACGACGGGCAGCGTAGTCAGAAGACTCGTCGTACTCCCCTGGCGGTGGCCGAGCACCGAGCGGGCACGCAGCGTCTGGCCGTCCCAGAGGTGTTCGGCCAGTGCCGTCGCCAGTGCAGCCGATTCCGCGCGCCACCCGGCTTCGTCATCTGGTTCGATCTCCTGAGCGAGAGATGCGAGTTGATCGAGCTGGAGGATGAGAAATGCAGTGAGGTCGGGGGCCTCGATGAGCCGATCCTCGTCGAAGACGGTGGAGTTGTCCCACCCGCTGTCGTTGCCGTGCTCATAGAAGGGCAGGTCGCTCCCGGGCGCGCGGCGATGATCGAGCCAGTAGCGCGACCAGGCCGCAAGCCGGTGATAGACCTCCTCCAGGATTTCCCTCGAGAGCGGGCTCGCGAGGCGCTGGCGCAGGAGCCCGAAGATCCACCCGTGGATGGGCGGCTTCACGAAGTTGTAGAGGACCTCGGAGTGGGTGATCGAGTCCGGCAGCGCACCCGTCTCGGCTTGATGGTCGAACACGACGAGAAACTGATCAAGTGCGAGTTCGGGATGTGATTTCGCGAGGGCGAGAGCGTTGAAGCAGTGGTCCCAGCTCCATACCTTGTCCATCCAGTGCTTCGACATCAGCACCGTCTCGCGCGTGACAAACCCCAGCGGACGAACCACCGCGGACCACACAACGTAGGCGGCGAGTGTGGCGGACGGATGTTCTGAGCGCGAGGGGGCCACCGCATCGGCGAACGCGTCGAACTCCGCCCCGCGCGCAGCTACTACCTTGTCGAATGTGTCGAGGAACTTCTCTGGTCCCGGCTCCGAAACAACTTCCTGGATGGCGATCTCCCACGCGCTGCCATCTTCGCCCGCCACGACGCTTCTCTCACCCGCTCCGAGCAGTTCCGACCCCACGATCGCGAAATCGCCGCGGCAGGAGGTGACGCGATAACGGCGGCCGGTCTCATATGAGGTGAAGACGGCGGACCCGTCGAGCGGCGAGCTGTAGAGGAAGCTGCCCGTGAAGGAGGTCAGGTCGGCCGAGGCATCCTCGAGCTTCAGCGCCAGTCCTTCCCCGCGCAGTCGGAGAGTGTCGACATCGGCGAACGCGGTCTCGACGAAACCCGACTCTGCTTCCCATCTCAATCGTCCGGGGCTTGCTGACGGAACCGCCTCGAGAAGCTGACCAGCGTCGAGTGGCTGGAATGCCAGAACGGGGTGCATGCCGGTCTGATGCGATACGAGGTGCACCTGAGGCGATCGAGTGTGAAGGCCGATGACCCGCGAAACCGACAGCCAGGAGCCTCGCATGCTGAAGGGCACTTCGTCGAGTGAGAATTCGAGCGACGGCACGTCAGTCCTTCACTGCGCCCGCGGTCACTCCGGCGGCGACGTACCGCTGGGCGACGATGAGCAGCACGGCTGCAGGGATGGATGCGACGACCGCCGTTGCCATGATCGCGTTCCAGTCCTGGGTGTTGTTGCCGATGTACTTGTAGATCCCCATCGTGATGGGCTGGAGGTCGCCGCCGCGGTTGAGCGTGGAGGCGAAGATGAAGTCCGACCATGCCCAGAGGAAGGCGAACAGCGACACGGTGACGATCGAGTTGCGGCTCACCGGCAGGATCACGGACCGGAAGGTTCGCCATGCCGATGCGCCGTCGATCTTCGCTGCGTTCATCAGCTCGTCCGGGATGCCGGCCATGAACGCCGTGAAGATCAGTACCGCGAACGGCACGGCCAGCGTTGAGTCGGCGAGGATGAGCCCCGGAACGGTGTCGAGGATCCCCCAATTGAAGAAGATCAGGTAAAACCCCATCGCCATGATGATGCTCGGAATCATCTGTGCGATCAGGAGAGTGAAGTCCATGGCGGTGCGCCCGCGAGGGCGCAGCTTGGCCAGCGCGAAACCCGCCGGGGCAGACAGTACGAGCGTCAGCAACACCGTACCGAGGCCGATGATCAGGCTGGTGCCCAAGTACGGCAGCTGCTCGGTGAGCACGATCCGGTACCCATCGAACGTCGGGTTGAAGGGAAACAGATTCGGGGGGTCCTTGCGCAGCTCCGTCGGCTGAGTGAGCGACACGTTGATCATCCAGTAGAGCGGGAACAGCATGATCGCGGTCAGAATGACGCCGATGACGGTGTTGACGGTGCGGCGTACGGAGGTCATGAGTTCTCCAGGCGGCGCTGGGTCCGGATGTAGATGAGGCCGAAGACGAAGGCGATCAGGATCAGCAGGTTGCCGACCGCGGCGGCGGGGCTGAGTTCGGGTGAGCCGCCGCCGAAGCCGAGCCGGTACGACCAGATGGCGAACGTCGTCGATGCATTGCCCGGCCCGCCGCGGGTCATGATCCAGATGATGTCGAAGACTTTCAGGGTGTACACGAGCCCGAGCAGGATCGTGATGGCCGAGACGGGTCGAAGCAGAGGGAAGGTCACTCGCCAGAACGTCTGCCAGGCATTGGCGCCGTCGAGCGAAGCGGCCTCGTAGATGTCGTTCGGGATGCCCTGGAGGCCGCTGTACAGAATGACGAGGTTGAAGGGGATGCCGATCCAGATGTTGGCCAGGAGCACGGAAACCATGGCCCATTGCGGCGATGTCAGCCAGTTGATCTGAGGGATGCCGAAGACCGCAAGTCCGGCATTGACGACGCCGGATTCGCTGTTGAGCATCCAGGCCCAGGTGGATGCCGAGACCAGGAGAGGCAGGAGCCAGGGAACCAGGAATAGAGCGCGAAGCGTCGCGGAGAGCGGGAACCGCTTGAAGAAGAACACCGCGAGCGCAAGTCCGATGGAGTACTGGAATGCGATGGAGACGATGGTGAAGATCGCGGTGTTGATGAGCGCCGGCGCGAAGGTGGAGCTCTGGATGACGTCGACGTAGTTCTCGAACCAGACGAATGGGGCGGTGCCGTCGATGAATGACCGGAGGGTGTAATCGCGGAAGCTCAGGTCCAGATTTCGGTAGAGCGGGAACGCGTAGAAGACGATCATGTACGCCGCTACCGGTGCGATGAATGCCCAGGCTGTCAACTGGTTGCGCAGCCTCCGCCGTGAAGGGCGAGTCCGTACTTCCCGGGACTTCTGAGGGCGTCGCGGGGCAGAGGAGGCGGCATCCATCAGGGATGCAGCCTCCCCTGCGATCACGAGCACAGGTGTCTCCGCCGCGGACGGTGGTGTGGACATCTGACTTCTCCTTCGAGGACCTGTGCGAACGGACTTGCGGCTCGAGCGAACTTACTGGAGCTTCTCGTCCGCAGCGGCCTGAGCTTCCTTCAGCGCGTCGGCAGGTGTCGCCGAGCCGCTGAGGGAGTTCTGGATAGCGGTGTAGAGCTGCTCGGAGATGACGCCGTAGGAGACACCGAGGTTGTCGGCGGTGCGCGGCTTCGCATCTCCAACGGCGTTGATCCAGAACTCCAGCGTCGGATCTGCAGCCAGCTGTGCTGCTTGGCCGTCCGCAGTCGGGGCGACATAGCCGAGCGCGGTCGCGCCGGTGTCTCCCGTGCTCAGGCAGTCCACGATCTTGGCCGACGTCTCGTATCGAGCGGTGTCCTTCTGGATCGGGATCGTGATGAATTCGCCACCGGTCGGAGCGGGCGCGACGCCACCGTTGAACCCGGGTACTTGGATCGACATGTACCCGGCCTCGTCCGCGGCGGACTTGAACCACGATCCGTTCTCGGCGAAGGCGTACTCGCCGGTCATGAATTCGTCCCAGCTGGTCCCCTGAGTGTTGGAGAGCACTGAGTTGGGCGCAAGTCCCTTGTTCACCCAGTCAGTCCAGAGCGCGAGCGCCTGCTCGGCCTCGGCCGAGTCGAGCGCCGTCAGGTCTGCCCCCGCGCCCCAGAACCACGGCAGGAACTGGAAGGTGCCTTCCTCGGTGCCGACCGCCGAGAACGTGATCCCCTTCTTGCCTGCGGCGACGACCTTTTCCAGGGCGGCAGTCAGCGAGGCGGCGTCCGTCACGGCCGCGATGTCGACGCCTGCGGCCTCGAGGATGGTCGGGTTGTAGTACAGGCCCAGGGTGTTCGCCCCGACCGGCACTCCGTAGTACTTGCCGTCGATCTCGCCGGCACTGAGGATGTTCTCCTCGATGTTCGACACGTCGAACCCGTTGTCCTCGGTGGTGGTGAGCAGCCCGGCGTCGGCGAGCGTGGAGACCTTCGGGTTGTCCACCATGGCGATGTCGGGAAGGTTTCCGGCGGCCGTGGTGAGGTCCTTGACGGTGTCTCCGGTGTTGCCGGCGTTGCGCTTGATCGTGATGCCGATCTCGGATGCGCAGGCGTCGATGGCTTTCGCCCACGTCGACGACGCATCGCGATCGGGATACGGATCCCAGAGCGTGTATTCGGTCGAATCGGCGGAAGGCGTCCCTGCGCTTCCCGACGATGAGCATCCGGTCAGTGCTGCTGCGCTGACGCCGACAGCGATGATGACCGCACCGATGGTGCGGGCCTTACGGGTGGTGTCCACTGTGTTCCTCTCTGAAGGTGGTACGTGTCCTGCTCGACTGTGCTGGTAACGCATATTGAATTTTCGAACCGGTTCGACGGATTACGTGGGATCTGTCGGTTCGCGGTGACCGATCAGCGGGTGCTGCCTCGATCCGTCAACTCAGGTGCAATGAACCGAACCACCGGCGCGTCGGCGCTGTCGTGATCCCTCATCCGCTGCACAAGTGTCTGGACCGCAGCGCGACCCAGCTTGTCCGGAGATGTCTCGATTGCCGTGTACGGCAGCGAGAACAATCGTCCGAAGTCTTCTGAAAAGATGCCGACGACCGAGATGTCCTCCGGCACCTGCGCTCCCCGAGCGTTCAGGACCGGAGGAAGCCCGGCGATCATCGCGTCGTTGTGGATGATCAGCGCGGTCGCCGTGGGACGCTCGTCGAGGATTGCGTTCAGCGCGGAGGTGATGTGCGGCTGCTCCGTCTCGCCGAAATACGCGAAGATGCGCAGACCGTACCGCGCACCACGTTCCAGTGCGGCCTCGCGGAATCGCCACACGTACGCCCCACCACGCGCAATCACGTGTTGGTGGGGAGAGATCAGAATGATCTCACGGTGCCCAAGTCCGTGGAGGTGGTCCACGAGCATGCGCGCAGCTTCCCCGAAGTCGAGATCGAACACGTCCAAACCCTCGGTATCACGCGGAAGTCCGACCAGCGCCCCCGGCTGCCGCGCGGCGCGCAACGGTGCGACACGGGCATCTTCGTGGCCGACGTTGAGCAGGACTACACCGTCGACCATCTCAGAGTCGGTGATGCGCTGCAGTGCTTGTGGGCCGTCCTCCTCAGTCACCATGAGGATGTCGTAGCCCCACTCGCGGGCAGCGTCCGATATCGGAAGAACGTACTGAAGCATTGCGGGTGAGAATTCGTCACGAAAGAATTGGACGAATAGACCGATGACCATCGTCTGCGATGTCGCCAGGGCGCGAGCGCCCGCGTTCGGGGTGTAGCCGAGTTCGTCAATAGCCGATTCGATCCGCTCACGGGTTGTCCGCGAGATCGCCCGCTTGCCGGACAGCGCGTATGAGACGGTGCTGCGGGAGACGCCCGCGAGCTGTGCGACGTCGCCGATCGTCGTCACGGAATCCTCCTGTTCTTCCTCGAACCGATTCGAGTTCGAAATGATCTCTTCTTGCCAGCTCGCGCGGCGAGATGTAGTCGAACGCACCTGAATTGCCTGTGTCCTCGTCGAACGATGGTTGAGTTCGACCTGACAAATCGATACTGTAGTCGAACCGGTTCGACGGCGCAAGCAACTCGATCGAACCGAACAACCGCCTGTCGAGGAAGCACACGTCGTGACCGACACCATCGCACCATCGCCCTCCGTCCCGGCAGCTTTTCAGCCGATTGCACCGGTCTTGCCGAGTCGAGGCGCACTTCGTCCTCTGGGTCTGGATGGGGTTCGGCTGACGGGCGGGCTGTGGGGTGATCTCCATCAGCTGAATGCCGATGTGATCATCGAGCACTGCTATGGCTGGATGTCGAGGATCGGATGGATCACGAACTTCGACCGCGCCGCAGGCGTAGCAGGTGGCGCGCACGACGGAATCGAGTTCGTGGACTCTGAGGTCTACAAGCTGCTCGAGGCGATGGCGTGGGAGCTGGGCACCCGATCCGATGACCTGCTGGAGGCCCGCTACCGAGATCTGGTGCAACGCATTGGTGCCGCGCAGGAAGCGGACGGCTATCTTCACACGAGCTTCGGGCGCGAATCTCAGCGCCCGCGGTACAGCGATCTTGAGTGGGGCCACGAGTTGTACTGTTTCGGCCACCTCATCCAGGCTGCCGTGGCCAGGCTGCGCACCGGACACGACGACGATCTGCCGGCCATCGCGCGGCGCCTTGCTGATCATCTCTATCGCGAATTCGGACCGAGCGGCAGGCAGGCCGTCTGCGGACACCCTGAGGTGGAGATGGCGCTCGCCGAGTTCGGGCGCGCGACAGGCGACGCAAGGTATGTCGAACTGGCCACGCTCCTTGTGGAACGGCGCGGCCATGAGCAGCTGCAGACGACCCTTTATCAAGGGCACGAGTACTTCCTGGATGACCTTCCCGTTCGTGACGCCACAGTGTTGAGAGGGCACGCGGTCCGCGCACTGTACCTGTCGTCGGCCGCCGTCGACGTCGCGATCGAGAACGACGACGACGAGTTGCTTGCCGCCGTTCAGACCCAATGGGCCAACACTGTCGCGCGACGCACCTACATCACGGGAGGCATGGGATCGCACCACCAGAACGAGGAATTCGGCGACGACTATGAGTTGCCGGCCGACCGCGCGTATGCCGAAACGTGCGCGAGCATCGGCTCCGTGATGTTGAGTTGGCGACTGCTGCTGCGCACCGGAGAGCCGCGGTACGCAGACCTGATCGAACGGACCCTGCTCAACGGCATCTTCGTCTCGCCGCGCGAAGACGGCAGAGCCTTCTACTACGCCAACACGTTGCACCAGCGCACCGCAGGCGAAGAGGAGAATGCATCGGGGCTGAGCGAGAGAGCGGAGGCGACACTGCGGGCGCCATGGTTCGAGGTTTCCTGCTGTCCGACCAACGTCTCCCGCACGCTGGCAAGCCTTCCCGGCTACGTGGCCACATCGGATGATGCCGGCATCCAACTGCACCAGTACACGCCGATGGAGCTCGACACGACGCTGACCGACGGCCAGCGGGTGCGCCTGCGTGTGTCCACTCACTACCCGTTCGATGAGAAGGTCGTCATCTCCTTCAGCAGCGATCTCGAGTCTCCGATCACGCTCACGCTTCGGGTGCCCGCCTGGGCTGTGCACACCGCTGCCGCCACCCTGAACGATGAACAAGTGGCCGTCTCCGGCGCATCGGTCGCGATCACTCGAGCGTTCCAGCAGGGGGATGTGATCGAACTCGTCCTGCCTCTTGAGCCGAGATTCACGTGGCCCCACCCATCGATCGATGCGGTGCGCGGTCAGGTCGCGGTCGAGAGTGGTCCGCTTGTCCTCGCTCTCGAGGATGTCGACCTGCCAGACGGCGTCACGGTGGACCGTGTCACCGTCGACACCTCTGTCGCGCCGACGCGTACGAGCAGCGGCGCCGCTGTGAGCCTCCGCGTGCATCCACCACACGCAACCGACTGGCCCTTTGGTGCCATGGAGAGCTCAGCCGGCGCACCTCTTGAGGCGGATCTGATTCCGTATTTCAGATGGGCGAACCGAGGACCCTCGACGATGCGAGTATGGCTCCCCGAATCCGACCAACTCTGAAGCGAGCAGCGCTGCCGGACAGCTTGCGGAGAACAGCGGGCGGTCACTAGAGTCGAAGCGGTTCGCTGGGGGGTGGCGCCACATGGTTACCATCGGTGATGTGGCGAGTGCGGCCGGGGTATCCCGCAGCACCGCTTCCTACGCTCTGTCCGGCAAGCGAACGATCTCGCCCGACGTTCGCGCCCGGGTGGCGGAGGCAGTGCGGGAGCTGGGCTACACGCCCAACGCCGGCGCGCGGGCCCTTGCCACCTCCCGCACGAGCGTCATCGCGCTTCTGGGGCGGTTCCTGCCCGATGAGTTCGCACCGGCAATGCTGCAATACATCCTCGGAGTGACGAACCGCGCGCGCGAACTGGGCTACGACACGCTTCTGGTTTCGGAGGAGGACGGCGGGGCCGCGCTGCAGCGGATTTCATCCTCACGGATGGTCGACGGGTTCGTGTTGCTCAACGTCGCAGAGAAAGACGAGAGACTGCCTGTACTGCGTAGCGCACGGCAGCCCGGGGCACTCTTGGGCCTTCCCGGAGATCCCAGCAGCGTCGATGTCTTCGATCTCGATTTCCCCGCTGCGGGTGCACTGATGGTGGACGCGATGTATCAGCTTGGGCACCGAGAGCTGATCCTGGTGTCGCAGCCGTTGCACGTGATCGAACGCGGTGGCGCATATGTCTGGCGGCTCGCGGACCGTGCGCGCGAGCGCGCCGACGAGCTGGGAATGACGCTGCACAGCTACAACGGTGCATCTGGGCAACCGGAGGTCGGAGATGATCTGCATCGGTTCCTCGACGCGCACCCTTCGGCGACCGGTCTGCTCTTGAACAATGAAGCCGCGTCCGCAGCCCTTCCGAATGTGCTCGCGACACGCGGAATGACCTGTCCGGAGGATCTGTCTGTCATCGGTCGATTCTCCGACGAGTTCGCACGGATGTTCTCCCTGCCGTACTCCGCGGTCGACAGCGCCGCCGACGAACTCGGGCGGCGTGCCGTTGAAGCCCTGGTCCGACGAATCGAAGACGGCGACTCGGCTTCGCCCATCCACATCGAGCTGATCACTCCCGTCATTCACGATCGCGGAAGCTTGGCGGCGCCGCGGAAGTGACGTGCAAGTGATCGGCGACTCAGCGCCAACGAGAAATGACGGATGCCGGGTCTCCGCTTCACGCGTGACCCGGCATCCGACGATGGGGGCAGGCGGTGTGCGACTCGGGGTCGCACACCGCCTGTCGGCCGCCCTCCTCGTTACTTCTTGAAGGAGAACAGGGCGGTGTGCGTTGTCCCATCGCTGAGCTGCAGCGAGAAGGTGGCGCACTTTCCAGCCCACGCCTTGTCGGTCTTCCAGACGTACGTGTACTGGTCCGTGGCGGCGTCATACTTCAGGCCGCTGGCGCCCGCAGCCGCCGTCTGCTCGATCTCGTCGACGGTGGCCGAATCCGAGCAGGAACCGAACTGGACAGTCGGTGACCCGGCAGCGAACACGTTCAGACCCTGATCCCCGGCAAGCGAGAACTTGATCGGGACTGCACTGCCGCCCTTGACCGAATTGACCACATCTCCCCCGTCAACCGGGTCGGCGAAGCCAGTCCAGTTGTAGACGACCGAGTAGTTGCAGCTCACCTCTGCCGAGGCGTTGCCGGCGACGTCGTTGGCTGTACCGGCTGCCGCCGTGACCGTTTTGGCGCCGACAGTCGTCGTATCCAGCGCGATGGAGCCCTCCGCAGGAGTAGCGAGACCCGAACCGTGTTCCTCGTCGCTCGCGGTCCACGTCGCGGCCGCCGAGGCGCCGAGCACAATGGGGTCCGCAGGACAGGACACGTTCACGACTGGCGCTGTGATGTCAACACGGGTCAGCTTCCAGAAGCGGTCCGCCGTCTGGGCGTCCGTGGCCGTGGTGGTGGTGGTTCCGCCACCCGTGCCGAGCACGATCGATCCGTTGCGGGCGTTGCCGGAGGAGTCCTGGAGCGTCGAGCCGCCCGCAGCCTCGTCGAACTTGTACTGCGCGACATTGCCCGCAGCGGCCTGACCTCCCGCAAGTGCGGCGACATCACTCGCCGACAGCGCCCGGTTGTAGATGGCGAAATCATCGATCGCGCCGTCGTATGCCGGGTCGTTGTACTGGGACTTGCCCAGGTAGTTGCGGGTGGTGTTTCCCAGAGCCGACGGCTTCACCGTCATGTTGTTGTTCGTTGCGACAACGGTTCCGTTGAGATACATCGTGCCCTGGTTGCCCGAAACGGTGATGACGACGTTCGACCACTGGTTCAGCGGGAAGTTCTGCCCGCCGTACGTGAGTCGCTGCTCAGCCCCCGCGCCGCTGTTTGTGATGGCGAACCGTGGTCCGGCGCCACCGGCATTGAGCGTGAGGAACATGTTGACGTTCTGACCGGTACCGAAATCGAACACTCGCGAATAGTTCGCCAGTGCGGCCGGCTTGATCCAGGTGGAGATCGACCAGTCGCCGTTCAGGCTGCTGACGATTCCGCTGGGAAGCGACCCGTACGACGTGGTCTTGCAGAAGTCCAGGGCCGTGCCGATCTTGCCGGGCTGGCGTGTGCCGTTCACCAGGCAGTTCGACGTCGGGGATCCGTCGGTCCACTGAATGACCGCCGCTCCATCGCTCTTGCTCAGATTCAGTACTCCCAGCGTCTTTCCGGTCGAGTAGTTGGCCAGGCGAACGCTGCCCTTGCCGTCCGGGACAAGCTGCCAGAGCTGTTCTTCCGCGTTCGTGTCATCCACGATCACGGCTGCAGCACCATTCGACGTCGCGGCGCCCTGGATCGCGAGCACACGACCGCTGGGGGTGTGCACGATCTTGTACAGGCCGAGACCTGCAGGCACGGCCTTCCAGACCTGACCAGTCGTCACCGCAGGGTCTGCCTGGACCACCGGTGTTCCCTGGTCGGTCGCGCCGCCCAGCGTCGCCAGCTGAAGCCCGGAATTGGCGTTCGTCAGCGAGTATGTTCCCGCGAGATCATCGGGGTCGCCGGCGGGCGTGACCACCACCTGATAGCCGTACGTCGGGTTCATGACGATCGGGACCGTGATGGAACCGTCCGCGGCCACGTCATATGTGGTGTT
This sequence comes from uncultured Microbacterium sp., assembly GCF_963524805.1. Taxonomy (GTDB): domain Bacteria; phylum Actinomycetota; class Actinomycetes; order Actinomycetales; family Microbacteriaceae; genus Microbacterium. Next base: position 19,194 of record NZ_CAURGG010000014.1, on the reverse strand, counting down.
GGAGATGTTGATCGGCCCATCCGTCTTGACCGTCCGGCCGTACGAGGCCGTGAAGTCGAGCTGCACGTTGACCTTCGCGCCCAGCGACAGCTTGTCGAGCCCGTTGATCTTGACCGAAGTCGGTCCTGTGTTCCCGCCGGTGATGATGCGCACTTCGTCACCTGCATCGCTGACGGATGCGGCTCCATCGAGCGGGCTTTCGTTGGAAGGCGGCGTCGTGGTCACCATCTGACCGCTCATCTGCGCGTACCAGGTGTAGAGCCAGTACGCGCCGTTCGGGTCGCCGTTGCGACCGGTGAGCAGGTCGCCGAGTGCGCCGGACTGGTTCCAGAAGGGAAGCTCCGCGCGGGTGATCCCGTATCGTTCGAGCTTGGCGATGTAGCCGACGAGCGGACCTGACAAGCCCACCTCAGCGGGCGCGGCGTACTCGGTGATGTCGATCGGGGGCTCGGGGAGGTTCAGGTCGGACAGGATCTTGCGGACGTTCTCCACATCGCCCTTGATCTTGGACGATCGGATCAGCTCGTGCCATTCGAGAACGTCCGGCAACGTGTTCGTTGCCTTCGCGTGCTCGTAGAACGCGCGCATGCTCGAGATGTTGTCCGAATAGGCCGGACCCTGGATGGGCATGGCAGGGTCGAGAGTGCGAATCAGCCGATACGTGTCGGTCCACATATCGAAGAACGACCCGTTAGCCGTCTGCCAGGTGATGTCGCCCTCGTTCCAGATGGCATACGCGACGATGTTGGTCTTGCCGGAGGCCTTCGTGTCGTTGACCATCTTCTCTACGGCGGGAAGCCACGCGGCCTTGTTGTAGCGGTATGGCCAGCCGGGGAGGTAGTCCACGAGCCGGATCACCACGTCAGCGCCGGCTGCTTTCGCGTCGTCAGCGACAGAAAGGGCATCGCCCGTGGGCTGCTGCGTGCCACCTTCCGGCTTCTGCACGAAAGTGTGCGGCTTGATCGGAAGGATCTTGTCCAACGACGGCACGCCCGGGCTGGCCAACCCGTACAAAGAACCGCTGGCCATATGAGTGACAGGACGGAACGGCTGATCGGCCTGAACCACGAGCGTTGCGCCCGCACCTGGGGCTGCATCGGCAGGAGCAACCATGGCAAAGAGGCCGCCGGCCGCAACGATGCTCGTTGCCGTCAGCGCGGCCATGGCGCGTCGACCACGAGCCCGGAGTCCCAGGGCGGAATACCGCTCACCTTCCCGAGTGCCGGCGCGCCACATCGGCCGCCGAGGCGTAGATATCTTCATGTGCTTCATCTCCATTGATCGAGCCGTTCCGGGGTACGAACTGACGGCTTATCGTGGTTCAATGATGTGTCGAACCGGTTCGACAGCATTAAATCATCGAACCGGTTCGCTGGCAAGAGGATGGCGCGAGCCCGACCTGAGAATCCCGACACGGAACGGTTTCCTCATGTCCCGGTCTCCGGCCGCCCGACCGCGAGACTGCATGCGGCCGTCGAGCCTGCAGGGTTTACCCGCAGTCTCGACCACCGCATGCAGTCTCGCGGTCGGTGTGCGATCAGTGCGCGATGACCGGCTCGGCCGTGGATGCCGCGACCGGCGTGTGCGCCAGCGACAGGCCGTCGCCGCGCCGACGGAACAGCAGCGCCGAGACCACTGCACCGGTGGCGAAGAACGCCGCGCCCCACCAGTACGCGGTGGCGTAGCCGGCCAGCGCCGCCTGCACGCCGACCTCTGCGGTGACCGGCGCGTTGGCCACGAGGAAGTCGGCGGTCGCGGTCGCCGCCAGGGTGTTCAGCAGCGCGGTTCCGATCGAGCCGCCGACCTGCTGGCTCGTGTTCACGGTGGCGGAGGCCACACCCGCGAAGTGCCGATCCACACCCAGCGTCGCGGTCTGCATCGACGCCGGCATGATCGTCCCCATCGCGAAGCCGATGAGCATGAGCGGCGGCATGACGTTTGCGACGTAGACGCTCGACTCGTTCATGAAGGTGAGCCACACCATGCCGGTCGCGCCCAGCACCATGCCGATGGGCACGAGCACCTTCGGTCCGAACCGGGGCACGAAGATGTTCGTGCCCAGCTGTGCCGCCAGGATCAGCATCGCGATCATGGGAAGGAAGGCGAGGCCCGTCTGGATCGGCGAGTAGCCGAGCGTCAGCTGCAGGTAGTACGTGACGAACAGGAAGATGCCGAACATGCCTGCACCGGCGATCATCACCGACAGGTACGCCGCCCCGCGGTTGCGATCCATCACGATCGACAGCGGCAGCAGCGGGTGGGCGGCGCGCAGCTGCCACAGCACGAATGCGACCAGCAGCACGAGGGCGCCCAGCAGCATCCCCCACGTCAACGGCGAGTCCCACCCGTCGGTCTCGGCGTTCGAGAAGCCGAAGACCAGGCCGAACAGCCCGGCTGAGACGAGGATCGTGCCGGGGATGTCGAGCTTGGGCCGCGGACCCGTGCGCGCCATGAACGGGATGTACAGCAGCGCTCCGACCAGCGCGACGGCGGCGATGAACACGTTGATGTAGAGGTTCCAGCGCCAGTTGAGCGCCTCGGTCAGGATGCCGCCCAGGAGCAGGCCGATCGCGCCTCCGGCACCGGCGATCGCGCCGAAGACCCCGAATGCGCGTGCGCGCTCCTTCGGGATCGTGAAAGTCGTCGTCAGGACGGCGAGCGCCGTGGGGGCCAGGAGCGCGCCGAAGGCGCCCTGCAGCGCCCGCGCGCCCACGAGGAGCTCGAAGGTTCCCGCCGCGCCGCCCAGGGCGGAGGCGATCGCGAATCCGATGAGACCGACGATGAAGGTGCGCTTGCGTCCCCAGAGATCGGAGAGGCGTCCTCCCAGCAGCAGCAGGCTGCCGAAGGCGAGCGAGTAGGCGGTGATGATCCACTGGCGCTGGCCGTCGGTGAATCCGAGGTCGGCCTGCGCCGAGGGCAGGGCGATGTTCACGACTGTCGCGTCGAGGACCACCATGAGCTGGGCGAGGCCGACGACGGCGAGCGTCATCCAGTGACCCCGGTTCGTCGGGGTAGGCGTGGGAGAGGGAGAGGACATGACGCTCACTCTATACGGTACTATTGAGTTCCGGATCTCCGCGGTACAGGAATTTACCTGCCGGTAATATCGGGTCGGATGAGAGGAGTCGCCGCGATGACGCAGATCGACCTCGACGCGCCCAAGCCTCGACTGGGCCGCAAGCGCGACCACACCCGCGACCCCGAGATCCTCGAGGCGGCGCTGGATGTGCTGGCCGAAGAAGGGTATGACGGCATGACCGTCGACATGGTCGCCGCCCGCGCGAAGGCGGGCAAGGCGACGGTGTACCGCCGCTGGGCTTCGAAGGCCGATCTGGTGCTCGACGCGATCGCCTGCATGAAAGTCAGCGGGGTCGACCTCGCGGCGCCACCCGACACCGGAAGCCTGCGCGGCGACCTCCTCGCACTGGTGAAGACACCTACGATTCGCGAGAGCGAGCGCAAGCTCAAGGTCATGGCGGGCATCGTCTCGATGATCGCGCGGGATCCGGAACTGGCCGCCGCGGCGCACGAGGCCTTCGTCGAGCCGCGCGCGACCGCCAACCGCATCATCTTCCAGCGTGCGATCGACCGGGGGGAGATCTCCCCGGACGTGGACATCGAGCGGCTCTGCCTCGTCGGACCGGCGATGGTCGCCTATCGCACGCTCATGCTGCGAAAGCCCGTGGACCGGGAGTTCATGATCGGCAACATCGACCGCGTCATCCTGCCCGCGGCCGGCCTGCCTCAGACAGGTCCGGGCGCGTAGCGGCTCACGGCTCGAGCGTCACGTCCACCTGGATCTCTGCGGCCAGCTCCTCGAGCGCGCGCTGGATGTCATCGACGTCGACGGATGCCGGAACCCGGACGGCGATGAGGGCCTCGAACAGCCGACCTCCGGCCATCGCCGCATCGTACGTCTCGCTCGACATCCGCTCGATGCTGAGGCTCTGCGCGTTCAGCGCCGAGGAGATCTCGCGGACGATGCCCGGATGATCGTTGCCGAGCACGCGGAAGGCGAACAGGCGCGGGTCGGCGGCATCCCGAGTCGTATCGCTCGCGTGCGCCGTCACGGTCAGCATTCCGTCCAGGCCCGCGAGCGCTTCCCGCAGCTCTTCGAGTCGCTCGGGCGGCACGGAGACCTCGATGATGCCGGCGAAGGCACCCGACAGCTCGGCGAGCTGGCTGTTCTCCCAGTTGCCGCCGTGCGCGTCGACCACATCCGCCACCGCGGCGACCAGACCCGCGCGGTCGGCGCCGACCACGGTGAGCACGAGCATTGTCATGAGGCTCAGCGTACCGATCCCGCCTCTCGCATCCAGGGCTTGTGCGGCAACCGGTCGTACGATGGCGGCGGGCGCGCATCACAGGCCGGTGAGCGCCACTGGACTCTTGAGGATTTCGCACCGTGACCGATTCGACACGCAACGGCGCTCGCACGCCTCGCGTCTCCGCGCGCGTGCGGCGGCGGCGACGCTTCGCCGCCTTCCTGTCGGCGCTCGTCCTCGTGGCGGTCGTCGTGACCACCGTGTGGGTGATCGCCGCCACGCGCGGTGGTTCGGGTGCCGTCGCCGCGCCCTCCCCGGCGGCGAGCACCGATGACACGCCGACAGCGGAGCCGACTCCGCTCAGCGCCGCTCAGCAGCTGCTCGAGACGACGGAGGACCCCGACGCGTGCGCCGTGAGCTTCACCGCCGACGGCGTGGCCGACGAGCCGATGCTGCAGACGCAGGGAGCGCTGTACACAGGTCTACCTATACCGCAGAGCGACGGACGGGTGTTCGCCGGCTGGTACGCGACACCCGCGGATGCCGCCGCCTTCGCCATCCCGAGCCGTATCAACGGGTCCGAGCTGGTCGCGTGCACCGATCGGCAGATCACGCTCTACGGGTCGTGGAAGACACCCGACGAGAACGTGGCCGAGAACGCCCGCATCCCGATCATGATGTACCACCAGTTCACGACGCGGCCCGAAGGCGAAGACGGATGGCTGCGCGGAAACTACGCCTACATCGGCGACTTCGACGCGCACATGAACCACATCGCAACCGGCGGGTTCTACCTGCCGACCTGGGACGAACTGAGCGCCTTCATCGACGGCCGGCTCTGGCTGCCGAACCACTCGGTGATCATCACCGACGACGATGCCGATCAGACGTGGTTCGACCTGGCGGCACCGGTGGTGGACAAGTACAAGCTGCTGACGACGTCGTTCATGATCACTCGCGACCGACAGGATCCCGCGCCCAACGCCTACGTGCTGCGGCGCTCCCACACACACGCCATGCACCAGGCGGGAGCCAACGGCCAGGGGATGATGGTCAACGCCAGCGCGGAAGAGATCGCCGCTGACCTCGAGCAGTCCGCCGCCGTGCTGGGCGTCAAAGAGGTCGTCGCCTACCCCTTCGGCCACTACAACGACACCACCAAGCAGGGCGTCGCCGAGGCGGGCTTCGAGATGGGCCGCACGATCGAGCCGGGGTACGTGTCGATCGGCACGGACAAGCTCGCCCTGCCCGTCGTGCGCGTGAACTACGGCATGAACGTCAACGACATCATCGGCCTGATCGGCTGAGACCCGTGTCCGGCTAAAGCTCTCCGGGCGACATCGCCTGCGCGTCGAGCTCGTCGACGAGCTGTCGCGTCCGGCTGACCTGCGCCCCGGGCTTGCGGGGGGCGTAGACCACGAGCGAGTGGAACACGAACCGCACGACGAAGGCGACGATCAGCGTGATGGCGGTGGCGATGACCGCGGAGATGTGGCCGCCGCTCACCATGAGGGCGACGATCGGGATGCGGATGAGCAGCTCGGCGTTGTTGAAGGTGAACGACTTGGCGAACCGTGACCCGACTCCCGAGGCCTGTCCTCGCATGTCGTGGAAGACGAAGCGCTCCTGCAGCAGGAAGTTGCCGATGATCGTCACCTCGGACGCGATGATCGCCGCCACGATGTAGTTCACGCCGACGTGCGTCAGGCCCCACACGATCGCGATGTTGGCCAGCGCCCCGAGCCCGCCGATCACGGCGAACAGCGACATCTTGCCGAACCGCAGCGCCGTCAGCTGAGTCAGGAAGTGCAGGCCCTGGCGCATCGACGCCTTGGACTCGCCCGCATGGCGGCCGCCGAAGTCGAAGGACACCTCAGCGATGCGCAGGTTCCGCCGCGCGAGGATCTCGAGCAGGATCTTGAAGCCCCGCGGACGCAGGGTCGCGGCATCCACCACCCGCCGGTCGATGAGGAAGAAGCCCGTCATCGGATCGGAGACGTCCTTGAGCTTGATGGGGAACATCGCCCGCGTAAGGGCCGTCGACACCTTCGAGACGAGCACCCGTGTGCGGTCTGCGAGGCCGGCCGAGGTGCCGTCACCGGCGTACCGCGAGGCGATGACGACGTCCACATCGCCGCGGGCGAACCGGTCGTACAGCTCGCGGATCTTCTCGGGTGGATGCTGGAGGTCGCCGTCCATGACCAGGCAGGCGTCCGCGGCAGCGGCAGCGAGTCCTTCCAGGACCGCCCCGCCCAGACCGCCGGTGCGCCGCTCGCGGTGGATCAGCCGGACCGGTACGGAGGCGGACGCCGCAACCTCGAGCACGACGTCCGGCGTGGTGTCGGTGCTGTCGTCCACGAAGATGATCTCCGCGTCGATCCCGCGCGTCTCGTCCGCGACACGGCGAACGAGCTCCCCGACATTGGGAGCCTCGTTGTACGTCGGGACGATGATCGACAGCTGCATGGCGCCTCTATCGTCGCATGCGACCCGATGCCCGGCATCCGGCGCTCGTTCAGGCGGCATCCGGGAGAATGGAGGGATGACTTCCCCCTCCACGATCACGGTGTTCGGCGCCGACTGGTGCCGCGACTGCATCCGCACCAAGAGGCAGCTCGATTCGCTGGGCCTCACCTACGACTACGTCGACCTCGTGGAGGACCCGGCGGCGGCCGATGTCGCGCGCGAGATCTCCGGACGCACCAACATCCCGGTCGTGGTGTACCCCGACTCCTCGCACCACGTCGAGCCCTCCAACGCCGACGTCGAGTCGAAGCTGCGCGAGCTCTCCCTCATCTAGTCCGGCACCGCTCACTAGGCTGAAGCGCGTGAGCGAAGGCGCAGCGTGAGCGAAGGCGTGCAGGGCAACACCCGCGCGATCGAAGGATCGGTCGTGACGGACTTCACCGACCGCATGAGCTACGGCGGGTACCTCGAACTCGACACGCTCCTGGCTGCGCAGCATCCGCTCAGCGATCCCGAGCACCACGACGAGCTGCTGTTCATCATCCAGCATCAGACGACCGAGCTCTGGCTCAAGCTCGTCCTGCACGAGTTGTCGGCCGCGTGCGTCTTTCTGCGTGAGGACCGCCTGGCTCCGGCCCTCAAGTGCATCGCGCGCGTCAAGCACATCCAGCGCACGCTCACCGAGCAGTGGTCGGTGCTGGCGACCCTGACCCCGGCCGAGTACGCCCAGTTCCGCGGGGTGCTGGGCAATGCGAGCGGCTTCCAGTCGGCGCAGTATCGCGCCGTCGAATTCACCCTCGGCAACAAGAACGCCGGGATGCTCCGGGTGTTCGCCACCGACCCGGTCGCCGAGAAGCTGGTGCGCGAGACGCTGGAGGCGCCCAGCCTGTACGACGAGTTCCTGCGGCTGCTGGCGCGCCTGGGCTACCCCATTCCCGCCGCCGTGCTCGAGCGCGACGTCACGACGGCGTGGACGTTCACGCCGGAGCTCGTCCCGATCTTCGCCTCGATCTACGCCGATCCGCAGGCGCACTGGGCCGCGTACGAGACGTGCGAGGAGCTCGTCGACCTCGAGGACAACTTCCAGCTGTGGCGGTTCCGGCACCTCAAGACCGTCGACCGCATCATCGGGTTCAAGAAGGGCACCGGTGGATCCAGCGGCGTGCCGTTCCTGCAGAAGGCGCTCGAGCTGACGTTCTTTCCCGAGCTGTTCGCGGTCAGAACCGAGATCGGGCAATGAACCTGTGCCGCCGCCGGTCGCTGGGGAGGGCCGCCAGGCCCGTATCGAAGCGCGCGGTCAGAACCGAGATCGGACGATGACGGATGCCGCACCACGACCCCCAGCTGCTGCTCGAGCTGCTCGGCCCTGATGCCCGGCCGTGCCGCCGCGCCTTGAGCGGCAAGTCCGGGATCGCCCTGCCGCCGCTGCACGACCACCACGTGCACCTGCATCTGATCGATGAACGGCAGCTGGCCCTCCACGGCATCGCGGCCGTCGTCGACCTCGGCGGCGACCCGGTCGCGCTCGCCCGCCGGCCCTCTCACAGCTTTCCCCGTACGGCGTACGCCGGCGCCTTCCTCACCGCTCCGGGCGGCTATCCGACCGGACGCGGCTGGGCGCCCGATGCGGTGGTGCACCATGTCACCGATCCTTCGACGCACCCCGGCGTCAGCGGTGGGGCGGGCACGGCGGTCGACGAGCAGGCGGCGTGCGGGGTCTCCGTCATCAAGGTCGCACTCAATCGGACCGCGGGACCGGTCTTTGAACTCGACACCCTGAGGGCGATCGCGTCCGCGGCGCACGCGCGCGGCCTGCCGGTGGTCGCCCACGTGGAAGGACCTGGAATGATGAGCCTCGCTCTCGATGCGGGCGTCGACGCCCTCGCACACGCGCCGTTCAGCGAATGGCTGGATGGAGCGTCGATCGCACGGGCGCACGCCCTGGGTCAGTGGTGGATCTCGACCCTCGCGATCCATGAAGGCGCCGATGCCGAACGAGCGGCGATCAACCTGGCGACGTTCGCCGGTATCGGCGGGCGCGTGCTCTACGGCACGGATCTCGGCAACGGCGAGCGCCCGGACGGCATCCAGCGCGATGAGCTGACCGCTCTCGATACGGCAGGCGTACGCGGACCGGCGCTGATCGCGGCCCTGACCGATCCCTGGCCTGTCGCAGAGTCCGCGCACGGGGTGACGACCTTCGTCCCGGGCCCCCCGCCCGACCACCTCGACGCCGTCCCCGCGTGGCTCGCGGGCGCGACGGTCGTCCCCACTGAGGAGCTGATCCACGATGACCACCGTTGACGCGGGCGCTGCACGCGCCGCATCCGACCGGCTCGCCGACGAGGCTGCCGCCCTCGACGCCGCCGATCCGCTCGGCGGGCTGCGTGCGCAGTTCATCGGGTCCGAGTCGTCGCTGGTCTACTTCGACGGCAATTCGCTCGGCCGGCCCCTGCGCCGCAGCGCGGAGCGCCTTCGGGCGTTCGTGCACGAGCAGTGGGGCGGGCGGCTGATCCGCGGCTGGGACGAGTCGTGGATGCAGCTTCCCTTCGAGATCGGCGATGTCCTCGGACGTTCGGTGATCGGCGCTGCGCCCGGGCAGACGGTGATCGGGGATTCCGCCACGGTGCTGCTCTACAAGCTCATCCGCGCGGCCTTCGACGCCCAGCGCGCCGCGGACCCCGCGCGCGTGGAGATCGTGGTCGACACCGACAATTTCCCCACCGACCGCTATCTGGTCGAGGGCATCGCCGCCGAACGAGGAGGTCGCGTCCGCTGGATCGAGGTCGACAGGTCCTCGGGCGTGACCGCCGAGGCGCTGCGCGCGGCGGTCGGCCCCGAGACGGCCGTCGTGGTGCTCAGTCAGATCGCGTACCGATCCGGCTACCTCGCCGATGCCGAGACCCTCACCGAGATCACGCACGACGCGGGAGCGCTCGTGCTCTGGGACCTCTGCCATTCCGCAGGATCAGTGGCGATCCAGGCCGACGTCTGGGGCTTCGACCTCGCGGTGGGCTGCACGTACAAATACCTCAACGGTGGCCCGGGCTCCCCCGCGTTCGCCTATGTCGCGCAACGCCATCAGGCGCTGCTCGCACAGCCGATCCAGGGGTGGATGGGCGCCGCCGACGTCTTCGCGATGGGCCCGGAGTACGCTCCGGCGGCCGGCATGCGGCGGTTCCTCTCCGGCACGCCCCCGATCGTCGGCATGCTCGCCCTGCAGGACACGCTGGCGATGATCGAAGACCTGGGCATCGACGCCATCCGTCGCAAGTCCGTCGCCCTCACCGAGTTCGCGATCCGGCTCTCCGACGAGATGCTCGCGCCGCTGGGCGTCGGCGTCGCCTCGCCCCGCGATGCCCGAGAGCGCGGCGGACACGTCACGCTGCAGCATCCGTCCATGCGTGCCGTCACGGCTCGGCTGTGGCGGCAGGACGTGATCCCCGATTACCGGAACCCGGGCGGCCTGCGCATCGGTCTGTCCCCCCTGTCGACCAGCTTCGCCGAGACGCTCGCCGGCATGGTCGCCGTTCGCGACGCGGTGGTGGCCGAAACCGCCTGAACGACCCGGGGAGCGAGACGCGGCTGACATTCAGGCGCACCCCACGTGGAACTGGGTTTCGGGTCGTATGCTGGAGCCTCCCGCCCGAAGGAGAGCGCCGTGTCGCCCAGCGCGAAGTCATCGACCGTCACGAACTCGGCGGACCCCCAAGGCGCATCCGCGCGGTCAGACCTCGATGCGGTCGAGACCGACAGGGTCGACGCGGCGATCGCCGAGCTCGCGGCAGGGGCGCGCATCTGGTCGCACCTGACGCTGGATCAGCGGGCGCGGCTGCTGGAGCGCCTGCACGCCACGACCGCCGCGAACGCGCAGGAGTGGGCCGAGACCGCCGCGCTGTCCAAGGGGCTCGGGCCCGGGCATCCGCTGCGCGGTGAGGAGTGGCTCGGGGGGCCGTACGCCACGCTGGTCGCGCTGGAGGCCTACCGTCGCAGCCTCGCGGCGCTGTCGAAGGGGCTCAGCCCTCTCGACGGAGTGACGCTGGATGCCGGACCCGGCGGCCGGCTGCGCGCGCATACGTTCCCGCTTTCGGCGATGGACGGCCTTCTGCTGTCGGGCTACTCGGGTGAAGTGTGGTTCGAGCCCGGTGTCACCGAGAAGCAGGCTCGCGCGCAGGCGGGGCTGGGACAGCGGCACCCCTCGCACAGCGGCGGCATAGGTCTCGTCCTGGGCGCCGGCAACGTGACCTCCATCCCGGTGCTGGACGTCCTGTACGAGCTGCTCGCGCACAACCGCGTGGTGATCCTCAAGGTCAATCCGACCCAGGACACCCTGGTGCCGGTGTACGAGCGGGCGCTCGCACCGCTGATCGAGGCCGGGCTGCTGCGCATCGTCCGGGGCGGCGGTGAGGTCGGCGCGTACTTGACGGCCCATCGCGACGTCGCCCACGTGCACATCACCGGCGCCGCGCCCACGTTCGACGCGATCGTGTGGGGAACCGGACCGGACGCGGCCCTGCGGCGACGCGAGGGTCGACCGCAGCTGGAGAAGCCGATCACGGCCGAGCTCGGCGGTGTCTCACCGATCATCGTGGTTCCCGGCGAGTGGACCACGGCCGACCTGCGCTACCAGGCCGAGCACATCGTCACCATGCGGCTGCAGAACAGCGGCCACAACTGCATCGCCGGCCAGGTCGTGCTGCTGAGCGCAGAGTGGCCGCAGCGGGCGGCATTCCTGGCGGAGCTGCGTCGCGCGTTCGGCGCGGCCCCCGCACGAACCGTCTGGTACCCGCGCAGCGATGAGAAGCTCGAGGCGGCGGCATCCAGCTATCCGGGCGCGACGCGCGTCGGCGACGGCACCCGCCTGCTCGTCGAGATCGGCCCGGGAGAAGATGCGACCGATCTCGAGACGACCGAGTACTTCGCGCCCGTACTCGGGGTCGTGCAGATCCCGGGGAACGGGCAGGAGTTCCTGGATGCGGCCGTCACGCACGCGAATGAGCGTCTGGTGGGCACGCTCGGCGCGAACGTCCTGATCGATCCGGCCACCCAGGCCATGCTCGGTGAGGGCTTCGAGAACGCGATCGTCCGCCTGCGCTACGGCGCGATCTCGATCAACTCGTGGACGGCCTTCGCCTTCCTCACGCCGACCCTCACGTGGGGCGGCTACCCGGGAGGCACGCTCGAGAACGTCGTGAGCGGCATGGGCGTCGTGCACAACGCGCTGCTGCTGCAGGGCATCGAGCGATCCGTCACCCGCGGACCGTTCCGGCCTTTCCCGCGCTCGATTCCGCGCATCATCCGCACGCGCAGCCTCGCGAAGGGATCGGTGCTGCCCAAGCCTCCGTGGTTCGTCGACTCCCGCACGGGCGCCAGCGTGAGCGAGGGCTTCACGCGTTACCGGATGGACGGCAACCTGGGTCGTCTGGCCGCGACTCTGGTGCAGGCGTTCCGCGCGTGAGCCGACAGGATCTGACCGCGGACTACATCGTCGTCGGCGCAGGATCGGCCGGCGCCGCCGTGGCCGCCCGGCTGAGCGAGGACCCTGCGGTGACCGTGCTGCTGCTCGAGGCGGGTTCGCCCGACAGGGCGCTGGAACTGCACGTGCCGGCCGCCTTCTCGAAGCTCTTCCGCGGCGCGTACGACTGGAACTACGACACCGTCCCGCAGCCGGAGCTCGAAGACCGCACGATCTACTGGCCGCGCGGCAAGACGCTGGGCGGATCCTCGTCGCTGAACGCGATGATGTGGATCCGCGGCTTCGCGGCCGACTACGACGACTGGGCGGATGCCGCGGGCGAGCGCTGGTCGTGGAAGGCGCTGGTGCCGTACTTCCGGCGCGTGGAGGACACCGAGGACCCGGCCGACCCGACGCAGGGCAGCGGCGGACCGCAGCACATCCAGCATCAGCGCGACCCGCGATCGCACACCGCCGCGTTCCTGGCCGCGGCGGTCGAGTCGGGTCACCCCGTGACGGCACCGAACCTGCCTGAGCGCCAGGGCTTCTCGCAGACCATGGTCTCCCAGCGCCGGGGTGCGCGCGCCTCGACGGCGGACGCCTACCTGCGACCCGCGCGCCGTCGCAAGAACCTGCGCGTCGTGACCGGGGCTCTCGTGCGCCGCGTGACGTTCGCGCCTTCCACCCCGAGCGGACTGCCGAGGGCGACGGGCGTCTACGTCCAGATCGGCGGCGTCACCCGGCAGGCCTCGGCCCGGCGCGAGGTGATCCTCGCCGGCGGTGCCGTGAACACCCCCCAGGTGCTCATGCTGTCCGGCATCGGCCCGGCCGCGCAGCTCGCCGAGCACGGCATCCCGCTCATCGTGGACAGCCCCGACGTCGGCAGCAACCTGCAGGACCACCTGGTCGCCGGGCTCGCACCCGCCGCACACGAGGGCACCCTGTTCGGCGCAGAGAAGCCCGCCGAGCTGGCCCGCTACCTCGTGACGCGGCGCGGGATGCTGACCTCCAACGTCGCAGAGGCGTACGGGTTCGTGCGCACCGAGGTCGCCGACCGCACCGGCATGGCCGATCAGCTCCCCGACATCGAGATCATCTTCGCCTCGGCGCCCTATGTCGGCGAGGGGCTCGTGCCGCTGCCGGCGGAAGGCCTGACCGTCGGCGCGATCCTGCTGCGCCCGCGCAGTCGCGGCACGGTCCGCCTGCGCTCGGCCGACCCGACCGACAAGCCGGTGATCGACCCGCGCTACCTCAGCGACCCGGACGGCATCGACCGGGCGACGATGCTGGCAGGGCTCGCCGAGTGCGAGCGACTGGTCGCGACCGCCGCGCTGCGCGCAGTCACGACCGGCGGCTGGGTGCAGCCCGAGGGCGGCGAGACGATGACCCCGATCGAGCGCGCGGAGCTCTCGCTGCGCCGCTACTCGCACACCCTCTACCACCCGGTCGGCACGGCCCGCATGGGCTCGGACGCCGCCTCGGTGGTCGACCCCGACCTCCGGGTCCGCGGCGTCGAGGGCCTGCGCGTGGCGGACGCGTCGGTGATCCCCACGCTCATCCGCGGACACACCAACGCACCCGCGATCGTGGTGGGAGAGGTCGCGGCGGACCTGATCCGCGGCCGGTGATTCAGCCGGCGAAGCGGTCGGTCGCCGCGACCAACGCCGCCGCGATGCCGGGCTCGCTCGCCGAATGGCCGGCGTCGTCGACGACGACCAGTTCGGCCTCCGGCCACGCCCGGTGCAGATCCCACGCCGTCATGATCGGCGTGCAGATGTCATAGCGCCCCTGCACGATCACCGCCGGGATGTCGCGCAGCGACGCGGAGTCCTCGATCAGCTGCTGATCGCGGAACCATCCGTCGTGGACGAAGTAGTGGTTCTCGATGCGGGCGAACGCCGTCGCCGCTGCCGGTTCGGTCATGCCGGCCACCAGGTCGGGATCGGGCCGGAGGGTGAGGGTCGAGGCCTCCCAGCGCGACCACGCGACCGCCGCCGGGACGTGAACCGCCGGGTCCGGGTCGTTCAGCCGCCGGTGGTACGCCTCGATCATCCGCGAACGCTCGAGCACCGGGATGGGGGCGATGAACGCCTCCCACAGATCCGGGAAGATCGCGGCCGCACCGCCCTCGTAGAACCACTCCAGCTCGTGGCGGCGCAGTGTGAAGATGCCGCGGAGCACGAGTTCGCTGACGGCATCCGGGTGCGTCTCGGCGTAGGCGAGCGCCAGGGCGCTTCCCCACGAGCCGCCGAAGACCTGCCAGCTCTCGATGCCCAGATTGCGGCGAAGCAGCTCGATGTCGGCCACGAGGTGCCATGTCGTGTTGAAGCGCAGATCGGCGTCCGTCGCGCTCGCGTGCGGCGTGCTGCGTCCGCATCCGCGCTGGTCGAACAGCACGATCCGGTACTTCTCGGGGTCGAAGAAGCGCCGGTGCCAGGCCGAAGTCCCGGCGCCCGGGCCGCCGTGCAGGAACACGACGGGTTTGCCGTCCGGGTTGCCGCTCTGCTCCCAGTACAGCCGATGGCCGTCGCCGACGAGCAGCATCCCCGTCTCGTACGGCTCGATCTCGGGGTAGAGGGACTCCAGCCCATTCGGATCGGTCATAGATCGCTTCCCGCGACCGTGAAGGTGTCGCACGCCTGGATGCCACCCGAGAGCCCGGCGTTGAACCAGCGCGCGCGCTGCTCGCTCGAGCCGTGCGTCCAGGTCTCGGGATTGACCTGCCCCCCGGACTCCTGCTGGATGTGGTCGTCGCCGACCGTCTGGGCTGCGTTGATCGCGTCGTTGATCTCCTGCGGCGTCGGAGGCTGCAGGTACGGCACGCCGTTCTCGTCCTCCGTCGTCGAAGCCGCGGCGACCCAGGCGCCGGCGAAGCAGTCCGCCTGAAGCTCGGTGCGCACGCCGTTGGAGTCGGCCCCGGTCCCGTTGTTCGGGTACTGCTGCATGATGCCGGTGATCTGCTGGATGTGGTGGCCGTACTCGTGCGCGAGCACGTACAGCTGCGAGAGCGAGCCGGCGGTCGCTCCGAACTGATCGCGAAGCAGTGCGAAGAACGTCGGGTCGATGTAGACGCTCTCCTCGGGCGGGCAGTAGAAGGGTCCGGTCTGGTTGGAGGCCGTGCCGCACTGCGTGCCGGTGGAGCCGTCGACGATGATCAGCTGGGGTTCGCGGTAGCCGTCGACGTTCTCGGCCCAGAACTGGTTGATCGAGAGGGATGCCGCAGCAAGGCGGCAGTCATCGTTGGCGTTCGCGTCAGCACCGGTCTCGCAGTTCGCGATCGCCTCGCCGGTGTCGCTCGGGTTGGGCACACCCCCGCCACCCACCAAGCCGGACAGGTCTGTGCCGGTGAACAGCTGGAACAGCAGAACGGCGAGCGCGCCCAGGCCTGCGATTCCGCCGCCCGCGACGGCGATGCCGCCGCCACCGCGGCGTCGGGCGGAGTTGCCGCCGACGCTCGCGTTGTCGTTGAAGGTCATGCGTTCACGGTACCGGGCTCCCGGGCGCCGACCCGGGACATTCCCGGCACCCGTGCGGATTGCTAAGCTGGTCGGTCGCGCTTCGCGGCCACTCGATGCGGAAGCGCCGAAGGGGCGGGAATAGGCTCGGCGCATGGCAACCCCTGCGACCACGATCACGATCACCGGCGCCGGCGGGCAGATCGGCTACGCGCTGCTGTTCCGAATCGCGGCCGGGGAGATGCTCGGCCCGGACCGTGCAGTCAGGCTGCGGCTGCTGGAGATCCCGCAGGGCGTGCGCAGCGCCGAGGGAGCGGCCCTCGAATTGCAGGATTGCGCATTTCCCCTGCTGCAGTCGGTGGAAGTCACCGACGACCCGCTCGTGGCGTTCGACAACGCCGGCATCGCGCTGCTGGTCGGAGCGCGACCGCGCGGGCCGGGCATGGAGCGGGCCGATCTGCTCGCCGCCAATGCCGGCATCTTCGGGCCCCAGGGAGCGGCGATCGGGGCCGTGGCCGCGGACGACATCCGCGTCGTGGTCGTCGGAAACCCCGCCAATACGAACGCACTCATCGCCGCGGCATCCGCCCCCGACGTTCCCTCCGACCGGTTCACGGCGCTGACGCGACTGGACCACAATCGCGCCGTCGGCCAGCTCACCGACGCCCTCGGTGCTCGCCCGGACGAGATCTCGGGACTGGCGATCTGGGGCAATCACTCCGCGTCGCAGTTCCCGGACGTCTCTCATGCCCGGGTCCGCGGGGAGTCCGTCATCGAGGCACTCGCGTCGCGGCTCGGAGGCCTCGCCGCGGCGGAGGCCTGGCTCGACGAGGCGTTCATCCCTCGGGTCGCCCGGCGCGGGGCGGAGATCATCGAGGTGCGCGGGTCGTCCTCGGTCGCGTCGGCCGCGAACGCAGCGATCGAGCACGTGCGCGATGACCAGGCCGGCACGCCGTGGACCTCCGCGGCGGTCGTCTCCCGCGGCGAGTACGGCGTGCCCGAGGGTCTCGTGTGCTCGTTTCCGGTCTCGTCATCCGGCGACGGGTACCGAGTGATCGAGGGACTCAGCCTCGACGATCGAGCGCGCGCCCGCATCGACGCCTCCGTGGCCGAGCTTGCCGCGGAGCGCGACGCCGTGCGCGCCCTCGGGGTGCTGTAGCCGCATGGAAGTGCTGCTCATCGCGGTGGTCGGGATCGTGGTCGTCGCCCTGGCCACGGCGCTCGCGCCTCGCGTCGGCATCGCAGGGCCGCTGGCCCTGGTCGCGATCGGCATCGCCGTGAGCCTGCTCCCCCTGTTCCCCGCGTTCGAGGTGGACCCGGAGATCATCCTGGTCGGCGTCCTGCCGCCGCTGCTGTACTCCTCGGCTGTCTCCCTGCCCGCGATCGAGTTCCGGCGCGACTTCCGACCCATCGCCGGCCTGTCGATCCTGCTGGTCCTGGTCAGCACGGCCGCCCTGGCGGTGTTCTTCGTGCTCGTCCTTCCCGGAATCGACCTCTATCTGGCGATCGCGCTCGGCGCCCTGCTGAGCCCCACGGATGCCGTCGCCACGTCCATCGTGAAGCGGCTGGGCATCTCGACCCGGGTCGTGACGATGCTGGAGGGCGAGAGCCTGCTCAATGACGCCACCTCGCTCGTGCTGCTGCGCACGGCGATCGCTGCGATCGCGGTCGGCAGCGTTTCGATCGGAGAGGCCGTCTGGTCCTTCGTCTGGGGCGTTCTCATCGCCGTCGTGATCGGGGCGCTCGTCGGACTGCTCGCGCTGCGGGTGCGCACCTGGGTGGCGCACTCGGCCGCGAACACCGCGCTCAGCTTCGTCGTGCCGTTCGTCGCCTATCTGCCCACGGAGCAGCTCGGCGGTTCCGGGCTGGTCGCCGCCGTCGTCGCCGGCATCGTGACCGGCCAGGGCGCCGCCCGCTGGTTCTCCCCGGAGCAGAGACTGTCCGACGAGCTGAACTGGCGCACCGTCGAGCTCATGCTCGAAGGCGCGGTCTTCCTGGTGATGGGACTGCAGCTCAAGGAGATCGTGAAGGCGAACATCGAGGACCATCAGGGCCTCTGGCACGGCGCCTGGCTCGCGGTGTCCGCGATCGGCATCATCATCCTGGTTCGCGCCGGGTATGTGGCCCTCCTCGTGTGGTCGCAGGGGAGGCGCGCGCGACGGCTCTACCGCGAGCGCCTGGAGGATTTCACCGTGCGGCTCGACGAGATCGAAGCGGGCGCGATCTCGGAGCGCGACAGCCGGCGGCGTGGCGGACCGAGAACCGCCCGGGCGCGGGAACGTCAGATGAGCCGCATCCGCGCGCGCGTGTCGCGGATGCTCGGCGACCTCGACTACTACCAGGCGTCACCCCTCGGCTGGAAGCACGGCACGGTGATCGTGTGGGCGGGGATGCGGGGCGTCGTGACCCTGGCCGCCGCTCAGACCCTGCCCGAGGGCCCGATCCAGGCGCTTCTGGTCTTCGTGGCCTTCCTGGTCGCCGTGGGAAGCCTCATGCTGCAGGGATTCACGCTGCCCTGGCTCGTCCGCTGGCTCGGGCTCGAGGGCTCTGGGGGGTCGGGACCCTCCGCCGAGGAGCAGCGACGACTCGATGAGGAGATGCGCACGGCTGCAGCATCCAGCGTCACCGGCGGCGGTCTGAGCCGTCGCGACGGCTCGTCGTTCTCCCCGAGAGTCATGGACGTCGTCGCGAGCAGGATGACGCAGCCTCCGGACGATGACATGACGGCATACGGCCACGAGGTGCTGGAACTGCGACTCGCGATGATCGGCGTGATGCGGACCCGACTGAACGCCCTGTCGCGCGACGGCACGTTCAGCACCGCAGCCCTGCGGCACGCCTTGGCCGAACTGGATGCCGACGAACTCAGCCTCGAACTGCGTCTGGACGACGAGCTCTGAGCGTGCACGCGGTATCGCGACCGGCTCGGCACAGGTGAGAATGGACAGCATGAGCGATATGACGGATGCCGTGACCCGGCGTTCGGCTGCGCTCGATGCCGATCCGCACAGCCAGACCAGCCCCCTGCACCTGCCGCATCAGGCCGCGGACTGCCCCAAGTGCTTCACCGAGCTGCAGCGCGATCGCGACTGGTGGCTCGCTCGCCCCGCCGGATCGCGCCTCGTCGGATTGGTGATCTCGCGCGATGACATGCCCAGCGTGACCGAGCAGCGCGACGAGCTCACCCGCTTCGGCGTGCCGATCGAGGGTTTCCGGCATCCCGCACCCGAGACGCTCGAGTCGTGGGAAGCGCGGCTGGTGCGCCTGTTCGGCACACTGCGCAGCGGCGATGTGCTCGTCGTGGCGACCGTGCACGCCCTCGGCCGTGACATCGACGAGGAGACGCGCACGGTCGCGGAGCTTCATCGGCGCGGCGTGGTCGTGAAGGTGCTCAGCCATGGCGGGCGGCACCTGTACGACGCGGGGCGCTAGGCGGATCGGGCTACCTCGATCGACCCTCCCGGACAAGAGGCGTCGATCCATCGGAGGACGATGTCAGAGGGTAGTCGTACATTTGTTCTATGGCTGGAATGCTCGATTCACTCCTCGCGGA
>NZ_CAURGG010000013.1:0-48506 GCF_963524805.1 uncultured Microbacterium sp. | reverse complement strand
GCCGTGGCCGGTGCCGGCTCGACGGGCGCCTCAGCGGCGGCCGGTGCCGCGTCGACCGGAGAGTCGGCGGGCGCCTCGGCGGCGGCCTGCGCCTGCGGAGCCTCGGCCGCGGCAGCTGCCTCGACCTCGGACGGCGCCTCAGCCTCAGCCTCAGCCTCGACCTCAGCCTGAGGCGCAGCCTCGGCCTCAGCCTGAGGCGCAGCCTCGGCCGCCGGCTCTACAGCCTCGGCCGCAGCGTTCTCCTCAGCGGAGGAGGTGTCGGTGACGCTGTTCTCCGTGGATTCCGGCGCGTCGGTGCGCTCGTCCTCGGTGGCGTCGGTGGTCTGGATCTCGGAGATGGACTCCACGAGTTCTCCCTCGTAAACGTGTGGATGATCTTGACTGCCCGAAGACGTCCGCCACAACGGCCGTCAGCCCGCGCCGCGCTTCAGCAGACGTCATGACTTGTGAAGGCGGGGGGTCGTGCAGGTGTTCGCAGAATGCGATGGGAGGCCAGATTCACGCAGCTACGTGGAACCCTCCGTTATGTCCCTCACTGTACCACCCTTGAAGTCGACGGCCAGCATCAGCGCCTCCCAGGGAGTGTCCGTCGCACGCGCCGCGAGCTCGGCAGCTTCGAGCCGCCGGCCGGGTCCGTCCGCGAGCACGAGCACACTGGGTCCGGCCCCGGAGACCACGGCCGCGAAGCGTCCGCCGCGCAGTGTCTGCACGAGCCGATCGGTCTCGGGCATCGCCTGGGCCCGGTAGCTCTGGTGCAGTTTGTCCTCGGTCGCGGCGAGCATGAGCTCGGGACTCTGGGTGAGCGCGGCGATCAGCAGCGCCGAGCGCGAGACGTTGAACACCGCGTCCTCGCGAGGCACCTGCAGCGGCTGGAGGCTGCGCGCGACGCTCGTGGACATCGTGTGCTCGGGAACGAACACGAGGGGTGAGACGCCCCGGTGAACGAGAAGCTTCTTGTGCTGCGGGCCGGATTCGTCCACCCACGCGATCGTGAGGCCGCCGAACAGCGCCGGCGCGACGTTGTCGGGGTGACCCTCGAGCTCGGTCGCGAGCCGCAGGAGCGTTTCGGGGCCGAGCTCCACGTCGCCGGCGAGCAGTCCCTTCGCCGCCAGAAGCCCCGACACGACGGCGGCCCCGGAGGATCCCAGACCACGGCCGTGCGGGATCACGTTGCGCGCTTCGAGCCGCAGGCCCGGCATCCGCCGGCCGGCCGCCTCGAACGCATAGGCGATCGCGCGCACCACGAGGTTCGACGAATCGCGCGGGACGGAATCCGCTCCTTCGCCGGTCACGAGGACCTCGACGCGGTCCTCATCCAGTGCCGTGACGACGAGTTCGTCGTACACGCTCAGCGCGAGGCCGAGCGTGTCGAAGCCCGGACCGAGGTTCGCGCTGGTCGCGGGCACCCGGACCGCGACGGCGCGAGCCCGATCGGGCCCCGCGGCTTCGATCACGTCGCGACCAGGCCGAGCACGGATGCCACATCCGAGGTCGTCGCGTCGACGACAGTGGGCTCGACCTGCGTGCCGTCCGCGTTGCGCAGCGCCCACTGCGGGTCCTTCAGGCCGTGCCCCGTCACGGTGAGCACGACGCGCACGCCGCGGGGGACGATTCCGGCCTCGACGCGGTCGAGGAGGCCGGCGACGCTGATCGCCGATGCGGGCTCGACGAAGATGCCGACCTCGCCCGCGAGGAGCTTCTGCGCCGCGAGGATGCGCTCGTCGTCGATCGCACCGAAGTACCCGTCGGTCGCGTCGCGTGCCTCGAGGGCGAGCTCCCACGAGGCCGGGTTGCCGATGCGGATGGCGCTGGCGATCGTGTCGGGGTTCCTGACGATCTCGCCGCGCACGAGCGGGGCGCTGCCCTCGGCCTGGAACCCGAACATGCGCGGGATCGTCGTGGACACGCCGGAGTCCGCCTCCTCGCGGTAGCCGCGCGTGTAGGCGGTGTAGTTGCCCGCGTTGCCGACGGGGATGAAGTGGAAGTCGGGCGCGTCGCCGAGCTGCTCGACGACCTCGTACGCCGCGGTCTTCTGGCCGTCGATGCGGTCGGGGTTGACCGAGTTGACCAGGTGGACCGGATACTGGTCGGCGAGCTCCCGCGCGATCTCGAGGCAGTCGTCGAAGTTTCCGCGGATCTGGATGAGCTGACCGTTGTGCGCGACCGCCTGGCTGAGCTTGCCCATCGCGATCTTGCCCTCGGGAACGAGGACGGCCGCGGTGATGCCGGCGTGGGCGGCGTACGCGGCAGCCGAGGCCGACGTGTTGCCCGTCGACGCGCAGATGACCGCCTTGGCCCCGTGCTCGATCGCGCGGGACACCGCGACGGTCATGCCGCGATCCTTGAAGGACCCGGTGGGGTTCATGCCCTCGAACTTGACCCACACATCGGTGCCCGTGCGGTGCGAGAGGGCGGGTGCCGGAAGAAGCGGGGTGCCGCCCTCGCCGAGGGTGACGACGGTCGATGCGTCGGTCACTCCGAGGCGATCGGCGTATTCGCGCAGGACTCCGCGCCAAACGTGTGCCATGGTCAATCTCCTTCTACGCGCAGCACCGAGACGACCCGTTCGACCACGCCGCTGGCGGCGAGTCGATCCACGGTGTCGCTGAGGTCCTGCTCACGGGCTTTGTGGGTGCCGATCACGAGGCGAGCCACCGGGACCCCGAGGGCGGGATCCTCGATCACGGTCTGCTCGACGGTCGCGATGGAGACGCGGCCGTCGCTCAGGATGCCGGCCACCGTCGCGAGCACGCCGGGCTGGTCGTCGACCTCGAGCGTGATCTGGTAGCGGGTCGTGACCCGCCCGATCGGGACGATGGGGAGGTTCGCCCGGGTGGACTCGCCGACCCCGACGCCGCCGGCGATGTGGCGGCGGGCCGCTGAGACGACATCGCCCAGCACCGCCGACGCGGTCTGCACGCCGCCGGCTCCCGCTCCGTAGAACATCAGGTTGCCGGCCGCTTCGGCCTCGACGAACACCGCGTTGTTCGCGCCGTGCACGCTCGCGAGCGGATGGTCGCGATGGATGAGCGCCGGGTACACGCGCACCGAGATGGACTCGGGGGTGTCGTCCGCTTCCGCCGCGAGCCGCTCGCACACGGCGAGGAGCTTGATGACGTAGCCGGCGTGGCGGGCGGCGTCGATCGCGGTCTTGTCGATCGAGCTGATGCCCTCGCGGTGCACCGAATCCAGGGGCACCGTCGTGTGGAACGCCAGGCTCGCGAGGATCGCGGCCTTCTGCGCGGCGTCGAAGCCCTCGACATCCGCCGTCGGGTCCGCCTCGGCGTATCCGAGGTCCTGCGCCTGGGCGAGCACGTCGCCGAACTCGGCCCCCTCGGTGTCCATGCGATCGAGGATGTAGTTCGTCGTGCCGTTGACGATGCCCATGATCCGGCGCACGCGGTCGCCGGCGAGGGAGTCGCGCAGGGGCCGGATGATGGGGATGGCGCCGGCGGCCGCCGCCTCGTAGTAGACCTGCGCTCCGACCTGGTCGGCGGCGTCGAAGATCTCAGGCCCATGGGTCGCCAGCAGCGCCTTGTTGGCGGTCACCACATCCGCCCCGGAGTTGATCGCCTGGAGGAGATACGTCTTGGCCGGCTCGATGCCGCCCATGAGCTCGATGACGATGTCCGCTCCGACGATGAGGGATTCGGCATCCGTCGTGAAGAGCTCGCGCGGCAGGTCGGCCTCCCGCGGCGCGTCGAGGTCGCGGACGGCGATCCCGACGAGCTCGAGAGCGGCCCCGGCGCGGTCGGCGAGTTCGTCCCCGTGCTTCAGCAGCAGCGCGGCGACCTGCGAGCCCACGGCTCCAGCGCCCAGCAGCGCCACTCTCAGGCGGCGGTAGTCGATCATTCGGCTCCCTCGATTGTCTGGGCAGAAGTCCTCGGCACAGCCCGACGATCGTCCAGGCCGGCATCCTGGGCCAGCAGGTCGTCGATGCCGACGCCGCGCACGATCACACGGGCCCGCCCGTCGCGCACCGCCACGACGGGCGGACGCGGCACGTAGTTGTAGGTGTTCGCGAGCGAGAAGCAGTAGGCGCCCGTCGCGGCGACAGCGAGCAGATCGCCCGGCGCGACATCTCCGGGCAGGTACTCCGCGTCGACCACGACGTCGCCCGACTCGCAGTGCTTGCCGACGACGCGGACCAGGGCCGGGGCGTCGTCGCTCGTGCGCGAGGCGATGCGGGCCGAGTAGTCGGCGCCGTACAAGGCGGGCCGGGCGTTGTCGCTCATGCCGCCGTCGACGCTCACGTACAGGCGCTGGGCTCCGCCCTCGAGCTCGACCGGCTTGGTCGTGCCCACTTCGTAGAGGGTGACACCGGCGCGGCCGACGATGGCACGGCCGGGTTCGAACGCGAGATTCGGCATCGGGATGCCGCGCGCCGCGCACTCGTCGGCGACAGCCGTGACGATGCCCGTCGCCAGTTCGTCGATCGGCGTGGGGTCATCCGCCGACGTGTAGGCGATGCCGAACCCGCCGCCCAGGTTGAGCACGGGGATCTCGCCGCCCTCGAGCAGCCCGGCGTGGAGGGCGACGGTCCGGGCGGCCGATTCGCGGAATCCGGCGGTGCCGAAGATCTGCGAGCCGATGTGGCAGTGCAGGCCGACGAAGCGCAGCCCCGCCGTCTCCCGGATGCGCGCGACCACCGCGGGAGCCTGCTCGAGCGTGAAGCCGAACTTCTGGTCCTCGTGGGCGGTGGCGAGGAAGTCATGGGTCTCGGCGTGCACCCCGCTGTTCACGCGGACCAGCACGGCCTGCGTGGCCCCGGCGCGTTCGACGATCGCCGTGAGCCGGTCCAGCTCCGCCCAGCTGTCGATCACGATCGACCCGACGCCGACGCCGACGGCGTTCTCGAGTTCGACGACGCTCTTGTTGTTGCCGTGGAAGCCGAGGCGGGCGGGGTCCGCGCCCGCAGCCAGGGCGACAGCCAGTTCGCCGCCCGTGCAGACGTCGACCGCCAGGCCCTCGGAGGTGACCCAGCGCACAACCTCGGAGCACAGGAACGCCTTGCCGGCGTAATAAACGCGCGCCTGGACGCCATGGGGTTCGACGGCCGCGCGGAAGGCCGCGAGGGCTCCGCGGGCATGGGCTCTGACCTCGTCCTCATCGATGACGTACAGCGGAGTGCCGAACTCGTGACGCAGCTGCGACGCGGACACTCCCGCGATGGACAGCACGCCGTCGTCGTCGCGATCCGCCGATGCCGGCCACACGCCTGCGGCGAGCGCGTTCGCATCGTCCGGGGGCAGGAGCCAGTCCGGGGCGAGCGAGGTGGAGGCGGACAACTCGGACCAATCGTGGAATGGGTGCTTCGACGCGACTGCTGCGGGCGTGGCCTGGGCGAAGCGCGGGTGCCGCGGCAGCGGTGCACTCACGCGCCGAGCGGTCCCCAGAAGTCTAGGGCACGGCATATGCCGTACCGCGATGCGGCGCCGGCGGTCACTCGCAGGTGCCCACTTCCTGCAGCGCCGGATCCGTGACGATCGCGGGCGAGATGTCCAGGTCGGCGACGACCTCGTCACCGGTGACCTCGATGGCGGTGAGCGTGGCCCCGGCCGGAATGTACTGGGCGATGCAGACCGTCCAGTCCCGCAGCACGGTGTCGGCCAGCCCTCCGAACCGGGTCTTCAGGTCGGCCGCCGAGATGTCGGTCCCGGCGAGCTGGACCGAGGCCGGGGTCAGCACGATGTCGCCCTCAGCCGCGCTCGGCGTGAGCGCGACGCCGACCGGAAGGGTGATGCCGAACAGGCTGAGCTCGCTCGAGAACGCGAGGTTCGGGGCCGCCAGTCCCAGGGATTCCACCGGGAAGTTCTGCACGGTCGAGAGCAGGGTGCGCAGCTGCTCCTCGTCGAGGACCACCGTCGCCGTGGCGGTTCCCCCGCCGGATTCTCCGCGGATGGCGATGTCCTGAGCGTGGACGGTGACATCGCCTGCGAACGACTGCAGCTGCACGTCGTCGGAGGCGATGGTGACATCCTGCAGCGTGCCGACGATCAGCTGCGGGAGCACGGCGCCCTTGACCACGACATCCACCTGCTGGTCGGCCGGCAGGGCGAGCTGCGTGATGACCTGTTCACGGATCGTCTTGGTCACGACATCCCGCGCGATCCACTCCCCCGCGAACCAGGCGCCGACAGCAAGGCCCGCCACGACGACGAGCGCGACGATCCACGGCCAGACGCGGCGGCGCTTCCGCGGGGAACGCGTGTCGGCAGCGGGCGGCAGCGGCTGCGTCGGCTGGGTCTCGCTCGTGGTCATCGCGTCCTACATCCGTTCGGGCGCGTCCACGCCGAGGAGGTCGAGCCCATTGCGCAGCACCTGACCGGTCGCGTCGTTGAGCCACAGGCGGGTGCGGTGCACGTCGCCGATCGGTTCGTCGCCGAGCGGGATCACCCGGCAGTTGTCGTACCAGCGGTGGTAGAGCCCGGCGAGCTCTTCGAGGTAGCGCGCCACCCGGTGCGGCTCGCGCACTTCGGCCGCGAACGCGACGATGCGGGGGAACTCCTGCAGTGCCCCCAGCAGCGCCGACTCGGTTTCATGGGCGAGCAGCTCCGGGGCGAAGGCGCTGCGATCGACGCCGGATGCCTCGGCGTTGCGCCCCACGTTGTGGGTGCGCGCGTGGGCGTACTGCACGTAGAAGACCGGATTGTCGTTCGTGCGCTTGCGCAGCAGCTCCGGGTCCAGGGTGAGCGGCGAGTCAGCGGGATAGCGCGCGAGCGAGTAGCGCAGCGCGTCCGTGCCGAGCCACTCGCGCAGGTCGTCCATCTCGATGATGTTGCCCGCACGCTTGGAAAGCCGGGCGCCGTTGATGGAGACGAGCTGCCCGATGAGCACCTCGATGTCCTTTTCCGGGTCGTCGCCCGCGGCCCCGGCGAGGGCCTTCAGCCGGTGCACGTATCCGTGGTGGTCCGCGCCCAGGAGGTAGATCTTGTGCGCGAATCCGCGGTCGCCCTTGTTGAGGTAGTAGGCGGCGTCGGCGGCGAAGTAGGTGTACTCGCCGTTCGAGCGCCGGATCACCCGGTCCTTGTCGTCGCCGAAGTCGGTGGTGCGCACCCACACGGCGCCGTCGTCGTCGAAGACGTGACCCTGCGCCCGCAGTCGGTCGACGGCCTCGTCGACCAGGCTCGGCTCACCGTCCGAACCGGCGGCGTGCAGTGTGCGCTCGGAGAACCAGACGTCGAAGTGCACATGGAACTTCGCGAGCGAGGCCTGCAGCTCTCCGAGCTGGAAGTCGTAGGCCAGATCGCGCGCGGCGATCAGCTGGGCGTCCGCATCCCGTTCGAGAAGATCGGGAGCCGCCTCCGACACGCGCCGCGCGAGGTCTTGGATGTACGAACCGGCGTAGCCGTCCTCCGGCGTCGGTTCGCCCTTGACCGCAGCCAGGACCGTGCGGCCGAACCGCTCCATCTGCGCGCCGGCGTCGTTGATGTAGAACTCGCGGGCGACGGTCGCGCCGCTTGCCGACAGCAGCCGCGCGATCGAGTCGCCCAGCGCCGCCCAGCGCGTGTGACCGATGTGCAGCGGTCCGGTCGGGTTCGCGCTGACGAACTCCACATTGATCGAGTTGCCGCGCTGCGATTCGTTCGTGCCGAAAGCCGCACCCGCCTCGACGATGGTCTTCGCCAGGGAGCCTGCGGCGGCGGCATCCAGCCTGATGTTGATGAAGCCGGGTCCGGCGACCTCCACGCTCGCGACACCCGGCGTCGCCTCGAGTCCCTTCGCGATCTCGACGGCGAGCTCGCGCGGATTCGCTCCGACGACCTTGGCGAGCTTGAGCGCGGCGTTCGAGGACCAGTCGCCGTGGTCACGGTTCCTGGGCCGCTCCACGGGCAGATCCGACACGGAGAGCTCTGCCGTCGATCCCTCGCGTCGCGCCTCGGCGAGAGGCGTCACGACGGCGAGCAGGGCGGCGGAGAGTTCTTCGGGATTCATAACCGCACCAGTCTACGTTTGCAGACCTGGCGGACCCGTTCTCAGGCCAGCTGGATCAGCGTCGTGAAGTCGTCGGCTGCGGGGTCGGATGCCGAGTCCCCCTCGTTCACGGCGCGCTCGAGCGCGTCGGGCCGGCCATCTCCCTCGAGCCCATCCTCCGAGGCGGCGTCGGGCATGACCCAGGCGTCCACGCGCATGTGCGACAGGCCGACGTGCCCGCCGTGGTAGCTGAGGAACGCGCAGTCGGCGGCGTCCCGGCCCGTGGCGATGCGCACGAGTGAGCGGCGGTTCGCCAAGCGCGTCGCGTCGATGACGTACCAGGCGCCGTCGTGGTAGGCCTCCGCGACCGCGTGGAAGTCCATCGGCTGAAGGCCGGGGGCGTAGCACGCGGCGTAGCGGGCCGGCATGTCCATCGCGCGCAGCAGCGAGATGACGACATGCGCGTAGTCGCGGCAGACGCCCTGGCCGGTCATGAGGGTCGTGACCGCGCTGTCGGTGCCCTGACTCAGGCCCGGGGTGTAGGTGGTGCTGGTCGCGACGAACTCCGACACCGCCTCGATGAGCTCGTGGCCCTGAAGACCGCGGAACTGGCGGCGCGCCTGACCGAAGACTTCGTCGGACTGGCAGTACCGGCTCGGACGCAGGTAGGTGATCGCCTCGAGGTCGCTCGTGCGGCCGCTCGTGGTCTGGCCGTCGACGGTGGCCTCGTACCGCACCTCGAGCCTGCCGGCCTCGCCGGTCAGGCGGTGCAGACGGCTTCCGGACTGGTCGACGATCTCCGTCGGGGTGTAGACGCGCTCGCCCTGGGTGAAGGTCAGTTCCTCGCTCACGATCGGCACGTGCTGGGCCGCGGCGACCTGGAAGATGAGGTCGACGGAAGACCCCAGTTCGAGGTCCAGTTCGGCGGTCACGACGCGTTGCACCGAAGTATCCTCGCACGCGCGATCGGGTGCCGATCTCCACGCCGCGGCCGCGCATTCGGTGCACGGGAAAAGTTCGCTTACCCTCGGACCGTGACCGCACCCGAGACCGCACCCCCGAGCGCGCCCGTGCGGTCGCGCCGGGGTCGCCGCTTCTGGCCTCTCGCGATCGCGGCTCTGGCGATCGCGGCGGTGTGCGCACTGGCGGCGATACGGCCGTGGGCAGTGCCCCCGGCGCCCGTCGCGGCCGTGGCGCAGGATGCCGCTCCCGCCGTGATCGCACCCACGGCGCTCGCCCTGCCGGATGCGCCGCAGGTGCTGATCTTCGGCGACTCGTGGACGTACGGGTCGGCGGCGGCCCTGCCGACCCTCGGCTATGCGTACGTGATCGGACAGCGTCTGGGGTGGCAGACCACGGTGGACGGAGTGCGGGGCAGCGGCTACCTCAAGCCGGGCCTCGACGGCGGCTCGTACGGCGACCGCATCACCGCCCTGGATCCCGCGCTGGAACCGGATCTGATCATCATCGAGGGATCCATCAACGACCGGCGGCTGCCTGCCACCGGCTATCGCGACGCCGTGACCGCCGCGTGGGACGCCCTGGCCGCGCTCTACCCGTCGGCATCCATCGTCGTGCTCGGGCCGGCGCCCCAGGTGCTGCCCGTCGAGGAGGCGACCGCGCGCATCGACGCGGACCTGT
Organism: uncultured Microbacterium sp.; assembly: GCF_963524805.1. Lineage (GTDB taxonomy): Bacteria > Actinomycetota > Actinomycetes > Actinomycetales > Microbacteriaceae > Microbacterium. The sequence continues at coordinate 38,951 of NZ_CAURGG010000013.1, read as the reverse complement.
CCGCTCTGGCCGCCGCCCGCGGCTGGTGGTACATCTCCCCGATCGGCGAGGGGTGGATCACTCCGGAGAACTACGCCGGTGTCATCGACACGGCCATCGGCCGCTACCACCCCTCGACCGCCGGTCACGCGTATCTCGCGAGCCGGCTGGCGGAGGCCCTGGCTCCCCTGAGCCAGACCACGACCGTTGTCGCCGACGCCCCGCACGACGGGTCCTCGCCGCTTCCGTGATGCGCAATCGCCCGCCGGAGCGGGTGATAACCTCGATCGGTACGCCTCCGTAGCTCAGGGGATAGAGCGTTGGTTTCCGGTACCAAAGGTCGCTGGTTCGATTCCAGTCGGGGGCACTGACGCTGAGGCCGTCCCGCGAGGGGCGGCCTTCTGCGTCTCCGGCGTCGCTCCCGCAAGCGATCGCGTTCGGGGCGCCGCCCGAAAGTAAGATCGGCCCGGAGCCGAAGCCCCGGGCCGATCATTGGCGATTCTTGGTCTCTGTGTCCCGTTCCCTTGCGGGTCCGTTTCGTTTCCGTTATCGCTTCGCAGGACCAAAGATACTCATCGCCGCAGCCTCGTCAAGGGTTCCTGCGCAAGTCGCTTCACCATGTACGTGAAGGTGAAGATTCCCCGCCCTGTTCGTCCGTCACCCGTGCACGGCGCGAGGGGCGTTCCGCGTACATCGGTGACGGACGAAGAGGGGTCAGAGCAGGAACAGCCCGTCCAGCACGCCGGGGTTGTGCGCGTGCACCAGCACCAGGAACACCACGGCGTCGAAGAGCAGGTGCACCGTGACGACATAGGTCAGCGACCGGGTGCGCTTGAAGATGTACGCCTGCACGAGCGCGAAGGGGATCGTCAGCAGCGGACCCCACGCCTGGTATCCGAGCTCCCACAGGAACGAGACGAACACCGTCGCCTGGAGCAGGTTCGCCTGCCAGTCGGGGAAGTGCCGCCGCAGCAGCGTGAAGACGATGCAGATGAAGAACAGCTCGTCCCAGATGCCGACGGCGCCCACGCCGACGAACAGGCGCGCGATCAGCTCCGGCGTGTTCACGACGGGCCAGTTCATGTACACCCCGGAGGTGATGAAGTAGAACGGCAGGATCAGCCAGCCCAGTGCGAGCACGGCGAACAGCCAGGTCCACTGGAACGCGGTCCAGCGCCCGCCGCCGCGCCACGGGAAGCGGATCGCATGATCGCGGTACACGAACCGTGACACGACGTACGGAACGACCACCGCACCGCCGAGCGCGAGGGTGAAGCGCAGGAACGCCAGGTTGTCCAGTTCGGCTTTCAGGTCGATGGTGCTGACGATGAGCAGCCCGACCGTGATGAGCGAAAGATCGCGGACGAGGCTGGGGGTGCGGATCGCGACAGCGCCGGGTGCCGCGCTCACCGACGCGCGCGCCGCCTGCGCCTCGGCATCCGTGCGTCCGCGCACCATCCAGGCCACGAGCATCCCGGCCGCCAGCAGCGCCCACGCCAGCCACGGCAGCCGCAGGACGAAGAACGCAGGAGCGGCCAGGCAGACGAGCAGGGCAGGAACCAGGCCGATCGAGACCGTCGGGCGGATGCCGAGCACGACGGCGGGATGGGCGGGCACGCTCCTCATTCTGCCGCACCGCCGCGAGCGCCTCGCGGTCGATCGGGGCCGGGTCAGTCGCTCAGCGGATGGGCGATCTCGTCCTGGGGCATGCGCGCGGCGAAGATCGCGATGATGCCGAACGCGAGAGTCAGCACACCGGCTGCCGTGAAGATCACCTGCAGCGACAGCACTTCCGAGAGCGGCCCGGCGAGCGCCATCGACAGCGGCATCAGGGCGAGAGAGACGAAGAAGTCCAGGCTCGAGACGCGACCGAGCATGTGCCGCGGAACGCGCCGCTGCAGGAGCGTGCCCCAGATGACGTTCCCGTAGCTGAACCCGAATCCGATCACGAACATCGACGCCAGCAGCATCCAGTACTGGTCGGTGAACCCCACGACGATGAACGGCAGCGTGCTGAGTCCCCACACGAGGTTCATCGTCGTCAGGTAGCGCCGTGGCAGCTTGCGGGAGGACACGAAGATCGACCCGAGCACTCCCCCGGCCCCGTACACGGCCAGCAGGAACCCGAACAGTCGCGGATCATCGCCGATCCTGGCGCGGATGAGGAACGGCAGCAGCACCTCCTCCGGGCCCACCGCGACCAGCACCCAGAGGGTCGCGTACAGCAGCGTCCACAGCAGCCACGGCGTGCGCACGGTGAAAAGGACCGCCTCGCGCAGGTCGTGGAAAACCGTCCGCGTGGATGCGTCGGCATGCTCGGCACCGGCGCTCTCGGGCTCGGGTCGGAGGAACAGCAGGATCACGAATGCCGCCCCGTGCGCGATCGCGATCACGATCGCCGCGTGCGCCGGGATCAGAGCCGCCACCAGCAGCCCCGCGACGGCCGGACCGGCGGCCTGCTGAAGGCCGGGCCGGATGGCTCCCTCCAGGCCGTTCGCGGCGAGCAGCTGCTCGGGCGGCAGGATGCGCGGCAGGATCGCGCTGTAGGCGGGGAAGAAGAATCCGGCACCCGCGCCGAGCACGAAGGCGACGATGGCAAGCTGCGGGATGCCGAGGCGACCGGTCGCTCCCACCACGACGACCGACGTGATCGCGAGGAAGTCGGTGAGCGAGACCGCCCGCACGATCAGCCGACGCGACACGCGGTCGGCGACGATGCCGCCGGGGATCGCGCACAGCAGCAGTCCCGTCGCGTTCGAGGCCGCGACCAGGGAGAGCTCCAGCGGCCCCCCGCCCGCGCCGATCACGGCGTAGACCATCACGACGGCCCACATGCCGGCGGCGAAGATCGACAGGACCACGGCGCTGAACAGCGCCCGGAAGTCGCGGTGCGCGAGCGGCCGCAGCAGCCGGAGACGATCGGGATCGCCCGGCGTCGCGACCTCCGGCTCGGTCATCCTCGGTCGCGCCGCTCGTACGTCAGATCGCGGATGGCGCGGCCGGCGCGCGCGCCCTTGCGCTCGAAAGCCGTGAGCACGCGCCCCTCGAACCGCTCGGCCCACGGTCCCTGGAACGATCGCGCGAACTCGGGCGCGGCATCCAGCACCTCGCGCATCTGGCGCGCGTACTGCTCCCAATCGGTGGCCAGACGCAGCACACCCCCGTCACGCACCGCCTGTGCCGCGATCGTCGCGAACTCGGGGGTCAGCAGCCGCCGCTTGGTGTGCTTGTTCTTGTGCCACGGATCGGGGAAGAACACCCACAGCTCGTCGATGGATGCCGGAGGCAGCAGGTGCTCGAGCACCTCGGGCGCGTTCGCCTCGACGAGCCGCAGGTTCTCGAGCCCCGCACGCTCCGCACCCAGCATCGTGCGCGCGAGGCCGGCGGTGAAGACCTCGACGGCGAGGAAGTTCGTCTCCGGCCGAGCAGTGGCCGCGTGGATCATGGCGTGGCCCTGTCCGGATCCGATCTCGACGATCAGCGGGGCGTCCCGGCCCCAGACCTCGCGGAGCGTCACCGCGGCGCCCGGACGCACACTCGTGGCCGCCTCGTCACGGGGCGCTTCCAGCACATATCGGGGCGCCAGGTCGCTCCATGCGCGCTCCTGCCCGTCGGTCATCCGCCCGTTGCGGCGGACGAAGGACACGGGGCGATCGCGGAAGGCAGCGGGTTCGGACACCCCTCCAGGCTAACGAGCGGGCCCCTCACGACCGCCGCCCTCGCTGGATGCTGGCTCAGTCGGCGACGAAGTCGATGAGTTCCTCGACCCGCCCGAGGAGCGCGGGATCCAGATCCCGGTAGCTCGAGACGCGGGCCAGGATGCGCTGCCAGGCGCGGGCGAGATCCGCCGGCGTCTCGGCGGGCCAGCCGAGCGCGCGACACGTGCCGACCTTGATGTCGGTGCCGCGCGGCACGTCCGGCCACCGCGCGATACCCATCGCCTTCGGCGTGACGCACTGCCAGACGTCGACGTACGGGTGCCCCACGATGCGGATGTGCCGCCCGTGCGGACCGCGCTCGATCGCCTCGGCGATCCGGGTCTCCTTCGAGCCGGGCACCAGATGGTCCACCAGCACGCCGTAGCGCCGCTCGGCGGAAGGCGGCTCCGCATCGAGCGCAGCTGGGAGCAGATCGATGCCCTGCAGGAACTCCACGACGACGCCCTCGGCGCGCAGATCGTCCCCCCACACCTTCTCGACCAGTTCGGCGTCGTGCTTGCCCTCCACGAGGATGCGGCTGGCGCGGGCGACACGAGCGCGGGCCTCGGGCGCCGCGAACGATCCGGATGCCGTCCGCTTCGGCGCGCGGGCCGGCGCGGCCGTCGTCACGACCAGGACGACATCGGCACCGTCCACGAGGAAACCCGGCCCGAGCTGGAACAGCCGACGACGACCGACGCGGTCCTCGAGCTCGACCAGCCCCGAGGCGACACCGATCACGGCGCCGCAGTACCCGTCCGCCGCGACCTCGACCACCAGGCCGGGGACTGCCTCGATCCGCGGCACGGTCGGACGCCCCTGCGTGCGCCAGCCGCTTGCGAGCACGTCCGTGCCGTACCGATCATCCATGGCTCCTCCGAGCTCGACACGCTACCCGGCGAGGCGCCTGCGGGCGGTGCGACCCGCCCATGGGCGCGGGCCGCAAAGTCCTACCGCGGTCCCGCCCGGCCACCATAGACTCGATCTTCGGGGCCTGCACTGCGCATCCCCGAGGAGGGGAACGATGCGTGCGCGATGGGCACCGGCGCTCACCACGGCTCTGGGCGCCGTCCTCGCAACGGTGCTCGCGCTGGGCTCGGCCGGAGCCGCGTCGGCCACGACTCCGGTGACGCTCGGCTCGGGCTATGTGCTCGATGACGTCGACGCCCTCTCCACGAGCGAGGAGGCGCAGGCCCAGGCCCGCCTGGAGCAGCTGAAGGCCGACTCCGGCCTGGATCTCTGGGTCGTGTACGTCGACGAGTTCACCGACCCGTCCAGCGCCGAGGAGTGGGCGAATACGACGGCGGAGGTCAACGGGCTCGGCCCCACGCAGTACCTGCTGGCCGTCGCCGTCGGCTCACGCCAGTACTACCTGTCCGGCGATTCGGCCGGCCCGGTCACGCCCGAGCAGCTCAGCACGATCGAGCAGCAGCAGATCCAGCCGCAGCTGGCCGCCGAGGACTGGCTCGGAGCGGTGGATGCTGCCGCCGACGGTCTGCAGGAGGCCGCCGGTGCCGGCTCGGGCAGCGGCACCGGCACGGCCTCCAGCGGCGTCCCGTTCGGCCTGATCATCTTCCTGATCATCGCCGCCATCGCCGTGATCGTCGTCGTGGTGCTCGTCCGTCGCCGTCGGAAGAAGGTCGGCGGCGCTGCGCCCAGCGGTCAGCCGGTCGAGCAGATCAGTCTCGAGGAACTGGGGCACCGGGCGTCCTCCGCGCTCGTGGAGACCGACGACGCGGTGCGCACGAGCGAGCAGGAGCTCGGCTTCGCCAAGGCGCAGTTCGGGGATGCGGCGACCGTGGAGTTCGAGCAGGCCCTGCAGGCGGCCCGAGACGACCTCAACCACGCCTTCACCCTGAAGCAGCAGCTCGATGACGCCACCGCGGACACAGACGAGCAGATCCGCGCCTGGAGCACGGAGATCATCCGGCTGTGCGAGCAGGCGAACACAGGCCTCGATGAGAAGGCAGCGGCGTTCGACGAGCTGCGGCGGCTCGAGCAGAATGCACCCGAGTCGCTGGCCCGTGTGCACGACCAGCGCACTCGAGCGGCGGCATCCATCGACGAAGCCGACGCGCAGCTGGGCGCCCTCTCCGCCGCCTACGCACCCGAAGCGCTCGCGACGGTCATCGACAACGCGGAGCAGGCGCGACAGCGCATCGCCTTCGCCGACGGCCAGCTGTCCGCAGCCGAGGACGCGATCGGCGCGGGCAAGGGCGGCGAGGCCGCCGTGAGCATCAAGGCGGCGGAGGAGGCGGTCGGCCAGGCGGTGCTCCTGCAAGAGGCGATCGACAAACTGGGGCGCGACCTCGCCGAGGCGCAGAGCTCCGCGACGGACCTGATCACCGAGCTCGAAGCCGACATCGCCGCAGCATCGGCGCTGCCCGATGCGGACGGGCGCGTGGCCGCCGCGATCGCCGCCACCCGCCAGCAGGTGGACGCCGCGCGGGCGAACCTGGCAGGGGCTGCCCGCCGGCCGCTGCACACCCTGCAGGGACTCGAGGCCGCCAACGCCCAGATCGACGGCGTCGTGAGCGGCGTGCGGGATGCCGCGGCCCAGGCTCAACGCGCCCAGCAGATGATCGGTCAGCAGATCCTGCAGGCCCAGGCTCAGGTATCGGCCGCGGAGGACTACATCGTCTCTCGGCGCGGGGCGATCGGCGCCGAGGCCCGCACGCGGCTGGCCGAGGCCGGCGCGGCGCTCGTGCAGGCGCAGCAACTGCAGACGGCGAACCCGCAGCAGGCGCTGCAGTATGCGCAACGCGCCAACCAGCTCGCCGGCCAGGCCATCCAGTACGCGCAGAACGACGTGAGCGCCTTCCCCGGCCCGGGCTCGAGCGGCATGCTCGGCGGCGGCGGCAACAGCGGCGGTGGCGGGATGCTGGGCGCCGTGCTGGGCGGAATCGTGATCAACTCCCTGCTCGGAGGAGGCGGCGGAGGGGGTCTCGGCGGCTCTTCGGGCGGGTTCGGCGGAATGCTCGGCGGCGGCGGAGGAGGACGTATGAGCCCCGGCAGCTTCGGCGGCGGCGGCACGCGCGGACGCCGTGGAGGTGGCCGATTCTGATCATCACCGAGCCGCACCGTCGCACCACAACACCCGTACCCAACCACCGATAGGAAGGAAACCCGGATGGCCAAGCAATCCATCTTCGGTCGCATCTCTACCCTCTTGAAGGCGAACATCAACTCGATGCTCGACTCCGCCGAGGATCCTCAGAAGATGCTCGACCAGCTCGTCCGCGACTTCACCAACAGCATCGCGGACGCCGAGTCCGCGATCGCCGAGACGATCGGCAACTTGCGACTGCTCGAGCGCGACCACGAGGAGGACGTGCAGGAAGCGGCCGAGTGGGGCAACAAGGCCCTCGCCGCCAGCAAGAAGGCCGACCAGCTGCGATCGGCGGGAAGTACGCCGGACGCCGACAAGTTCGACAACCTCGCCAAGATCGCCCTCCAGCGCCAGATCAGCTCGGAGCGCGAGGCGAAGGCCGTCGAGCCCACCATCGAGTCGCAGACCGAGGTCGTCGCCAAGCTCAAAGACGGCCTCAACGGCATGAAGCAGAAGCTCGAGCAGCTCAAGAGCAAGCGCAGCGAACTCCTGGCGCGCTCGAAGACCGCAGAGGCGCAGAACAAGGTGCACGACGCGGTCAAGTCGATCGACGTCATGGACCCCACCAGCGAGCTCGGCCGGTTCGAGGACAAGGTGCGCCGCCAGGAGGCCCTTGCCGCGGGCAAGGAGGAACTGGCCGCGTCGAGCCTCGACGCGCAGTTCAACAGCCTCGAGGACATGGGCGAGCTGACCGAAGTCGAGGCCAGGCTCGCCGAGCTGAAGGCGGGCGGCGCCCCTGCGCAGCAGGCGATCGACGCCCCGACGGCGCCGTACACGCCGTAGCCCTCACCCCGAACGGGCGGAGACCTCGCGGTCTCCGCCCGTTTCGTGCTTCCCATGACTGCACACCACGGCCCGTGGGGCAGGATGTGGGGATGGCCCGATTCGTGATCGTCCCCCAGTGGCAGGGCTCGCCGTCCTCGCGCGCGATGCAGCTCATCGACGGAGCGCAGGCGATCGCCGGCGACCTCCCGCGGGCTTCGTGCACGACCGTGGACATCCCGCTCGAAGCCGGTGAGGAGTTGGGGACCGGCGTGCACCGCTTCAGCACGCTGCGACGCACGCGCGAGCTCGTCGACCTCGAGCTCGCGCCGATCGCCGAGCCCGTGATCCTGGTCGGCGGAGACTGCGGCGTGGCCGTCGCCGCGATCGGGCACGCCGTGCAGCGGCATCCGGATCTCGCGGTGGTCTGGCTCGACGCCCACCCGGATCTGCACACCCCCGCCTCCTCGACGTCGGGGGCCTTCAGCGGCATGGCCCTGCGCGCCGTGCTGGGCGAGGGAGCCGACGGGCTCGCCCTCGTGGCGGGCAGCGTGTCGAACGACCGAGTGGTGCTCGCCGGCGCCCGAGAGTATGAGCCGGCCGAAGAGGATGCCGCCACTGCGCTGGGGCTGACCACCGTCGAGGCCGCCCAGCTCGCCGACCCGGATGCCCTCGCGTCCGCCGTGGCGGCGACCGGAGCCTCCGCCGTCTACATCCACGTGGACCTCGATGTGCTGGATCCGGCGGCGATGAGCGGCGTGACGGCATCCGTCCCCTTCGGCGTCTCGCTGGCCGACCTGCTGGCCTCGATCTCCCGGGTGCGCGCGGCGCTGCCGCTGGTCGGTTCGAGCATCACAGGCTTCGCACCGCCGTCGCCGGCGGCCGCGGTGGACGACCTCGGGACCATCCTGCGGATCGTGGGAGCCCTGGCGTGAGCCCGATCCCGACTCCCCCCACGGGGTGGCGCGAAGCGGCCGATCGCGCGGTGGAGCGCGGGCGCCGCGCCGACCGCTTCCTGCCCTTCCTGGACTCACCGCTGAGCCGCGCCGGTTACCTCTACGGCACCGCGGTGGGCTGGCTGTGGGGGTCGATCTGGAGCACCGGACGCGTCGAGAAGCGCGAAGGACTGTGGGTTTTCCGCGGGATGCCGCGCTGGGCGTTCCGGCGCGGCGGAGTGTGCGTGGGCGGCTGCTATCTCACCGGGGACGAAATGGTCACCGATCGCGTGCTGGCCCACGAAGCGGTCCATGCCCGGCAGTGGCGGCGGTACGGGTTCCTGATGCCGGTGCTCTACCTGGCGGCCGGCCGGGACCCGCTCCGAAATCGTTTCGAGATCGAAGCGGGCCTCGAGGACGGCAACTACGTTCCGCGTGCGCGGCGCGAGCCCTGAGACGGCGCGGAAGGCCGGATGGCCCGCCGCGCCGTTTCAGGTCGACCGCTCGGCCTAATGCTTGATTCCGTAGAGGTGCGCGTTGCAGCCTTCTTCGTCAGGTCCGAAGGCGACTCTCGCCGCTCCCGTCACGCTGATCTGGTCTCGGAGCTCCTTCGGAGTGTGACCCCAGTTCTGCACCACGCCCGGTTGCACCGGCGCCTTGAAGTCGAAGTCCTCGAGCCCTGAATACACGCACAGCGAGTTCGCGTGGCTGGGGCCCTCCGTTCCCTCGCCGTTTCCCCCGCGCTCACCTGCAAAGGCCGAGCCAGCGGAACCCAGCACCAGTAGTGCACCGATGGCCGCGCCCGCGATCAATTTCTTCATAGCCACTCCAATTGCAAACGTCGGCGCGCCCCAACCCGCCCGCTGTCGGTCCCCCAGAAGTCGACTGCCGCATTTCTAGCACCGGCGCAAAGCGAGGACAAGAGACCACCCCGCGCGGGGTTGCTCAGCGCGCGGTGGAGAGCCCGAAGCGCGCGGGGGTGTGGATCGCATCAGGGGCGACTCCACTGCGAGATGTGAGGTGATCGACGATGTCGGCCGTGCCGAGGTAGCCGCCCAGCAGGTGGATGCGCGTGTGGTCGTCATCTGCGCAGAGCATCTCGTCGGCCCAGGCGGTCACCGCGCGGGCGAGGGCCTCCCCGGGCGCGCAGTCGCGCCCCGATCCGGGCGCGCCGCTGCGCGAGGCGCGGTCGAGCCAGGTGAGGACCATGCGGCCGGGCACCTGCAGGTCGCCCTGCCACCCGGCATCCGGCACCTCCACGAACACCCGCCCGGTCGAGCAGATCGGCAGCGTCGCCAGCAGTGCCTCGAGCTCGGCGAGCGAGGACTCGTCAGCCGTGATCAGGTGCTGCACGCGCGTGTGCCGGGAGGCGCGGCAGGCTGATGAGTTGTGCTCGCTGGTGTGGGACATGACGCTCTCACTATAGCGGAAGGAAGGGTTGCCTAACCTTGCTTCCGCCGTGAGAGCGCGTGGCGGGGATCAGGCGGCGGCGATGAGCGCGCGGTGCAATGCGACCAGTTCCTCTTCCCGCATGCCGTGGGCGCGAAGGTATCCGGCCGTCGATCCGTAGCGAGCATCGAGACGCCGAAGCATCTCGCGCATCACCGGTGCGGGCGACCGCGTGGCGAGGTCCTCCAGATGACGGGCCTCGGGATGCATCGACCGGAGCTTCTCGACGACCCGCGCGTTGCGCCACTTCGGCAGCAGCTCCTCGGTGCGCGCGTAGTCGGCGATGACCGCCTCGGCGTCCACTCCTGCCGCCGAGAGGGCGATCGCCACCGTCACGCCCGTACGGTCTTTTCCCACCGTGCAGTGCACCAGGGTGGGCTGCTCCGCGATGATCCCGCGCACGACGTCCACCACTCGGTCTGCGGAATCCTCGACCAGCCGGCGATACATCTCCTCGAGGGTGATGTCGTCGGCGAAGAACGACGCGACCGATCCGAGGAAGAGCGGCACACGCTGGGTGTGCACGGTCAGGCCCGGCACCCTGCTGGGCGCGTGCGCCACCTCGTCGTCAGCGCGCAGATCGATGATGCGACGGATGCCGAGCTCACTCAGCGCGGCGACGCCCGCTTCGTCGAGCTGCGCGAGATTGCCGGAGCGGTAGAGCACGCCCCGTCTCGTCCGGGACGAACCGGCCGGCAGGCCGCCCACGTCGCGGAAGTTGACGGCTCCGGGGACGACGGGATCGAGGGGCGTGCTCACCACGCCGCGCCCGAAGCGGCGTCGCGGTCCTCTCGGTCGAGGTCATCGCGCGGCGGAACGCTGTAGCGGCCCGCGATCGCGACGCGGTTGAAGGCGTTGATCGCGATGAGTATCCAGCTGATGCCGACATACTCCCGTTCGCTCAGGATGCCGCCGACCCGGTCGTAGACCTCTTCGGGAACCCCGTCCTCCGAGATGAACGTGAAGCACTCCGCGAGTTCCAGGCCGGCCTGCTCGCGCTCGGAGAACACCTGGGACTCCCGCCAGACCGGCAGCTGGGCGATCTCGTCCGCGGTGACGCCGGCCTTCGTGGCGCGCTCCACATGCACGCGCACGCAGAACGCACAGCCGTTCAGCTGAGAGGCGTGGATCTGCACGAGCTCCTTGAGCCGGTCGTCCACGCCCGCCTCCTGTGCGACCACGCCGACGGTCTTGGAGAAGGCGGCGAGCGCCTTGTAGATCTCCGGCGCGGATTTCGACAGGTGCACACGGGCGGGTTCGCTCATGCATCCAGCGTACCCAGCGGCATCCCGCGCGGAACGGACCGGGCAGAATGTCAGGGTGAGCGAACCCCGCGACGAGTTCTCCTTCCTTGCCGACCAGGCCGCCGACACCGGCATCGACGCCCCGATCCCCCGCGGCAAGCGCGTGACCCTCACCCTGGAGGACGGGCGCGAGTTGAGCGCCCTGCGCTACGGCGACGCTCCGCCGCAGGTGACCTTCCTGCACGGTGCCGGGTTGAACGCGCACACGTGGGACACCACTATCCTCGCGCTGGGGCTCCCGGCGCTGGCGATCGATCTGCCCGGCCACGGCGACTCCTCGTGGCGCTCCGACCTCGAATACACGGGTCGCACGCTCGCGCCGGACGTCGCGACCGGCATGCGGACGTGGACCGCGGAGCCTCAGCTGCTCGTGGGGCAGTCTCTCGGAGGCCTCACCGCGGCGGCGGTCGCGGCCTCCGATCCGGACCTCGTCCGCGGGCTCGTCGTCATCGACATCACCCCCGGAGTCGACCCGAACGCCGGCCCCACGCAGATCCGGGAGTTCTTCGCGGGCCCCACCGACTGGGCGACACGCGACGAGATGGTCGACCGGGCGCTGGCGTTCGGGCTGGGAGGGACGCGCAAGGCCGCGGAGCGGGGCGTCTTCCTCAACTCGCGGATGCGGCCCGACGGGCGCTTCGAGTGGAAGCACCACTTCGCACACCTGGCCGCCGCGATGGCCGCCTCCCCCGCGCTGGCCGCGGCGGCGGCGTCGCAGCAGGATGCCGTGGCCGGTGTGCTCTCGCTGACGGGCTGGGACGACCTCGGCGCCGTCGCCGCCCCGATCGCGCTCATCCGCGGAGACCGCGGCTACGTCACCGACGCGAACGCCGCCGAGTTCCACGAACGCGTGCCGGCGGCATCCATCGAGGTCGTCTCCTCCGGCCACAATGTGCAGGAGGAACAGCCGCTGCAGCTCGGCGCACGCCTTCGAACCCTGGCCGGGAAGGGTTAACGCTTCTGTTGCGTTCCGTGTACCGGGCGCATGGGCACCTGCCGCGGTTCTCTAGGCTGGACTATCGGACCGACCTGAGACGCTCGGAGTCGCCCGCCCGAGGCATCCGAACAGCATCGGATGATTCTCCGAAAGGACCCCCATGTTCCGCCGTACCGCCCTTGCCGCCACCGCACTTCTCGCCGCGGGAGCGCTTCTGCTCACCGCGTGCACGGGCGGGTCCGCTCCCACGCCGTCGACGACCGCGGAGCCCGACGCCGATGCGTCGGCGATCATCCGTCTCGTGCTGGAGCCGGGCAACCTGGACATCCGTCAGACCTCCGGTGCCGCGCTGGATCAGATCCTGGTCGACAACATCTACCAGGGGCTCGTCTCGCGAACCCCCGAGCAGGACATCGTGCCGGCCCTCGCGGAGGACTGGGAGGTCTCCGACGACGGCCTGACGTACACCTTCACGCTGCGCGAAGGCGTCACCTTCCACGACGGCCAGGAGCTGACGCCCCAGGACGTGGTGTGGTCCCTCCAGACACGCAAGGACACGGCTGAGTGGAGCGATTCCAGCCGGCTCGCGAACGTCGCGTCGATCACCGCCGACGGTCAGGAGATCACGCTGACGCTCACGCAGCCGGATTCGAGCCTGCTCTGGAACCTCACCGGCCGCGCCGGGCTGATCCTGAAGGAGGGCGACACCGTCGATTACCAGACCAAGGCGAACGGCACGGGCCCGTTCACCCTGGCCAGCTGGAAGCAGGGCGACAGCATCACCTTCGAGCGCTACGCCGACTACTGGGGCGACCAGGCGAAGGTCGCCGAGGTGGTCTTCGATTACATCCCCGACAATCAGGCGGCCCTCAACGCCGCCCTCGCGGGCGAGGTCGATGCGGTCACCGGGTTCGACGCGAACCTGAAGGAGCAGATCGAAGCGACCGGCGATTTCGCCCTCGTTCTCGGCGCCTCCACCGACAAGGGCACCCTGGCCTTCAACCAGGCTCCGGGCAGCCCGCTGGCCGACAAGCGCGTCCGCCAGGCGATCCGCCAGGCGATCGATCACGACGCCTTCATCGAGGCGCTCGCCTCGGGTCAGACCCAGTACGGCCCCATCCCGGAGCTCGATCCCGGCTACGAGGACCTGTCGGATGTCGCCCCCTACGATCCCGAAGCAGCCAAGGCGCTGCTGGCCGAGGCCGGCGTCGAGGATCTGACCCTCCAGCTGACGATCCCGAGCTTCTACTCCACGACGATCCCCCAGATCCTCGTGTCGGATCTGAACGAGGTCGGTATCACCCTCGAGGTCAACTCCGTCGACTTCCCGACCTGGCTGAACGACGTCTACGTCAACAAGGACTACGACCTCAGCTTCGTGTTGCACACCGAAGCGCACGACTTCGAGAACTGGGCCAACCCCGACTACTACTTCACCTACGACAACCCGGAAGTGCAGGACCTGTACGCGCAGTCCCTGGCCGCGACCGATGAGGCCGAGGCGGCCGACCTGCTCGCCCAGGCGGCGCGGATCGTCTCCGAGGACGCCGCGGGCGATTGGCTGTACAACGGCGCCTCGGTGGTCGCGGTCGGCACCAACCTGACGGGGCTGCCCTCGATCAACGTCAACGAACGCCTGAACCTCGCAGAACTCGCCAAGAGCAACGGGTGATCCGCTACGCGCTGACACGAACGGCCCTGCTCCTGCTCGGGCTGCTCGTCGCCAGCGTGCTGATCTTCCTCACCCTCCGAGTGCTTCCCGGAGACATCGCCCAGGTCATCGCCGGGACCAACAGCAGCCCCGAGCAGGTCGAGGCGATCCGCGACCGACTGGGCTTGAACGTGCCGCTGCCGGTGCAGTACCTCGAATGGATCGGCGGGGTCTTCCGGGGCGATCTGGGCACATCGCTGCAGAACGGCTCCAGCGTCCTGTCCGAGCTTTCGCAGAAGGCGCAGGTGACGGTTCCGCTCGGCATCATGGCGCTGACGATCGCGCTGCTGTTCAGCCTGCCGCTCGGCGTCGTGTCCGCCATGCGGCGGGGGCGGTCCGGCGGTACCGCGCTCAGTGTCGGCGCCCAGACCCTCGCGGCTGTTCCGGTCGTCTGGGCGGGCATGATGTTCGTCGTCGTGTTCGCGGTGTGGCTCGGCTGGCTGCCCGCGCAGGGCTTTCCCCGTGCAGGCTGGGGCGACCCGGCCGCCGCGTTCCGGTCGCTGCTGCTGCCCGCGCTGACGATCGGCATCGTCGAGGGCGCGATGCTGCTGCGGTTCGTGCGCAGCGCGACGCTGCAGGCGGTGGATCAGGACTACGTGCGCACCGCAGCCGCCAAGGGGCTCACCCGCAACGCCGCGCTGATCCGGCACGGGCTGCCCAACGTGGGGCTCTCGGTCATCACCGTGCTGGGGCTGCAGGTCGCCGGCATCATCGTCGGAGCCGTCGTCATCGAGCAGCTCTTCTCCCTGCCGGGCATCGGACGGATGCTGGTGGCGGATGTGCAGGCGCGCGACCTGCCCAAGGTCCAAGGCGAGCTGCTCGCGCTGACCGGCTTCGTCCTGATCGTCGGCTTCGTCGTCGACCTCGTGCATCGGGTGATCGATCCTCGGCAGCGGGAGGCGACATGAGCGCGTCAATGCCGGACGCCGCCACCGCACGCGCATCCGCACGCCGCCGGCGGTGGGGCTGGCTGCGGCGGCTGTGGAGCCTCTCGACCGGTCGATTCGGCATCATCGTGATCGCCGTGGTCGTGATCACCGCCATCATCGCGCGCTTCTGGACGCCCTTCGACCCGCAGCAGGTGGAAATCAGCAACCGATGGTCTCTTCCGGGGTGGCCGCACCTGCTCGGGACGGACGGCACGGGCCGCGACATCCTGAGCCTGCTGATGGCCGGATCGCGCACGACCGTCGCCGTCGCCGTCGGCGCCGGCGTCATCGCCACCGTGATCGGCGTGCTGCTGGCCGCGCTCGGCGCGCTCACCGCACGGTGGCTGCGGGAATCGGTCGCGGTGCTGGTGGACATCCTGATCGCCTTCCCCGTGCTGATCATCGCCATGATGATCAGCGCGGTGTGGGGCGGGTCGCTCGCCGTCGTGATCTGGTCGGTGGGCATCGGGTTCGGCGTCAACATCGCGCGCGTCACGAGGCCCGAGCTGCGACGCGTGCTGCACAGCGATTTCGTCCTGGCCGGCAGGGCGTCGGGGCTGTCGCCGGTGCAGAACCTCTGGCGTCACCTCATGCCCAACGTCGCTCCGGTGTTCATCGTGCAGCTGTCGTGGGGCATGGCCGTCGCCGTCCTCGCCGAAGCCGGTCTGTCCTACCTCGGATTCGGCGCGCCCGTCACCGAGCCCTCGTGGGGGCTGCTGCTGGCCGAGCTGCAGCAGTACATCACCGTGTACCCCCTGTCGGTCGTGTGGCCGGGACTTGCGATCACCTTCACCGTCCTGGCTCTGAATCTGCTCGGCGACGCGCTGCGCGAGGCGACGGACCCCACCCTGTCGCGGGGCCGCGACCCGCTGCATCCTCCCCGCGGAGCGATCCGGCACGTTCCGGAGGTGGTCGCATGACGCTCACGGTCACCGATCTCACGGTCGACATCGGGGAGCGCCGCGTCGTCGACGGCATCTCGTTCGAGGTGCCGGACGGTGCCCGACTGGGTCTGATCGGCGAGTCGGGTTCGGGCAAGTCGCTGACGGCGCTGGCCATCCTGGGCCTGCTGCCCGACGGCGCGGAGGCGGGCGGCAGCGTGCGCTGGAACGAGCGGGAGCTCATCGGCATGCCCGACCGCGAACTGGCGACCCTGCGAGGCGATGAGATCGGCATCGTCTTCCAGGAGCCCCGCACCGCGCTCAACCCGATCCGCACGATCGGTCGGCAGATCGGCGAATCGGTGCGCATCCACGAGGGCCTCTCCCGCTCCGACGCCCGCGCTCGCGCCGTGGCCGAAGCCGCGCGGGTGGCGCTTCCTGATCCGGAGCGCACCATCGCGCGATATCCGCACCAGCTCTCGGGCGGTCAGCGGCAGCGCGCCGCGATCGCGATGGCACTCGCCTGCCGCCCCCGGCTGCTCATCGCCGACGAGCCGACGACCGCTCTGGATGTCACGATCCAGGCCGAGATCCTCGAACTCCTGCTCTCGCTCGTCGAGGACGACGGCATGTCGCTGATCTTCATCACCCACGACCTCGCGGTGCTCTCGCAGATCGCGACCCACGGTGTGGTGCTCGAGGACGGCCGCGTGGTCGAGAGCGCTCCGATCTCGACGCTGCTGAGCGCTCCCACCTCCCCGGTCACCCGGGGACTGCTGCGGGACGCGACGGCGACGCTGTGGCGCGCGCCAGCAAGCCGGTTGCCCGGCGGCGCGGGCAGGAGTCTCCCATGAGCGATGTCCTGCTGCGTGCGCGGGGGCTGGGCCGCCGGCATCCGGTGCCCAGAACCGGGCTGTTCGAGCGCACGACGTACACCACCGCGCTCGAGGACGCGGACCTCACCGTGCGCGCGGGTTCGACGGTCGGCATCATCGGCGAATCCGGGTCGGGCAAGTCCACGCTCGTTCGCCTGCTGCTGGGTTTGGACACCCCGACGGCGGGCGAGGTGGAGTTCGACGGCAGGCGGGTGGATGCCGCGGCCAGGGCCCGCGATCTGCACTGGCTGCGGCGCGCAACGGGCATCGTGTTCCAGGATCCTTACGCGTCGCTGGACCCGCGGATGAGCGTGGGGCGCATCGTCGGCGAGCCGCTGTGGGCCCTCGGCATCGAGGGCGACCGACGCGCACGCGTGCGGGAGGTGCTCGAGGAGGTCGGCCTCGAGCCGGCGATGGCGGACCGGTTCCCGCACGAGTTCTCCGGAGGGCAGCGCCAGCGCATCGCGATCGCGCGGGCGGTCGTGCACCGTCCGCAGCTCCTGGTCGGCGACGAGCCGCTGTCGGCGCTCGATGTGACAGTGCGGGCGCAGATCCTCGAGCTGCTCGCCGAGCTGCGCGTGCGCGACGGCCTGACACTCGTGCTTGTCTCCCACGACATCGGGGTCGTGCAGAACCTGTGCGATGAGGTCATCGTGATGAAGGACGGCCGCATCGTGGAGGACGGGCCCACGGAGAAGGTGCTCATGCAGCCGCAGGTCGCCTACACCCGCCGCCTGCTCGCCTCGATACCGGCGATCGACCCGCCCACCCGCTGACCCTCGTGGAGTCGGGGGTGCGGGCTAGCCTTCGAGGATGATGCACGCGATCGTCCCCCCCTATCTGCTGGCCAGGATCGCCGCCGTCCGCGAGCCCGCGTGGGCACGGGCGGCAGAAGCCGCCCGTGCCACGCTGGAGACGTCGCCGCGCTACCGCTCCGTGCGCTCCCGTATCCGGATGTCGATCGACCGCGACGGAGCCCTCGTGTTCGAGGGTGCGCCGGCGCCCGACCGCACCATCTCGGACGCGAAGCAACTCGAACGCCTGCCGGGCACACGCGTGCGCGGCGAGGACGATCCACCCACCGGCGACACCGCGGTCGACGAGGCGTTCGACGGCCTGGGAGCCACCTTCGAGTTCTACTGGGACGCGTACCAGCGCAGCGGCATCGACGGCGCCGGGGCGCCCCTTCTGGCCACGGTGCACTACGGCCGCGACTACGACAACGCGTTCTGGAACGGCGAGCGCATGGTGTTCGGCGACGGCGACGGCGAGGTCTTCGTCGGCTTCACGGGTTCGCTGAGCGTCATCGCCCACGAGCTGACCCACGGCGTCACCGAGTACGAGGGCGGGCTGGACTACCAGGGCCAGCCCGGCGCGCTGAACGAATCGCTCTCCGACGTCTTCGGCGCGCTGACCGAGCAGCACCGCCTGTCGCAGACCGCCGAGACCGCGAGCTGGCTCATCGGCGAGGGCATCTTCACCGACGCCGTGCAGGGCGACGCGCTGCGCTCGCTGAAGGCCCCCGGAACGGCGTACGACGACGATGTCCTCGGTCGCGATCCGCAGCCGGCGCACATGGACGGCTACGTGCAGACCGACGACGACAACGGGGGCGTCCACATCAATTCCGGCATCCCGAACCACGCGTTCTACCTCACGGCGGCGCGGCTCGGCGGCGCGGCGTGGGAGCGTGCCGGGCTGATCTGGTACCGCACCCTCACCTCGCGCACGCTCTCCCCCACCGCCGACTTCACCGCCTTCGCCCGCGCCACCGTCGCTGCTGCCGAGGCGGAGTACGGTGAGGAATCGGAGGAGGTCGACGCGGTGCGCAAGGGCTGGGCCGGCGTCGGAGTGTTCGATGACGGATCCGCGGCGGGCTGACGGCGAGGACGCACCCGCGCGCCGGGACGAGGTCGTGGCCGTCGCGGTGACCGTGACGCGCACGGGCGGCATCGCGGGGATGCGCCGCACCTGGCGCGTGCAGCCCGAGACCGCGCAGGTGCCGCGGTGGATCGCCCTGATCGACGGATGCCCGTGGGACACCGCCGATCCGGCGCATGCGATCCCGCCCAGCGGCGCCGACCGCTTCCTGTGGCACGTCGACGCGCGGTGCGGTCAGACGGCACGTGAGGCCGCGCTCGCGGACCCCGACGTGCAGGGTCCGTGGCGCGACCTCATCGACGCGGTGCGCGCCGCCCAGAAGGCCGCAGCGCCGCCCCGCAACGCCCGGTGATCAGCGCCCGAACAGGCCGCGGCGCTTCTTGACGGGCTTGAGGTGCTTCTGCAGGTAGATGGTTCCCAGCCAGCGCCCGAACTTGAACCCGACGCGGCCCATGCGGCCCACCTCGACGAAGCCGAGCTTCTCGTGCAGCGCGACCGACGCTTCCGCGCCCTTGTCGCTGATCACCGCCACGATCTCGCGGATGCCGGCCTGCTCGCACGCGGCGATCAGCGCCTCCAGCAGCGCCCGACCGAGACCCTTGCCCGCCGCGGCGTGGCCGAGGTAGATCGAGTTCTCCACCGAGAACCGGTACGCGGATTTGCTCGACATGGGCTGCACGAGGGCATACCCGAGGATCTGGCCGGACGGGGACTGTGCCACCAGGAACGGCAGGCCGAGTCTGGCCAGGAGCGCAGCCTTGTCGCGCCACTGCCCGAGGGTCCACTTCTGCTCGTCGAACGTGACGACCGAGTTCGTCACGTAGTAGTTGTAGATCTCGCGGATGTCCGGGATGTCGCCGTCCTGCACCGGCCTGATCTCATACGAGAATTCCGGCTCGGGCGGCACGGGTTTGCGCAGGTGGCGGGGCAGCCGGCGGCGGTCCCGGTCGTATTCCTCCTCGAGCATTCCGACAGCCTACGCTCGGGCGGCGATGCGCCAGTCGACCGGCGCCGCGCCCTGCTGTGCGAGCAGCTCGTTCACCCGGGAGAACGGCCGGGAACCGAAGAATCCGCGGCTCGCCGAGAGCGGCGACGGATGCGCGGACTCCACGATCGGCGTGGCTCCGAGCAGCGGCCGCAGGTTCGCGGCATCCCTCCCCCACAGGATCGCGACCACGGCCGCATCCCGCGCGACCAGCTCCCGGATGGCGTGCTCGGTGACCTTCTCCCACCCCCAGCCGCGATGGGATGCCGGGGCTCCGGGTGCGACGGTCAGCACGCGGTTCAGCAGCATGACCCCCTGATCGCTCCAGGAGGACAGGTCGCCGTGAGGTGCGGGCGGAATACCCAGGTCGTCGTCCAGCTCGCGATAGATGTTCGCGAGGCTCCGCGGCAGGGGCCGCACATGCTGCTCGACGGCGAAGGACAGCCCGATCGGGTGCCCGGGCGTCGGGTAGGGGTCCTGCCCGACGATGAGCACCTTCACGCCCTCGAGCGGCCGCTGGAAGGCGCGCAGCACGTGCTCTCCGGCCGGCAGATAGCGCCGGCCGGCGGCGAGCTCCGCCCGCAGCCGCTCACCGAGGGCGGCGATGTCGGGGGCCACAGGTTCGAGCGCCCGCGCCCAGCCCGGGTCCATGAGGCCGGTCTCGGCGAGCTCGGCGAGCGTGCGCGCCACCGCTCAGGATCCCTCGGCGCCCGCAGAACCGTCGACGGTCACCGTCCCCTGCCACGACCAGGGGAAATCGATCCACAGGTCGGTCTCACGCCAGGAGTAGTCGGGCGTCGCGATGGATCCCGGCTTGGTGTACACCGTGACCGAGCGGACGTCGGCACCGCGATCGTGCAGCAGCTTCACCGCGAGCGCGAGCGTGCGCCCGCTGTCGGCCACGTCGTCCACCAGCAGCACGCGGCGCCCCTCGAGGTAGGAGATGTCCAGCGCGGGCGGCAGCACCTCGGGTGCGTCCAGCACCGTGCCGATGCCGGTGTAGAACTCCACGTTCAGGGCGCCGCAGTTCTTGGCGCCGAGCGCGTACGCGATCGCACCGCCGGGGAGCAGACCACCACGGGCGATCGCCACGACGACCTCCGGCTCGAAGCCGTCCGTCAGGATCCGCCGGGCCAGTTCGCGGGACGCTTCTCCGAACTGCTCCCACGAGAGCCGTTCCCGTTCGTGCGTCTCCTGCGGCATGGTGCCTCCTGTGATCGTGGGTGTGCGCTGGTCTGGGTCTGCGGTGGTCGACGCGCGGATCAGTCGGTTCCGCCGCGCACCTGCAGCGGCCCGCGGGCCAGCAGGTGCTGCGCGGACTGGGCGACCGGGCGCATCGTGATCAGATCGAGGTTGACGTGACCCGGCGCATTGAGGGCGTAGGCGACCACGTCTGCCACGTCGGTCGCTGTGAGGGGGTTCTCGACTCCCTCGTAAACCCGCTCGGCGGCATCCCGATCACCGCCCAGCCGGTTGAGGGTGAACTCCTCGGTGAAGACCATGCCGGGAGCGACCTCCGTCACGCGGATGGGTTCGCCGTTCAGCTCGAGTCGCAGCACATGCGCGATCATCGCCTCGGCGGCCTTGGCCGCGTTGTAGCCGGATCCGCCGGGGTAGGCGGTGACGGCGGCCGTCGAGGTGACGAACAGCGTGTCGGCATGTCCGTCGGATGCCGCGGCCGCGCGCAGCTGGGGCAGCAGGGCGGCGACCAGTCGCTGAGCGGACAAGACGTTCACATCGAACATCCACTGCCAGTCGGCGGCCTTGGCGTCCTCCACCCGGTCGGTTCCGCGTGCACCGCCGGCGATGTTCACCAGCGCATGAACAGCGCCCGTCTCTGCGGTCCACGCCGCGAGCGCGTCGACGTCCTCCTGACGCGTCAGGTCGGCGGCGAAGGCCACCGCCCCGGTCTCCTTCTCGAGTGTGCGGAGCCGATCCGCCCGCCGGGCGACGCCCACCACGTCCCAGCCGGTGGCGCGCAGCGCCCGCACCGCCGCCTCGCCGATTCCCGAACTCGCCCCAGTCACCACTGCACGCCGTGTCGCCATGGCTCCACGCTACCGACGATCGAACTGCGGCGAGCATCGTGCCGTGGCGCTGCGCGGGGCCGCCTGCCCGACCCGGGTGTTACGTCACATTTCCCATCCGTTGTCCATCGCGTGCCGCATCCCTACTCTCGATTCAGGCCGCCGCGTCCGCCGCCGCCGCCGATCGACCTACCCGTATCGACTCAAGCAATGGAGCACGCACATGTCCGCACCCGAGAACTGGCGCTTCGAGACCAAGCAGATCCACTCCGGCGCTCAGCCGGACCCGGTGACGAAGGCTCGCGCCACGCCGATCTACCAGACGACGTCGTACGTCTTCGACAACACGACGCACGCGGCGAACCTCTTCGCGCTCGCCGAGTTCGGCAACATCTACACCCGGATCCAAAACCCGACGCAGGACGTCGTCGAGCAGCGCGTCGCGGCGCTCGAGGGAGGCACCGGTGCACTCCTCGTCGCGAGCGGCCAGGCCGCCGAGACCTTCGCCGTGCTCAACATCGCCGAAGCCGGCGACCACATCGTCTCGTCGAGCTCGATCTACGGCGGCACGTACAACCTGTTCAAGTACACGCTCAAGAAGCTCGGCATCGATGTGACGTTCGTCGAGAACCAGGATGACGCCGAGGAATGGGCCGCCGCCGTGCGCCCCAACACCAAGCTCTTCTTCGCCGAGACGATCGGCAATCCGAAGATCAACATCCTCGACATCCGTCTCGTCGCCGACGTCGCGCACGAGAACGGCATCCCGCTCATCGTGGACAACACGATCGCGACCCCGTACCTTATCAAGCCCTTCGAATTCGGCGCCGACATCGTCGTGCACTCGGCCACGAAGTTCCTCGGCGGCCACGGCACCGTCATCGGGGGCGTCATCGTCGACGGCGGCACGTTCGAGTGGTCCAAGAACGTGGAGAAGTTCCCGGGTCTGACCGTGCCCGACCCGAGCTACCACGGCGCCTCGTACACGGCAGCGGTGGGAGACGGCCTGGCCTACATCATCAAGGCCCGTGTGCAGCTGCTGCGCGACCTGGGTGCCGCGATCTCGCCGCAGAGCGCCTGGCTGCTCATCC
Source organism: uncultured Microbacterium sp. (assembly GCF_963524805.1). GTDB lineage: Bacteria > Actinomycetota > Actinomycetes > Actinomycetales > Microbacteriaceae > Microbacterium. Next base: position 16,398 of record NZ_CAURGG010000013.1, on the reverse strand, counting down.
AGGGCATCGAGACCCTGTCGCTGCGCATCGAGCGGCACGTGCAGAACGCTCAGGAGATCGCGGAGTGGCTCGAGGACCAGGCCGACGTCGCCTCGGTCAACTACTCGGGTCTGCCCTCCTCGCCGTGGTACGCGAAGGCAAACGAGTACGCCCCGAAGGGCGTGGGCGCGGTGCTGTCGTTCGAACTCAAGGGCGGTGTCGAGGCCGGCCGCGAATTCGTCAACGCGCTGACGCTGTTCAGTCACCTCGCCAACATCGGCGACGTGCGCTCGCTGGTGATCCACCCGGCTTCCACGACGCACTCGCAGCTCACGCCCGAGCAGCAGCTCACGACCGGTGTGACACCGGGCCTCGTGCGCCTCTCGCTCGGCCTGGAGAACATCGAGGACCTCAAGGCCGACCTCGAGCAGGCGCTCGCCGCCGCCCGTCGGGTCAGCGAGGCCGCGCGCGCGTAGCGCTTTCGCCGTCATCGGGGCAGATGCCACGACTCGCGGCCCGGGATGCCCCCGGGTCGCGAGGTCGCGCGGTGCTCCGACGGCCGTCAGGCGCGCTGCTTGGGCCGCACGTGCCCGAGGCCCCCGTCGATGCCCAGCACCTGGCCGGTGATCCAGTCATTGACCGGGTCGAGCAGGAACGCCACGCCCCTCGCCACATCCTCGGGCTCGCCCAGCCGGCCGAGCGCGTGCATGGACTCCGACACCCTGCGGGAGCCCTCGCTCGCGGTGAGCGAATCCGTCAGGGGCGTCCGGGTCAGCCCGGGGGCCACGGCGTTGATGCGCAGTCCCTGCGTGGCGTAGCTCGAAGCGGCGGAGAGCATGAGTCCGATCACACCGGCCTTCGCAGCCGCGATGGCGTCGTGATTCGACAGGCCCGCCATCGCCGCGGCCGATGAGACGAGCACGACCGAGCCTCCGCCGCGCAGATGCCGTCCGGCAGCCCGCACCGTCGCGAAGGCGGTCGTCAGCGACGCGGCGATGACCTCGTCGTACTGCTCGCGCGAGGTCAGGTGCGCGGGCTTGAGCAGCATCGAGCCGGCGAAGCACGCCGCGCCGTCGAGCGGGCCGGCGTCGGCGAACGCGCGGTCGACGGCGTCGAAGTCGGTCGCATCCAGCACGATGTCGGGGGAGCCGGATGCCGCGTCCCGCGCCGTGGTGACGACTTCGTGGCCTGCGGCGCGCAGCAGGTCGCATGTCGCTGCGCCGATGCCGCTGGAGGCGGCGATGATCAGAAATCGAGCCATGCCGCCATTGTGACGGCCGCGGAAGGCCACCGGGGCCGGATGGGCTCAGACCGCGTCCCACCACCGCAGCACCCGCAGCGCGCGGAGCGTGATCCAGCGGCTCGGGAACCCCTCGTGCTCGCCGTCGAGTTCGAACAGGGTCGGGCCCTGGTGTGTGAGCTCGAGCTTCCAGAGGCCGAACCCCAGCATCTTGGCGCGGACCACCTCGATCGCCTCGGCGCAGCGCGGATCGCGTTCGGGGCGCGCGAGACGGAAATAGTCCAGCGCTCGAAGCACGTCGTAATACCAGCGCGTCGGGAACGAGGGCATCGCGAAGCGCGGGTCGACCAGCTCCCCGGTCGATTCCCGCCACAGCAGCCGACGATCGAGCAGGTACTCCTCGCCCTTCGCGCGGGCCCGGGCCACGGCATCCGTCGGCCCGCTCGACTGCTCCCACTCCCACAGTCCCTCGAGGGCACAGATCGTCGAGTGGAACGACGACCGGCTCGTGCCGTCCTCGTCCCAGCAGTTCCAGCCGCCGTCCGCGAGCTGGCCGCCGGGACCGGCGCTGAGCAGGGTCTGCGCGATGCGCGACCCATCCTGGCCGAAATACGCGGCGTTTGCGAGGGCGCCGCCGTTGATGCAGGGCTCGACTTCGCCGTCGAAGTACGGCTGGCCGGCGTGGTCCCACCGCACGTGGTCCCGCACGCGCGCGATGGCGGTCTGCGCCTGCGGACCGCCCGGGTCGATGCCGAACGCCCGCAGCAGTTCGAGCGAGGGATGCGTCGCCGTCCACCCGTCGTAGAACGGCCGGCTCTCGTCGGCCCAGCCGGGCCGGTACACCCCGTCGTCCCACAGTCCGTCGTCGCCCTGCTCGGCCAGCAGCCGGGCACCCCAGCCCTCGGTCGCCACGCGCGCACGTTCGGCGGTGATTTCGTCGTGCGGAGCGTCGGTCAGATCTCGCAGCACCTGCCAGCGGATGGCCGGGTCGGAGTCCAGAAGGTAGGCGGTGACGTCCATGCGGTCAAGATACCCGGCCCCGCGGACACCCGTAACACGACGGCCGGGGATGCCGCCGACCGGGAGAATGAAGGCATGGACTGGCAGACCTCCGAAGACACGGTGCCCAGCGCGCCGATCACGGAGGCCGACGCGCGCCTGCTGCTGGGCCGCCCTCCCGCGACCGGCGCCTGGCGCGACGGAGACCCGGTCGGCGACCGGCACTTCGCCGGGTTCGGATCCTTCCGCACCGAGGGCGGGCGCGAGCTGCCGGCGTACCGCCTCGCGTACGAGACCTGGGGGGAGCTCTCCCCGGCCCGCGACAACGCGGTGCTCGTGCTCCACGCCCTCACGGGCGACAGCCACCTCCGCGGTGGGGCGGGTCCGGGACACCCCACCGAGGGCTGGTGGGAGGGGATCGTCGGGCCCGGAGCGGCGATCGACACGGACCGGTGGTTCGTGATCGCCCCCAACATGCTCGGGGGCTGCCAGGGGTCCACAGGACCGTCCAGCATCGCACCGGACGGCTACGAATGGGCCTCCCGCTTCCCGTACCTGACGATCCGCGACCAGGTGGCCGCGCAGGTGCGCCTGGCGGATGCCCTCGGGATCGACGTGTGGGCCGGGGTCATCGGGGGGTCGATGGGCGGCATGCACGCACTGGAGTGGGCCGTCGGCCTGCCCGAGCGCGTGCAGCGTGTCGGCATCCTGTCGGCCCCGCCCGTCAACACGGCCGATCAGATCGCCCTCAACTCCGTGCAGCTCGAGGCGATCCACATCGATCCGCGCTTCCAGAACGGGCAGTACTACGACTCCGCCGACGGCGACGGCCCGCACCGAGGACTGGCTCTGGCCCGCCGCATGGCGCTGCTGAACTACCGCTCGCCCACCGAGCTCAATCAGCGCTTCCAGCGGTCGTGGCAGTCCGGGGTCAGTCCCCTCGGTCACGGGGGGCGGTTCGCGGTCGCGTCGTACCTCGACTTCCACGGCAACCGCTTCACGCGGCGCTTCGACGCGAACACGTACATCACGCTCGTCGAAGCGATGAACTCCCACGATGTGGGCCGCGATCGCGGGGGTGTCGAGGATGCCCTGGCCCGCGTCACCGCGACGACCCTCGTGCTGGGCATCGACAGCGACCGGCTCTTCCCCGTCGAAGGCCAGCACCGGATCGCGCGCGGCATCCGCTCCACGCTGGACGACGGCGCGGTGGTGCTCTCGAGCGACTTCGGTCACGACGGCTTCCTCATCGAGACAGCCGCCGTCAGCGCTCACCTGCGGCGCCTGCTCGAGTCACCGACGCCCTGACGCGCTCACCCCGTGCGGGTGTACACCCAGGGGAGGCTCGCCAGGTCGAGTCGATGACGGGATGCGGCATCCCTGTCCTGCCCGTCGTCATCTCCCCACGCCGCATCGCCTTCCCACAGCAGCAACGGCCCCGACTCCCCGCGGCGCGCGACGGTCTCGAATCGGCGCAGACCGGTGACGCGCGCTGCGCCGATCGCCCCCCGAGCGTCCGGGCAGCCGGAGAGATCGTGCAGCGTGACCCACGTCGGCGGGTACAGCGTCACCTCGCCGCGCGCGTGCCGGGCCAGCATGTCGGCGGGGCGCACCCATTCGGCCGCGACGGCCTCGTCGGGCGCGAGCAGGAGCGCTTCCCCGGGGTCTTCGGCAAGGAAGAACCACGTGCGGATGCGAAGCGCGAGCCCGGGCGGCGGATCCCAGCACGACAGCGGCACCAGGGCGGCGGCATCCAGTTGCAGACCCGTCTCCTCCCGGGTCTCACGCCGGGCTGCGGCCCGCGCGGCCGCGGGCTCGTCCCCGGGGTCGCCGTCACCCGGCTCGAGCTTGCCGCCCGGAAAGACCCACGCGCCCGCGAACGAGCCGCGGTCGGGGCGCTCGATCATGAGCACCTCCGCCTGGCCGGGCCCGTCGCGCACGACCACGACGGTCGCGGCGACCGGGACCGCCGGGTCGTGGAAGTCGGCGGCCGAGCGCCGCCGGGACGTGTCGGCCGCGTCGGCCAGGGCGCGCATCGCCCGGTCTGCGGACGAGGCCGTCTCACTCACGCGGCATCCGCATCTCGATCAGCGGGAGCACATGCAGCGGCTCGCTGACCCAGCGGGCCTCGAAGGTCCCCTCCGCCAGATCAGGCCCGCCGCACGTGACCCGCAGGCGGTGCGGGGTCTCGATGAAGATCACATCGAACACGTGCGCCCCGTCTGCCTGCCGCCCGCCGCTCGCGAAGACCGCATCGCCCTCCACCCACGCATCTGTGCCCGCCGTCACGACGAAATCCAGTTCGCCCTGACGCAGGGACACGACGGTCCGGTCCGGACCGGGTGCGACGGTGACGGAGGCGATCGAGGGCACGCCGTTGCGCTCGCCCGGCGTGAACGCACGGGCGACGCCCTGTCCGCCTGCGCCCGCGGTCGGCGCCAGCTCGGCCGACGAGAGCCGCTCCCGCAGCTCGCTCTCGGCATGCGCTCGCTCCAGGTCGCTGCCGGCTGCGGAGCCGATCGCCGGCAGCAGATGCTCCCACGCCGCGTCGAGCACCGCCTGCATGTCAAGGCTCTGTCCGGTGATGGCGAAGACGACGTCCTGCTCGGGCAGCACGACGCAGAACTGTCCGTAAGCGCCGTCGCCGCGATAGCCGTGCCGGGCCATCCAGAATTGGAACCCGTATCCCTGCCGCCAATCCGGCTGCGGCTCGGCGGGATTGGGGATGTGCATCCGGGTGGCCTCATCGACCCATTCCGCATCCAGCAGCTGGTCACCCTCCCAACGGCCACGCCGCAGGTACAGCTGTCCCAGCTTCGCGATCGCCTCCGTCGTGGCGTGCAGCCCGCTCCAGCCGAGCTCGCGCCCGCGCGCGTCGGTGAGCCAGCCGACCTCGCCGATGCCGAGCGGGTCGAGCAGTCGGGGCCGCAGGTACTCGGTGAGCGGCATCCCGGCCGCCTTCTGGATGATCGCGGCCACCGAGAACGTGCACGGCTGGTTGTAAGCGAAGACCGAACCCGGCTCCTCGTCGGGTGGGATCATCAGGAAGCCGCGCACCAGGTCATCGGGGTCGATCGCTCGCGCCGCCTCGATCGTGTCGCCATGATGCCCGCTGGCCATCGCGGCGACGTGGCGCACGAGGATCCGCCGGGACCGCGCGTCGGTGATCTGGGCGTCGAGTTCGGGGAAGTGCGACAGGACGGTGTCATCCAGTCCCACCAGGCCCTCGGCCACGGCGAATCCGAGCGCGGTGGAGGTGAAGCTCTTGCTGAGCGAATACAGCAGGTGCGGGCGCTGCGGCGCGTAGGGCGCCCACCAGCCCTCCGCGACGACGGCGCCGTGCCGCAGAAGCATCACGCTGTGCGTCTCGACGTCCTCGGCTGCGCCCAGCGCATCGAGGAAGGACAGGATGCCGCGGGCATCGATCCCGTGGGCGGAAGGAGTGCTGCGGGGCAGGTTCGAGATCACTCCGGCATGCTACCGGGGCGTGCGGGAACGGTCTCAGGCCGCGACGAGGCGGCGCGAGCGCTCGAGGCGAAGGCTTCCCAGCGCGATGAGCAGACCCGCGAGGGCGAGGCCGACGCCGACCCACGCAGGCGCGACGAACCCGAGCCCGAGCGCGATCACCACGCCGCCGAGGAATGCGCCGAGGGCGTTGCCGATGTTCAGCGCCGAGTGGTTGAGCGCGGCCGCGATCGACTGGTTGTCCTCGGCGACATCCATCATCCGCGTCTGGATCGTCGGGCTCAGCACGGAGGAGACGAACCCGGTCGCGAGCACGAAGAAGCCGAGGGCGAAGATCCACTGCGCGGTCAGCGCCAGCAGCACGAGCACCAGCGCCAGTCCGACCAGCCCGCCGACGAGAGTGCGCTTGAGATCGACGTCGGCCAGATGACCGCCGACGAGGTTGCCCACCGTCATGCCGACGCCCATGAGCACGAGGACGATGGGCACGACCCATTCGGGCGACCCGGCGACTTCGGTCACGAGGGGCGCGACGTAGCTGTACACCGCGAAGAAGCCCCCGAAGCCGATTGCGCCGATCGCGAGGGCGAGCCACACCTGTCCGATGCGGAAGACTCCGAGCTCGGCACGCAGAGTGCGTCCTGGTTCGCCGGGGTGCGGCGGCACGAAGAACGCGATGAAGACGGTGGCGACCGCGAAGATCGCGGTGACGACCATGAACGCCGCGCGCCAGCCGATCTGCTGACCGAGGAAGGTGCCCAGGGGGACGCCGACGACGTTGGCGAGGGTCAGTCCGGTCAGGACGAACGCGACGCCCTTCGCCCGGTTGCCCGGCCCCATGACATCCGCCGCGACGAGCGCGCCGATGCCGAAGTAGGCACCGTGGGGCAGCCCGGCGAGGAATCGCGATGCGGCCACGAGCTCGAAGGTGGGCAGCACGACGGTGAGGCCGTTGAAGAGTGTGAGCGCGAGCGCCAGCCCGATCATCACCCGGTGGCGCGGATACTTCGCGACGGAGCCGGCGATCAGCGGCGCCCCCACCACGACGCCCAGGGCGTAGAGGGTGATCAGCCAGCCGGTCTGGGCGATCGCATCGCCCTGGCTCGCAGCCCACTGCGCCGGCAGCAGGTCGGCGGCGATGTTGGGCAGCAGGCCCATCACGACGAACTCGGTCATGCCGATGCCGAAGCTGCCGACGGCGAGGGAGAGGAGCGCCCACATCGCCGCACCCCTCGGAGGATTCGAGGAGGTCACCCCGTCATGCTACGCGGGATGCCGGACCCTGTCGAATCGATTCGAAACGATGGGTCAGCCCTCAGAGATCGTCCTGCGGACGCTCGAGTGCGCGCTCGAGACGCTCGATCTTCCCGTCCAGCTCCCCGCTCCATCCGGGCCGGATGTCGGCCTTGAGCACGAGCGCCACCCGCGAGCCGAACGGCAGGACGGCCTCGGTCGCGCGCTTGACGACGTCGAAGACCTCGTCCCACTCCCCCTCGATCTCGGTGAACATCGAACCGGTGCGGTGCGGCAGCCCGGATTCCCGCACGATCCGCACGGCCGCAGCCACCGCGTCGTGCACGGAAGCGTCGGCGGCGCCGCTGCCGTTTCGGGGTGCGCCGCTGGGTGCGACGGAGAAGGCGATGAGCATGGGGACCTCCCGGTCAGGTGCCGACGGCGTCGGCGGAGCGTTCGGGCAGCGCCTGCACCCGCGGGAGCACAGCACGCCCGGGCGCCCGCACCACCCGCGTCGCCGCCCACACGAGAAGCACGGCGATCAGCGCGTTGCGCAGTGTCAGCACCGCCGCCGGCAGGGCGTCGCCGCCCAGCAGGTAGCCGTAGGTCAGCGGGTAGACGACCTGGGTCAGGCCGGCCATCACCAGGCCGAGCGCCGCCGGTCGCCACCACCGCCGCCGGTCGATCACCAGACCGACCGCGAGTGGAGCGATGATCCAGGTCATGTATTGCGGGGAACCGACCTTGTTGACGAGGATGAACGCCAGCACCAGAGCCAGGGCGAGGGCCGGGAACAAGCGGACGAAGTTCGCCCCCCGCCACGCCTTGTACGCCCCGAGCGCGGCGATGACGGCCACCGCGAGCGCCAGCAGGGGGTTCATCGCAGAAGAGACGACCTGCATCCCCGGACCCATGACCTGGAACGTCAGGATGTCCTGGTCGTAGTACACGTACGAGCCGGGGATGCCGAACACCGCGCGCCAGAGGTACACCGCGCTCACGGGGGCTTCGACCTGAAGACCGCGCTCCGCCTGGTCGGCGACGAAGCCGAAGGCGTGGCGTGCACCGCCCGCGGCGAGCACTGCGGCCAGGGTGAGCACCGAGACCGCCAGCGCCCCGCCGACCACCGCCCACCTGCGCCGCACGCTGATGAGGGCGGCCAGCAGCAGAGCGGCCGGCCACACTTTGATCCAGGTGGCCACGGCGAGCAGGACCGAGCCGAGCCACGGCCGGCCGACCAGCCAGAGGCAGCCGGCGAGCGCGAGCGGCACCGTGATGCCGTCGAGGCGGTACATCCCGACCGGTCCGAGCAGCACGATGAACGCGAGCCAGAACCATGCCGCGGCCACGCGCCCGCGCGCGCGACCGCGGCCCACGAGCATCGCGAACGCGAGCGCGTCGCACAGCGTGACGAGGATCGCCCAGCCGACCTCGTAGCCGGCGATCCAGGCGAACCCGTGGGCGAGGATCATCGGCACGAGAGCCAGCTGCGGGTACACCCACGTCTCGGTGATCCCCACGATCCCCCGCCCCTCGAGCGCGGCGGTCGACCAGGGTTCGTACACGAGGTACACGTCGCCCATCGGCTGGTTGGGGAAGACGAACCCGAGCACGGCGACGAGGACGTGCACGAGCGCGAACGCGACCCACAGCACCCCGCGCCTCGTCACCCGTCGATTGTATGGGCCGGACGCGCCTCAACCGGCCGACAGGGCTTCGCCGACGGCACGCGGCAGCGCGGCTGCGACATCCAGCGCAGTGATCGGGCCCCCCTGGTCCCCCAGGCCCTCAGCGGCGAGGCTCCCCGCCCTCCCGTGCAGCCAGACCCCCGTCGAGGCGACGGCGGCCAGATCCGCTCCCGCTCCGGCGCCCGCCAGGACCGCGCCGATCGCCCCCGCGAGCACATCGCCGGTGCCCGCCGTGGCCAGCCACGGCGTCCCGGCGGAGACCGTCGTCGCCCAGCCGCTCGCGGACGCGACGATCGTGACGGCGCCTTTGAGCACGACCGTCGCACCGAGTGCGGCCGCCGTCTCGAGCGCGGACGCCGATCGCTCGGCATCCGTCGCCGGGAAGTCTTCGGCAAGCCCCAGCTGCGCGCGCAGGCGGGCATGCTCGCGACCGTGGGGGGTCACGATCATCGGCGCCGTTCCGCCGGCCGCCAGATCCAGGGCCCCGGCGTCGACGACGACCGGAAGGTCGGCCCCGAGGATGCCGCGCAGCGCCTCGGTCTCGGCATCCGATCGACTCGTCGCGTCGGTGCCGGATCCGATGAGCCACGCCTGCACGCGTCCTGGCGCAGCGACCGTCTCCGGCCGCCGCTGCAGCACGAGCGAGGTCGGCACGCTCGGCCCGAGATAGCGGACCATGCCCACTCCGGTGCGCCAGGCCGCCTCCACGCCGAGCACCGCGGCGCCCGGATACCCGTCCGAGCCGGTGCGCACACCGAGCACGCCGCGGGAATACTTGTCGTCGGCGGCGGTTGGCCTCCGCAGGACGCGCGCGGCGTCCGACACCGTCCATGAGCCGATCATGGCGTCACCCTACCCGCCGGAGCCGATCCATGAGCATCCTCTTCACGCCGCTGAATCTGCGCGGTCTGACCGCCCGCAATCGCCTGTGGGTTGCGCCGATGTGCCAGTACAGCGCCGTGGACGGCGTGCCCCAGGAGTGGCACCACACGCACCTGGCGCAGTTCGCCTCGGGGGGCGCCGGCCTGGTGATCGCCGAGGCGACCGCCGTCTCCGCCGAGGGACGCATCTCGCCCGAGGACACGGGCCTGTACACCGACGAGCAGATGCGTGCGTGGGCGCCCATCGTCGCGGCGATCCGCTCCCGCGGTGCCCTCGCGGGTGTGCAGCTCGCCCACGCGGGACGCAAGGCCTCCACCTGGTCTCCGTTCTCCGGGCACCGCGGCTCGGTCCCGCTCGGGAAGGGCGGCTGGACCACCGTCGCGCCGTCGGCGATCGCCTTCGAGGGGTACGCGCAGCCGGTCGAGATGGATGCCGAGGCCATCGACGGCGTCGTGCGGGACTTCGGCGCGGCGGCTCGGCGTGCGCTCGAGGCCGGATTCGAGGTCCTCGAGATCCACGCCGCCCACGGCTATCTGCTGCACGAGTTCCTCTCGCCCCTGTCCAATCAGCGCGCCGACGAGTACGGCGGTTCGCTCGAGAACCGCGCGCGGCTCCTGCTGCGCGTGATCGATGCGGTGCGGGATGCCGCGCCGGAGGCGCCGATGTTCGTGCGGTTCTCGGCATCGGACTGGGCCGAGGGCGGCTGGCACGTCGAGGAGACGACGACCGTGGCCGGCTGGGCGTCCGAGCACGGAGCGGACTTCTTCGACATCTCCAGCGGCGGCCTCGTCGCCCATCAGCGCATCGCCGTCTCCCCCGGCTACCAGGTCGGCTTCGCTGCGGCCGTGCGGCGCGACGCCGACCTGGAGGTCAGCACGGTTGGGCTGATCACCGAAGCCGTGCAGGCCGAGGCCGTGCTGCAGGCGGGCGAGGCGGACGCCGTCATGGCGGGTCGCGAGTGGCTGCGCGACCCGCACTTCGCGCTGCGGGCCGCGACGGAACTCGGCGCGCAGATCGACTACTGGCCGAAGCAGTACCTGCGCGCGCGGCCGCGCTAGGCGCGATGCGAGCGGCCGGGACTCACGCCCGACGCCGGGTCGCGTCCTGCACTTCGCCGATGAGCTCCTCGATGATGTCCTCGAGGAACAGCACCGCCGTCGTCTCGCCGTCCTCGTTGCGGACTCGGGCGAGGTGGCGTCCGGCTCGGCGCATCAGGGCCAGGGCGTCCTCGAGGTCCGTGCCCTCCAGCACCGGCACCATCTGGTGGATCCGCTTGCCGGGGATCGGCCGCACGACGTCCGTGGCGGCATCGGGGCCTTCGGCCGCGCGCAGGATGTCCTTGAGGTGGACGTAGCCGACCGGCCCACCCTCGGCATCCACGATCACGTACCGCGAGAAGCCGTATTTCGCGACCGCTCGCTCGATCTCGGCGGGAGTCACCGACGCGGGCAGGGTCACCAGCTGCGTGAGCGGCACCGCGATGTCCGCGGCCTTCTTATCGGTGAATTCCAGCGCGGCCGAGACGGTTCCGGCGGCGTCGTCGAGGATCCCCTCGATGCGGGACTGGTTCACGATCGTCGTGACCTCCTCGAGCGTGAACGTCGAGGCCGCCTCGTTCTTCGGCTCCACCCCGAACAGTCGCACCGCGTGGTTCGCGATCCAGTTGAGGGTCACGATCACCGGGTGGAACAGCCGCGAGACCCAGACCAGCGGTGTCGCCAGCATGAGCACGGCACGGTCGGGCACCGAGAAGGCCAGGTTCTTGGGCACCATCTCGCCGAACACCACGTGCAGGTAGGACACCAGCACGAGCGCGACCAGGAACGCGATCGTGTCGACCATCGCCTCGCCCAGCCCGGTGAGTCCGAGCGGCTCGGCGAGCAGGTGATGGATGGCGGGTTCGGAGACGTTCAAGATCAGCAGGGAGCAGATCGTGATGCCGAGCTGACTGGTGGCCAGCATGAGGGTCGCGTGCTCCATCGCGTACAGCGCGGTCTTCGCCGCCCGCGAGCCCTTCTCGGCGAGGGGCTCGATCTGCGAGCGGCGCGCGGAGATGACCGCGAACTCCGCGCCGACGAAGAAGGCGTTGAAAGCCAGCAGCACGACGAGCCAGGCGATTCCCGCCCAATCGCTCACGAGCGCTCACCGCCCTCGGACTCGTCGCCCGGCATCGGGGTGTGCGTGAAGCGGACGCGATCGACTCGGCGGCCGTCCATCCGCTGCACGTCCAGGGTGCCGTCTTCGACCTCGAGCGTGTCGCCGACGACGGGGATGCGCTCCAGGACGCTCATGATGTATCCGCCCACCGTGTCGTAGACGTCGCCCTCGGGAATGCGGATGCCGGTGCGATCGAGCACCTCATCGGGCCGCAGATCGCCGGGGAAGGTGAGTGACCCGTCCCCGCGGACGATGCCGGTGCGGCGTCGGTCGTGCTCGTCGAGCACCTCGCCCACGATCTCCTCGACGAGGTCCTCGAGGGTGACGACGCCGGCCGTGCCGCCGTACTCGTCGACCACGATCGCCATCTGGTACCCGCGAGCCCGCAGCTCGGAGACGAGCGTGTCCAGGTGCACGGCTTCGGGGACGCGCAGCGGCTCGGTGGCCAGCGCCGCGGCGGGCACGTCGGAGCGCCGCTCGCGCGGGACGCCGACCGCGGCCTTCAGGTGCACGATGCCGACGATGTCGTCCATGGAGTCGTCGTAGACGGGGAACCGGCTGTGCCCGGTGCGCCGTGCGAGCTGGATGACATCGTCGGCGGAATCCTCGACGGACAGGGCGTGGATGCTGGGCCGCGGCGTCATGACGTCGGCGGCGCTCAGCCGCGCGAAGGTCAGGCTGCGGTCCAGGAGCGAGGCGGTGTCCTCTTCGAGCACTCCGGCCAGCGCCGAGCGACGCACCAGGCTGGAGAGCTCCTCCGCGGTGCGGGCGCCGGACAGCTCCTCCTTCGGCTCGATGCCGATCAGCCGCAGCACGCCGTTCGCGCTGCCGTTGAGCACCGCGATGGCCGGCCGGAAGACGGTGGTGAAGGCGACCTGGAACGGCATGACGAACTTGGCGGTCTGCCGCGGGATCGCCAGGGCGAAGTTCTTCGGGATCAGTTCGCCGAGGATCATCGAGAGGATCGTGGCGAACGTCACCGCGATGATGACCGCGAGAGGGGAGGCGATGCTCTCCGGCCACCCCCATGCCGCGAAGACGGGCCGCAGCAGGCTCGAGATCGCCGGCTCCATGGCATAGCCGGTGAGCAGCGTGGTCAGCGTGATGCCCAGCTGCGCGCTCGAGAGATGGGTCGAGGTGATGCGCAGGGCGTTGATGGTCAGCGCGAGACGCGACTCACCGGCATCCCGTCGCGCTTCCAGGTCCGCGCGATCGAGGTTGACGAGGGCGAACTCGCTCGCCACGAACAAGCCGGTCCCGACCGTGAGCAGAAGCCCCACGCCCAGCATGATGAACTCCATCACGCATCACCCTCGGCCTGTGCGTCGAGCGCTGCGGCGGGTGCGGGATCGTGGGGCGTGCGTCTACTGGGAGGGTCGTCCATCGTGCCGACAAGTCTACGGCCTCGCGACTCGGCTCCTTCGGGCCCTTGACGTCGGAGTTCGGGCCCTTGACGGTCGGAGTTCGACTCAGCGAGGCGCTCCGCTGCGGGCGGGAGCAAACCTCAGCCCGCGCTCCCGAAACCTGCATCCGCGCCCGGCCAGTGCGGAGGCGCACGCAGATTATGGTGGCGCAGGGCACGCCGCACGTTCCTCCACAGGAGGTTCGTCTCCAGCAGCCGTCCACGATCTCGTGCGACGGACACGGGCGACGGCCGGTACGGGGCGAGGGTTGGCGGATGATGCCTGGGCCGACGCTGGAAGTCCAACGGCGACGCGATCACCTCGACCCCGTGAACGACCGGCGAAGGAGCGCGGCGGTCGCCTCGGGGCGTTGGCATCGGGTCACGGCCGGCGTCTACGCTCCCGCATCGGAGTGGTTCGCGCTCAAGCCGCACGAGCGTCATCACGTGCTGGTGCGCGAAGTGGCCAGACGGATGCGGAAGCAGGCGGTACTCGCCGGCGCCGCGGCCGCCGCCATCCACGGAATCGACCTGCTCGGATCCTGGCCGCGACTCGTCGACGTGCGCACGGAACGGACGACGGGCGGACGCACCCATGGCGCGATCCGCCGTCACGCCCTGGGGCTTGACGGGGTGGCCGTGCAGCCGTGGGAGGGGATGCATCTGGTCACCACGCCCGCACAGACCGCTCTCGATCTGGCACGTTGGCTGTCTTTCACCGGAGCGGTCGCGGCGGTGGATCAGGCGCTCTGGGCTCGACGCGCGGGCGGGCCGCTCGCCACGATCGATGAGATCCGGCAGCTGGAGGACTTCGCGTCTCTGCCCCGCTGGGACGCACACGCGCGGCGCGTGCTGGAGGCTGCGACCGACCTCGCCGACAATGTCCGCGAGAGCGAGGCGCGTCTTCTGATGAAGTCACTCGGGTTTCCCGCACCGCGACTTCAGGAGCGGCGAGTGCTCCGCAGCGGCCGCCTTGTCTTCGGCGACTTCTACTTCCCGGAGCAGGATCACTGGTGCGAGCTGGACGGGCGCGGAAAGTACATGAGTTCCGACGCGCAGGACGGCGTCGATGTCGCCCGGTCGGTCATCGACGAGAAGAACCGCGAGAACGAGATCCGCCGCGAGGTCACCGGCTTCTCCCGGTTCGAAGCGGCCGACATCCACCCGCGCCGCCTGTACGACATCCTCACGGGCGACGGACTGCCCAGCCGGTTGCCCAGACCCTAGGACCACGGACTCGCGCTCCCGAAACCTGTACGCGCGCCTGAAAATGCCGGCAGCGCGTGCAGGTTTCGGTAGCGCGGAACCAGCTGCCCAGCAGCGTGTGCAGGTTTCGGTAGCGCGGAACCAGCTGACCGGCAGCGTGTGCAGGTTTCGGTAGCCTGCTACCAGCTGACCGGCAGCGCCTTGCCCTCTTCGTACCCGGCTGCGGACTGCAGCCCGACGCGCGCACGCTCGTGGAACTGCGCAACCGAGGAGGCTCCGGCGTAGGTGAAGGACGAGCGCACACCGGCGGTGATCATGTCGAGAAGGTCCTCCAGGCCCGGGCGCAGCGGGTCCAAGTAGATCTTGGACGAGGAGATACCCTCCGCGAACAGTTCCTTGCGTGCGAGTTCGTACGGGTCGAGGCGCCCGAAGCGGTCGTGCACCGCCTTGGTCGAGGCCATGCCCCACGACTCCTTGTACGCCCGGCCGGCGTCATCGACCTGCAGCTCGCCGGGCGCCTCGATCGTTCCGGCGAACCACGAGCCGATCATGACGGATGCCGCTCCCGCGGCCAGCGCCAGGGCGACGTCACGGGGGTAGCGCACTCCCCCGTCGGCCCAGACGTGGGCTCCCAGCACCCGTGCCGCCTCCGCAGTCTCGAGCACGGCCGAGAACTGGGGGCGCCCGACCGCGGTCATCATGCGCGTCGTGCACATCGCGCCCGGCCCGACGCCGACCTTCAGGATGTCCGCTCCGGAGCGCACGAGATCCTGAACGCCGTCCGCGGTCACGATGTTGCCCGCTGCGAGCGGAATGCCGAGGTTCAGCTCCGACACCGTGCGCAGGGCGGCGAGCATGCCCGCCTGGTGACCGTGCGCGGTGTCGACGACGAGCACGTCCACGCCCGCGGCCACCAGCGCGCGGGCTTTCGCGGCGACATCGCCGTTGATGCCCACCGCCGCCGCGACGCTCAGGCGGCCCGAGGCATCCACCGCCGGACGGTACAGCGTCGAGCGCAGGGCGCTGCGGCGCGAGAGAGTGCCGACGACGAAGCCGTGGTGCAGCACGCAGACCGTCTCCGCGCCGGCGCCGACGATCAGGTCGAAGGCGTGTCGCGCGCTCTCGACGTCGTCGGCGTCGATGGATGCCGTCCGCCCGCGCGCCAGGTCGCCCAGGCGTGCGTCCGGCAGGGCGGTGCCCAGCCGCGTGGCGGCGACGACGCCGAGGACGGCGTCGATGTTGAGGCGGCCGTCAGTGGTGTCGGCGACGACGATGCCGTGCCCCTCGGTGGCCGGCAGCAGTCGCGCGGCATCCGCCACCGTCGCTTCGGGCGGGAGGACGAGCGGGGTGTCCCAGCGCACCGGCTGATCCTTGACCCAGCGGATCGCGGCGTCGAGCTCCTGCAGCGGCATGTCCTGCGGCAGCACACCGAGCCCCCCGCGGCGGGCCAAAGTGGCGGCCAGCCGCGCGCCGGTGACGGAGTTCATGTTCGCCGAGACCACCGGGATCGTGGCGCTCGTGCCGTCGCCGGGCGACAGATCGACGTCGAGCCTGCTGGTGACGGTCGAGTCGCGGGGGACGAGGAAGACATCGGAGTATG
This sequence comes from uncultured Microbacterium sp., assembly GCF_963524805.1. Lineage (GTDB taxonomy): Bacteria > Actinomycetota > Actinomycetes > Actinomycetales > Microbacteriaceae > Microbacterium. The sequence goes on along the minus strand of NZ_CAURGG010000013.1, from coordinate 547 downwards.
TCAGGTCGACCGTGGGCTGCTCACCGTAGAACTCCATACCCGAAAGGTTAGTGACTCTTTACGCAGGGGCAACGATGCGCAAATGTGTCCCCACTGCGCAGCGAACCCCCGGGAACGGCGCGCCAGACTGGGTTAGGCTTAACAGTCGTGCGTGGGAGCCGTTGGATCATGCTCCGCACGCTCCTACAGTCTTCACGAAAGCGGGCGATCGAGCGTGTCGAGCCAGGTCACAGGCGTCGGGGTGTCGGGCGAAGGAGAGTTCGGAGCCAACGAATGGCTCGTCGACGAACTCTACGAGCAGTTCAAACTCGACAAGAACTCAGTGGACAAGGCATGGTGGCCGATCCTCGAGGCCTATCAGCCGGTTGACACGACGGCCCCCGCCGGCGAGGGGTCGGCGCCTCCGAGCCCGTCCGGCTCCGCCGCTGCGGCCGCACCGCAGGCCGCCGCACCGCAGGCTGCCTCCGCCGCTCCCGCCGCTCCGGCTGCCGGTGCTGGCTCCGCTGCCGGTACCGAGGTCCTGCTGCCCGCTCTGGGCGAGTCCGTG
>NZ_CAURGG010000012.1:0-51492 GCF_963524805.1 uncultured Microbacterium sp. | reverse complement strand
GACGCGCGGCGCCGGGCCGCGCACCGGTGGCGGGTGCACCGGCGGTCGCCGTCGCGGCGGCGGGTGCCGCTGCGGCCTTGCCGGCACCGTCTGCCTCGAGGGCAGCGCGGAGCTTGCGAGCCACGGGGGGCTCGATCGTTGAAGAGGGGCTCTTGACGAATTCGCCGAGCTCCTTGAGCTTTGCAAGAGCGATCTTGCTGTCGACACCGAGTTCGGATGCGATCTCGTGTACGCGTGGTTTGGCAGCCACAATTCTCCTGTCTGGGTTGGTCCACCCAGGCAGGGCAGACCTCAGTCGCGGACGGGTCTCATTTCGAGCCGTTCACTTTGTTTCCATAGCCGTTCAGCCGTTTCTCGAAGGTCTGCGTATCCAGAGGACCTGACACACGCAATGCCCGCACGAAAGCGCGGCGCCGGATCGCGGCCTCCACGCATTCCTGCGTCTCATGCACCCACGCGCCCCGCCCCGGCATCGAGGCCCGTTCGTCGGCGACGAGGTGGGAATCGACGGCCACGACTCGCAGGAGTGTGGACCGGGGGGCACGCGTGCGGCATCCGACGCACGTTCGTACAGGAACCATGTTACACCTCTGGGCTGGACGCCCGCCGGCCGACGGCGGTCGCTCAGCCCTCCAGGACGCTGTCGGGCTGGATGTCGATCTTCGCGCCGGTGAGCTTGGCGGCGAGGCGGGCGTTCTGCCCCTCCTTGCCGATCGCGAGCGACAGCTGGTAGTCGGGGACGAGGGCGCGCACGGCCTTCGTCGAGGTGTCCAGGATGAAGCTCGAGGTCACCTTCGCCGGCGACAGCGCGTTGGCCACGAAGCGAGCGAGCTCGGGGTCGTAGTCGACGATGTCGATCTTCTCGCCGCCGAGCTCCTCGGTGACGGCGCGCACGCGGCGGCCGAGCTCGCCGATGCACGCGCCCTTCGCGTTGATGGTGGGGTCGGTCGCTCGCACGGCGATCTTCGTGCGGTGACCCGCTTCGCGTGCGAGCGAGACGATCTCGACCAGGCCGGCATGGATCTCGGGCACCTCGAGGGCGAACAGCTTTCGCACCAGTCCCGGATGGGTCCGCGAGACCGTGATCTGCGGCCCCTTGGTGCCCTTGGCCACGGAGGTGACGTACACGCGCAGCCGCGAGCCGTGGGCGTACTCCTCGCCGGCGACCTGCTCTTCCGGAGGCAGGATCGCCTCGACCGAGCCGAGGTCGACGTGCACCATGCGCGGGTTCGGACCCTGCTGCACGACACCGGCGACGATGTCGCCCTCCTTGCCGCGGAACTCGCCCAGGACGGCGTCGTCCGCGATGTCGCGCAGGCACTGGCTGATGACCTGCTTGGCGGCGAAAGCGGCGATCCGGCCGAAGTCGTCCGGCGTCGTCTCCTCCTCGCCGATGACCGCACCCTCGTCGTCCAGCAGCGGCAGGAAGATCGCAACGTGCCCGGTCCTGCGGTCCAGAACGGCACGGGCTCCGTCGGGCAGCTCTCCGGTGGCGGTGGTGTGCTTGGCGTAGGCGGTCAGGATCGCCTGTTCGATGATGCGCACGAGCTCATCGAACGGGATCTCCTTCTCTCGCTCAATCGTCCGCAAGAGTGACAGATCGATGTCCACAAGTGACCTCCCTATTCAGCTGTCGCCGTCGCGCGGCGGGCGCGCGGCATCCTTCAAAGGTACCGGATGCCGCACCCGTGGATCTGGGAGATCTCTGGCGACCGCGCCCCGCGCTCAGCCCTGCGAACGCGCGCAGTCCGACACGAGATCGCGATCGCGATCGAACCGCGCCTGCGTCCAGTGCATCAAGACGGGAAGGAACGGCGAGGACGGCACGATGAGCGAGCGGTGATCACCGCGCAGGTACGGCACCCACCGCACGGCGACACCCTGCTCGCAGAGTCCGTCCACGAAACGCTGGGTCAGATCCGGGGGGATGACCTCGTCCTGCAGCGACCAGCCGATGAGCAGGGGCGACTCCCAGGGGCCGGTGGCGGCGTTCTGCGCCAGGCGGCGCCCAAGCGCTCCCCCCGTGAGATCGGCGGGATAGAGCGGCTCGTCGGCGGAGACTCCGAGTGACGTGATCGCCGAGACGAAGAGGCCGGGCTCGCTGAGGCACCGTTGGGTCATCTCGCGGACGATCACGCGCCCCGAGGTCGCGACGTAGTCCGAGACGTTCACGTCGGGGTACATGTCCGCGTACGGAACGAGCACCCACGAGGCCATGATGGACAGTTCCGCCGACGCATCGCTGCGGGTCAGCTTCCGCGCCATCGCGAGCGGGTCGGCCAGCGGCGACAGGGCGGCCGTTCCCAGGATGCGCAGCTCAGGCGCGTACTCCGCTGCGACCGGCTCGGTGAACAGCGCGGCGTGCCCTCCCTGCGAATGGCCCCACACCACGACGTCGGATGACAGGCGCACACCCTCCAGATCACGAGCAGCGCGGATCGCGTCCAGACTCGAGCGGGCCTCGCCCTCGCCGATCAGATAGGGGAAGCGTCCTTGCGTGCCGCGTCCCGTGTAGTCCGAGGCCACGATCACCCAGCCGCGCGCCAGTGCCTCCTCGACCGCCGGAATCGCCCAGCGCGTGGCCGTCGAATCGAGCAGGCTCGGCGCGCAGCCGCGTGCGACCCCGGTGGTCCCCCAGTTCCACGAGATGACCGGGTGCGCTCCGGACGGCGAATCGATCGGCGATATCACCAGGGCGCTGGCCACCGATCGCACCCCGACGGCGTCGGTCGTGCTGTACAGGATGCGCTGCACTTCGCCGCCGGCCGGCGCCGTGCCGAAGTAGTCGTCGGAGCGGATCAGCACGCCGGGTCCATCGGGCATCTCGGCGGGCGCGTCGTAGAACGCGTCCACCACCGGAGCGCCCTCGGCCAGCCACGTGTTGACCCACCACGCCGACGCGGAGAGCACGACCAGGGCGACGGCGAAGACGTAGCGGCCGGCATCCAGCAGCGTTGTGGTCCGCCGAGAAGGGAGCGCGTCCGCCTCGAGGTCCGGTCGGCGGGCGAGCCTGCGTCCTGCCCGCCAGATCAGAGCCGCCCCGTAGATGACCGTGCGGATGCCGAACAGGACGGCCGCGATCAGGAGGGTCAGATCCGGCCAGGCCAGGGCGAGGATGCCGAACACGACCTGCGCCAGGCTGGAGGCGACCGCCAGCACCCGTTCGCTGACGCGGCCGCGGGTGGCGCCTGCCAGGGAGCCGAGCCCGCCGAGGACGAGCAGCACGCTGAGAACGGCCGGCAGAAGCTGGATGCTGCGACCCAGCCAGACCAGCACCGCGATTCCGCCGGCGATCCACAGGATGCAGATGGCCCGGTTCCACCCGCGGATCGCACTCGCCCGCCTCGATGGCGCCACCGTGCCCGCGTCGAGCGCGGCGCGCTGCGCGGACTCCGCGTCGGCCAGACCGAGGAGTCCCGAGATGATCGCACTGATTCCCACGAGCACGGCGAGCAGCCACAGCGAGGTCAGCGGTCGGGTCACGATGAAGCCACCGAGCAGCAGCACCGCGAACCCGATCGCGAGGGCCGCCGGCGCCGGCGCGTCCTCGATAAGGCGCAAGGCCCGTCGCAGCCGGGGACGGCGCAAGGCGGGGGCGCGGTCGACGGTCACGCGGGCAATGATAGGTCGCCTCCTCGGCCTCCGGCCCCGCACGTAGGCTGGCTGGGATGGACTCCGCAGCCCCCAAGCGCGTCGCCCGCGAGGCGGAGCAGAGCACGCCGTTCCGCGTGCTCGCTCGGGCCGGGTACGCCGCGAACGGCCTGGTGCACATCCTCATCGGTGCGATCGCGCTGGCCGTCGCCTGGGGCGACAAGGGGGCGACCGATCAGTCGGGCGCGCTCATGGCGATCGCGGACGTGCCGTTCGGCTTCGTCCTTCTGTGGATCGTCGCGGTCACGCTGTGGGCGCTGGGGGCGTGGCAGCTGCTGGAGGGCATTCTCACCCGCGCCGACTCCGACGACGCGCCGGAGGTGGCGGGCAAGTGGGGCAGGCGGCTCGGCGCCTGGGGCCAGGCCGTCATCTTCGTGGCGCTGGGCCTGATCGCGGCGGCCGTCGCACTGGGCGCTCAGGTCGACACGGAGCAGGCCGCCGAGAACGCCAGCCGCGGCCTCCTCTCCGTTCCCGGCGGCCCGGTCGTGCTCGTCCTCGTGGGACTGGGCATCGGCATCGGCGGTGTGGTCTTCATCGTGATGGGTCTGCGGCGATCCTTCCGCAGCAAGATCGACATTCCCGAGCACGGCATCGGTCGCGGCATCGCGGGGCTCGGCCTGGTCGGATTCATCGCCAAGGGCCTCGCGCTCGTCATCGTCGGCATCCTGCTCATCGTCGCGTCGTTCAGCTCGGATGCCGATACCGCCGGCGGCCTGGACGGCGCCCTGCGGGCGCTCCTCGCGCTGGATCTCGGTCCGCTCCTTGTCGCCGTGGTCGGGGCGGGCTTCATCGCCTACGGGATCTTCGGCCTGTTCCGCGCGCGGTTCGCGCACCTCAGCCCCGGGTAGATCCCGCTGCGTCGGCCCTGTCAAGCCCTTGGGCGGCCGACCGCGGGGTGTGAGCCTCGGAAGATGGCTGATGAACAGATGACCCAGACCGATGCGATCACGCGACTGAAGGAATTGGTGGAGGACATCGATTTCACGATGCTCACCACCCTGGACGCCTCCGGGAACCTGGTCTCCCGACCGATGAGCACCCGGCAGATGGACGAGACCGGTGCCATCTGGTTCTTCACCGCGGACGACAGCAAGAAGGTCGACGAGGTCGAGGCCGATCACGACATCGGCCTGTCCTACCTCGACTCCAAGGGGATGCGCTTCGTCTCGGTCGCCGGGCGGGCGAGCGTGGTGCACGACACCGCGAAGATGAAGGAGCTGTACACGCCGTCGCTGGACATCTGGTTCGAGGACGGCCTGGAGACCCCCGGTATCGCGCTGTTGAAGGTGACCCCCGTCGAGTGCGAGTTCTGGGAGCCCAAGCACGGCAAGATCGTGATGGCGGCGGGCATGCTGAAGGCTCTCGTCACGAAGGACACCCCCGACGACACCATGCGCCACGAGAAGATCAGCTGCTGAGGCAGACCCGCTCGAACGCACCATCGGCGTGACCCGTTGCGCCGCGACCGGTGCGGGTGCATCATTCACGTGTTGGGGATCATCCGCGCTCTTGGGGATCGCGATTCGGCAGGTGCTTCGGGGGTGGCGCTGTGTCTGACGACAATGCCGGCGCGGCCGCCGGAAGTGCAGCGCCGGCGCAGGCGATCGAAGCTCCGCACGCCGACGTCGCAGGCGGGTCGTCGCTGGATCCGGCACCCTCCCAGAGCCGGAGACTCGGACTCATCGCACTCGCACTGGGAGTCGCCGCCGGTGTGAGCTGTCTGCTCCTGCTCGTTCCGCCGTGGAATTCGCGCATCGGAGTGTCGGTGACGGTCGCATTGGCACTCGCCGGGGCGATGTGTGCCGTCGTGGCGCTGGAGCGTGGCGGCAAGAGCATCGTGGCGATCTGTGCCGTCGTCGTGGCGTTGGTGATCGGCGTCGTGACGACAGCAGCCGCGCTGCCTCCTCCGGACCTGTACGCGCACGTCTACGGCTACGCCGATGACCCGGGCCCGGTGCCCGACTGCCCGACGCCTTCCGACCCGCCCGACGGAACCGACCCGGGTTTCTGGGAGGGCGCCTTCTATGCGACGGACCTGGGGGCGCAGGGAGGGAGCTCCGCCCCGCTTCCCTTCGAGACGAAGGTGTCGATGTCGCAGGCGGCGACACAGCTGCCCGCCATGTCGATGACGGTCGGACGACCTGTCGATGCGACCCAGGCGGCCGCAGATGCATCCGTGCCCCCGCCGGAACAGGGGGTCTATCTGGCGGTTGCGGTCACGTACGCGGACCCGGGCGAACAAGCCTTCTCCTGTGGTTTCTCCCCCGCCTTCCCCTCCAGCTGGTGGCTTTCGGACGCAGGCGAAGAATTCGAGCTCGCGACCGTGTCGATTCCCGACTTCCCGACCCTGGAGGATGGCGGCATTGCTGACCCGACCGGCGATTCCCTCGTCTATTACGACATCTTCGACGTGAGTCCCGCAGCGGCGGCCGGCGGAAGCTACTACACGGTCCTCCTCACGCCCGAGGCGTCGCAGCAGTTCGTCTCCTGGGGAGCAGACGGATGATGCCGACCGAGATCCACCCCGACCCGGTCCACCCTGTGGCCGCGGAGCGGCGCCGGCGACCGCCGACGCTCGTCATCGTCGCCTTCTACCTGTGGTGGCCGCTCATCATCGGTCAGTCGATCATGCTCGCTTACCTGGCGCTCACGCTCGTGCAGGCCGCGCGGATCGGCGGACCCGCCTGGGACGTGCTCTTCGTCGACCCGCCCGTCGCCCTTCCCCTTCTCTTGATGATCACGCTGGAGGCATCCTTCGCCATCTCGATGCGCGGTGGAAGCGGAGTGGCGCGAGCGGTCCTGGTCGTGCTCGCGGCCGTGACCGTGGCGTTCGCACTCGTCGTGCCCATTCCCGACAACGGGACGCGGATGCCTGTTGTGCAGACGACCGCGGAAGTGCTCGCGGCGTCGGTTCCGTTCGATCTCTCGCTCATACTCACGGTGCTCGCGGCCGGCGCGTTGGTCGCATCGGTGCTCCCGTTCCTGCCGGCCGCGAACAGCTACTTCGAGCGGGCTCCCCGCGCAGTGGCGGGGGACGACGAGGCCGACCTCCCGTCATCGAGCTCGATATCCCGAGCTCGTCGGCGGATGCCGTGGCAGGTCCTGGTCGCGTTCATTCTGTGGTGGCCACTCATCCTCATCGAGGCCCTGGCACTGTTCCTGGTAGGACAGCAGATGGCGTACTACCTCGGGCTCGGCATGGGGAGCATGGTCACCGTCATGTTCGCGATCGGGGTCGCGCTGCCGCTGCTCGGTGTGATCGCCGCCGAAGTGACGCTTGTGTTCTTCCTTCGACGAGCCAGTCGAGCTGCTCGTCGATGGCTTCTCTTTCTCGCCATTCCGACGGCTGTCCTGGCGATCTGGCCCGCTCTCGCGGTGTTGATCGCGCAGGTCCTGCCGGCTGAGCGGGCTATCGCCAATGGCCTGCTCGGAGCCGAAATCGCCTCGGTCGGCGCGCTGATCGCAGTGCTGGCGCTCGCCGCGTCGATCCTGCCGTATCTTCCACCCGGTCATCGCTTCTTCGACGACGCACCGTTCACCGGCGAGGAGGGATCTCCTGCTCAGGTCGCTGCGGAAAGCGAAAGCACTGCGGACGACACGCTCGCCGTGCCGCAGGCCGACGCTCAGCCGGATCAGCGAGTGAGCTGAGCGAGGGCCTCCTGGATCGAGAGCGTTTCGCGGTCTCCGGAACGGCGGTCCCACAGCTCGACCTCGCCGTCCGCCGCGCCGCGACCGACGATCACGATCTTCGGCACGCCGACGATCTCGGCGTCGCCGAACTTCACGCCGGGCGACACCTTGAGCCGGTCGTCGTACAGCACGTCCTTGCCCGCGGCCTCGAGGTCGGCGGCGAACTGCGCGGCGACGTCGAAGATCGCGGCATCCCGGCCGGCAGCGACGACGTGCACGTCGAACGGGGCGACCGACGCCGGCCAGATGAGCCCCTTCTCGTCGTTGTTCAGCTCGGCGATGATCGCCAGGATCCGCGTCACCCCGATGCCGTACGAGCCCATCGTCACCGTGACGAGCTTGCCGTTCTCATCCAGGACCTTCAGGCCCAGCACGTCGGCGAAGAACCGGCCCAGCTGGAAGACGTGCCCGATCTCCATCCCGCGGGCGAGCTCCACCGGTCCCGAGCCGTCCGGTGCGGGGTCGCCGGCGCGGACGTTCGCGACCTCCACGTAGGCGTCCGTGCCGAAATCCCGGCCCGCGACGAGTGAGTGCACGTGCTTCTGATCCATGTTGGCGCCGGTGATCCACGAGGTGCCGTCCACGACGCGGGGGTCCAGCAGATACCGGATGCCGGTCGCCGAGTCCTCGCCGAGGATCGAACCGGTCGGCGACCAGGGTCCGATGTAGCCCTTCACCAGCAGCGGGTGCCGCTCGAAGTCCGCCTCGGTGGCCGCCTCCACCCCGGCCGGGGCGAACGCCACCTCCGCGCGCTTCTCGTCGATGTCCCGATCGCCCGGCAGTCCGACGACGACGAGCTCGCGCGTGCCGTCGAGGTGAGTGAGGGCGAGCACGACGTTCTTGAGCGTGTGCGCCGCCGTCCACTCGCCCTGCTCAGGTGCTTCCAGATGCGCGTTGGCGTGATCGACGAGTGTCGCGATCGTGGGAGTGTTCGGCGAGTCGAAGATCACCGGCTCCCCCAGACCATCGAACGCGATGGCGTCGGGAACGACCGTCGTGAACGCCTCGACGTTCGCGGCGTACCCGCCCTCGGACCGGACGAAGGTGTCTTCACCGATGGGGGTGGGGTGCAGGAACTCCTCGCTGCGCGCACCGCCCATCAGACCGTTGTCCGCCGCCACGATGGCGTACTCCAGCCCGAGCCGCTGGAAGATGCGCTCGTAGGCATCGCGCTGACGCTGGTAGGAGGCATCCAGCCCTTCGTCGGTGTAATCGAACGAGTAGGCGTCCTTCATCGTGAACTCGCGCCCGCGCAGCAGGCCCGCACGCGGTCGAGCCTCGTCGCGGTACTTGTCCTGGATCTGGTAGATCGCGAGCGGCAGATCCTTGTAGGACGAGTAGAGGTCCTTCACCAGGAGGGTGAACAGCTCTTCGTGGGTCGGGGCGAGCAGGTAGTCGGCGTCCCGCCGATCCTTCAGTCGGAAAATGCCGTTGCCGTAGGTCTCCCATCGGCCGGACTGCTCATAGGGGTCGCGCGGCACGAGAGCCGGGAAGTGCACCTCGTAGGCGCCCGCGTTCGCCATCTCGTCGCGGATGATGCCTTCGATCTTCGCCTTGACCCGCAGGCCGAGCGGCAGCCACGCGAAGATCCCTGGTGCCTGGCGGCGGATGTAGCCGGCGCGGACGAGCCAGCGGTGCGAGGCGACCTCGGCATCAGCCGGGTCTTCACGCAGGGTGCGGAGGAAGAAATGCGAGAGACGTGTGACCACGAGGGTCAAGTCTAGGCGGGCGGATGCCGAGCATCCGCGAGCGCGGGCAGCCCGTCCAGCGAGACGGCGTTCTTCTCCGCACGGTAGGCCTGGAGGCCCTCAGGCCCCTTCTTCTGCGCCCAGGGACCCATGATGTCGCGGTCCTCGACGAACTCCATGACCGGGACCCCCCATCCGCACGCATCGGCGACGCGGCTGACGTCGACGACGATCACGGCGCGCGCACCGACATGACCCGGGTGCTCCCGCTGGACCCGTTCGAAGGTGTCCTCACCCGGCAGGACCACGCGACCGCGTCCGTGCAGTCGGACGATCCGGGGCCGCGGACCGAAGGAGGAGAACATGAGACAGATCCGGCCGTTCTCCGCGAGGTGTGCGATCGTCTCGGCACCGCTGCCGGTGAGGTCGAGCCACGCGACCGTGTGCTCGTCGAGGATGCTGAGCGAGTCCTGCCCGCGGGGCGAGACGTTGACCATCCCGTCCGCGGACAACGGTGCCGTCGCGACGAAGAACATGTGCTGCTCGGCGATCCATGCCGCCACGTCTGAATCGATTCCGTCGAAAACCCTGCCCATGAGCAGAGTCTACGATTTGACAGGTCGCCGAGTACCGGATGCAATATATTGCATGCCAGTCCCCTCGACCGTCACTCCTCCCCGCGCTCTGCTGCGCGACGAGGTGTACGAACGGCTCCGTGATGCGATCGTCGACGGCACCCTGGCGCCCGAGGAGCAGCTGCGCGACACGGAACTGGCAACGTGGCTGGGCGTCAGCCGCACTCCGGTGCGGGAGGCCCTGCTGGAACTGGCCCGCACCGGTCTCGTCCGGGCCCTGCCCGGCCGGTCCACCGTCGTGGCGCCGGTCGACGACGCGAGCGTCCGCGACGCGCAGAGCGTCGTGGCCGCGATGCATCGCCTCGCCGTCGAGGGCGCGATCCGAGCGATGACCGAAGCGGATCTCGAGCGCATGCAGGACGCGAACGCCCGCTTCGACGCCGCTCAGCAGAGCGGAGATGCGGATGCCGCTCTCTCTGCCGACCAGGACTTCCATGCGGTCGCCGTCGACCGCTGCGGCAACGAGGCCGTGCGAGCGGTGATCGCTCAGTACGAGCCCGTGCTGCACCGGGCCGAGCGTCTGCGGTTCGGCTCACCGGAGGGACGCGACTCGGTGCACCGCCATGCTCGGCTCATCGAACTCCTTCGCGCACGCGATGCCGACGGGGCGGCGGAGCTGGCCGAGCAGACCTGGCGCAGCCTCGCCGTCTCCCCCGCATCCGCACCGACCCGCCGACCCGAGGACCGCACATGAAGCTCGCCGAATTCCCGCGCTATCCGCTCACCTTCGGACCGAGCCCGCTGCAGCACCTCAGGCGGCTGACCCAGCATCTGGGCGGTGCTCAGGTGTGGGCCAAGCGCGAGGACGTCTCCAGCGGCCTGGCCTACGGCGGCAACAAGGTGCGCAAGCTCGAGTACATCGTCCCGGACGTCCTGGCCTCGGGCGCGGACACGCTCGTCTCCATCGGCGGCTATCAGTCCAACCACACCCGCCAGGTCGCGGCAGTGGCAGCCCACCTGGGCCTGAAGGCCCGGCTCGTGCAGGAGAAATGGGTGCCGTGGGATGACCCCACCAACGACCGGGTCGGCAACATCCTGCTCTCGCGCATGATGGGCGCGGACTCGCGCCTGGACGACGCCGGCTTCGACATCGGCGTGCGCGACTCCTGGAAGAACGCGCTCGCCGAGGTGGAGGCATCCGGGGGCAAGCCCTACCCGATCCCCGCCGGTGCGTCGGAGCACCCGCTCGGCGGTCTGGGCTTCGCGAACTGGGCGTTCGAGCTCGCCGAACAGGAGCGCTCGCTCGGCATCACGTTCGGCACCATCATCGTCTGCACCGTCACCGGCTCGACCCACGCCGGGATGATCGCCGGATTCGCCGCGCTCGAAGACCTCACCGGGGTCAGGCGGCGCGTCCTCGGCATCGATGCATCCGCCACGCTCGCGAAGACGACGGATCAGGTCACCCGCATCGCTCGCAACACCGCGGCGCTCATCGAGCTGGGCAGGGACCTGCGCGACGATGAGATCCAGGTGCTGGACGGATGGGCGGGCGAGCTCTACGGCATCCCGGTCGAGTCGACGATGGACGCCATCGCGCTCGGCGCGCAGCTGGAGGCGATGATCACCGACCCGGTGTACGAGGGCAAGTCCCTCGCCGGGCTGATCGACCTCGTCCGAAGCGGCGACATCCCGAAGGACTCGCACGTGCTCTATGCGCATCTCGGGGGTCAGCCGGCGATCAACGCCTACCACTCGCTCTGGCCGTAGCCGTCCGCCGCGATGCGCGGTGCGCGATCGTCGGGATGCGCCGAATTCCGGATGCCGCGACCCGGCGAGCCCGGCCGGCTCAGCTCGTGACGACCTGCGCCGTTCCGATGCCCGCTTCCGGACCCATCTCCGCGGCCAGTCGATTGGCCTCTTCGATCAGCGTGGCCACGATGTCCGCCTCCGGAACGGTCTTGATGACCTGACCCTTCACGAAGATCTGACCCTTGCCGTTGCCGGAGGCGACCCCGAGGTCGGCCTCGCGCGCTTCGCCGGGACCGTTGACGACGCAGCCCATGACCGCGACGCGAAGCGGCACGGTCATGTCCTTCAGGCCCTCGGTCACGTCGTCCGCGAGCGTGTAGACATCCACCTGGGCGCGACCGCACGAGGGGCATGACACGATCTCGAGCTTGCGCTCGCGCAGGTTCAGCGACTGCAGGATCTGGTGGCCGACCTTGACCTCTTCGGCGGGAGGGGCGGACAGCGAGACGCGGATCGTGTCGCCGATTCCTTCGCCGAGGAGGATGCCGAACGCCGTGGCGCTCTTGATCGTGCCCTGGAAGGCCGGCCCCGCTTCGGTCACACCCAGGTGCAGCGGCCAGTCGCCCATCTGGGCGAGCAGGCGGTACGCCTGCACCATGATCACCGGGTCGTTGTGCTTGACAGAGATCTTGAAGTCATGGAAGTCGTGCTCCTCGAACAGCGACGCCTCCCAGCGCGCGCTCTCGGCGAGCGCCTCGGGGGTCGCCTTGCCGTACTTCTGCAGCAGGCGCGGGTCGAGCGAACCGGCGTTGACGCCGATGCGCAGCGAGACGCCGGCGTCCTTCGCTGCCTTCGCGATCTCGCCGACCTGGTCATCGAACTTGCGGATGTTCCCGGGATTGACCCGCACCGCGGCGCATCCGGCGTCGATCGCCTGGAAGACGTACTTCGGCTGGAAGTGGATGTCGGCGATCACGGGGATCTGGCTCTTCTTGGCGATGATGTGCAGCACATCGGCGTCATCCTGCGACGGCACCGCCACCCGCACGATCTCGCAGCCGGACGCGGTCAGCTCGGCGATCTGCTGCAGCGTGCCGTTGATGTTGGTCGTCGGGGTCGTGCACATCGATTGGACGCTGACCGGAGCGTTGCCGCCGACGAGCACCTTGCCGACTCTGATCTGCCGGGACTTGCGACGAGGGGCGAGGGTTTCGGGGACCTTGGGCATCCCCAGATTGACAGCTGGCACGTACACCAGCCTACGACCCGCGGCCGCGCGGCGGCTGTGCCCGCCGGACTCCGAGCACACGCGCAGGCGGATCGCCCGGCATCCCGCGTCTGATATCGTGACCGCATGCACGCGAACCTCACCTGGTGGCCCGCCTCCTAGGCGGTGTGCTCGCGTTCTCAGACCACAACCGCCCCCGGGCGGTTTTTTTGTTTGCTGGCGACCGCCCGCCCCACACCGGAGGCCCCGATGACCGACGCCGGTTTCGCCGCTCTGCTCGACCTCGCCGCGCGCGGCATCCCCTTCGCGCTCATCGCCCGTGACGCCACGACCATCGAGCTTCTGACCGGCGAGGTCGTGGACGTCGACCTGCTCGCGGACATCCCCTTGACCGATGCCGCGGGCGCCCCCCAGGAGGTGCTGGCGCTCGTGCCGTTCCGGCAGGTGCGCGAACGCGGATTCGAGTGCCACGACGACGCGGCGCCGCTGCGATGCCTGATCGTGCGCGAACGCGCCGTGCTGGACCGCGACGCCGCGCTCGCACACCTGCCGAACGAGCCCATCGCCCTCGACGATCCCGGTTTCGACATCGCCGACGACGCGTACGCCGCCATCGTGCGCCGAGTCATCGCAGAGGAGATCGGGCTGGGCGAGGGCGCGAACTTCGTCATCCGCCGGGATTTCACCGCGGGCGTGGGAACGGATGCCGCCACCGCGGCATTGACGTGGTTCCGGGCTCTGCTGGAACACGAGCGCGGCGCGTACTGGACCTTCGCGGTCGTCACGCCGGATCACGTCGCCGTGGGCGCCAGCCCCGAAGCCCATGTGAGCGCGCGCGACGGGATCGTCACCATGAACCCGATCTCGGGCACCTTCCGTCACCCGGAGGGCGGCGCGACGCCCGAGACGCTGACCGCGTTCCTTCAGTCGACGAAGGAGACCGAGGAGCTCTTCATGGTCGTGGACGAAGAGCTCAAGATGATGAGCGCCGTGTGCTCGGACGGCGGCCGCATCACCGGACCGCACCTGAAGGAGATGTCCCGCCTCACCCACACCGAGTACGTCCTGCGCGGACGCAGCCGGCTCGACCCGCGCGAGATCCTGCGCGAGACGATGTTCGCCCCCACGGTGACCGGTTCTCCTATGCAGAACGCCTGCACGGTCATCACCCGGCACGAGACGAGCCCCCGCGGGTACTACTCCGGCGTGGCCGCGCTGTTCACGCCCCGCAGCGACGCGGTGCTGGCCGGGGAGTCCACCCACGACCTCGATGCGCCGATCCTCATCCGCACCGCCTACCTCGAAGGCGGCAGACTCCGCGTGCCCGTCGGCGCGACGCTCGTGCGCCACTCCGATCCCTACGGCGAGGTGAGCGAAACGCACGGGAAGGCCGCCGGAGTGCTGGGGGCGATCGGAGCGATCCCCCGCGAACGGCCGGCCGCGCCGACGCTCCTTCCCGAGGCGATCGATGAGGATGCACCGTCGGACGCAAGCCGCCTGGCGGATGATCCGGCGATCGCCACGCTGCTGGCCTCGCGCAACGCGCGACTCGCGCCGTTCTGGCTGAACCCGCAGGACGCACTCGCGGCCGGAGGGCCCTTCCGAGGGCGCTCGGCGATCGTGGTGGATGCCGAAGACCGCTTCACGACGATGCTTGCCCATCAACTGCGTCACCTCGGCCTCACCGTGCAGATCGTGCCGTGGAGCGAGGTCTCCGACGATCAGATCGACGACGCCGAGCTGGTCGTCTCCGGGCCCGGCCCCGGTGATCCCCGCGACCCGACGACCCCGCGGATGCGACGGATGCGCGAGGTCGTCGCCCGACGTCGGGACTCGGGCCGGCCCCTGCTCGCCGTGTGCCTGAGCCACCAGATCCTCGCCCGCACGTTCGGGATCGACCTGGCGCCGTTGGAATCCCCGCATCAGGGGCTGCAGAAGACCGTGGACGTGTTCGGGATGCCGGCATCCATCGGCTTCTACAACACCTTCACCGCCCGCGTCCCGGCCGGCACCACCGCCGTCGGCGAGGCCGAGGTGGCCGCGGATCCGGCCACGGGCGACGTCTATGCGCTGCGCGGGCCGGGATTCGCCTCGATCCAGGGCCACCTCGAGTCGATCCTCTCGCGCGACGGCATGGCGACGCTCGAGCGCCTCGTCACCGCCGCGCTCTCCCCCGTCGACGCCTGAGCGCTGCACCCGGGGTCACAGGCCGAGGCGGCCGCGCAGCAGGCTCCGTTCCGCCTCGTTCGCCGTCAGCTCGAGGGCGCACAGGTCCTCGGTCATCGCCTCGTCGTCCCGACCCAGACCCCGCAGCATCCGGGCCCGGACGGCGTGCCAGAGGTGGTACCCGTGCAGCTGCGACTGGAGCGAGTCCACCTCGTCGAGCGCCGCCTGCGGGCCGTCGATCTCCGCCACGGCGACCGCGCGGTTGAGCCGCACGACGGGTGAGCGGTCGTAGGCCGCCAGCATGTCGTACAGAGTGAGGACCTGCAGCCAGTCGGTCGCGTCGCCCGCCTCGGCGTCCGAGTGGCAGGCGGCGATCGCCGCGTGCAGCTGCCAGCGCCCCGGCCGGCGCAGGAGCGCCGCACGTTCCAGAGCCGTCTGAGCCTCCGCGATGAGCCGGGCGTCCCAGCGGCGACGGTCCTGGTCGGCCAGGAGGACGAGCTCTCCGTCCACCGAGCGGGCGCCCTCGCGGGCGCGGTGAAACAGCAGCAGCGCGAGCAGGCCCTGGGCCTCGGGCTCGCGGGGCAGCGCGTGGGCGATCACCCGGGCGAGCCACACCGCGTCCTCGGCGAGATCTCGGTCAGCGGAGGCGTCGCCGCCCGCCACCAGATGCGCTTCGCTGTACATGACCGACACCACGCTCAGGACGATGTCCAGACGCTCGGCACGCTGGGCTCCTTCCGGGATCCGCAGCGGGATGCCGGAGGCTCCGATCTTTCGCTTGGCCCGCACGATCCGCTGGGCGATCGTGGACTCGGGTGCGAGGGTGGCCCGGGCGATCTGCGCGGTCGTCAGACCGCAGATCGCCCGCAGCGTGAGCGCCAGCTGAGCATCCGGGGAAAGAGCCGGATGGCAGCATCCGAACAGCAGCGGCAGCCGCTCGTCCGGCAGGTCCGTCGCGGGATCCGACGGAGGGACAGCCGGTTCGGCGAGGAGGACGAGCTTCTCCCGGTAGCGCTTCTGTCTGCGGATGCGGTCCAGCGCGTTGTGGCGCGCCGCCTGGGTCAGCCAGCCGCCCGGATTCGGCGGCACGCCTCGCGAGCGCCACTCGCGCAGCGCCTCTTCGACCGCCTCCGCCACGCATTCCTCGGCCAGGTCCAGATTCCCCAGCCACGCGGTCAGCGCTGCGACGATGCGCGCGGATTCCTCGCGGAGCACGCGAGCGAGCAGGCGATCGGATGCCGCGGCCCGCACCCCGCCGGGGTCCGCCGCCGCGGCATCCCTCTCGTTCACTGCTCCATGTGGCTGTAGTCCACGACCATCGGCCGGATCTCGACCGACGTTCCCGGCAGTTCGAGCATCGGCCAGGACTTGGCGATCTCGATCGCCGCGTCGAGATCCGCAACGTCCAGCACGCTGAAGCCGCCGATGACCTCTTTGGCCTCGGAGAACGGGCCGTCGGTCACCACGGGCGTGCCTCCGGCGTGCGTGACGGTGGTCGCCGTGGTGACCGGCTGCAGCTCGGCGCCCGAGTCGGAGATGTGGTCCGCGTGCGTTCCGAACCACTCGTAGACGCGGCGGTAGACCTGCTCGGCGTGCTCGGGTGAGACCGCCGCATCCAGCTCGGGCGTCGATGTGAACATGATGACGTACTTCATGGTGCGTGTCCTTTCGTCAGGGGAACCGTTTCATCCCTACAGCGAACGGACAAGACCCGAATCGACATGCACCGCGAAATTCGTGTCAGAGGATCGACACCGGGTTGAAGATGTCGGCCAGGATCAGCACCGCACCCATCGCGATCAGCGCGATGACGACCACGAACGTCACGGGGACGAGCTTGGTCGCATCGACCGGCGCAGGCGGCGGCCGGTGGAAGACCTTCGCCCACAGACGTCTGATGCCCTCCCACAGCGCCACCACGATGTGCCCGCCGTCCAGGGGGAGCAGCGGGATGAGGTTGAAGACGAACAGCGCGATGTTCAGGGATGCGAGCAGCCCCAGGTAGCCGGCGACGCGGTTGAGGATCGGCGCCTCGGCCGCGGCCACCTCGCCGGAGAGGATGCCGGCGCCGACGATGCTCAGCGGGCCGTTCGGATCGCGCTCCTGGCCGGTCACCAGGTCGGCGGCGGTTTCGTACACCTTGACGGGCAGCTGCCAGATGATCCCCGCGACTGCGCCCACGTTCTCGACAGCCGTGGAGGCACCCGACCAGATGGGCTCGCGCACGTACTCCACCTCCTGGCGGATCCCCGCGAAGCCGACCTCCTGCGTCTGGACCTCACCGTCACCGTCGAGGACCGGTCGGCCTGCCTCGTCGGTGACGGGCTGCTCGATCGCCACCGGGGTGAGGGTGACCGATCGCTGCGCGCCGTCGCGCTCGATGACGATGACGATCGGCGCACCCGGCGAGTTGCGGATCGCCGCGGTGGCCTCGGCGAACGAGCTGATCGAGCGGCCGTCGACGGCGACGATGACATCGCCCGCCTGGATCCCCGCCGCGGCCGCCGGAGCGACCGGATCGGACGCCTGGCACTGCGTACGGTCGGCGTCGGGCGGGATGACGCACTCGCTGACGCTGTCGACCGTGGTCGTGGCGGTTTGAACCCCGATGCCTGACAGCAGGATCGAGAACAGGACGATCGCGAAGAGCAGGTTCATGACGGGTCCGCCGAGCATGATCACGACACGCTTCCAGACCGGGAGCTTGTAGAAGACGCGCTCGTCCTCGCCGATCATCGTCTCGTCGTTCGCGGCCCGGGCGTCCTGCACCATCGTCGCGAAGAAGCCGCCGCCTGCGCGGCCGGTTCGGTGTCCGCTCGCGACCGCTGCGCGCTCCCGTGGAGACGGCGGATACATGCCGGCCATGGAGATGTAGCCGCCCAGCGGAATCGCCTTGAAGCCGTACTGGGTCTCGCCGATCCGCCGCGACCACAGGGTGGGCCCGAATCCGATCATGTACTGACCGACGCGGACGCCGAACTTCTTGGCGGGCACGAGGTGGCCGAGTTCGTGGAGGGCGATCGACACGGCCAGCCCCACGACCATGAGGACGACTCCGATGACGAACGCGATCGCTTCCACACGCCCACGCTACCGCCGCCGGCTTTGAGCCGGCCGAGTAAGGACCGGATGAGAGGATGGATGCGTCATGGCGAACGATGCTCCCTCTCACCTGCCCCCCGTGCTGCGCCCGGACCATCCGCCGGTGCACGCGCTCGACGACCTGGCGGCGCGCTTCGCCCTTCGGACCCGCGGCGACCTCAGCGGCGTCTCGCTCACCGGGGTGACTCTGGCCACCGCGGACCTGCGGCCCGGCGACGTCTTCGTGGCGGTGCGCGGCGTCAATCGCCACGGTGCCGAGTTCGCCGCCGCCGCCGCCGAGAAGGGCGCCGTCGCGGTGGTGACCGACGCCGAGGGTGCGGAGACGGCGGCATCCTCCGGACTCCCCGTCATCGTCGTCGCAGACCCTCGCGGCATGCTGGGCGAGCTGTCGGCCTGGGTATACGGCACCGGCCGCGACGACAGCCTCCCGATCCTGTTCGGCACTACGGGAACCAACGGCAAGACGAGCGTCTCACACCTGCTGGAGGGCATCCTCGGGCAGCTCGGCCTCGTGACCGGGCTGTCCTCGACGGCCGAACGCCACATCGCCGGACACGTCATCGTGTCACGGCTGACCACGCCCGAGGCGTACGAGATGCATGCGCTGCTCGCGCTCATGCGCGAGCAGGGCGTGGAGGCCGTGGCGGTCGAAGTGAGCGCCCAGGCGCTCAGCAGGCGGCGCGTCGACGGCATCGTCTTCGACGTGGCCGCGTTCACCAACCTGACGCACGACCATCTCGACGATTACGCCGACATGCGCGAGTACTTCGAGGCCAAGCTTCCGCTCTTCCTCCCCGACCGCGCTCGGCGCGCGGTCATCTCGGTCGACTCGGCAGCGGGGGCCGAGGTCGTCGGGCGCTGCGAGGTTCCGTTCGTGACGGTGGGGACTCCGGCGATCGCGACGGACCCGGCCGCCGCCGCGGAAGCGGACTGGGTCGTCGAGATCCTCGAGGAACGTCAGTCCGGCACGCAGTTCCGCCTCTCGTCAGCGGACGGTCGTTCGCTGACCACCGTCGTGCCCGTGATCGGCCGCCACATGGCCGCCAATGCGGGGCTGGCCACCGTCATGATCCTCGAGGCCGGCTACGGGTGGGAGCGGATCGTCGAGGCGCTGGAGCGCGACGGCGGTGTTCGCGCCTACCTTCCCGGTCGCACCGAGCGGGTCTCGGGCGATCGCGGTCCCGCCGTGTACGTCGACTTCGGCCACTCCCCCGATGCCTTCGAGAAGACGCTCGCCGCCGTCCGCCGCGTGACCCCGGGGAAGGTCCTCATGCTCTTCGGCGCCGACGGCGACCGCGACGCGACCAAGCGTCACGACATGGGGCGCACGGCCGTCGAGGGCAGCGACATCCTCGTGGTGACCGACCACCATCCTCGCTTCGAGAACATCGATTCGATCCGAGCGACGTTGATCGAGGGAGCGCGGCGCGCGCGACCGGACGCCGAGATCCACGAGTTCTCACCCCCCGAAGTCGCGATCGTCGAGGCCGTCTCGCTGGTCGGGGACGGCGACGCGATCCTGTGGGCGGGACCGGGACACCAGGACTACCGCGACATCCGAGGCGTGCGCACGCCGTACTCGGCGCGCGAACTCGCGCGGCGGGCACTGCGGGACGCGGGCTGGCCCGTGCCCGATCCGCACTGGGCCGTGCCGTACCCCGACTGATCCTCGACGACGGGCGCTACGCCGCCGCGATCGCACGGTCGGCGGCATCCCGCGCCCAGCGCTCCGCCTCCGCGAGCGACGCCCGCGTGAGCTCGCTGCCGCCCGAGACGGCTTCGGGGTCGTGCGCGTCGACGACGCGCTCGATGAGCTCCACGATGCCGGGGAATGCCAGTCTGCCCTCGTGGAAGGCGTCGACGGCCTGTTCGTTCGCCGCGTTGAAGACGGCGGGGTAGGTTCCCCCGGCACGGCCGACTTTCTTGGCGAGCCGCACCGCCGGGAACGCCTCCTCGTCGAGCGGTTCGAAGGTCCAGGATGCCGCCACCGTCCAATCGATCGGCACGCCCACCCCGCCGACGCGGTGCGGCCAGTCCAGGCCGAGCGAGATCGGCAGCCGCATGTCGGGCGGCGATGCCTGGGCGATCGTGGAGCCGTCGACGAACTCCACCATCGAGTGCACGATCGACTGCGGGTGCACGACGACGTCGATGTGATGGTAGGCGACGTCGAACAGCAGGTGCGCCTCGATGACCTCCAGGCCCTTGTTGACGAGGGTCGCCGAGTTCGTGGTGACCACCCGTCCCATGTCCCACGTGGGGTGCGCGAGCGCCTGGGCGGGCGTCACCTCGGCGAGCGAGGAACGCGAGCGGCCGCGGAAAGGTCCGCCGGATGCCGTCAGCACGAGCCGGCGCACCTCGGAGCGCTCACCGGAGCGGAGTGCCTGCGCGATGGCCGAGTGCTCGGAGTCGACCGGGACGATCTGGCCCGGTCGCGCGATCGCCGTCACCAGGTCGCCGCCGACGATGAGGGATTCCTTGTTCGCGAGCGCCAGCGTCCGCCCAGCCTGGAGAGCGGCGAGGGTGGGGCCGAGTCCGACCGAGCCGGTGATGCCGTTGAGCACGACATCGGCCTCGACGTCGCGGACCAGCTGCTCCGATTCGTCGGCACCGAGTGCGGTGAACTCCACGCCGAAGCGCTCGGCCTGCGCCAGCATGCCCGCTCGGTCGCTTCCGGCCGACAGCCCGACCACTTCGAACCGCTCCGGGTTGGCCCGGATCACCTCGAGCGCCTGCGTGCCGATCGAGCCGGTGGAACCGAGGATGATGACGCGGCGCATGAAGTCAGACTAATGACTTCCCGCGCCGCGTCAGCTCGGCCGCATCCGCTCTACTGGGTCGGCGCCGCGTGCTGAGTGCCGAGGATGTCCACGACGAACACCAGCGTCTCGCCCACGAGGTCCTTGTCGTTGATCTCGCCCTCGCCGTAGCCGAGTGCGGGCGGGATCACCACGAGCACCTGCGATCCGACGGTCTGGCCCTCGAGCGCCTGGCGGAATCCGTCGACGACACCGGTGGTCTGGAACGACGCGGGGGCGCCGTTCTCCCAGCTGGAGTCGAACACGGATCCGTCGGACCACTTCACGCCGGTGTACTGGACGAGCACGGTGTCCCCCGGAGCCACGGTCGCGCCGTCGCCCTTCTTCAGGGTGTCCAGCTGCAGCTCTGCAGGGGCGTCGGTGTCGGGGATTTCGATCGTGGGGGCGCCGTCATCGGCCAGAGTCACCTCGGGGAGACCGGCGACCGGCTCCTGCGGCTCGCCCCACGCCGCGTTCGGCACGGTGGCGACGAAGTCGAAGACGTAGACCTGACCCGGGTTGGGGTCGGCCGGCGGGTACGCGACGACGACCCGCGTTCCGGGCGTGGCGCAACCGAGGATCTGGCCGACCGGGTTGTCGGGCGAGATCTGGACGGGCAGGACCGGGTTGTCGTCGTAGCCGATCGATCCGAGCTTCTCGCCCGTCTCCGCGTTGAACGCCGAGAGGGCGTAGGTGACGAGCTCGCCGGATTCGACCGGATCGCCGGAGCCCTCCTCGATCACGGTGGTCTGCAGCGTGGTGATCTCCAGGGGAGAGGTGAAGGTCGCGGTGGACTCCTCGCCCACCGCTCCGTCGATGGTCACCGCATCGGACGCGTCGCCCGCGGGCGCGGCGGCGCTGCAGAGATCCACGACCGGAGGACCGGACGGACTCGCGTCGGCCTCCGGCGCGCTCGAGGAGCAGCCTGCGAGCAGGACGGCGGACAAGGCGACAGCGGAAAGGGCGAGCGGGCGGATGCGCACGATGAACCTCAAGTCGAAAGGGAAGGGGAAGCCCCCATCTTCCCCCATGATTCCTCTGTCCCCGCTGAGAAGGCGCCATGCCCGGCGGGGAATGGAATCGGGAGTACCCTCGACGGGTGACTTCCGCGGAGCCTCCCGAATCCCGAGAAGCCGACTCCGCCAGTCAGCCTGCCGTCCGGCAGATGGGTGCGACGTACGGCTTGGGTCGCTTCGTCGTCGCCCCGCTCGCGCGCATGGTGTACCGACCCCGGGTGGAGGGCAAGGCGAACGTGCCCAGATCGGGCCCGATCATCTTCGCGAGCAACCACCTCTCGTTCATCGACTCCATCGCCATCCCCGTCGCCGCTCCCCGGCCCGTGCACTTCCTCGCAAAATCCAGCTACTTCGAAGGCACCGGGGCCTCTGGCTGGTTCGCCCGCGAGTTCTTCACTGCCATCGGGGCCGTCCCGGTGCAGCGGGGTGCGGGGCAGGCCGCCCTGGACGCGCTGGATCAGCAGCGACAGCTCCTGGCCGCCGGCAACGCGGTCGCGCTGTACCCCGAGGGCACGCGCTCACTGGACGGTCGGCTCTACAAGGGCCGCACGGGCGTGGCGTTCCTCGCGCTGCAGAGCGGCGCACCGGTCGTCCCGGTGGGCCTCATCGGCACCGACAGGGTCATGCCCGTAGGCGCGCGGTTCCCCTCGCTGCGGGAGCGCGTGACCGTGAAGTTCGGCGAGCCGCTCGATCTCGCCCACCACGGCCCGGCCGAATCGGGCCGCGCCCGCCGGCTGGCCACCGACGACATCATGGCCGCGATCCATGCGTTGTCCGGCCAGGAGCTCGCCGGCGCCTACAACGAGGCGCCCGCGCACAACCCCATCGAGCGGATCCGCCAGGTCCTGCCGCACGAGCGGCGCTAGGACTCAGGCCGCGGCGACCGTGATCGTCGGCTCGTGCCGGACGGGGAAGTTCACCGAGTTGGCGATGAAGCACCAGTCGTGGGCCCGGGCGTGCGCCGCGGTGGCGGCATCCACCATCGCTTCGTCGGCGACGACCACGCGCGGCCGCAGCACGACCTCCCGGAACGCACCGCCGCCGTTGCCGTCTTCGACCATGACCCCTACGGCATCATCCTCGTACCCCACCACGACCACACCCGACGTGACGCACGCGTGCAGGTACGACAGCAAGTGGCATTCGCTCAGCGCGGCGAGCAGCAGATCCTCGGGATTCCACCTGCTCGGATCCCCGCGGAACGGCTTGTCGGCCGAGGCGAGCAGCGCCGGCTTGCCGTCGATCTCCAGCGTCACCGCCCGGTCGTAGTCGCGGTACCCCGTCGTGCCGGTGCCGCGATCACCGGTCCAGGTCGTGTGGAGGGTGTACCGGTGCTCGCCGAACATTCCCCCAGTGTGACACGCGGGGCCGCAGGGGTCCCGGCGGTAGGCTGGCGTCGTGCCGCAGACCTTCGCCGCAGCCGACGCCGTCGAGCTGGCCGTCGTCGAACGAAGCGGATTCGTCGAGTCGCGCCACAGTGGATCGGCGATCGTGCTCGATCCGGACGGGATGCCGCTGCGCTCGCTCGGCGACACGGCGGCGCCGATCCTCCCCCGCTCCAGCCTCAAGCCCGTGCAGGCGCTCGCATGCCTGACGGCGGGCGCACCGCTCGAGGGCGAGCGCCTCGCACTCGCCACTGCGAGTCACTCCGGGACCGATCGTCATGTGTCGGTCGTGCGGGACATCCTGGATGCGGCCGCCCTCGGGGAAGACGCGCTCGGCTGCCCCCCGGCGTGGCCAGGCGACCAGTCGACGCGCGATGAGGTGGTCCGCGAGGGCGGCGCACCGGCACGCGTCCGGATGAACTGCTCGGGAAAGCACGCGGCGATGCTGCTGACCTGCGTGGTCAACGGCTGGCCGACGACGGACTACCTCTCCCCCGCGCACCCGCTTCAGACGCACATCCGCGAGGTCGCCGAGAGACTGGTCGGCGAGCGCTCTGCGACGACCGCGATCGACGGATGCGGCGCTCCGGTGTACTCGATGAGCCTCGCAGGCCTCGCGAAGGCGATCCACCGGATCGGCACGTCGTCAGAGCGTTCGCCGTTCGCCCTGCACCGCAGCGCCGGCACCCTGGTGCGCGCCGTGCGGGAGAACCCCTGGACGATCGACGGACCGGGCCGGCCGGACACCATCGTGATCGAGCGGCTCGGGGTCTTCGCGAAGGGCGGTGCCGAAGGCGTCATGGTGATGGTCGCCCCCGACGGCACCACCGTGGCGCTCAAGATGCTCGACGGCAGCGGAAGGGCGGCCACCGTCGTCGCCCTGCGCCTGCTCGAGCGCGAGGGCGCTCTGGCCGCGGCCGACGTCGCGGATGCGCTCAGCAGACTCCCGCTGTCGGTCACCGGCGGCGGTCAGGTTGTCGGGGCGATCCGCCCCGCGTTCTAGAAGCGCTCCCACCCGGAGCGGAGAGGACCACGCGATGAGGATTTCCGTCCCCACCGAAGTGAAGAACAACGAGTACCGCGTGGCACTGACGCCCGCGGGCGTCCACGACCTCGTCAAGGCCGGCCACGAGGTGTTCGTCCAGCGCGGCGCCGGCATCGGATCGTCCATGCCCGATGCCGAATACGAAGCCGCCGGCGCGAGGCTGCTCGACGATCCCGCCGAAGTGTGGGCGCGCGCCGAGCTGCTGCTGAAGGTCAAGGAGCCGATCGCCGCCGAGTACGGCTACTTCCGCGATGACCTGGTCCTGTTCACGTACCTGCATCTGGCGGCGGACCGACCGCTGACCGATCGGCTCGTCGCCGACGGCGTGACAGCGATCGCGTACGAGACCGTGCAGCTCTCCGGCGGCGGTCTTCCCCTGCTGGCTCCGATGAGCGAGGTCGCCGGGCGCCTGGCACCCACGGTGGGCGCGGCGACGCTGATGCGCTCCGCGGGCGGTCTGGGTCTGCTGATGTCGGGCGTGCCCGGCACGCGTCCGGCCCGCGTCACCGTCATCGGCGGTGGGGTCGCCGGGGCGAACGCCGCGGTGATCGCGGTGGGCCTGGGCGCGGATGTGACTGTCTTCGACACGAACGTGCAGCGCCTGCGCTATCTCGACGACCACTTCCAGGGCCGGGTGAAGACCGCCGCCTCCAATCCGCTGGACCTCGATCGCGCCGTGGTCGATTCGGACCTCGTCATCGGTTCGGTGCTGATTCCCGGGGCCAAGGCGCCGAAGCTCGTCACGAACGACATGGTGGCCCGCATGCGACCCGGTTCGGTGCTCGTGGACATCGCCGTCGACCAGGGCGGATGCTTCGAGGACACGCACCCGACCACGCACGCCGATCCGACCTTCCCGGTGCACGGGAGCGTCTTCTACTGCGTGGCGAACATGCCCGGCGCCGTGCCGAACACGTCGACATCGGCACTGACGAACGCGACGCTGCCCTATATCCGCCAGATCGCCCGCCGCGGGTGGAAGGACGCGCTCCGCGCCGATGCCGCCCTCGCGGCCGGTCTGAACACGTTCGGAGGCGGGGTCGTCAACGACGGCGTGGCGACCGCGCACGGGATCGCGGGATCCTCTCTGGAGGCCGCGCTCGCCTGAGACCGTCGGCGGTCGTCCGATTCAGCGGATCGGGCCCGCCTCAGACACCGCCGTCGACCGAACGGACGTAGGTCATCGGATCGTCGGGCACCAGCACCGGCGTCTCGCGGTTCAGGCTCTCACCGCGGAAGAAGGGCTTCGCGCGCGGGAAGAAGAACCAGATGAACATGAGCAGCACCCCGAACGCCAGCGATCCGATGCCGAGGACGAATGTGCCGCCGATGCCGAAGAGGACCGTGTAGCCGTAGTCGACGTCGTACATGTCGATCGCGGACTGCACGAACGCGTAGGTGAGCATGAGCGCGCCCAACAGCGGAAGCAGCCCCTTGTAGAAGCAGTTGCGGACGGACGTGAACAGCTCGCGGCGGAAGTACCAGACGCAGGCATAGCCGGTGATGCCGTAGTAGAACGCGATCGCCAGCCCGAGCGACAGGATCGAGTCCTGCAGGATGTTGTCGCTGATCAGCGTCATGCCCACGTAGTAGAGCGAGGCGACGATGCCCATCACGAGCGTCGAGAACGACGGAGTCTTATACGTGGGATGCACGGTCGCGAAGCGCTTGGGCAGCGCCTTGTACGCCGCCATCGCCAGGGTGCCGCGCGCGGTGGGGAGGATCGTCGTCTGCGTGGAGGAGATCGCCGAGATCATCACGGCGACCACGAGCACCCAGCCGACGGGCCCGAGCAGCCCGTCCTTGATGGCGAGGAAGAAGTCGTCGGCGTTCGCCTCGTTTCCCAGGCCCGTGCCGGTCTCGCCCAGCCCGGCGTACATCATGGCCGCGATCGTGACGCCGACGTACGTGACCAGCAGGATGACCGTCGTCAGCAGTGCGGCGCGACCGGGGATCCGTTTGGGGTCCTTCGTCTCCTCGTTCAGCGCGAGGCACGTGTCCCATCCCCAGTAGATGAACAGCGCCAGCAGGATCGCCTCGACGAAGCTGCTCCATTCCGTGAAGGCGAACGGGTTGAGCCACGACCAGTCGAAAGGCGTCGGGTCGGGGGCCGTTCCGGCGAAGAACTGCCACAGGGCGGCGACGACGAAGATCGCCAGCGCCAGATACTGGATGCCGAGCAGGATGTTCTGGATGCGCTCGCCGATCTCGACGCCGCGCCAGCTGACCCAGGTCATCAGGGCGATGAATACGACGCCGGTGGCCGTCACGAGCGGGACGTTGTCGGCCAGCAGCCCGTCCTCCGAGTTGTGCAGGATGCCGTCCACGAGCGCCCAGAAGTAGATCCCCGCGATCTGAGCCAGGTTGGCCAGGACCACCATCCCGGCGATGGCGACACCCCAGCCGCCCAGCCAGCCCACCCGCGGGCCGAAGGCCTTCGTCCCCCACGTGAAGGTCGTGCCGCAGTCGGGGATCTCATTGTTCAGCTCGCGGTAGGCGAAAGCGATGAACAGCATGGGAATGAACGCGATGATGAACACGACAGGCGCTTGGGCTCCGACCGCCAGCACGACGAAGCCCAACGTCGCCACCAGCGAGTAGACCGGCGCCGTGGAAGCGAGCCCGATGACGGTCGATCCCCACAGTCCCAGTGTTCCGGCGGCGAGTCCCTTGCCTTCGGGTCGGTCGAGGGATATCGGAGTTGTGGCCACACAGCGAACGTAGGGCGGCAGCATCCCCCGGTCAAGCATTCGCGGGGAGGCCGATGCGGCGCGCCGCACCTCCCGCGGTGAACAGCCAGGCTCGGGCGCGGCCCGGCTCGCAATAGGGTGGGAGCCCCCGCTCGCCGGTCAGCAGGCGCAATTCGGGTCCGCACGACGCGTCGACGACCAGGTCGTGATCGGATCGCACCGCGCTCAGGGTGCGCCAGTGCCGCTGCCACTCATCCGCCTCTCCGGCGATCACGAGGCGGGCCGGCTCTTGGGTGCCTTCGGCGTAGTCCTCGAGCGAGATGATCCGCGCGCCCCGCGCCTCCCATCCCGCCAGAGCGGCCCGGGAGCGGGGCGAGCGCCGCAGCACGAATCCGCAGAGGGGCCCTCCCGGGTGCCACGGTGCGTCGACGGTCGCCTCGGCCGCGGGCAGGGGCGGCACCGTCGCCACCTGCACCGATCTGCCGTCCAGCCGCCCGCGTCCGGGCGGGCTGGAGGGGACGTAGTGCGTCGGATCGGCGCCGGCGGCGATGTGCTCGGCTCGCGAACCGGTCGCCAGCACCAGTCGCCGGGGAAGGAGCTCGGCGATGCGCGACACCCCGCCGCTCAGCCGCTGCGCTGCGGCGGCGATGAAGATCCCGGCATCCCCGGCGCCTCGGATGGTCAGTTCGAGACGGTCCAGCAGCTCGCGGGCATAGTCCGGCGGCAGTCCCGATGCCACCGCGTCCAGGTCGTCGATCAGCACCAGGGTGCCCGGAGGCGGCACCTGTTCGACCAGGTGGGCGACGGCATCCCATGCCTGCTCGCCGCCACTTCCGACGCGGACCACCGCCCGGGGCGCCTGCGCGGCGAGCAGGTTCAGCGCGGTGGATTTTCCGCTTCCGCCCGCTCCGACCACCAGGAGTCCGCGCTCCGCCACGCGGACACCCACCGGCTGCTGACGCTGTCGCTCGGGTTCGTCGGCGAGGCCGATCAGGAGGGCGGCCTCGGAGGCGCCGGGGAGCGCCGCGAGATCCTCCAGATCGATGCGGGCGGGAAGGTCCGGCAGCCACGGCCGGCGTGGTCGTGCGCCCTCCGCCGCGTCGGCGATCGCCCGGGGATCGGCGTCCGAGGACAGTGCGATCCGCACCCGCCGCGGCGCCCGGTCGCCGGCGGCTCGCACGAGGGCGAAGCCCCGCGCGTCCGCGCCGCCGGGCAGCAGTGCGGCTTCGTCCGTGCCGATCACGGCCCTGCTGTCGGCCGGATCGGTCACGCGCAGACTGACGCGCAGCGGGCAGTTGGCCAGCAGGCTCTCGCGGATCACCCCGGACGGCCGCTGGGTCCCGAGGATCAGATGCATCCCGAGCGCCCGACCGCGGGCGGCCACGTCGGTGAAGACGGCGTGCAGCTCGGGGTGCTCGCCGAGCAGAGCGGCGAATTCGTCGATGACGATCACCAGGCGCGGCACCTCGACCCGCGGATCCAGCACGTCGCGAGCGCCGAGACGTGCCAGCTCCGCCTCGCGCCACCGGACCTCCGCGCGGAGGCTCTCGATCGCCCGGCGAGCGCCGCCGCCGTCGAGGTCGGTCAGCACCCCGGTGACGTGGGGAACTGCCGCGAGCGCGTCGAAGGCCGTGCCGCCTTTGAAGTCCGCGAGAAGAAAGCTGACCTGCCGCGTCGAATGCCCGGCGCACAGCGAGAGGATCCAGGTGATGAGCAGCTCCGACTTGCCCGAGCCGGTGACGCCCGCGACGACCGCGTGGGGCCCGTCGGTCACCAGGTCGATGCTGCAGGGCGCTCCGGCCTCCGTGCCGATCACGGCGGACAGTATGCCGCGGGCGGGCGGCGCCTCAGCCAGCAGCGGGGCGAGCGCGATCGGCTCCGGCGCCGAGTCGTGTCCGTAGACCCCCGCCGCCCGCGCGCTCAGCTCGTGGGCGACGGCTCGGGCCTGGACCAGCGCGATCCCCTCCACCGAGATCTGGTGCACCTCGCCGTCGGTGTCGAGGATGCCGTTCCCCGGCGACAGCACGCGGAGCATGACCGCACAGCCCGGCGGGCGCGGTGCGTCGGTATCGACGCGCATGATCCGGATGTCGGCGTCGTCGGCGATCGGCTCCCCCGGTGATCCGAGCGCCAGACGCAGCCCCGAGCCGGCTCGGCGCTGCGGCAGCTGCTCGGCCCAGGCGTTCTCACCGTTCAGCGGGCCGACGATCCTCAGCTCGCCGGGCGGAAGGATCATGCTGACCTGGGCGATGAGGGCGCGCACGACGGCGCGAGCGAGCACCGCGCTGCCCGCGACGGCGACGCCTGCGGTGAGGGGAACCTCGATGGGCGCATCCTCGAGCCGTGCAGCG
This sequence comes from uncultured Microbacterium sp., assembly GCF_963524805.1. GTDB lineage: Bacteria > Actinomycetota > Actinomycetes > Actinomycetales > Microbacteriaceae > Microbacterium. The sequence continues at coordinate 22,355 of NZ_CAURGG010000012.1, read as the reverse complement.
CCTGCCCGCATCCGCACGGACGGGTCGTCGTCGCCGCCTCCGACGACGCGCACGTCACTGGCGCCGACACCGGCGCCGATGACCAGACTCTCGGCCCGCCCGGGAACCGGACGCCAGATGTCGCCCTCCCGCGCGGCGAAGGCTGCGACGTCCGGGTGACGCGCCCAGCGGCGCGTGCGCTCTTCGATGTGCCGCTGGACGATCTGCTCCCCCACGCGCTCGCGCGCGGTACGGGCGGCCTGCTCGGCGCGGCGCCGATCACGCCGAGCACCCCGAGCCCCGTCGAGCAGCGTCGCTCCCGCGATCAACGGGCCGAGCGCAGCGAGCCAGAGGGAGAGCACCGAGCCGGTGACGAGCCAGAGCGCGACCGCGCCGAGGATCGGCACCACCGAGGCCAGAAGGGGAACCGCTGGACGAGACGCCGGAGACCAGGGCGGCGGCAGCTCGAGTACCTGGGACTGCGGATCGAACGGCGATCGGGGCGGCTCTGTGGAGGAGCGAGGGAGAGGCGCGAAGGTCGAGAGCACCCGCCCAGTGAAGCCGCGCGAGTCAGACCTCGACCGGCGCGACGACGATCTGTGGAGGGGACGGCCTCCGACTCAGGCTGGGGAGGAGTCGCCCACCACGACGGCGTTGCGCGCGGCATCGATGGACTGAACAGCGACATCGAGCACGATGATCGTGATGTTGTCTCGGCCGCCGTTCTCGAGCGCGGCATCCATCATCGCCGCCACCGCATCGGCCGGGTCGGCGTTCTCGACCAGGAAATGCTGGATGCCGTAGTCGGTCAGTTCCTTCGTCAGTCCGTCGGAGCAGATGACGAAACGATCGCCGTCCACGACGTCCAGACGGACGTAGTCGGGCGCGACGCTCTCGCTGGGCCCGACCGCGCGGGTGATCACATTCCCGTACGGGTGGTTCTCCGCCTCCTCGGGGCTCAGGCGCCCGGCGGCCATCAGCTCCTGCACGACGGAGTGATCGGTGGTGATCTGCTCGATGATGCCCTCTCGCATGAGATACACACGAGAGTCCCCGATGTTGAGCGTCACCCACTGCGGGGGCCCGTCGCTCAGGTCCAGGTACAGGCCGGTGAGCGTCGTGCCGGTGCCGTCGTCGGTCGTGTCGGGGTGCGAGGCGATGTCGCGCACGGCGTGGGACAGCGCCTTCTCGATGATCTTCGGCGACACCGCCCCCGCCTCGACCATGCGCGCCAAGCGGTCGACGGTGCTCGCGCTCGCGATCTCGCCGCCGATGTGGCCGCCCATGCCGTCGGCCACGATGAAGAGAGGGTAGCTCGCGAGCAGCGCGTCCTGATTGATCTCGCGGCGGCGACCGGTGTGCGTCACTCCGGCCCAGGAGAGATCGATCGTCCCGCCTGCCACCGCCACCGATCGAGTGCGGGTGGATTGTTCGGGCACGCCCTGTCCTCCCCGTAAGCCGATAGCAGCGACGGCCGACCGTGATGGTCCTGCCGACGTGCTCACATCCTACGCGAAGCAAGGGATGTCGCCTCGGATGACGGACCGATGCGATCGGTGCCGGCTCCCCGGATGTTCGCTCACAGCGAACAGGCGCGGTCAGACGCGCGCGGCGGGATCTTCGGGCAGGGGGAACAGCGAGTCGATGACATCGAGGTCGGCCTGCGTCGGGGTCCACGCCGTCGCGGCTGCGGCGTTGGCCTGCAGCTGGGCCGCGCTCGTCGCCCCGGCGATCACGCTGGAAAGCGCCGGTCTCGACAGCAGCCATCCGAAGGTCGCCTCGAGCATCGTGATGTCGCGTTCGTCGCAGAACACCTGGAACCGTTCCAGCTCGTCCCACGGCGCGTTCTGCCACACGTGCCGGCGCTGCATCATGATGCGGCTGCCCTCCGGGCCGCCCTCGCGGCTGAACTTGCCGGTCAGCAGCCCGTTGTGCAGCGGGAAGAAGGGGAAGAAGCCTAGCCCGAACCGCTCGACCGCAGGCAGCACCTCCCGCTCGGCCGCTCGTGCAAGGAGGCTGTAGTGGTTCTGCGCGGAGACGAAGCGCAGCCCCGGGCCGGATGCCGAGTAGTCGGCCTCCGCGATCTGCCAGCCCGCGAGGTTGGAATGACCGTAGTAGCGGATCTTCCCCTCGCGCACCAGGTCGTCGAGCACCGAGATGGTCTCACCGATCGGGGTGGCGGCATCCGGAACATGCAGCTGATACAGATCGATCCAGTCGGTCCGCAGCCGTCGCAGAGAGTGTTCCACGGCCACGCGCACGTACGAGCGTGAGGCTTTCGCCTCCGTGCGGGCGTAGCCCATGTCGCGGCCGGGGTGTCCGAACTTGGTGGCCAGCACCACGCGATCCCGGCGGCCCTGCAGCGCCTCGCCCATGAGCGTCTCGCTCTGACCCGGTTCGCCGCCGTACATGTCGGCGGTGTCGAGGAAGGTGATCCCCGCATCGATCGCGGCGTCGAGCACCTCGATGGTTCCCGGCAGGGTCTGGGTGTTGGTTCCCGGCCGGCCGAAGTTGTTGCAGCCGAGGCCCACGGCGGAGACGAGCAGGCCGGATCTGCCGACGCGACGATGGGGAACGGAGCTCGGGGAGGAGGTCATCCTTCCACGCTAACGCGGTCGGGTGCGAGCGGGGAATCGCAACGACGACGAGCCCCCACCTGTTCGGTGGGGGCTCGTCGGCTGTCTGACCTAGGCGGCCGGCGGTGCCGGAGGCGCTGTGGGCGGCGCCGGCGGAGCCGTCGGCGGCGTGGTGGGCGGCGCGCCCGGGGTAGCCGGCGGAGTCGCCGGCGGCTGCCCAGCGCCGGCCGGCGGAGGCGTGTAGCCCGCGGCCGGCGGCGGCTGGTAGCCCGCGGGCGGCGGGTAAGCGCCCGGCGCAGTCTGCGTGACCGGATCGGCGGCATAGCCGCCCGCGGCCGGCTGAACGGGAACGCCGTTCCAGACGGTGCGGTCGGCAAGGAACCCGTTGCCGGCCCAGGGAGCCGGCGGGACGGCGGTGTTCCAGCGCGACTTGTCGAAGGCCAGGATGCCGAGCCAGACGACGCTGAGGAAGAAGAACAGGATCAGCCAGACCGGCTCCTTCTGCAGCTTCAACCCGACGCGCCACGCGGCAAGAAGCAGGACGACGAGCGGCAGAATGCTCACGATCCAGCCGATCACCGGAATCCAGCCGAGCAAGATGCTCGCGCCGAAGGCGATCAGAACAAGCCAGGGACTGAGGTCGCCCAGCTTGCTGAAGATCATGTAGTTGTAGATCGGCACCCACGCGCGCCACTTGCCCTGCACGCCCGCCTTCTCGAAGATCTTCATGAGGAAGAACGACGTGATGACGTAGCCGGCGATGGCGAAGATGAAGATGAACCCGAACCAGATCGCCAGGAACGCGGCGCCTGCGGCGCCGTCTGAGTAGTCGGACAAAAGGTCCCCCCGGAGAACGAACAGCGTCGCGCACTCGCGACGGCACGGCATCCGCCGCGCGTTTCACATGCTAGCGACGCGGGGTGCCCTGTGACAGGCAATTCGGCGATACTCGCCACACGTGTCGCCGGTCGCTAACCTTGCGGAAACCCGTCTGAACGTGGAAGGACACCATGAGCGACACGAATCCCCCCACTCCCCCGCCTCTCCCGGCACAGCCCGCGGACGTGGCGGCGCGAACGACCGACCCGGTGGGAGCGGCATCCACTCCGGCGTACGACCCCGCGACCGACCCCGACAACACCGGCGTGCCGACCTCTCTGAAGGGCGAGGCCGACGACATCGGCCGAGGGTTCTTCCGAGCCCTCTTCGACCTGTCGTTCCGCACGTTCATCACGCGACGCCTGGCGAGCATCTTCTACCTCGTGGGACTCATCGCGATCGCCATCGGGTTCATCGTGTACTTCGTGTCGGGACTGGTCAGCGGCATCAACGCCCTGTTCTTCAACGTCGGCGCGGGCGTCTCGCTCATCATCGCGACCCTGATCCTGGTTCCGATCGCGACGTTCCTGGTGATCGTGCTGCTCAGGTTCCTGATCGAGGCGGTCGTCGCCCTCATCGCGATCGCGGAGAACACCGAACGCACCGCCGAGCACACGCGCACGGGCTCCGGCCCGCACTGACCCGGCTCAGGCGAACAGCTCCACCTCGCCGGGCGCTTCCGCCCGCAGCCGCAGGCCCCGTCGATCGGCCCACTCGCGCAGCGCGCGCAGTGAGCCGATCCGGGGCCGCTCCTGCGCCAGGGCGCGGACGAGGCCGCCCTTCGCGTGTTTGTTGAAGTGGTTGAGCGCGCGGACGGCTCCATCGGCGCCTTCCGTGACCACCCGCACGTAGACGGAGGAGGTCGTGACGGGCACCGGTCCGAGCGCGGCATAGGCCTCGGAGCGCAGGTCGAGCACGAACCGCGGCGCGGCCGTCGCGAGTGCGGCGGTGACCGGGCCCGCCCAGACGCGCCGCAGGGGCGCCGAACCGGGCAGCGATGCGCTCGCCCCGAGGCGGTAGGCGGGAATGCGATCGAGCGCACCCACGGGCCCCAGCAGCGCGGTCTGGATCAGGACGTTCGCACCGAGCCACCGCCGTGCCGCCGGATCGAGGGATGCCGCATCCAGCGCGTCGTAGAGCACTCCGGTGTAGCGATCGATCGCAGCCATCGTGCGCGCCGTGCGCACGCGCGCATTCACCTCGACCTCGTGCAGCTGGGTCCGACCCAGTCCGAGGACGCGCGCCGCGCTCAGAGGATCGGCTGAGAGGCGCTCCACGGCATCCAGCACGCCGTGGCGCTGCGCGGTCAGCTCGGGCAGAGACAGCGAGTGCAGATCGAGCGCCGCCGCTCCCCCTCCGGACCGTTTGGTCTCGGAGGGGGGAAGCAGGACGAGCAACTAGCTGATCAGGGCGGCGTTGCCGGCCACGATCGTGACGACATCGCCCTCGACCGACAGGAAGCCGTCCTGGGCGTTCGCGATGATCTTGCTGCCGTCCTCGAGCGTGATGCGCACCTCGCCCGCCGCGAGGACGCCGAGGATCGGCTCGTGGCCGGCCATGATGCCGATCTCGCCGATGACCGTCTTGGCGACGACGAGGCTCGCCTCACCCGACCAGACCTCGTGGTCGGCCGCGACGAGGTTCACCGTGAGGGCCATGATCAGCCGTTCTCCTTCTGGATGCGGGCCCAGTTCTCCTCGACGTCGGAGATGCCGCCGACGTTGAAGAACGCCTGCTCGGCGACGTGGTCGAAATCGCCCTTGACGATCGCGTCGAAGGACTCGATCGTCTCGGCGATCGGGACCGTCGAGCCCTCGACGCCGGTGAACTTCTTGGCCATGTAGGTGTTCTGCGAGAGGAACTGCTGGATGCGGCGCGCACGCGACACGACGACCTTGTCCTCTTCGGACAGCTCGTCGACACCGAGGATCGCGATGATCTCCTGCAGTTCCTTGTTCTTCTGCAGGATCTGCTTCACGGCGGTCGCGACGCGGTAGTGGTCCGCGCCGATGTAGCGCGGGTCGAGGATCCGGCTGGTCGAGGTGAGCGGGTCGACGGCCGGGTACAGACCCTTCGACGCGATCTCGCGCGAGAGCTCGGTGGTCGCGTCGAGGTGCGCGAAGGTCGTGGCGGGAGCCGGGTCGGTGTAGTCGTCGGCGGGCACGTAGATCGCCTGCAGCGAGGTGATCGAGTGACCGCGGGTCGAGGTGATGCGCTCCTGGAGCACGCCCATCTCGTCGGCGAGGTTCGGCTGGTATCCCACGGCCGAGGGCATGCGACCCAGGAGCGTCGAGACCTCGGAACCGGCCTGCGTGAAGCGGAAGATGTTGTCGATGAACAGCAGCACGTCCTGGCCCTGGACATCGCGGAAGTACTCCGCCATCGTCAGCGCCGACAGAGCGACGCGCAGACGGGTTCCCGGCGGTTCGTCCATCTGGCCGAAGACGAGGGCGGTCTTGTCGAAGACCCCCGCCTCTTCCATCTCGTGGATGAGGTCGTTGCCCTCACGCGTGCGCTCACCGACACCGGCGAACACCGACACACCGCCGTGGTCCTGCGCGACGCGCTGGATCATCTCCTGGATGAGGACGGTCTTGCCCACGCCGGCACCGCCGAACAGGCCGATCTTTCCGCCGAGCACGTACGGGGTCAGCAGGTCGATGACCTTGATGCCGGTCTCGAACATCTGCGTCTTGGACTCGAGCTGGTCGAAGCTGGGCGCCTTGCGGTGGATGCCCCAGCGCTCGGTGATCTCGATCTTCTCGCCCGGCTCGGCGTTGAGCACCTCGCCGATGACGTTGAACACCTTGCCCTTGGTGACGTCGCCGACCGGAACCGTGATGGGACCGCCGGTGTCGCGCACCTCCTGGCCGCGGACGACGCCGTCGGTGGGCTTGAGGGCGATGGCGCGAACGAGGTCGTCGCCGAGGTGCTGAGCGACCTCGAGCGTGATCTCATTGGACTCGTCGCCGATCGTGATCGTCGTCTTGAGCGCGTTGTAGATGTCGGGAAGCGAGTCGTGCGGGAACTCGATGTCCACGACAGGACCGGTGACGCGCGCGACGCGCCCGACGACCGAGGTCTGTACGGCGGAAGCGGTGAGGGTCATTGTCTTCTTCTCTTTCGGAGGCGGTTCAGAAACGGGTATCGGATGCTACGAGGACGACAGCGCGTCGGCGCCGCCGACGATCTCGGCGATCTGCTGGGTGATCTCGGCCTGACGGGCGTTGTTGCGCAGGCGCGTGTAGTCGGTGATGAGCTTGTCGGCGTTGTCGCTGGCCGACTTCATCGCCTTCTGGGTCGCCGCGTGCTTCGCCGCGGACGACTGCAGCAGGGCGTTGAAGATGCGGCTCTGGATGTACACCGGCAGGAGCGCATCCAGCACGGTCGCCGGATCGGGTTCGAATTCGTAGAGCGGGAAGGCGAGCGTGTCCGCCTGCGACTCGTCGGCTTCGACGACCTCGAGCGGCAGCAGGCGCACGGTCTCGGGAGTCTGGGTCATCATGCTGACGAAACGGTTGTACACGAGGTGGATCTCGTCCACGCCGCCGCGCTCCGAGCCGCGCTCGAAAGCCTCGAGCAGCGTCTCGGAGATCTGCTCGGCGAAGCGGAATTCGGGCGTGTCGGTGTCGCCCGTCCACTCCGCCTCGCTCTTGATGCGACGGAACTGGAAGAACGCGACGGCCTTGCGCCCGACGAGGTAGTACGTGACCGCCTTGCCCTGCGACTCCAGCAGCGCCGCCAGCTCGAGGCCCTCGCGCATGATCTGCGAGTTGAAGGCACCGGCCAGGCCCCGGTCCGAGGCGAAGATCACGATCGCGGAGGTCTTCACATCGCGCGCCGAGGTCAGCGGGTGGTCGATGTTCGAGTGCGTCGCCACCGCTGAGACGGCGCGCGTCACGGCACGTGCGAACGGAGCCGAGGCGCGCACGCGCGCCATCGCCTTCTGAATGCGCGAGGCCGCGATGAGCTCCATCGCCTTGGTGATCTTCTTGGTCGTCTGAGCAGTGCTGATCTTCTGCTTGTAGACCCTCAGTTGTGCGCCCATAGTCGGTGTCTGCCGTCCGCTTTACTTGCGGCGGCCCTTGACGATCTGCTCCTGGTTGACATCGTCCGCGTCAGCGGCCTGGAACTCCTCGCGACCGGGCTCGTCGATGTGCTGTCCGCCGCCGCCCTGGAACTCCAGCGTGAACGCGTCCACCACCTTGCCGAGCTCGGCGACGGTGTCGTCATCCAGCACGTTCGTCTCGCGCAGGCGATCGAGGATCGTCGTGTTGCGGCGGACGTGATCGAGCAGGTCGCGCTCGAACCGGAGGACGTCCTCGACCTCGATCTTGTCGAGCTTGCCGTTCGTGCCGGCCCAGATCGAGATGACCTGCTCCTCCACCGGGTACGGGGAGTACTGCGGCTGCTTGAGCAGCTCGGTCAGACGCGCGCCGCGGGCGAGCTGGCGACGGGATGCCGCATCCAGGTCGCTCGCGAACATCGCGAACGCCTCGAGCGAACGGTACTGCGCCAGTTCGAGCTTGAGGGTTCCGGAGACCTTCTTGATCGACTTCACCTGTGCGTCGCCGCCGACGCGCGACACCGAGATGCCCACGTCCACAGCGGGACGCTGGTTCGCGTTGAACAGGTCGGACTGCAGGAAGATCTGGCCGTCGGTGATCGAGATCACGTTGGTCGGGATGTACGCCGAGACGTCGTTGGCCTTGGTCTCGATGATCGGCAGTCCGGTCATCGAGCCGGCACCCAGCTCGTCCGAGAGCTTTGCGCAGCGCTCGAGCAGGCGGGAGTGCAGGTAGAAGACGTCGCCGGGGTACGCCTCGCGGCCCGGCGGGCGGCGCAGGAGCAGCGAGACGGCGCGGTAGGCCTCGGCCTGCTTGGTCAGGTCATCGAAGATGATCAGGACGTGCTTGCCGTCGTACATCCAGTGCTGGCCGATGGCCGAGCCGGTGTAGGGAGCGAGGTACTTGAAGCCGGCGGGGTCGGATGCCGGAGCGGCGACGATCGTCGTGTACTCCATCGCGCCGGCGTCTTCGAGGGCACCCTTCACGGATGCGATCGTGGAGCCCTTCTGGCCGATGGCGACGTAGATGCAGCGCACCTGCTTGCTGACATCACCCGACTCCCAGTTGCTCTTCTGGTTGATGATCGTGTCGATCGCGATCGCGGTCTTGCCGGTCTGGCGGTCGCCGATGATGAGCTGACGCTGGCCGCGGCCGACCGGGATCATGGCGTCGATCGCCTTGATGCCCGTCTGCATCGGCTCGTGCACGCTCTTGCGCTGCATGACGCCCGGCGCCTGCAGCTCCAGCGCGCGGCGCCCGTCGGTCGCGACCGGGCCGAGCCCGTCGATCGGGTTGCCGAGCGGGTCGACCACGCGGCCGAGGTAGCCGTCGCCCACGGCGACGGAGAGCACCTCTCCCGTGCGGCGGACTTCCTGGCCGGCTTCGATCCCGGAGAACTCGCCGAGGACGACCACGCCGACCTCGTGCTCGTCGAGGTTCAGCGCCAGGCCCGAAGTGCCGTCTGCGAAGGTCACGAGCTCGTTCGCCATGACGCCCGGAAGGCCCTCGAGGTGCGCGATGCCGTCGGCCGCGTCGACGACGGTGCCGACCTCGGTGGCTGCGGCGCCCGTGGGCTCGTACGCGGCGGCGAAGTCCTTCAGCGCGTCACGGATGACATCGGGGCTGATCGTTAGTTCTGCCATTGTGTTCCTTCGTTTCGAGGGGCCGGAGCCCCGAAGCTTCCGCCGGAGCGGGAAATCTCGTCTCTAGCCGGCCAGACGCTGGCGCAGATCGGTGAGACGTGCGGCGACGCTGGCGTCGATGACATCGTCGGCGATCTGCACGCGCAGTCCTCCGAGAATGGAGGGGTCGATGACCGCGTTGAGTCCGACCTTCTTGCCGTAGCGCTGGGTGAGCACGGCGCTCAGTCGCTCGGACTGGGCGGGCTGGAGGGGGGTGGCGGTGAAGACCGTCGCGACGATGCTGCCGCGCTGATCGGCGACGAGGTCCATCGCCTGCGAGAGCATCTGGCGCACGCGCCGTTCGCGCGGCTGCTGTACGAGCGAGGAGACGATGAGGATCGTCGCGTCGCTCGCCCGGCCTGCGAGCAGGGTCTGCACGAGGGACCCCTTGGCCGAGTCGTCGCCGAGCCGGCTGCCGAGCGCGAGTTCCACCTCGGGGTTGTCGGCGACCAGCCGCGACGCGCTGAACAGCTCGCCGTCGACGTCCACGCCGGGAGCCGAGATCGCCGCCGCGCGGACGGCGAGCTCTTCGATCCCGTCGACGAGCTGCGCGGCGGTGGACCAGCGCTCCCGCACGACCGTGGTCAGAAGTGAGGTGGTGGTGGCACCGAACGCGCCCCCGAACACGTCGGTGATGACGCGCGCCCGGGAGTCGCCCGAAGCGGACGGATCTGCCAGCGCACCGCTCAGCTGAGGCGAGCCGCCCACGATCCGCGCCGCGGCGAACAGCTCGCGGGCGGTGTCGAGATCGACCGACGGGGCGGCGTTCAGTGCCGCCGTCGCCGCCGCGAGTGCCTGAGTGGTTGCGCTGCCCATCAGCGGGACGCCTTCTCGGACGCTTCGAGCTCGGCCAGGAAGCGATCCACGACCGCCTGCGCCTTGGCGTCCTCGGAGAGGGTCTCTCCGATCACACCGCCGGCCAGGTCGAGCGCGAGGTTTCCGACATCCGACTTGAGCGACGCCAGCGCGGCGAGGCGCTCCATCTCGATCTGCGCCTGCGCGTTGGAGGTGATGCGGGCCGCCTCGGAGGAGGCCTGCTCGCGCATCTCGGCGACGATCGCCGAGCCGTCCGCACGGGCCTGCTCACGGATGCGCCCGGCCTCGGCACGCGCGTCGGCGAGCTGGGCGGTGTACTTCTCGAGTGCGGCCTGCGCCTCCGCCTGTGCGGCTTCAGCGGAGTTGATGCTGCCCTCGATCGCCTCGGCGCGCGCGTCGAGCATCTTGTTCAGATTCGGAAGGATCTTCCAGATGAACAGCGCGAGGATGATGAGGAACGCCAGCGTGCCCCAGACGAGGTCCGGAAGCGTGGGGAGCAGTGGATTGATCTCCCCCGCGTGGCCTTCTTCGGCGAATGCGACGAGCATTCGGACTCCTTCGGTCGGCAACGAGTGGTTACGGCGCGGGGAACGGGATGAAGGCGACCGCGATCGCGATGAACGCGAGGGCCTCGGTCAGTGCGATACCGAGGAACATCAGGCCGCTGAGGCGACCCTGAAGCTCGGGCTGGCGGGCGACCGATTCGATGGTCTTGCCGACGATGATGCCGACGCCGATACCGGAGCCGATGGCGGCGAGTCCGAAGGCGAGGGGTGCGAGCTGTCCGACGACGTTCACAGGGATTTCCTTTCGAAGGGGTTGATGGGTCTAGCAGCCGGGGACGGGTCAGTGTCCGTCGGCGAGCGACATCTGGATGTAGATGGCGGTGAGGATCGTGAAGACGTAGGCCTGCAGGACGGCGACGAACAGCTCGAGCACCGTGAAGGCGACGCCGAAGGCGAACGTGCCGATACCGAGCAGGCCGATGAGCTGGCCGTTCGCGAGCACCGTGAAGAAGAAGAAGTTCGTCGCGGTGAAGCAGAGCACGAGCAGCATGTGCCCGGCGACCATGTTCATCAGGAGTCGGAGGGCCAGCGTGATCGGCCGCAGGATGAAGGTCGAGAGGAACTCGAGCGGAATCAGCAGGGCGTGCAGCGGCCACGGCACGCCCGGGATGACGAGGGCGTTCTTCAGGTAGCCGAACCCGTGCCGGCGGAAGCCCGCGTAGACGAACATCACGTAGGCGACCACCGCGAGGATCAGCGGGAGGCCGATGACGGCGGTCGAGGCGATCTGCAGACCCGGAATGATGCCGGTGAGGTTCATCCCGATGATCAGGAAGAAGAACGTCATCAGGACGGGGAGGAACCGCTTGCCGTCCTTCTCGCCCAGCGTGTCGAAGACGATCGAGTTGCGGACGAAGCCCAGCATGAACTCGAGCGCAGCCTGTCCGCGGCTGGGGACGAGCTTCATGTTGCGCGTGCCGAGCCAGAGCCAGAGGACCAGCGCGAAGACGACGAGCAGGCGGATCAGCATGACCCGGTTGAGCTCGAAGGGGGTCCCGACGAAGAGCAGGCCTTCGGGGACGAACTCCGCGATCGAGGGACCGACGAAGCCACCATCCGATTCGTCGGCCGTGACGAGCAGGAGGGCGGGGAGGAGCGTGGCGGTAATCAGGAGATTCTCCGGCGTCGGGCGTCCGAGACGTGGCGATCAGGGGGAGCGTATGCCTTCAGCCTAGCAAAACTCTGGGGGCCCGAAGGACACGCTCGAGCCTCAGCGTAGCGCCCCGAGGCCGCCCGCGCGGGCCTGAGAGGGCCGCATCCGAGCGTCAATCCTCGACGTGCTGCGGCAGTTCCACATCGCCGACGTAGGGCACTCGCGCGCGCTGGAAGGCGATGACGTCGAAGACGAGCGAGCCCACCACCGCGACGATCACCGTGACGAAGAACACGGTCGGATCGAGCCACGGCTGAGCGCGCATCCAGATCGCCAGCACGACGAAGAGGACCAGCTTGAGCACCCACGATCCGAGCACGATCGCGAAGAACAGCGGCGATCCGGGATCGTCCTTGGTGGCACGGATGGCGAAGTGGATGCTGAGCGACGTGAGCGCGAGGAAGACCAGCCACATCGCCGCACCGAGCAGTCCGCTGACCATGCCGGAGACTCCCGAGACGAGGTAGCCGACGACGCCGCCGACGACGGCGAGGATGGCGATCGCGATCGCGGGCCACTTCAGGCTGGACAGGACGGTGAAACTCCGCGGAGCGGACGGGGCACTCATCGTGCGGCCTCCAGGGTGGGGGTGTCCTCGAGCGACGGCGCGAGCACGGCGGGTTTGCGCCGCCACGAGGGCAGCAGGGTGACGACCAGGCATGCGGCGGCGCCGACGACGCCGAAGACCACGCCGAGCCAGTACTGACCCGGCCAGTTCTCCCGGGTGCCGATGTACATCAGCAGGACGGCGAGGCTGAACACCGCCGTCCACGCGTAGAAGATCAGGACGGCGTCGCGGTCGGTGTGTCCCATGTCCAGCATCCGGTGATGCAGGTGCTTGCGATCGGGTGAGAACGGCGACTTCCCCCTGCTCATGCGCCGGATCACCGCGAGGCCGAAATCCAGGAGCGGCAGCAGCACGACCACGACGGGCAGGAGGATCGGGATGAACGCGCCCAGCAGCTGCGAGCGGCCGAAGCCCTCGGGGTCCAGGGTGGCGGGATTGAGCTGGCCGGTGATCGCGATGGCCGACGTCGCCATCAGAAGGCCCAGCATCAGCGCGCCGGAATCGCCCATGAACAGCTTCGCGGGACTCCAGTTCAGCGGCAGGAAGCCGATGCAGGCGCCGATCAGGACGGCCGCGATGAAGGAGGCGAGATTGAAGTAGGTGCTGGATCCGGTGTCGCGGACCAGGATGTACGAGTAGGCGAAGAAGACGCCGTTGGCGATGAGGCAGACACCGGCGACCAGGCCGTCCAGCCCGTCGATGAAGTTGACGGCGTTCATGACGACGACGATCGCGAACACCGTCAGCGTGAAGCTCACCCAGCTGGAGCCGATGATCAGGCCTCCGATCGGCAGGGAGAAGATCTGCAGCTGCCCGAACCACGCGATGATCCCGGCCGCGAGGAACTGGGCGCCGAGCTTGATCATCCAGTCCAGGTCCCACAGGTCATCCGCGACACCGACGACGACGATGAGCAGCGTCGCGGCGAGGATCGCGTACACGGGCGCGGGATCGGCCCAGAAGATCGCGAAGTACGGATGCTGCGACGACACGGCGAAGGCGGCGACGACGCCCAGGAACATCGCCACTCCCCCGAGGCGGGGGGTGGGAGTCTTGTGCACGTCGCGCTCGCGGATGCCGGGGTACAGCTTGTACTTCAGGCTCAGCCGCCAGACCGCCCACGACAGCGACAGGGTGACCGCCGCGGTGAAGAGGATCGTGAAGACGTACTGCTTCACGCGCTGCTGGTTTCCTCGGGGCTGGGTTCCGAACCCCCGGCAGGCTGAGCGGCTTCCCCATCCGAGCTCTCGATGGGCGGTGGCGGCGAGGCCGCCGGCGGGTTGTCCTCGCGGACGGGGTCGGCTTCGAGCAGGTCGCCGAGCACCTCGCGCAGCGCCTCGCGGCTGACGGCTCCCTCGCGCAGAACACGCACCACCGCCGCCGAGTCGCCGACCAGGCTCGTCGCATCCACGATCGTCGAGGCGATCCCGGTCTCGGACGGACCTCCGTCGAGGTAGACCGCGACGGAGTCGCCCAGCATGTCCTTCGCGTGCGAGGCGGTGATCGCGGCCGACTGCCCGGTGAGGTTCGCGCTCGAGACGGCGAGTGGTCCGGTTTCCTCCAGCAGCTCCAGCGCGAGGTTGTTCGCCGGCATGCGCACGGCCACCGTCCCGAACGTGTCGCCCAGGTCCCAGGACAGTGACGGCTGTGAGGGCAGCACGATCGTGAGGCCGCCCGGCCAGAATGCCTCGACCAGACGCTCGACGGGCTCGGGGACCTCGGCCACCAGAGCGCGGAGCGTCGCGATGCCGGCGACGAGCACGGGCGGCGGCGACTGGCGGCCGCGACCCTTGGCCTCCAGCAGGCCCTGAACGGCGCGGGCGCTGAACGCGTCGGCTGCGACGCCGTAGACGGTGTCGGTCGGCAGGACGACCAGTTCGCCGCGCCCGATCGCCTGACGCGCCTGGCGCATTCCGGCGAGCAGCTGGGCCTCGTCGCGGCAATCGAATACAGGTGACATGTCCGGCTCAGTCTATCCGGCGGCGCCTTCGCGCCCGGCAAGACGTCAGGGCCGGATGGCGGTCGTGGCGCGGTCGCGCATCGTCAGGTCGGGATGAGTGGATGCCGCACGCCAGCCGTCCGCGACGAGGATCTCCCGCACGGCGGCCCCCTGCCATTCGCCGTGCTCGACGATGATCGTCCCCCCGGGGTGCGCGAGGCGCAGGCCCACCCGGCTGACGACACGCACCACGTCGAGGCCGTCCGCGCCGCCGTACAGGGCCGCGGGCGGATCGAAGAAGCGCACCTCCGGATCGCGCGGGATCGCCTCGTCCGGCACGTAGGGCGGATTCGACGCGACGACCGAAACCTGGCCGTCGAGCTGCGTGAACGCGTGCTCGAGGTCGATGAACGCCAGTTGCGCGTTGTCCGCTCCGATGTGGGCGAAGTTCTCCTTCGCCCACACGAAGGCCTCCACCGAGTTCTCGGCCGCGAACACGCGGGCATGCGGCACCTCGGTCGCCATCGCGAGGGCGATCGCGCCGCTTCCGGTGCCGAGGTCCACCCCGATCGGGGCGGCGGAGGCCGAGGAGGCGAGCGCGTCGATAGCGAGCTGCGCGACCATCTCCGTCTCGGGACGCGGGACGAACACGCCGGGGCCGACGCGCAGCTCGAGGTGGCGGAACGGAGCGGTGCCGGTGAGATGCTGCAGCGGCTCGCGGGTGACCCGCCGATCGATCAGCGAAGCCAGCCGTCCGGCGTCCTCTGCCGCCAGCAGATCGCCGCGGACCGCGGCAGCCTGCACGCCTCCGCGGCCGACGCCGAGCACGTGCGCGGCGAGAAGCTCGGCATCCACGTGCGCCTCCTCGATGCCGGCGGCGGAGAGGCGATCGGCGGCGCGGCGGAGGGCATCGGAGAGCGATACGGCGGGGGGAGGAATGTCAGACATGAGCGGCACCCAGCCTAGATGCCGTGCGGCGCGATCCCACCGCGAGCCCGATCGTCACAGAAGGACGCATCGCCGAGGGCTCCCCTAGGCTTGTCTGCGCACCCGACGACGCTTGAAAGGCTCGACATGCCCGGCATCCACCCCGATATCACCTCCGCGTTCGGCGACACCCCGCTCGTGCGGCTGAACCGCGTCGCGGAGGGCCTCGGCGGCACCATCCTCGCCAAGCTGGAGTTCTACAACCCGGCCTCGAGCGTCAAGGACCGACTCGGCATCGCGATCGTGGATGCCGCCGAGGCATCCGGGCAGCTGCAGCCCGGGGGCACGATCGTCGAGGCCACGAGCGGCAACACCGGCATCGCCCTCGCGATGGTCGGGGCCGCGCGCGGATACCGCGTCGTGCTCGCGATGCCCTCGTCGATGTCCGTCGAGCGCCGGATCCTCCTGAAGGCCTACGGCGCGGAGCTGGTGCTGACCGATCCTTCCGGCGGCATGAAGGGTGCCGTGGCGAAGGCCGAGGAGATCGTCGCCGGCATCCCCGGTGCCGTGCTCGCGCGCCAGTTCGAGAACGAGGCCAACCCGGAGATCCACCGCAGGACGACCGCCGAGGAGATCCTGCGCGACACCGCCGGCGAGATCGACTACTTCGTCGCGGGCATCGGCACGGGCGGCACGATCACGGGCGTCGGGCAGGTGCTCAAGGAGCGCGTGCCCGGCGTGAAGGTCATCGCCGTCGAGCCGGCCGACTCGCCGCTGCTGACCAAGGGCACGCCCGGTCCGCACAAGATCCAGGGCATCGGCCCGAACTTCATCCCGGAGATCCTCGATCAGAGCGTCATCGACGAGGTCATCGACGTGGAGTTCCCCGATGCGATCTCGACCGCGCGCGCCGTCGGGACCCAGGACGGGATCCTCGTCGGCATCTCCTCCGGCGCGGCGGTGTGGGCCGCCCTTCAGGTCGCCGCGCGCCCGGAGGCTGCGGGCAAGAACATCGTCGTCATCATCCCGTCGTTCGGCGAGCGCTACCTCTCGACCGCTCTCTACGACGACCTGCGCGAGGACTGACCCCCGCCCGGCAACGAAAGGCGACCCGTGCCCGGGATCCATTCCGACATCACGTCAGCCTTCGGGCAGACGCCGCTCGTGCGCCTCAATGCGCTCACCGCGGGGCTCGGCGCGGAGGTCGTCGCCAAGCTCGAGTTCTACAACCCCGGTGCGAGTGTCAAGTGCCGCCTCGGGATCGCGCTGATCGATGCCGCTGAGGCATCCGGCGAGCTTCGCCCGGGCGGCACGATCGTGGAGTCCACGAGCGGCAACACCGGAATCGCCCTGGCCCTGGTCGGCGCCGCGCGCGGCTACAAGGTCATCCTCACGATGCCGGCGTCCATGTCCAAGGAGCGCCGCACCCTGCTGAAGGCCTACGGCGCCGAACTGGTCCTCACCAACCCCCACAAGGGCATGACCGAAGCCGTCGAGACGGCTGAGCGCATCGCTGCGGAGCTTCCGGGAGCGGTGCTCGCGCATCAGTTCGACAGCCCGGCCAACGCCGAGATCCACCGCCGGACGACCGCGGAGGAGATCTGGCGCGACACCGAGGGACGCGTCGACTGGTTCGTGGCGGGGTCGGGTACCGGCGGCACGATCACCGGCGTCGGCAGTGTGCTCAAGGCTCGCAATCCCGACGTCAAGATCGCCCTGGTCGAACCGAAGGACTCCCCCGTCCTCACGGAGGGACGCGCGGGCGGTCACCGCATCCAGGGGATCGGCCCGAACTTCGTGCCGGCCGTGCTGGACCGCTCGGTGGTCGACGAGATCTTCGACGTCGAGTTCGACGACGCGATCCGCGTCGCCCGTGAGCTCGCGACACGCGAGGGGATCCTCGCCGGGATGTCGGCGGGCGCCGCGGTGTGGGCGGCGCTGGAGATCGCCGCGCGCCCGGAAGCCGCGGGCACGCGCATCGTCGTGATCGTCCCCGATGCCGGTGAGCGCTACCTCTCGACCGCCCTGTACGAGCACCTCAGAGAGCCCGAGGCTGTCGCATGAGCGAGCACATCGGTGCTGTGGCCCGCGTTCGCGAAGACCTCGCCGCGGCCAAGCTGCGCGATCCCGCCGCGCGCGGCAGCGCCGAGATCGCCCTGCTCTACCCCGGTCTGCACGCCGTCTGGGCCTACCGGCTCTGGCACGCTCTCTGGGTGCGGCGGCTGCGCTTCCCGGCGCGGCTCGGATCTCAGCTGACCCGGTGGCTGACCGGCATCGAGATCCATCCCGGCGCCACGATCGGCCGGCGCTTCTTCATCGACCACGGCATGGGTGTCGTGATCGGCGAGACGGCCGAGGTCGGCGACGACGTCATGCTCTATCACGGCGTCACGCTGGGCGGGCGCCAGCGCGAGGGCGGCAAGCGGCACCCGACGATCGGCGACGGCGTGGCCGTGGGTGCGGGCGCCAAGGTGCTCGGCCCCATCACGATCGGCGCCGGCTCGGTGATCGGCGCGAACGCCGTGGTCACCCGCGATGCGCCGCCGGACAGCATCCTGGTCGGCGTTCCGGCGAAGCCGCGCGTCAAGCGCGAGGGCATCGACACGCGTGCGCTGCTGACCGCGCCCGACTACAGCGCCCTGGACTACAGCATCTGACGGGGCGTCACGCCGCTCGGCGCTGGGCCACCTCTTTCTTGAGGAACACCAGCGGCAGCAGCCACGTGGCCAGCGCCGTGATGATCCACACGATCACGGGTGCGAGCACCCAGGCGAGCGGCTCGGAGATGCCGATGCCCGCGCTCGGGATGAGCACCACGATCAGAATCGCCACGAAGGTCGAGATGATCCCGATACCGCCCAGCAGCGCGGGGGCGTGCCGCCGGGTGATCTTGAACACCCACGGCGCCAGCACGCTCTGGATCACTGCGAAGATCACGACCGCGAGCACGAAGCCCCACCAGTCGCTCCAGTCGATGTGGAAGCCCGGGATGATCAGATCGGCCACGATCAGGCCGAGCGCGGCCGAGAACACGAAGATCGCGGCGCGGATGAGGAACGTGATCACTCTCGGAGCCTACCGGCGCGGCATCCCCCGCCCCCTCTCTCCTGCCCCTCCCCCCCTTCCCCTCGCCCTCCCTCTCGTCGACTTGTCGTATATGCGCCTGCGCGACGGCGTGCCGACGACATGTACGACAAGTCGATGGGGTGATGGGGGGTCAGGATGCCGCGCGCAGGGCGCCGCGGACGCGTGCCGTGAATGCCCCCGGGTCGCGGAGGAGCTGATCCTTCGTGACGCGGATGATCCGCCACCCCACCCGGGCCATCGAGTCGTGCTTGAGGATGTCCCGCTGCCACTGCCGCTCATCCGTGCGATGGTGGTCGCCCTCGTACTCCAACCCGACGCGAAGCTCGGGATATGCGCCGTCGAGACAGCCCAGGAACTCGCCGGACGCGTCGCACACGTCATGGTCGAGCGCGGGCTCCGGCAGCCCCGCATCCACGACGGTGAGCCGCATCCAGGTCTCCATGCGAGAGGCTGCCCCAGGGCGCGCCCGGTCGAGGGCTTGCCGCAGTGCGACCGCACCGCGACGGCCCGGGGCGATCGCGGCCGCGAGTTCAGCGCGACCCGCCAGGCGCGGCCGGAGGATCCGGGACCGGGGTCCCGGCATCCGCTCGTCCCGGATCACCGCGTCGGCTGCAGCGACGAGATCATACGGATGCCGCAGCTCGGCCGCCAGCAGCGACCAGCTCGTCGCTGCGTCGGTGACGGCCAGGGCCTCGTGCCGTGAGCGGTTCACCGCCCGCTCGCCCAGCTGATGTCCGCGCACTCCCCTGCCGCGCGGAGCCCGGTGCCGCGCCAGCACCGACACATGGATGTCGGTGCTGGGAAGTCCGGGCAACGGGATGCCCCACATCAGCGCGGCCGTGGAATGCGAGAAGAACTCCTGCTCGTGCATGTGCGCCGAGAACAGGCGGGCACTGCGGAGGATCTCCGCGTGCACCTGTGCGATCGGATGCCCGTCGGGATCGGCCTCCGTCTCGCGAGGGACCCGCAGCCCATGGAAGGGTCGGGCCAAGTGCGGAGAATCGATCACCGCGCGCGGAAGGCCCGCACGCACACCTTCCGCGACGGTGAACGGCCCGCCGCCGAGGAGGTGAGGTTGCATCCGCAGACCCTGTCACACCCGCCGATCCGCCGTCGTCGTTCTCCACAACCTCTGGTCGACTTGTCGTATATGCCGCCGCTTCCCGGCGTGTCGCGCACATATACGACAAGTCGACGAAGGGGCGGATGTCGGGAGCGCTGCGTCGCGGGCGGGAGTGCGGGCTCAGGCCTCGGCGCCCAGGGACGCCAGGCGCTCCTCCTCGTCGGCGGCGATGCACGACTCGATGATCGGGCCGAGGGCGCCGTCCATCACCTGATCGAGGTTGTAGGCCTTGTATCCGGTGCGGTGATCGGCGATGCGGTTCTCGGGGAAGTTGTAGGTGCGGATGCGCTCGGAGCGATCCATGCCGCGGATCTGCGACTTGCGGGCATCGGAGGCCGCCGCATCGATCTCCTCCTGCTGCTTGGCCAGGATTCTCGCACGCAGAACGCGCATGCCGGCCTCCCGGTTCTGCAGCTGTGACTTCTCGTTCTGCATCGACACCACGATGCCGGTCGGCAGGTGCGTGATGCGCACCGCGGAGTCGGTCGTGTTGACCGACTGGCCGCCGGGGCCCGACGAGCGGAAGACGTCGATCTTCAGGTCGTTCGGGTTGATCTCGACCTCGTCGGGCTCATCGACCTCCGGGAAGACCAGCACGCCGGTGGTCGAGGTGTGGATGCGCCCCTGCGACTCGGTCGCGGGGACGCGCTGGACGCGGTGCACACCGCCCTCGTACTTGAGGGACGCCCACACGCCCTGCGCGGGGTCGGTCGAGGTGCTCTTGATCGCGACCTGCACGTCTTTGTACCCGCCGAGGTCGGACTCGTTGCGTTCCAGAAGCTCGGTCTTCCAGCCTCGGGATGCCGCGTACTGCAGGTACATGCGAAGCAGATCGGCCGCGAACAAGGCGCTCTCCGCGCCGCCCTCGCCGCCCTTGATCTCCATGATCACGTCGCGTCCGTCGTCGGGATCGCGGGGGATCAGCAGACGCCGCAGCCTTTCCTGCGTCTCCTCGACGCGCTCCTCGAGCACCGGGACCTCGGCGGCGAACGCGGCGTCCTCCTTGGCGAACTCCTGCGCGGCCTCCAGATCGCCCGTGGCCAGCATCCACGTGTCGTACGCCGCGACGATGCGCGACAGCTCCGCGTAGCGCCGGTTCACGCGCTTGGCGCGACCGGCGTCGGCGTGCACAGCCGGGTCGGAGAGCTCCTCCTGAACGGCTTTGTGCTCCTCGATGAGGGTCTTCACCGATTCGAACATGGATGCTCCGAACGGCTCGGTCAGCGGATGCTGTTCTCGTGGCCGTGGCTGTGGCCGCCGCCGGTGGGAGCGGGGATCGACTTCTGCATCTGCACGAGGAACTCGACGTTGGACTGCGTCTCCTTGAGCTTGCCGAGGACGACCTCCAGCGCCTGCTGGGGGTCCAGGCCCGCGAGGGCACGCCGCAGCTTCCAGGTGATCTTGACCTCGTCGGCCGAGAGCAGCATCTCCTCTCGCCGCGTGCTGGACGCGTTGACGTCGACGGCGGGGAAGATCCGCTTGTCGGCGAGCTGACGCGACAGCCGCAGTTCGCTGTTGCCGGTGCCCTTGAACTCCTCGAAGATGACCTCGTCCATCTTGGACCCGGTCTCGACGAGCGCCGTGGCGAGGATCGTGAGCGAGCCGCCGTTCTCGATGTTGCGCGCGGCCCCGAAGAAGCGCTTGGGCGGGTACAGCGCCGAGGCGTCCACGCCGCCGCTGAGCACGCGGCCCGAGGTGGGCGCCGAGATGTTGTACGCACGGCCGAGGCGCGTGATGGAATCCAGCAGGACGACGACGTCGCGACCCAGCTCGACGAGGCGCTTGGCGCGCTCGATCGCGAGCTCGGCCACCGTGGTGTGATCCTCGGCCGGGCGGTCGAACGTGGAGGCGATGACCTCGCCCTTGACCGTCCGCTGCATGTCGGTGACCTCTTCCGGACGCTCGTCGACGAGCACGACCATGAGGTGGACCTCGGGGTTGTTCGTCGCGATCGCGTTCGCGATCTGCTGCAGCACGATCGTCTTGCCGGCCTTCGGGGGCGCGACGATCAGGCCGCGCTGGCCCTTGCCGATCGGGGCGACGAGGTCGATGATCCGCTGCGTGAGCTTCTCGGGCGCCGTCTCGAGGCGCAGTCGCTCCTGCGGGTACAGCGGCGTCAGCTTGCCGAACTCGACACGCTCGGCGGCGTCTTCGACCGACAGGCCGTTGACCGAGTCGACCTTCACCAGCGCGTTGTACTTCTGGCGGCTCGACTGCTCGCCCTCGCGGGGCTGCTTGATCGCGCCGACGACCGCGTCGCCCTTGCGGAGGTTGTACTTCTTGACCTGACCGAGCGAGACGTACACATCGCTGGTTCCGGGAAGGTATCCGGTGGTGCGCACGAACGCGTAGTTGTCCAGGACGTCGAGGATGCCTGCGATCGGGATGAGGACGTCGTCCTCGCCGATCTCGGTGTCGAACTCATCGCCCCCGGCCTGACCGCGACGCTTGTTGCGCTGGCGGTTGCGGCTCGCGGCCGATCCGCCTTCGTCGTCCGCGTCGGCGGTCTGCGCCTGCGACGGCGCGGCGGTGGCCTGCGCGGCCTGATTGTTCTGCGCGCCCTGGTTCTGGGCGCCCTGGTTCTGCCCGCCCTGGTTCTGGCCGCCGTTCTGGCCGCCCTGCGCGTTGCGGTTGCGGTTGCGGTTGCGGCTCCGGCTGCGGCCGCGCGAGGGGGTCTCCTCGGCCGAGTCGGTGTTCTCGGCGTTGCCCGAGTCGGTGTCCTCGTTCGGGGTGGCGTCCTCATCCGCGGCGCCCTCGGCGGCCTCGATGTCGGCGGTTCCCGGCTCTACGGCGCTGACCTCGCCGGGGGCGGCATCGCCGGCCGCGGCCTCGGGAGCGGCATCCGTCGCCTGCTCGACCTCGGCGGGAGCGTCGGTGGATGCCGCGCTCTCGGCGATCGCAGCGGGCTCGGTGACGGCCTCGGCGGGCGCGTCGACGGCCGGGGCGGGCGCGACATCGGCGCTCTTCGCGCGACGGGGAGCGCGCTTTCGCGG
>NZ_CAURGG010000011.1:0-60735 GCF_963524805.1 uncultured Microbacterium sp. | reverse complement strand
CCAGCAACTGGCCGGGGATTGTGCCCACCCGCCCCCCTCACCGCCAGCGGGCGCCGCCCGCGCGGCCCCGGCGCGCGGCGGCCCCGCCACGACGAGGGGCCTTGCTGACCTGGGTGGTCATGGTCAGCCGACCACGGCCTCGAGGTTCGCCTGGACCGAGTCGAGGATCTGCTGCGGGTCCCCGTCCTTGAGCGTCTCCAGCTGCGCGTTGAAGTCGGAGATCACGTCGTTGGCTCCCTCCTGGTTGGGCGGGAACTGGGCGTAGTCGGCACCGGCCAGGAAGGCCGTCAGGTCGGGGTTGGCCTCCGTCCAGGCATCCGCCGCGGAGGAGATCGACGGCATCGGGCCGAACGCCTCCGAGAAGGCCAGCTGCTGGTCGGTCGAGGTGAGGTATTCGACCAGGTCGAGCGCCGCCTGCTGGTTGGGGCTGTCTGCGGCCATGCCCCAGCAGTTGGTGAACTGCAGGGTCCCCTTGCCGCCGGGTCCTTCCGGCAGCTCCGCCACCAGGTAGTTCACGTCCGGGAAGTCATTGCTGAGCGCCCCGCCGATCCAGTTGCCTTCGATCACCATGGCCGCCAGCTGCTTGCCGAAGGCCTCGCCGCCCCACCCGGCTCCCACATCCGCGGCGTAGGCGAATGTGCCGTCCTGGAGGTGCGTCTGAACGTAATCGAGAGCCTCGAGGTTCTCGGGGCTGTTCGCCACGGCCTGGCCGTCTTCGACCATCGCGCCGCCGGCCTGGGCCATGAAGGTTCCGACGCGCTGGTACTCGGCACCGAACGCGAGTCCCACACGACCGTCGGTCGTCAGGGTCTTCGCGACGGCGGCCAGTTCGTCCCACGTAGTCGGGACATCGGCCTCAGTCAGGCCGGCAGCCGTCCACAAATCGGTGTTGATGATCAGGCCCAGCGTCGAGAAGTCCTTCGGCGCGCAGTAGAAGTCGCCGTCGACGGTGAAGTTCTCCACGAGCGAGGGGTAGAAGTCGTCCTTGTTCTCGAGCTGGTCGCCGTAAGCCATGAGCGAGCCGTTGCCGGCGTATCCGGCGATGACGTCGGGCGACAGGTAGAACAGGTCGGCCGGCGTGCCGGCGGCGAAGCCCTGCGACAGCTGCTGATTCAGGTCGTTGGCGACTGAGACCTTCGCCTCGACGCCGGACTCGTCCGACCACGCCGCGACGGCCTCCTCCACGGCC
The DNA here is from genome assembly GCF_963524805.1 of uncultured Microbacterium sp. Classification (GTDB taxonomy): domain Bacteria; phylum Actinomycetota; class Actinomycetes; order Actinomycetales; family Microbacteriaceae; genus Microbacterium. The sequence goes on along the minus strand of NZ_CAURGG010000011.1, from coordinate 59,546 downwards.
TTGGTCTCGGCCTCGCCGCTCGAGCCGATCAGGATGTTCAGGGCGTCGTCGGAGGACGTGAGCTCACCGTCGCCGCCCGCGCTGCCCGAATCGTCGAAGCCGGAGCCACCGCATCCGCTCAGCAGCAATGTGCCCGCGATCGCAAGTGCGCCGGCACCCCCGATCGCACGAGTCTTCCTTGTCATGTCTGTCTCCTTCGATAAACACCGGGCGCGGCCTCCGGGGGGTCGAGGGCCACGGAACCGTCTGGGATACGTTCATCCTTTGAACGATCAAATCCGGTCGCTACAGGCAAGCTACGATTCGTCGCGCGGGGATGTCAACCCCTTGCGCGGTACTGTGTCGATAACGATTTGAACGTTCCGATGCCTGATTCCACGAGGGGATGCCGATGAGCAAGCCACCGACCGTGGAGGACGTCGCCCGCGTGGCGGGCGTCTCGCGGCAGACCGTATCGAACGTTCTGAATTCCCCCGCGATCGTGCGGGAGGAGACCCGCGAGAGGGTCCAGCGCGCGATCGCCGATCTCGCGTACCGGCCCCACGCGGCCGCCCGGCGCCTGCGCACGCGCCGCAGCTCGACGATCGGCATCCATCTCGATCCCTACCTCGGGGGCATCTCGGGCGTGATCCTCGACAGGTTCGTGCACGCCCTGACCGAGCGCGCGAGCGCGCGCGGCATGCGCGTGCTCATCTACAGCGCCCGCACCGCCGAGGAGGAGATCGAGCGTCTGGCGGACCTGATCGACGGCGCCGAGGTCGACGCGGTCGTGGTGACCGGCACATTCTTCGGCGACCCTCGGACGGGGTGGCTCCTCGAGCGGGAGGTGCCGTTCGTGTCGTTCGGCCGTCCCTGGGGAGGGGAGGACGTCTACCGTTCCCGGCACACCTGGGTCGACGTCGACGGCGCCGCCGGCACCCGCGCGGCCACGCAGCATGCGATGAGCACAGCCGGACCGCGCGTCGGGTTCTTCGGGTGGCCCGCGGGCAGTGGAACCGGCGATGACCGCGAGCGCGGCTGGCGAGAGGCGATGGCGGATGCCGAGGCGACCGGTCCCCGGTTCGAGTCGGTCGACGGGCTCGCTGTCGCGCGGGAGGTCATGTCGGCCGCGTTCGCCGACCCGGCGATGCTCGCCGGCCTCGACGCGCTGGTGTGCGTCAGCGACGCCCACGCTGTCGGCGCACACCTCGCCGCTGCCGACGCCGGGCGGCGGAGCCTGCCGGTGATCGGCTTCGACAACACGCCGGTGGCCGAGGCCCTCGGCATCTCGAGCATCGAGCAGTCGCCCGAGCTCGTGGCCGCAGCCGTGCTCGATCTGCTGATGGGCACGACGGGGCAGGCCGTCACCCTGCGCGAGCGGGCGTCCGCACCGGAGCACGTGCTGGTGGAACCGCGCCTCATCGTCCGCTGACGCCGGCGCCGCCGATGCGGCGCGTGAGCTCGGCCGCCGCCGGCCCGATCAGCGCAGCCAGTGCGGCGGGATCGTTGCGCGTGTCCTCCGGATAGGTGAGGGCGATCGCGGCGATCGGCCAGCCGGTGTGATCGACGACGGGCACGCCGACCGAGCGCAGCCCGAGCGTGATCTCGCCATCCTCGGTGGCGTAGCCGTCGCCGCGCACGCTGCGCAGCAGCTCCCGCAGTTCGCCCGGGCGGGCGGGGCCGCGCCCGGTGCGGTCGGCGAAGGAGGCCGCATCCGGGTACAGCGCGCGCACCTGCTCGCGGGGCAGGGCGGCCAGCATCGCGCGGCCCGTGGCCGTGAGGTGAGCGGGGAGGCGCACTCCGACGTCGGTCACGAGGGTCGGGCGACGCGGGGCCCGCTCCTCGACGATGTAGAGCACGTCGCGCCCGGTCATGACCGCCAGATGCGCACTCTCGCCGGCGCGATCGGCGAGGGCGGCGATGAGGGGACGCCCGAGGCGTGCGAGCGGCTGCTGACGCGCGTAGCCGCCGGCGAGCTCGAACGCCGCCGTGCCGAGTCCCCACCGCCGCTCCGCAGACAGGTGCACGACGAAGCCGTGCTCTGCGAGCGTCGCGAGCAGGTGATAGACGCTCGATCGTGGGACCGACAGCTGGGCGGCGATCGTGCTGGCCGCGAGAGGGCCTCGCTGCCTGGCGAGGAGCGACAGGATGCGCAGCGTCTGGTCTGCGGCGGGGACCTGCGGGGCGCGCCTCGGCGAGTCGGGGGTGTGGAGCGGAGCCGCGTTCGGCGGCGCTGAATTGTCTGGCATGACAGACACAGGATGCCACGGACCTCTGTTTCGCGCGACCTTCCGGGTGTGGAATCGGTCCATGACCACCGTCACGGACTCCCTCACCGTCACCGTCGGCGCCGCACCCCTTTCCGCCGAAGACGTCGTCGCCGTCGCCCGCCACTCTGCGCGCGTGCAGCTGGATGCCACCGCGCTCACGCGGGTGGCGGCATCCCGCACGCTCGTCGACGGCCTCGCGGACGATCCCGAGCCGCACTACGGCATCTCGACGGGATTCGGGGCGCTGGCCACGACGTTCATCGCCACCGAACGCCGTGCGCAGCTGCAGGCGAGCCTGATCCGCTCGCACGCGGCGGGCACCGGCGCAGAGGTCGAGCGGGAGGTCGTCCGCGCGCTGCAGCTGCTGCGCCTCCAGACGCTCGCGACCGGGCACACCGGGGTGCGCCCGATCGTCGTGCAGACCTACGCCGCGATGCTGAATGCCGGAATCACGCCGATCGTGCGCGAGTACGGTTCGCTCGGCTGCTCGGGTGACCTCGCTCCGCTCTCGCACGTGGCGCTCGCCGCGATGGGGGAGGGCGACGTGCGCGACGCCGGAGGCGATCGGGTGCCCGCCGCCGATGCCCTCGCGGCGGCCGGGATCGCGCCGCTGCTTCTGCGCGAGAAGGAGGGCCTGGCGCTCATCAACGGCACCGACGGCATGCTGGGGATGCTGCTGCTGGCGGTGCACGACCTGTCGGTGCTGCTGGAGACGGCCGACATCGCAGCGGCCATGTCGATCGAGAGCCAGCTGGGCACCGACGCGGTCTTCGCCGCCGACCTCATGGCGCTTCGTCCTCAGGTGGGGCAGGCGGCATCTGCGGCGAACCTGCGGGCTCTGCTCGCGGGGTCGCCGATCGTGGCCTCGCACCGCGACCCGGCCGTGTGCACGCGCGTTCAGGACGCCTATTCGCTGCGCTGCGCGCCGCAGGTGCACGGCGCGGCGCGCGACACGGTGGAGTACGCCCGCACGATCGCGTCCCGTGAGCTGTCATCCGCGGTCGACAACCCCGTGATCACCGACGACGGCCGGGTCGAATCCAACGGCAACTTCCACGGTGCGCCGATCGCCTACGTGCTGGACTTCCTGGCGATCGCGGTCGCCGACGTCGCCTCGATCTCCGAGCGCCGCACCGACCGGGCACTCGATCAGACCCGCAGCCACGGCCTGCCGCCCTTCCTCGCGCACGAGGTCGGCGTGGACTCCGGCCTCATGATCGCGCAGTACGCCGCGGCGGGGATCGTCTCCGAGCTCAAGAGACTCGCTGTGCCGGCATCCGTCGACTCGATCCCGTCCTCCGCGATGCAGGAGGACCACGTCTCGATGGGATGGGCGGCCGCGCGCAAGCTGCGCCGCGGCATTGACGGGCTCGCCCGTGTGCTCGCGATCGAGGTGCTCACCGGTGCGCGGGCGATCGACCTGCGGGCGCCGCTGGAGCCCGGGGCGGCGACCGGTGCCGTCCGCGACCTCGTCCGAACCGTCGCGCGAGGACCGGGACACGACCACTTCCTCTCACCCGACATCGAGGCGGTGACCGAGCTGGTGATCTCCGGCCGGGTCGCCGCTGCCGCCGAAGGAGCACTCTCATGAGCCAGACCACCGACGCCCGAGTCGTGCGCGCTGCGCGCGGAAACGTCCGCACCGCCAAGAGCTGGGGCGCCGAAGCAGCCAAGCGCATGCTCATGAACAACCTCGATCCGGAGGTCGCCGAGCACCCCGAAGACCTCGTGGTGTACGGCGGCACCGGCAAGGCCGCGCGCAGCTGGGAGGCGTACGACGCGATCGTCCGCACCCTCGACGAGCTCGAGCCCGACGAGACCCTGCTCGTGCAGTCCGGGAAGCCGGTCGGCGTCTTCCGCACGCACGAGTGGGCGCCGCGTGTGCTGATCGCCAACTCCAACCTCGTGGGCGACTGGGCGACGTGGCCGGAGTTCCGGCGGCTCGAGCAGCTCGGCCTCACGATGTACGGGCAGATGACTGCCGGGTCGTGGATCTACATCGGCACCCAGGGCATCCTGCAGGGGACGTACGAGACCTTCGCCGCCGTGGCGCGGTCGCTCGGCCGGGATTCGCTGGCCGGGACGTTGACCCTGACGGGAGGATGCGGCGGAATGGGCGGCGCGCAGCCCCTGGCCGTGACCCTGAACGGCGGAGCGGTGCTGATCGTCGACGTGGACGAATCGCGCCTCGCGCGGCGCGTGGAGCACGGGTATCTGGACGAGTACACGACCGACCTGGATGAGGCCGTCGCCCGGGTCGTCGCGGCGCGCGAAGCGGGCGCGGCCCTGTCGGTCGGCGTCGTCGGCAATGCGGCGCTCGTCTTCCCGGAGCTGCTGCTGCGCGGCACCCCGATCGACATCGTCACCGACCAGACGAGCGCGCACGACCCGCTCGCGTACCTGCCGGTCGGGGTGGACCTCGAGGACTGGCGCGCGGAGGCCGAGCGCGACCCCGAGGGCTTCACCCTCCGGTCGCGGGGGAGCATGGCCAAGCAGGTCGCCGCCATGGTGGGATTCCAGGATGCCGGCGCCGAGGTCTTCGACTACGGCAACTCGATCCGGGCGGAGGCGAAGCTGGGCGGCTTCGACCGGGCGTTCGAGTTCCCGGGATTCGTCCCGGCCTACATCCGACCGCAGTTCGCCGAGGGCCGCGGCCCCTTCCGCTGGGTGGCGCTCTCCGGCGACCCCGAAGACATCCGCAAGACCGATGAGGCCGTGAAGGCGCTCTTCCCCGACAACGCCCCGCTGGTCCGCTGGCTGGACAAGGCAGGGTCCACCGTGCACTTCGAGGGCCTTCCGGCGCGGATCTGCTGGCTCGGCTACCAGGAGCGGCACCTCGCGGGGCTGAAGTTCAACGAGATGGTCGCCTCCGGTGAACTGGCGGGGCCGATCGTCATCGGCCGTGATCACCTCGATGCCGGATCGGTCGCCTCGCCGTATCGCGAGACCGAGGCGATGGCCGACGGCTCGGATGCGATCGCGGACTGGCCCCTCCTCAATGCGCTGCTGAACACCGCGTCGGGCGCGTCCTGGGTGTCGATCCACCATGGCGGCGGCGTGGGCATCGGACGCAGCATCCACGCCGGGCAGGTGACCGTCGCCGACGGCACGCCGCTGGCCGCGGAGAAGCTCGCGCGCGTGCTCACGAACGATCCGGGCACAGGGGTCATGCGGCACGTCGACGCCGGCTACGACCGCGCGAAGGATGTCGCGCGCGAGCGCGGCCTGAAGGTGCCGATGCTGTGAGCGCGACGCTCATCACCAATATCGGCGAGCTGACGACCAACGTCGCTGCGGCCGGTGATCCGTGCGGCACGCTGCGCGACGCCGCCGTGCTGATCGAGGGCAGCCGCATCGCCTGGGTCGGATCGGCCGCCGATGCCCCTGCGGTCGACCGAGCGACGACGGTCGACCGTGAGACGACAGGCGACCGTGAGACGACGGGCGACCGTGAGACGACATCTGCACGTCGAGACGGTGGGCAATACCCACAGTCTGGACGTGCAGATGTCGTCTCACCGTCCGCGACGGCGGTGGTGGATGCCGGGGGCCGCGCTGTCATCCCCGGGTTCGTCGATTCGCACACCCACCTCGTCTTCGGAGGCGACCGCGCCGACGAGTTCGAGGCGCGCATGGCAGGGATGCCCTATGCCGCCGGTGGCATACGTCGCACCGTCGCCGCGACGCGTGCGGCGACCGACGACGAGCTGCGCCGCCGGCTGGCGGGGTTCGTCGCCGAACTGACCGCGCAGGGCACCACGACCTTCGAGGTGAAGACCGGATACGGCCTCACGGTCCACGACGAAGCGCGGCTCGCGCGGCTCGCCGCCGAGGTCACGCCCGAAGTCACCTTCCTGGGCGCCCACGTCGTGCCGCCCGAGTACGCCGACAGCCGCGAAGACTACGTCGAGCTGGTCTGCGGCGACATGCTGCAGCAGTGCGCCGTGCACAGCCGCTGGATCGACGTCTTCTGCGAGCGCGGGGCGTTCACGCCCGAGGAGAGCCGGCGGATCCTCGCGGCGGGCGTCCTGCGCGGACTTCTGCCCCGGGTGCACGGCAACCAGCTCGGCCTCGGCGACGGCGTGCAGATCGCGGTCGCGCTGGGCGCGGCATCCGTCGACCACTGCACCTATCTCGACGACGCGGACGTCGCCGCGCTCGCGGGCAGCGGCACCGTGGCGACGCTGCTCCCGGGCGTCGAGTTCTCCACCCGCCAGCCGTATCCCGACGCGCGCCGGCTCATCGACGCCGGGGTGACGGTGGCGCTCGCGAGCGACTGCAATCCCGGATCCAGCTTCACGAGCTCGATGCCGCTCATGATCGCGCTCGCCGTCCGCGAGATGGGCATGACCACCGCCGAGGCCGTCTGGGCCGCGACCGCCGGGGGTGCGCGGGCCCTGCGTCGTGACGACATCGGCGCGATCGCGCCGGGCCTTCGGGCCGACCTGGTACTGCTGGACGCGACGTCACGCACCCATCTGGCCTACCGACCCGGCGTGCCGCTGGTCCGCACGGTCTGGAAAGACGGCGCGCACGCCTGACACGTCATGGCCACCCGGATCCGTGGAGCTCTGCAGACCGCAGCTCAGCGGGAGGGCGAGTCGAAGGTCCAGTCCACCGGGTCGACCGCGTTGACGACCTGCCAGTCATCCTCGTCCCACGTGAAGGTGGCGACGGCGCACGTCGGCATGTGCGCGATCCCCCCTCCGGACAGCTGCTCGGCCAGGTCGGTCATGCCGGGATCGTGCGCGACCACCATCACCTTCATCGCTCCGCTCGCCGCCGCTGCGGCCAGCAGCGTGCGTGCGGGCGCGCCGTACAGGTCGGGCTCGAGGCTCACCGCAACGTCCGACTCCGCGCCGAAGGCCTCGGCCGTCGTGCGCGCGCGCAGCGCCGTGCTCGAAAGGATCACCTCCGGGCGGAATCCCGTTTCCGCCAGCGCTCGGGCCATCCGCGGCGCATCGCGCAGGCCGCGATCATTGAGCGGACGGTCGTGATCGGGCAACGCCGGGTCGCCCCAGTCAGATTTGGCGTGTCGCACCAGAACGAGTCGGATCATGTGCGCGTCCCCAATCCTGCGAGCAGTTCGAGCACGCACAGCGCGGCGAGCCGCACGGTGCGCTGATCGGCGGCATCGGCCGTCGCATCGACCTCGACGATATCGGCCGAAGCAAGCCGCCCGTCGTGCGCGGCCGCGCGCACGAGGGCGCGCAGCTCCGAGGCCGCGAGACCTCCCGGCACGCTCGCCGGGCATCCGGGGGCGACGGAGCGATCGCACACGTCCACATCGGTGTCGAGATGGATGCCGCCGCCTCCCGCGCCCGCAACCTCGAGCGCCTGCGCCATCACCTCGGCGACGCCGCGAGCGCGCACCTCGTCCAACCCGATGACGGTGATGCCGTAGTCGGAGGCGCGGCGGGCGTAGTCAGCGGAATTCGCGAAGTCGGCGATGCCGACCTGCACGATGCGCCGGGGGTCGAGGCCGTCCTCAATGAGTCGCCGCACCGGAGACCCGTTGGAGGTGCCGTCGCGCAGGTCGAAGTGCGCGTCGAGCGTGATGAGGCCCCGTGCGCCGACGCCCTGAGCTACCCCGTACGTCGCGCTGTTGTCGCCGCCGAGGGCGACCACCAGCCGCGCCCGCGCCGCCGCGGCACCGGCGAGAACGCGCACCGCCGCCTCGCCGTCCGGCCCATCCGGTTCGGCGACATCGCCGGCATCCGCGATTCGCAGCGCGCCCAGATCGACCGGACCGTTCATGAGCGCCGGGCTGTAGCGGCGCAGCGCCTCGCGCACCGCCGCCGGAGTCGCGTGCGCGCCGGTGGGCGAGAGCGACGTGCGCCACGCGGGCACGCCGATCAGCGCGAGGTCGACGTCGCCGGCGAAAGCGTCGAGGGCCGGCCAGTCCCCGGCGCGGGGCCAAAGAGCGTCATGCGAGAGGGCCACGTTCCGACGCTACTCCGGCCGGATCAGACTGCGACGTAGACCCACCCGGCGCGCCCGCTCTGCAGGTGCACCTCGATGCGGCGATACAGTTCGACCTCGTACTCGTCCGCCGCGTCCAATTCGTCCTGGGTCACCCAGAGCACCTTGCCGGTGACCTTGTCCAGCGCGCTGCCGGTGGGCCGCACGATGGGGTGCACCGACAGGCCCGAGAGGTCGACGACGCGCGGATCCTCGATCTCGGCGTAGTCCACGGTGTAGCCCGGCAGCGCGTCGTCCTCCACGCGCAGGAGACGCCCGAACGTGTCGAGCTGCACGGCGGGATCCTGCAGGGTGCCGTAGCTGAAGAGGAGCTGATCGGGGTCGGCCACGCGCTCAGGCTACTCCGCGCGATCGGGCCCGCCGAGGGCGTGTGACGTACGGTGACGCAGTGTTCACCCCCGGGAAACGCAGGTGCCCGCTCAGCCGAGCAGCGCGTGGGCGATCGTGAAGATCGCAAGGCCCGCGAGCGCGCCCACCACGGTGCCGTTCAGGCGGATGTACTGCAGGTCGCGGCCGACCATCAGCTCGATCTTCTCGGTGGTCTCGGCGGCATCCCACCGCTCGACGGTGTCGGTGATGATCGAGGCGATGTCGTGGCGATAGCGGCCGACGAGGAACACGGCGGCATCGGTGATCCAGCCGTCGACCCGCGCCTGCAGGACGGTATCCGTCGTCAACCGGACGCCGACTTCGCGCAGGGCCTGCGCGGCGCGGCGGCGAAGGCCGCTCTCGGGGTCGGCGAGCGAGTCCAGAAGGCCGGCCTTGGCGGTGTTCCAGGCTTCGGCGGCCAGCTCGCGCACACGAGGGCTGTCGAACAGGGTGGCCTTCGCCTCTTCGAGGCGGGCCATCGTCGCCGGGTCGTGCTGCAGGTTCTCCGAGAGTCGGTTCAGGTAGCCGTCGATCGCGATGCGGGCCGGATGCCGCGGGTCGTTGTGCATGGCGGCGACGAACTTCACGGCCTCGTTGTAGACCGTGTCATCCACCAGCCGTGAGGCGACGGAGGGCACCCAGGCCGGGAGCCGCCGGGAGACGAGTCCCGAGAACGACGCGCGGTTCGCTTCGAGCCACGCGCCGATGCTGTCCACCGCAAGGTCCACCGCGCCGTGGTGGGCGCCGGATTCGACGATGCGGCCGAGCCAGCCGCCGAGCGGCGGACCCCATTCCGGCGAGATCAGATGCTTGCGGGCGAGGTCTTCGATGACATCGTTCACGTCGTCATCGCTCAGGGCGCGGAGGATTCCGGCGGCCATGAGGGAGCCTTCCGCGCCGACGCGCTCGGCGTGCTCGGGAACGCTCAGCCACTCGCCCAGACGCACGGCGATCGCGGTCTCCTCGAGCTTCGTGCGCACGACGTCGCTGCGCAGGAACTCGGTCTCGACGAATTCGCCGAGGTTCTGGCCGATCTCGTCCTTCCGGTTCGGGATGATCGCCGTGTGCGGGATCGGGATGCCGAGCGGATGCCGGAACAGCGCCGTCACGGCGAACCAGTCGGCCAGCGCACCGACCATCCCGCCCTCCGCGAAGGCGCGGACGTAGGCGAGAGGCGGGTACTGCTCCTGGAAGGCGAAGGCGATCACGAACAGCAGCGCCATGAAGATCAGGGCGCCGAGCGCGACGCCCTTCATGACCCGGAGGCCTCGACGTCGCTCCTGGTCGGCGGGGCTCAGCAGCGCCGTGGGGGTGCGGGTCATCACGACAGCATCGCATGCCGTTCATCGAGCGTGCTCGCCGCGCTCTCAGGAAGAACCCACCGCGCCGGCGCCTCTGGGCGATCTGTCGCGTGATTTCTCCTGAGTCCGCCACGCGATCCGCGCCTCACCACTTCTCCCCACCCCGCGCGCGAGCGAACGTGTCCCCAGATCCTGGCGGATCGGCCAGAAAACACTGCCTCCCGGCGAACATCGCCTGCATGTTCGAGATCCCCTTGCCCCCCGCAGACACGCGCCTGTCGACCGCCGATCTGCGGGCGCTCGGGATTTCGGAGCGAGGCATCGCGCGGCTCGTCCGGGATGGTCTGCTCGTGCGGGCACGAGTCGGGACGTACATGCGGGCGGACAGCCATCCGCTCGCTCTCCAGGCGCTTGGCGTGGGAGGACGTCTTGCGTGCGTGTCCGAGCTCCTGCGCCGGGGCGTGTTCGTGCACGGCGGTGCGGGCGAGTTGGCGGGGGAGCGGGCGGGTGTGCATGTGCAGGTGGAGCTGAACGCGAGCAGGCTGGGCCTGCGACCGGACAAACGCGGGTTGCGGCTGCACTGGGTGGCGCTTCGGCGCCAGGTGCACCCACGGGCGGCATCCGTCGACCTCTTCGACGCGTTGGTGCAGAGCGCGGCATGCCAGTCGCCGCGCGCCTTCATCGCCTCCGTCGACTCCGCGCTGCATCTGGGCCTGCTGAACCCCGACGATGTCGATGCCCTGTTCGCGGCGCTGCCCCGCCGATTCCGGAGGCTGCGCGGCCTCGTGGATGGTCGCGCAGAGTCGGGTTCGGAAACCCTCGTGAGGCTCATGCTGCGCGCACTGGGCCGCCGGCCCGACCTGCAGGTCGTGATCCGCGGAGTCGGGCGCGTGGACCTGGTCGTCGATGGCTGGCTGGTCATCGAGTGCGACAGCAAGGCATTCCACAGCAGCTGGGATCAGCAACGCGAGGATCGGCGCCGCGACCAGGCCCTCGCCGCTCTCGGCTATGCCGTCTACCGGCCCATCGCTGAGGACATCCTGTACCACCCCGATGTCGTGGTCGCCGCACTCAAGGGCCTCCTCGCCCTGCCGATGCGGCGGCGCACGTAGCGCTCCGCCGATGAGGCAGCGGTAGGCGCAGCGCTCTCAGGAAGAATGCGCCCCGGCACCGGCAGACGGCCCCGACACGACAGATGATCCTGAGAGCGCCGCGCCGAACCCGGCCGACTCAAGACTCGATCGGCCCCAGCCACGCGCTCGCGACGGTCGCGTGCGCCGATTCCGGGTCCGAAGGATGGAACATCCCCGCCAGCACGTCGCGGTACAGGCGGCTCAGCTCGCTCGAGGAGAAGTACGACGATCCCCCGGACACGAGGATCGCCTCATCCACCACGCGCTTGGCCATGGTGACCGCGCGGTGCTTGACGCCCGAGAGCAGCGAGAACCACCGGGCCCCGTGGTCGGCGCCGGCGTCGACGTCGCGGCTCAGCGCGGCGATCTCGGCCGGCAGCGCGTCGTACGCGAGCGCCATCTCGGCGATGCGCCAGCGGATGTCGGGGTCCTGGCTGTAGGCGAGCCCGGTCTTCTTCGACCGCCGCGTGCCGGCGGTCTGCACCGCGAGCTCCAGAGCCCGGCGAGCGATGCCGGTGTAGACCGACGCGAGCAGGATCTCGAAGACGCTGAAGATGCCGAACACGATCGGATCGGGGTTCGGTCCCGGCGGGATGCGGCGGACCACCCGAGCGGCCGGCGCGATCGCACCGCGCAGGTTCGTGGTGCGCGACTGCGTGCCGCGCATGCCCAGCGTGTCCCAGTCGTCCTTCACGGCGATGCGGCCCTGCGCCTCCTCCGATCGCGGCACGAACGCGTAGACCATCCTCGGACCGTCAGCCGATGCGGTGTCCAGGCCGTGCAGCCCCAGCTGCGTCCACACCGGGGAGAGCGTCGTGAAGATCTTCGTGCCCGTGAACGCGTACGAGCCGTCCGCGCCGGGAGCGGCATCCGTGTCGCTGCCGAAGAGCACCAGATCGTTGCCGGCCTCGCTGATGCCGAAGGCGAACACCTCTCCTGCGACGGCCCCCTCCTGCACGAAGCGCAGGTCGTCGATGCCGCGATCGGACAGCACCTTCGCCACGCCGGTCCACACGAGGTGCATGTTGATCGCGAGAGCCGTGGCGGGGGCTGCGCCGGCGAGGCGCTGCTGCAGGACGGCGGCGTCGGCGAGGGAGAGCCCGCCACCGCCGAGCTCGCGCGGAACGAGGATCGGCAGGTAGCCGGCGGCGGTCAGGTCGGCCAGGTCCTGCTCGGGAAAGGTGTTCTCGCGATCGTGGACGGCGGCGCGGTCGCGGATCCGGCCGATCAGATCGTCGGGAAGGATGCCGGTCGGATCGAAGTCGCTCACCATGCCATTCTCCCTTCGCCGTGCCACGATAAGCGCAAGACGTGAGGAGTCGCCGTGTCCCGCCTGACCCAGACGCTCATCCCGCCGGCGCAGCGGCAGACCGTCGACGCGCTCAACGACGCTCTGGACCTCGGTCATGGCGACACCCTCAGCAAGCGCACGGGCTTTCTCATCATGCTGACGCTGGCGGGGATGATCGCGATCGCCGGCGTGCTCTCCGATTCGACGGCGACGGTGATCGGGGCGATGATCATCGCCCCGCTCGGCACGCCGATCCTCGGAATCGCCCTCGGCATCGTGACAGGGCATCTGAGCCTGGTGATCCGCTCCATCCTGTGGGTGCTCTCCGGCGTGGTCATCGTGGTGGTTCTCGGACTGCTGTTCACGGTGTTCGTGGCCACCCCGGAGAGCCTCGCCGCCAACTCGCAGGTCACCGGTCGCACGTCACCGAGCCTCATGGACCTGATCGCCGCCCTCGCGACAGGCTTCGCCGGCGGCTTCGCGATGTGCCGCAAGGATCTCAGCGCGGTCCTTCCCGGAGTCGCCATCGCCATCTCGCTCGTGCCGCCGCTCGGGGTCGTGGGCGTCACCGCCGGGCAGGGACTCTGGAACGACGCCCTCGGAGCTTTCGTCCTCTTCCTCTCGAACGTCGTGGCGCTCGTGATCGCCGGCAGCATCGTGTTCACCATGGCCGGCTACGCCCGCGACCCCGCGTCTTCGCAGGTCGCCAACCGGCGCCGGGCCTACATCGTCGTCACGGTGCTCGCGCTCATCGTGACGATCCCGCTGGGTGCGAATTCCGTCGTCACGATCGCGCTCGCGCGGTGGGGTCTGACGATCCAGGACGTGGCGGCGGACTGGCTCCAGGACGAGAGCGGTGCCCGGGTGTACGAGGTCGAGTGGAGCGGACTGAACGCGACCCTCGACATCACGACCGATGACGGCCAGGTGCCGCCCCTGGACGACCTGCAGCATTCCCTGTCCACCGCGGTGCCGAGCTTCGTCGGCGTCGTGATCGACGTGGGGCAGGGCGTCGAGTACGTGGTGCAGTAGACCGACTGGATGCGCGGCCTATCCGCCGATCGCCGTCAAGAACTGGGCGATGGTGGCATCGGCCTTGTCCCGGTGCGGAGAGTGCCCCGCTCCCGTGACGACCGACATCGTGACCGCCGGGTTGGTCAGCACCTGTGCGGCGAGATCGCCCGTGAAGATCGAGTAGACCTTCGGGTCGGAGCCGATCACGTGGGTCGGCACGGACAGCAGGGACGCGGCATCCCGCACGTCCCACGCCGCGTTCTGCACGCTGGTCTGCTCGACGGCCCAACGGCTCGCCTGCTGGGCCGACAGGGCCTTCAGCTCGATGTCGTGCGGGTGCCAGTGCGGGTGCTCAGCCCGCACGGCGTCGATCGTCGGGTCGGCGAAGGATCGCTCCTGGCTCGTGCGCACGATCTCGCGGTCACGGGGCGCGAGATGGATGGCGGGATCGACCAGCACGAGCCGTTCGGTCCATTCGGGGTCGGATGCCGCGACCACGGTCGCCGCGGCGCCGCCGAGCGAGTGCGCCACGACGAGGTCCCACCCGCCGTCGCCGTGCGGCCGCGTCGAGGCAAGGTCTGCGGCATACGCCTCGATCGAGTACTCCAGGGCGCGAGGAGCCGTGCCGTGCCCGCGGAGGTCGACGGCGTCGGCGCGCCAGCCGGCCTCAGCCAGTGCGACGCCGAAGCGCCACATCAGCGCGCCGTTGGAGCCGAGCCCGTGCACGAGCAGGGCGCGGCGATCCGAGGCCGGATCGCCCCAGGAGAGGCGGGGCAGCGTCACGGGTGCAGGCATGGAGCCAGCTTACGAGCGGCCCGAGCGGCCTTCGCGCCGGGCCATGATGGTGAGCATGATCTCGACGGAATCAGCGATCGCCCTGCGGGACGCGGGCTTGGTGTGGCATCCCCGGTCCGGGGACCGCTTCCAGCTGAACGAACCCGAGTTCGAGGCCGACGTCTTCACCGTCAGCGAGATGACGATCGAGCCCCGGGACTACCCGACCGGCCGCATCCTCGCCTTCAACGGCACCACCGAGTGGGCGCTGGATTCCGTGGCCCTGGAGGACGCGCTCTGGCTGCCGCACGAGAGCCAGCTGCGCGAGCTGCTGCGCGGAGCCTTCCGGTCGCTGCGGCGGCTCGCCGATACACATCAGGTCGAGATCGTGGTGGGCGAGGAGACTTTCGTGTTCGAGCACCCCGAGCCGGCCGACGCGTATGCGCTCGCCGTGCTCGAGCTGCTGCGCCGCATCGCCTGAGCCGGCGCTCACGAGCCGCGGCTCACACGCCGATCGTCAGCGCCGCCGTGTAGCCGGCCGTCACTGATCCCGACATGGTGGCGATCTGATGGATGCCTCCGTCGTCGCCGAACACGTTGTCGCTCTGCAGCGAGATCTGCGACGCGTTGCGGACACTCTGCTCGTAGCCGCTGGTGGCGTAGACCTGGGCGTTCGCCTCGTCGGGCAGGGCGATCTGGCTCGTCTTGACGATGGGCCCGGACGCGACCGCGGTCGCCACGTCGTCGTAGACCTCGAAGTGGATGTGCGGCCATCGGCCTGAGTAGCAGGCCGGGTAGATCGACGTGAAGGAGACGGTGCCGTTCGCATCGGTCTGCTGAACCCCGCGCAGGTAGTTCTCGTTCTGGGCGCCGTTCGAGTACAGCGAGTAGCGCCCCGACTGGTCGCAGTGCCAGAGGTAGACCCCCTTGCCCACCAGGGCGGCACCCGTCGCGGCATCCCGCACGGTCAGCGCGATCGTCAGCGGAACGCCGGCGGCGACGGTCGTGGACGACCCGAAGCTCGTGCGGATGTCGCTGCGGACGATGCCGGAATCGTCCAGCACGTTCACCCCGTTGGAGCCGTCGCCCGGGTACGGTCCGCCCGTCTCGTCCGGGACCTCGGAGAGGGGTTCGGATGCCGCCGCCGTCGCGCTCGGCGAGGAGGTGGGTGTCGGGGTCGCGGTCGCCGTTGCCGTCGCGGAGGTCGAGGCGTCGGCATCCGTCGGCGTTACGCCGCACGCCGCCAGCAGCGAGGTCAGCGTGAGGCCGCCGAAGATGCCGAGCGCGCGGCGCCGGTTGATGAGGGTCTGGACGTCGTAGACGAGGCCGCGGTGGTCCTCGTCGATCACGTCGCCGTTCTGGTCGATCCAGCGTGTGTCGTCGGTCATGGATCCATTGCAGCCCGGTGGCCTATGCGCCTGCTATGACGCGGCTATCCCTTGCTCAGGTGATCGTGCCGACCGGCTCGGTGTCGGGGATCGGACTGGGGTCGCGGTGACGCAGATCGGGGAACGAGCGCACGCACGCCACGGCGACGACCGCGCCGACGACCGCGAAGGCAGCAGCAGCCCAGTACGCACCCTGCGGGCCGACGCCGTCGATCAGGAACCCGGCGATCGCCGACCCCGACGCCGCGCCGATCAGCTGTCCGGTGCCGATCCATCCGTAGGCCTCGGCGGTCTCGCTGAATTTCACGCTCGCGCTGGTCATGGCGAACAGGACGGCGAGGGCGGGGGCGATGCCGATGCCGGCGAGGAACAGCGTGCCGCCGATCCAGAAGATGTTGAGCGAGAGCATCGTGAGGGTGAGGCCGACGGCCACGATCGCGAGGCGCCGCGCCATCGCCCACTGCCCGATCGGGATGTGGCCGAACGACAGGCCACCGGCGAGGCTGCCGACGGAGAAGATGGCGAGCACGATCCCGGCTTCGAGGCCCCCGTGATCGAAGGTCGCCACAACGCCCGCCTCCACCGCGGCGCACGCGCCGATCAGCAGGAATCCGATCACTGTCGCCAGGAGCACCTGCGGTTTGGCCAGCACCTTGCCGAGGCCGCGGCGACTGCGGGGGATGCGCACCCGCCCGACCTCGGGAGAAAGGATGAACCATGCGCCGCCGCTGATCAGGATCGCCACGATCAGCAGCAGCGCCTGAACTGTGCCGACCTGCGTCGCCACCACGGTGATCACCACGGGGGCGACGATCCAGATGACTTCCTGCAGCGACGCGTCGAACGAGAACAGCGGTGTGAGCTGGCGCGAGTTGACCATCTTCGGGTAGATCGTGCGGACGGCCGACTGCACCGGGGGAGTGGAGAGTCCCGCGATCAGTCCGAGCACCATGTACACCGGGACGACCGTCTCGAACAGCGCGATCGCGGTGATCGCGCACGCGCAGATCGCGAGCGTCGTGGTCAGCACGCGCCGCATGCCCCACACGCCCATCCACCGGCTCGTGACCGGGCCGGCGATCGCCTGACCCACCGAGGTCGCGCCGAGCACCAGACCCGCCGCCCCGTACGAGCCGGTGACGTACTGGATGTGCAGCAGGATCGCCAGGCTCGTCATGCCGTTCGGGAAGCGCGCCGTGAGCTGCGCCGCCATGATGCGCGCCACTCCCGGCGTGCGCAGAAGATCCCGGTAGCCCGCCACCCGTCAACGCTAGCGCCCGCTCGCGCGCGGGGTCGGCCCGCCGTCCGGGCAGCGCGGGCGACACGCCGCGACACGCCCAAGACTGCATTCCACAGGCCGATCCGATGTCGGAGGGCGCGCGTACGTTCGGGGCTGTGGACAGATGCGGCCGGGCATCGCGAAACCGGCGTGATTCAGGGTTTTTCCAGGTTCGCAATCGGTCGGCATCCTGTGGATGAAACGGTGGACAACCTGTGTTGTATCTGTGGAGAGCGGTGCAAAACTACACGGATGTAACTACTACCCCTTGTGGTGCTATCCAATGTCGGTACCCATATGTAGTATTGGACTCCCGGTGGGGGGCCTACCGGAACAAACCGAGATTTTGAGGGAGAACGGATCACACATGTCGATCACCGTCTACACCAAACCCTCCTGCGTTCAGTGCACGGCGACCTACCGCGCGCTTGATTCGAAGGGCATCGAGTACGAGGTTCTGGACCTCTCGCAGGACCCCGCGGCCCTCGAGCAGGTCAAGGCGCTGGGCTACCTCCAGGCGCCGGTCGTCATCACCGATGAGGACCACTGGTCGGGCTTCCGTCCCGACAAGATCGACGAACTCGCCTCTCGCCTGGCCTGACCACCATGAGCGCGGTGGCCACGAGTGCACCGCTTCTGGTGTACTTCTCGAGCGTGTCGGGCAACACGGCGCGTTTCATCGAGAAACTCGGGATGCCGGCCCGCAGGATCCCGCTCGGCCCCGGCGATGAGCCGCTCGTCATGAATGAGCCGTTCGTGCTCGTCACCCCCACATACGGGGGCGGTCAGGGCAGGGGCGAAGAGAAGGGCGCCGTACCGAGGCAGGTGATCCGGTTCCTCAACGACGAGCGAAACCGCAGCCTCATCCGCGGCGTCATCTCCGCGGGCAACACCAATTTCGGCGAGCACTTCTGCATCGCCGGAGAGATCATCAGCCGCAAGTGCTCCGTGCCGCACTTGTACCGGCTCGAACTGTTCGGCACACCCGAAGACGTGGAACGCGTGAGCGAAGGATTGGAACGATGGTGGAAGCTGCAGTGACCGAGAAGGACTTCAAGGCGGACGTGCGCTTCGAGGGGATGGACTACCACGCCCTCAACGCGATGCTCAACCTGTACGACGAGAACGGCAAGATCCAGTTCGACGCCGACAAGCGCGCCGCCCGCGAATACTTCCTTCAGCACGTCAACCAGAACACCGTCTTCTTCCACTCCCTCAAGGAGCGCCTGGACTACCTGGTCGAGAAGGAGTACTACGAGCCGACCGTGCTGGAGAAGTACCCGTTCGAGTTCATCCAGGAGCTGAACGACCTCGCGTACTCGAAGAAGTTCCGGTTCGAGACCTTCCTCGGCGCGTTCAAGTACTACACGAGCTACACGCTCAAGACCTTCGACGGCAAGCGCTACCTCGAGAGGTTCGAGGACCGCGTCGTCATGACGGCCCTCGGCCTCGCCGACGGCGACCAGAAGCTCGCGACCAACCTCGTCGAGGAGATCATCTCCGGCCGCTTCCAGCCGGCGACCCCGACGTTCCTCAACTCGGGCAAGGCACAGCGCGGCGAACTCGTCTCGTGCTTCCTGCTGCGCATCGAAGACAACATGGAGTCGATCTCGCGCGGCATCAACTCGTCGCTGCAGCTGTCCAAGCGCGGCGGCGGCGTCGCCCTCCTCCTGTCGAACATCCGCGAGTCGGGTGCACCGATCAAGCAGATCGAGAACCAGTCCTCGGGCATCATCCCCGTCATGAAGCTGCTCGAAGACAGCTTCAGCTACGCGAACCAGCTGGGTGCGCGCCAGGGCGCCGGCGCGGTCTACCTCAACGCGCATCACCCCGACATCATGCGGTTCCTCGACACCAAGCGCGAGAACGCCGACGAGAAGATCCGCATCAAGACGCTCTCGCTCGGTGTCGTCGTGCCGGACATCACGTTCGAGCTCGCGAAGAACGGCGAGGACATGTACCTCTTCTCCCCGTACGACGTGGAGAAGGTCTACGGCGTGCCGTTCGGCGACATCTCCGTCACCGAGAAGTACCGCGAGATGGTCGACGATGCCCGCATCAAGAAGACCAAGATCAACGCCCGCGAGTTCTTCCAGACGCTCGCCGAGATCCAGTTCGAGTCCGGTTACCCGTACATCATGTTCGAGGACACGGTCAATCGCGCGAACCCGATCAAGGGCCGCATCAACATGTCCAACCTCTGCAGCGAGATCCTGCAGGTCAACACGCCCACCACCTACAACGAAGACCTTTCGTACAAGGAGATCGGCAAGGACATCTCGTGCAACCTCGGCTCGATGAACATCGCGCTGTCGATGGATGCCGATGACCTGGGTCAGACGGTCGAGACCGCCATCCGCGCCCTCAGCGCCGTCAGCGAGCAGAGCCACATCGCCTCGGTCCGCTCGATCGAGGACGGCAACGACCGCTCGCACGCGATCGGCCTGGGGCAGATGAATCTGCACGGCTACCTCGCTCGCGAGCACGTCTTCTACGGCTCAGAAGAGGGCCTGGACTTCACGAACATCTACTTCTACACGGTGCTGTTCCACGCGCTGCGCGCGTCGAACAACCTCGCGATCGAGAAGGGCCGCGCGTTCGACGGGTTCGAGGACTCGACCTACGCGAGCGGCACGTTCTTCGACAAGTACATCGACCGTGCGTGGGCGCCCGAGACCGAAAAGGTCAAGGAGCTGTTCGTCGGCAAGCACATCCCGACGCAGGACGACTGGGTGCAGCTGCGCGCTTCGATCCAGCAGCACGGCATCTACAACCAGAATCTGCAGGCGGTTCCGCCGACGGGCTCGATCTCGTACATCAACAACTCGACGAGCTCGATCCAC
Organism: uncultured Microbacterium sp.; assembly: GCF_963524805.1. Taxonomy (GTDB): domain Bacteria; phylum Actinomycetota; class Actinomycetes; order Actinomycetales; family Microbacteriaceae; genus Microbacterium. The sequence continues at coordinate 39,923 of NZ_CAURGG010000011.1, read as the reverse complement.
CCGATCGCCTCGAAGATCGAGATCCGCAAGGAAGGCAAGCTCGGCCGCGTCTATTACCCGGCGGCGTTCATGACCAACGACAACCTGGAGTACTACCAGGACGCGTACGAGATCGGCTACGAGAAGGTCATCGACACGTATGCCGCCGCAACGCAGCACGTGGACCAGGGCCTGTCCCTGACCCTGTTCTTCAAGGACACGGCTTCGACCCGCGACATCAACAAGGCGCAGATCTACGCGTGGCGCAAGGGCATCAAGACGATCTACTACATCCGCCTGCGGCAGATGGCCCTCGAGGGAACCGACATGTCTGAGTGCGTCTCGTGCATGTTGTGACTAACAACATATTCGAGTGAAGCTGAACGAATGGAAAAGTCATCCTCAACGTCGTGGTCACCGTTCATCGGCGTGATCTACGGTGTTCGGCAGTTGGGCTCCTCTGAGTATCGATATGTCGGCCTCACCACCCACACGATTTCCCGTCGGAGGTCGGAACACTTCAAGGCGGCTTCGGGAGGACGGAAGACACCGTTCGCAGACTGGCTCCGGCAGAACACTGATCGCGAGACGGTCTACTTCGCGTCGCTGGAACTCGTCATGAGTGCTGATTTGGATGACCTGGGCAGCGCCGAAGTGCGTTGGATTGAGAAGCTGCGACACGAGGGTCATCGCCTGCTGAATCTGAACGACGGCGGGTTGGGCAATCACGGTTATGTGTGGACCGAAGCGCAGCGAAAGGCGGCTGGGGACAGAGCGCGAGGGCGTCCCACCGGAGTTTCACGCAAGGGGCCGGACTCACCGAATTGGGGCCGCCACATCCACACCGATGACCAGAGGCAACGATGGTCCGAGATGCGTCGCGGGAAGGGCACGGGGCCGGGAAACCCTAACTTCGGCAAGTTCGGGGCTGAGCATCCGTCGTTCGGACATCGAATGTCGGCGGAATCCAAGGCGCGGCTGTCTGAAATGCGCAGTGGAGCGAACAACCCGAACTTCGGCAAATCGGAAAGCGCGGAGACGCGGGCGAAGAAGTCCGCGAAAACGAAGGGCAGGCCAATGCCGTCAAGCATTCGAAACGCTCACACGAGGCATCACACGAATAAGGGCGTGTTCAAAGACACGTGCCGTCACTGCATCGATGATCAGCAGTCTGCTGAATCAGGAGAGAAGAAGTCATGACAGAGAAACTGCAGCTGCTGAACCACGTCCAGGCGATCAACTGGAACCGCATCGAGGACGAGAAGGACCTCGAGGTGTGGAACCGCCTCGTGAACAATTTCTGGCTGCCCGAGAAGGTGCCGCTGTCCAACGACATCCAGTCGTGGAACACGCTGACGCCCGACGAGCAGCTGCTGACGATGCGGGTCTTCACGGGGCTGACGCTCCTGGACACGATCCAGGGCACGGTTGGCGCCGTCTCGCTCATTCCCGACGCGATCACTCCGCACGAGGAGTCCGTCTACACGAACATCGCGTTCATGGAGTCGGTGCACGCCAAGAGCTACTCCTCGATCTTCTCGACGCTGTGCTCGACGAAGGAGATCGACGAGGCGTTCCGCTGGTCGGTCGAGAATCCGAACCTTCAGAAGAAGGCTCAGATCGTCATGGACTACTACCGCGGCGACAACCCGCTCAAGCGCAAGGTGGCCTCCACCCTCCTCGAGAGCTTCCTGTTCTACTCGGGCTTCTACCTGCCGATGCACTGGTCGTCGCGGGCGAAGCTCACGAACACGGCCGATTTGATCCGCCTCATCATCCGGGACGAGGCCGTGCACGGGTACTACATCGGCTACAAGTTCCAGAAGGGTCTCGAGAAGGTCAGCCAGGCCGAGCGCGACGACCTCAAGGACTACACGTTCTCGCTGCTGTACGAGCTCTACGACAACGAGGTGCAATACACGCAGGACCTCTATGACGGCGTCGGCCTGACCGAAGACGTCAAGAAGTTCTTGCATTACAACGCCAACAAGGCGCTGATGAACCTCGGTTACGAGGCCATGTTCCCGGCGTCGGTGACGAACGTGAACCCCGCGATCCTCTCCGCGCTCTCGCCGAACGCCGACGAGAACCACGACTTCTTCAGCGGATCCGGATCGTCCTACGTCATCGGCAAGGCCGAGGCCACCGAAGACGAGGACTGGGACTTCTAGAGTCCCGGATCACGCCCGGCCCGTAAAAGGGCAGCTGAGAGGCCCGGACCCGCAGGATTCTGCGGATCCGGGCCTCTTTCGTGCCTTCTCTGGAGTTCTGCTTGCCGTCAGCCCTCGATGCGGGAGTGCTCGCCCAGACGGTGCCATGTTCGGTTGTGGTAGACCAGCGCGTCGCCGGGCCCACCCGGCTGGACATCGCGCTGGATGTGGGACTGCAGTGCGTGAGCGGCGATGACCGTCGAGGTTCCGGCATCCATACGATCGATGACGATGCAGCGTACCCAGGCACGGACATCTCTGTACACGGGCTCACCGGTGACCAGGCGCGACCAGCGGTGTGTCTGGGCGAAGCGGTCGATGCCGCTGGCCGCACCCAGCCTCGCCAGTTCGATGTCGTGCGCGTCGAGAAGGTGGACCACGACGGTCTGGGCGCGTGCAAGCACGTCGGATGCCGACGACAGCGCGGAGATCGAGAAGATCAGCAACGGGGGCTCGGCACTGACCGAGGAGACCGACGTCGCTGTCAGCGCGACGGGCCCGTCGCCCGCATCCGCCGTGATGACGGCGACACCCCCCGGGTGTCCGCGGAACAGGGCTTTGAACTCGTCGGCCGAAAGGGAGGACGAGAAAGCGTGTTTCGGCGTCTCGAGCCGGCCGCGCCCAGGAGATGCGCGAGAGTCAGCGCCGCTCACCGTGCACCTCCCCGCGAATGATCTTCGCGCCGGCACTCAGCGAGCTCAGCTTTCCCAGCGCAACGTCCCGAGGCAACGGGGCCATGCCGCAGTTCGTGCTCGGGATGAGCTTGTCCGCGTCGACGAACCTGAGCGCGTTCCGGAGAGTGTCGGCGACTTCGTCCGGGGTCTCGATCGTCTCGCTCGCCACGTCGATGGCTCCGAGCATGACCTTCTTGCCGCGGATGAGCTCGATGAGATCCATGGGGACATGGGAGTGCTGGCATTCCAGGGAGATGATGTCGATGGTGGACCGCTGGAGGAGCGGGAACGATTTCTCGTACTGCCGCCACTCAGGCCCGAGGGTCGCCTTCCAGTCGGTGTTCGCCTTGATCCCGTAGCCGTAGCAGATGTGGACGGCCGTCTGCGCACGCAGTCCTTCTGCCGCTCTCTCCAGAGTCGCCACTCCCCAGTCCTGCACCTCATCGTGGAACACGTTGAATGCGGGCTCGTCGAACTGGATGATGTCGACCCCCGCCGCTTCGAGTTCTCTCGCTTCCTGATTGAGGATCGTCGCGAACTCCCACGCTAGCTTCTCGCGGCTCTGGTAGTGGCGGTCATAGAGCGTGTCGATCATCGTCATCGGGCCGGGGAGTGCCCACTTGATCGGCTGGTCCGTCTGCTCGCGGAGGAACTTCGCGTCCTCGACGAACACGGGCTTGTCACGGCTTACGGCACCGACGACGGTCGGCACGCTCGCGTCGTAGCGATTGCGGATGCGAACCGTCTCTCGCTGCTCGAAGTCGACCCCGCTGAGGTGCTCGATGAACGTCGTGACGAAGTGCTGGCGGGTCTGCTCCCCGTCGCTGATGATGTCGATGCCGCGCCGGCGCTGCTCGTGAACTGCACTGCGCAGCGCATCCTGCTTCCCCTCGACCAACGCGTCGCCCTCCAGCTTCCACGGAGACCAGAGGGTCTCCGGTTCGGCGAGCCACGACGGCTTCGGCAGGCTGCCGACGATGGCGGTGGGCAGGAGTGTCTGCATGATCGACGAATCTCCGCTGGTCATCCGACGAGGGCAGGGTAGTCCGCGGCCCACTGCTCCAGCGCTTGGCCGTGCGGCTTCACGAAGTGCTCCTCCGTGTATCTGCCCTGCTTCGCCGCGAGTTGATTGCGCTCGACGCGGTCGTAGTCGATCTGCGTCCGTGAGAAGTCCTGCTGCTCCAGGCTCGGTCGGTAGATGCTCGCAGCGGTCGAGTTCGCGTTGTAGATCTCCGGTCGGTAGATTTTCTGAAATGTCTCCATCGTGCTGATCGTGCCGATCAGCTGCAGGTTGGAATAGTCGTTGAGCAGATCGCCGCGGAAGTAGAACGCGAGCGGAGCGATGCTGCCGGGCGGCATGAAGTAGCGGACCTGCAGGCCCATCTTCCCGAAGTACTCGTCGGTCAGGGAGTAATCGGCCTGCTGATACTCGACGCCGAGGACCGGATGGTGGTTCGCGGTGCGACGGTACTCCTTGGTCGTCGAGACGCTGATGCAGATCACGGGCGACGTCGGGAAGCGCTCCCGGTAGGCGGAGGAGTCCAGGAAGTGCTGGAACAGCTTGCCGTGCAGATCGCCGAAATCGTCGGGCACGGTGAACGTGCCGGCGGCCTCGGTGGCAGCCGGCAGCAGCACGCTGAAGTCGAAATCGCGGAGGTAAGAGGAGAAGTTGTTCCCCACGATCCCGTGGCGACGCGCGCCGGTCAGCCGGTCGACGATCTGCACGTCGAGGACCTCGAGCAGCGGGAATTCCTGATCCTCGCCTCCCGCGGCGAACTGCAACTCGACGGTGACGATGTCGAGTTCGACGTGATAGCGGTCCCGGTTCGGGTTGTCCCAGTGGGCGAGGTCGTTGAATCGGTGGTCGATCATCGCGACCGCGTTGCGGAGGTTCTGCCGGCGGTGCTCACCGCGAGCCAGATTCGCGAAATTCGTGGTGATCCGGGACGCGTCCGACGGCGAGTAATCCTCGTCGAACCGGGTGCTGGTGACGCTGAACGTGAACTCGTTCGCCATGAGTGGTCAATCCGTCGGCTGTTCGGCCGGGCTCGGCCTTGCGGTAATCGGTACAGCCATCGTGCAGGATAAGATCGGCCATCAACAAACTCGTTCAGGCTATATGTTCCTATAGCCTGAATCTATGGCCCGAGGATCAGGCAGCTTCACGCTGCAGCAGCTCCAGTACTTCATCGAGGTGGCGGCGGAGGGGTCGATCAGCGCCGCGGCTGACCTGCTGTACGTCTCCCAGCCGACGATGTCGGCAGCGATGAGAGACCTCGAGACCCGGGTCGGTCGCGCGCTGCTCCTCCGCTCCGCCCGCGGCGTGACGCTCACCGCCGATGGCGTGGAGTTCCTCGGGTATGCCAGGCAGGTGACCGAGCAGGCAGCGCTGCTCGAGCAGCGCTACCTGGGTCGACCGCCTTCGCGACGCCTGCTCGGAGTGTCGGCGCAGCACTACTCCTTCGCGGTCGACGCGTTCGTCCGGATGGTGAAGGGCAGCGACGCGGCCGAATACGAGTTCTCGTTGCGGGAGACTCGCACCTGGGACATCATCGAGGACGTCCGGACACTGCGCAGTGAGCTCGGCATCCTCTACCGGAACGATTTCAACCGGAACGTCATCGACAAACTTCTCCGGGACTCGGGGCTCGCGTTTCACCCGCTCTTCCTGGCCGAGCCGCACATCTTCATCTCCCGGAGCAACCCGCTCGCCTCTCAAGATCGGGCGACTCTCGCCGATCTCGCCGATCTGCCGCGGCTCACGTTCGACCAGGGGGCGAACAACTCGTTCTACTTCGCCGAGGAGATCCTCTCCACCTCCTCGAGCAAGCAGGAGATCCGGGTGTCCGACAGGGCGACCATCTTCAACCTCATGATCGGACTCGACGGCTACACCATCTCAACGGGCATCATCAGCGAGAAGCTCGACCCGGAGATCGTCGCCGTCCCCCTCGAGGTCGACGAGCGCATCGAGATCGGATGGATCGGCCACGCCACGATTCCGCTCACCGAACAGGCGCTGCGCTACCTCGCTGAAGTGCGGGCTGTCGTCGCCGGGTTCGGCGTAGCGCTGCTCGGGTAGTTTCACACGCCTCGGCTGCCACCAGAATCTGCGACTCCGGGCCTTTTTCTGCCGGCGCTGAGCTCTGCTAGTCGAGGTCGATGTCGACGTACAGGGCTGCGTGGTCGGACGCCGCCTGGTGCTCCGCTTCGATGGTGTCGAAGTGCGGGAACAGGGTGCCGTTGACGCCGCCCCACACGCCTTTGCGGAAGATGCCGGCGCCGTTCGCGCGGGCGCGCATGCTGGGGGAGAGCAGCAAGTAGTCGATCTTGCTGGATTTGGTGCCGTTGCCGAACGTGCCCGGCCGGTCTTCGTCCGGATCGCCGTCGTCGAAGGGCTGCACCGACGCGATGTCCGTCAGGTCGGTTTCCACCAGCAGGGGCCGCAGCGCTTCGCTGTCGGGGGTGTCGTTGAAGTCCCCGAGGACCACGATGTGCTCCACCCCGGCTGTGCGAAGGGCGTTGTAGATGTCCGCAGTCTGCTTCGACTGTCGCTTGCGCCGGGCGATGCTCGCCGGGTTGTTGCCCCCGAACTTGCTCTTGAAGTGGTTGACGAGAATGACCAGCTGTTCTCCGGCAAGCGCCGAGCCGGCAGGGAAAGTGAACCAGTACTCAGGGCAATCACGACTGAACACCCGATCGCCGAAAGGGCCGTCGTCGATGTGCGAACGCATGCGGGTAACCGGAAACCCGGCGGTCGAGAGGATGCCGACATCGATGCCACGGGGGTCGTTGCCGTCGATCACCATCACATGCGGATAGATCGGGTCGCCGGTGACCGGGGCCAGCAGCAAGGAGTCGGTGAACCGCGCGAGCGTGAGCCGATCCTCCGCCTCGACGATTCCCACGACGTCCGCCCCGACCTCGCGGATCACGCGCGCGGTGTTCGTGATCGCCTTCTCGTCGATGCGGTCTTTGATCAGGTCCACCCACCCTGTCCAGGCACTCCGCCCGCTCGCGACAACGGTCACCTGCGATCCGTCCGGATCGTTCTGTGGACGGCGCAAGAGCCGCCCACGGATGCGGCGAAGGACCGCGAACGTGGATGTTCGCGTAGCGTCGCCGTCGTCGCGGAGCAGTTTCAATTCCTTCAGCAGCTGGAGCATCTCGGCCTTCACTGCCGGGGTGTAGACCTCCTGCTCGAACAGTTCGTTCACTCTCGCGTGGGCGCGCAAGACCGCCGCAGCCACCGGCTCGGGCTGATTCAGGGCGCGCGGTCGGGAGAACAGGTTCTCCACGTTGTACGACGCGATGCGGATCTGCTGGACCATTGCGCCCTCCTCGAGCCCGACTCACGCCAAGTGTGGCAAGAGTTCGCGCCTCGCAGGAGAGGAACCCGAACGGGTCCAGCTGATACACCGGTTCGGGGCCCGTGTCGTCTCCGCCGAACGAGTGCCGTGGTTTACTGGCGAAGCCCGGCCCCTCGACGCCGAGCGGAAGGGGGCGCATGGTGCCCACCGACCGCGATCCCGCAGACGACGACGGGATGGCCGAGTTCGGATACGTCCCGTCGCTCGAGCGCAGGATCCGGCGGTTCTCCAGCTTCGCTGCGGGCGTCAGCTACATCTCGATCCTCACGGGAACGTTCCAGCTCTTCTACTTCGGCTTCCTCAACGGCGGTCCGGCGTACTGGTGGTCGTGGCCGCTGGTGTTCTTCGGCCAGCTGATGGTCGCCCTGTGCTTCGCCGAACTGGCAGGGCGGTATCCGGTCGCGGGTTCGGTATACAACTGGAGCAAGCGGCTGGCCGGCCCCACGGTGAGCTGGCTCGCGGGCTGGATCATGGTCACGGCGTCGATCGTGACGCTGGCGGCGGTCGTGCTGGCCTACCAGGTGACCCTGCCGCAGATCTGGAGCGGCTTCCAGCTGGTCGGCGACGGCACCGGACCCAGTTTCGGCATCAGCGCCGTGATCTGGGGGCTCATCCTCATCCTGTTCACCACCGTGGTCAACGCGTTCGGCGTGAAGCTGATGGCGCGGATCAACAGCACGGGCGTCGTCATCGAGCTGATCGCCGCGGTGCTGCTGATCGTGATCCTCGCCCTGAACATCGTCAACCCCCCGACCGTGCTCCTGGACACCGCCGGGTACGGGCAGGACATGCCCGGGGGCTATTTCGGGGCCTTCCTCATCGCCGCGATCGCCTCTGCCTATGTCATGTACGGCTTCGACACGGCGAGCTCTCTGGGGGAGGAGACCATCGAGCCACGCCGTACGGGCCCGACCGCGATCCTGCGCGCGGTCGTCGCGTCGTTCGTCATCGGCGGTCTGATCCTCCTGTTCGGCATCCTCGCCGCACCGGATCTGGCCGACCCCGCCCTCGGTGAGCCATCCGGAGGTCTGCAGCTGATCGTGCTGCAGGTGCTGGGCGCACCGCTGGGCAAGGTGTTCCTCGGTTGCATCGTCGTCGCGATCACGGTGTGTGCCCTCGCCGTGCACACCGCCGGCATCCGCCTCATGTTCGCGATGGCGCGGGACAACGCGCTGCCGGGTTCCGCGGCGTTGGCCACGATCGATCCCCGGCGAAAGACACCCGTGATTCCGGCGATCGTCATCGGCGCACTGGCGGTGCTCATCCTGACGGTCAACATCGGCAGTCCGGAGATCTTCACCGCCGTCACGAGCGTCGCGGTCATCATGATCTACTGCGCCTACCTGCTGGTCACGGTTCCGATGCTGATCAAGCGGATCCGAGGGGAGTGGCCGACCGCAGACGCGCCGGAGGGACACTTCTCGCTCGGCCGATGGGGCTTGCCGGTCAATATCGTCGCTGTGCTGTGGGGAGCGGCGATGGCGGTGAATCTGGCGTGGCCCCGGGTCGAGGTCTACGGAGACGATGGTCCTCTGCAATACATCGCTCTCCTCTGGATCGGAGCAGTCGTCCTCGTCGGCCTGACCTGGTACCTGATGCGTGGGCGCCATCGACTTCGCACGCTGCCCGGCCACGCTCGGGATGACCGGGACGAAGACACCGGCCTTCCGGTGATCCCTCCGAGATAGTCGTCCGTCGCGGGCCCGTGTCCCGACCGAACGCTATTCTCCCCTCATGGTCGACCGCCTGGACAAGCCGCAGCTGAACATCGACTCGGTCGCGGAGTGGGAAGCGTGGTTGGCCGCTGACCCGCATCCCGGCGGAGTGTTCCTCCGCCTGCGCAAGAAGGGGAGCACCCAACCGGGGATCACCTACGCCGAAGCCCTGGATGTCGCCCTCTGCTTCGGCTGGATCGACGGGCAGTCACGGGCGCTGGATGCCGACTACTTCCTCCAGACCTTCACCCCGCGACGAGCGCGCAGCCTCTGGTCGAAGGTCAACATCGGGCATGTGACCCGCCTCATCGAGGAGGGGCGGATGCGGCCACAAGGCCAGCAGGAGATCGACCGGGCGAAGGCGGACGGGAGGTGGGACAGCGCCTATCGCCAGAGCGACCGCGAGATCCCCCCGGAGCTGCAGGAGGCGCTGGATGCGGACCCCGAGATCGCGAGGGCATTCGCCGCGCAGACTGCGCAGAACCGGTTCGCGATGGCGTTCCGTGTCGCCAACCTCAAGCGGCCCGCTTCCCGGGCGGCCCGTGTCGCCGAGTACCTGGAGATGCTCAAACGAGGCGCGACACTTCACTGATCGCCGGCGACCAGGCGCTGCGGGCTGCCGGGCCCCGGTGACCGCCGAGTGACCGCACTGCGCCACACGACGGTGTTGCGCTCCCCGCGGTCGGTGTCCCACGCGACGATCACGACGCGGTCGTTCGCTCCGGTCGCCCAGGCCGGCAGTCGCTCCGCGGCCTTGTGCGGCCATGACACCCAGGCCCACACGGGCTCGCGCTTCGGCATCCACTCGATCGGTCGAGGTCCGTAGGCTTCGGCCGGCAGCGTGCACGGTGCCATGTTGTCGAGGACGAACTGCAGCTTCGCGTCGGTGACGAGCGTGGATCCCACCGGTGCCCTTTCCCCGGCCGACGCGATCAGGTTAGCCGGTGACCACCGACATCGCCGGGCGCCGACGGATACCGTGCTCGGGCGTCGGGACGGTGTTCCGCCCCGCGGCCTGAAGCGGGGTCAGTGGATGCCGTTCACCAATCATCCGAACCGGGTGAGGGAGCGGTGGGTCGCACCTGCAACACTGAGCGGGCCATTGCGCGCTGATCCGCGAGAGCGCGGGCATCGCAACGAAAGGTCCCACGCATGAGCGACGAGCAGAACTCGCCCACGACGCCGCCGATCACCAAGCCGCCGGCGGGGTCGCGTCCCGCGGCCGCGACCGCCCCGGCCACGGCACCAGCGGCACCCGCCCCGGCCGGAGTCAGCCGCGCCGCGCTGATCTGGATCGGCGTCGCGGTGGTCGTCCTCTCGTTCGTCGCCTCCTTCCTCGGCGCCACACTGGCTCGCTCGAATGACACGCCCGAGGCCGTCCCGGCGCCCACGACATCCACGGCCGAGCCGAGCACCGAAGACTACGAGGCTGCGCTGGAGGAGATCCTGCCGGCCGGTGCTGCGGTGCGCGCGGGTGTCGGCGCTCCCGAGGCGGGCCAGGGCTATGAGGGCGAGGTCTACATCGACCTCTCCACATCGGATGTCTACCTCTTCAAGGACGAGGCGTGGGTTCCCGTCGGGAACATCCGGGCTTCGGCAGCCGAGAACCTGACCGGCGAGACCGGTGCCGCAGGTGCGGCCGGCGACACGGGCGCGACGGGCGAGACGGGCGCGACGGGCGCTCCGGGCACTCCGGGGACGCAGATCCTGCTGGAGACGAAGGCTCCGGAGCCGGAGTCCTGCCAGGCAGACGGTGATATCTACATCAACATCGCCGCCGAACCCGTCGAGTTCTACGAGTGCTCCGACAGCGCCTGGACGCTGGTGTGGCCCACGCCGGCATCGAACGCACCGGCGCCCACTCCCACGACCGACTCGAACGGCTGAGCGTTCAGTCCTCGCCGCGGTTCGCGGCGAGGACGGACTGCCAGTCCGACGGAACCCGTTCGGCGGGGCCGGGCACCGTCTGGGTCTTCGGGTGCGCCTCCGGCGGCGCGAGCCTGGGCCCGTCCGCCCAGCTGTCGGTGCGGTAGTCCCAGAACCACTCCTCGCCGGGTTCGAAACTGCGCATGATGCGGTGCCCCGTCGCCTCGTAGTGCTTCGTGGCATGGGTGTTCAGGGAGTCGTCGCAGCAGCCGATGTGGCCGCACAGTGCACACCGGCGCAGGTGCACCCACCACGCACCGGTCGCGTCGCACTCCACGCAGCCGTTGCCGCTCGGCGGAACCGTCGGGTCGATGAACTCGGACAGATCGCTCACGGTTTCGCTCCTCGGAGTGGGTGACAGCAGACCCTGCCGACACTACCGAGCGGCCGGCGGTCTCGACCAGCGCGCCGCGCTACCAGCCGGTGCTCAACACGCGGTCGAGGGCGTCCACCAGCTGATCCGCGCTTTCTCTGGTGAAGCACATCGGCGGCTTGATCTTGAGGATGTTCTGGTGGTCACCGGTGGGTTGGGCGATCACGCCCAGCTCGCGCAGCCGCCTGCAGATCGCAGCCGTCTCGGCCGTCGCGGGCTCCCAGGTCTTGCGATCGCGGACGAATTCCGGCCCGAGGTAGAAGCCCGACCCGTGCACGGCGCCCAGCAGGGGATGCCTCTCCGCAAGCCCGGTGAGGCGCTGCTTGAGGTAGCCGCCGGTGTCCCGGGCATTCTGCTGAAGCCCCTCGTCGCGGATGATGTCCAGGACCGTCAGTCCGACGCTGCTCGAGACCGGACTTCCTCCTGCCGACGAGAAGAAGTAGCCGCCCGCGCGATAGCGCTCGGCGATCTCGCGAGTCGTGATGACCGCCCCGAGCGGGTGACCGTTGCCCATCGCCTTGGCGACCGCGATGACGTCGGGAACGACTCCCTGCTGCTCGAAGCCCCAGAACCACTCGCCGAGGCGACCGTAGCCGACCTGCACCTCGTCGGCGATCGCGAGACCTCCCTGTGCCCGCACCGCGTCATAGACGGCGGTCAGATATCCGTCGGGCAGGGTGACGCCGCCCGCGTTGCCGAAGACCGACTCGGCGATGAATGCACCCACCGGCGCGCCGGCTTGCGCCAGCTCGCCCAGGGCGGCGACGGCATCCCGCGCGTAGGCGCTCGCGTCGCTCCCCGCGTGTGCGCCGCGGAACGCGTTGGGTGCGGGGACCGTGTGCACCCAGTCCGGGCGCGAGGAGATCGCCGCCGGATTGTCGGCGATGGAGGTGGACACGGCATCCGTCAGGTAGGTCCAGCCGTGGTACGCCTCCTGCACCGCGAGCACATCGCGCCGCCCCGACCACGCCTGCCCGAGCCGGAGTGCGAGGTCGACGGCCTCGGATCCGCTGTTGACGAGGAAGACGGTGTCGAGCGGCTCGGGTGCGAGCGCCGCGAGCCGCTCGGAGAATTCGACCACCGATGGATACAGGAAGCGGGAATTGGTGTTCAGCAGCCGCCATTGCTCGGCGACGGCCTCGACGAGCCGTGGATGAGCGTGGCCCACCGAGGTCACATTGTTGAGGGTGTCGAGGTACACCCGGCCTGTGGCGTCGACCAGGTGTTCTTTCCAGCCCCGCACCATCACCGGCGGGTCGGCGTAGTAATGCTCCTGCACGTCGGCGAAGGACTCGTCACGACGGGCGAGCAGCCGTGCGGCATCCATCGTCGCAGTCACGCCGAGTCCGGTCGACTCGCCGGCAACCATTCCCGATGGGTCGGCGACGACCGTGCGCCAGGCCGCGAACATGTCGGCGGAGACGAATCGCGGCGCGACGATGCCCTCTCGTGCCACCTGCACCCACAGGGTGTCGGATGCCTCGGCGAACACCTCACCGGCGTCGATGAGAGTGCCCGCGGGCAGCGACGCCCGGCACCCGTGCACGTGCAGAGCGATTCCGTCCGCGGTCAGGGCGACGCCGTCGGCGGTGGGCAGGACGGTTGCTGCCCAGGGCGCCGTCACCCACCGCGGTGCGGCGAGGCGCACCTCGATCCCCAGTGAGACGTTGCGCGGCGACGCGGCGTCGTGCGCCTGTGAACGGGTGAGGCGTGTCTCGCCGAAGCGCGCGACGGCAGCCCCTCGCTCGGTCACAGTCGCGCGGAGGACGTCGGCTTCGATGGATGCCGCCAGCCAGCGCCCTTCGTGCAGCGCAGGGCTCGTGGGGGAGAAGTCGGCCACGGCGATATCGGCGGCCGCGAGTCCGGCGAGCAGTGGCTCGCCAGTGGGCAGTGCGAGCGGCTGAGCCGGGTGGCCGGTCGCCATCCGAGCGAGCGCGGTCGCGACCTCGAGCGGCACCGATGTGGCCTGAGCGAAGATCTGCCGCTCGTGCTGAAGGTTCTGCGCCGCGTAATCGTTCGTCGGGTCGGTCGCCAGAACGTGATGCGCACTCGCGACCAGGACCGCCCCGCGGATGACCACCAGAGCCCACAGGGCATCGGCTTCAATCTCCGAAAGCGGCCGGATCGCGTGGTAAGCCTCGACCGCACGAAGGGCAGCGGGCAGATCCATGCCGTCGTGGTGCAAAAGCGAGGAGACCGTGATCGCCAGTTCGCCGACGGTCCAGGTGCGGTTCAGGTCGCCGAGGTCAATCACGCCGTCCGGCACCCGTGTCACAGGGTCGTCGGTCACGACATTGTCGTCGGTGAGGTCCCCATGGATGAATTGGGTCGGCAGCGCTCCCTCCACCACGGCGATGACCGTCCACGCCGAAGAAGCGGCGTGGCTGAGCTCGGCACGGAGGGCGTCGTCAGTGACGTACGGCAGAAGCTCGGCCAGCACGCGCGGAGCTTCGCGCAGGTCCCACTGATGCACGCGTTGCGCGCCGGGTGCCTCCAAACCGGCCAGCGCGACGTCCACCGCGGCCGCAAGGGCGCCGATCGCCTGCACCACATCCGGGGAGAGGTAACCGGAAAGGGTGTCGCCCTCGAGGAACTCGAGCAGCCTCGCCTGCATGGAGACTCCGTCCACGACGACGGACCGTGTCGTGGACCCCTCGGGGAACGCGATCGCTCGCGGCGCGCGTACCCCCGCGTCCACGATCGCTGAGGCCGCTGCGGACTGCGCCTCCAGCTCGGCTGCCGTGACACTCGGGTTCGCGATCTTCAGCAGCAGGCGAGGTGCGCCGTCGGGGTGGATCAGGAAGTTGCGGTCCTGATGACTGCCCAACGCCGTCGCCCGGCCGGTGACGCCCCATCCCTCGAATGCGATGCGTGCTGCGGCGTCCTCGTCGATGTCGGGCGGTGCCGGCTGCACGAGGGCGGCCGAACTGCGGATTCCAGCGGAGTGATTCGGGTCGCTCATGCGGTCTTCCTGTCGCGGGTCTGCAACGAGGCTATCGTTCGGCCTCGCTGGGAATACGCTCGACCCCCCGTCGTTTAACTTGATACGAGTGTGCTCAAGTTCTTAAACTTGATACGCTTCGACTCAGGTTCTACAGGAGAGAAATGCCCGAAGACTTCACACCCCAGGACGGTTCCAGCGCGTTCGACGAGTTCCTCGCGCGCTACCTCGATGGTGAGCGCGCCCGCGCGTCGCGGTCGATCGACCTGACGCGCTTCCTCAGCCGGCGCACGCAGGAATTCCTGCAGCAGGCGGGCGCGTACGCCCTCGAGCGCGGCCAGCGTGAGCTCGACGCCCTGCACGTCCTGCGCGTCCTCGTCGGGGAATCGCCGGCGAAGGACGCCGTTGAGCGCGTCGGTGCGGATCCGAGCGCGATCGCCGTCGCCGCCGAGCAACGGCTGCCTCAGGCCTCCGAGCCGGCCGACGTCGAAGGCGCCGTGGTGACGCCTTCCGTGCAGCGAGCCCTGTTCCACGCGTTCCAGGTCGCCCGATCATCCGGGTCGACGTACGTCGATCCGGAGCACCTCTTCTTTGCGCTGGTGCTCGGTCAGGATGCCCCGGCGGGGCAGATCCTCGCGCAGGCCGGCGTCACCGCCGACGCGCTGCTGCAGGGTGCCCGTGAGACCGTCACGCCGACGGGCGCTGCTCCGACGGAGCCGCAGCCGGAGGCCGCGGCATCTGAGACGCCCATGCTCGACCGCTTCGGCACCGACCTCACGGCGCTCGCGCGCGCAGGTTCCCTCGATCCCGTGATCGGTCGCGAGGACGAGATCGAGCAGACCATCGAGATCCTCAGCCGCCGCACCAAGAACAACCCGGTGCTGGTGGGCGAAGCCGGTGTGGGCAAGACCGCGATCGTCGAGGGCCTCGCGCAGGCGATCGTGACCGGCGCCGTCCCGGAGCAGCTGCGCGACAAGCGCGTGGTCTCGCTCGACCTTCCGGCGATGCTCGCCGGCACCCGCTACCGCGGTGACTTCGAAGAACGCCTCACCAAGACGATGGATGAGGTCTCGGGGCTCTCCGCAGAGCTGATCCTGTTCATCGATGAGGTGCACACCGTCGTCGGTGCGGGCGGTGGCGGGGGAGACGGAGCGATGGATGCCGGCAACATCCTGAAGCCGCGCCTGGCCCGGGGCGACCTGCACCTGGTCGGCGCCACCACGCTGAAGGAGTACCGCGTCATCGAGAAGGACCCCGCACTCGAGCGGCGGTTCCAGCCCGTGCGCGTGGGTGAGCCGAGCCTCGAGGACGCCGTGTTGATCCTTCGCGGTCTGCGCCCGGCCTATGAGGAGCACCACGGCGTGAGTTTCACCGACGACGCGCTGCGCGCGGCCGTCGAGCTCAGCGACCGGTACCTCTCGGAGCGCGTGCTGCCCGACAAGGCGATCGACCTGATCGACCAGGCCGGCGCGCGGCTGCGGCTGCGGCTCGGCGTGCCGGTGGACGTCACCGGCCTCATCGAGCGACTCGCCGACCTCGAGGCAGACAAGAACGCGGCCGTCGGTGCGGAGAAGTACGAGGACGCGTCGCGCATCCGCGACCTCATCGCGGACGTGCAGTCGCGCCTCGACGAGGCGACCTCGCGGCCGGCACCGGACGCAGTGGTGGACGAGCCGGAGATCGCGGCGGTGATCAGCCGTGCCACCGGCATCCCCGTCAAGCGTCTGACCGAGTCCGAGCGCGAGCGATTGGCGCTCCTGGAGGACGAGCTGCACGGTCGCGTGATCGGGCAGGACGACGCCGTGACCGCGGTCGCCAAGGCCGTGCGGCGAAACCGAACGGGTATGGGCGACGCGAACCGGCCCGTGGGATCCTTCCTGTTCCTCGGACCGACCGGCGTCGGCAAGACCGAGCTCGCCAAGGCGCTCGCGGTCAGCCTGTTCGACGACCAGAGCGCCGTCATCCGCTTCGACATGAGCGAGTTCGGCGAGCGGCACACCGTTTCGCGGCTGGTCGGTGCCCCTCCGGGATACGTCGGATACGACGAGGCGGGGCAGCTCACCGAGCGCGTGCGGCGCAACCCGTATTCGATCGTGCTGTTCGACGAGATCGAGAAGGCTCACCCCGATGTGTTCAACCTGCTGCTGCAGGTGCTCGACGACGGCCGGCTGACCGACGGTCAGGGTCGCACGGTGGACTTCCGCAACACGGTGATCGTGATGACCTCGAACATCGGCAGCGAGTTCCTGGCGTCGCGCTCCGGGGCGATCGGCTTCATCGCCGACGGCGGCGGCGCGACGGGCTTCGGCAGCGAGGACGACCTGCGCGTGCGCGTGATGGGCAGGCTCCGCGAGGCCATGCGGCCGGAGTTCCTGAACCGCATCGACGAGATCGTGCTGTTCCGCAAGCTGGACAAGCCTCAGCTGCGTGAGATCGTTCGCCTGCTGCTGGTCGCGACCGACAAGCGCCTGCAGGCTCGTGAGGTGACCATCCAGGTGACGGATGCCGCGATCGACTGGCTGGTCGAGCACGGATACGAGCCCGAGTACGGCGCGCGGCCGCTGCGCAGGCTCATCCAGCGAGAGGTCGACGACCGGATCGCCGAGCTCTTCGTCAGCGGCGCGGTGGTCGATGGCGGCGCGGTGACGGTGGATGCGGCATCCGGAGCCCTCGTCGTGACGAGCGACCCGGTGCTGGCCGCCGCCGCCTGATGTTCTGAATCTGACAGAGGGTGCACCCAACGGGTGCACCCTCTTTCAGCGTCCCAGGGACTTCCGCCCGACCGGCGGGCGGTCCAGGAGCGACCGCGAGAGATGTGTCGCACCCGCCACTGCGGCGGGCATCGTGACGACCGCGCCGAGCGGGATCATGAAGCACAGCTGGGTCGCGACCCCGAAACCCAGGATGCGGGCGCGGTGTCCGCGCATGAGGGCTCGGCGGCCGGGCGCATCGATCCCGCGAGCGGTGAGCGCGCGCGAGGAGAGCTCGTCTGCGATCAGCGATCCGGTCATCACCACGGCGAAGACGGTCGCGAGCACGCCGCCGGCCGCGGGGATGAGCCCGATGAGGGCGGCGAGGATCGCGATGGCGATGCCCTTCGCGAACAGCGCCACCGCATCGCGCGCCGAACGCCAGAAGCCGTAGTCGGCGTCGATCGTCGCGCCGCCGGGGATCTGCCCGAGGTCGACTTCGACCGCCCGCCAGATGCGCTCGTAGAACGGGTCGCCGACGATGAGCGTGAGCGCGGTGAAGGACACGGCGACGAGCACGAGCGCCGCGCCCACAACTGCCGTGCCGATCGTGGCGCGCAGCACGGTCGCCCACAGTCCGGGCCAGCCGTCGGCGAAGGGCGTGATCGCGACCGTGATGCCGGGCAGGAAATAGGCGAGCGCGACGATGCCCGTCAGGAACAGGATGCCGACGATTGCGGCCGGGATGAGGCCGAGCGCCATGAGCCCCGGCCGACGGCGCCACGTTGCGAACCCACGCCCCAGCAGCGCCACACCCCCGAGGAAATCCCGCATCGGATCAGCCTACGACGGCCGCGGGTGAGCTCAGCGGGCGGGCAGCTCCTGCAGCGTCCAGCGGTTGCCGTCAGGATCGGCGAAGGTGACGAAGCGTCCCCACGCCTGCGGATCGACGTCGGTCGCTTCGGCGCCGGCCGCCCGCAGATGGGCGAGCGCCTCATCGGCGTCGGGCACGACGACCTGGATCGTGTTCTGCTGTCCGGGTTCGAGCGCGACGCCCAGGCCCTCACCGAAGGCGATCGAGCAGGCCGAGCCCGGGGGAGTCATCTGGACGAAGCGCAGACCGTCGAAGGGCACCTGATCGTGGTCGGCATGGAAGCCGATCCGCTCGTAGAACTCCTTCGCCCGATCGACGTCGGTCACCGGCACGAAGATGAGCTCGATCTTCCAGTCCATGGGTATCGCCTTTCGTCGCCCTCTGCGTCAGCACGCCGCTGCGAGCCGCTCATCTCAGGCTACGAGGCACCTCCGACACGTCAGGCGTGCACGCGGTCAGGCGGCGAGATACCGGCGGATCGCCTCGGCGACCACGGCGTGGTCGACGACGTCGGGTTCCCCGGACATCGTGATCGTCCCGACGACCTCGCCGCCGACGAAGATCGGGATCGCGCCGCCATGAGCGCGGAAGAGGTCATGGTCCACATCCGTGCGGTCGGTGAAGGGCGCGCCGGCCGCCTCGTGCCGGCGCCGCACGAGCAGGGACGGTGCGGCGAACCGCTCGGCGACGGCGGCTTTGCCGGCCAGCCACGGATCGTTGCCCGGGCCGGTCGTGCCGAGCTTCGCCACGAACACCGGGTCGCCGCGAAGAACGATCCGCACCGCGAGGTTCGCGCCGTGATGGCGGATCACCGCGACGGCGATCAGCCCCAGGTCGACGGCATCCTCGTTGTCGAAGGATTCGCGCTCGAACGGCGCGACGGCCTCGAGGTCTGCCACCGTGAAGACAGGCAGGTCCGACATCACGGGGTGACCTCCAGGGCGCTGATGCCCGGCATCCCGAACCAGGAGCGCCCGGTGTCGCTTTCGACGAACGTGGCCAGCACGCTGTCGCAGTGAGGGCACCGCGCAACGGTGCCCATCGCGGTCATGTACACGACAGCGACCGCGATCGCACCGTGTGCGCCGCACGCCGCGCAGCGCACATCGGCCGCCGTCGCGTCCCAGCCCAGGACGTCCGCGAGGCGTCCGGCGAGCACGTTTCCATCCAGCTTGGTCATCAGGAACCTCCGAATCGTTCCGTGCGCACATCTCCCGGGCGATGTCCGGCCTCGATGAGCCAGCCCGCCACCGCCTCGACGAACGGGGTCGGTCCGCAGACGTAGACACGAGGACGGGATGCCGCGGGCAACACCGCCGCATCCAGGACCGGCTTCGTGACCCGCCCGGCCGCCGAGGGCCATCCGTCGGGCGTCTCACGGGTGTACACGAGATCCAGCTTCAGCGCAGGTGCCGCCGAAGCGAGGGCGGTGAGCTCGTCACGGAAGAACACGTCGTCCGGTGTGCGCACCGAGTAGAGCAGCCGGAACTCGGTCGCATCTGCGGCGGCGGCGTGCGCGGCGGCCATCGCATACAGCGGCACCACGCCGGAGCCGCCCGCGATCAGCTGGACAGGGCGCGGATCGGCGTCGGTCTCGGGAGGAGTCCACACGAAGAAGGCGCCGAGCGGACCGTGCAGCTCTAGTCTGTCGCCGGGCTGCAGGTCGTGCACGAGGAACGGCGAGACCTCTCCGTCGGGCAACTCGTCCACGGCCAGCACCACGCGGGTGCTGCCTCCCGAGGAGGCGATCGAGTACGACCGCGTGGCCTGGTAGCCGTCGGGTGCGGTGAGGCGCACATCCAGATGCGAGCCCGCATCGTTGCCCGGCCACGTGGGCACATCCAGTTCGATCCGGCGGGCGGTGGGTGTCTCGGGTCGCGTGTCGGCGACCGTCGCCGTGTGCCACGCGGCGCGCCCACCGGCAACCGGGGTCCGGGGCGGAGCCTCGGATGAATCCGGCGGCGTCCCGGGCGGAGCGGCAGCAGGCGCGGGGATGCTCACCAGTACCGCTCCTCCTGCCACGGGTCGCCGTGCAGGTGGTAGCCGTTCTGCTCCCAGAACCCCGGGTCATCGGTCGGCATCGTCACCAGTCCCCGGACCCACTTCGCGCTCTTCCAGAAGTACAGGTGCGGCACGAGCAGACGGGCAGGGCCGCCGTGCTCGGGGTCGAGCGCTTCGCCGTCGGCCTCGAACGCGATCCAGCTCTTGCCGTCCAACAGGTCCTCGAGGGGCACGTTGGTCGTGTACCCGCCGTAGGAGTGCGCCATCACGAACTCGTGCTCGGTTTCGACGCTCTCCCAGATCTTGTCGAGGGACACGCCCCGCCAGGGCATCTCGAGTTTCGTCCAGTGCGTGACGCAGTGGATGTCGGTCGTGATGTCCTCGACGCCGAGGGCACGCAGCCCGTCCCAGTTCCACGTGTGCGATCCGTTCTCGGTCTGCACGACGAACTCCCAGTCGGCCGTGTCGACCTCCGGTGTCGGTCCCGCCGAGAGCACCGGCCAATCCGAGACGAGCGTCTGGCCCGGGGGGAGCCGCGGGTCGCGGTCGCCGTGCCTGCCGGAGAAGCCTCGGGTGATGAACGACATGGAGTCCCCCTTCGCGTTTGGCTTCACACTAGTGACGCGACGATGGTCCTGTCACGGTGCCGCTGCGCGGCCGCCGGCCCAGCCCGGGAGCATAGGCTGAAGACATGTCGACGCTTTCGCTCGGGATGCCGCGGATACACCGCGACCCCGCGAGCGCGCCCGACACCCGCGGACGCCCGGACACCGGCGCACTCATCGACGCGTTCGGCCGGGTCGCGCACGACCTGCGCATCTCGGTGACCGAGAAGTGCTCGCTGCGCTGCACCTATTGCATGCCGGCCGAGGGACTGCCCAGCATCCCGAAGGCCGATCTGCTGTCGGCCGTCGAGATCGCGCGACTGGTCGGGATCGCGGGCCGGGATCTCGGCATCCATGAGGTGCGCTTCACCGGGGGCGAGCCGCTCACGCGTGCCGATCTCGTCGAGATCATCGCGCTGTCCTCGGCTGCCGCGCCCGGGATGCCGATGTCGATGACGACGAACGGCATCGGACTCGACAAGGTCGCCGATCGTCTGGTGGCAGCCGGGCTCGGCCGGGTCAACGTCTCCGTCGACACGATCGATCGCGATCACTTCGCCCGTCTGACCCGCCGCGACCGCCTTCCGGCGGTGCTCCGCGGGATCGACGGGGCGGTCCGCGCCGGGATGGGGCCGATCAAGCTCAATGCGGTGCTGATGCGCGAGACGCTGCAGGACGCACCGGACCTGCTGGCGTGGGCGATCGATCGCGGGCTGCGGCTGCGCTTCATCGAGCAGATGCCGTTGGATGCCGACGCCGCATGGCGCCGCGCCAACATGGTTCCGGCAGCCGAGCTGGTCGAGGTGCTCTCGCAGCGGTTCACGCTCGTCGAGGCGGGCCGCGAGGACCCGTCCGCCCCGGCGGAGGAATGGCTCGTCGACGGCGGACCGGCGACGGTCGGCATCATCGCCTCGGTCACCCGCTCGTTCTGCTCCGCGTGCGATCGCACCCGCATCACAGCGGAGGGGACCGTGCGCTCCTGCCTGTTCGGCGATGACGAGACCGACCTGCGGGCGCTCCTGCGCAGCGGCGCGACCGATCTGGAGATCGCCGACCGCTGGCGCGCCGCGATGTGGGGCAAGCAGGCCGGGCACGGCATCGCCGACCCGGGCTTCGTGCCGCCCGAGCGGTCGATGGGCGCGATCGGTGGCTGAGGTGCGCGTGCGGTACTTCGCGGCCGCCGCGGATGCCGCGGGCCGGGGTGAGGAGACCGTCCAGCTGACGGGCACCACGGTGGCTGCCCTGCGCGAGGCGCTCGAGTCCCGGTACGGCGAGTCGATGGCGCGGGTGCTGCGTACCGGATCGATCCTCGTGGACGGGGTCGTCAGCCGCGACCCGGAGCGTCCGCTGGGTGCCGCCGCCGACGTGCTGCCCCGGTTCTCGGGCGGCTGAGCCGCGAGGGTTCACTCGCGAGACTGCATACGGCGCTCGAGACTGCAGGGTTTACCCGCAGTCTCGCCGACCCGATGCAGTCTCGCGGGAACCAGTTCCTAGAGGCCGACCCACTCGGTCGTGCCTTCGGCCAGGTGCTGGCGCTTCCAGATCGGCGTGCGCTCCTTCACCAGATCGACCAGCTGCCCGCACACCGCGAACGCCTCGGCGCGGTGCGGGGCTGCCACCGCGGCGACCAGCGCGACATCGCCGATCTTCAGCGCGCCGACCCGGTGGATCGCCGCGACCCGAAGCCCCGTCGCCTCGGAGACCTCCGCGCAGACCGCCGCGAGGAAGTCCTGCGCGTCGGGGTGGGACTCGTAATCCAGCGCGTGCACCGAGGCCCCGTGATCGTGATCGCGGACGACGCCCTCGAACACGACCAGCGCCCCGTCGGCCGGGGTCATCACGAAGGCTTCGGCACCGGCCCGGTCGATCGGCTCATCGGTGATGAGCGCGAAGAAGCGATCAGCCATGTCCGCCCCCCGCGACCTGGTCGAGGACGTGCGCGAGCAGCGGCTCGAGCACGGCGAGCCCGTCGCGCACACCGCCCGAGGACCCGGGCAGGTTCACGATGAGCGTTCCGCCCGCCATGCCCGCGATCGCGCGGCTCAGCGACGCGGTCGGGACGGCGTCGCGGCCCGCCGCGCGGATCGCCTCCGCCACTCCCGGCAGCTCCCGATCCAGCAGGGCGCGGGTCGCCTCCGGCGTGCGATCCTGCGGATGGATGCCGGTGCCCCCGGTGGTCAGCACGACGTCGGGAGCGCCCTCCAGGCTCCGAGCCAGCGCGGATGCGACCTCGGCATCCGGCGTCACGACGGCATCTCCCACGGTGAAACCGCGCGCGCGAAGCCACTCCACGATCAGCGGCCCGGTGGTGTCGGTGCGGGTGCCCGCCGCGGCGCCCGTCGACGACACGAGCACGGCGGCCGTGCGACCGGCGCCCATCGCCGCGGGCTCGGAGCCGTGCCGTTCCGGATGCCGCCGCCCGGCATCCGGAACGGGCGCCTCCCGCGTCCACACGCCGTGCTTGCCTCCGGATTTCTCCAGCAGCCGGATCTCGCCCAGCTCGGCGCGCGGGTCGACCGCCTTGATCATGTCGTGCAGCGTGAGCCCGGCGATCGCGACGGCGGTCAGGGCCTCCATCTCGACACCGGTGCGGGCGGTCACCGACACCGTCGCTTCGATGAGGATGCTCTCGCCCTCGTATCCGAAGTCGATCGTGACGGCATCCAGCGGCAGGATGTGCGCCAGCGGGATGAGTTCGCTGGTGCGCTTGGCGCCGGAGATGCCGGCGATCCGCGCGGTGGCCAGCACGTCGGCCTTGGGCAGTCCGTCAGCGCGGACGAGGGAGATCACCTCCGCAGTCGTGCGCAGGCGTCCGGCCGCGCGCGCGACCCGCCGGGTCACCGGCTTGGCGCCCACATCGATCATGCGTGCGCGGCCGTCGTCGTCCAGATGGGTGAGCGAGCTCATAGCTCAACGGTATCGACCGTGGCGCCGACCGGCAGCGCGGTGACATCGGCGGGAACGTCGATCAGCACATCGGCGGCGGCGAGCGCCGCGACCAGGTGGGAGCCCGGACCGGCGACCGTTTCGACCCCGCCGTCCGCGGTGCGACGCCCGCGCAGGAACTGCCGGCGACCCGGGGACGAGGTGAGCGGCGCGGAAAGGGGAAGTGCCGTCCGCGTCACGGCGGTCAGGCCCGCGGTCTCGCGCAGCAGGGGTGCCAGGAACAGCGCGAAGCTCAGCTGACTGCTGACGGGGTTGCCCGGAAAGCACACGATCGGCACGTTGCGGTAGGTGCCGTGAGCCTGCGGACCGCCCGGCTGCATGTCCACGGTGCCCACCGCCGCGCCGAGAGGCTCGAGCAGCTGACGCACCGGTTCGTGGGCGCCCATCGAGATGCCGCCGCTGGTCACGACCAGTTCCGCGCCGCCGGAGATCGTGCGCTCGAGAACTGCGGCCAGGCGTGCCGGATCGTCGCCGGTGAGCTCCACCGCGACGACCTCGGCGCCGGCGGCGGTCGCGGCCGACGCCAGGGCGATGCCGTTCGCGTCGGGAAGCCGGCCGTGACCGAGCGGACCTCCGGGCTCGACGAGCTCGTTGCCGGTGCTGATCACCGCGACCCGCACGCGGGCGCGCACCGCCACCTCGCTCAGGTTGGCGGCGGCCAGCGCCGCGAGGTGCCGCGACGCAAGGCGCAGTCCCGGCGGCAGGAGCAGCGATCCGGCGGAGAGGTCCGATCCGGCGGCACGCACGTATTCGCCGGACGCCCGGGTGCGCAGGATCTCCACCCCACCGCCGGCGGCCCGCGTGTCCTCGATCGGCACCACGGCATCCGCGCCCGCGGGCACGGGCGCACCTGTCATGATGGCGACCGCCGTCCCGAGCTGCAGGGCGTGCGGATCGACGGCGCCGGCCGCCACTTCTCCCCGCACCGGCAGAACCACCGGCACGACCGCGACATCGGCCGCGTGCACGGCGAACCCGTCCATCTGCGAGTTGCGGAAGATCGGCAGGTCGAGGGGACTGCGCACCTCGGCGGCGGTCACCCGATCGGCCGCCAGAGCGATCGGCACGAACTCCTGCGGCCGATTCCGCACCGATGCGAACAGTTCCCGGATCCTGGCGGCGTAGTCCTCGACCGGTATGCGTTGCATCAGATCAGTATCCGCGGTCGCGCTTCAATACCGGGGGAGCGCCGGGTCGACGGTGCGCGACCAGGAGTCCACGCCCCCCGCCAGATGCCGGGCGTCGCTGAATCCTGCGGCGCGCAGGCGCGCCAGCGCGCTCGCCGAGCGCACGCCCAGGTGGCAGTACACGACCGTGGGCGCGCCGGGATCCAGCTCGCCGATCCGGGCATCGAGGTCGCCGAGCGGAATCAGCACCGCGCCGGGAAGAGCCGTGATGGCGAATTCGTGCGGTTCGCGCACGTCCAGCAGCGCGGGCGGCCGGGCCTCGCCGAGCAGATCCGCCAGCTCGCGAGCCGTGATCGAATCCCGGGATACGGCGACCGGCGGCGACGGCGACACGGCGGGCCCGGCATCCCGAGCCGGATCCCGCGCGTACCGCAGCTCGCGGGTGCTGTTGCTCAGCGCGTCGAAGAGCACCACGCGACCGATGAGCGGCTCGCCGACGCCGGCGAGCAGCTTGAGCGCTTCGGTCGCCATCAGGCCGCCGATCACCGTGCACACCGTCGGCAGGATGCCGGCGATCTCGCACGTGTCGGCGTCGGCATCCGGTCCGTCGGGGAACAGGTCGCGGTAGTCGGTGCCGCCCCAGGCGAGCCCGACCTGACCCGACCAGCGCAGCGCCGATCCCCAGACCAAGGGGATGCCGGCGGCGACGGCTGCGTCATTCGCGGCGAAGCGGGTCTCGTTGTTGTCCGAGCCGTCGATGACGATGTCGGCACCGGCGAGGATCCCGGGGCCGGTCTCTGTCGTGAACTGTCCGAGGTGGGCGATCACCGTGGTCTCCGCCGACTGGCGATGAACCGCCTCCGCCGCGGAGTCGACCTTCGCCCGGCCGATATCGGCGCCGCCGTGCAGGATCTGACGGTGCAGGTTGGTCTCGTCGACGAGGTCGTCATCGACCACGGTGATCGTTCCGACGCCGGCGGCGGCGAGGATCGGGAGCACCGCGCTGCCGAGCCCGCCGGCGCCGATGACGACCGCGTGCGCCGCGGAAAGACGCTTCTGCGCCTCATCCCCGAAGCCCGGCAGGATCCGCTGACGGGCGTATCGCGGCGACCGCGGGTCGGGAGTGGAGGCCATGGGGCGATTCTTCCATCGATACGACGGGCCGGCGCGGGACGCTGTCAAGCCGGCGGCACGATGACTGCTGTCCGGTAGCGTCGAGCCATGACATCCCCCGATCGCGCCGGTATCGCTCCGGGGATCGCGCGCTGGGCGCTTGCGGGGCTGCTCGCCGTTGCGGGCGCATCGCACCTGACGTGGGGCCGCCGGGGCTATCGCATCGTGGTGCCCGAGTGGGCGACACGGCTGACGACCCTCGACAAGGACGCGATCGTCGTGGCGTCGGGCGCCGTGGAGCTCGTCCTCGCCGGTGCCCTCGTCGCGCTGCCCGACGAGCGCGCGACGATCGGTCGCCTCGTCGCGGCGTTCTTCGTCGCCGTCTTTCCGGGCAATCTCCACCAGTGGCAGACGGGACGCTCGGCGCCCCTCATGCGCACCGACCGCGCGCGATTCGTCCGACTGCTGCTGCAGCCGGTGCTGATCGGCTGGGCGCTCTGGAGTACCCGTGGCCGCTGATTCCCGGCTCAGCCACCACATCTTCGGCACACCCGGATCCGGCCGCCTGGTCGTTCTCGTCGGTGCGGGCATCGGCGTCGCTCTCGACCCCCTGCCCGTCGAGACGGCCGCGCGGGACATCTGCGTGCTCGCCGTGGCGCTCGGGGACGCGACGATGGAGGATCCCGGCGGTTACGGCAGCGAGACCCCCGCCGAACAGACAGCCTCGTGGCTGGCGCAGCTGATCCGTCAGACCCTGGAGCAGACCGCCGCGGAGTCCGAACAGAGAGCGACGACCGCGGGCCTCGTGATCTACGGTCGCGCCGTGGACGTGGCGCTGCGCGCGGTCGTCGAGCTCGGCGACGCGATCGACCGGCTGGCGCTCATCGGCGTCGCGGCGCCCCAGGAGCCGCTGGACCGGGACGATCTCGCGGCTCTGATCGCAGGCGTGAACGCCAAGGCGCTCGTCATGAACGGTCAGCGCGTCGAGGGCGCCGCGGCGGCAGCGGCAGCCTGGTACCGGGACCACCTGCCTTCCGCCCGCGTCGAGATGGTGCCCGAAGCATCGGAGCTGTCGCTCTCGGCGGTCTGGGGCCGGGTGCTCTCGCACGTGGCCCCCGGGACGATCCGCCGATGATCGAGCTCGACGTCCGCCTGCCCGACGGGCGGATGCTGCACGCGTTCGACGCGCTCCCCGAGAAGGACACGCGCCTCACGCTCGCCTGGCACCACGGCTCGCCGCAGACCGGCGCCCCCTTGCGCCCGGTGCTCGAAGCCGCCGCAGTCCGCGGCATCCGGGTGTTCTCATACGCGCGCCCGGCGTACGGCGGTTCGAGTGCGCAGCACGGTCGCGACGTCGCTTCGGCGGCGGCAGACGTCATCGCGGTCGCGGACGCGCTGGGCATCGGGCGCTTCGCGGGGATGGGCGCGTCCGGGGGCGGACCGCACGCCCTCGCGGGAAGCGCACGGGCCGGCGATCGGGCGATCGGCGTCGTCACACTCGCCGGGATCGCGCCGTTCACGACGCAGTTCGACTGGTTCGAGGGCATGGCCGCGCCGGAGGGCATCGGATCCGCGTTCGAGGGCCGCGCCGCACGCGCCCGGTTCGAGCAGACCGCGCAGTTCGACCCCGCCCAGTTCGTCGCCGCCGACTACGCCGCTCTGGACGGAGCATGGTCCTCCCTCGGAGAGGACGTCGGCCGTTCCGCGGCGTGGGGGACGGACGGTCTCGTGGACGACGATGTCGCCTTCGCCTCCCCGTGGGGCTTCGGCCTCGACGAGGTGCGCGCGCCGGTTCTGGTCGTGCAGGGCGGTCTGGACCGGGTCGTGCCGCCGGCGCACGCAACATGGATGGCGCGCTCCCTGCCCGATGCCACCCTGTGGCTGCGACCGGACGACGGGCACGTCTCGGTGCTCGATGCCGTGCCGGACGCGATGGACTGGCTGCTGACGGGCAGACTGGTGCGATGACGGCATCCGGCATTCCCCGCTCCACTCCCGCCCGAACGATCGCCCGCTGGGCGCTGGGAGGCGCGATGGTCTTCGCCGGCGTCTCGCACCTGTTCTGGGCGCGGCGCGAATTCCAGGCGCAGGTGCCCGATTGGACCGGCAAGGTGATGGACAAGGACGGTGTCGTCGTGGCCTCGGGCGTCGTGGAGATCATGCTCGGGGGCGCCCTCATCGCCCTGCCGCGCGAGCGCAGCCGTGTCGGGGCCATCCTGGCGGCGTTCTACGTCGCGATCTTCCCCGGCAACATCGAGCAGTACACGAAGGGCAAGAAGGGATTCGGCCTGAGCGATGACCGCAGTCGCCTCGTCCGGCTGTTCTTCCAGCCGGTGCTGGTGGCCGTCGCGCTGTGGAGCACTCGCGAGCCGAAGGCCTGATCCGGCCCGCACTGTCGGGATCGGGTGGGAGGATTCTCGGATGCTGCTGCACGAGCTCGTCGGGACGACCGAGACGGTCGGCTCCACATCGTCCCGGCTGACGAAGATCGAGGCGCTCGCGACGCTGCTCACGGGTCTCGACACGGACGAGATCGCCCCGGCGATCGGGCTGCTGACGGCGAAGCCGCGGCAGGGGCGACTCGGCGTCGGATGGCGGGGCGTCGCCGCGCTGGAGGTCGTGCACGCCACCGACCCCACGCTGTCGGTCCAGGATGTGGATGCCTCGCTGGAGCAGCTGGCCGCGGCATCCGGGTCCGGCTCGGCCGGAGTGAGACGCGCCACGCTGGACTCCCTCGCCGCGCGCGCCACTGCGAGGGAATGGGACTTCCTCTCGCGCGTGATCCTCGGTGAGCTGCGCACCGGGGCGCTGGAGGGCGTGCTCCTCGACGCGATCGCGCGGGCGTCGGATCAGCCGGCGGCCGTCGTGCGCCGCGCCGCGATGCTGTCGGGCGACCTCGGAGAAACGGCCCGCATCGCCCTCACCGGGTCGGAGGGCGAGCTCGCTGAGATCGGCCTGCGGGTGCTGCGGCCGGTGCTGCCGATGCTCGCCTCCACCGCCGGATCGGTGGCGGAGGCGATGTCGACGATCGCGGGCGCCGCCTCGGTCGAGTACAAGCTGGACGGCGCCCGCATCCAGGTTCATCGACGCGGCGATGAGGTGCGCGTGTACACCCGCAGTCTCGCCGACATCACTGCGCGGGTGCCGGAGATCGTGGATGCCGTCCTCACCCTGCCCGTGCAGGACGTGATCCTCGATGGCGAGACCCTGTCGCTCGATGCCGACGGCGGCCCGCGGCCCTTCCAGGACACGATGTCGCGCTTCGGGTCCGAGGCGGTCAGCGCGACGGTGCTGCGCCCCTGGTTCTTCGATGTGCTGCACATCGACGGCCGCGACCTCATCGACGAGCCGCTCGCCGTCCGCCTCGCCGAGCTCGAGCGGATCGCCGCGGACTGGCGCATCCCCGGCATCGTCACCGCCGACGCGCAGGCCGCCGAACAGCTCTCCCGTGAGGCCCTGGCCGCCGCCCACGAGGGAATCGTCGTGAAGGCGATCGACTCCCTGTACGCGGCGGGCCGCCGGGGCAAGAGCTGGATCAAGATCAAGCCGGTGCTCACGTACGACCTGGTGGTCCTGGCCGTCGAGTGGGGTTCCGGCCGCCGCACGGGGCAGCTGTCGAACCTGCATCTGGGCGCCCTCGACCCAGTGGGCGAGTTCGGCGAACCGGGCGGGTACGTCATGGTCGGCAAGACGTTCAAGGGGCTCACGGACGAGCTGCTGCGCTGGCAGACCGCGCACTTCCCGACCATCGAGACCCATCGCAGTGCCTACGCGGTGCATGTGCAGCCGACGACGGTCGTCGAGATCGCCATCGACGGCGTGCAGCGTTCGACGCGCTACCCCGGCGGCGTCGCGCTGCGGTTCGCGCGAGTGAAGGGGTACCGACCCGACAAGCGCCCGGACGAGGCGGACACGATCCAGACTCTGCGCGGGCTTTTGCGGTGAGCCTTCCCGCTGTGCCACCGCGGATCGTGGTGCTCACCGGGGCCGGGATCTCCGCCGAGAGCGGCATCCCGACCTTCCGCGATGCGGGCGGCCTGTGGGTGGGGCACGACGTCGAAGACGTCGCGACGCCCGAGGGGTTCGAGCGAGACCCCGACACGGTGTTGCGCTTCTACGATGCGCGGCGCCGGGCTGCGGCATCCGCACAGCCGAACCCCGCCCACCGGGCGCTCGCACGGCTCGAGGAGGTGCTGGGCGATCGCCTGCTCGTCGTGACGCAGAACGTGGACGACCTGCACGAGCGAGCCGGGAGTCGCAACGTCGTGCACATGCACGGCGAGCTGCGCCGCGCTCTGTGCGGCGTCTGCGGGGCGCGACCGGTCTGGGATGCCGATCTGCGGCCGCGGCCGGCGTGCCCGCAGTGCGGGCAGCGGAAGCTGAGACCCGACGTCGTGTGGTTCGGTGAGATGCCCTACGACCTCGGCCGCATCGAGGACGCCGTCGTGGCCTGCGACTCGTTCGTCTCGATCGGCACCTCGGGCGCGGTGTATCCGGCCGCCGGGTACGTCGCGCTCGCTGCGGCGTTCGGCGCCCGCACCGTCGAGCTGAACCTCGAGCCGAGCGATGCCGCCGTGCCGTTCGACGAGTGTCGCATCGGTCCCGCCACAGAGATCGTCCCGGCGTGGGTGGAGGAGATCCTCAGCGACGGGTCGAGACCGTCACGGTGAACTTCGCCCCGCGCGCGACCTGCCGCGTGGAGCCGACCAGGCGCTCCAGAGTGGGACGGTACTGAAGCGCCGAGTTCCATACGCTCCACAGCTCGCCGCCGGGGGCCAGCACCCGGCCGGCATCGGCGAACAGCGGATCGGCGACACCGCTCATCGGGACGGCGCTGCCGGCGTGGAATGGAGGGTTGAGGGCGATGAACGAGCCGCTGGCATCGGGCCGCTGCGCCAGAGCGAGGTCGCGCGTCACCTCCACGCGGTCCGTCACGCCGTTCGCGGCGACCGTGGCGTGTGCGGAGGCGACGGCTGCCGCCGACTGGTCGCTGGCGACGACGGAGATCTCCGGATGCCGCAGCGCCAACCAGGTCGCGATCACCCCGGTACCGCACGCCAGGTCGATCACGTCGCCGCTGCCGCCGAGTGCGAGGTCCGCCGTCGCCAGCTGCTCGAGGAGGAAGCGCGTGCCGATGTCGATGCCCGGCCCGGCGAATGCGCCTCCGAAAGCGCAGACGGTGAGCGGCGCAGACAGTCCCGGCGCGTCGCGCAGGTCCGAGCGCGGCTGTGGGTCGCGACCGTCGTGCGGCTCGCGGGCGATGAGGACCCGCGACTTCTGCCGCGCACGCGAGACGTCGAGGGTGCGGAACGAGCGGCCCAGCACGTCGTTCATGGTCAGTGTCATGTGCTTGATGCGGCCGCCCGCGAACACCACCACGTCGGGATGGGCGTGTGCGGCGATCAGCCCCGAGATGTCCTCGAGCGCGTCCAGCGCGCGCGGCAGTCGCATCAGCACGACGTGTGCTCCCGCCACGAGGGACGCATCGAGGGGAAGGGACTGGTAGCGGTCTCCGACGCCCACCGCGAGCGCGTTCTCGGCAAGCGCCCTCTCGCCGGCGAGCGAATCCTGGTGCACCCGGATGCCGGTGGCACCCGCATCCGCCGCCCCCAGCGTGAGCGCGCCGTAATCGTCGCCGATTACGACGATCTCGCCTGCAGCCGCCGCTCGGCGGGCCTCCGAGGATTCGTCGAGGATCAGGCGATCCGCCGCATCGGAGGCGAGGAGGTCGGGCGCTTCGATGTCGGGGCGGCGGCGCAGCGCCGCGGGGGAGTAGGCGGAAGGCGGCACGAGGACAGTCTTGCCGAACGGTGCTCTGAAGCGCGCATCGGGAGGCGTATTGAACTTCATGCTCACACTCAGATTCAGCGGCGTGTGAGCAGGAAGTTCAACGCACTCCGTGGCGAATGCAGAACGCCGGGACCGATCCGGTCCCGGCGTTCTGTGGACTGCAGCCGCTAGACGCGCGCGCCGCCGGAGCGGAGCCGCGAGAGCGCGTCCACGGTCGCGGCGAGGATCAGGACGGCGCCGGTGACCATCAGGTTGAAGCCCGCGGGCAGGTTCAGCAGGCCCAGCCCGTTGGTGATGACCGCGATCACGAGCGCGCCGATCGCGGCGTGCATGAGCCGGCCGCGCCCGCCGAAGAGGCTGACGCCACCGACCACCGCTGCCGCCACACCGCTCAGGACGATGTCACGGCCGACCGTGGCGTCGACCGAGCCGACGCGCGAGACGCTGAACAGCATCGCCGCCACAGCCAGGGAGGAGCAGATCACGAATGCCCACCATTTGATCCAGCGCACCTTGACACCCGACCGGCGTGCGGCTTCGGCGTTGCCGCCGATCGCGTAGACGTACCGGCCGAACTTGGTGCGGTCCAGGACGAACGTGCCGATCCACAGGATCAGCAGCACGACGGGGACGATGATCGGAACTCCGGCGACCTCGTTCACCGACTGACCGCGGTTCTGGTTGAGGACGAACACGAACGCGCCGCCGAGCACGAGGATGACGGCGAGCTTGATCCACACGAGCGAGATGGCCCGGTTGGGCACCCCCGCCTTGGTGCGGCGGGCGCGGTCGTAGAACGCCGTGCCGCCGGAGATGGCCAGGATGACCACGAGCATGACCCATCCGGCCCAGACGGGCAGGTTGCCGTTCTGTAGGGCGATGAGCTCGGGAACCTCGATGCGGAACAGGCCGCCGGGGCCGATCACGACCAGAGCGAGTCCCTGATAGCCCAGGAACAGACCCAACGTGACGACGAACGACGGGATGCCGACCCTCGCGACGAAGAAACCTATCAGGGCACCGGTGAGGAAGCCGAAGCCGAACCCGACCAGCAGGGCGATGGGCCACGGGATGCCGAACTGCGCGTTCAGCACGACGAACAGCGCCATGCCGACACCGCCGGTGACACCGGCGGACAGGTCGATCTCACCCAGCAGCAGCACGAACACGAGTGCCATGCCGAGCACGACAAGCGGGGCTGCCTGGTTGAGCAGGTTCGCGAAGTTGCGCTCGGTGAGGAAGAACGGGCTGAGAACCGTGAACAGCAGGCTCAGCACGACGAGACCGCCGACCGCGGGAAGGGCTCCCATGTCGCCGCCGCGGACGCGCTGCCACCACGCCTGGATCTGGTCGCCGAGGCCTCCCTCGACACCGCTGCCGATGAGGTCGCTGGCGACGGGACTCGGGGCCGCCTCGGTCGTCGTGCCGCTCACTCTGCGCCTCCTGTGGCGATGTTGGTCGTGCCGATGAGCTCCACGCCCATGGTCTTCGTGCCGGTGATGTAGCCCACCACGTCATCGCGCGTAGTGTCCGCCACGTTGATCTGGGCGACCATCTGTCCGAGGTACAGCACGGCGATGTCATCGGCGACCTCGAACACGTCGGCGAGGTTGTGGCTGATGATCACGACCGCCACGCCCTGGTCGGACAGCCGTTTGACGAGGTTGAGCACCTGCTCGGTCTGGGCGACGCCCAAGGCGGCCGTGGGCTCGTCGAGGATGACCACACGCGCCTTCTTCAGCACCGCGCGGGCGATCGCCACCGTCTGACGCTGACCACCGGAGAGGGAGGAGACCTTCTGGCGCACGGATTTGACCGTGCGCACCGACAGGCCGCGCAGCGTGTCGGAAGCGTCCTTCTCCATCCGACCCTCGTCGAACGTGCCGAACGTGAGCTCCTCGCGACCGAGGAACATGTTCTGCACGATGTCGAGGTTGTCGCACAGGGCGAGGTCCTGGTACACGACCTCGATGCCCAGGGCCGCGGCATCCCTCGGCGCGTGCAGGTCGCGATGGGTGCCGTCGATGAGGACTTCACCCTCGTCGTAGGGCTGGACGCCGGCGAGACCCTTGATCAGGGTCGACTTTCCGGCGCCGTTGTCGCCGACCAGAGCAGTGACCTTGCCGGGGTAGACCTTCAGGTCCACCCCTTTGAGGACGCTCACGGGGCCGAAGGACTTCTTCACGCCGACCAGCTGGATGATCGGCTCTTGCGCAGTGTTCGTGTCTGACATGCTCGCTTCCTTGCGATTCGGTGTGGGTACACGTCGAGGACGCCGCGCCGTTTCCGACGCGGCGCCCTCGATGAGGTGACTGCTACGGAGCGACGACGCCGAACTCCTCGCACGCGGCCATGACGTCCGGCGTGCAGACGTCATCGTACGCGGCGTCGCCTGCGGCGACCACGTCGTTGACCTCGTTCGGCCCCACGAGCTGCGGCGTGACCTGG
This sequence comes from uncultured Microbacterium sp., assembly GCF_963524805.1. Classification (GTDB taxonomy): domain Bacteria; phylum Actinomycetota; class Actinomycetes; order Actinomycetales; family Microbacteriaceae; genus Microbacterium. The sequence continues at coordinate 6,141 of NZ_CAURGG010000011.1, read as the reverse complement.
ATGTACGGCGTGCCGTCATCCAGTTCAGCGTCTGCCTTGGGCGTGTCGCCCTTCAGCAGCGCGACTGCGGTGTCGACGGCGGCGGTGGCCTCGTCGGCGACAGGCTTGTAGACCGTCGCGGTCTGCCATCCGAGCAGGATGTTCTGCAGGCCTGCGACGTTGGCGTCCTGACCCGACACGGCAACACCCTTGAGGTTGTTGTCCTGAAGGACCTTGATGACGCCGGCGGCGTTGGTGTCGTTCGCGGCCCAGACGCCGTCGACCTGTCCGCCGAGCGAGGTCAGCGCCTGCTCGAAGTTGGTCTGCGACTTGGCCTGGTCCCATGCTCCCGGGGGCTCGGCCGCCGGCTTGATGCCCGCGGCTTCCATGACCTCGACGGCTCCATCGTGGAACATCGCGGCGTTGCCGTCGGTCGGGTCTCCGCCGATGTAGACGACCTTGGCGGCTGCGGGGTCCACGCCCTTGGTCTTGAGGCCGTCCAGGACCGTCTGGCCCTCCAGGCGGCCGACCTCGACGTTGTCGAAGGACACGTAGTAGTCCGCACCGGAGAACGGACGGTCGTACGCGATGACCGGGATGCCCTCGCCCTTGGCCTTGGTGGCGACGGCCTCAGCCGCGCCCTGGTAGTCGACGAGAAGCATGACGCCGCAGCCCTGCGTGAGCTGCTGGTCGGCGATCGTCGAGTACTTGTTCACGTCACCCTGAGCGTTCTGGATGTCGACCTCGAACCCGGCGCCTTCCAGACCCTCCTGGAGGTACTTGCGGTCGAAGTTCTCCCAGCGCGGCGAGGACGCCGCGTCGGGGAGGATGACGCACGCGCGGCCCGCGGCGTCGCCTCCGCCATCGCTGCTCTCACTGGCCGTGCCGCCGCTGGAGCCGGAACACCCGGCCAGCAGCAGCGCGGCAGCACCCGTGAGGGCGGCCACGGAGAGGATTGAAGACTTCTTCATCTTTCGCCTTTCGTCTTTGAATGTGCGCACGCCCGGAAACCGATGCGTGTGTGTCGCTAGAGCGATCCTGACCGCATCGATCCTTGGCGTCAAGACATGAACGTAACGCTTTGGCAACGGCGCGTTCGCATTCGCGCCGTGAACACATGGGGCCTCAGGCGCGCCCCGCCGCCGCACGCTTCCGACGGGAGAGGGAGTCGACGGTGACGGCGAGCACGAGGACGATTCCCGTGATCATGAAGATCACCGAGGAGTCCAGATTCAGCAGCGTGAGACCGGAGGAGATGGACTGGATCACGAAGATTCCGAGCAGTGCGGCGAAGGCCGTCCCGCGCCCGCCGAACAGGCTCGCTCCGCCGATCACGGCGGCGGCGATCGCGTTGAGGTTCACGTCGCCCGTGCCGGAGCTTTGATTGGCCGAGGCGAGCCGGGCTGCGGCCAGGACCCCGCCCACGGCGGCGAGCGTGGAGCACATCATGAAGACCGAGATGTAGATCCGGTCGACCCGGATCCCGGCGCGGCGGGAGGCATCGACCGAGCCGCCGACCGCGTAGACGGCCCGGCCCCAGCGCGTCCGCGTCAGTGCGAAGTTCACGGCGACCACGAGCGCGAGGAAAAACAGGAACATCACCCCGACGCCGCGGTCGAGATTGAGATACCAGGCGGCGACCAACAGGAAAGCGAGCAGGGCGCCACTGCGCGCGCCGATCTCGAGATAGCTCTGGCTGACCAGATTCGCCGCCGACCGGGCGCGGGCGCGGCGAAGCAGGATCCCTGCGTAGGCGGCGGCCGTCAGCCCCGCCACCGCGTACGAGGCCCACGCCGGCAGGTACCACTGCTGCGCGAACTGGACGATCCACGAGTCGAAGGGCAGGCTGATGGATCCCGTGTCGCCGAGCACCCACAGCTGCAGTCCGAGGAACCCCAGCAGGCCGGCAAGCGTGATGACGAAGCTCGGCAGGCCCAGCCTCGTGTAGAGCCAGCCGTAGAGCAGGCCGACCAGCGCGCCGGTCGCGATCGCCGCGATGAGCGCGAGCACCAGATTCCACTGCAGCTGGACGAACGTCACCGCGAGGATCGCTGCGGCCAGACCCGACACGGAGCCCACCGACAGGTCGATCTCGCCCAGCAGCAGCACGAGCACGATGCCCAGCGCGATCGTGCCGATCGCCGCACACTGCATCGTCAGGTTCACGATGTTGGTGCTCGAGAGGAACACCGGATTGAGAGCTTGGAAGATGGCCCAGATCACCACGAGCCCGACGATCACCGGGAGCGAGCCGAGGTCGCCGCCGCGGATGCGGGCCAGGAGCGAGGCGCCTGCGGAGCGCATCCCGTCCGCGCTGAAGAGTCGGTCATCGGCGTCGGGGACGAGCGGCGGCGACGAGGGATCCTTGACCGGGCTGTCCCTTCCCGACGTCTCCTTGCGCACGGTCATGAGGCCCCGCCCGCACCGCGTCCGCGGGGCCGCCGCCCATCCGGTCCGCGCATCTTGATGATCTTCGGGTCCGAAGGCTCCGGCGCGTCGCGGTCGGATGCCCGGCGCGCCACCGCGTTGTCGACGGCTCCGGTGATCGCCGCGATGAGCGTCTCGCTCGTCACGTCGGCGATGTTGTAGACGCCGTTGTTGCGGCCCAGGCGCAGAACGACCACCCGATCGGCCACCGCCATGACATCGGCCATGCTGTGGCTGACCAGGACCACCCCGTGCCCGCGCTCGCGGAGTCGCTCGATGAGGTTCAGCACCTCGGCGGTCTGCGCGACGCCCAGCGCGGCGGTGGGTTCGTCGAGGATCACGATGCGCGGGTCGCCGATGAGCGAGCGGGCGATCGCGACGGTCTGGCGCTGCCCGCCCGAGAGAGAGGCGACCGGGATCCGCACCGAGGGGATCTTGGCCGACAGCTCGCGCAGAAGCGTCCAGGTCTGCTGCTCCATGTCGACCTCGTCGAGCGTGCGTCCCGTCCGCAGTTCGCGGCCGAGCCACAGATTCGCAACGACGTCCAGGTTGTCGCACAGGGCGAGATCCTGGAAGACGGTCGCGATGCCCAATTCCTGCGCGTCGGCCGGGCTGCCGATCTCGACCGGCTCGCCGTCGTACTCGATCACGCCGGAATCGGGGGAGTAGACGCCGGACAGCAGCTTGACGAGCGTCGACTTGCCCGCTCCGTTGTCGCCGATCAGGGCGACCACCTCACCCTCGTTGACCCAGAAGTCCACGTCGGTGAGCGCCTTGACCGCCCCGAAGCGCTTGCCGATCGCGTGCACCGTGAGTACGCGCTCGCGCGACCGGCCCGGTCGCGGCTGTGTCATCGACATAGCGTCATGCTCTCATCGTTGGCGACGGACGGCCGTCATCGGATGCCGGCGGCTTCGCACGCGGCGGCCACGGCGGGCGTGCAGATGTCCTCGACGGTCCAGAATCCGTCGGCCACCACCGTGTCCATGATGTTCTCGATCGTGACGGCGACCGGTTGGAGCAGGGTCGCGGGCGTGCCCTGGATCTCGAGGGGGGCGATGATCTCCTCGCCCTCGATCAGCGCGACGGCCACCTCGGCGGCGCGCTCGGCCTGGGGCCGGATCGCCTTGTACACGGTCATCTCCTGGTCACCGGTCAGGATCCGCTGGATCGCGGTGAGCTCAGCGTCCTGTCCCGTGACGATCGGGAACGGAGAGACGTTGGCGGCCTTCAGCGCCGAGACCGCGCCACCGGCGACCCCGTCATTGGCGGCGTAGACCCCTTCGATCTGATCGGCGTACTGCGCGATCTGCCCGGCCACCCATTCTTGGGCCTTCTCGGGACTCCAGCCGGGCGTGTCGTATTCGGCGAGCACCCGAAGACCGCTCGCGTCGATGACACGGCGCGCACCGTCTTTGAACTGGGAGGCATTGCTGTCGGTCGGAGACCCGTTCACCATGAGCACTCCGGCCGATCCTTTCCCGTCCTCCTCGAGGGCGCGGACGAATTCGGTCGCCTGCAGGTCGCCGACCAGCTCGTTGTCGAAGGAGATGTAGTACGCCAGCTCCCCGCCCGCGATCAGGCGGTCGTAGGAGATGACCGGCACTCCCGCCGCGTTGGCAGAGCGCACGATGCTCACCGCGGCCTGTGTGTCGAACGCGTCCAACACCAGCACATCGGCGCCGGCGGCAAGCGCGGACTCGGCCTGCTGCTGCTGCTTCGTGGCGTCGCCGTCCGCGTTGGAGTAGAGCACCTGATATGGGCCCAGCTCGGCGACCCTCTCCTCGAAGATCGGGCGATCGAACGTCTCGTAGCGGGCGGTCTTGGCATCCGGCAGCAGCAGCGCGATCGTGCCGTCGTCCCCGGAACCGTCGACCTGGCCGCTTTCGGGCGTGCAGCCGGCCAGCGCGAGACCCACGACCGCCGTGGCGGCGATCAGCGCGGTCGAGCGGGCGCGGCGCATTCGCGATCCCCTTCGTTCGGGCGGGACGGATTCGGACCAGGAGGAATAGAGCCTACGCCGAGAAGGGAATCGCCTCGGCGTCGACGGTGACGTGGTCCAGGGCGATCGTGATCGCCCCCCGGGTCTCGGCCCAGCCGCCGAAGGAGGCACCGACGATCTCCGGCAGACCGCTCGCCGATGCCAGCGCCGTCCGCTCCAGGGAATGGCGCATCGGAGCCATGAGGATCTCACCGGCCTCGCCCAGCTCCCCACCCACGATGATCAGCTCGGGGTCGAACAGGTTGCACAGGCTCGCGGCGGCGATGCCGATGTGCCGCCCGGCGTCGGCGATCACGCGGCGGGAACTGCCGTCGCCGGCATCCGAGGCCTGAATGAGATCTCGGAGCCGCTGCATCCCCTCGCTCGGCGGGAACAGCGACAGCAGTGCCGGTCCGCCGGCGTAGGTCTCGAGGCAACCCCGGTTGCTGCAGCGGCACATCGGGCCGTTCTCGTCGATCGTGACGTGCCCGATCTGGCCGGCCTTGCCGTTGACGCCCCGGAAGAGGTCGCCGTTCACGATCAGGCCGGCGCTGATCGTGTGCCCCACGCGGATGAAGACCGATGAGGAGGCGTAGCGACCCGCGCCCTCCCGCGCTTCGGCGAGCCCGGCGAGATTGGCCTCGCTGTCGACGAAGACCGGGACGCCGATGCGGGCGGTGAGACTCTCGGCGACGTCGACGCCCTCCCAGCCGCGCAGCAGACCCGGCGTGGAGATCATGCCGGTGCGGGGGTCGATGGGCGCCGGAAGAGCAAGGCCCACCGACAGCAGATCGCTGACCGAGCCGCCGAGCGTCTCCATCATGTCGCCGAGAAGGATGCTGAGGCGGTCCAGTTCGGCATCGTGCCGGTGATCGAGTGCCAGGGGAAGAGAGGTCTGCGTCACGACGGTGCGAGTCGCATCGGCGATCGCGATGTGCAGCTGCCGGGAGCTGAAATGCACGCCGGCGACGAGACCCAGTTGCCGGGCGAGCGAGACGAGCGTCGCGCGCCTGCCACTGCGCGAAGTGAAGGACGTGTGCAGGAGCCCGGAGGCGGTGAGCTCCTTGACGATGTTGGACACCGTCGCGGGCGACAGGCCCGTGCTTCCGGCAAGCTCGACCTGCGTCAGTCGCCCATGCCGTTTGAGCGACTCGATGAGCCGGGCCCGGTTGGCTTCACGGAGTGAAGACTGCGAGCCGGGTGGGGCGATGCGTCCTACCACGATCGACACTGTACCTGACGGCCTTCCCCGGACGCGAGGAGCGCCGCGGGCAGGGGGCCGCTACTCGCGCAGCCGGACCAGCCGCTCGTGTCCGGTCTCCTCGAGCTCGGCGATGGATTCACGGGCCTTGACGAAGTCCGAGAACGAGCGGTAGCCCAGGGCCTTCTCGCTGAAGGACGGGTCCATCCGGCGCATGTGGGCCTTGACCACCGAGCTGTGCAGCCACTCCGCGTCGTCGTCCTTGTCGCGACCGAGGCGCAGGGCGCGCTCGAGCAGCCGCGTCGCCACCTCTTGCGGATCCTCCGCCGGCTCTTCGGGTGCGACAGGTTCTGGAGTCGCGGCAAGAGCGGCGACCGTGCTGGAGGATGCCCGGCGATTGGTGCGCTTGGGCGGGGCGGCCGGCCCGAGCGCCTCGATCAGCGATGCCTCGACCTCGGCGGCCGCCGGCGCGGCGTCGGGGGTCGCCGGTGGCTCGGAGGTGGCGGCGCCCTCGGTGCCGGCTGCGGGGGATGCCGTCGCCTCGGACTCGGCG
>NZ_CAURGG010000010.1:0-145808 GCF_963524805.1 uncultured Microbacterium sp. | reverse complement strand
GTGCTGGCACGGGTGGTGGCGGCGGTGCAGCCGGTGCGGCGGGCGCGGGCGGTGCGGGCGGAGCCGGCGGCGCAGCCAACGGTGGCGCATCCGGTCCGACCGGCGCGATCGGCGGCGACGCCGACGGTGGCAACGTGACGCAGTTCTTCGGTCAGAGTTCGGTGATCGCGTCGGGTGACTACTCGGTGGCCGCCGGTGACGACGCAACCGTCACGGACATCGACGTCGACATCGATGTCTCGGACATCTGGACCGACAACACGTGGAACACCGACTCGTTCAACGACAACGCGTGGGACTCCAACAACGACAACTCGACGAACACGTGGGACTCGTACAACGACAACTCCGACAACTCGGACAACTCGCTGGACGACGTCGACAACTCGAACGTCAACAGCCCGTTCGGCGACGCGAACGAGATCGACCTCTTCTAGGATCGATCGCAGGACCTGCCCGGCCGCCCCTTGGGGCGGCCGGGCACACCAGCATCCGGCGAGATGGTGGTGCAGAAGTGATTCACCACCCCTCGCCACCGACCCGAAGGTGAGCAGCGATGTCCATGGACGCTACGGCCGGCCGTCCCAACGACCTGCCGCTGGACGTCGCACCGCAGCGCGCGGATGTCTGGAGCATCGACTTTCCGGATCCGCTCGACACGTCGGCCAACTTCTTCTCCGCCGAGATCGAGGACGTCGACGCTTCCCACTGGGACGTCGACACCGAACAGATCTGGGGCGACGAGACAGACCACGGCGGGATAGATGACGGCGGCGGCCTGATGGCGACGGACTTCCCGCTCTGATGGGAGCGGATGCACGGAAAAGGGCGGGACGCACCCGCCCTTTTCCGTGAAACGATGGAGCAGGGGAACAGTGCCGAAACGGATAGCACCGAGGAGTCCGCGGTGATCGAACGCGAGAACACGACATCGAGCAAGAACGCACCGCCTGCAGGCGGACGCGAGGGCAAGTCGGGCGCAAAACCACCGGCATCCGCTGTCGAGTTGCGGCCCGGTGTCGCGGCCCCCGCCGCCCAGTCTCACGACCTCACTGAGGTGGTCGGCAGGCTCAGCGCCTTCGCGGCCGACACAGGTCGGGCCGACCTCGCCAAACGACTTGAGAACACCCGGGAACGACTGCTGGACCCGGACGTGCGGGTCATCGTGGTCGGCGAGTTCAAGCAGGGCAAGAGCAAGCTCATCAACGCACTCGTCAACGCGCCTGTATGCCCCGTCGACGATGACATCGCCACAAGCGTGCCGACATCCGTCGGGTACGGTGACCCCTCGTCCGCGTTCGTGCTCGTACGCACTGACGATTCCGCAGAGGCAACCGGGCAGGACATCGAGCGGCGGCCGGTCGCACTCGACTCGCTCACCGACTATGTCTCGGAGCGCGGCAACCCGGGCAACGAGAAGCGAATCCTCTCGGCTGAAGTGCTGCTGCCCCGGGAGATCCTGAAGGGCGGCCTGAAGCTCGTCGACTCTCCGGGCGTGGGTGGGCTTGACTCGTCCAACGCGGTCGCCACCTTGTCGGCCCTGTCGTCGGCGCACGCCGTGCTCCTGGTCTCCGACGCCTCCCAAGAATATACAGAGCCCGAGGTTCAATTCCTCAAGCACGCGATGCGCGTCTCGCCCAACGTCGCCGCCGTGCTTGCCAAGACCGACCTCTACCCGGCTTGGCGTCAGATCGAGCAGATCGACCGAGGACACCTGCTGGACGCCGGTGATGTTCCGATCTTCTCGGTCTCCAGCGACCTCCGGCTGCTCGCCGCGGAACTTCAGGATCGCGCGCTCAATGACGAGTCGGGTTTCCCCGCTCTCGTGGCGCACTTGCGACGCGAAGTGCTCGGCCGCGCGGAGCTGATCCACGAGCGTAGCGCTGTACACGACCTGGTCTCGGTGACGGAGCAACTCACGATGTCGCTCCGCTCTGAGCTCAACGCGATCCTCAATCCGCAGGACACCCCCCGAATGATCGCGGAGCTCGAGGAAGCACGCGCACGTGCCGACGAGTTCCGCAGCAGGTCGGCGCGCTGGCAGGTCACGCTGACTGACGGCATCGCCGACCTCATCGCCGATATGGAGCACGATCTGCGCGACCGGCTGCGCAAGGTGCAGCGCGAAGCCGAGACCTCGATCGACGAGGGTGACCCCGGACCGATCTGGGACCAGATCAGTGAATGGCTCGATCAGCGCGTCGCCGCCGCCGTGTCGGAGACGTTCGTGTGGACTGACGAACGCTCGCGCTGGCTGTCGGAAGAGGTTGCGCAGCTGTTCAGCGACGGCGAGTCGGAGCTGCCGGCAATCTACGTCGGCGACACCCAGGGCGTGCTCGACCCGGTCGAGGGGATATCGGGACTCGACGCCGGCCGCCTCGGCGCGGGGGAGAAGATCTACATCGGCGTTCGCGGATCGTACGGTGGCGTACTCATGGTGGGCCTCGTGACTGGGCTGATCGGGCTATCCCTGATCAACCCGCTCTCGCTGCTGGCCGGAGTGCTGGTGGGGCGTCGCGCGTATCGGGAGGACATGAACTCGCGCCTCTCGCGCCGGCAGCATGAAGCGAAGGTGGTCGTGCGCCGGTATATCGACGAGGTGATCTTCCAAGTGGGCAAGCAGCTGAAGGACCGGCTTCGAATGGTTCAGCGCGCCGCTCGAGATCACTTCGGTTCGATGGCCGAGGAGCTGCACCGCTCGCTGACGGAGGCGCTGAACGCCTCGAAGCAGGCTGCCGGCACGTTCCAGTCGTCCCGCGAAGAGCGTGTCAAGCAGCTGCAGTCGCAGCTCCAGAAGCTCGAGGCTCTCAGCAGCGAGCTGCCGCAGCTGGAGCCCCTGCGTCCTGAAGCCGTGCGGCGGTGAGCGCGCCGATCGACGAGGGCGCCCATGCGCTGCTGCGTGTCGCGACCGAGGTCTATGTCGACGACGCGCACGCTCAAGATGTCATCGCCGAACTGGAGCGCCGGCTGCGCGAACCGCTCCGCCTGGCGATCGCAGGGATGGTCAAGGCTGGCAAGTCCACCCTCCTCAATGCCCTGCTGGGGGAGCAGATCGCGCCGACCGACGCAGGCGAGTGCACCCGAGTGGTCACGTGGTATCGCTACTCGACGACCCCGACCATCACCCTGCACACCGTCGACGGTGGCACGAAGCGGATGCCGGTGCGTCGCGAACGTGGTCGGCTGGTGATGGGGCTCGGGGGATTGCCGGTCGAGGAGGTCGAGTGGATCGACGTCGGGTGGCCGCTCGAAGCGCTCAAGTCGATGATCCTCATCGATACACCCGGCATCGCGTCGCTGTCGATTGAGACCTCGGCGCGAACGACGCGATTCCTCACGCCAGAGGATTCGCCGTCCTCCGCTGACGCGGTCGTGTATCTGATGCGTCACCTGCACGCGTCCGACGTGAAGTTCCTCGAGGCGTTCCGAGACACCGCCGCTGGCGCAGGTCAGGCAGTCTGTGCCGTCGGAGTGCTCTCGCGATCCGACGAAATCGGCTCGGGCAGGATCGACTCTATGCTGTCGGCCGGCAAGGTCGCCCGACGGTATGAGCGCGACGCGGACCTCGCCTCGCTCGTCCTCGGCGTGGTCCCGGTTGCAGGGCTCGTCGCCGAGGGCGCGCGCACCCTGCGCGAGGGCGAGTACAACGCCTTCCGCGAGCTGGCCGGGCTCGAGCGCTCCGACCGCGAGAGCCTTTTCGTATCGGCCGATCGCTTCACGCGCGAATCCCAGAAGACGACGCTGAGCACGAAAGAACGCCGGGTGCTGCTGAGCCGCTTCGGCATCTTCGGCGTGCGGCTCGCCACCGCTCTGATCCGCGGAGGAGCCGCCAGCTCGTCCGAGTTGTCGGACGCCATGGTGCAGCAGAGCGGGCTGGTGGAACTGCGTCAGTTCGTTGGCACGCAGTTTCGGACCCGTGCCGCGACCCTCAAGGTGCGCGGCGTGCTGCTGGGACTGGAGAAGCTGATCCGGGAGCGTCCTCGCGACGGGGCGGATGAGATCCTGGCGGGCATCGAGCGCATCTCGGCGAGAGCCCATGCGCTGCGTGAGCTCACCCTGCTTGCGACGGCGCGATCGGAGGGGCTCCCTGTGTCGGCGGAGGACTCCGCCGATGCCCAGCGCATCATCGGCGCGGCCGGCACCTCGGTCTCCGCACGGCTCGGAATGGCGGAGGACGCCGGTACTGAGGAGATGCGCGCGACGGTCGAGACCAAGCTCGCGCACTGGCGGACGCTTGCCGAATCGCCCCTCACCGAACGCACGTCGGTCGGGGTCTGCCGAGTTGTCGTGCGCAGTCTGGACGAGATCGCGGCGACGCTCACGCCGCACGAACCGGAGCCCGAGATGACGGAGCCCGCCGCGGGAGCCGGATCAGATGTCCCCCGTGCCGACGACGCTCTCGCTGCCACGGCGGACGTCGTGCTGGCGGGCGGTCCAGGCCATAGCTTTGGGCATGATGCTGCTGAGCAGGGCGAGGAGAACGAGCCCGGCCTGCGCCGCGAGAAGAAGCTGAAGAGATTCGCGCCGTTCGCCCAGCGCAACCCATTCCGTTGACAGGAGCAGCAGGACCAGCTGGAGGCCCAGCGTCGCGAGCTGCCACCAGCGGATGAGCGGTCGTCGGCTCATGAAGGACACCAGCAGGGTGATCTGGATCAACAGGATCGCGACCATCGTCCCGAACACGATCCAGTAGACGATATCGGCGGCGGTCTTATAGGTGTCTTCGCTGCGTCCTTCGGTGACGTGGCGCACGTGATCCGCGATCAGGGGCAGCTGCTCCTGGCGGATGACGAAGAAGAAGACGGTGGTGAAGCCGCCCACCGCGAAGCTGAGGATCCAGAAGAGCTGGCTCATCCGCACCGAGAACGGCGGGGTCTTCTTCACCAGCACCGGTGCCGCATTCGGGCTGCTCAAGGGCGGGCGCGCCGGTGCCTCGCGAGGCGCCGACGACGGGACCACGGCTTTCGCCGTGATCCCGCGCTGCGCTGTCGGACTGGGCTGGGGATTCGCCTGGTCGGTCACGTGGCCGTTGTCACTGCTCCTCGATCGGCTCTTCGACGTAGGAGTCGTCGACCACCGCGGTCGACCCGTCGTCGCCCTCGTAAGAGTCGGTGGACGTGAGGTCGGCTGCGAGCGGGTCTTCCGCCGGGGCCTGCTCCTCGGCCGGCGCCACGCTCTGCGCGACTGCGGTGGCATCCTGTGCCGCGGCAACCGCGGTGTCCACGGCGTCGTCCACTGCGTCCTCGACGGCTGCTCCGGCCTCGACTGCTGCGACGGCGGCATCCTCCATGACCGGCTCGTCCTCCTCCACGACGACCTCGACCGTGTTGTCGTTGAAACTGCCGTCGTTCGTCGTGTTGCCGATCGAGACGTCGCTGATGTCGATATCGACATCGCTGTCCACGACTGTGGCGTCATCACCCGCGGCCACCGCGTGATCGCCGGAGGCGACGACCGAGTCCTGGTCGAAGATCTGGGTGACGTCGCCGCCATTGGTCCAGATGTTCTGGTTCACGGACTGGTCGACGATGGTCGAACGGGCGTCCACCGTAGTGAACTGGTGCACGATGCGGCTGATCTCGCGCACGACCGGGTCGTCGTCGTTGTTGTTGTTGTGGCGTGGCGGCGGAGGGCTCACGTTCTTCACGATCACCGTGGGATTGTCGACGATCACCGGCTTGACCGCCTGGACGTCTGCGACGCAGGCGTCCTCGAGGCCGTTATGCGCCAGTGCTGCCTTGGGTGCCGCGTCGAACTCCTCGACGGCGGCGGGGTCTCTCAGAAGACTCAAGATGAAGGAGATCAACGCGTCTGCGACGGTCGCTACCGGTGTGCTCATTTGCTTTCTCCTCGGCGTCAATACACATGAAAGTCACGCAGGTTAGAAGTTTGTAATGTTCAGGTTATTCAGTTGTGCCCCGTCAGGCATCGGGGGTTCCCCCGGATGCCCTGGGATCTTTTTAGGGGGTTGGGCCGTGAGTCCCCTCGTCGGAAGGGGATGAATCCTCGTCCGCGGTGGACCGGTCGACCACTACCCGCAATCGCGCGAGGAGATCGGAGCGAGAGGTCGCACCCAGACGGCGACGCATGTGGGCGATGTGGTGCTCGGCGGTTCGAGGCGAGATGAAGATCGTCTCGCCGATCTCCGCGTACGTCTTGCCCTGCAGAACGAGCCGCGCGACGTCGAGCTCACGCTCGCTCAGCACGACGTTCTTGGGGCCTCCGGTGCTCGACCGCGATTCGTCTTCGGGTCGGCTGGGCTTGCGAACCGCCTCCACCGGGTGCAGCTCACGAGCGACTGCAAGCAGCCGAGCGGCGACCTTGCGGTCCTGCACCCGGCTCGCACCGTGACCTGCCAGGCGCGCGCCGTCCCAGCCGAGCCCGGCCGAAGCCAGCCCATGTGCTGCGGCCTCGATCGCGTCCGCATCCACCGAGCCGCCCAGAGTGGCCGTCCACACCCGGCCGGCCTGCGCCATCACGGCGGCCATCGGACTGTGTCGCGAAGCGGCGACGAGAGCCCGCGCGTGCGGCTTCAGTTCTTCGGGACTGCCACGCAGAATGCCGCGCTGGATGCCGGCCCAGCTCAGGTGCACCGACCAGATCGGCGGCAGGCCCAGTTGTTCGACGATCTGGATGGCGCGATCGAAATGTGGCTGCAGGCGCGGGGTGTCGTCCCTGCGTACAGCAGATGTGATCAGCTCCGCGAGAGGCAGCAGGACGAACAGGTCAGCCTCGACGTGCAGCACACTGTCGCGCGCCTCGGCCCATACGGCCGCCAAAGCGGCGGCATCCTCGTATCGCCGTGCCAGAGTCACCCGCACCGCCTGCGCAAGGAGGCGATCGCGAGCTGACAGCGAGGATGACGAGTCCAGAGCCTTCGTCAGCGCTTCCCGTGCCTCCTGCGGGCGCGAGCGCTGCACGGCGAGCCACGAGCGCCACAGCAGCAGGCGGGTGCGCGCCCACTCACCGCCTTGCTCACCGCGGATCGCATCCTCGATCACCGCGTGGGCGACATTCAGGTCGCCGACGTTCAACGCGACGATCGCAGCGATCACCGCAGGCAGTTCCGGGATCGGAGCCGAGCTTCCCGAGGAGGTGTACATCTCGGAAGCCCGCACCAGATCCCCGACCGCGGAATCCGCCGCCGTGTCGGTGACCGTCGCGCGCAGACCGCGCTCGAGCAGCTCCATCGCCACACCGAGCGTCGACGGAAGACCACGGCTGGGCCCGTCGGATTCGATCGGATGGCCCGCGCCGAGCGCAGCGATCGTCGCCCGCGCGTGCGAGTCCACGCCGTGCGGAGCGACCGACCGATACACCTCGTGGCCCATGCGCATCAGACCACGCAGCGACCAGATCGCCGCCGACGTGTCAACGATGCGGTCGCAGTCGACGGGCGCGGATGTGCTGAGCGCGTCGCCGAGCGGAACAGAGTCGAGAATCGACGCGGCCAGCTCGGGCCTCCCTGACGACCATGCAGCCTGCGCACGCCTTCCCGCGATCCCTGCCCCGTCGGTGCCGCATTCCAGCGCACCGTCGTACAGCTCGAGCGCCCGGACGGGCTCCTGCTCCAGCATCCGATCCGCGTGAGCAACCAGCGCCGCGCCGATCCCGGAATCGTGGATGCCGCCGATCCAGTCACGATAGCCGGGATCGCCTTCGGCTGCCGAACCCGCGAGCCCGTCGGCCAGGCTCGTGCTGAGGTCGATCAGCCGCCCCACCGGGATCGTCGCTCGCACTGCGGAGCGCACGAGGGGAACAGGCTGCCCATTATGGGCGAGCAGTCCCTCGGCGTATCCTTGCGCGATCACGTCGTCGAGCTCGGTCAGGGGGCGCGATTGCGGCCCGGGCGCCACGCACAGTGCCTCGATGTCGTGACGCAGTGGCGACGGGATGGTATCGAGACGGTGCGCGATGCGATCCTCGATCGCACGGGTCAACGCGCGGTGCCCTCGGTCGTCTGCGCAGTCGCGCGTATCGTGAAGCGCGAGCGCTTCCGACACGAGCCACGACACCCCGCCGGTGAGCTCGAGCAGCTCGTCGACGCACGAACTCGCGATCACCCGGTCGCCCTCTTCGAGATAGGTGAGCACGTCCGAGCGCGAGACATGGCCCAGCACGATCGTCGGACGACTGCGCTCGAGCCGGCGCGTGATCGAGGCCAACGCCTCGATCCGTGGGAATGGGCGGCTGGTCACCACCAGGGCGGACTGCGGGTCGTCGGCGCGAACGCGCAGTCCTTCGATCTGCTCGCGGCCGAGGAGGTGGAGGTCATCGACGAGCAGCACATGGGAGCGCGGCACGCGTGCGACATCAGTCGAGTCGGCCAGGACGCTTGCGTGCGCCGAATTGTCCTCGAGCAGCCGGTGCAGCTCACGCAGCATCGTCGACTTGCCCGAACCCGCGTTGCCCACCACGACAGCCCGCGCGGGGCCGGCGTCGGGGGCGGCGATCGCATCCATCACAGGCCGGCCCTGCCGCTCCCAGATGAACAGATTGTCGGCGCGCACAGGCCCCGAGGGGGTTGTCGAAATCGTTGACATGATGCGTATCGCTGAGCGGATCAGACGGGTTCGGTCGGCGAAGGCGTCGGCTCCGGAGTCTGGACAGGCTCCTCGCTCGACGTCGGCTCGGGCGCAGGCGTCTCCGTGACCGTTTCCGGTGTCGGCTCCGAGGTCTCGGTGGGCGTCGGTGTCGACGTCTCGGTGGGCGCCGGTGCCTCCGTCTCCGTGGGCGCCGGTGCCTCCGTCTCCGTGGGCGCCGGGGCCTCCGTCGCCGACGGAGACGGCGAGGGATCGCTCGTCGGAGTGGTGCCGGTCGGGTTCTGATCGGTCGTGCCCGTGGCCGGCGTCGTCCCTCCGGGGGAGCTGCCGGTGCCTCCGCCCGAAGCGGTCGAGGCCGTCGGTGTAGTGGACCGCGGCGCCTCGGCGGCTTTCTGGACGCTCTGCGAGCGCGGATTGGTGTTTCGCGAAGAGCTCTCGGACGCGCCGTAGTCAGTGCGCTGAATCGACTCGGGAGGAGCCGGCGGAGCGGGAGGGGCGGCGACGACAGCCTCATCGGTCACCGCCGGCGAACTGTCGAGGAGCGCGACGCCCAGCCAGGATGCGAGGGACTTCGTGTCGTCTTCGGCCCGCGCGTTGGTGACCGGACTCGAGCCGAGTCCGGTTGCGCTGACCAGCACGATCCCTCCGGCGAGTACCAGAGCTCCCGCCGCCATCGCCGCGGTCGCCGGAACGCGCTGGAACCACCGGCGCTGTGCACGATCGGCGGCCGTGCCCTGTGGGAAGGCCTGTGCGGATGCCGGCGGGTCCAGCGGGACTGCCACGGCGTCGGCCGGCGGAGCAGGAAGCAGCGCGAGCTGCGCCTTGACCGCTTCGGCGTGGGCGGTGGCCAGCGCGCGGGCGGCGCCCATGGCGACGATGGCCTTCGGGTCGGCATCGATCGCGATCGGGCGGTCGAAGCGCTCCGAGAGCAGCTCTGCGATGCGGGGAATTCGCGAGGAACCGCCGGTGAGCAGGATCGCATCAAGGTCGGAGGCCGAGACGTCCGCGGCGTCGAGCGCGTCGGACAGCACGTCGATCGTTCGCTCCACGCCCGGCTCGATCATCTCCTCGAACTCGGACCGCGTGAGGCGCACGGTGTTATGCGACCCGCCCACGAGGAGCGGAACCACGGCTTCCGCGTCGAACGAGAGGGCCTCCTTCGCCTCGATGCATTCGCGGCGAAGCGTCCCGAGTGCGACGCGGTTGTCGGGGTCGGCGTTGAGCTCGGCCGCGGCAAGACCGGCTGCGGAGATCGTGTGGCGCAGTACGATGTCGTCGAAATCCGCTCCCCCGAAGTCACCGAGTCCGCGTGGCTCTCCGACGATGCGCACGGCGCCATCCAAGTCGGTCCGGAGGATCACCGCGTCGAACGTTCCGCCGCCCAGGTCGTAGACGGCCAAGGCACGGCCGGGCTCGAGCGGCGAAGTCGACTCGTAGTGGCGCGCCGCCGCTTCGGGTTCGCTGATCAGCTGCACGTCACCGGGGATGTGCTGTGCGAGCGCTGCCCTCACCAGTCCCGCGCGGTAGCCGCCCCAGGTGACAGGGATCGCGACCGAGATGCCTGTGGGCCGCGCGCCCTCGCGCTCGACGACGGCCGCAACGACCCACGCGACCATGCTCGCGTACAAATCCTCGGGAGCGAACCGCTGATCGCCGGCCAGGATCGGTACGTCATCGCCGACCCGGCGCTTGAACTCGCGTACGAGCCGATCCGGCTGGGCGAGCCCCCGACGCTCTGCGGCCTCACCGAAGAGCAACTCGCCTTCTGCCGCGAAGACCGCGCTCGGAGCGCTGTCCGAGCCGCGCCCGAGGCCGAAGGCCGCCGTGACGAGCGAGCCGTCCGGCGCCATGCGCGCCGTAGAAGCCGCTGTCCGAGTTGTTCCCACGTCGACGGCAAGAAAATACGACATCACTGTCATGGTCCAGTTCCCCCAAGAAACTGTTCATTACATCCCCGTGATATTTCTATCACCGCGAGTCGCTCCTTCGTAAGAGGAGCATCCATTCCATTCCTGCCCCTTGCCGTCGTGCGGCCGAGCTTGTATAGGAGATGAGTCGTCGGAAGGCGCGCTGATACATGGTGGGATTGGCCGTCATGCATTGGCACTCACGTTGCATGAGTGCCAGCGCTTGCCTAGACTGGAATTAGCACTCTCAGGTGGAGGGTGCTAATCAGTCTTGACGTTTCAAGGAAAGCAGAGGTAGACCGTGTCGGTTTCCATCAAGCCGCTCGAGGACCGCATCGTCATCCGCCAGGTCGAGGCCGAGCAGACCACGGCCAGCGGCCTGGTCATCCCGGACACCGCCAAGGAGAAGCCCCAGGAGGGCGAGGTCGTGGCGGTCGGACCCGGTCGCATCGACGACAACGGCAATCGTGTCCCGCTCGACGTCGCCGTGGGCGACCGCGTGCTCTACAGCAAGTACGGCGGCACCGAGGTCAAGTTCGGGGCGGACGAGTTCCTCGTCCTGTCCGCACGCGACGTCCTTGCGGTCGTCGTCCGCTAGGACCGCTTCACACGAAGGACCCGGATGCTGCGGCATCCGGGTCCTTCTGCGTGCGTGGCAGGATGACGCCGCACAACGGCAGTCGACGGATGCCGGAAGCCCCGGTGACAGAGTCTGGATGGAACAGCCGCGACGTACGCTGGAGGGGTGACCCGCGACCGCACCGAAACCCCTTTCGCGGCATCCGAGAAGCGCGATCCGGCGCGCGAGCGGGCCCTGGGGGGGATCTACGCCTTCGGCGCGTACTTCCTCTGGGGCTTCCTCCCGCTGTACTTCCTGCTGCTGCGGCCGATCGGTCCGTTCGAGCTCGTCGCGTGGCGGATCGTGCTGTCACTGGCGTTCTGCATCATCCTGCTGACGGTGCTGAGGGGCTGGGGGCGGCTGATCACGATCATCCGGCAACCGCGGCTGCTGATGTGGACGGCGCTCGCCGGCGGTCTGATCTACATCAACTGGCAGGTCTTCATCCTCGCCGCGCTCACGGGGCACATCATCGAGACGAGCCTGGGCTACTTCATGAACCCGATCGTCACGGTGCTGCTGGGCGTGCTACTGCTTCGCGAGCGTCTGCGCGTGACCCAGTGGGTCGCCCTCGGTCTCGCCGCGGCGGCGGTGGGCGTCATCATCGTGGGCTACGGCGTCTTCCCGTGGATCGCGCTCAGCCTCGCGTTCTCGTTCGGTCTGTACGGGTTCGTCAAGAAGCGCATCGGGCCTTCCGTCGACGCCGTCAGCGGCCTGACGCTCGAGTCCGCATGGCTGGTGCCGGTCGCGTGCGTGCTGTTGGTGGTGGTGGGCTCGACCACGGGGTTGGAGATGGGACAGAACGGCGCGCTGCACGCGCTGCTGCTCAGTCTCGCGGGTGTCGTGACGGCCATTCCGCTGCTGCTGTTCGCGTCCGGTGCCCGACGGGTGAGCCTGACGACGATGGGCATGCTGCAGTTCGTCGCTCCGATCCTGCAGTTCATCATCGGCGCGTGGCTGCTCGGTGAGGAGATGTCGCCGGCGCGCTGGGTCGGCTTCGGTCTGGTGTGGGTCGCCCTGACGATCCTCACGGTCGACTCCGTCCGGCACGCCCGGAGCGCGCGCGGGGTGTCGGATGTGGGCGAGCTGACCTGAGGCCGAGGCCCGTCCCCGCCGCGAAGCCCTCGCGGCTCAGCGCACGAGCCGCGCGATCGCCGCGGTGGCCTCGGTGATCTTCGCGTCGGCCTCGTCTCCGCCCAGGCGGGCGGCATCGACGACGCAGTGCCGCAGGTGATCGTCGAGCAGACCGATCGCGACAGCTTCCAGAGCGCTGGTCAGCGCGCTGATCTGCGTGAGGATGTCGATGCAGTACTTCTCGTCCTCGACCATGCGATGGATGCCGCGCGCCTGACCCTCGATCCGGCGCATGCGGTTCAGGTACTTCTCCTTGTCGGTGATGTACCCGTGGGCGGCGTGCGCTGTGCCGTCAGCGGCGGCGGTGTCGGTGAGGGCGGTGTCGGTCATGAGGACTCCTTGCGGGTGAGCGAGCGGAACCGGCGCAGGCGCAGGCTGTTGCCGACGACGAAGACGCTCGAGAACGCCATCGCCGCGCCGGCGATCATCGGGTTGAGCAGGCCCAGCGCCGCGAGCGGGATCGCCGCGACGTTGTACGCGAAAGCCCAGAAGAGGTTGGTGCGGATCGTGCCGAACGTGCGCCGCGAGAGGCGGATCGCGTCGGCCGCGCTGCGCAGGTCGCCGCGCACCAGGGTGATGTCCGACGCCTCGATCGCGGCATCCGTCCCCGTCCCCATAGCAAGGCCCAGGTCGGCCTGCGCGAGCGCGGCCGCGTCGTTGACCCCGTCGCCCACCATCGCGACGACCCTGCCCTCGGCCTGAAGGTCGCGGATCACGTCGACCTTGCCCTGCGGCAGCACTCCGGCGATCACGCGCTCGATGCCCACCTCGGCGGCGATGCGGCGGGCCACCGTCTCGTTGTCTCCGGTCAGCAGGACCGGGTCCAGCCCCAGTGCCCGCAGCTGGTCGACCGCTTCGCGGCTCGTCGGCTTCAGCTGATCCGCGACGCTCAGCACGCCGCGGGCTTCGCCGTCCCACGCAACCAGCACGGTGGCGGAGCCGCGGGCCTCCGCGCGCCGCGTGGCCTCGAGCAGGCCGGGGCCGAGGGGGATCGCCCAGTCGGCCAGCAGCTGCTCACGCCCGACGATCACGGCGTGTCCGTCGACAACGCCGGATACTCCGATGCCGGCGGTCGCAGCGAAGGACTCCACGGGCGGGAGGTCGCCGAGCTCGTCCTGCGCGGCACGGGCGATCGCGCGGGCGATCGGGTGCTCGGATGCCGCCTCGAGCGCGCCGGCCAGCCTCAGGAGGTCGGCGCGCGCGGCCGACGAGGCCGCGGCATCCGGCGTCTGCGTCGCGGGAATGACCTCGACCAGCGTCATGCGTCCGGAGGTGACGGTGCCGGTCTTGTCGAGCACGATCGTGTCGACGGTGCGGGTGGACTCCAGAACTTCAGGGCCCTTGATCAGGATGCCGAGCTGGGCGCCCCGGCCGGTGCCCACCAGCAGCGCGGTGGGGGTGGCGAGCCCCAGGGCGCAGGGGCAGGCGATGATGAGCACGGCGACGGCCGCGGTCACCGCGGCGGCGGCGGGGAAGCCCAGCAGCAGCCAGGTCACCAGCGTGACGACCGCGATCACGAGCACGATCGGCACGAAGACGCCGGAGATGCGGTCGGCGAGGCGCTGCACGTTCGCCTTGCCGGACTGCGCCTCCTCGACCATCCGCGCCATCTGGGCGAGCTGCGTGTCGTCCCCCACGCGAGTGGCGCGGATGACGAGCCGCCCGCCCGCATTGACCGTCGCACCCACCACGGCATCACCGGCGGCCACCTCGGCGGGCACGGACTCGCCCGTGACCATCGAGGCGTCGACCGCGGAGGAGCCCGAGACGATGACGCCGTCGGTCGCGATCTTCTCGCCGGGCCGTACGACGAACTCCTCGCCCACCCGCAGCGCGGAGATCGGGATGCGGCCCTCGACACCCTCGCGGATCACCGCGACGTCCTTCGCGCCGAGCTCCAGCAGCGCACGCAGCGCCGCGCCGGCACGGCGCTTCGAGCGCACCTCGAAGTAGCGGCCGGCCAGCACGAACATCGTCACCCCGGAGGCGACCTCCAGGTAGATGCTGCCTGCGCCGTCGCCCGGCTGAACCGTCCACTGGAACACCTCCGTCATGCCGGACATGCCGGCATCGCCGAAGAACAGCGCGTAGAGCGACCAGAGGTAGGCGGCGGAGACGCCGATCGAGATGAGCGTGTCCATCGTGGCCGCCCCGTGGCGCAGATTCAGCCACGCGGCACGGTGGAACGGCCACGCCCCCCAGATGACGACGGGTGACGCCAGTGCCAGCGACAGCCACTGCCAGTTCGGAAACTGCAGCGCCGGGATCATCGACATCGCGATCACCGGCACGGACAGCACGACGGCGCCGATCAGCCGCTGGCGCAGCGAGGTGAGCTCGCGATCCTCCGGCTCGCCGTGCTCGTGGAGGGCGGCGTCGGATGCCAGGGGCTGGGGGAGAGCTGCGGTGTATCCGGTCTTCTCGACCTCGGCGATGAGCGTGGCGGGGTCGTACCCGGCAGGCGCGGTGACGACGGCCTTCTCGGTCGCGTAGTTGACGGCCGCCGTCACTCCGTCGAGCCGGTTGAGCTTCTTCTCGATGCGGTTCGCGCATGACGCGCACGTCATGCCGCCGATCTCGAGCTCGAGCCGGGCGGGGAAGGCGCCCGCGCCGCTGCCGGAGGCCAGGGCGGTCGCCATCAGACGCGCACCGCTTCGTACCCGGCCTCGTCGACGGCGGCGAGCACGTCGGCGTCGGCCAGGGGCTGCGACGCGGTGATCACGAGCCGGCCGTCGGCCGCGCTCACATCGACCTGTTCGACGCCCGTCAGCTTGGACACTTCGCCGCGCACGGCGGCTTCGCAGTGCCCGCAGCTCATACCGGTGACCTGGTATTCGTTCTTCGTCATGAGGAAGGCCTTCCGTTCGGATACCCCCGGGGGGTAGGACATCTGCCTCAACCCTACCGGCGCCGCGGATGTTCCGGCTCGAAGGAGACGGAATCCGCTCCCGCGCCGCGTGAAACCGCGGTTCATAACGATTTGACCGCGTTACACATCGTTAACGAACGGCAACATTGCCGAGACCCGTCCGCCGTTAGGTTTAGGGGAACTGGTCCGGCGCCCGAGTCGGACCGCGTTCATTCACAGCAAGGAGCAACATGAGCGTCTTCTCCCGAGGCACTGCCTCCCGTTCGCGCGTGCGGACGGTGATCGGCGGCCTCGCCATCGCCGGCGTCAGCGCCCTCGTCCTCGCCGGCTGCGCCGGTGGCGGCGGCACCGCCGAGCCTTCGGATTCGGCCGCGCCCGCTGCTGAGGATCTCACCCTCAAGATCGGAACCGTCCTGCCCCAGACCGGCAGCCTCGCCTTCCTCGGCCCGCCCGAGGAGGCCGGTGTCCAGCTCGCCGTCAACGAGGTCAACGAGGCCGCAGCCGGTGTGACCGTCGACGCCACCTTCGGCGACTCCGGTGACGCCGACAACAAGGCGTTCGAGACCACCGTCCCCAAGCTGCAGAGCGAAGGCGTCTCGGCCATGATCGGTGCCGCCTCGTCCGGTGTCACCAAGCTGTTCCTGGACAGCAACGTCTCCGAGGGCATCATCACGTTCTCGCCGGCCAACACGTCGCCCGACTTCACCACGTGGGACGACAACGGCCTGTACTGGCGCACCGCGCCCAGCGACCTGCTGCAGGGCGAAGTGCTCGGCAACCTGATCGCCGAGGACGGCCACAAGAACATCGGCATCATCTACCAGAACGACGCCTACGGCACCGGCCTGTACGGCGTGGTCAAGGAGGTCTTCGAGGCCAGCGGCGGCACCGTCGTGGCCGACGCCTCCTACAACGACGGCGACACCTCGTTCGACGCGCAGGTCGCGACGATCACGGCGGCCAACCCCGACGCGATCGTGCTGATCACGTTCGACCAGTTCGCGACCATCGCGCCGCTGTTCGTCAACGCCGGTCAGTCGGCCGAGAACTTCTACCTGGTCGACGGAAACCTCAAGCAGTGGGGCACCGATGTGGGAGTCAGCCTCGAGGGCGCGAAGGGCACCACGCCCGGACCCGTGCTCGCGGACGACTTCCAGCAGCGTCTGAACGACGCCTGGACCGCTGAGGGCAACGCCGAGCTCGAGGACTACTCGTACTCCGCAGAGTCCTACGACGCGGTCGTCCTGCTCGCGCTCGCTTCGCTGGCGGCCGGTTCGACCGACCCCGCCGACATCGCCGAGAAGCTGCAGGAAGTCTCGGGCGGCTCCGGTGACGGCGAGAAGTGCGAGTCGTACGCCGACTGCGCCGAGATCATCAACGGCGGCGGCGTCGCGGACTACGACGGCTACTCCGGTGGCGTCGCGTTCGACGACGCGGGCGACCCGACGGAGGCCACGATCGGCATCTTCCAGTACGGCGCCGACAACATGCACAAGCGCATCAACTAACTGACGCGTACGTCAGCGAAGGCCCCGGAGCGATCCGGGGCCTTTGCCGTGCCCGGTTCGCCGGTGCGCGAGAAGGCGGGTTGCGCGTGGCCGTGCAAAAAGACGAGCGGATGCCGGCAGGCCGGCATCCGCTCGTCGTGGTCTTCGGGCGTCAGGCCCCGTCGGAGCCGAGCGTGCCCAGGTACAGTCCGATGACCTTCGGGTCGTTCAGCAGCTCGCGGCCCGTGCCCTCGTAGGCATCGCGGCCCTGATCGAGCACGTACCCGCGGTCGCAGATCTGCAGGCAGCGCCGCGCATTCTGCTCGACCATGATCGTGGTCACGCCGGCCTTGTTGATGTCGGAGACGCGGATGAACGCGTCGTCCTGGCGCACAGGCGACAGACCCGCGGACGGCTCGTCGAGCAGCAGCACAGACGGGTCCATCATGAGGGCGCGCGACATCGCGACCATCTGGCGCTCGCCGCCCGAGAGCGACCCTGCGCGCTGCTTGAGGCGCTTGCCCAGCTCGGCGAAGATGCCGGTGACGAACTCCAGGCGCTCGTTGTAGATCTTGGGGTTCTGGAAGAGCCCCATCTGGAGGTTCTCCTCGATCGACAGCGACGGGAACACGTTGTTGGTCTGCGGCACGAAGGCGACGCCGCGCTTGACCAGCTTGTCGGCCTTGAGACCGACGATGCTCTCGCCCTTGACGGTGATCTCACCGCCGCGCACCTTGACCAGCCCGAAGATCGCCTTGAGCAGTGTCGACTTGCCGGCGCCGTTGGGGCCGATGATGCCGATGAGCTCACCCTGGCGGGCGATCAGGTTCGTGCTGTTGAGGATGTTGACACCGGGCAGGTACCCGGCCACGAGGTCGCTGACCTCCACGACGACGGCGTCGGTCTTGGCGACCGAGCGCTCGCCGGCGTGGCTCATGTCCATCGCCGGAGCCGCCGGCCCCGCGGGCACCGCCTGGGCGTCCGGGCTTGTCGAAGGGTCGCTCACTTGTTCTCCTTCTCGGCCTCGGCGACGTCCGCCTCTTCGACCGCGTGAATCTCCGCGAGAAGCTCCTTGGCCTCGTCGTCGAGCTCGCCGTCGTAGCGGCCGGTGATGACGCCGAGGTCGACGTCCTGGTGACTGCCGAGGTAGGCGTCGATGACGGCCTTCTCATGCATGACGGTCTCGGGCGGGCCCTCCGCGACGACGCGGCCCTCGGCCATGACGACCACCCAATCGGCGATGTGACGGACCATGTGCATGTCGTGCTCGACGAAGAGCACGGTCATGCCGTACTCCTTGAGGTCGAGGATGTGATCCAGCAGCGACTCCGTCAGCGCCGGGTTGACGCCGGCCATCGGCTCGTCGAGCATCACCAGAGCCGGGTCGCTCATGAGGGCACGGGCCATCTCGAGGAGCTTGCGCTGACCGCCCGACAGGGAGGCGGCGAAGTCCTTCTCCTTGGCGTCGAGCTTGAACCGCTTGAGCAGCACCCGCGCCTTCTCTTCGATCCCGGTGTCCTGCGCGCGCCAGAACGCGGGGATGAAGCTCGTCCAGAACTTCTCACCCCGCTGCTTGGCCGCTCCGAGCTTCATGTTCTCGAGGACGGTGAGCAGCGACAGGGCCTTCGTCAGCTGGAAGGTGCGGACCTGGCCCATGCGCGCGACCTTGAACGCCGGGATGCCGGCCAGCGAGTTTCCGTCGTACGACCACGTCCCGCTGTTGGGCTTGTCGAAGCCGCAGAGGAGGTTGAACAGCGTGGTCTTGCCTGCACCGTTCGGCCCGATCAGAGCGGTGATCGCCCCGCGGGGGATCTCGAGGTGCTCGACGTCGACGGCCGTGAGACCTCCGAAGCGGCGGGTCACGTTGTCCACGACCATGATCGGGTCGACCTTGGCGACGCCGGGTGCGGCCTCGCCCTTGGCCAGGCCCCCGGTCTTCGGTCTGCGGACGCTGCCCGTGGTGGGCGTCGTCTCGGCCGAGCCGTAGTCGCGGTCGGCGCTGTTGCTCGAGGCGCTGTTGCTCGAGGCGCTGTTGCTCGATGCGCTGTTATTTGACAAAGGTCATCTCCCTCTTGTCGCCGAGGATGCCCTGCGGCCTGAAGATCACGAGGACCATGAGGGCGACGCCGACCAGGATGTAGCGCAGTGTGCCGGCCTGGATCGAGGTCATCGGCAGGATGCCGGCATCCGCGAGTTCCGGAAGCAGGTTGCCCAGGAACGCGATCACCACCCAGAAGATGACCGCGCCGAGGGTCGGGCCGAACACGGTCGCCGCACCGCCCAGCAGCAGGATGGTCCACAGGAAGAACGTCAGCGACGTCGTGTAGCTCGAGGGCACCACGGCCGAGGGCAGCACGTAGACGATGCCGCCCATCGCGCCGATCGCGCCACCGACCACCAGGGCCTGCATCTTGTAGGCGAAGACGTTCTTGCCGAGCGCGCGCACGGCGTCCTCGTCCTCACGGATGCCCTTGAGCACGCGCCCCCACGGGCTGCGCATGAGCGACCAGACCAGCAGGATCGCCAGGGCGAGCATCGCCAGGCCGAACACGCGCGTCCACAGGACCGTCTCGTTCGACTCCCACGGGCCGAACCCGTAGGTGCCGGGCGGGAAGGGGTTCGCCGCGCGGAAGCCCGCGTGGTAGCCGCCCAGGCCGTCGGCCGAGTTGGTGAAGTCGTCGAAGACCTGCGTCGTGAACATCAGGCGGACGATCTCCGCGGCGGCGATCGTCACGATGGCCAGATAGTCGGCCCGCAGCCTCAGGGTCGGGATGCCGAGGATCAGCGCGAACAGAGCGGCGGCGGCCAGGCCGATGATCATCGCGAGCCACCACGGGATGCCGAAGCTCAGCACCGAGATCGCGTAGCCGTATCCGCCGAGGGCCATGAAGCCGGCCATACCGAAGTTGAGCAGTCCGGCGTAGCCGAAGTGCACGGCAAGGCCGGTCGCCGCGAGCGCGTAGGCGATCGTGACCGGGCTCAGGATGTAGCTGAGCGTGTTCGAGAGAATTGCTCCCCAATCCATGGCCGCTACCCCAATCTTTCTTTGCGACCGAGCAAGCCCTGAGGTCTGACGAGCAGGATGAGGATCAGCACGACCAGCGCACCGGCGTACTTCAGGTCGGACGGGATCCAGAGGGTCGAGACCTCGACGACGACTCCCACGATGAGCGCGCCCAGCAGCGCCCCGAACGCCGTTCCGAGACCGCCGAGGGTGATCGCAGCGAAGATCAGCAGCAGCATCTGCGTGCCCATGTCCCATTTGACGCCGGGGCGGAAGTACGCCCACAGGATGCCGGAGAGAGCCGCCAGCACGCCCGCGAGGATCCAGACGATCCGGATGACCCGGTCGACGTTGATGCCGGAGGCCGACGCCAGCTGCGGGTTGTCGGAGATCGCTCGCGTGGCCTTGCCGATGCGGGTGCCCAGCAGGAAGTAGGCGACCGCGAGGATCACGACGATGCTCACCCCCATGCTGATGAGGTCGATGTACGACAGCGAGATCGGACCGAACTGGATCGGCGCGGGACTCGCACCGGGCAGCTGGTAGGTCTTGCCGCCGATGAAGAACTGGTACGTGTAGCGCAGGGCGAGCGAGAGGCCGATGCTGACGATCATCAGCTGGACCACCCCGAGCCCTCTTCGTCTCAAGGGTCTCCACAGGCCCGCATCCAGCGCCAGGCCGAGCACACCGCCCATGACCACCGCGAGGATGATGCCGACCCAGAACGGCAGCGCCCAGAAGGAGGTGAACACGAGAGCCATCAGAGCGCCCCACGTCACCATCTCGCCGTGTGCGAAGTTCGACAGGCCCGTCGTGCCGTAGATGAGCGACGCGCCCATCGCCGCCAGCGCCAGCAGCAGACCGAAGTTGAGGCCGTTGATCAGGCGCACGAGGAGCTGATCGAAGAAGGACTGCGTCACCCGTTCGCCCTCGCCGAGGAACAGGTTCACGATCTTCGACCCGGTGAGCCCGAACTCCACCTCCTGAGAGGCGGACTCCCCGTCGACGATCACGCCCTCGGGAAGGGTGGACTCGTCGACCGTGAGGGTGTACTTCTCCTTCTCGGGCACGTAGAGCCGCCACTGTCCGTCGGTGTTGGTGACGGTCTCGGCCTCGAAGCCGTTGCCTTCGACCTTCACTGTCACGTCGGGAACGCCTTTGTCCTCGAACGTGATGACACCGCCGAAGTAGTAGTCGGTCGCCTCTTGATCACCGCCAGGGGTGTCGGGGGCGGACGCATAGGCGCCCGGGCTGGACAGGAAAACCATCGCCGCCGCGAGCAGCGTGCCGATCACGACGACCAGCCAAGGCTGTACCCGCCGAACGCGCAGAGTCGTAGGACTCACAAAACCTCCAGGTCCGCCGCCGCGCGCCGAGGGCTCGGGTCGCCACGGCGCTGATCAACGACGGTACGAGCGTAATGTGTCGATCTTGTTTCACCTACAACACTCTTGTGCGAAGTACCGGCTCCGGGCGCGGCGCCCGCCCGCGCTGCGGCCGCGGAATCCCGCGGGCCACCGGTCAGCTTCGCGGAATGAAACGAGCGCCCGCTCGCTTAGAATCGAGTACGGCGCGTTCCCGTGCGCACCGGCCGCCGTCGTCCACTTCGATCAGCGCGCGAGCCACGCGCAGGAGAACCCATGCAGAACCACGACCCCTTCGGCTTCGTCGGACTCACCTATGACGATGTTCTCCTGCTGCCCGGGCATACCGACGTCATCCCGAGCGAGGCCGACACGTCCTCCCGGGTGACCCGGCGGATCACCGTCGCCACCCCGCTCGTCTCCAGCGCGATGGACACCGTCACCGAGGCCCGCATGGCGATCGCGGTCGCCAGGGAGGGGGGCCTCGGCATCCTGCACCGCAATCTCTCCATCCAGGAGCAGGCGTCGCAGGTCGACCGGGTCAAGCGCAGCGAGTCGGGCATGATCTCCAACCCGATCACCACCACGCCCGACGCCACGATCGACGAGGTCGAGGCGCTGTGCGCGCAGTTCCGCATCTCGGGCCTGCCGGTCATCGACGCCGACGGCCGTCTGGTCGGCATCGTCACCAACCGCGACATGCGCTTCGTGTCGGGCTTCGAGCGATCGAGCACCCTCGTCAAGGACGTCATGACAAGCGAGGGTCTGGTCACCGCACACGTCGGCATCGGCGCGAACGACGTCATCGCGATCTTCGCCAAGCACCGCGTCGAGAAGCTGCCGCTCATCGACGACGACGGCAGGCTCGCCGGGCTCATCACGGTCAAGGACTTCGACAAGAGCGAGAAGTATCCGCTGGCCACGAAGGACGAGCAGGGTCGCCTGCGCGTGGGCGCGGCGATCGGCTTCTTCGGCGATGCGTGGGAGCGCGCCGAGGCCCTGCGCGACGCCGGAGTTGATGTTCTCGTGGTCGACACCGCGAACGGCCAGTCGGCCGGCGTCATCGACATCGTCCGCCGGCTGAAGGCCGACGCCTCGTTCGAGCACATCGACATCATCGGCGGCAACGTCGCGACGCGGGAGGGCGCGCAGGCGCTCATCGACGCGGGCGTGGATGCCGTCAAGGTGGGTGTCGGGCCGGGATCGATCTGCACCACGCGCATCGTCGCGGGCGTCGGCGTGCCGCAGGTGACCGCCGTGTACGAAGCCTCCCTCGCGGCGCGGGAGGCCGGCATCCCGGTCATCGCCGACGGCGGACTGCAGTACTCAGGCGACATCGCGAAGGCCCTCGTCGCCGGCGCCGACACCGTCATGCTCGGCTCGCTGCTGGCCGGAACCGACGAGTCGCCCGGAGAGATCGTCTTCCAGGGCGGCAAGCAGTTCAAGCAGTACCGCGGCATGGGCTCACTCGGCGCGCTGCAGACCCGCGGCAAGAAGACCTCGTACTCGAAGGACCGCTACTTCCAGGCGGACGTCCCGACCGACGACAAGCTGATCCCGGAGGGCATCGAGGGCCAGGTCGCCTACCGCGGCCCCGTCTCCGCCGTCGCCTACCAGCTGGTCGGAGGGCTGCGCCAGTCGATGTTCTACGTCGGCGCCCGCACGATCGACGAGCTGAAGGCCAAGGGCAAGTTCGTGCGCATCACGGCCGCCGGCCTGAAGGAATCGCACCCGCACGACGTGCAGATCGTGGTCGAGGCGCCGAACTACAAGCGCTGAGCCGGGCCGGCGGCATCCATCGCGCTGACGGAACTCGCAGAATCGCGCCGAGTTCGCACGATCTCGCAGGAATCCCGCGACTTTCGCGCGATCCTGCGAACTTCATGACCTGCAGAGGCGGTGCGCTCGCCTCCTCCACACATCGGCTCGTGCGCGCGTGATCCACGGATGCCGTATGCCCGGCTCGGCGAGCGGTGAAGGCGCCCCCAGGCTGGGTGGGTGAACAGGGCGCTGCACGACTGGCTGTCCGCGCGGGACGGCATTGCGCGACGGGATGAGGTGCTTCGCGCCGGCTTCGCGATCGGGGCCCTGCGCACCCTTGTCCGCGCGGGTGAGGCGCGCATGATCCGTCGGGCGTGGGTCGCGCTCAGCGGTGCCCGCGCGGATCTGGTGACCGCCGCCGAAGCGGGGGGCAGAGTGTCGTGCGTGTCGCTGGCGCGCGCACGCGGCTGGTGGATGCCGCACGACGTCGACCAGCATCTGCATCTGCATGTCCTCCCGGGCTCCGCGTCAGCGTACCTGCCGGAAGGATGGCCGGGAGTCCTGCACTGGACGAAGCCGATCGTGCCGAGCGAGCGTCGTCTCACGGCGACCGTCGAGGATGCGCTCGCCCAGATCGCGGTATGCCTGCCCTTCGACACCGCCCTCGTGCTGTGGGAATCGGCGGCACGCACAGAAGCACTGGCCGGCGAGGCGCTCCGCGGGGTGCGCTGGACCAGTCGCCGTGCCCGTGAGCTGGCCGAAGCCGTGACCGGGCTGTCGGACTCCGGACTCGAAACCCTCGTCGCCACACCGCTGCGTCGGTGGGGGGTCCGTGTGCGGCAACAGGTGGTTCTCGCGGGACGACCGGTGGACCTGCTCGTCGGCGACCGGCTCGTCCTGCAGATCGACGGCTACGAGCATCACTCCTCGAGTGCGCAGCGCGCGAAGGACATCGCGCACGACGCTGAGCTGCGCCTCCGTGGCTACACCGTGCTCCGGGTCAGCTACGGCCAGGTCGTGCACGACTGGCCGGCGGTCGAGCGCCGGATCAGGCGCGCGCTCGCCGCAGGATTGCACCTTGCTGGCTGAGCGCGGACGGTCGCCGAGCCACGGCGGGCGGCATCCCCACGCGTACTTCGCAGAATCGCGCGAACCTCGCAGGTTTTCGCACGAATCGTGCGAAGTTCGCGCGATCCTGCGAGGTTCGCGAACCGCGTGCCCCTCAGTACGCTGGGCGGGTGATCAGGCAGCGCACTCATCCCGCCGCGACGCAGGGCACGAGCAGGCTCGAGGCCTTCACCGACGGCGTCTTCGCGATCGCGGCGACACTGCTCGTGCTGGACCTGACGACCTACGCGATCGGCGACATCGATTCGGATGCCGAGATGTGGGCGGCGCTGGCCGGCATGTGGCCGCTGTTCCTCAACTTCGCGCTCAGCTTCCTGCTGCTGTGCCTGCTGTGGATGACGCACGTGCAGCAGTTCGAGCACGTGGCCCGCGTGGACGCGACGCTTGTCTGGCTGAACAACGCCCGACTGCTGTTCATCGTTCTGGTGCCCTTCGCGACCAGCCTGACCACGGAGTACTCCGACTGGCTGGCGGGGCGGCTGCTCATGCCGGTGACCTTCTTCCTGGCGATCCTGTTCAGCTGGCTGCAGTGGATGTGGGCGGTGGGCCACCGCGCGACGATGCTCCCCGACCTGAGCGACGACGACGCGCGCGGCTACGGACGGGGCGCCCTCAGCGCGCTCCTGATCTCGGGGCTCGTCGTGGTCATCGCCCCGTTCGTCGGATCGGTGGCGTTCCTGCTGTTCTTCTTCGACGGGCCGCTGACCAGGGTGCTGCGCGGCAGGGGCGACTGACTTCCTCGCAACGCGAGCCGGGCGTACCGTTGTCGCCATGTGCCGGAACATCCATACCCTTCACAACTTCGAGCCCGCCGCGACCAACGACGAGATCGACGCCGCCGCGCTGCAGTACGTCCGCAAGATCGCGGGCACCACCAAGCCCTCCAAGGCCAACCAGGAGGCCTTCGACCGGGCCGTGCACGAGATCGCGCACATCACCGGTCACCTGCTGCAGGACCTCGTGGCCGTCACGCCGCCGAAGAACCGCGAGGAGGAGGCTGCGAAGGCCCGCGCGCGGGCCGTCGCATCGGGACGCTACTCGGTCGCCTGAGCGGCTGGGGTAGTCTGGTCGGCTCGCCACCCGCGGGCCGACGCCATGCGTCGACGGATGCCGCGGCACACGCGGCCGCACGAGGGCGCACACGGCCATGGGCTACATCGACATCAGTCAGGTCTCCTACGGCCTGCCCGACGGCAGGCCCCTGCTGGACGAGGTCTCGTTCCGCGTCGGCGAGGGTTCGACGACGGCACTGATCGGGGCGAACGGCGCCGGCAAGACGACTCTGCTGCGGATCATCCGCGGTGACGAGCCGGCGCACGGGGGAGCGGTGACGATCGGCGGCGCGCTCGGCGTCATGGACCAGTTCGTCGGCCACGGGCGGCCGGGCGCCACGGTTCACGAGCTGCTCATCGAGGTCGCGCCGCGCCGCATCCACGACGCCGCGATCGAGCTGGAGGCCGCCGAGGCCGCGATCATCGAGAACGACGACCTCGACGCGCAGCTGCGCTACGCCACCGCGCTCGCCGACTACGCGGATGCCGGCGGCTACGAGCACGAGACGGTCTGGGACCAGTGCACCGTTGCCGCGCTCGGCGTCCCCTTCGAACGGCCCCGTTTCCGTGAACTGGCGACGCTGTCCGGCGGCGAGCAGAAGCGCCTTGTGCTGGAGGCCCTGCTGCGCGGACCCGATGACGTGCTGCTGCTGGATGAGCCCGACAACTACCTCGACGTTCCCGGCAAGCGGTGGCTCGAAGAGCAGCTGCGCGCGACACCCAAGACCGTGTTGCTCGTCTCGCACGATCGGGAACTGCTCGCCCGCGGCGCCGACCGCATCGTCACACTGGAGACCGGCGCGGCAGGAAGCACGGCCTGGGTGCACGGCGGCGGCTTCTCCACCTACTACCGGGCCCGCGCCGATCGGATGGACCGGCTCGACGAGCTGCGACGCCGCTGGGACGAGCAGCACGAGAAGCTCAAGGCACTCGTCGCCGCGATGAAGGTGAAGGCCGCGGCGAACGACGGCTTCGCGTCGCGCTACCAGGCCGCACTCACCCGCCTGTCGAGGTTCGAGGAGGCCAGTCCGCCGCAGGAGCGCCCGGCCGAGCAGGATCTGCAGCTGCGACTGCGTGGAGCGCGCACCGGCAAGCGCGCCGTGATCGCGGAGCGCCTCGAACTCACCGGTCTGATGAAGCCGTTC
The DNA here is from genome assembly GCF_963524805.1 of uncultured Microbacterium sp. GTDB lineage: Bacteria > Actinomycetota > Actinomycetes > Actinomycetales > Microbacteriaceae > Microbacterium. The sequence continues at coordinate 119,795 of NZ_CAURGG010000010.1, read as the reverse complement.
GATCTCGAGGTCTGGTTCGGGGACCGCGTCGCGGTGCTGGGGTCCAACGGCTCCGGCAAGTCGCACTTCCTGCGCCTGCTCGCACGCGGCGGCACCGATCCCGACGCACGCCTCGGGCACGTGCCTTCGGCGGGCGCGAAGCTGGATCAGGTCGCTCACACCGGCCGCGGCATCCTGGGCGCTCGTGTGGTTCCGGGCTGGTTCGCACAGACCCATCGGCACCCCGAGTTCGTCGGGCGGACGCTGCTCGAGCTGCTGCATCGTGGCGACGAGAACCGGCCCGGGATGCCGAGGGATGCCGCCAGCTCGGCCCTGGATCGCTACGGCCTCGTCGGCCAGGCGCAGCAGAGCTTCGAGACGCTCTCCGGTGGGCAGCAGGCGAGGTTCCAGATCCTCCTGCTCGAGCTGTCGGGCACGACCCTCCTGCTGCTGGACGAGCCGACCGACAACCTCGACCTCGCGTCTGCCGAGGCCCTCGAGGCGGCGCTCGATCGGTTCGAGGGCACGGTGCTGGCCGTCACTCACGATCGCTGGTTCGCGCGGTCGTTCGACCGGTTCCTCGTGTTCGGCGCCGGCGGAGAGGTCGACGAGTCCGACGCTGCGGTGTGGGACGAGAAGCGGGTGGTCCGCACGCGCTGACCGTCGTGCGCGAATCCGCGTGCGCCGAGCACCCGATGCGCAGACGCTCGCCGGCGCGTCAGGCTCCGACGAGCTCGGGGTCGGTGGAGGCGGATGCTGCGCTCGCGGCATCCGTCTCGTCCTCGGCCGACGCCACCGTGGACGACCGACCCGACGGCAGCCACAGTGCGACGACCATTCCGACGAGCAGCACCGCTGCACCCACGAGCACCGCGGGGCGAGCCGCGTCCACATAGAGGTCGGGGCTCAGCTCGCCGCCGGCACCCACGAAGATCGCGGTCATCGCGGCGGTGCCCAGCGCCAGCCCGATCTCGCGCACCGTCGAGTTGACCCCGGACGCCTTGGCGTGGTCGAGGACGCCGAGGGTCGCGAGCAGTGCCGTGGCGGACGGCGCGAAGACCAGCCCCATCCCGACGCCGGCCATGATGAACGGTGCCACGAGCTGGGCGTAGGGCAGATCGGCCGACATCGTGATCGCGATCCAGAACAGCGCGACCGACTGCAGGCCCAGCCCCAGCACCATGAGCACGCGCGTTCCCACCCGCGGTGCGACGATGCCCGCGAGAGGTGCGACGAACATCGGAGCGAGGGTCCACGGGGTGGTCTGCACCGCGGCTTCGAGCGGGGTCGCGCCCTGCACCACCTGCATGTACTGGATCAGGATGAAGACTGCTCCGAACGTGCCGAAGCTGAAGGCGAAGCCCACGACGTTCGTCACCGAGAACGAGCGGTCGGCGAACAGGCGCAGGGGGATGAGCGGCGCCTTGGCCCGTGCCTGCCACACGAGGAACACCGCGAGCAGCAGGACGGCGCCGACGATCTCGGCGATCACCCCCACCGAGTCCCAGCCGTCGTCGTTCCCCCGCACGATGGCGTGCACGAGTCCCAGCACGGCGGCTCCGGCGAGAACCGCGCCCACGACGTCGATGCGCGCCCGCTGACCGAAGTCGTTGTTCAGCACGAAGAAGGCGAGGGGGATGGCGATGAGGGCGACCGGCACGTTGATCCAGAAGATCGCCTGCCAGCTCCATCCCTCCATGACCGCACCTCCGACCAGCGGCCCGACGGCGACGCCGAGGCCGGAGATCCCCCCCCAGATCCCGATCGCGAGCGGCCGCCGTTCAGGGGCGACCCCGCCCGAGATGAGGGCGAGCGACAGCGGCAGCACTCCGGCGGCGCCGAACCCCTGCAGCGCGCGGGCTCCGATCAGCTGCGCGGGATCCGTGCTCAACGCGGCGAGCACGGAGCCGACGCCGAAGATCGCGATGCCGATCATGAAGACGGTGCGGCGGCCGAAGCGGTCGCCGAGCGCGGCGGCGACGAGGATCATGCTCGCGAACGAGAGGGTGTAGGCGTTGACGAACCACTGGAGCTCCTCGACCGAGGCGCCCAGCCGTTCGTGCAGGACCGGGAGGGCATTCGTCATGACGAGGTTGTCGAGAGTCGCCATGAACATCGGAAGGGATGCGGCGAGCACCACGAGGCCGAAGGCCCGCCGACGTGTCGCAGGAGGAGAGACGAGAGTCACGGCGGACGCCTTTCGAAGGAAGTTGTAATCGGATGATTACTAGATTATGACCACTGTAGTAATCGACTGATAACATGTCAAGCGTGAGTGCGAACAGGATCGATGACCGGGACGCCGCTGCCGAGATCAAGGGGCGGATGAGCTCCGACGAGCGGCGGGAGCAGATCGTCGAAGCGGCGATCGCCGTCTTCGGCGCCAAGGGATACGTCGGGACCACCACCGACGATGTCGCCCGTGCGGCATCCGTCTCACAGCCCTATGTCGTCCGACTGTTCGGCACGAAGGAGAATCTGTTCCTCGCGGCGTTGAGCGACGCGCTCGAGCGACTGCTGGCGGCTTTCCGCAGCTCTCCCGGACTCGGGGACATGGACGAGCGCCGTGAGCGGATGGGGCAGACCTACCTCACCCTGCTCGAAGTGCGGGGGCTCCACCAGATCCTCTCGCACGCGTTCCTCCTCGGCGCGCACCCGGTCATCGGACCCGCGGCCCGCGCGGGTTTCGCGCGCGTGTGGCACTTCCTCCGCGAGGAAGCGGGCTTCGACGCCGAGGAAGCGCGCAAGTTCCTGGCGATGGGCATGCTCATCAACACGATGGTGGGGCTTCGCATGACCGAGGAGTACGGCAAGGACGCCGGCATGACGGAGCTGTTCGACGAGTGCTTCCCGCTGAGCATGCAGATGGTGCTCGCCGAGGCTCCCCGCGTCGGCGAGCCGTGGTGAGCCGCTGACCCGCGTCCCGCGTGGGCTCCCGGGTAGGCTGATGACGTGAGCATGGAGATCGAGATCGGTCGCGCGAAGCGCGCGCGTCGGGCCTACACGTTCGACGACATCGCGGTCGTGCCGTCTCGGCGCACGCGCAATCCCGAGGACGTGTCCACGGCCTGGACGATCGACGCGTTCCAGTTCGCGATCCCCGTGCTCGGGGCGCCGATGGACTCGGTCGTGAGCCCCACGACCGCCATCATGCTCGGACAGCTCGGCGGTCTGGGTGTGCTCGATCTCGAGGGGCTGTGGACCCGGTACGAAGACCCCGAGCCGCACCTTGCCGAGATCGCCGGGCTCGACGACGCGACGGCGACGCGCCGGATGCAGGAGCTCTACGCCGAGCCGATCAAGCCCGAGCTCGTGCGCGACCGGCTGGCCGAGATCCGCGCGGGCGGGGTCACCGTCGCCGGGTCGCTCACGCCCCAGCGCACGCAGGAGCTCTACGAGACCGTGGTCGCGGCCGGCGTCGACCTCTTCGTGATCCGCGGCACGACGGTCTCGGCCGAACACGTCTCGTCGGTCGACCAGCCGCTGAACCTCAAGAAGTTCATCTACGACCTCGACGTTCCGGTCATCGTCGGCGGCGCGTCGACCTACACGGCGGCGCTGCACCTCATGCGCACCGGCGCGGCCGGGGTGCTCGTCGGCTTCGGCGGCGGCGCCGCCTCGACCACGCGCGCCACCCTCGGCATCCACGCGCCGATGGCCACCGCCGTCTCGGACGTCGCGGGCGCCCGTCGCGATTACCTCGACGAGTCGGGCGGGCGCTACGTGCACGTGATCGCCGACGGCGGCGTGGGGACCTCGGGCGACATCGTGAAGGCGCTGGCGATGGGGGCGGATGCCGTCATGCTCGGTGTCGCGCTGTCGCGGGCGACCGACGCTCCCGGCCGCGGCTACCACTGGGGGCCGGAGTCCCACCACCCGAAGCTGCCGCGCGGACGCCGCGTGCGCGTGGACCAGGTGACGACCCTCGAGTCCGTGCTGTACGGTCCCGCCCCCGTCGCGGACGGCACCGCGAACCTCATCGGAGCACTGAAGAAGTCGATGGCGACCACGGGGTACTCCGACCTCAAGGAGTTCCAGCGGGTCGATGTCGTGGTCGCCCCGTACGACGCGGGATGAGCACTTCGGACGCCGCTCCGCTCGACGCTCCGCCGGAGGTCTTCCCGCCGACCCTGCGCGAGGTCATGCTCAGGCCGCGCTGGATCGCGCTGCTCGCACTGTGCCTCGTGGTCGCCGGCGTCTTCGCCTGGCTCGGCCAATGGCAGCTGGGCCGGGCGCTGCTGACGGATCCGACCCCGCCCGGGGCGACCGAAGAAGTGCAGCCGCTCGCCGAGGTCGCAGCGCCCGGTGAGTACGTGCCCGAGCCGCTCGTCGGCCAGCGTGTCACGGTCACCGGCACCTGGGTCCCCGACGATTTCATCGTGGTCTCGTCGCGCTTCAACGACGACGTCGAGGGCTACTGGGTGACCGGGCAGCTTCGCGTCGCGGACGACTCCTCACAGCAGCCGGTCTCCGTCGCCGTCGCCATCGGCTGGGCGGCCACCCCGGAGGCGGCGCTCGCCGCGGTCGACGAGCTGAATCGGGATGCCGCCGCCCCCGGTGCCGCCGACACCCCGCTCGCGATCACGGGTCGCCTCATCTCGGACGAAGGACCCGTGCTGCCGCCCAAGGCCGGCGATCCCCTGACCCTCACCCGCATGTCGCCCGCCGCCCTCCTACCCCGCTGGCACGACATCGAGGGACTCGACCTCTACCGCGGCTACGTCGCCGCCGAGGTGCCGCAAGGCGGCCTGGACGCGATCTCGTCGCCCGCGCCGGCGGCCGGGTCGTCGCTGAACTGGCTGAACATCTTCTACGCGATCGAGTGGGCGGTCTTCGCCGGCTTCGCGTTCTACCTCTGGTACCGGCTCGCCCGCGACGCGTGGGAGCGCGAGCTGGAGGAGTTCGAAGACGCGGAGCCCGCAGCATCCTGACCCCCGCCGGGGGTCCCGCCGGCCGCGGGTAGACTGGATCCATGCCGCCGGCCCCGAAACTCGCCTCGTTCCCGGCCATCCGCGCAGCGCTGAAGTTCTACCAGGTCTGCTCGGTCATCACCGGCACGATGCTGCTGCTGCTGTGCGCCGAGATGCTGATCAAGTACGTCCTCGGCTACGAGCTGTTCCTCGGCGGATCCGGCGGATTCCTGTGGTTCGCGCCCGTCGTGGAAGGTCCCGAGGGGCTCGAGTCGACCGGAGACGGCCTGAACCTGTCGCTCGGCATCCTGGTCGCGCACGGCTGGTTCTATGTCGTCTACCTCTTCGCGTGCTTCCGGGTGTGGAGCCTCATGCGCTGGCCGTTCCCGCGCTTCCTGCTGCTGGCTTCGGGCGGCATCGTGCCCCTGCTGTCGTTCTTCCTCGAGGTGCGCGTCGCGCGTGACGTGCGCGCCTACCTGAAGACCCGCGAGGAGGCGGCGGCGCAGGCCGACTCCCCCTCGCCCGCCACCGAAGACCGCACCCGGTCGATCCCGACGGAGAACACGCGTTGACAGAGCAGACAGAGACCGACCAGCGTCCGGTGCTGGTGGTCGACTTCGGAGCGCAGTACGCCCAGCTGATCGCTCGCCGGGTTCGTGAGGCGGGCGTCTACAGCGAGATCGTGCCGCACACGGCGACCGCCGCCGAGATCGCCGCACGAAACCCCGTCGGTCTCATCCTCTCCGGCGGGCCTTCCTCGGTCTACGAACCCGGCGCACCGGCGCTCGATTCCGGTGTCTTCGACCTCGGCGTGCCGACCCTCGGCATCTGCTACGGCTTCCAGGTGATGGCGCAGGCGCTCGGCGGAGAGGTCGCCAACACGGGACTGCGCGAATACGGTGCCACGGATGCCGCGCTCACCGGCGACGGCGGCGTGCTGCTGGCCGGACAGCCGGCTGCGCAGAACGTCTGGATGAGCCACGGAGATCAGGTCTCCAAGGCCCCCGAGGGTTTCGACGTGCTCGCCTCGACCTCGGCGACGCCGGTCGCGGCGTTCGGCAGCGAGGCGCGGCGCATGTACGGTGTGCAGTGGCACCCCGAGGTCAAGCACACCGACTTCGGGCAGCGCGTGATCGAGAACTTCCTCCACGATGCGGCAGGGCTGCCGGCCGACTGGAACAGCGGCAACGTGATCGCCGAGCAGGTGGCGCGCATCCGCGAGCAGGTCGGCACGGGCCGTGTGATCTGCGGGCTGTCGGGCGGAGTGGACTCCGCGGTCGCCGCGGCGATCGTGCACGAGGCGGTCGGCGACCAGCTCGTCTGCATCTTCGTGGACCACGGGCTGCTGCGCAAGGACGAGCGCGAGCAGGTCGAGAACGACTACGTCGCCTCGACCGGGGTGCGCCTGGTGACGATCGACGCGCGCGAGCAGTTCCTGACCGCGCTCGCCGGTGTCAGCGACCCCGAGCAGAAGCGCAAGATCATCGGGCGGGAGTTCATCCGCTCGTTCGAGGCGGCCGAGAAGGCGCTCGTCGCCGAGGCGGCCGCCGACGGCGAGCCGATCCGCTTCCTCGTGCAGGGCACGCTGTACCCCGACGTCGTGGAGTCCGGCGGCGGCAGCGGGACGGCGAACATCAAGTCCCATCACAACGTGGGGGGCCTTCCCGAGGACCTGCAGTTCGAGCTCGTCGAGCCCCTGCGCACCCTGTTCAAGGACGAGGTCCGCGCGATCGGCCGCGAGCTGGGCCTGCCCGAGGTGATCGTCGGGCGCCAGCCGTTTCCGGGGCCCGGCCTCGGCATCCGGATCGTCGGCGAGGTCACCGCTGACCGTCTCGAGATTCTGCGTGACGCCGACGCGATCGCCCGCGAGGAGCTGACCCGAGCGGGCCTCGACGGCGAGATCTGGCAGTGCCCGGTCGTGCTGCTCGCCGACGTCCGCTCGGTCGGCGTCCAGGGCGACGGCCGTACGTACGGGCACCCGATCGTGCTGCGCCCCGTCTCGTCCGAAGATGCGATGACCGCGGACTGGACGCGCCTGCCGTACGACGTGCTGGCGCGCATCTCGAACCGCATCACAAACGAGGTGCGCGAGGTGAACCGCGTCGTGCTCGATGTCACCAGCAAGCCGCCGGGCACGATCGAGTGGGAGTGACCCGGTAGAGGCAGGATGGGAGCGTGAGCGACTTTCCGGATGCCGAATACCTCATCCTCTCGAGCAGGCTGATCCCCGACCACGACGGCGGCTACGCCCTGGCCACTCTCGCCCGCGCGCGGCAGATGGCGGCGGCGGGCGTGCACAACGGACTCGGCCCGCTGCTGCTGACGCTGGACCCCGCGCCCCCGGCCGCGCACGCACAGCATCGGGCAGCGTTCGCCGGACGCGACCTGGTGGTCGACCCGGATCGCATGCGCAATCTCTTCGACGAGGCCACCGGCCCGCGCGGCGGAGCGGCTGACTGGCTCCGCGCCGCCGCACACGCGGGCGAGCCCGACCCGGCGCTGGAGTACCGTGCCATCGCCGATGACGCGGGACGCCCCGTCGCCGGACTGCCGGTCATCGCCGGCGACCCGGACTGGCACGTCACGACTGCGCCGATCGCCGTGTACGACGACCGCGGTCAGATCGCCGGGGTGGTCGACGGGTTCGGGGCGCTCTACCGGGCATGGCTGCAGCACGTCGTCGACGGCGTGCGGTCGGGGGATGCCGGCCGCGCCGTCGTCGTCGTCTGCGAATCCCGCCAGCTCGGCGAGCTGCTCGCGGGCTGGGACGATCCGGCGCTGCGCCTCGTGCACGCGATCCACACGATCCACCTCGAGCCGCCCTTCACCCCGGATGCGTCGCTGAATCCCCTCTGGTCCCGCTGGTTCAGCCTCGCCGAGCGGTTCGATGCGGTGCTGTGGCCGACGGCTGCGCAGCGCGCCGACGTCGAGGACCGCTTCGGCTCCTCTCCCGTGCACGTCGTCGTGCCGCATGCCGTCGGGGCGGCGGCATCCGTCACCCCGCTCGCCGACCGGGTGCCGGGTCGCGTCGTCATGCTCAACCGGCTCGCACCGGGCAAGCGCGTCGATCACGCGATCCGCGCGTTCGCGGCGGTGGTGGAAGCGGTGCCCGAGGCGTCGCTGGACATCTACGGGGACGGACCCGAGCGCGAGGCGCTGCAGGAGCTGATCGACGGGCTCGAACTCGAGGCGCACGTGGTGCTCCGCGGGATCACCGATGAGGCCGGGCGCGAGCTGGACGCGGCATCCGTCTTCGTCTCGACCTCGGCCTTCGAGGGGCAGGGCCTGTCGATCGCCGAGGCGCTCGTGCACGGCTGCCCCGTGGTCGCGTACGACGTGCGGTACGGTCCGCGGGATCTGCTCGCCGACGGTGGCGGGATCCTGGTGCCGGATGCCGACCTCGACGCGCTCGCGCGGGCCGTCGTCGACCTGCTCACCGACGTGGAGCTGCGCGCCCGGCTGACCGCCGAGGCCGTCGCGGCCGGGCGCGCCGTGCACCCGGATCACGCGATGGCGGCACTCGCCCAGGCGGTCCAGGACGTGCTGGCCCGGCCCTCCCGCCGGGTCTGAGCGGCGCCTCTTCTTCGCGAGATCACCCCGTGCTCGCGAAGTCACACCGCGCGGCCGCGGGTAGCAGGTGACCTGGCGGACAGCGGGTGATCTCGCGCACAGTGCGACGCCCGCTAGCCGCTCAGGGCGGATCAGCCGGGGGCGGAACGCGATGCCGCACCCGCGGCGTCGCGGCACGCTGGGGTCATGGCAGACGACGGCAAGATCCCCCAGTTCGGCGCCGAGGCGCGACGAGAACTGTTCCACCAGCGCGTGCTCGTGCTCGACGGGCCGCTCGACGACGACAACGGCACCCTGATCGCGACGCAGCTGCTCGCGCTCGCCGCCCAGGACGACTCCTCCGACATCGCCCTGTGGATCCACTCGCCCGGCGGGTCGGTCCCGGCGATGCTCGCGATCCGCGACGTCATGCGCCTGATCCCGAACGACGTCGCGACGCTGGCCCTGGGGCTCGCGTGCAGCGCCGGCCAGTTCCTGCTGTCGTCGGGAACGCCGGGCAAGCGCCGCGCACTGCCGCATGCGCGCATCCTGATGCACCAGGGCTCGGCGGGCATCGGCGGCTCGACCGTCGAGGTCGAGGTGCAGGCCGGCGACCTGCGCCACATGCGCGACACCGTGCTCGGGCTGATCGCGGCTGACACCGGCCAGAGCATCGAGCGCATCTTCGAGGACTCCCTGCACGACCGCTGGTACACCGCGGCGCAGGCGCAGTCCTACGGCTTCATAGACGGCATCGTGACCGACTTCGCGCAGGTCGTGCCCCGGCGGCGCCGGCCCGCGGGCCTGGGACTGGGGCTGCCGGACGAGCGCACCACGGAGGTGGCGGCATGAGCTACACGATCCCGAACGTGGTGTCGCAGCATCCACGGGGCGACCGCATCATGGATGTGTACTCGCAGCTGCTGACGGAGCGGGTCGTCTACCTCGGCACGGGAATCGACGCGGGTGTCGCCAACGCCCTCATCGCGCAGCTGCTGCACCTGGACGCGGACAACCCGGACCGCGACATCCAGCTGTACATCAACTCCGAGGGCGGTGACCCGAGCGCGATGCTGGCGATCTACGACACGATGCAGCACGTGCGGCCCGATGTGGCGACCACCTGCGTCGGACAGGCGATCGGCGTCAGCGCGGTCATGCTGGCCGCCGGCGCCCCCGGCAAACGGGCGGTCCTGCCGCACGCCCGGGTCGTGCTGCACCAGCCCGCCGGTCAGGGGCGAGGAGCCATTCCCGATCTGATCCTCCAGGCCGACGAGCTCGTGCGGGTGCGCGGCGAGGTCGAGGAGATCCTCGCCCGGCATACGGGTCAGGATGCCGCGAAACTGCGCACCGACACCGACCGCGACCGTGTCTTCACCGCCGATGAAGCCGTCGCGTACGGGCTGGTGGACCGGGTGCTGACGGATCGATCCGGAGGCGAACGCTAGAAATACTAGAGAATCCGCCCGACCGTGAATGCGGGTCGATTATGGTGACCTCATGCGGGCGATCGTCATCGGAAGCGGCTTCGGCGGCCTCGCCGCAGCCATCCGGCTGGCCGCCGCCGGGCACGAGGTGACCGTGCTCGAGAAGCGTGAGCGCATCGGCGGCCGCGCCTACCTGTACGAGCTGGACGGGTTCCGCTTCGACGGCGGGCCGACCGTGCTGACGGCCCCGTTCATGTTCGAGGAGTTGTTCGCGCTGGCCGGAGAGCGGCTGGAAGACCACGTGCAGCTCGTTCCGCTAGACCCGTTCTATCGCGCGTTCGACCAGGACGGCACGCACTTCGACTTCCACGCAGACCCGGTGCGCATGCAGCAGGAGGTTGCGCGGCGCAGCCCCTCGGACGAGCAGGGATACACGCGCCTGCGCGGCCGGGTCAGCCGCATCTTCGACGCGTTCTATCCCTACACGGAGCGGCCGATGATGCAGCTGCACGTCATGATGCGGATGCTGCCCTTCCTGCTGCGCCACCGGGCCGCGCTCGGCGTGCAGAGACTTGTCGACGGCTGCATCCGGGACCCCTTCCTGCGTCGCGCGCTGGCCTTCCATCCCCTGCTGATCGGCGGCCACCCGTCGCGCACGCCCGCGCTGTACGCGCTGATCGTCGAGTTCGAGCGGCGCTGGGGCGTGCATTACGCCGTCGGCGGCACCGCGGCGCTCGTGGACGCGCTCGGTGCGCTGCTGCAGCGGCTCGGCGGACGGATCGAGTGCGGGGTCGCGGTCGATCGCATCCTCGTCGAGTCCGGCCGCGCGGTCGGAGTGCACCTCGAGGACGGCCGCCGCCGCGACACCGATGTGGTGATCTCCAACGCCGACCCGGGCTACACCTACGACCGCCTGCTCGGAGCGGAGGGCGGTCTCGCGGCCCGTCGGCTGCGGGCTGCGCAGCCCAGCATGTCGCTGCACGTGCTGTACTTCGGCGCCGACCGCACGTGGCCGCAGACACCGCTCGCGCACCACAACCTGCTTCTCGGGGGCGACTCCGACGGTGTTCTCGGCAGGGTGTTCGGGCGGTCGCGCCGCGCGCGCGACAAGCACGGTGAGCCGCTGACGGCCGACGACTTGTTCCTCTACGTGCATCTGCCCACCCGGACTGACCCGTCGATCGCGCCGGCGGACTGCGAGGCGCTGTACGTCCTCGTCGCGGCGCCGCCGATCGACGCGGACGAGGTGGTGTCGGAGGCCACCGCGCGCCGGGTGCGCGATCTGGTCGTCGAGGTGCTCGATCAGCGGTATCTGCCCGGTCTGGCATCTCACCTGGTCGTCGAGCACGCGATCGGACCCGAGCATTTCCGCGATGTGCTGAACACGCCGCGCGGGGCCGCGTTCTCGCTGCAGCCGACGCTGTTCCAATCCGGATGGTTCCGGCCGCACAATCGGTCGCGTCGCGTCGAGGGTCTGTACCTGGTCGGCGCCGGCACGCACCCGGGCGCCGGAATCCCCGCGGTGCTCGCCTCGGGCAAGATCGCCGCCGAGCTGATCGAGGGCAGTGCGGCGGCGCAGCACGAGCGGGCTCGTGCTCAGCCGACGGCGGCGGGGACATGACCGCGGCGCCGTTCGCCGTGCACGGGTTCGGGGAGAGCCCCGAGGTGGCGATCGACGACGTGGCCGTACGCGGCGAGCTGCCGCCCTGGCTCACCGGATCGCTGCTGCGCAACGGACCGGGCACGTTCCAGGTGGGCGAGCGCCGCTATCGCCACTGGTTCGACGGACTGGCGATGCTGCACCGCTTCACGATCCGCGGCGGGCGGGTGTCGTACGCCAACAGGTTCCTGGAGACCGAGTCGTACCGCATCGCGCGCGACGAAGGCCGCATCGCATACCCCGAATTCGCCACTGACCCGTGCCGCTCGATGTTCGCCCGCGCCATGGCGGTGTTCGATCCGCAGCCCACCGACAGCGCGAAGGTGAACATCGCCCGCGTGGCCGAGCACTATCTCGCGCTCGCCGAGACGCCCATCCAGGTGGAGTTCGACCCCGAGACGCTGCGCACCGTGGGGGTCACCGGGTGGGACCGCTCGAACTTCGGCCGGATCACGACGGTGCACCCGCACCTGGACGAGCAGCGCCACGAGGCCATCAATCTCGTCACGCGCTATGGCGCGGTCAGCACCTACGTGTTCCGGCGCGTCGACACCATGCCCGCCGACGCCGCGGACCGGGGGCCGCTGCCCGGGGAGACGATCGCCTCAAAGGCGGTGCGGGAGCCGTCCTACATCCACTCGTTCGGCATGTCGCAGCGTCACCTGGTGATCGTGGAGTTCCCGCTCGTGGTGAACCCGATCTCGCTGCTGCTGTGGCTGCGCCCGTACATCGAGAACTTCCGGTGGAAGCCGTCGCGAGGCACCCGCATCCACGTGTTCGATCGCGCGACCGGAGCGCATGTCCGCTCGGCGACCGCCGACCCGTTCTTCGCCTTCCACCACGTCAACGCCTATGACGATGAGGACGGATCGGTCGTCGTCGACCTGGTCGCGTACGACGACGCCTCGGTGATCGAGTCCTTCTACCTGCACCGGCTCTCCGAGCCGGACGTGCAGATCCCGCCGGGGACGCTGCGCCGCCTGCGGGTGCCTCTCACGGGAAAGCAGGAGCGACTGCGCCTGGAGGTGCTCGCGCCCACGGGCATCGAGCTGCCGAGCACCGACTACGCCCGCCGCAACACCAGCCCCGCCCTGCGCTGCGTCTACGGCGTCGGGGTGCGCGGGGACCGCGGCTTCTACGACCAGCTCGTGAAGATCGACCTCGAGAGCCGCACCACGCTCACGTGGTCGGAGCCGGGATGCTATCCCGGCGAGGGAGTGTTCGTCGGCCGGCCGGAACGGATCGCCGAAGACGACGGCGTCATCCTGTCGGTCGTGCTCGACGCGGAGCGGGGGATCTCCTTCCTGCTCGTGCTGGATGCGGCATCCTTCGTCGAGATCGCCCGCGCCGAGCTGCCTCACCCGGTGCTGCTCGGGTACCACGGCCAGTTCTACGACGACCTGCTGGTCTCGGGCGAGCCGTCGTCCTCGGAGGCGCGCCCGGGCCAGGACTTGCCCGCCCAGGGGTCGTAGTCGGCCAGCAGTTCGCCCTGCGACGGACGAGCGGCCTCGGGGACGTGCTGCAGGTTGATGCGCACCCGGTACCAGAGCGAGCTCGAGCCCCGCATGCCGTCGACCATGGTGTCGGCGGGGTGAAGGTCGGCGACGAGGCCGGGATGCTGCGCCTTCCACTGCTCGAGCGCGGCGAGCGCCTCGGGCTTGGTCTTGGTGCGGGCGATCTCGATGAGGGGCATCGTCGAGGCACGCCGACCGGAACCGTCGCCGCCGCGCGGCGGCTTCTCGGCCGGACCGAGCTGCTTCGCGAGTGCCAGCAGCCCGTCGAGCGTGCCGATCGCATCGTCGATGCCCTCGTGCGGATCGCCGATGTCGGCGAAGCGTGCCGGCACGGTGAGTGCGGTGAACTCCTCGGGACGCCGCAGGCGCACCTCGTCCCAGTCCAGCGGGGTGGACACCCGCGCATCGGGGAGCGGACGGATCGAGTACGCGGAGGCGACGGTGCGGTCCTTCGCATTCTGGTTGAAGTCCACGAACACGCTCTCACCGCGCTCCTCCTTCCACCACCTCGCCGTCGCGAGCCCCGGAGCGCGGTTCTCGACCTCGCGGGCGAGAGTCTCAGCGGCCAGCCGCACGTCCTTGAAGTCCCAGTGCGGGGCGATCCGCACGAGGATGTGCAGGCCCCGTGAGCCGGAGGTCTTCGGCCACCCGATGAGCCCGACGTCGTCCAGCACCTCGCGGGCGACGGACGCGACGTCGACGATCTGAGACCAGTCCACGCCGGGCATCGGGTCGAGGTCCACCCGCAGTTCGTCGGGGTGGTCGAGATCCTCGGCGCGGACCGGATGCGGGTTGAGGTCGAGGCACCCCAGGTTGACCACCCATGCCAGGCCGGCGGCATCCCGGATCACTGCCTCCTCCGCCGACGTGCCACGGGCGTAGTGCAGCGTCGCGGTGTCGATGTAGTCGGGATGGTTCTCGGGCACGCGCTTCTGGAAGAACGCCTCCTGCTCGATGCCCTTCACGAAGCGCTTGAGCACCATCGGGCGACCGCCGGCGCCGCGCAGCGCGCCGGGGGCGACCGCGAGGTAGTACTGCACCACCTCGAGCTTGGTCAGCCCGATCTGCGGGAACACGATCTTGTCGGGGCTCGAAACGCGCACCTCGACGCCGTCGACCTCGATGGTCGTGTCTTTGCGCGCAGCGGGACTCATACTCGCGACGCTACCGGGCGGGCGGATGCCGCGGCCAGGCCTTGACGCGTGGCGAACGACGTCAGGCGACCAGCGACAGCCCGACCTGGTTGCCCACGGCAGCGCGCTCGGCGGTGCGCTCGCGCAGTTCGTCGACGACCGCCGCGGTGAGGTCTACGAGCGTCACTTCCAGCGCTCCGGCCACGGCCGCGATCATCTCGCTCGAGGGCTCCTTGAGTCCGCGCTCCATCTCGGACAGGTACTGCGGCGAGACCCCGGCGCGCTCGGCCGTATCGGCCAGCCGCTCGCCCCGATCGTGGCGCTTGCGGCGGAGCTGCTCGCCGAGCACGTCCCGCCACAGCGGTTCAGGCGCCCGCGCGGGCCGCTTGGTGGGCAACGGGATGATCTCCGCCGTACGTTCCTGCATGCGCTCACGATAGAACGTGCCGATGCCCGCTCCGAGTCGTTCCGCTCAGGGCAGAACGACCCGCCGAAAGCCCGGTCGGTCGTGCGACATGCCGGGCCGGGATGCCGAAAGCCCGGCGTGTCCGATGACGCGCCGGGCTTTCGGTGAGGGGTGAGCTAGTTCGAGCCTCGCAGGATCGCGAGGATCCGCAGGATCTCGACGTACAGCCAGACGACCGTGACCATGATGCCGAAGGCACCGAGCCAGGCGTACTGACGGGGAGCGCCGTTGCGCACACCCTGCTGGATCTGGTCGAAGTCGAGCACGAGCGAGTAGGCGGCCATGATGACCACGACCACGCCGATGATGAGGCCCAGCGGGATGCCGAACACCGTCATGCTGTACAGGCCGAAGGCGCCACCGGCGATCGGCACGTTGAACAGCATGAGCCCGAGGTTGATCAGGCCGAAGACCAGGTAGCCGATCATCGCGATCATGAAGACCTTGGTCGCCCGCTTGGAGGCGCGGATCTTGCCGCTCGCGAACAGGGCGAGCGTCACTCCGACGACCGTGAGGGTCGCCAGCGTCGCCTGCACCACGATGCCGGGGTAGAGGAACTCGAAGAAGGCCGAGATGCCGCCGACGAAAAGGCCCTCGAACAGGGCATAGCCGAAGATGAGCGCGGGACGCACCTTCTTGCGGGAGCCGAAGATGACGACCATCGCCATCACGAATCCGCCGAGCATGCCGATGATCCACGGTGCGATGTTCGGGTTGGGGTTCTGCGGGGTCACGCCGGCCATCGTCCAGACCCAGCCGCCGACCGCGGCGACCACGAGGATCGCGAACAGGCCGACCGTCTTCCAGACGGTGTCCTCGACGCTCATCCGGTCGGTCTCGATGGCGCCGGCGGCGGGGGCGGCGTACATGCCCTCGAGCTGGGCCTGCGCGGCGGCATCCGTTCCCGCGTGCTGCGCGGTCGCGTACTGCGTCGGCGCGGGCGGCGGAGTCAAACCGGCAGCCTGACGGCCACCGGGGTAGGACTTCACGGCTCTCGGGTCCTGAAAGGCCGGGTTATCGAATGCGGGGTTCTTGAGGGCCACAGCTCTCACACTCCAAGGTCAGGGGTTCACAGCACTGTGCTGTAGACCAACGATATCGGACGACCCGCATTCCCTCACGGACGGCCGCTGTGAGACGGCTTTGAGCGGGGCCTGCGCAGGGTGGCTTCGGACGGCCGGCGGGCCACCGGCGCGTAGCCTGAATCCGTGCCCCGGACCAGCCCGCTCGTGATCGGCCACCGTGGCGCGCCCGGCTACCGGCCCGAGCACTCGCGCTCGTCGTACGACCTCGCGCTCGCGATGGGCGTCGACGCCGTCGAGCCCGATGTCGTGGTCTCCAGAGACGGGGTGCTCGTCGTCCGCCATGAGAATGAGATCTCCGGCACGACCGATGTCGCCGACCGCCCCGAGTTCGCCCAGCGCCGCACGACGAAGACGATCGACGGCGCGGAGCTGACGGGGTGGTTCACGGAGGACTTCACGTGGCCTGAGCTCTCGAGCCTCCGCTGCCGGGAGCGGCTGCCGAAGCTGCGTCCGTCCAGCGCGTCCTTCGACGACGAACAGCCTGTCCTGCGGCTGCGCGACGTGCTCGATCTCGTGAAAGCGGGTTCGCTCGAGCAGGGCCGCGAGATCGGCGTCGTGCTGGAGATCAAGCATGCGACCTACTTCGACGGCATCGGCTGGGACATCGCCGATCTGGTCGAAGGGGAGCTGCTCGAGGCCGGCTGGGGGAGCGGCGAGCTGCCCCTGACGATCGAGGCGTTCGAGTCGACCGTGCTGCGCCGGCTGCGCGAGCGCGGCATCCCCGGGTCGTATGTCTATCTCCTCGAGGCCGCCGGCCGCCCCTTCGACGCCGTCGCCGCCCTCGGCGCTGTGGCGCCGACGTACCGGCAGACGGCGCAGCCCGCGGGCCTGGACCGCCTCGTCGGCGTCGTCGACGGCATCAGCGTGGACAAGCGCATGATCCTCGCCCCCGACAAGCTCGGGCGCGCCACCGGCCCCTCTTCGCTCGTCGCCGATGCCCACGAGCGGGGCCTGCGCGTCTTCACGTGGACGTGCCGTCCCGAGAACGCCTTCCTGGTGGCGCAGTTCCGCTCGCGGGGCGGAGCTGGCGCGTTCGGCGACTACGAGAGCGAATGGGCGATGATCCGGGAGGCCGGTGTGGACGGTGTCTTCGTGGACCATGCCGATCTCGGAGTCGCGTTCTTCCGGGGCTGAACCGCGAACGCGTGTGCCGGCGGGGTTTGCTCAGATCCCGTGCTGGCGGCGGAACGCCGTTTCGGCGGCATCCCCGTCTCGCAGGGTGATCGCCTCGCGGAGCTTCAGGTACCACTCGTGACGGCTGCCCGCATCGCCCACCAGGGGACGAGCTTCTCGGAGGTTGCGCTCCATCGTGGCGCCGGCTTCGCGCATGACGCGCATCAGCACGCGATTCTGCGACAGCTGCGTGAGATACAGCACGAACTCGCGCGCGGCCCGGTACAGGCGCTTGGCGTCGCCGGCCGTGTTCGCGTCGATCATGTCGTCCACCAGCGCTACTGCGGCGGCGAGCTGCTCGTCATCGAGCCGGGGGACGGCCATGCGCACCGCGATGCCGGCCTGATAGCCGGTGTACTCCAACGTCTCGCGCGCGAGCGCGCTGTCGACGGAGGTCACGCGCGTGTAGCGACTCGGTGAGGTCTCGATGAGTCCGACGGTCTGCAGCCGCGTCAGGGCGTCGCGGATCGGAGTGCGCGAAACCCCCAGCCAGCGCTGCAGATCGCTGTCGCGCAGCGTCTCTCCGGCCTGGAGCGTTCCGTCGAGGATCGCCGCGGTGAGGCGTTCGAGCACCGCGTCGGCGAGGCGGCCTTCGTCGGGTTCGATCGGCGCGGGTTCATCGGGTACGGGCATCGGGCGGCCTCCGGCACCGACTCTAATACTCCGCTCTAGGACGACGCCGAGTCCTGCCGGCGGGTGACGACCAGCCAGGAGGTGTAGTGCTCCGTGACGTGCCCGCCGAGGTCCGCCACGGCAGAGGCGGCCAGACCCACCTCCTCGGGCGACCAATCGCTGAACGTCGTGAAGAGCCGATGCACCTGCGCCTCATCGAATTCCACACTCCATCGGTACGTGTGCGTGGCCTCCACGCGGAACAGGCCCGATCGGGTGAGTGCTGAGGAAGCGGCATCGACTTCCTCCGCGATGTCGGACCGGGCAGGCGCACGGCGTGCGGCCACGATCTGCGCGATGCGATCACGGAACGGGGTGGATGCCGTGGGGTCGCCGAAGACGTTCCGCCAGACCAGCAGCATGCCGTCCGGTCGGAGCCATCGGTGGATCCTCGGGAGCACGACGTCCAGGTCCATCCAGTGGATCGAAGTCGCCGCCACGACGAAGTCGAAGCCGCCGTCAGGCAGATCGACCGTCTCGGCCCGCCCTTCCACGACCCGTGCCGCGGGGAGCGCCGCTTTCAATCGCGCCGCGAGCCGCGGTCCGGGCTCCACCGCGGTCACCCCCACACCGGCGGCCAGAAGCGGCCTGGTCGCCTGACCGGTTCCCGCGCCGAGATCCACGGCCGTGCGGCCGGCCCCCATGAGGCCGAGATCGCGGATCGCGCTCCACAGCGCGGCGGGATAGGGCGGCCGCGCCTGGTCGTACACGTCGGCGTGCGACTCGAAATGCATGCTCCGATCCGGCTCGCGCTCCTTCACTCGGCCAATCCGTCACTCGCACCGGCGTCCGCGGCGGGGAGGATGGGAAAGTCGGTCGGGTAGAGCGCGACGGTGAGTCCGAAGACCTCGTCGCCGTGGCGTTCGAGCGCAGAGAACTCGGCGACGACGGCTTCCACCCGCCCCCAGAAGGCACTGGCCTGACCACGGCTGATCCGCACGTGGCGCGTGTTCGCCCACATCGCGTCGGCGCGATACGCGTCGTCCGACTGCCGCATCGCGTCGCGCAGCGGGTGGGTCCAGGGTGGGGGGTCGACATCGCCGGGATCGACCTCTCCGACGAAGAACAGTCGCGCGGTGCGGCCGTAGAACCGCTCTTCGATGGCGCGCACTCGACGCGTGCGCACGACCTTGAGCATGTCGGCATCCACCAGCACCGCGACGTGGTGGGCGACCGTGCTCTTGGGTCGCTTCACCGCGACCGACAATTCGGACACGGTGGCTGCGCGCTCGAGCACCAGATCGAGGATGACGCCGCGAAGCGGATGCGCCATCGCCTTCAGCTCGTGCGGCGCAACGACGATCCGCCGGTCTTCGAGCGGATAGTCCGGCACGCTCGGATTGCTATTGACCATCATTTCGGAACATTCTAGATTATTGGATCATTGGTTTGCACGATCGAGGAGTCCCGACATGGCGACAGTTCTGATGTTCCATCACATTCAAGGGTTGACCTCCGGAGTACGCAAGCTCGCCGACGTGCTGCGCACCGCTGGACATGATGTGCACACCCCCGACCTGTACGACGGGCGCATCTTCGACACGATCGATGAGGGTGCCGCCTTCGCACAGAGCGGTGCGGTGGACGGGGACGCCCGTGCCGAAGAGGAAGCGGCGAAGCTTCCGGCGGGCGTGGTCTACCTCGGCATCTCGTCCGGCGTCATGCACGCGCAGCGGCTCGCCCAGCAGAGGAAAGGCGCTCGGGGCGCTGTTCTGCTGGAAGCGGCCATCCCGCTGACGGGCGAGTGGGCGTTCGGCGCATGGCCCGAAGGAGTTCCCGTGCAGATCCACGGCGCAGAGGCGGACAGGTACTTCGCGGGAGAGGGCGACCTGGATGCCGCACGCGAGATCGTCGCCACGGTTCCTGATGCGGAGCTGTTCCTCTACCCGGGCGACGAGCACCTGTTCGAGGACGACTCGCTGCCCTCTTACGACGCCCGAGCGACCGACGTTCTGATGACGCGCGTGCTCGCGTTCCTCGAGCGTGTGGACTCCTCCGCCTGACGCCGCCCGAGGAGTGCTCGGTGAAAGGCGTCGACGTCGCTGGCGAACGTGCTTGTCCGATGTCGGAGCCGGTTGAGAGACTGGCGACACCGAGGTGAGGAGGCCCACATGGCCCGTGACGACATCGACGAGTCACCTGACGCGCCTGCGACTTCGCACGTCATCAAGCCACTGGATGCCGAGACCTTCGCGGCGTGGCTGGCCCTCGCCCAGAAGCACAACGGCGTGTGGGGCGGGTGCTACTGCTCCTACTTCCACGGCGACACCGAGCACACCGTGAAGCGCGAGTACGACGGTCCTGCATTCAAGCAGCGGCTCGTGGCGGAGGGCGTCGCGCATGCGGCGCTCGTGTTCGACGGCGACGATGCGATCGCCTGGTGCGAGTACGGCAGCCCGGCCGAACTGCCCAACATCTACCACCGGAAGCAGTACGACGCGGGCGAAACCTCACTCGCACCGTGGCGCATCACCTGCTTCTTCGTCGACCGCGACCACCGACGGTCGGGGGTGGCCCGGGAGGCGCTGGACGGCGCACTCGACCTGATCGCGCAAGCCGGCGGCGGCGAGGTCGTCTCGTTTCCCAACGAGCTCGCCGAGGGCAAGCGGACCTCGTCGTCATTCCTGCACAACGGCACCAGGGCGATGTTCGAGAAGGCCGGCTTCACCTTCGAGCGTCACATCGGGAAGAGCAAGACCGTGATGCGCAAGACGATCGCACCTGCCGTCGCCTGAGGCCCCGTCACTGAGCGAACCACCCGGTGGAGTGGTATTCCGCGGTGAAGGCGTGCCGCTCGCGATCGGCGGCCGCCCACCGCGCACCGTTGGCCAGCACGCGCTGCACGTCGGGGTGGTGGTACACCGGGAAGTCCTGGTCGCCGGGGGAGAAGTAGAAGACGCGCCCGAGCCCACGGGTATACGTCACGCCCGAGCGGAACACCTCGCCGCCCTCGAAGGTGGACAGGAACACCGTCTCGTCCGGAGCCGGGATGTCGAAGTACTCGCCGTACATCTCCTGCTGCGCGATGTGGATCGGGTGGGGCACGCCTTCGGCGATCGGATGCCGCGGCGCGACCGTCCAGACGAGCTCCCGCTCTCCGTCATTGCGCCATTTCAGTGAGCACGTCGTGCCCATGAGCCGCGTGAAGATCTTCGAGTAGTGGCCCGAGTGCAGCACGAGGATGCCCATGCCGGACAGGACCGCCTGATGCACCCGGTCGACCACGGCATCCTCGACCTGGTCATGGCCGGCATGGGCCCACCACAGCAGGACGTCGGTGCGATCGAGCACCTCTTGCGAGAGGCCGTGCTCGGCATCCTGCAGGGTGGCGGTGGACACGTCCGCACCGGCGCCGAAGTGCCGCCGCAGTCCCTCTGCGATCGTGGTGTGGATGCCGGCCGGGTAGTGGGTCAGGGTCTTCTGGTCGCCGCGCGTCTCGTGGATGTTCTCGTTCCAGACGAGGATGCGCAGGGGCGAAGCAGTCATGGGATCTCGATCCTCTCGAAGGGTCAGGGGTGGTGCACGGTCTCGACCCGGCCGCTGGCCGCCGAGCGTGCAGCGGCCTCCATCAGGGCGAGGCTGCCCAGGTTGTCGCGGCCGGTGCTCTCCGGCGCAGGGCCGCCCTGGATCGCACGCGCGAAGATCCGCAAGCCGGCCGCACGGTCGTAGAGATCGGCGTCGGGGAGGGCGATCCGCTTCGGTCGGCGCTGACCGGGCCGTCTCAGGGTCACGAGGTCTCCGGACGCGTCCTCTACCTCCCCGCCGGACCGGGAGGTGAAGAACAGCTCGCCCTCCTCGCCTTGGATGCTCCACTCGCCCGCCCAGGCGGTCTCGAGGCCGCGGCTGATCCAGCTGCCGCGGTAGCTGACGACCAGGCCGTCCGACATCTCCACCGTGATGACCGCGGATGCCTCCTCGTCGTACTTGCTGAAGGACGGATCGCCGACCTTTGCGAAGACCGTCGCCGCCTCCCGGCCGGTGATCATCCGCAGCAGATCGAAGTGGTGGATCGCCATGTCGCCGATGAGCGGATGCGGGAAGGCGTAGTGGCGATGGGTCGCCCGGGGGGCGTCGTTGTCCCACCGGCGGAAGTCGATGTTGATCGCGGACAGTTCGCCCAGCGTGCCGTCCGTCAGCAGATCCCGGACGACGTGCGGCGCGGGATAGTTGCGATAGTTCTGACTGACCTGCAGTGTGAGCCCTTTCTCCTCCGCCCGGACGACGGCGAGAAGAGCCTCCTCGACAGTGCCGGCGAGCGGCTTCTCGACGAGCACGTGCCTGCCCGCATCCAGGGCCATCAGGGCGAGCGGGACATGGGTGGCCACCGGAGACGTGATGATGACAGCGTCGGCCTCGACAGCCGCCAGCGCGGCGTCCAGGGCGCCGAATGCGCGTGCTTCGGGCACACCGATCGCCGCCGTCACGCTCTGGAGCGTCTCCGGGTGCGGATCGACCACGGCGACCACGTCGACCTCGGGCACGGCCGGGATGGCGGTGCGGGCCCAATTGCCGCCCCACCCGCCGAGACCGGCGTGGATGACTCGTACGCTCACTCGTTCCGCCCTTCGTGTCGTGGCTGTTCCATCCTCACCCATGCGACGCACTTCGCGAGGCGGCCAGAGCCTCCGTCGGCATCCCCGGCCGAACGTCACCAACACGTAAGGACCGGTCCGCGCCCGCTTGCGCAGCCGCTGACAGGGTGGATGGGTGCGCACAGATCATCACGGCCCCCTCACGGTTGCCGTCATCGGCGGCTCGGGTCTGTACGAGCTGTTCGAAGACGGTCTCGAGCGGCGCATCGACACGCCCTATGGCACGCGTGTCGAGGTGACGATCGGCCGCATCGGGGGCCGGGAAGTGGTGTTCCTTCCGCGTCACGGACGCGACCACTCCGTGCCTCCCCACCGGATCGATGCGCGTGCGACCATCTGGGCGCTCGCGAGCCTCGGCGTCCGTGCGCTGATCTCCACGGCGGCGGTGGGCTCGCTCCATGCCGCCCTGACGGTCGGCACGATCTGCATCGCCGACCAGCTCGTCGATCGCACGCACGGACGCGCCGATACGTTCTTCGACGGCGCGGTGGTCCGGCATCTTCCCTTCGCCGACCCGTTCGGCGGTCGACTGCGGACACAGGCGCTGGCGGCCTGTCCGGAGGCCGTCGACGGTGCCACGGTGCTCGTCGTGCAGGGGCCGCGCTTCTCCACTCGCGCCGAATCCGAGATCAACCGCGCGAACGGGATCGACGTGGTGAACATGACGCTGTATCCCGAGGTGGCCCTGGCGGCGGAGCTGGGGATCGACACGGTGGCGCTGTGCCTGGTCACCGACCTGGACAGCGGCGAGTCCGCCGAGGACGCCGTCACCGCAGAGGCGGTGTTCGCCGTCCTTGCGGAGGCCCGACCTCGTCTCGTCTCGGCCGTCGCGCGCATCGTCGCCGCGGTTCCGGCGGACTACCTGGGCCGCGACCTGCTGGATCGCGACGCGATCGAGCAGGTCCTGCGGGCTCCGGTGCGATGAGCCGGGTTCTCGTCACGGGAGGCGCGGGTTTCATCGGATCGCGCGTCGTCCTCCACGCCCTGCGCGAGGGCTGGGATGTCCGGATCCTGGATTCCCTGACGCCCGACGTCCACGCCCGGCCGCCGGACGTGCCTGCCGGAGTCGAGCTCGTGCGCGGCGATGTGAGCGACGGGCAGGCCGTGCACGGATGCCTGGCCGGTGTGGACGTGGTCTGTCATCAGGCCGCCAAAGTCGGCATGGGCGTCGACTTCTCCGATGCCCCGGACTACATCGCGGCGAATGCGCTCGGCACCGCCGTCGTGCTCGCTGCGATGGCGCGCGCCGGCGTCGGCCGGCTCGTCCTGGCCTCGTCCATGGTCGTCTACGGGGAAGGGCGGTACGTGGGTCCGGACGGCGACGCCCTGCCCGCGGCGCGCCGCCAGGACGATCTGCGAGCCGGCCGGTTCGAGCCGCGCGACCGCGTGACGGGCGGATTCCTCTCGCCCGCCCTCACCGACGAGGACGCGCCGCTGGACCCTCGCAGCGTCTATGCGGCGAGCAAGGTCGCGCAGGAGCACCTCGCGGGGGTCTGGGCCGCCGAGACCGGCGGGTCCGTCGCGATGCTCCGCTATCACAACGTCTACGGACCCGGCATGCCGCGGGACACCCCGTATGCCGGGGTGGCCGCGATCTTCCGTTCTGCGCTCGAGCGCGGCGACCGGCCGCGCGTGTTCGAAGACGGGGGTCAGCGCCGGGACTTCGTGCACGTCGATGACGTGGCGGCGGCGAACATCGCCGCTCTGGCATGGACGGCGGCGGCGCCCCCTGCCGTCGCCCGGGCGTTCAACATCGGGTCGGGGACGGTCTCGACGATCCTCGATGTGGCGACGCAGCTGAGTCTGGCGCACGAGGGTCCGGCGCCCGTGGTCACCGGAGAGTTCCGGGCCGGGGACGTGCGACACATCACGGCGTCGTCCGCCCGAGCTCGGGCGGAACTGGGCTGGGCGCCGCACGTCGATCTGGGCAGCGGCATCCGCGAATTCGCCACGGCGGCGCTGCGCGACTGACTCAGGCGAAGGACGTCTCGGGCTCGCTCGCCCGCGGCAGAATCAGATCGAAGCGGCACCCGCCCGGAACGTTGCGGACGGTGACCTCGCCCTGGTGGGCGGCGGCGATCCCGCGCACGATGGCAAGCCCCAGGCCGGCCCCGCTCGACCGGGACGGGTGGGTCGTGCTGGGCGAAGCGGGCTGGGGCGTGCGTGCGGCTTCGCCGCGCCATCCCGGGTCGAAGACGCGGATCAGGTCCTCCTCGTCGATCCCCCCGCCGGCATCGATCACCGCGATCGATGCGCGGCCGTCGACGACGGACGCCGACACCGTGATCGGGGTGCCCGGCGGTGTGTGCTGGATCGCGTTCAGGAGGAGGTTGCTGACGGCACGCGACAACTCGCGGGGATCGGCACGCACGAACACCTCGCCGCCCAGATCCGATTCGATGCGGATGTCGCGCCCCTGGGAGATGGGCCGAAGGTCGGCGACGGAGTCGGAGATGACGTCGTACAGCGAGATCTCCTCGAGCCGCAGTCGCAGCGCCCCGGAGTCGATCTTCGACAGCTCGAACAGGTCGTCGACCATCGCGGACAGGCGGGAGACCTGTTCGCGCATCTGCCGGTGGTAGCGCTGCGGGTCGCCCGCGACCTCGTCCTCGAGTGCCTCGGCCATGGACATGATGCCGGCGAGCGGCGTGCGCAGGTCGTGTGCGATCCAGGCGACCAGCTCGCGCCGGGACTCCTCGATCCTGCGCTCGCGGTCCTTGGACTCGGCGAGCTTGGCGCTGGTCGCCACGAGCTCCCGGGCGAGAGCCGTCAGCTCCGCCCCGGACTGCCGGCCGACGGCATCCACGCGTTCTCCCGCGCCGATGAGGCGCGCCGCCCGCGACAGGGAGCGCGCATTGCGCACCACCACGGTGCCGAGGGTGGCCGCCAGAGCGAGCGAGACCACGCTCGAGATCGCGGCGACGTTGAGCGCAACGGTGAGGTCATGCTCGGAGATGTACATGAGCGACGACGCGCCGATGATGCTGAGCACGACCGACATGAGCGCGGCCGCCACGAGGATCAGCACCTGGACGATCAGGGAGGACCGGCGCAGCGCCCACAGGAGCAGCATCGCCGTGCCTCCGACGGCGAGGGTGATCGCCAGGGTGAGCCCTGCCACCTGCGCCAGATCAGGCCAGCTCATCTGCGGTCTCCTCGATGTCGATGCGGTAGCCGATGCCCCACACTGTCGTCAGCAGCGTCGGTCGGGTGGGATCGGCTTCGATCTTCTCGCGCAGCCGGCGCACGTGCACGGTCACCGTCGACAGATCGCCGTGCGTCCATCCCCACACCGTCGAGAGCAGCTCCTCCCGGCTGAACGCCTGACGGGGGTGCTTGACGAAGAACGCGAGCAGGTCGAACTCACGCACGGTCAGGTTGAGGAGCCTGCCGTGCAGCAGAGCCACACGGGCCGCCGGATCGACGTGGAAGGGCCCGCGATCCAGCGGCGATTCGGGGGCGAGATCGGTCAGCGACCGGCGCAGGATCGACTGCACCCGCAGCACGAGCTCGCGGGGCGAGAAGGGCTTCGTGAGATAGTCGTCGGCACCCGCTTCGAGCCCGCGGATGCGGTCCTCTTCGCTTCCGAGCGCAGTGAGCAGGATGATCGGCGTCGCGCTGACCAGCCGGATCCGCCGGCATGCTTCGATACCGTCGATCCCCGGAAGCATCCTGTCGAGGACGATGAGATCGGGGGCGATCGCGCGCTCCGCCTCGATCGCCGCGAAGCCGTCCGAGACACGGTCGACCACGAATCCCGCCGAACGCAGGTACTCGGCGACGACCTCCGACACGGTCGGGTCGTCGTCCACGACCAGGACCCGGCGGTCGATGAGGTCCTCATTGCCCAGCGTGCGCGCGGGTTCCGGGATCACGCCCTCAGGCTACGCCTGACAGCGGCGGCCCGATCGGCCGGACCGTCACCTGTTCGTGTTCCGTAAGACTTGGCCGACGACCCCGCGCGGCCGCGCGCCTACCGTCGGAGCATGGCCCAGGTCGATCTCGTGCTCCCCTGTCTCAACGAGGCGAAGGCGCTGCCCTGGGTCCTGTCGCGTGTGCCGAGGGGCTACCGCGCGATCGTCGTGGACAACGGCTCCGTCGACGGGTCGGCCGAGGTGGCGCGGGCCGCGGGGGCGACCGTGATCGCGGAGCACGCGCGGGGTTTCGGGGCCGCGGTGGCCGCGGGGGTGGATGCCGCCACCGCGCCGATCGTCGCGATCTGCGACGCCGACGCCTCGCTCGATCCCGCGGAACTGCCGCGGCTGGTGGGTCTGCTCGACCGCGCCGACCTCGTGCTCGGTCGCCGGGTCCCCACCCATCGATCGGCGTGGCCGATGCACGCGCGCGCCGCCAATGGGTGGTTGTCCGGCCGCATCTCCCGCGTCGCCGGGGTGCGCGTCACCGACCTCGGGCCCATGCGCGTGGCACGCACGGAGGCGCTCCGAGGGCTGGAGCTGCGCGATCGGCGCAGCGGATACCCGCTGGAGATGGTCCTGCGCGCTGCTGCGGCCGGATGGCGCATCGCCGAGATCGACGTCCCCTACGCGCCACGCGTGGGCCGGTCGAAGGTCACCGGCACGGTGCGCGGCACCGCGACGGCGGTCTACGACATGGGCCGGATCCTGCGGGAAGCCCGGGCATGAGCGCCCTCGTCGTCATCGCCAAGGAATGCATTCCCGGCCGGGTGAAGACGCGCCTGCATCCGCCGTTCTCGCTCGAGGCGGCCGCGGCCATCGCGGCCGCGAGTCTCGCCCAGACGCTGGATGCCGCGCGCGAAGTGCCGGCACAGCGCCGCATCCTCTACCTGCAGGGCCGGGCCGCCGGGATCCCGCACGCCGGCTTCGACGTCATCCCGCAGCCGGAAGGCTCGCTCGCGGAGCGGCTCGCGGCGATCTTCGACCTGCTCGATGAGCCCACGCTGCTGATCGGCATGGACACCCCCCAGGTGCGGGCTGCCGACCTGCGATGGCCCGACCGTGCCGACGCGATCGTCGGGATCGCCGCCGACGGCGGCTTCTGGGCGCTGGGCATGAGCCGGCCCCGTGGCGACGTGATCCGCGGTGTGCCGATGTCGCAGCCGGACACCGGGGCACGCCAACTCGCCGCCCTCGCCCGGGCGGGGATGAGCGTCGAACTGCTTCGCACGCTGCGGGACGTCGATCTCGCCGATGACGCCCGTGCCGTCGCAGCGCAGCTGCCCGCTTCGGGTTTCGCCCGCGCGGTGGCCACGGCGTCCGCGGGGTCGCAGGTGAGGGCATGAGCACCGTCGTCTCGTTCGGAGCCGGTGGCGAGGAGCCGTACGCGCTGGTCCTCGGCGGGGGCGGCGGCACCGCGCTCGCCCTCCGAAGGATCGATGACCCGGGCGGCTCGGTCGAGATGGATGTCGCCGACTGGTGGTCCCCGGCGAGCGAGATCGACCTCGGAGTGCTGGCGCGCGTCCAGGGCCCTCTGCTGGACATCGGGTGCGGACCGGGTCGCATGGTGCGGGCTGCAGAGGCGCACTCGCTCGCCGCGCTCGGCATCGACGTGTCGGCCCACGCGGCGGCCCTCGCCGGCGCGGGCGGCACCCCCGTGCTGCGGCGGTCGGTGTTCGATCGGCTGCCCCTCGAGGGCCTGTGGGGCACCGCGCTCCTGATGGACGGGAACATCGGCATCGGCGGCGACCCGGACGCCCTTCTTGCCCGCTGCGCGGAGCTCATCGCCGAGGACGGCCGCATCGTCGTGGAAGTGGACGCCGACCCGGATCTTTTCGACTGCGCCGAGTACACGGCCGTGGGTCACGGGGGCAGGGAGAGCGCACCGTTCCCCTGGGCGCGCGTCGGTTCCGC
Organism: uncultured Microbacterium sp.; assembly: GCF_963524805.1. GTDB lineage: Bacteria > Actinomycetota > Actinomycetes > Actinomycetales > Microbacteriaceae > Microbacterium. Next base: position 91,807 of record NZ_CAURGG010000010.1, on the reverse strand, counting down.
CGCGCTCGCTCGTCTGGCAGCAGGCAGAGGACTTGCCGTCGACGACGCCTGGGCCGCGGGAGCGCGTCGCTTCGTCGTGCTGCGGCGCAGACGGCCCGCTGCCCGCACCACCCACCGATCGGAGAAATCATGACTGACACATCTGTCGACCACAGTGACCTGGTCGCCGTCTACATCAACTGCACCCTCAAGCGGTCGCCGGAGGTGAGCAACACCCAGGGGCTGATGGATCGCAGCATCGCCCTCATGAGATCCCAGGGCGTGGAGGTCACCTCGGTCCGGCTCATCGACCATGACGTCGCGACGGGGGTCTACCCCGACATGAGGGAGCACGGCTGGGCCGAGGACGCGTGGCCCGATGAGATCTGGCCGCTCGTCGACGCGGCGGACATCCTCGTCATCGGTGGGCCGCTGTGGCTGGGTGACAACGCCAGTGTCACTCGGCGTCTCATCGAACGCCTCTACGCCATGAGCGGTCTGTTCAATGACAAGGGACAGTACGTGTACTACGGCAAGGTGGGCGGCACGCTCATCACCGGAAACGAGGACGGCGTCAAGCATGCGGCGATGGCCAACCTCTACAGCCTCCAGCACGTCGGCTTCACCATCCCGCCCGCAGCCGACGCGGGCTGGATCGGCGAAGTGGGTCCGGGGCCGAGCTACCTCGACGAGGGCTCGGGCGGTCCGGAGAACGACTTCACCAATCGCAACACGACCTTCATGACCTGGAACCTCCTGCACATGGCACGCCTCCTGAAAGACGCCGGCGGCATCCCGGCATACGGAAACCTGCGCGGCGCCTGGAACGACGGCGAGCGGTTCGGCTTCAATCCGGAGTACCGCTGAGGCGGCGCTCGCGCCCACGACGCGCGAGCCGGGAGTGCAGAACCACTGCCGCGGTCGTGACGACAGCCAGCGCCACCAGGAAGACGGCGAGGTTCGCCGCGTAATCCAGCGGCAGCACGCTGGGATTCGCCGTGCCGACGGCCTTTCCCACGATCTGGGGCACGACCACCAGGGCGACGATCGCGCCGACGGCCAGCGCGCACTGGACGATGACGATGGATGCGGCCGGTCTGCTTCGGCGCACTCGTCGCCCCGCGAAAGCGACGGCGAAGACGAGCCCGACGATGAGCACATCATGGACCAGCAGTGCGAGCACCAGCCACGCCACGATCGCCGGATACTGGCGCGGCGGGATGTCGGTGATCAGCACGAGAATCCCCACAGCGGTGAGCAGGATGCCGCCGCCGATCAGGATCGCGCGGACATCGGCGAGGGTGAAGAAGGTCGACCATCCGATGCGGGGGGCTGCCCCGGTCCGGCTCATGCGAGCACCTCGATCCGGTCGAGCCATTTGGTCTGCAGCACGCCGGGCCGGCCCGGGGCGATGATGCGCGCGGGGTAGCCGTGGTCGATGTCCAGCACCTCGCCGTAGAGCTCCAGCGCGACGAGCGTCAGAGGATCGCGCGCGAACTCCGGCTGCATCTGCGTGACCCCGAAGTTGCCGTGCGTCTGCAGACTCGTGATGCGCACGTGGGCATCACGCGGCGCGCCCACGGCGTCCAGCAGATCGACGAGCCGCGGACCGCGCCACGGCGCGTCCTGGCTCCAGCCCTCGACGCACGCGATGGGCAGGACGACGTCGTACTGCGGAAGGGCCGACAGCCGCGCACGGGTGAAGACCTGACGGGCGGCTCCGTTCACGACGGTGAGGGTCCACTCGGACGCGATGGCCGTCGCGGTCACGCCGGCGGCCTGAGCCGTCCGATTCACCGGCAGCCCCTGCGCGCCGACACCCATCTTGCGCGGCGCGAACACGTTCACCGGGTCGAGGAGGCGCAACGACTGCCCGGCCGTGAGCACCACGACGCTGCCGACCGCGCCGGCGACCGCGATCAGCAGCCCGCGCCGGCTCGTGGCAGCGGCAGCGTCCGGGTCGAGCGGTGCAGGGCTGCGGTCGATCCACGCGAACATGCGACCGGTCAGTCCCGCCGACGGCGCTCGGCCGGTGAGCCGCTGAAGCTCGTCGGGAGCATCGAGCCCGGCATCCGCAGGCACGCCCCCGCGAACCGACCCTTCTTCGTCGTACGCGTCCCGCTTGCGCCAGTATCGCGCGATGACAGGCAGCTTCACGCCGATGTGGATGGCGAGCGAACCCACGACGATCCACGCCAGCGCATAGTGGGTGAGGCGGAACGAGAAGCCGAACACGCGGTACAGCTGGTAGGTGTTCAGCAGCCCGGTCGTGATCAGCACGAGCGAGGCGGCCACGAACACGGCGATCGATGCGCGCTCGAGCAGGTGAGCGGCCGAACGCACCGGGGGACTCTGGAAGAGCTCCGGAAAGATCGTGTACAGCTTGGCCAGCAGCAGCGGGAAGCAGGCGATTCCCACAGTGACGTGAACGCCCTGTGTCAGCTGGTACAGCCAGACGGGTCGGGTGGGCAGGATCAGCCACGCCACCGGGTCCTGCAGCAGATGACTGTAGAGGCCGGACGCGAAGCACACGAGGAAGGCGAGTGCGAGGATCCGCCCGATCACGACGGCCATCCGGGGGTTGCGTGCCGGCGCGCCGACCGTGTGCCTGAGCTGGTGGAGGATCCGCTGGATCCGCGCCGTCACGTGCATCTCGTTCCCGTCGTCGTGCAGACTCTAGGTCGCCGGTGCCCGGCCAGGAGCTGATCACATGTGACGAAGCGCGGACGCTTCACGTTCGAGATCCGTAACATCTTGCTCCGGACGCGCGGTGGCCGTCTGCCTAGCCTCGAGTTGTGACGACTGAGCGCTTCGCCGCGACCTCCGCGCGCACGAGCGGACGCTCGGCCGCGCCGTGGATCGGACTCGGCGCGGCGCTCGTCCTCATCTCTCTGGCCGTCGCCGTGCCTGCGGTTCTGGGAATCGACGTGCACGTGCGCTGGTTTCCGCCGTTGCACGCTGAATGGATGCCGCGCATCGGCCTGGGCACCCCCGCGGCCATCGCGCTCGCAGTGCTGGGCATGGTCTTCGGGGTGGACCTCGCCCGCAGGCTGACGTGGAGGATGCTGCTGCTCGCGGCGTTCGGCACGAGCCTCGCGTGGATGCTGAGCCTGGCCACCGTGGACGGGCTCGCCGGCATCGGCGTGATCCTCGACACGCAGTACGAGTATCTGCGGACGGCGCGCGCGGTCACCGACGTGGGCGCGCTGCTGCGGAGCTACATCGCCCATATTCCGCTCGACTCCGTCGAGAACTGGCCCGTGCATATCGCCGGTCATCCACCGGGCGCCGTGCTGTTCTTCGTCCTGCTCGCGCGCGTCGGGCTCGGCAGCGGGATCGCCGCCGGGCTCACGGTGACGATCATCGCCGCGACGACCTCGGTCGCGGTGCTGATCCTGCTGCGGCGACTGGAAGCCGAGGCGTCTGCGCGCCGCGCGGCGCCGTTCCTCGCGCTCGGCCCGGCGGCGATCTGGATGTCGGTTTCGGCCGACGCGGTGTTCGGGGCGTTCGCCGCGTGGGGTCTCTGCCTGCTCGCCTGCGCGGCCACCGCGCGCACGCGCGCCCGCACGGCGGCCTGGGCCGCGGCATCCGGTCTGGTACTCGGCTGGTGCGTCATGATGTCGTACGGCCTGCCGCTGCTCGCACTGCTCGCTGTCACTGTGCTGCTGCTCACCGGGCGGTGGAGCGCCCTGCCCTGGGCGGTCGCGTCGGCGTTGCTCGTCGTTCTGGCGTTCGCGATGGCGGGTTTCGCCTGGTGGGAGGCGTACCCCGTCCTCGTGGACCGGTATTGGGCGGGCGTTGCCATCAACCGGCCCTTCGCCTACTGGGTGTGGGCCGACCTCGGCGCGCTCGCCGTCAGCGCCGGGCCGCTGGTGGGCGCGGGCGCCGCGGCGGCCATCGCCCTGCTGCCACGGCTGCGGACGCTGTCAGCGGGGGAGCGGGTGACCGTCGCGCTGACCGTCGCTGCACTCGCCACGGTGCTCGTCGCAGATCTCTCGGGGATGAGCAAGGCCGAGGTCGAGAGGATCTGGCTGCCCTTCATTCCCTGGCTGCTGCTGGGGACGGCGCTGCTGACCGATCGCTGGCGGCGCTGGGGGCTGGCGGGCCAGGTCTGCTTCGCAGTAACCGTGCAGCACCTGCTCGCCACGGGGTGGTGACCTGCGCGAGCCGGTCAGTCACTCACTGAATCGACGCTGGAGATCGGCGTACCCGATCGCGCCGTCGAGGAACCCCAGAGTGCCCGATGCGCGCAGTTCTTCGCCCGCACGCTGCAGGGCCGTCAGGGCGACCCGGGCGAGGCTTCCTCCGAGGCTGACCCTTCTCACGCCCAGCGAGAACAGCGTCGGCGCATCCACGATGTTCGCCGCAAGCCCGGCGACGATGTTCAGCGGAGCGGGGATGGCCTGGGCGAGCCGGCGGATGGTGTCGGTGTCGTTCACGCCGGGGACGAAGACGCAGTCGGCGCCCGCCTCGATGTAGCGCAGCGCACGCTCCACCGTTGTCTCGAACGGGTCGTCCGCGCCGCCGGCGAAGTAGGCGTCGGTGCGCGCGTTCAGGACGAAGCTGCCGGAGGGTGCGGCTGCTCGCGCGGCGGCGAGTCGGTCCGCGGCTTCGTCGATCTCCAGCAGTGCGCCGTCGATGGCGTCCTCGAGGTTGGCGCCCACGACTCCCAGCTCCACCACGCGCGCCACCACACGGCCGACCTCGGCGGGTGTCGCACCGTACCCGGACTCGAGGTCGGCGCTCACCGGCACGGCGACGGCGTCGACGATCCGGTGCAGGCTCTCGAACATCGTCTCGAGCCCGAGCTCGCCTCCGTCCGGGATGCCGAGCGACCACGCGATCCCTGCGCTCGTCGTGGCGATGGCAGGGAAGCCGACCTGTTCGAGGATGCGTGCAGATCCCGCATCCCACGCGTTGGGGATCACGAAGCCGGGGCCGTCGTGCATCGCGAGGAAGGCGGCGCCTCGCTCGGCTGCGGCCGCCTCATCGTCGGATGCGGGCATGCCTGTATTAAGTGCGGACGCCTCGGCGTTCGTCAAGAGGCGCGGCGACGCAGCGCACACGGAATCGGCGGCTCGGAACGGGGGTTCCGAGCCGCCGAAGCGAGAGGGCGGGCTGTCAGCTGTCGCAGGCAGCGTGCGCGACGGCGTTCTTCCCCTGTCCACCGAGCGCCTTGACGGCCTGGCCGACGTTGTCCAGACCGAGGAGGCTTTCGGTGTTGATCATCTTGTGAATGCCACCGAAGCAGGCGGCGTCGGCGGGGGCAGCGCTGGCGCTGGCGCTGAAGCCGAAGACGGAGAGGGCGACGACGGATCCGATTACGAGAATGCGCTTCATTGGACTTTCCCTTCTGATGCCGGGTGCGTGTCACCCGCCATGATGTCTTTCTCCGACCGGCGTGGTTTTGGATGCACGTCGCCGAACTTTCTGCGCACGCCGCGAACGTAGGCTGACGCCATGACCGGTGGGTTCACGCATTTCGCGGCGCTTCGCATCGCCTGGGCCGACGCCGCGGCATCCACCGATCCACCCGTCGAGGTCCTCCATGGGCTCGGCCCGACGCAGGTGCACCGGTACCGGGCACTGCAGGCAGACGCGGCCCGGCGATTCCTCGTCGGTCGGGCTCTTCTCGTGTCGGTCATCGAGGAGATGACCAGCGCCGAGGATCTGACACTCTCCACGTTCTGCGAGCGCTGCGGCGGGGACCATGGCCGACCCCGGCTGGAACGCGCACCGGTCGCGGTGAGCATCAGCTACGCGGGCACGATGGTCGCGGTGGCAGCCGGCCTGCACGTCGATGCCGTCGCGGTCGGTGTCGACCTCGAGGTACTTCCCGCAGGGGGAGCGTCGCAGCCCCTGCACACGTTGGACCGGCTGTTCCTTCCGCACAGCCCTCCCGACACGGCGGGCTGGTCGCTCATCGAGGCAGCCGTGAAGGCCGACGGCCGCGGTCTGACGATCGACCCTGCCGACGTGGTCGTGGGAGATGTCGGAACGGGGACTTCTCCCCGATGGCGAGCTGTCCGGATCCCGGGTCGCCTCGACCCGGTGGATGCCGCCGTCGCGAGTGGCCCGCCGGGCTTCGTGCTCAGTGCAGCGATGGTTCCGGCGGCGGGGGAGCGGCATCCCGCCTGACGCCCGCTGGGGGGCGGGGGAGCGCCGGCAGCGCGGGCAGGTCGAGCCAGGCGTGCATGAGAGCCGCGATGGGCGCGTCCGCCATGTCTTCCGCCAGCGCGATCAGGTCGGCGGTGGTCGCCGTGGCGGCGCGATAGGTCCGCGCCCATGTTCGCAGCAGCGTGAAGAACGCGTCGTCCCCGAGCGTGAGGCGCAGGGCGTGCAGCGCGAGCGCGCCGCGTTTGTAGACGCGGTCGTCGAACATCAGGTCCGGTCCCGGATCCGAGAGCACGAGGTCCTGGGGGAGCGCCCTCAGCCGTGCGTGGTGGGCAACCGCCTTCTGGTCGGCGGTGGGACCGCCGGACCGCTCCGACCAGAGCCATTCCGCGTAGCAGGCGAAACCCTCGTTGAGCCAGATGTCCTGCCATCTCGCCACGCCGACGCTGTTGCCGAACCACTGATGGGCCAGTTCGTGCGCCACCAATCTCTCCAGGCTGCCGGACCCGTCGATGTGATTGGCGCCGAAGACCCCGATGCCCTGGGCCTCCAGCGGGATCTCGAGGTCGTCCGCGGTCACGACGACGGCATACTCGTCCAGCGGGTAGGGGCCGAAAAGCTCCACGAAGACAGCGACCATGCCCCGCAGGTCGGCGAAATCGGAGTGCACCCGCGCGGCGAGTGCGGGCGGGTAGATCAGTCTCCCGCGCGGTCCACCCAGAGCGACCGTCTCCTCGGTGTAGCGACCGACCTGCAATGTCATCAGGTACGTCGGGGTGGGTGCGTTCTGCTCGTAGGTCCAGGTCGTCTTGCCGCCCTGGGTGGCGCGCCGCGTCCGCAGCCCGCCGGCCACCACGGTGTAGGCGCGGTCCGTGGTGAAGGTGACGCGGGAGGTGGGCTTGTCCGCCGGCACGTCGTTGCAGGGGAACCAGGTCGGCGCCCCCGTGGGCTGCGAGGCGGTGAGCACTCCGTCGGCGAGCTCCTCCCAGCCGATCGTTCCCCACCGCGAGCGTCGTGGCCGGGGAGCGCCGGCATAGGCGACGGTCACTTCGAAGCTCTTCCCTGCCGGAAGCGCCGCCGGCAGCGTGATCCGCAGCTTGCGGTCGCTCTGGTGGAAGCTCGTCGTCCGGGATCCGGCGAGCGTGACCTTCGACGCCCGAAGGCCCACGAGGTCGAACGACAGTGCCCGCGTCGGGAGCACGGTCCGACCTCGGATCACGGCTGTGCCGGTGAGTCGATTCGTGCTGACCCGGTAATCGAGGGTCAGCTCGTAGTGATCGACGCGGATGCCGGCATCACCGCTCTGGGGGGTGTACGCGTCCGCGCTCATCGGGCGCAGCTCATTCGTCGGCAGACTGGTACGCCCGCACCTTGACGGCCCGCCACGGCCCGATCGGATTCCCGCTCCACCGGCTGCCCACGGGCACCGACTCCCCGCGCATCACCAGTGAGGCGGGACCGACCGTCGCGTTGGCGCCGATGTTCGCCGCGGGAAGGATCACGCTGTGCGGGCCCAGAGTCGCGCCCGCTTCGATCGTGACGGTGTCGATGCTCATCACCCGATCATGGAACAGATGCGTCTGCACCACACATCCCCGATTGACCGTCGCTCCGTCCCCGAGGGTGACCAGGTCGGGCTCGGGCAGCCAGTAGCTGTCGGTCCAGACGCCACGTCCGACTTTCGCGCCGAGCGAGCGCAGCCACATGGCGAGCGCGGGCGTCCCGGCGGCCGCATTGGCGAACCAGGGCGCGGCCACCATCTCGGTGAAGGTGTCGGAGACCTCCGTGCGCCAGACGAAGCTGGACCAGAGCGGATGTTCGCCCACACGGATGGGACCCACGAAGAGCCACTTCGCGATCGTCGTGATCGAGGCCGCCACCGCGCCGGCCGCGAGCAGCACCACTCCGGACAGGAGGACGGCGGCAGCGAGGCCCCACGTCTCGATCAGCCAGCCGAGCGTGAACACGACAGCGAGCGCGAGTGCGCAGGTGACGAAGACCGGGATGATCCGGCACAGCTCCCAGAGCGCACGCGCGACCCGCAGCGCCCGCCGGGGGCGGTACGTGCGCTCGAGGTCGGCGTCGTTGACGACGCGGCGCAGCCGCACCGCGGGCGAGCCCAGCCACGACGAACCGGGTTTGGACTTCTCGGGTGCGACGGACAGCACGGCCACGAGGCCGTCGCGCGGCACGCGGTGCCCGGCTGCCGCCATGCCGGAGTTGCCCAGGAACGCACGCTTCCCGATCCGCGCCGGACCCAGGCGCATCCACCCGCCTTTGAGCTCGTAGGTGGCGACCATCGTGTCGTCGGCAAGGAATGCCCCGTCGTCGATCGTCGTCAGCGACGGAATGAGCAGGACCGTGGACGCTTCGACGTCGTGCCCGACCTGGGCGCCGAGCAGGCGCAGCCAGACAGGCGTGAACAGGCTCGAGTACAGCGGGAAGAGCATCGTCCGCGCAGAATCGAGGAGGCGTTCGGTGGTCCACGCCTGCCAGGCGACGCGGCCGCGGATCGGATGGACGCCCTCGACGAGTCCGATCGACAGCACCCGCACGAGCAGAACGACGGCACCCGCGAACGCGACCCCCACGACGAGCGCTGCGGGGACGAGCCAGGCGAGCGCGGCCGGGATCGCATCGACGATCGAACCGGCGCCGCGGATGCCGAATCCCAGGACGATGCCGCCCGCCGCGATGGCGAGGAACGGCAGCAGCCCGAGCGCGGCCGAGGAGGCGCCGTACGCCCACAGCCAGCGCTTCGGCGCCGCAGGGCGCTCGGGTGCAAGGGGACTCGAGGTTCCGCCGACGCGAACCGCGGGGGAACCCGCCCACAGCTGCCCCGCGCGAACCCGCCCGAAGACCGCGGAGCCGGGGGCGATCTCCGCGCCGCGGCCGATCCGGGTCCCGGGCGCCAATGTGCTGCGCGTGCCGATCGTGGCGCCCGCGCCGATGGCGATGCCGCCGATCCGGACGGTGTCGCCGTCGATCCAGTAGCCGGACAGGTCGACTTCGGGCTCGATCGCGGCGCCCTCGGCGATCTCGAGCATGCCGGTGACCGGCGGAAGCGAGTGCAGGTCGACGTTCGCCCCGAGCTTCGCGCCGAGCGCCCGGGCGTAGTAGCTCACCCACGGCGCTCCGGCCAGCCCGACCGGGTCCACCTGGTGGGCGACCTGCTCGGCCAGCCACAGCCGCAGATGCACCCCGCCGCCGCGCGGGTAGTCGCCCGGGCGGAGGCCGCCGAGCAGCAGCCGGGCGAACGCCGCCGCGGTCGCCATCCGGCCGAAGGGGGTGACGAACAGCAGCAGGCCGAGCAGGATGAGCCAGAGCGGGGCTTCGGGGAGGAAGTCGAAACCGGGAATCAGGCGCAGCACCCAGCTCGCCGTCAGCAGCCATGCCGTCCAGCGAAGGCCGGCCAGAACGAACAGGGGCACGCCGGCCAGAGTCTGCACCCACTGCATGATCGGAGGTGTCGGGCGCGCCACGCTGAACGTGTTGGGCATGTCGTCGAGCTCTGCCGCCTCCGCCTCGACCGCGTCGGCCATCCGCTTCAGCCGGGGAAGGTCGTAGACGTCGGTCATCGTGAATTCCGGCGCGCGGGCGCGGATGCGGGAGACCAGCTGTGCCGCGGCCAGTGAACCGCCCCCCAGCTGGAAGAAGTCCGCCTGATCATCGGCGGGGCGGATCCCGAGGACGGCCAGCCACTGCTCCGCCAGCCAGGCGGCGGTGCCCGACAGGCCGGAGTCGCCGGCTCCCGTGTCGGTCAGCGGCCAGGGCAGCGACGCTTTGTCGACCTTGCCGGAAGTTCTGACCGGGAGGTCTTCGACCACGGCGAGGAGCGGGATCAGCGGGGCCGGCAGGGTGTGGGCGAGTTCGGCGCGAGCTGTCTGCCGATCGAATCCTTCGGCGGGGACGACGTATCCCACCAGCAGCGGGATGCCGGCCTCGGAGCGCTGCACGACCACTGCCGCAGCGGACACCGCGCTGAGCGACTGCAGAGCGGACTCCACCTCGCCGAGCTCGATCCGCCTCCCGCCGACCTTGACCTGGTCGTCCGCCCGACCCTGGAACAGGAGGCCCGCAGGGTCGAGACGAACCAGATCGCCGGATCGGTAGGCGCGGTTCCAGCCCAGGCTGGGCATCGGCGCGTACTTCTCGGCGTCCTTGGCCGGATCCAGGTACCGGGCCAGACCGACGCCGCCGATGATGAGTTCGCCCACCTCGCCGTCGGCGACCCTGGTTCCCGACGCGTCCACGACCGCGAGTGCCCACCCGTCCAGGGGAAGCCCGATCCTGACGGGGCCCTCGCCATCCAGGAGCGCCGCGCAGGCGACCACCGTTGCCTCCGTGGGGCCGTAGGTGTTCCAGAGTTCGCGACCCTCGGCGACGAGGCGGCTGACCAACTCGGGCGGGCACGCCTCGCCGCCGAAGATGAGCAGCCGGACATTCTCGATCGCGTCCTGCGGCCACAGCGCCGCGAGAGTCGGCACCGTCGAGACGACGGTGATGCCGTGCCCGACCAGCCAGGGACCGAGGTCCTCGCCCGAGCGCACGAGCGCCCGGGGAGCCGGCACCAGGCAGGCGCCGTGGCGCCACGCCAGCCACATCTCCTCGCAGGAGGCGTCGAAGGCGACGGACAGGCCGGCCAGCACACGATCTCCCGGCGCGAGCGGCGCGGACCGCAGAAACAGACGCGCCTCCGCGTCCACGAATGCCGCCGCGGACCGATGGGTGACCGCGACGCCCTTGGGCACCCCCGTGGATCCGGAGGTGAAGATGATCCACGCGTCATCGTCGACGGCCGGCGGCGGAAGGGCGGGGATCGCTCGGGAACTGGGGTGCGGCGCTTCTCCGAAGAACAGGTCCGGCGCGGGGCGCCGGCCGACCGAGCCGGTCGGCTCGAAAGAGCCCCCGCCGGTCACGACGCCCGCCACCGCGGCTTCGCGGAACACGAGTTCCGCCCGTTCGGCAGGGTCGTCGGCATCCACCGGCACGTAGGCTGCCCCGGCCGCCATGATCCCGAGGATGGCGATGTACAGATCGCGACTGCCCGAGGGCATGTGGACGCCGACGCGGTCACCCCGGCGGACACCGTGCTCATGAAGCCGGGACGCGGTTCGGCCGACATGGGCCAGCAGCTCGGCGTAGCTGAGGGCCCCTTCCGCGTCCTCGATCGCCGAGGCCTGCGGGTACCGGGCGGCTGTCGTACGCAGGATATCGATCAGCGTCCGCGGCGCGGGCGCGGCCGACGACAGATCGAGGTACTCCTGCATCGACCGGGTCAGGACGACAGCAGCGCCATGAGCTGCGCCTTGGTATAGCGGGAGAACCCGGCGTGGCCGGCGTCGCGGGCCCGAGCGCGCAACTGCACGACAGTGAGCGAAGAGAGATCCGGCGCGGCGCTGAGCACCGCCGCGGCGGCGGGTCGCTCCGGCGGGGTCTTCGATGGCGGTGCCGGCGCGTCGTAGAGGCCGGGCTCGGTCGGAGCGGACTTCTTCGCCTTGCCGGCGTCCTTGGACTTCGCCGCCTTCTTGGCCGCCCTGGCCTTCTCCTTCGCCGCCGACTTCCTGCGGGCGGCGAGTCCCGCCTCCGCCTTGTCCACGGCCTTGTCCAGGCGCGCGATGGCGGCGATCGCCTGCTTCTCCACCTTGCTCGGCCGACGCGCCACCTTCTTCTTGGACGCCTGGGCCGCATCCTTCGTGTCGGCCGCGACGGACTTGAGCTTCTTCGCGTCCTTCTTGGGAAGCGTCCTGCTCAGCCGCTTCGCTTCTTTCGCAGCCGTGGCCGCGGCATCCATCGCGGCCTCGGCCGCTCTGGTCGCCTTCGTCGTCTTCGCCATCTTCACACCGTGTTTCCTCGGATGGGGGCGGGCACCGTTGCCGTCGCTCCTCGCGGGGCTAAAGGCTACAGGGCCCGCAAGAACGGATTGCGAACGGATCGGCCGGAGCGCACAGGAGGCAGTGCGTCAGTGGACGCGACGGCGGGAGTCGAACCCGCACCGCTGCCAGGTATGAACTGGAGCCCGGGACCGCCCGGATCGCCGCGATGATGAGGCCACGCTAAGCCCGAGCGACGACAGAAGCGAGAACCGTGAACCGGGAAGTCGCCCTGAGTCCTCCGATGACACGTGCCGAGCAATGACGCCGCGGCCCGGGCCGCGACTCCCGGCCCGGGCGGCAACCCGGGCCGTGAGAGCCGATCGGTGCCGCCAGCAGGTCCGGTCGGGCGCCGTGCGAACCACTAGCGTGAACCCATGACAACGGCGACGCGGCGGGCGATCGTCGCCGTCGTCACCATCGTCGCGCTGGTGGCCCTCGGGGCGGGCCTGGGGGTGGTGGTCGGCGATGCGCTGGGCATCCGCACCGAGCCCGCCGCGCAGATGCAGCCCGCCGCCCCGGTCGTGCCGGCATCCACCGTCGCGGTGCTGCCGCCGGAGTTCACGCAGATCGACGCCCCGCTGACCGAACGCGTCGCCGTCGCGGTGGGAGAGCTCACGGATGCCGTCGCCGACGCCGCCGGCACGGCGGGAGCGGCATCCCTCACCGTTGTCGCGGGCGACGGCGACAACGACGACGAGACCTACCGGCTGAGCGGCACCGCCGAGGCGCTGCGCATCGAGGGCGTGAGCGAGACCGGGGCCGTCCGCGGCGTGTACGACCTCGCCGCGCGGGTGCGCGCCGGCCGGGCCGTCGCCGAGGGCCTGGGCGAGGAGGTCACCTCGCGCCTGCCGTTGCGGATGGTGGACATGGGGGCGGTCGCCGTCACACCGGACCCCGCCGCCTGGGAAGCCGGAGACGACTACTCGCACGCGTCGAAGGCCTTCGCCGACGTGCTGCTGCCCGACCCGCCGTACATCGACCCGGAGTCCCTCGCCGATGCGTACGACGACTTCGATCTGTTCATCCGTCACTCGCTGGCGAACGGCTACAACGCGGTCGCGTTCCCGGGACTGGTCGAGTACCTGACCTTCGACGAGGCTCCCGGTGGCCCGGTCTACGCAGACGGCGACGATCACCGCGCCAAGGCCCTCGCGCTGCGCGAAGCGTTCGCCCCGTTCTGGGAGCGGGCCGACGAGCTGGGCATGAAGGTGTTCCTGCGCACCGACATGCTCACGCTCACCACGCCGCTGGAGCAGTACCTCACCGGCCGCTTCGGCTCGCTCGACACCGAGGACCCCGAACTGTGGGACGTCTACGCCGCCGGGCTGGACGAGCTGTATGCGGCGGAGCCGTCCGTCGACGGCGTTCTGATCCGGATCGGCGAGGCCGGTCGCGTCTACGACGTCGAGGGATGGGATGTGTACTCCGCACTCGCGGTGACCTCGGTGGACTCGGTGCGGACGATGCTGGAGACCCTGACCGCCCAGGCGGAGGCGACGCAGCGCGAAGTCATCTTCCGCACCTGGAGCGTGGGGGTCGGCGCGGTCGGCGACATGCATACGAGCGACGCCTCGTACGAGGCGGTGCTCGGCGGCATCGACTCGCCGGCGCTCATCGTGTCCACCAAATACACGCTCGGCGACTTCTACAGCTGGCTGCCCCTGAACGTCACGCTCGAGCAGGGGGAGCAGCGGCGCATCGTGGAGTTCCAGAGCCGACGCGAGTTCGAGAACTTCGGGGCGTTCCCCAACGACCTCGGCGCGCAGTACCAGTTCGCCCTCGAGGAGCTCCTCGCCGCGAGCCCGAACATCGAGGGCGTCTGGACCTGGACCCAGGACGGCGGTCCGTGGCGCGCCGGGCCTATGACGCTCTACCTGAAATCGGGGTTCTGGCAGCTGTACGAGCTCAACACGATGCTGGCCGCGGACCTCGCGCGCGACCCGGCGGCCGATGTCGGTCGCACCACGCAGGACTGGGCGGGGGAGTGGTTCTCGGACGACCCGGCGACCGTCGAGGCGATCCTGCAGGCGATGTCGGTCTCGCGCACGGCGATCGAGCAGGGCATGTACATCCAGCCGTTCGCGCAGCAGCGGGTCTTCGCGATCGGGCTCGAGCCTCCCCCGATGATGTGGATCTTCGAGTGGGACATCCTCACCGGCGACTCGGCCGTGCTCGATGTCATCTACACGATCTCGCGCGACGCCACCGGGGGCGACATCGAGCGCGCGATCGCCGGGGGCACGCAGGCGCAGGCGGATGCCGAGGCCATGCGCGACCTCGTGGCCGAAACGGATGCCGCGACCTGGCGCGATGCCTCGATGCGCGAGGCGTTCCTCGGCACGCTGGACTACGAGGCCGACGTGCTGGGACTGCTCGCGTCGTACCGGGCGATGATCCTGCACCAGGCGCAGTGGCACGACACGCTGTCCTCCGACGCGTATGCGGCGTGGGAGAGCGACCGCGAGCAGTTCGAACTGCTCGCGGCCGAGCACGTCGAGCAGTACGCCGGAAACATCGACTACCCGGCGTACAACCTGACGGCAGCCGAGCTCGGTGTCCAGCGCGCCGACCGGGACCTGACGATGGCATGGCTCGCGCGCGGCCTGCTGCTGCTGGCCGCGGTGTGGGTCGTGATCGGTGTGCTCTCGTCGCGGACGAGTCTGGTGCGCCGGCCCGGTGCGGCCGCCGCACGCGCCACCTGGCTGGGCGCGACCCGGCCGTGGCGCGCGCGCGAGTCGACGCTCGGGTTGCTGTCGCTGGACAAGTGGCTGCTGCTCGGCATCCCGGCCGCGCTGCTCGTGGCCACGCGCGCCGTCCAGACGTCCTTCCTGTCGTGGACGCATCTGGCGCTCGTCCTCGGTGCATGGCTCGTGTTCCTCGTCGTGGTGCGGCTGCTCGTGCGCCGGCGATCGCCCTGGCCGGTCATCGCGGCGGTGGGCGGCGTGCTGGTGCTGCGCTGCATCGTGACCCTCCTGGCGCTGTCGCTCACCGGACCGGGCGGCTACTGGTTCGCCTTCTGGACCGAGCCCACGCAGCGCACGGTGTACATATCGGTGGCGTTCGCGCTCTTCGTCTGGCTGTTCGTCGCGGCCGGCTGGGCCCTGTCGTCGCAGATCGGCGGACGGCGGGCCACCGGCACCGTGCTCGCCGGCGTGGGCGCCGGCCTCGGTGTGCCGGCGCTCGTGGTGGCGCTGGTCGGCCTCGAGCAGGCGCTCACCATCTGGAACGACGAGATGGGCCTGCTGCCGTGGGGTCTGGCGCGCATCCTCGGCATCACGGTGTACCTCGACATTCCGGCCGCCGCGGCGTGGTTCGCGGCGGTCTTCGGATTCGCGGTCGCGGTCGTCGGCGTGCTGCTCGCGCTGCCCTACCGCCAGGCGGATCCTCGGCGCGAGCCCGAGGTCCCCGCCGAGGTGGTCAGCTGACCGCGGTTCGGCCAGGAGCCCCGGGGGGCCGCGCCTAGGGTGAAGTGATGACCCCCACGATCACGGCGTCCGGCGTGCGCCGATCCTTCGGCGACGTCCCGGCGGTGCGCGACGTCGATCTTCACGTCGCGGCCGGCCGCGTCACGGGTTTGGTCGGGCCCAACGGGTCGGGCAAGACCACGCTCATGCTCATGCTCAGCTCGCTGCTCGCACCGGATGCCGGAGAGATCCGCATCGGCGACGTCGATCCGATCGCCGACCCCGCCGCCGCCCGGCGGGTGCTCGGGTGGATGCCGGATGCGCTGGGCGCCTGGGGATCGCTGTCGGCGCGCGAGACGCTGGCCGTCACCGGCCGGCTGTACGACCTTCCGCGGGCGGCCGCCCGCGACCGGGCCGACGAGCTGCTGCGGCTCGTGGACCTCGCCCCGCTCGCGGCCGCCCCGGCGCGTGTGCTCTCGCGCGGGCAGAAGCAGCGCCTGGGACTGGCGCGGGCTCTGGTCCACGACCCGCGGGTGCTGCTGCTGGATGAGCCCGCCTCGGGCCTGGACCCCG
This sequence comes from uncultured Microbacterium sp., assembly GCF_963524805.1. GTDB lineage: Bacteria > Actinomycetota > Actinomycetes > Actinomycetales > Microbacteriaceae > Microbacterium. Next base: position 75,861 of record NZ_CAURGG010000010.1, on the reverse strand, counting down.
AAGCGCGGGTGGCCTTGCGCGTGCTGCTGCGCCGCTTGGCGGGGGAAGGTCGCACGGTGCTCATCTCCAGCCACGTGCTCTCCGAGCTCGAGGAGGTCGTGGACGACGCCGTGTTCATGGTCGCCGGCGCTACGGTCTCGGCCGAGCGCGTCGCGGCGGCATCCCAGCGCCAGCGCGCCTGGCGGGTCAGGTTGGCGGATGCCGCAGCCGACGCATCGGTGGCAGCGGTCGCCGCGGCGCTGAGCCGGGAACCGGGGAGCCTGGCGACGGACCGCACAGGCGTGCTCGTCGGCTTCGCATCGGACACCGAGGCCGCCGCAGCCCTCGGAGCACTCGTGCGGGCCAGGCTTGCCGTCGTCGAATTCGCCCCGGCGACGGGGGATCTCGAGCACACGTTCCTGGACCTGCGGGACGGGAGCGCCTCGTGAACGCGGCTCGCATCGGCACGATCATGCGTCTGGAACTGACGCAGCGCGTGCGCAGCGTCGCGTGGTACGTGCTTCTCGGGGTGTTCGCCGTTCTGCTGGTCATCGTCACGGCGCTGTCGTTCGCCGCGGTGCCGATCGGTGCCGCCCAGCTCGCCGGCAGCGCGATCTTCTCGATCGTCGTCTACTTCGTCCTCCTGCTGGTGGTGCTGGTCTCCCCGACGCTCAGCGGCAACGCGATCAACGGCGACCGGGAGGCGGCGACCCTCGCGCCCGTGCAGATCACGCTGGCCACGACCGGAGACATCATCGCGGGCAAGCTGCTCGCCGGGTGGACCACCGGCCTCGCCTTCCTCGCGGTGGCGGTGCCGTTCCTGCTCATCGCGATGGCCGCCGGGGGCGTCTCGGTCGGCGTGCTCCTCGCCTCGATCGGGGTACTCGTCGTGGAGATCGGGATCGTCGCGGCGATCGGCATCGGCTTCAGCGGCATCCTCGCGAGGCCGCTGTTCTCGGTCGCCGTGACCTACCTCGTGGTCGCAGCCCTGGTGATCGGCACCCTGATCGCCTTCGGGCTGGGGTCCGCGGCATCCCGGATGGAGGTCGAGTCGCGCTCGCGCTCGCTCGAACCGGCGTCCATGCCGTCGATGCCGACCGTTCCACCGCAGTGCATGACGGCTGCGCCCGGTCAGACCGAACCGCTTCCGGAATGCATGACGCCGCTGCCGATGCCGGAACCCGAATTCGTCTGCGGGCCCTGGACGACCTCACGCTATGAAGCCGTCCGCACGGACACAGTGTGGTGGATCCTGGCGGCGAACCCGTTCGTGGTGCTGGCCGACGCCACCCCGTCGCGCTTCGAGAACGGCTATCCGATCGACCTCTTCGGCAACATCAAGGTCTTCGTCCGCGGTGCGCAGGTGGCACCCGAGGCCGTGCAGGAGTACGACGGGTGCAACGAGTCCGAGACGTCCTTCCCCACGTCGGAGCAGATGATCGAGGGGACGACTCCGAGCTGGTTCGTCGGCCTGGGGGTGCAGCTGCTCCTGGCGGGACTGCTCGTGTGGGGAGCGTGGGCACGCACGCGCACGCCATCGAAGCGGATGCCGCCCGGAACCCGCATCGCCTGAGTGGGGTGTCGGGTCGCGCGCCTAGACTTGACGGGCTATGACCGACGCCAGCACGCCCATGATCATCGTCGGCGGCGACCGGGGTCCGGCTGCCGCATCCGAGGGATCGGCGCGCCCCGACGAGGACCTTCTGGCAGGGCTCAACCCGCCCCAGCGCGAGGCCGTCACCTACCGGGGTCCGGCCCTGCTGATCGTCGCCGGCGCCGGCTCGGGCAAGACGAGCGTGCTGACCCGTCGTGTCGCGTCGCTGCTGCGCACCCGCGAGGCCTGGCCCAGTCAGATCCTCGCGATCACCTTCACGAACAAGGCTGCCGGAGAGATGCGCGAACGCGTCGGGCAGCTGATCGGAGACCGTGCGCAGGGCATGTGGATCTCGACGTTCCACTCCGCGTGCGTGCGGATCCTGCGCCGGGAGGCCGAGCAGTTCGGCTTCACCAAGTCGTTCACGATCTATGACTCCGGCGACTCCCGGGCGCTGCTGAAGCGCCTCGTGAAGCAGCACGAAGCGGATGCGTACGGGCTCACCCCGGCGGGAGCGCAGAGCCGCATCTCGAAGCTGAAGAACGAGCTGTCGGATGCCGAGGCCTACGCGCGCTCGGCGAACATGAGCGATCCGGCCGAGCGCGTCTTCGTGGACGTCTTCACGGACTACCAGCGCGAGCTGCAGCGTGCCAACGCCTTCGACTTCGACGACCTCATCGGGCAGGTCGTCTACCTCTTCCGCGCGTTCCCCCACGTCGCCGACGTGTATCGCCGCCGGTTCCGGCACATCCTCGTCGACGAGTACCAGGACACCAATCATGCGCAGTACGCGCTCATCCACGAGCTGACCCGGCCCATCTCCGGCGGCGGAAGCGCATCGTTCGAGTCGAACGGGATGATGATCTTCGAGCCCGAGCCGGTCGCGGATGCCGAGGCGCCGGCATCCCTCACCGTCGTGGGCGACTCCGACCAGTCGATCTACGCGTTCCGCGGCGCCGACATCCGCAACATCAGCGAGTTCGAGAAGGACTACCCGGGCGCGAAGGTCGTGCTGCTCGAGCAGAACTACCGGTCCACGCAGAACATCCTGAGCGCGGCCAACGCCGTGATCGGCCACAACTTCGACCGCAAGGACAAGAAGCTGTGGACCGACGTCGGTGCGGGTGAGAAGATCATCGGCTTCACCGGCTACTCCCAGCACGACGAGGCCCAGTTCGTCGCCGACGAGATCGAGACGCTGCACCGCGGCGGTGTCGACTACTCGCAGATGGCCGTGTTCTACCGGACCAACTCGCAGAGCCGTGCGCTGGAGGAGATCTTCATCCGAGCGGCACTGCCGTACAAGATCATGGGCGGCACGAAGTTCTACGAGCGCGCCGAGATCAAGGACGCCCTCGCGTATCTGATCGCGGTGTCCAACCCGGCCGATGAGATGGCGCTGCGGCGCATCATCAACAGGCCGCGCCGCGGCATCGGCGACGTGACGATCGAGGCGATCTCGCGCTACGCCGCCAACGAGCAGATCACGTTCCGCGACGCGCTCGCCAATTCCTCTGCGCTGGGAGTCGGTCCGAAGATCCAGGCCGCGATCGCCCACCTCGACGCCGTGCTCGCCGAGGCCACCGACCTGATGCTTCCGGCGACGGGTGAACTGGCACCGCCGACCGCGGTCGCCGAGGGACTGCAGCTGCTTCTCGGCAGGACCGGCTACACCGACGCCCTGCGCGCGAGTCGCGACGCGCAGGACGAAGCGCGTGTCGAGAACCTCGACGAGCTCGTCGCGGTCGCCCGCGAGTTCGCGCGCAACAACCCTGAGGGCACGGTGGTGGACTTCCTCGCCGAGGTGCAGCTCGTCTCGGACGCCGACGACCTCGAGGATGCGTCGGGGTCGGTCTCGCTCATGACGATGCACACCGCGAAGGGCCTCGAGTACGACGCGGTCTTCGTCACCGGTGTCGAAGAGGACCTCATCCCGCACCGCATCTCGGCGGGGGAGCCCGGAGGTCCCCAGGAGGAGCGTCGCCTGTTCTACGTCGGCATCACCCGCGCCCGCAAGCGGCTGTATCTCTCGCTCGCTATGACGCGCGCGCAGTTCGGCGAGATCTCGGTCGCCATGCCCAGCCGTTTCCTGCAGGAGATCCCCGCCGAGCTCGTGCACTGGCGCCAATCTCCCGGAGATGTCAATTCCCGCGGCGGCATGCAGTCGCGCGCGCTCAACGCCCGCCGGCCCGGCGGCGGGGCCGGGGGAGCGGCGCCCGGCCGGCGCTACGGCGACGACCTCGTTCCGAAGTCGACGTCGATCGAGCGCTTCGCGAACCGGATCCCCGCGAAGGTCCGCGACAACGGCGACATGGTGCTGGTCTCGGGTGACCGGATCAAGCACGACGACTTCGGCGAAGGACGTGTGGATGCGGTGACGGGCGAGGGAGCGAAGCGCGTTGCCCACGTGCGCTTCGACTCGGCCGGACCGAAGAAGCTCCTGATCAAGATCGCGCCGATCGAAAAGCTCTGACGCTCTCCGCGGGGCCGATGACGGGCGGTTAGGCTCGAACGATGGCCCTGTTCTCACGGCGCAAGAAGGCGGACGACGGCGACTCGGATGCCGGGGCGGCCGAGCCGGTGGCACCGCCCGCGTCGGCTGCTGCACCGAGCGACGCCGTGACGGATGCGGCAGCATCCGTCGGCATCTCCGTCTCGTCGTACCAGGGACTGGGTGCGGCCGAAGTGCCGGCTGCACCGGTCGACCGGCCGCGCGTGCCGCGTGCGGCTCCTCGCGCGGCGGAAGCCCCGGTTGCGACCGAGACCATCCCGGGGCTGCGCGACAACGTCGTGCTGCGTGAGGCTCTCGCCGCGCTGCCCGCAGCGCCGGAGTCCACGGACCTGCTCGAGATCGCGCGACAGCTGATGCAGGGGCACCTGTTCCTGCGTGTGAAAGGCGATGCGCGCTCGCTGCTGGCCGAAGGCAAGGACCTGCCGCTCGGTGTGGCGGAGGTGAAGGGCAAGCAGTTCGTGCTGGCCTACAGCAGCGGCGCGGCCCTGCGCGAGAGCATCCGGGCCGACCGCGACGCCGACACCTCGGCGATGGGTCAGCCGGTGATGGCGGTGCTGCGCTATGCGCTGGCCGGCACCTACGACGGCCTCATCATCGACAACGCCTCCGCTCCCGCGCGCGCCGTGCTGCCCAGAGAGCTGCTGGAGAAGCTCGTCGACCAGGCCGACCCCTCGCTCGAGCTCAAGACGCTCCTCGCCGGCGAGCGCACCGATGCGACGGCCGCTGCCGTGGCCGACGCCCTCACGAGGGTGAAATTCTGGGTCGCGGTGAATCGTTCGCCCGAGGGGCGGTTCGGCGTCGCCGAGGCCCGCACCGAGGACGGCGCGCGCCTCATCGAGGTGTACTCGCACCCACTCGAGGTCGCCTCCCTGCGCCGCGGCGATCAGGCCGCGCCCATGACCGCCGCCCAGCTGGCTGCCGCGCTGAACACCGACGAGGGCCTGGGCGGCGTGCTCGTCGACTCCGGCGGACCGTGGATCCGGCTGTCACGGAACGACCTCGCGCCCCTGCTGGCGCTCGCCGACTGAGCCGCCCCCGTTCGGCCGCCGCCCCCGGTCCGCCGGACGACCCACCCGTGCGCAATTCAGGATGGGGGCGGGGCAGGGCGCTGTGAGCCGCGCAATCGCGCGGATCGTCCCCGCCCAGTTCGCTTTCATCCTGAATTGCGCATCGCCGGCCGGGGTGACGATGTCGCGGCGGTTCGCTAGCGTCGGAGCATGGCGAGCGAGCGCATCACCCTGACCGTGCCCGGCCCCGACGGCGATCGCGAGGTGGGGCTCTCGAACCCCAACCGGGTGCTGTGGCCGCAGCTCGGCATCACCAAGCACGAGCTGGCCGAGTATGCGATCGCCGTCTCGGAGCCGTTCCTCGAGGCCAACGGCAACCGCCCCGTTTCGCTCGAGCGGTTCCCGGACTCGATCGACGGAGACTCGTTCTTCTCGAAGAATCCGCCCAAGGGCACCCCCGCGTTCGTCGAAGCGGTCACGGTGACCTACAACAGCGGGCGGCGGCATCCCCAGCTCGTCCTGACCGAGACCGCCGCGATCGTCTGGGCCGTGCAGATGAACACGATCGTCTTCCACCCGTGGGCCTCGCTCGCCGGCCAGACCGACAACCCGGTCGAGCTGCGGATCGACCTCGATCCGCAGCCGGGGACGGGATTTGCGGATGCCGTTCCCGCGGCGCACGCGCTGCGAGAGGTCCTCGGCGAGGCGGGCCTCGAGGCCTGGGTCAAGACGAGCGGCAACCGCGGCATCCACGTGTTCTGCCCCATCGAGCCGACGCACGAGTTCCTCGAGGTCCGCCACGCGGTCATCGCGGCGGCGCGCGAGCTCGAGCGCCGGATGCCCGAGAAGGTGACGACCAACTGGTGGAAGGAGGAGCGCGGAGAGCGCATCTTCGTCGACTTCAATCAGGCCAACCGCGACCGCACGATGGCCGGGGCCTACAGTCCCCGCGCTCTCCCGACGGCGACCGTGGCGACTCCCGTGACGTGGGATGAGCTGAACGGCGTCGACCCTTCCGCGTTCACGATCCGCAGCGTCCCGCAGCGCCTCGCCGACAGCGGCAACCCGTGGTCGGGCTTGCTCGATAGGCCCGGGCGCATCGACACGCTGCTCGAGTGGTGGCAGCGCGACCTCGACGCGGGCCTCGGCGAACTGCCCTTCCCGCCTGATTTCCCGAAGATGCCGGGCGAGCCGCCGCGGGTGCAGCCGAGCAAGAAGAACGCCGAGAACTGGACCGCGGACGGCCGGGCCCGCTGATGGCTCAGTCCAGTACGGCCCCGACGTCGTAGGCGGACACCGACTCGAGCTGCTCGTACGTGCACGAGGCAGGATCGCGGTCGGGCCGCCAGCGTTCGAATTGCACGGTGTGCCGGAAGCGCCACCCCTCGAGCTGGTCGTAGCGCACCTCGAGCACCCGCTCGGGGCGCAGCTTCACGAAGGAGGAGTCGCGTCCGGCCGCCGAGAACCGTGACTTCTCGCCCTCGCCGGTGAGCGCGGCACCCTCGTCATCGGTCTGCACGAGCGGGGCGAGCTCATCGATCAGCTCGAGCCGGCGCTTGTCGCTCCAGGCCGAGACCGCCCCGACGTTGTGCAGCCTGCCCTCGTCGTTGTACAGACCGACCAGCAGCGACCCGACGCCCTGGCCCGACTTGTGGATCCGGTACCCGAGGGCGACGACGTCGGCCGTGCGGGCGTGCTTGATCTTGAACATCGTGCGCTTGTTCGGTGCGTACGGCTGAGCGAGCGGCTTGGCGACCACGCCGTCCAGCCCCGCCCCCTCGAACTGGCTCAGCCAGCCGCGGGCGGTGTCGGCATCCGTCGTCGTCCGCGTGACGTGGATCGGATGCGGCAGCCCGGCGAGCAGGTCGACCAGCTGCGCCCGCCGCTCGGAGAACGGCTCGCTCTGCAGGTCGCGGTCGCCGCGGGCCAGCAGGTCGAACGCGATGAACATCGCGGGCGTGGTTTCGGCGAGCATGGTGACCCGGGATGCCGCGGGATGGATGCGCTGGGTGAGCGACTCCCAGTCCAGGCGCTGCGCTCCGGGCGGGCCCTTGGGCACCACGACCTCGCCGTCGAGCAGACACGGCTCCGGCAGAAGCCGGGAGAACGCCTCGACCAGCTCGGGAAAGTAGCGGGTCAGCGGCTTGGCTCCGCGGGAGCCGATCTCGACGTTCTCGCCGTCCCACGAGACCAGCCCGCGGAACCCGTCCCACTTCGGCTCGTAGCTGAGTCCACCGGGCACCTTGTCCTGGTCGGGCACGTCGGGAACGGACTTCGCGAGCATCGGAGCGGGGATCTCGTAGGTCATGCGCCTATCCTGCCGGTCCGGGCGGACACGGTCGAGGTGGCGTCGATCGATTCGCCGGCATGTATCTGACGGGCTGGCCCGCGCTCCTCGCTCTATGACGACGTCGGCCCCCGCCCTGCCCCGCACGGAAGTCATTCCCCACGGCGCGCGAGCGCTGCGGATGCGCGCCCTGTTCTGGGTGCGACGGTACGGCCCCGCCGAGATCGCGTGTCTGGTGACGATGCTCATCGCCAGCGTGATCGCCGCGCGGCTGACCGACTCGCCTCCGCTGCTGGCCGTCTCGGCGATCGTGGGTGCGACAGTCGGGTTCTACGGAGTCCTCGTGACGGCAGTGCTGCGGGAGCAGCTCGCTCTCCTGCCCCCCGCGCCGCACCGGATCCGCCGGGCGTTCGGGCGATCGGTGGGGCTGCTGGCCGCCGAGTTCGGCGTCGCCGAGCTGACCGACACGTTCTTCCTGCGTCCGGCGCTCATGATGATCGGGGTCGTCGTCCTCGCCGATCCCGTCTGGGGACTGCTGGTGGGCAAGATCGTGGCCGACGTGCTCTTCTACGTCATCTCCGGTGTGAGCTTCCGGATCACTCAGCGCACCGGCATCCGACTCCCGCGCCCGCTCCTTCGCGCCTCCTGATCACGAACCCTTGGGCTGGGACGCCCGCTCTGTCCTGGGACGGTCGAGGGAACGCTGGGCCACCCGGTCGGGGAGGCTCTCGCGATCGTCGCCCTCGGCACGCTTGCGCCGGGCCCACCGCGCCGGCGTATCGGGACCGTCCCAGACCTGCACGACGCCCCACGCCGCGGCGGTCAGCGGTACCGCCAGGATCGCGCCGAGGATTCCTCCGAGGACGGTGCCGGCGGCGAGTGCGATCAGGACCACGAAGGCGTTCAGTCGCATGGTTCGACCCATCAGGAACGGCTGCAGGATGTTGCTCTCCAGCTGCTGCACCAGGACGATGACTCCCACGACGATCAGCGCCTGGACCGGGCCGAGGGCGACGAGGGCGACGAGAGCCGCGATCGCACCGGCCAAGACCGCACCGACGATGGGGATGAACGAGAGCACGAAGGTGAGCACCACGAGCGGCAGGGCCAGAGGGACCTGGAGGATGATCAGCCCGATGCCGATGCCCACGGCATCCACGAGGGCGACCAGTGCGGTCCCGCGGAGGTAGGAGCCGAACGTATGCACGGTGCGCTCGCCGATGCGCTTTCCCCGGGCGTAGTTCTCGCCCTCGAAGGGGCGCAGGACGAACTCCCACATCCGGGGGCCGTCTTTAAGGAAGAAGTACAGCACCGTGACCAGCAGCACGGCGCCGGCGAGGAAGTTGCCGATCGCCGACACGCCTCTGAGCGCACCCGTGCCGAACTGCGAGCTCGTGACGAAGTCGATCACCGCATTGCGGGCCGACTCCAGCTGGTCGTCACTGGGGGCGAACGGGAGGCCTTGAACCCAGGCCAGAAGCTCCTGGAAGCCTTCCTCGCCCTGCGAATACAGGTCGTCCCACTGGTCCTGCACGGCCCAGACGATCAGCCAGCCGACGCCGCCCAGGATGATCACGACCGCGAGGAGGGTGATGATCGTCGCGAGCACCGACGGGATGCCGCGTCCGCGCATCCAGCGCATCGCGGGCGCGAAGGCGCTCGCGAAGATGAGCGCGAGGAGCACCGGGATCGTGACGACGGTGACAGATCGAAGGCCGATGAACAGCAGTGTCGCCGCTCCGAGCACGATGAGCGCCTGCAGCGAGCGGGTCGACAGACGCCCGAAGCCATCGGCCCACAGGCCCAGCGGCGGCTTCTGCACCATCTTGTCGACGACGGCGCCGCCGGGCGGGCGCGGAGGAGTACGGCTGAACAGGCCCATGCGTCGACCGTAGGCCCTCGCCGCGGCGAGCAGCCCAGGGTTGCGATGTCCGGGCCGCGCGGGTATGTGCGACGCGCGACGTCAGGGGATCAGGCGAACGCGCTGTGACCGGTGATGTCGCGCCCGATCAGCAGCGCCTGGATCGACTCCGTGCCCTCGTACGTGTGGATCGCCTCGATGTCGGCCATGTGCTGCATGACGCGATTCTCGAGCAGGATGCCGTTGCCGCCGAGCAGATCGCGCGCCACCGATGCGATCCGCCGTGCGGCGCGGGTGTTGTGGTACTTCGCCAGGGAGGCCTGGGTGGGGCGCAGCCCGCCGCCGGTCTCGAGGTCCGCCAGGTGACGGCAGTAGAGCTGCATCGCGGTCAGCTCGTCGAGCATCTGCGTGAGCCGCTCCTGCACCATCTGGAACTTCGCGAGCGGCTTGCCGAACTGCACGCGCTGCTGGGCGTACGCGAGGGCCGCTTCGTAGCACGCCGTGGCGTGGCCGAGCGCCGACCAGGCCACGCCCGAGCGGGTCGCGTACAGCACGGTGGAGGCGTCTGTGAAGGTGTGCGTGCCCGGAAGGACGGCATCCCGCGGCACCCGCACGTCGGTGAGCCGGATGTGCGCCTGATGGATCGCGCGCAGCGACGCCTTGCCGAGGATCGGCCGACCCTCGTAGCCGGCGCTCTCCTGGGGAACCAGGAAGCCGCGCACCTTGCCGTCGTGGTCGGGGTCTGCGGGGTCGCTCACCCGTGCCCACACGACGGTCAGGCCACCGGAGGAGCCGTTGCCGATCCACTTCTTCGCGCCGTTGAGGATCCACTCATCGCCCTCCCGGCGTGCCTCGGTCTCGAGCGAGACGGAGTCGGAGCCGTGGTCGGGTTCGGTGAGGGCGAAGGCGGCCAGCACGTCGCCGCGCGCGATGGGACGGAGCCACTGCTCCTTCTGGGCGTCGCTGCCGAACAGGGCGATCGAGCGCAGCGCGAGTCCGCCCTGCACGGCGAGGATCGTGCCGAGCGATCCGTCGCCGCGGGAGATCTCCATATTGACCAGGCCGGCAGCCAGAGGGGAGGAATAGCCCAGCCCCTCGTGGACCAGACCGTCCGTGAACAGGTCGAGCTCTCCCATGCGGCGGGCGAGCCTCACGTCGTATTCGCCGCGGTCCCACAGGCCGTCCATGCGCGGCAGCACTTCGTCGACGAACGCCTTCGCGCGGTTCCACACGTCGCGGTCCTCTCCCGCGACGTCGGCGAACACTTCGTAGTAGTCGGTGTCCAGTCGCGCGGAGACGTCATAGCCGGCGACGCGCTCGCCGGGCACGGGAGAGTGGCTCATGCCCTCAGCGTACCGGCACTCAGTGTCGTCGACAATGAGACTGAATACCATGAGGAGCGGAGCGCCGATCTTCTCTCCGCCGGCGATACTGTGGCGGCATCCGAACGAAGGAGTGCGGCGTGGACAGATTCACCGACCGGGTGGCGTTGATCACGGGCGGCAGCCGCGGCATCGGGTTCGCGATCGCCCGGCGCCTCGTCGCTGAGGGCGCGTCGGTCGTGATCACCGGGCGCCGACAGGAATCGCTGGACGAGGCCGTCGCGGTGCTGGGCGCACGGGCGAGCGCGGTGGCAGGCAAGGCCGACGATGCGGACCACAGAGCGCGGGCGATCGCGCACGTGATCGAGCGACACGGGCATGTGGACCACCTCGTCAACAACGCGGGGATCAACCCCGCGTGGGGTCCGCTGCGCGAGGTGGAGATCGCCCTCGCGCACAAGATCCTCGCCGTCAACGTCGTCGCGACCCTGGAATGGACGCGGGATGCGGTCGCAGCCGGTCTCGGGCGGTCGGTCGTGAACCTCTCCTCCGTGAGCGGGCTGAGCGCGAGCCCGAACATCGGGCTGTACGGCATCTCGAAGGCCGCCATCATCAACCTCACGGTGCAGCTCGCGGAGGAACTCGCCCCCCGGGTGCGGGTCAACGCGGTGGCGCCCGCGGTCGTCAAGACCGCCTTCGCGCGGGCGCTCTACGAAGGGCGCGAGGCCGAGGCGTCCGCGCCGTACCCGCTGGGCCGGCTGGGCGAGGTCGACGACGTGGCCGGACCTGTCGCGTTCCTGCTGTCCGATGACGCCGCCTGGATCACCGGCCAGACCGTCGTGATCGACGGCGGAGCGAGCATCCGCTCCGCCCTCTGATGCCCTCAGCGGCCGAACTCGGCCTTGCCGAGGGCGCTCAGGTGCACCTCATCGGGACCGTCGGCCAGCCGCAGCGCGCGCACGCCGGCGAACATCTCGGCCAGCGGCTGGTCTTCGGACAGACCCGCCCCGCCGAAGACCTGGATCGCGCGATCCAGGATCTGCTGCACCGCGCGCGGCACGGCGATCTTGATCGCCTGGATCTCGGTCATGGCCGCCCGATTGCCCACCGTGTCCATCAGCCAGGCGGTTTTGAGCACGAGCAGGCGTAGTGACTCGAGCTGGATACGCGACTCGGCGACCCATTCCCGCAGCACTCCCTGCTCGGACAGGGCGCGGCCGAACGCGATGCGCTCGGAGGCACGCTCGCGCACGAGCGACAGCGCACGCTCGGCCATTCCCAGGGCACGCATGCAGTGATGGATGCGGCCGGGTCCGAGCCGCGCCTGGGCGATCGAGAACCCGTCGCCCTCCCCTCCGATGAGGTTCGCCGCGGGCACGCGCACGTCGTCGAAGACGATCTCGGCGTGACCTCCGTGGTCGCGGTCGTCGTAGCCGAACACGCTCAGCGGCCGCACGATGCTCACTCCGGGGGTGTCGCGCGGTACGAGGATCATGCTCTGCTGGCGGTGGCGCGCGGCATGCGGATCCGTCTTGCCCATCACGATGAGGATCTCCGCCCGGGGGTTCATCGCCCCGGTCGACCACCATTTGCGACCGGTGACCACGTAGTCCTCGCCGTCGCGGCGGATGCGGGTCTCGATGTTCGTCGCGTCGGACGAGGCGACCGCCGGCTCCGTCATGCAGAACGAGGAGCGGATCTCGGCGTCCAGCAGCGGTCGTAGCCAGCGGTCCCGCTGCGCGGGCGTGCCGAAGTCGGCCAGCACTTCCATGTTGCCGGTGTCGGGCGCGGCGCAGTTGAAGGCGATCGGACCCAGCCGCGGACTCCAGCCGGTCAGCTCGGCCAGCGGCGCGTACTGCACAGTGGTGAGGCCGGCCCCGTCGGGGCCGGACAGGAAGAGGTTCCACAGTCCCTGCTCGCGCGCGGCCGACTGCAGCTCCCGCACCACCGGACGGGTGCCCCATTCGCCGGGCGTCGCGGCCACCTGGGCCGCGAGCACCGGCTCGGCTGGAATGATCCTCTCGTGCAGGAAGCCGTGCACCTGTGAGATCAGCGCGGCTGTGCGCTCGTCGTGGCCGAAATCCATGTCATCGCCTTCCCGCGCGCAGCTGCCGCAGTCCCTCGCCGGCGATCGGCTCGACGAGCGCGCCGATCCGGTCGAATCCCGCCCCGACGGTCTCACCGCGCCCGAAGCGGAAGTGGATGCCCTCCGCGATCACGCCCAGCTTGTACGCCGCGAAGGCGCCGTACCACGACAGATCCGGCACCGGGATGCCCGCCCGAGCCGCATACGCGTCGACGAGCTCCTCGAATGCCGGATAGCCGGCGGCGGGATCGATCGCGCTGGGCAGAGCGGCCCCGGCGCCGGGGAGTGCGCCGACGTTCCAGTACAGCCCGAACATCCCGAGGTCCACGAGCGGGTCTCCGATCGTGGACATCTCCCAGTCGAGGATCGCGGCGATCCGGGCGGTTTCCGCTGAGCCGCTGTCCTGCGCGGGGGCGACGATGGCGTTGTCGAGGCGATAGTCGCCGTGCACGAGGCTGGAGCGGTTGGATGCCGGCATGCGCGCTGCCAGATCGTCCTGCAGCCGATCGAGCGCGGGCAGATCCCGTGAGCGGGACGCGTCGTACTGCCGGCGCCAGGTGCGCAGCTGACGCTCGAGGAAGCCGTCGGCGCGCCCGAAGTCGCCGAGACCCACCGAAACCGGATCGACGGCGTGCAGGTCCGCCAGCACCTCGGCCAGCCTCAGGCTGAGGCTACGCAGGCCCGCGGCGGAGAAGGCGGCGTTCTGATCGGGGCGGGACATGACCATGCCCTCGACGAACTGCATGACGAAGAAGGGCGTGCCGGTGACTTCGGCGTCGGCGGTGTCGTCGACGAAGTCGATCGCGGGCGGCACGGGGACGGGCGTGCCTCGCAGCGCCGAGATGACGCGGTGCTCGCGGCCCATGTCGTGCGCGCTCGCCAGGACATGACCCAGCGGCGGTCGTCGCACGACGAGCGGGATGCCGGCCCCGTCGACGCGGTAGGTGAGATTGCTCTTGCCCCCGGCGATGACCTGCGCGGTCAGCTCCCCGGGTGCGAGCTCGGGGTGGGCGCGCCGCATCCAGTCAGTCAGGCCGGCGACATCGAGCCCCGGGACTTCGGTCATCGTCGACGTCCTCCTGCAGCCACGCGCGCGTCAGCCGTCCAGCTGGCCGCGCACCCGCCGCGCCATCTCGGCGCTCGGCATGGCGCGCGGGAAGACCGCGACCACGACATCGTCCCCGGCCGGCGCCGCACCGTCGGGGTGCACGCCGTACCGGCGCAGTGCATCGTCCAGCGCTCGCCGCAGCGCGGTGAGCGGAACCCGTTTGGTGCCGCGCAGCAGGCGGCGCAGCACGTGGTTGTGCAGTGCCGTCACCAGCGCGGCGAAGCCGACGGCATCCAGCGGGTCGATCTCCGGGAGCGCCCGCCGCAGATACTCGTCGAATTGACGTTCGTAGCGGAACACCGTCACGATCTCGCGTTCGCGCAGGGCCGGCACCTGCCGCACGATCTGATATCTCAGCCGGGCCACCTCGGGATCGCGTGCGAAGTGCGCGAAGACGCGTTCCGACGCCTCGCACACCGCGACCCACGGATCGGCATGACCCTTGTCCAGCCACTCGCGCAGCTCGTCCAGCAGCACTTCGTGGTCTGCGAAGACGACGTCCTCCTTGCCGCCGAACTGGCGGAAGAACGTGCTGCGCGAGACTCCCGCGGCCTGAGCGATCTGCTCGACCGAGGTCGCCTCGAATCCCTGGCGCGCGAACAGGTCGAGCGCGGCGGCGACGACGGCGGTGCGCGCGGCGGAGGCGGACGGAGTCTCACTCATGTCGACAGAAGCCTAGACCCGGCGGGCGCGCGGGCCGCGGCATCCACCGCTCCACCGTCGTCGGGAGCGTCGAGCAGGCGGTAGTAGGCTGGGAAGTCGGTCGAGATATCTCGACATCAAGACGCTTTCTGCGTCATCCCCCGTCGCCCCAGCGAAGGAACGCACTGTGGATCTGTACGAATACCAGGCACGCGACCTCTTCGAGAAGTACGAGGTTCCGGTGCTCGCCGGCCTCATCGCGGACACGCCCGAAGAGGCGAGGGCCGCGGCCGAGAAGATCGGCGGCGTGGTCGTCGTCAAGGCGCAGGTCAAGACCGGCGGCCGCGGAAAGGCGGGCGGCGTCAAGGTCGCGAAGACCCCCGACGAGGCGTACGAGGCGGCGAAGGCGATCCTCGGCCTGGACATCAAGGGCCACGTGGTCAAGCGGGTCATGATCGCCCAAGGCGCCCGCATCGACAAGGAGTACTACTTCTCGGTGCTGCTGGACCGCGCGAACCGCGCGTACCTGTCGCTGTGCAGCGTCGAGGGCGGCATGGAGATCGAGGAGCTCGCGGTCGAGCGCCCCGAAGCCCTCGCCCGCGTGGCGGTCGACCCCCTCACCGGCATCGACAAGCAGAAGGCGGTCGAGATCGCCGAGGCGGCGGGCTTCGCTCCCGAGCTCGTCGACAAGGTCAGCGACGTCTTTGTCAAGCTCTACGCGGTCTACACCGGTGAGGACGCGACGCTCGTCGAGGTCAACCCGCTCGTGCTGACCGAAGAGGGCGACATCATCGCGCTCGACGGAAAGGTCACGCTCGACGAGAACGCGGACTTCCGTCACCCGGGCCATGCGCTGCTCGAGGACAAGGATGCCGCCGACCCGCTCGAGGCCAAGGCCAAGGAGAACGACCTCAACTACGTCAAGCTCGACGGTCAGGTCGGCGTCATCGGAAACGGCGCGGGGCTTGTCATGTCGACGCTCGACGTCGTCGCCTACGCCGGTGAGAACCACGGCGGCGTGAAGCCGGCCAACTTCCTCGACATCGGCGGCGGCGCCTCGGCCGAGGTCATGGCCGCAGGCCTGGACGTCATCCTCGGCGACCCGCAGGTCAAGAGCGTGTTCGTGAACGTCTTCGGCGGCATCACCGCCTGCGACGCGGTGGCCAGGGGCATCGTCGGCGCGCTGGCGGAGCTCGGTGCCAGCGCCTCCAAGCCGCTGGTCGTTCGCCTCGACGGCAACAAGGTCGAGGAGGGCCGTGCGATTCTGCGCGACGCGAACCACCCGCTCGTCACGCTCGCCGAAACCATGGACGAAGGCGCCGACAAGGCCGCCGAGCTCGCGAACGCTTAAGGACGGTTAGAACAGTGTCGATTTTTCTTGACAAGGACTCCAAGGTCATCGTCCAGGGCATCACCGGCGGCGAAGGCACCAAGCACACGGCGCTCATGCTCAAGGCCGGGACGCAGGTCGTCGGCGGAGTGAACGCCCGCAAGGCCGGCACCACCGTGCTGCACCGCGACGCCGACGGCAACGCCGTCGAGCTGCCCGTCTTCGCAACGGTCGCCGAGGCGATCGAGAAGACCGGGGCGGACGTGTCGATCGCCTTCGTGCCGCCCGCGTTCACCAAGAGCGCGATGGTCGAAGCCATCGACGCCGAGATCCCGCTGCTGGTGGTCATCACCGAGGGCGTCCCCGTGGGCGACACCGCCGAGGCGTGGGCGTACGCGCAGTCCAAGGGCGACACGACCCGCATCATCGGACCGAACTGCCCCGGCATCATCACGCCGGGCGAATCGCTCGTGGGCATCACCCCGGCCAACATCGCCGGCAAGGGGCCGATCGGCCTGGTCTCGAAGTCGGGCACACTGACGTATCAGATGATGTTCGAGCTGCGCGAGATCGGCTTCTCCACCGCGATCGGCATCGGCGGCGACCCGGTCATCGGCACGACCCACATCGATGCGCTCGCTGCGTTCGAGGCGGACCCCGAGACCAAGGCGATCGTGATGATCGGCGAGATCGGCGGCGACGCCGAAGAGCGCGCGGCCGAGTACATCAAGGCGAACGTGACGAAGCCGGTCGTCGGCTACGTCGCGGGGTTCACCGCGCCCGAGGGCAAGACGATGGGCCACGCGGGCGCGATCGTCTCGGGCTCGGCGGGCACCGCCCAGGCCAAGAAGGAGGCCCTCGAGGCCGCCGGGGTCAAGGTCGGCAAGACTCCGTCCGAGACGGCCGACCTGATGCGCGAGATCATCGCGGGTCTGTAAGCGAGGTCTCCCGGGCCTCCAGCGGAGGTCAGTCGGCCTCCAGCGCGTCGCGCAGCTGGGTGACGGCTTCGGCGTACTCGGCCACACGGTAGTACTCGCCGTGGGTCCCGACCTCGACCATGTATCCCGAGAGGTCCAGCTCGCTTGCGTAGCGGTCGACATGGTTCTGCCAGCCCTCGCCGTTCGGGGCGGTGCTGAAGGCGGGATAGCCGAGGTAGTCGGTGAGCCGCCAGAGGCTGATCCATCGCACCGGCGGTGGCGTCGTTCCGCCCGCCACGAGGGTTCCCGACACGCGACCGATCGGCGGCCTCGGCGCCGGGATGCCGGGGGCCGCGGGAGCAGGGTCGGCCGGCAGTCGCGCCGCGCGCTGCTGGCTGGCGAGGTCGGCATCCCACGGATCGGCATCCGAGAATCGCGGAGCCACCGACGAGTGGGTGCCGAGCACGTCGGGCCCCAGCAGCTCTGGAAGCATCCGGCCGAACAGGGGACGCAGCTGCACCCCGAAGGTCAGCAGCGCGATCCGATTCAGGTCCCGGCGGGTCTCCGCGGCGCTGGCCAGCAGGCCGAGAGCCGCGACGGACAGCACGCCGCCCATGCTGTGCGCCGAGAGGATCGCGCGGCGCGAGGGGTCGCCCGAGAGCCAGTGGTGCAGCCGGCCGGCGATCTCGGGCACGGCCCGCTCGGCGTAGCACGGAGGCCCGAACGGGTGGCCGGTGCGCGGCAGGAAGCACGTGATGTCCCACACGATGCCGAGGGGACGCGAGCCGCCGGCGGTGGCACCCGCCGCCAGCACGCCCACCAGGAGCACGCCGATCCAGGCCAGGCTGAACATGCCGACGTCGAGGATGGACACCACGAGGTCCCGCCCGAATCCGCTCAGGTCGCCCCAGAGCGGCCTTCCGGTCAGGTACGACCCGCACGTCCAGACGATTCCTGCCCAGATCGCGACGAGGAGCGCGACGGTCAGCGCCCACACGGCCGGCTCCATCAGGTGCACGCGTGCCGCACTCGCCCGCTTGTCCGTGATCCGCCGCAGCAGCGTCCGGCTCGACGGCGGCAGCACGCCGCCACGGGGCACCTGCAGCTCATCGGGGGTCGTCGGTGGCTTGGCACCTCCGCGCTGCGGCGGCTCCGAGGTCGGCGCATCACGCCAGAGCGTGGCACGGGGCGTCAGATCGCGGTGCGGGCGCATCATCCGCAGAAGCAGATAGAGCACCGCGAGGAGCAGGCCGATGACGATCAGTGTGCCCACCGCCACGTAGCTGCGGGAGATGTGGATATCCGAGGCTGCCGTGCCGATGAGCGCGGAGGGTCCGTTCGCCCCGTTGAGGAAGTCCCCGACCGCGACGACGAAGATCGCGCTCGTCGCGAGCGCAACGCCGAGCGAGATCGTCATGAACACTCCCGGTCCGCGACCGGCCCACGCCGTGGCCGCGCTGCGGTGCTCGCGGGAGCGCCAGGTGAACCCCCAGACCGCGATCGCCGCCCCGGCGATCGCGATGACGAGCAGGGCCATGCCGCCGCCGTACAGCCGCTGGACAGCGATCACCGGGGTCGGCACGACGGCGAGGGCGAGCAGGACGACGCCGAACGCGGCGCTCGAGCCGACGAGGAGCCATCGGCTGAACCGGTTGGACGAGTTCGCGCTGACCTGCTCCTCGGTCTGGATCGACATCGTCGGGAGCCGCCAGACCAGGATGCCGGCCGCGGCGAGCCCGCACGCGCTGCCTGCGACGATCAGCAGTGCGGGCCAGAAGGTCCATGGGGCGCCGCCGGCCCCGAAGCAGCTGGCGAACCCGACACCGCGGCACGACGCCTGCCACCCCATCGAGGCCTGCAGGCCCACCAGCAGCAGAGTCAGGCAGATGGCTGCCGACAGGTGCGTGCGCGCGAGGTAGCGCGTCAGTCGGTTGGACCAGAATCCGGGCTGGGACAGCACAGCCTCGGGCGTCGCACCCTCGAACCCCGGGGTGTCCACGCCGTCCTCCATCCCGGGAAGGACGTCGTAGCGCACCTGCGAGACCGATGAGACGATCCACAGCAGGACGACGGCCGCAACCGGGGCGAGCGCGAACAGGGCGAGCCGTCTGCCCCCGGTCCAGTCGGCGAAGATGCCGAAGAATCCTTCGAGCGGACCGCACAGCGACGCGAGCGCCGCGCACTGGCCGGCGCCCACATCCAGCGCGATCGTAGCCGCGGTCGTCGTGAACAGCAGGGTCAGCAGCAGGCCGAACAGGCGTGCGGCGCCGGCGGTGCGGCGCGACCGCCGGCCTTCGCGGCTGGCCGCCCAGGTGCGCAGGGCGTCGTCATCGGTCGGGATGGCGTCGAGCACCCGCGTCCACTGCGCCGCGTTGCCGATGCTGAACGGCAGGATGACCGCGTAGAACACCCGGGCGAGCACGCCGACGACCCGGCCGGCGGCCCCCGGTCCGCCGAAGTTCGGGGTGGTGCGCACCATCCCGCCCCACGAATAGGCTTCTCGCGCGATCCGGTCCGGCACATGACCCCGCTTGCGCGGCCGGCCGCCCGCGTTCTGGGCCGCCAGCGCCGCCTCGGTCGGCTGCCAGAACGAGCCGAGGGTGTCTCCCGCGGCCAGCTCGATGCCGTCGATCGGCAGATCCAGCAGGGCCGCCGGTGTCGTGTTGTTCACTCCGTGCACGCGCAGCTCGAGCACACGCGGCGGCGTGGGAACCTGACCGCCCCGTGCCGTCGTTCCGATCGGATCCGTCATGGCGTCCCCAGTCGTCGCCCGATCCCCCTGGGCGTCATGCTAGACCCGCGCGGGGCGGCCGGATAGATCGCGAGGCCTTCCGACGGCGTTACGGTGGAGGCATGCCACTGACCGGGGAATACCAGCCGAGCACGTCCGAATGGGCCCGCACGCAGGCCGAACGCTACGAGGCCTCGGGCGGGAGCGAAGCGAATGACATGCGGGGCGTGCCGATCATCGTGCTGACGACAGTCGGCTGGAAGTCGGGCGCGCTGCGCAAGACCGCCCTCATGCGCGTGGAGCACGACGGGCGCTACCTCGTCGTCGCCTCGAAGGGCGGCGCGCCGGATGAGCCGCGCTGGGGCGAGAACATGCGCCGTCAGCCGCACGTCGAGCTGCAGGACGGTCCGGTCAAGCGCGACTATCTCGCCCGGGAACTGTCCGGCGAAGAGCGCGCCGAGTGGTGGGCCCGAGCGACCGCCGTCTGGCCCGACTACGACGTGTATCAGTCGAAAACGAGCAGACTCATCGCTATATTCGTGCTGGAGCCCGTTCTGGAGTAGGCAGGCGGGAACGCACCCCATCACGTACCGCGCTCACCGGGGGGAGGCGACGTGATCGACTCGTCCCGTGGGTGGATCCGGTCCCGACGGTGGGAATACTCCTTCGCCGCTCTCGGGGGCGTGGCCGCCCTCTGCGCGATCGCCTTCGCCTGCGCCATCGCCCTTCCGCCCACCATCGCCAACATCCAGACCTCGGCGTCCGACGGTGTCTCGCCGTTCGTCCTCGAAGAGTCCGGGGAAACCGCGGCGCTGTCGCTGCCGCAGGGATGGGTGGTGGAGAGAAGGGCCGCGGGGGAAGTGGTGGTGTGGACGCCGGACGGACGCATGAGTGCGGACGTGAGCCTCACCCTCGAACCCAGCGCCACGGCGATCGAGCGGGTCATCGAAGCCAAAGCCCCGCTGCAGATCGAAATCCTCGCTTCAGGTCTCACCATGAGTCATGTGCATCGTGCGGGGGGCGCAGGCTCGGTCGCGGCCGTGAGCCTGGCGGGCGTGAGCGAAGGCCCGACGCTCCTCGTGGTGACCGGTCCGACCCCTGACGCTGCCGGCGACTACGATCTGGCGCTGGCCGAATTGCTCGAGGGCGTCCGATGAGGAGCGGGCGCGCGCTGCTCGCGATGCTGGTGACGGCCGCGCTGCTGACCGCATGCGCTCCCGACTTCGACTCGGCCTGGAAGCCGCCCGCGTGGCCCGCCAGCCAGCTGCACTTCATCGATCAACCGCCGGCGCCGATCGACACGTCCGGCATCGCTCTGAATCCGCAGCGCCTCCGCAACGACGCGCTCGGGGTGCAGGCGCGGTTCGCCTATCTTCCGGGTCGCGGACCGGCCGTTGACGCCTTCAATACGATGGTCGAAGATTTCGTGCGCTCCGCCATCGACGCTCGAACCGCTGCTGTCGGCCTCGCATACGTCCCGACGGCGCAGGCGCGCGGATCCGGAATGGCGGATCGGGGATGCAACGCTGGGTCGGCCACGCGACCGGCCGCGGAGATCCTCGCGGACGCCGCCTACGGACCCAGCGGCGGCGCGGGGGTCGCGGTGGTGTGCGAGATCGAATACGCCGGGGGACCGTTTCTGGCCGAGCGGATGCGCGCCGTCTCGACCGGAGCCGACGGCGTGATCTCGGACACGTCGCTGTCGATCTATGTCGACACCAGCACCGGCCAGACAGCGGTCGCGGCCGAACTGTGGGTCGACACTGCAGCCCTCTCGGTCACGAGGGAGATCATCGATCTGCTTCGACGAGGTGCGGGAGGGCTGAGCCTTCGCCCGGCACAACCCGACGACGACGCTCAGGTGACGATGGTCCGGGAGGCCTTGTCATGGGCCGGCGTCGACGTCCGCGGGGGCGTCACGGTCAAGATCCCCGCGGGCTTCGATTCCGCCCAGCTGTCCCAGCTGGGCTTGGCGCGGACGTCCGAATCGATGTCTCTGGAGATCTCGCCCGACTCCGCGACCGCCCTGTTGTCTGCGTTCGGGGCGAAGGTCCAGTCGTTCGCCGGTCAGCCGTACACAGGTCCCGGCACGGTGCGGGCAGGACGCGAGCGGGTGGACTGCGCACTCGTCGCATGCGTCGCACTGACGTACGACGACGGGCCATCGGTGTTCACCCCGTCGATCCTCGGAGCGCTCGCCGAGCGCCACAGCGCGGCGACCTTTTTTCCGATGGGTGAGAATGCCGCGAAATACCGCGACGTGCTGGCACGGACGGTCGCCGAAGGCCACGAAGTGGAGAACCACACCTGGAATCACCCCCGCCTGACGACTCTCTCCGCGTCGAGGGTCTCGACGCAGATCAGAGACGCGACACGCGCCCTCAATGATGCGACGGGAGCCGAGGTGGGGGTCTTCCGGCCGCCGTATGGGCTGTACACGGATTCCGTCTTAGCCGCTGCCGGCCTCGCGGCGATCCTGTGGGATGTGGACACCTTCGACTGGCAGTCGCCGCGGGATGAGGCGCTCGTGAGCCGTGCGGTCGACCAGCCTGGGCCGGGGTCGATCGTGCTGATGCATGATGTGCAGCCCGGCACCGCGCGAACCGCCGCGGCCGTCTATGACGGTCTGATCGACCGCGGCTTCACGCTCGTCACGGTCGCCCAGCTCTTCGGTGGCGTCCTTCCTTCATCGGGGGCATGGCGCCACGGACCGTGAGTCGCAGCTGAGCATCCCGGCGGGAGCGACTGCCTTCGGGGAGGCGACGGCGGGCTTGCTGCGGATGCCGCTCGAAGGCGTGCCGGGAGCCGAGAGGGCCGTGCGCGCTGGGTAGGGTCGATGAGGCATGCATCGCCTGATCGTCGTCATCCTCTCCGCCGTCGACGCCGCCATCGCGGCGGCCGTCGGCATTGCGGCGACCCTCGCGCCGCTGACACTGCTGTGGGTGCTGGGGCTCGGCGGCACGGCAGACTGGGGCGCGCTGTGGCCCGCGAGCGCGACGGTATGGCAGTTCGGGCACCTCGTTCCGCTGCGGGTGACGCTGCCGGGGGACTATGTGGCCGTCGCGGGCATCGATCCGGGCGCGGCGTCCTTCGTGCTGTCGCTCGCGCCGCTCGCGTTCGCCGCCTTCACGGCGATCTTCGCTGCGCGGTCGGGTGTGCGCGCGTCGCAGGCGGATGCCTGGAGCACCGGCGTCATCACGGGGTCTCTCGTCTTCGCAGCGCTGACGGCGCTGATCGCCCTCAGCTCGGGCAACGACCTCGCCGCGGTGGAGCGGTGGCAGGCGATCCTGCTCCCCGCACTCGTCTTCACTGTGCCGCTGCTGCTGGGCGCTGTCGTGACCGAGTGGCGTGAAGCCGGCGCGGGCTGGGTGGCGCGCGTCCGGGACCGCATCGAGGCGGCGCCTCGCGGTTGGGGAGAGGTGCCCGGACTCATCGTGCGGGGCACCGCCGTGGCCCTCACCGGTTCGATCGGGCTGGGCGCCCTCGCGTTCGCCTTCTCGCTCCTGCCGAGGGGCGGCGAGGTCATCGCGCTGTACGAGGCCGCCCACGTGGACGTGCTCGGCGCGACCGTGATCACGCTGGCGCAGCTGGCGTATCTGCCCACTCTCGTCATCTGGGGCATGGCGTTCGTCGCGGGGCCGGGTTTCGCCGTCGGCGCCGACACGGCGGTCTCCCCGGCGGGAACGCAGCTCGGCGTGATTCCCGGCGTGCCCGTGCTCGGCGCGCTGCCCGAGTCCTCGACGCCGTGGCTGCTGCTCCTGGCCCTGCTGCCGGTCGCGCTCGGCGCACTCGCGGGGTGGATCGCGCGCTCGCAGCTGGCCGCCGTGCACACAACCGCCGCGCACCCGAGCGCGGTGCCGACGAATGCGGTGCCGACCGGGACCGTGCCGATCACGACCGTGCCGTCCGCGCAGCCGACACGTTGGGATGCCGCTCCCGATGCCGCGCGCAGTTCCGCGCTCAGCGCGCTGCTGGCCGGTGCCGAACCGTCGCCGGCATCGCCGGCGGGCCAGGTCGCGGCGACCGATGCGACACACGCCGACGCACGGAGCGAGGACTCGGGCGAGCACCTCGGTCCGCGCGCGGTGATCGCGCTCGGGATCGCGACTCTCGCGGGCGCGGGCGCCGGAGCGCTGTCGGTGCTGGCGTCCGGTTCGATGGGCCCGGGACGCCTCGGGGAGGTCGGCCCGCACGCCGGGGCGGTCGCGCTCGCCGTCGGCGTGGAGATCCTCGTGGGCGCCGCCATCGTGCTGCTGTCCCCGGGTCGCCGACCGAAGCCGGTTCGTGCAGACGCCGAGTCGGCGGCTGTCGACGGGCCGGAGGATGAGGCGGTACCCGACGCCGTGGTTGCTGTCGCCGTGCCGCGTGCAGAACCGCGTGATCCCGAGCCGCAGCCGGCACCGCAGCCCGCGGCATCCCCCGCACCCCGCCGGGGAGACCCCGACACGACCTCCACGGTGGACCTCGGCCCTCGGCGCCCCCAACCGCTGCCCTCGCCTCGGACGCCGCCCGTCCCGCCGGTAGACTGAGCCGGTGCTCACGGTCGCCGTCCTCATCTCCGGCGCGGGCTCCAATCTGCGGGCGCTGCTCGATACCACCGCCGACGACGACTTTCCGGCGCGCGTGATCGTGGTCGGAGGCGATCGCGAGGCTGACGGGTTCCAGCACGCGGAGGACTTCAACATCCCCACGATGCTCGTGCCCTGGCGCGAGTACGACTCCCGCGAGGAGTGGGGCGCCGAGCTCGGCGAACAGCTCGCCGTGTGGCGGCCCGACCTGGTCGTGCTGAGCGGCCTGATGCGGCTCCTGCCTGCACCCCTCGTCGACGCGTGGTCGCCCCGCATCATCAACACCCACCCGGCGTACCTTCCGGAGTTCCCCGGCGCCCACGGTGTCCGCGACGCGCTCGCGGCAGGCGTCGCTCAGACCGGCGCCAGCGTCATCATCGTCGACAACGGGGTGGACAGCGGCCCGATCCTCGCGCAGGAGCGTGTGCCGGTGCTGCCGGGCGATGACGAGCACTCCCTGCACGACCGGATCAAGCCCGTCGAGCGCCGGCTCCTGATCGATGTCGTGCGGCGCATCGCGACCGGAGAGCTCGACCTCGCCGCCGTGCGCGACGCGCGCACCCCACGACCCACTGACTGACACCCACCGAGGAGCCTCCATGGCCGGCCCGAGCCACGACCCGTCCCTGTACCGCGACCGAAACGTCGTGCCGATCCGCCGCGCGCTGGTCTCGGTCAGCGACAAGACCGACCTCCTGCGCCTGGCCGAAGCGCTCGCCGGAGCGGGAGTCGAGATCGTCTCGACCGGCTCCACCGCGGCGACGATCAGGGATGCCGGACACGCGGTGACCGACGTTGCGGCGGTCACGGGATTCCCGGAGTCGCTGGGCGGACGCGTGAAGACCCTGCACCCGAGCGTGCACGCGGGCCTGCTCGCCGACCTCCGGCTGGAGGATCACGAGACGCAGCTCGCCGAGCTCGGCATCCTGCCGTTCGAGCTCGTGGTGGTGAATCTGTACCCGTTCGTCGAGACGGTCGCCTCCGGCGCCCAGGGCGACGATGTCGTGGAGCAGATCGACATCGGGGGACCGGCGATGGTGCGTGCGTCGGCGAAGAACTTCGCGAACGTGGCGATCGTCGTCTCGCCCGGCTCCTACCCCGCGATCATCGAGGCGCTCGGCTCCGGCGGCACGACGCTGACCCAGCGCCGGGAACTGGCCGCCCGGGCGTTCGCGCACACATGCGAGTACGACCGCGCCGTGGCGACCTGGTTCGCCGAGCAGACCCTCGGCGAGCCCGACCTCCCCCAGCACCTGACGATCAAGGCCGAGCGGCTCGCCACCCTGCGCTACGGCGAGAACTCGCATCAGCGCGCGGCGATCTACAGCCGGGTGGGCGGTCACGGCATCGCCCAGGCGACGCAGCTGCAGGGCAAGGAGATGTCGTACAACAACTACGTCGACGCGGATGCCGCCCTGCGCGCCGCCTTCGACATGGTCAAGCCCGCGGTCGCGATCATCAAGCACGCGAATCCCTGCGGCATCGCGGTCGCTGCGCCCAACGCGCTGGACCCCATCGCCAGCGCGCACCTGCGCGCGCACGAGTGCGACCCGGTCTCGGCGTTCGGCGGAGTGATCGCGGCCAACCGCACCGTCACCCTCAAGATGGCGGAGAACCTGCGCGACATCTTCACCGAAGTGATCGTCGCGCCCGACTTCGAACCCGCCGCCCTCGAGGTCTTCGCTCTGAAGAAGAACCTGCGCGTGCTGCAGCTGCCCGCCGACTGGCAGCAGGAGCCGATGGACGTGCGGCTCGTCTCGGGCGGACTTCTCCTGCAGGATGCCGACCGGTTCCCCGACGACATCGAGTCGGTCGCCAAGGACTGGCAGCTGGTGTCGGGGGAGCGGCCGGATGACGAGGAGATGTCGAACCTCATCTTCGCCTGGAAGGCCTGCCGGGCCGTCAAGTCGAACGCGATCGTGCTGGCCCGCAACTCCGCGACGGTCGGCATCGGCATGGGGCAGGTCAACCGCGTGGACTCGTGCCGGCTCGCCGTCGAGCGGGCCGGGGACCGCGCGGCGGGCTCGGTCGCGGCATCCGATGCGTTCTTCCCCTTCGCCGACGGGCCTCAGGTGCTGCTCGACGCGGGAATCTCGACGATCGTGCAGCCCGGCGGCTCCGTGCGCGACGACGAGGTCATCGCTGCGGCGCGCAAGGCCGGTGTGACGATGTTCTTCACGGGTGAGCGGCACTTCTTCCACTGACCCCCCCGACGCTGAGACGACAACTGCACGTCGAGACGGTGGGTTTTACCCGTCGTCTCGACGTGCAGTTGTCGTCTCAGCGAAAAGAGCGGTCGGTCAGGAGGTCGGGCGACCGTACGCCTCGAGCCAGCGCAGCCAGACCTCGCTGAGCGTCGGGTAGGACGGCACGGCGTGCCAGAGCCGGTCCATCGGCACCTCGCCCACGATCGCGACGGTCGCCGAGTGCAGCAGCTCCGCCACATCGGCGCCCACGAACGTCGCGCCGATGAGCACTCCGCGGTCCTCGTCCACGATCGCGCGGGCCCTGCCCTCGTAGTGATCGGCGTACGTGGTCGCGCCAGCCACCCACGACAGGTCGTAGTCGAGCACGCGGATGCGGCGACCCGCCGTGCGGGCGGCGGCTTCGGTCAGCCCCACCGACGCGATCTCGGGATCGGTGAACGTCACCTGAGGGACGTGCTCGTGATCGGCGGTGGCGACGTGCGCGCCCCACGGCGCATCGCTGACCGCAGCCCCCTTCGCTCGCGCCGCGATCACATCCCCCGCGGCCCGCGCCTGATACTTCCCCTGGTGCGTCAGCAGCGCGCGGTGGTTGACATCCCCGACCGCGTACAGCCAGTCCGTGCCGTGCACCCGCATCGTGTCATCGACGGTGAGCCACGCGCCCGGCTCGAGATCGATGCTGTCCAGCCCCAGATCGCCGGTGCGCGGCGTCCGCCCGATCGCGACGAGCACCTCTTCGGCGACGACCCGCCCGCCGTCCGAAAGGGTCAGCACGGCATCCTTCCCGTCGCGGTGGGCGCTCGTGACCTCGACGTGCCTGCGCACGTCCACGCCCATCCTGTCGAGCGAGGCTGCCACGAGTTCGCCCGCGAAGGGCTCCATGTTCTCGAGCAGCCCGGAACGCACGAGCAGGGTGACATTCGTGCCGAACCCGGCGTACGCCGTCGCCATCTCGGCGGCGACCACACCCCCGCCGATGACCGCGAGCGACGCGGGCACGTGTGTCGCGCTGGTCGCATCGCGGCTGGTCCACGGGGCGATCTCGCGCAGTCCCGGAATGTCCGTGAGCAGGGCCGCCGATCCGGTCGCCACGGCCACGGCGTGCCGCGCGACCAGCTCGGTCACCGTGCCGTCCTCCGCGGTGACCCGCACCCGCTTGACGCCGGTGAACTCGGCATGCCCGCGCACAAGATCGATGCCGGCCTTGTGCACCCACTTCACCTGTGACGCGTCATCCCAGTCGTGCGTGATGCGGTCGCGGCGGCGCAGCACTCCGGCGACGTCGAGGTCGCCGGTGATCGCCTGCGCCGCGCCGTCGAGATCGCGCGCCGCGCGCAGCGCCGCCGCACTGCGCAGGAGCCCCTTCGACGGCATGCACGCCCAGTAGGAGCATTCGCCTCCGACGAGCTCGGCTTCGACGATGACCGTGCTGAGTCCTCCCTGCACGGTGCGATCGGCGACGTTCTCGCCCACCGCTCCGGCGCCGATCACGATGACGTCGTATTCGCGTTCGCTCATGTGTTCACGGTATCCGCTGACGCGCGCAGCAGGACGGCAGGCGACGCGCGAATACACCGGATGCCGATCGGCGGCAAGGGGCTGGCGGCGGGGCGCCACATGGGGCGGACTGGACCAGAACCGGTTCAGATCCCCCCGCACCGGTGGATCACGAGGAGTTGCGATGCTGCACATCCCCCGTTCGACTGCCGACGGCCGCGAGGCGCCCATGACGCGGGCCGGCGGTCCGCCCCGAGAAAGGCAGGGCGTGCCGATGATCGCGCGGCCCGTGATCGCGGGCATGCTGGCTGTCGCGCTGTCGGTCGGCGGGGCCGCGGTGCCGGCATCCGCTGGTCTTCTCGAGAGCGCACCCGCGCCCGCCGCCGCCGCGGCGGCCGCACCGCTCACCAATCTCGCGCACCTCGACTTCCTGCTCGACGAAGCCACGCCGCCGACGCAGGTCGATGGACACACGACCTACCGGCTCGAAGAAGAGCCGACGCTGATCCTGCCGTGGACCTATGCGGACGCGCGCCCGGGCGGAACGTTCGAGCGCGTCGGCGGCGGTCCCCTCGATGCGGCGACCGACACGTGGGGTCAGGGCGCCTACAACGCCGACGACGTCGCGCGTGCGGCCGTGGTGTATCTGCGGCATTGGGAGCTGACAGGCGCCGAGACCAGCCGCGAGAGTGCGTACGAGCTGCTGCGGTCGCTCGCCTACCTGCAGACGACGGACGGTGCGAACGCGGGCAACGTGGTGCTGTGGATGCAGCCCGACGGCACCCTGAACCCGTCCGCGGAACCGGTGGAGCTGCCCGACCCCTCCGATTCCGGCCCGAGCTACTGGCTGGCGCGAACGATCTGGGCGCTCGGCGAGGGCTACGCCGCTTTCCAGCAGGCTGACCCCGAATTCGCCGCCTTCCTCGAGGACCGGCTGGCGCTCTCGCTGGAGGCGCTCGACCGGCAGGTGCTGGTGAAGTACGGCCAGTGGGCCGAAGCGGACGGCATGAGGGTTCCGGCATGGCTCATCGTCGACGGGGCGGACGCCTCGGCGGAGGCAGTCCTGGGCCTGGCGGCCCGCGTCGCCGCGCAGCCCGAGGACACCACGGCGCGCGAAGCGATGCGCCGGCTCGCCGAGGGGATCGCGGCGATGTCGGCCGGAGCGATCGACTCCTGGCCCTATGGTGCGATCCTGCCGTGGGCGCAGTCGCGCAGCATGTGGCATGCCTGGGGTTCGCAGATGCCGGCGGCGCTCGCCGAGGCGTCGGTCGTGCTGGGCGACCCCGCGCTCGCCGAGCCGGCGATCGCGGACGCCGCCGTCTTCACGCCCACGCTGCTGACCGCGGGCGGGCCCGACAACGGATGGTTCCCGAGCCCGGCGGACCGGGTGCAGATCGCCTACGGCGCGGACTCGCGGGTGCAGTCCCTGCTGGCGGTGGCGGATGCGACGGGTTCGGCCGGCTTCGAAGCGCTCGCGGGCATGCAGGCGGCGTGGTTCTTCGGCGCCAACCGTGCCGGCGAGCCGATGTACGACCCGGCGACGGGTGTGACCTACGACGGACTGCAGCCCGACGGCTCCGTCAACCGCAACAGCGGCGCGGAGAGCACGATTCACGGACTGCTGACCATGATCGCGCTCGACGCGCGGCCCGACCTCGCCGCTCGTGCGTCGTCGGTCACCACGATCGCCGACCGCGTCGGCCTTCAGGTCGTCGAGGCGGAGAGCGCGACCGACACGGACGGCACCGTCACCACCCCCGAGGCATGGACGGGCGAATCGCTCTGGTCGGGCAGCGCTCTGACACTCGGCGCCGGGCAGCACGCCGTCTTCGACATCGGCTCCGCGGACACGCGGCGCTGGGTCGAGCCGGTCGTGTGGTCGGACTCCGAGGTCGGCAGCGCGTCGCGGTGGACATCCGAGAAGCGGCCGCTCGGGCGACTGGACGAAGCCGCGCCACCGCAGGGCATCTCGCCGACCTACGGCGTGCTCCTGCCCCGCGAGCTGCGCCAGCCGGTGCAGGAGAAGCTCACGAGCGTGCGCGTCGACGTCGTGGACGGAACCCTGCAGCTGGACAACCTGCTCGTGCGGCCGTTCGCCTCCCGCCTGGTGCTCACGGGCGAAGGCGGCACGACCGAGCTCGTGCACTCCAGCGCGCCCACCCCCCAGCCGATCTCCGTCGGTCGCGCGGGCGAAGCGTCGACCGTGGTCGTCTACGACGCCTCCGGTGACGAAGTGCGCCGGTACGACCTGCGCGGTCCGCGGACCGTCTCGGTGCCCAGCGGGGGCTTCGCGATCGTCACCGCCTGAACGCCAGCAATGCGGCCGGCCCCTCGTGGGCGGGCCGCATCGCCGTGTCCGATTTCCGCCAGTCGCGTCGCTCGGCTCATGGCAGGCTGGGAGACGTGAGCATCCCGAGCATGACCTTCGACGAGCGGTACGGCGTGATCCAGTCGCGCGATCCGCGCTTCGACGGGCAGTTCGTCACCGCAGTGCGCTCCACCGGCATCTACTGCCGGCCCAGCTGTCCTGCTCGCACTCCCAAGGCCGCCAACGTGTCGTTCTTCGCAACAAGCGCGGCCGCGCACGAAGCCGGGTACCGCGCCTGCAAGCGCTGCCTGCCGGAGGCGGCGCCCGGATCCCCCGAGTGGGACCTGCGCGGAGACACGACAGCCCGCGCCATGCGCCTCATCGCCGACGGGGTCGTCGAGCGCGAGGGTGTGCCGGGCCTCGCCCGGCGGCTCGGATACTCACCGCGGCACCTGACGCGTCTGCTCACTGCAGAACTGGGCGCCGGCCCGCTGGCGCTCAGCCGCGCGCACCGCGCGCACACTGCCCGCATGCTGCTGGTGGGCACCGATCTGCCCGCCGCCGATGTGGCCTTCTCGGCCGGCTTCAGCAGCATCCGGCAGTTCAACGACACCGTGCGCGAAGTGTTCGGGATGCCGCCGCTCGAGCTGCGGGCACGCCGCCGCCGCACGTCGGGTTCCGCCTCGGCCGGCTCGATCGACCTCGCGCTGCCGCATCGCGGACGGCTCGATGCCGAGGGACTGTTCGCCTGGATGGGCGCTCGCGCGGTCAGCGGCGTCGAGTCGGCCACCCCGGCATCCTTCGCCCGCACGCTGCGCCTGCCCGGCGGGCCCGCCTGGTTCGAACTGCGCCTCGACGAGGAAGGCCGGCTGCGGCTGCGCGCACGGCTGACGCACCTCGGCGACCTGTCGTCGCTGGTCACCCGAGCGCGGCGCCTCTTCGACCTGGATGCCGATCCTCTGGCGATCGACGAGGCCCTGGCACGGCATCCCGAGCTCGCCCCCCTCGTCGCCCGCGTGCCCGGGATCCGCGTGCCGGGTGCCGCCGACCCGCACGAGATGCTCATCCGGGCGATGGTCGGGCAGCAGATCACCGTCGTCGCGGCGCGCACCGCGCTGACCGCGCTGACTGCGGCTCTGGGGGAGCCGGTGGCGGTCGGCGCCGACAACGGTGAGGACCCGCAAGCCGAGACTCGGCTGTTCCCGACCATGGCCGCCATCGCCGCGCGCGGGGGCGAGGTGCTGCGCGGCCCCGCCGCTCGCACGCGGGCGATCGTCGGGGCCGCGGCCGCGCTCGCCGACGGGACCCTGACGCTCGGACCCGGCGACGACGCCGCCGATCAGCGCGCCGCGCTGCTGGCGATGCCGGGCATCGGGCCCTGGACGGCCGACTACGTCCGCATGCGGGTGCTCGGCGACACCGACGTGTTCCTGCCGGGAGATGTCGCGGTGCGCTCCGGCGCGGCCGCGGTCGGGCTGCCCGCCGAGGCGAAGGCCCTCGACCAGTGGGCGGCACGGACGGCCCCGTGGCGCAGCTACCTGACCGCGCACCTCTGGCGGGCGGTGCCGCCCCGCCGCGTGCCGGTCGTCGGACCGGCATCCCTCTCATCGCCACTCTCATCACCCCACACCACATCCGTCACACCGGTCCCTGCGACCGGCACCGAGGAGGCCCCGAAATGACCGCCACCGTCCAGACCGTCGACACGCCCGACGGCGCCTTCACGCTCGTCGCCGATGACCGCGGCCGGGTGCTCGCGTCCGGATGGACAGCCGACGCCGACACCGTGATCGCCCGCATCCACCCCCGCCTGCGTCCGCAAGAGGTGCGCGAGGCGGAATCGGATGCCGCCGCCGCGGTCACCGCCTATTACGCCGGCGATGTCACCGCGATCGATGACGTGGCTGTGGCCCAGCAGGGCACCGAGATGCAGCTCGTCGGCTGGGCCGCCCTGCGGCGCATCGAGCCGGGCCGGCCGCTGTCGTACGCCGAGTTCGCCGCCGCGCTCGGGCAGCCGAGCGCCGTGCGGGCTGCCGCATCCATCTGCGCGCGCAACGCGCCCGCGCTGATCGTGCCGTGCCATCGCGTGCTGCGTTCGGACGGGTCGCTCGGGGGCTTCGCCTGGGGGCTCGACGTCAAGCGCAGTCTGCTCTCGCGCGAGGCGGCCGCCTGACCGGCATCCCGCCGCGTCCTCGGCGCGAGATCACCCTGTCCGCGCGAGATCACTCCCCTCGCACCCGGGCACGGGGTGATCTCGCGAGCAGCGAGTGATCTCGCGAAGTGGACGGGGGAGTGGTTGCGGGCGCGGAACGCGGAGGTCTAGGCTGGAGGGCTCTGGTTCGCGCGCTGCGCGGACACCCGTCGAAGGAGGATGCCATGAACACGATCGCCGTTGCCGTCACGCCGGTCGCTGCCGTCCTCCCCGACCCGATGGGGACCCTCGGACTCCTCGGCTGAGCCGCACCGGCCGCGCCCTCGCGCGGCCGACCAGGCATAGACCCGATCCTCCGCGCGTTCCCCCTCGACAGGGGCACCGCCGGTCGCCATGCCCGGCGATCACCTCCCCGCCATCTCCACCCCGCGCGATCCGCTCCGCGAAACCCAATCCCACAAGGATCATGACTTCCACCCCCGCATCACACGACGGCCGCCCCTCCACCCTGAGAGCGCTCGCGCGCCTCCTCCCGTTCGCCAAGCCCGTCATCGGCCGGCTGAGCATGGGCGCCCTCAGCGCGCTCATCGCGAGCCTGCTCGCCCTGTCGATCCCGCTCGTGCTCGAAGTGCTGGTGCGCGGACCGATCGCGTCGGGCGACTTCACGCAGATCGCGTGGGGCGCGGCAGCGATCCTCGGGCTCGGACTGCTCGAGGCGCTCATGATGTGGCTGCGGCGCTGGTTCGTGCTCGCCCCCGCGACGCAGGTCGAGTTCGACCTTCGCACGGGCTTCTACTCGCGCCTGCAGCGCCTGCCGGTCTCGTTCCACGATCGGTGGCAGTCCGGTCAGCTGCTCAGCCGCATGATGCAGGACATGAGCATGCTGCGGCGCTGGCTCGCGTTCGGTCTCGTGCTGCTCGTGGTCAACATGCTCACGATCCTCGTCGGCGCCGTGCTGCTGTTCCGCTGGCACTGGCTGCTCGGCACCATTTTCCTCGTGTGCTCGCTGCCCCTCTGGTACAGCGGCTACCGGTTCGAGAAGACGTACGGTTCGCTCGCGCGTGCCAGCCAGGACCAGGCCGGCGACCTCGCCACGTCGGTCGAAGAGAGCGTGCACGGCATCCGCGTGCTCAAGGCGTTCGGACGCGGCAAGCACGCCCTCCGCAAGTTCACCGAGCAGGCCGAGACGCTGCGGCAGACCGAGCTGCGCAAGGCCGGCGCCATCGGCGTGATCTGGTTCTGGCTCGTGCTGCTGCCCGACATGGCGTACGCGCTGTGCCTCGGCGCCGGCATCTACCTCGTCCAGCTCGGCCAGCTGCAGGTCGCCGAGCTCATCGCCTTCTTCGCGATGGCGTCGGTGCTGCGCTGGCCGATGGAATCGATCGGATTCCTGTTCTCCTTCACCCTCGACGCACGCACCGCGACCGATCGCATCTTCGAGGTGCTCGACGAGAGCAACGACATCGTCGACCCCGAGCATCCCGTGACCATCGATCGGCCCCGCGGCGAGCTCGCGTTCGAAGGCGTGCACTTCCGCTATCCGGATGCCGCCGCCAGCGAGCGCGACCTGATCGACGGCATCGACCTCGTGCTGCGGCCGGGGGAGACCATGGCGCTGGTCGGACTCACCGGTTCGGGCAAGACCACCCTCACGACGCTCCCCTCGCGCCTCTACGACGTGACGGGCGGGCGCGTGACCCTCGACGGCGTCGACGTGCGCGACCTGACCCTGCACGAGCTGCGTCAGCACGTCGGCATGGCGTTCGAGGACGCGACGCTGTTCTCGCAGACGGTCCGCGACAACGTGCTGCTCGGCCGGGAGGACCTCGAGCCGGGGAGCCCCGAGGCCGAGGCTGTGATGCGCGAAGCGCTGAACGTCGCCCAGGCCGGCTTCGTCGACGACCTGCCCGACGGCGTCGACACGGTGATCGGCGAGGAGGGGCTGTCGCTCTCGGGCGGCCAGCGCCAGCGGCTCGCCCTCGCGCGCGCGGTCGCCGCGCGTCCGGCCGTGCTCGTGCTCGACGACCCGCTGTCGGCGCTCGACGTCGACACCGAGGCGCTCGTCGAAGACGCGCTGCGCGAAGTGCTGCACGCGACGACGGCTCTCGTGGTGGCTCACCGCCCCTCGACCGTCATGCTGGCCGACCGCGTCGCGCTGCTCGAGTCCGGACGCGTCACGGCTGTCGGCACGCACTCGGAGCTGCTGCGCGACAGCGACCATTACCGGCACGTCATCTCGAGCCTCGAGGACGAACAGAGCCGCATGCGCAGAAGCGAGGTGAACCTGTGACCACGTCGACCGTCGAAGGAACCAGCGGCGAAGACCGCTCCGACTACACGAAGGACGAGAGCCGCAGCATCCGTCGTCGTTCCCTGCGCCTGCTGGGATCGCTCGTCTCGCCGCTGCGCTGGCAGCTCGTGCTGGCCGGCGCCGTGCTGGTCGTCTCGACCGCCCTGCGCGTGCTGGGCCCGGCGCTGATCGCGTACGGGATCGACACGGCGCTGCCCGCCGTCATCGACCAGATGAATTGGATGCCGACGATCGGCGTCGTCGCGGTGTACCTGGCGACCGCTCTGGCCGGCGCGTGGCTGATCGGCTGGTACGTCGTGGTGGCGGCGCGGCTGACGCAGTCGGTCATGATCGACCTGCGCAAGCGCATCTTCCTGCACACGCAGCGCCTCAGCCTGGAGTTCCACGAGTCGTACACGTCGGGGCGCATCATCTCGCGGCAGACGAGCGACCTCGACACGATCCGCGAGCTGCTGGACGGCGGGCTGAACGAGCTGGTCTCCGGCATCCTGTACGGCGGGTTCACGCTGATCGCCCTCCTCCTGCTGGACTGGCAGTCCGGGGTCATCCTCGCGGTGATGGGCATCCCGCTGTACCTGCTCATGCGGTGGTTCTACCTGCGCTCGCAGGTCGTGTACCGCGAATCGCGGACGGTGAGCGCCAAGGTGATCGTCAAGTTCGTCGAGACCATGACCGGCATCCGCGCCGTCAAGGCCTTCCGCAAGGAGGTGCGCAACGACGACGAGTTCGGCAAGCTCGCCAGCGACTACCGCGACATCAACATGCGCTCGATCCGCCTCTTCGGAACGTTCGAGCCCGGGCTCATGGTGGTGGCATCGTTCACCGTCGCCCTCGTGCTGCTGTGGGGCGGCATCCGCGTCGCCGACGGCACGATCCTGATCGGAACGCTGATCGCCGCTGTGCTGTACGTGCGCAACTTCTTCGCGCCCATGCAGGAGGTGGCGTTCTTCCTGAACTCCTACCAGTCCGCGACCGCGGCGCTGGAGAAGGTGTCGGGCGTGCTGGAGGAGGAGCCGACGGTTCCCGATCCGGTCACGCCGGTCGATCTGTGGGAGGCACGCGGTCACATCCGCTTCGAGGACGTCGAGTTCGGCTACAGCAGCGGTCGAACGATCCTGCCGGACTTCTCGCTGGACATCCCGGCCGGCCAGACCATCGCGCTGGTGGGCACGACGGGCGCGGGAAAGTCGACCCTGGCCAAGCTGGTCTCGCGGTTCTACGACCCGACGCGCGGCCGCATCACGCTCGACGGCGTGGACCTGCGGAACCTGCATCCCAAGGACCTGCGTCGCGCGATCGTGATGGTCACGCAGGAGGCCTACCTGTTCAGCGGCACGGTCGCCGACAACATCGCGCTCGGCAAGCCCGATGCGACGCTCGAGGAGATCCAGGCGGCTGCGCGGGCGGTCGGAGCGGATGCCTTCATCCAGCGCCTGCCGGACGGATACGGCACCGACGTCAACAAGCGGGGCGGCCGCGTCTCGGCGGGCCAGCGGCAGCTGATCTCGTTCGCGCGCGCGTTCCTCGCCGACCCGGCGGTGCTGATCCTCGACGAGGCGACCGCGTCGCTCGACATCCCGAGCGAGCGCCAGATCCAGCAGGCGCTGCAGACGCTGCTCGCGGACCGCACGGCCATCATCATCGCGCACCGCCTGTCCACTGTCGCGATCGCCGACCGGGTGCTCGTCATGGAGCACGGCGCCATCATCGAGGACGATGCGCCCGACGCGCTGATCGGCGGCGAGGGTCGCTTCGCGCGGCTGCACGCCGCCTGGCGGGAATCGCTGGTCTGACACGCGGTGACGGATGCCGCGGCCCGCGCAGATGCGACGGGTCGCGGCATCCGTCGTCGCGGCTTGCGGCGGGCTACAGCCGGATCTCGGCGATGACCTCGCCGTACTCCGTCTCGCTCACGGGCGTGAAGCCCACGCGGGTGAAGAAGGCCTCCGGGCCGCCCTCGCCGGCCTCGTAGATGACGTCCACGTGGTCCATCCCCCGTCGGCGGGCCTCTTCGATGAGCTCCTCGACGGCGAAGCGACCGACCCCCCGGCCCTGGTCGTCGGCGTCGACGTTGATGCGCCAGAGCACCGAGCGGAAGTGCGGCTCGTGCGCCTCCGGATCGAAGTTGGCGCTCACGAAGCCGACGACCTCGTCGCCGTCGACGACGACCCGCTGCCAGGTGGTCTGCGGATTGACGACGGTCGCGGCCACGCCGTAGCTCACCGGGGCGAGGAACTGCTCCTGGCCGGGCTTGAGGCCCAGCGTGTTGACCGCGACGATCGTCGTCGCGGACAGTTCGACCAGTTTCAGCTCAGCCATGAGCACAGGCTAGTGGGAATCGGCTCCGGCGTCATCGTCCGAGTCCTTGCGTAACGCGCTGTTCACCTGAGCAAACTATCTCGATGTCAAGATACTTTCGCCGTTGCGATAGGCTGGAATCCCGACCTGAACGGAGATCTCCCGGTGACTGACTCCACCATCATCTACACCCACACCGACGAGGCTCCGGCGCTGGCGACAGCGTCGTTCCTGCCGATCGTGAAGGCGGTGACCCGCCAGGCCGGGGTGGATGTCGAGACGCGGGACATCTCGCTGGCCGGGCGCATCCTGGCCGCGTTCCCGCAGAATCTCTCGCCCGAGCAGCAGGTGGGCGACGCGCTGGCCGAGCTCGGGGGGCTGGCCACGCTGCCCGAGGCCAACATCATCAAGCTGCCGAACATCTCGGCATCCATTCCTCAGCTCAAGGGTGCGATCGCCGAGCTGCAGAGCCAGGGCTACGACATCCCGGACTACCCGGACGACGCTCAGACGCTCGAGCAGAAGGACATCCGGGCGCGCTACGACCGCATCAAGGGCTCCGCGGTGAACCCCGTGCTGCGCGAGGGCAACAGCGACCGCCGCGCACCGCTCGCGGTCAAGAACTACGCGCGCAAGCACCCGCACCGCAACAAGGCTTTTCCCGCCGGCTCGAAGACGCGCGTGGCGACGATGGGTCACGATGACTTCAAGTCGAACGAGAAGTCCTTCGTCTCGGCATCCGACGACGTCCTCACCATCCAGCACGTCGCTGCGGACGGCACGGTGACGCCGCTCAAGTCCGGGCTGAAGGTGCTGCCGGGCGAGATCATCGACGCCACGTTCCTGTCTGCCGCGGCGCTGGATGCGTTCCTCGCGCAGACGCTGAAGGATGCCGCCGCCGACGACGTGCTGTACTCGGTGCACCTGAAGGCCACGATGATGAAGGTCAGCGACCCGATCATCTTCGGTCACGTCGTGAAGGCGTACTTCGCGGACGTCTTCGACACGTACGGCGACAAGATCGCCGAGGCCGGCCTGACGCCCAATGACGGACTCGGAGCGATCCTCGCCGGTCTGCCGTCGGTCGAGGGGGGCGAGGAGATCGCCGCGGCCATCACAGCCGATCTGGCGCGCGGACCCCGCCTGTCGTACACGAACTCCGACAAGGGCCTGACCAACCTGCACGTGCCCTCGGACGTGATCGTGGACGCCTCGATGCCGGCCCTCATCCGCAACGGCGGCAAGCTGTGGGGCGTGGACGGCGGCGAGGACGACACGCTCGCCGTGATCCCCGACTCCTCCTACGCCGGCGTCTTCCAGACGGTGATCGACGACGTCAACGCGCACGGTCCGCTGGATCCCGCGACGATCGGCTCGGTGCCCAACGTCGGCCTGATGGCGCAGGCGGCGGAAGAGTATGGGAGCCACGACAAGACGTTCGAGATCGCGGCGCCCGGCGTCGTGCAGGTCGTCGATGCGCAGGGTGACGTGCTGCTCGAGCACGACGTGCGGCCGGGGGACATCTGGCGTGCCACGCAGACCAAGGACATCGCCATCCGCGACTGGGTGAAGCTCGCGGTCACTCGCGCGCGGGCGAGCGGCGCACCCGCCGTCTTCTGGCTCGATGAGGCGCGCTCCCACGACGCGGCGCTGATCGCGAAGGTGAAGACCTATATCGCTGAGCACGACACCGAGGGGCTCACGATCGAGATCCTTCCGCCGGCGGCGGCGACCCAGTACTCGCTCGATCGACTCCGCAAGGGCGAGGACACCATCTCGGTGACCGGCAACGTGCTGCGCGACTACAACACCGACCTCTTCCCGATACTCGAGGTCGGAACGAGCGCCAAGATGCTCTCCATCGTTCCGCTGCTCTCCGGCGGCGGCCTGTTCGAGACGGGCGCCGGCGGGTCTGCTCCCAAGCACGTCCAGCAGCTCGTCGCCGAGGACTACCTGCGCTGGGACTCGCTGGGGGAGTTCTTCGCCCTCGCCGCCTCGCTCGAGCACCTCGCGAACTTCACCGGCAACGTCAAGGCGCAGGTGCTGGCCGACACTCTGGATGCCGCCACCGGAACGTTCCTCGAGAACGACAAGTCCCCGGGGCGCGCGCTCGGCACGATCGACAACCGGGGAAGCCACTTCTATCTCGCGCTGTACTGGGCTCAGGAGCTCGCCGGTCAGAGCGCCGACCCCGAGCTGGCGGAGATCTTCGCGCCGATCGCGGCGGCGCTCGCGGACAAGGAGCAGGACATCGTCGGCGAACTGCTGGCGGTGCAGGGCTCTCCGGTCGAAATCGGCGGGTACTACCACCCCGATCCGCAGTTGGTCGAAGCGATCATGCGCCCCTCGCGCACCCTCAACGAGATCGTCGACGCGCTCCGCTGACGCCCCGGTATCAACGCAAGCGGGGCGGATGCTGCGGCATCCGTCCCGCTCACGCGTCAATGCTCCGGTTGTCGAGTAGCGAGCGCCAGCGAGCGTATCGAGACACGCTCGCATCCGGTCGCTTGAGGTCTCGATACGGCGCTGGCGCGCCTACTCGACCTTGAGCCGCGACCGCATCAACGCGGGCTGCGCTCGCATTGATCCGGTCCGGCTCAATAGTGCACGGACACCTCGGTGCCCATGGGCGCCCAGGTGTACACGAACGCCGCGGCGCTCACGGGCATGTTGATGCAGCCGTGGCTCATGACGTTGCCGAAGTTGTCGTGCCAGTAGGCGCCGTGCAGAGCCTCGTCGCCGTTGTAGTACATGACCCACGGCACGTCGGGCGTGAAGTAGTACGGGGCTTTGGTGAGGTCGCGGTTGCCCATGTTCTGCGTGGCGAGCTTCGCGCGGATGCGGAAGTTGCCGGTGCTGGAGGCGAACCCCTCCTTGCCGGAGGAGATGTACCAGGACTGCACGACCTGCTCGTTCTCGAACAGGTACGCCTGCTGCTGGCTGAGGTTCACCTCGATGCGTCGGAACAGGGTGGTGATCTCCGGTGCCACCTCGGTGACGGGCAGCGCGAACGCCCCGTTGCCGGTGGCCAGCTGGGTGGCGAAGTCGGATGCGACGCTGGAGGTGTCGCCCAGAGCACGACCGGAGATTCCCGCCGCTTCTTCGCGGAGAACCTCCCCGGCGGAGTCGGTGATGACTCTGCCGTCCTGCGGCGCACGATCGACCAGGGCGGCGAGGCCGTCGACCACCGGCTGGATCGCCGCGGCGTCAGCCGTGATCGCGAACGCTCCGTCGCCGGTCGGCTCGACCGCGAGCCACGACGCCACGACCGCGCGGTCGAGCGGAACGGTGCGTTCGGCGCCGACGTAGAAGCCGGCGGTATCGAGCATGCCGTTCAGCGAGGCGACGCTCGCGTCCGCCGTGACGGTCGAGGTCAGCGCGGGCACCTCGACGGGCGTGGCGTCCACCTCGACGCGCGTGTCGCCCTCGGCCAGAGCCGCCTGCAGTGCGAGGCGCACGGCTTCGACATCCACGCCGGAGCCGGGCACGTCGGGAGTCGCCACGAAGCTCGC
Source organism: uncultured Microbacterium sp. (assembly GCF_963524805.1). Taxonomy (GTDB): domain Bacteria; phylum Actinomycetota; class Actinomycetes; order Actinomycetales; family Microbacteriaceae; genus Microbacterium. Next base: position 35,632 of record NZ_CAURGG010000010.1, on the reverse strand, counting down.
CGTCCCCGCATCGAAGGCGATCGTCGCGTCGACAGGCTCGACGAACAGGTCGGGGGCTGCCGCGCGCAGCGCGTCGGTGGCGGCATCCGCGTCGATCTGCACGGCGGCGCTCGTGGGATCGGCGAACCAGGTCGTGATGTTCCACATGGGCCGCGCGCCGAAGGCTCGGTCGGCCAGTGCGCGGGCATCCAGCGACGCACCGAGCTCCGCGCCGGTGAGCTCGGGGTCGCCGTCGGCGCCCACGAGCACGACAGTGGTCTCGGCGAGCTGCTTCTGCACGGCGTCCGCGGCCGCACCCGGCGTCAGGCCGCCGACCGGCACGCCCGCGACGGAGGTTCCCGGCGCGATCAGCACGAGTGAGGATGCGACGAGCGCTACGGCGGCGATGCCGGCGGGGATGCCGAGCCACAGCGCGAGATGACGCTTTCGCGGTGCCGGCTGAACGGGCGCCCAGGCGAGCGGGGGAGTGGTGCCTGCGCCGTCGACGGGAGCAGTGGGGGCGTCGTGCGGGGCATCGGCGGACGCCTCGTCGGCTCCCGGCCTGGTGACCAGATCCGTCATGCGCTCACCCCCCGGTTCTCAGCACGTCGATTCCATGGTACGGGACGCATATGCCGCGTCGGGCAACGGATCGATCACGGATGCCGCAAGAAGCACGCGTCCGAGTCCGCGCCGAGGGCGCCTGGACGATATGTAACGGTTTTGTAAACACGCCGCTCAAATTCGCTCCAGCGCTTGCGTGAGGAATGTTCGTAAGGTGTACTAACAAACATGTCACCAGCGGAAGGCCGTCCCGCCTCCTCCACTCTCGAGCCGCCGCAGCCGCACGCAGCGGCCGCCGGCCGCTCGTTCGGACCCGGTCGCGCGCTGCGTCAGGGAGGCAAAGTCCTGCCCGAGCAGGCGCGCGGACACAACCGCTCGCTGCTGCTGCAGACGCTCTTCCACCAGGGCGCGATGAGCCGCGCGGATCTGTCGCGCGAGACGGGCCTGACGCGCGTCACGATCTCCGACCTGATCGCCGAGCTGATCTCCGACGGGTTCGTCGCGGAGATGGGCGTTCGCGAGGCATCCGGTCCGGGCAAGCCCGCCATCCTGGTCGACCTGGACCGCGCCGGCCACCGCATCGTCGGCATCGATCTGTCGGGAAGCGACGTGTTCATCGGGGCGGTCCTCACTCTGGACGGGGACATCGTCGCCCGTCGCGAGGTGCCCGTGGTCACGGACGGCGACGTGGTCGCCGCGGTGGTGAGCCTTGCCCGGGATCTCGTCGGCGACGCCCACGCGCCAGTGCTGGGCATCGGCGTCGGCACTCCGGGTATCGTGAACGAGGCCGGCGTCATCCTCTCGGCGCCCAACCTGCGCTGGGCGGGATTCGACCTGCAGAGCGCTCTCGAGGTCGCGCTCGGACTGCCCGTCCTCGTCGCGAACGACGCCAACGCCGCTGTGCTGGCGGAGTACACCTTCGGCGGCTCGGGCGACGACGTGCTGCTGGTCAAGGTCGGCCGCGGTGTCGGTTCGGGGCTGCTCGCCTCCGGTCAGCCCATGCGCGGCGCGCACTTCGCGGCAGGGGAGATCGGCCACGTCACTGTCGGAACCGACGGAGGGCCGGTCTGCGTCTGCGGCAAGGTCGGCTGCCTCGAAGCATGGCTCGCCGTGCCGGCGCTCACGGCGCGGCTGGCCGCGGCATCCGACGACGACACGCGTGCGGGCATCCTCCGCGATGCGGGAGAGCGGCTGGGCATCGCTCTGGCGCCGATCGTCGGCGTGCTCGATGTCTCCGAGGTCGTCCTCTCCGGCCCCCCTGAACTTCTCGACGGACCCCTCGCTCAGGCGACCGTCGAGACCCTCCGTGCACGGACGCTCGCCGAGTTCCACGACGGCGTCCGGGTGCGGATGACGGAGCAAGGCCAGGACATCGTCCTGCGCGGCGCGGCCGTCATGGTCCTCTCCGGACAACTCGGGGTGTCCTAGACCCCTCGCGTGAAACGAACGCCCCGGACAGGTCGCCCGACCAGCCGGAACCACCAAGAGAAAACACGAAGGAAGACACCATGAACAAGAAGCTCGGAGCCCTCGCGCTCGTCGGCGCTTCCGCTGTCGTGCTCGCCGGCTGCGCAGGTGGCAGCGGCAGCGCCCCCAGCGAGGCGGCGACCGGCGATCTGACGGTGTGGCTGGTCGGCGCGGACACCCCGCAGACGGCCCGCGACTACCTGAAGGAGACGTTCGAGGACGAGAACGAAGGCTGGACCCTCACCGTCGAGGAGAAGACCTGGGCCGATGTCTCGGACACCTACACGGCAGCCCTGTCCTCGAACGATTCGCCCGATGTCGTCGAGGTCGGCAACACGCAGGCGCTCGGCTTCGCCGACGCCGGGCTGTTCCTCGACATCTCCGACATCCAGGCCGACCTGGGCGGTGACGATCTGCTGTCGGGACTGGTGGATGCCGGCACCTACGACGGCGCGCTCTACGCTGCTCCGTACTACGCGGGTGGACGCATCGTCTTCTACACTCCGCAGATCGTCGGCGACACCCTGCCGACCACGCTCGACGAGTACGTCGCGCAGGGCATCGCCCTGAAGACCGACACGGTGTCGGGCATTTACGCGCCCGGCAAGGACTGGTACAACGCTCTTCCCTACGTGTGGGCCCACGGCGGCGAGATCGCCGTCCAGGACGGCGACGAGTGGGACGCGCAGTTCGCGAGCGACGACAGCATCGCGGGCCTCGAGCAGCTCCAGGACGTCTACCTGAACGCGTCGGTCGCACCCGTCGACGGCAACGAGCGTCTCGGCAACATCGACTTCTGCGCCGGCGAGGTCGGATTCCTCTCCAGCCCGGCATGGGCCGCGGGCAACATCACGGGCGACTGGCCGTGGGGCGACGAGGCGGCCGGTGAAGAGGTCTCCGAGGGATGCCCCGACACCTACGGGTCCGACCTCGCCGCATTCGCGCTTCCGGGCATGAAGGCGGGCGAGACCGCGCCGATCTTCGCGGGCGGCTCGAACGTCGCCGTCGCGACGAAGAGCGACTCGCCGGATATGGCGAAGGCAGCCCTGACGATCATGCTCTCCGAGGGCTACCAGAAGCTGCTCGCCGAGCAGGGTCTGACCCCGGGCATCAAGTCGGCAGCGCAGTACCTGCCCGACACCCCGATCGCCAAGGCGCAGGCCGAGGCCCTCGCGAACTCGAAGTTCACCCCGACCAGCCCCAACTGGGCCGAGGTCGAGGCGGCGCAGATCATTCCGGACGCGCTGGTCAAGATCGCCCAGGGCGGCGACGTCGCGGCGATCGCGGCCGAGCTCGACGCGGCGATCGAGGCGATCCTCAACAAGTAGTACACCTGGAGGGGTCCGGGTCATGTGCCTGGACCCCTCCGGCTTGCCCCGCCATCGCAGTCCTGCCCACATCTCTGAGAGGAGAGGACATGAGCGACACCGCCACCGCGGTTCGGTCGACGAAGACCGAACGCCGCGCCGCGCCCCGCCCGCCCGTCTCACGCGAGCGACAGCGTTCCCGCCGCGAAGCCCGCGGCGCCTGGACGCTGCTCGGCCCCTCGCTGATCATCCTCGGGGTGATGGTCGCCTACCCCGCCGTGCTCATGGTGATCCAGTCCTTCACCGACTACACCGTGAAGAACAAGGTCCTGGGCACGCCGCCGAACTTCGTGTGGTTCGAGAACTACATCGCCCTGTTCTCCGAGTCCGACTTCCCCGCGGTGCTCATGCGCAGCCTCGGTCTCATGGTGGTGCTCACCGCCCTGAACATGCTTCTCGGCATCCTGGTCGCCGTCCTGATGACGCGCCTGAGCCGCGCCTGGCGCATCGTCGTATCGGTCGGGCTGCTCCTGGCCTGGGCGATGCCGCCGCTGACGGCGACCGTCGTGTGGGGCTGGATCTTCGACACCCAGTACGGCGTGGTCAACTGGGCGCTGAACACGATGACCGGCACGAGCGACTGGACGAACCACTCCTGGCTGCTCAACCCCTGGTCGTTCTTCTTCGTGCTCACGATCATCATCGTCTGGCAGTCCGTGCCCTTCGTCGCGTTCACCACGTACGCCGCGCTCGGCCAGGTGCCCGGCGAAGTCCTCGAGGCGGCATCGCTCGACGGTGCGACCGGCCTGAAGCGCTTCGGCCTGATCGTCTTCCCGTACCTGCGGAGCGTGCTGACCGTGGTCCTGGTCCTGCAGATCATCTGGAACCTGCGCATCTTCACGCAGGTGTACGCCCTGCAGAGCCGCGGAGGCATCGCCGCCGAGACGAACGTGCTGGGGACCTATCTGTTCCGGCAGGGGATCGGCGAGTTCGGCACGACCGCCGCCATCGGCGTGGTCATGGTCGTGCTCCTCCTCACGCTGTCGTGGGGCTACGTCCGCAGCACGCTCAAGGAGGAGGAGCTGTGAGCACTCAGATCAACGCCGGCGTCCAGCTCGGCACCATCGGCGTCGAGGAGGTCCTGGGCGAGGGCGGCGAGCCCCACGCTCCGAAGCGGCGGTCGATCGAGGCCCGCCGGCCCTCCGGCAAGCGGGTCGCCACCCGCACGATGCTCAACGTCGCCGCGGCGCTCGTCTTCGTGATGTCGGTGTTCCCGGTGTACTGGATGGTGAACATGTCGTTCACCCCGAACGACCAGATCATCAGCCGTGACCCCAGCTTCTTCCCCTGGTCCTTCACGATCCAGAACTACCTCACGGCCTGGACGCGCGAGGCGGCGCAGGGCCAGACCGACTTCCCGCACGCCCTCGCCACCTCGATCACCGTGACGCTCGGCGTGCTCATCGCGACGCTGCTGTTCGCCTTCCTCGCCTCGATCGCCGTCGCGCGCTTCCACTTCCGAGGCCGCCGCGTCTTCATCGTCTCGGTGCTGATCGTGCAGATGATCCCCGGCGAAGCGATGATGTTCACGATTTACGGGATGATCGACGACTGGCGGCTGATCAACACCCTGCTGGGTCTGGGGATCGTCTATCTCGCGAGCGTGATCCCGTTCACGATCTGGACGCTGCGCGGATTCGTCGCGGGAGTCCCCGCGGATCTCGAAGAAGCGGCCATGATCGACGGGTGCACCAAGTCGCAGGCGTTCTGGAAGGTGACCTTCCCCCTGCTCGCGCCGGGCCTGGTCGCGACCGGCATCTTCGCGTTCATCCAGTCCTGGAACGAGTTCACGATGGCGCTGCTGCTGATGAAGGGCTACAACCTGACGCTGCCGACGTGGCTGAACGCCTTCCAGTCGTCCTCGGTCTCCGGGTCGGTCAACTGGGGCGCCGTCATGGCCGGCTCCACGCTGATCGCGATCCCCGTGGTCATCTTCTTCCTGATCGTCCAGGGCCGCATGACCGGTGGACTGGTCGCCGGGGCGGTCAAGGGCTGATGTCCCTGCGCGCGCGTGCCATCCTCCGCGGGGAGGCCGGACCATGAGGATCGGGCTCGACATCGGTGGAACGAAGACGGATGCCGTCGCGGTGGACTCCGCCGGAACGATCGTGGCGCGGCTGCGCCTTCCCACCGGCTGGGGAGCAGACGCGGTGGTGCGGACGGTCCTGGAGGCGGTGCGCTCCCTCGGCGCCCAGGTTCCAGAGTTCGGCCCAATCGACTCCGTGGGCATCGGCATCCCGGGTCAGGTCGAGCCGGGGTCGGCGCGCGTCGTGCACGCGGTGAACCTCGGCGTCGAAGAGCTCGATCTCGCTGCTGCGGTCGGTCCCGCGCTCGGAGTGCCCGTGCGGGTGGAGAACGATGTGAACGCCGCGGCGTTCGGGGCGTACGCCCTGCACTTCCCCCTCTCGGTCGACGGCCAGGGATCGGGCTCGATGGCGTACCTCAACCTCGGCACCGGCATCGCCGCCGGCATCGTCGCCGACGGCGAGCTGTGGCGGGGAGCCCGCGGCACGGCCGGCGAGGTCGGCCACATCTCGATCGACCCGAACGGACCGCTGTGCCGGTGCGGCCAGCACGGATGCATCGAGGCACTGGCAGGGGGCGGGGCCATCGCGGAGCGATGGGCGCGGTCGGGCGCCCTGCCGGTACGGGACGTCTTCGACGCCGCCGAGGCGGGCGATCCGCGGGCAGGCGAGCTGCGGGCGGGCCTGGCCCGGGGTGTCGCCGCGGCCGTGCGGGTGCTGGTGCTGACGGCCGACGTCGACGCCGTCATCCTCGGCGGAGGCATCACCGCCCTCGGGTCGCGATTGATGGCCGACGTCAGCGCCGAGCTCGCCGCGAGCGCCGAAGCCTCCCCGTTCATGCGGTCGCTGCGGCTCGAACAGCGCGTCGAGCTGCTCCCCGCCGGGTCGCCCGCCGCTGCGCTCGGTGCCGCCCTGATCGGTGCGGCGCTGGATCGAGGAGCGCTGGCCCGTGGCTGAGATCGTCATCGTCGCCGATGCCGTGGCCGCCGGCGCCGTCGTCGCCGACGAGATCGCCCGGCTCGTGCGGGCGCAGCCCGACGCGGTGCTGGGCCTGGCCACCGGCTCCACCCCCGTCCCGGTGTACGAGGCACTGCCCGCCCGGTTGGCGGGCGTCGACGTGTCCCGAGTGCGAGCCTTCGCGCTGGACGAATACGTCGGACTCGACCCGGCGCACCCCGAGAGCTACCGCTCGGTCCTCGCGCGCGAGGTCGTCGAGCCGCTCGGACTGGACCCGGCGCGTGTCGAGGTGCCGAACGGCGCCCTGGAGGGCATCGAGCATGCCGGAGACGACTACGAGCGCGCGATCGCCGACGCCGGCGGAGTCGACCTGCAGATCCTCGGGATCGGCACGGACGGGCACATCGGCTTCAACGAGCCGGGTTCGTCGTTCGCGTCACTCACCCGCGTCAAGACGCTGACGGGACAGACCCGCGAGGACAACGCGCGGTTCTTCGACTCGGTCGACGACGTTCCGCGGCACTGCATCACGCAGGGTCTCGGCACGATCCTGCGCGCCCGGCACCTGGTCCTGCTCGCGTTCGGCACGGGCAAGGCGCAGGCGGTCGCCGGGGCGGTGGAGGGACCGGTCACGGCCTCGCTGCCGGCATCCGCGATCCAGCTGCACCCGCACGCGACGGTCGTGCTGGACGAGGCTGCCGCGTCCGACCTGCGCTTCGGCGAGTACTACCGCTACGCCTTCGCGAACAAGCCGGCCTGGCAGGGGCTGTAACGACCCGCCGCTCCCACGCACCGACGTAGGGTCGGAGCATGCCCCTTCCGGATGACCTCCTCGCGCTGCTGCGCGCCAAGAGCACCTGCTACATCGCGACGATCATGAAGGACGGCTCACCGCAGCTGACCCAGGTGTGGGTCGACACCGATGGCGAACACGTCATCGTCAACAGCGTCGACACGCATCTGAAGGTCCGCAACCTCCGCCGTGATCCGCGGGTCGCCGTCGCGATCAGCGACCCGGCCCGCCCCGGGGCGTTCTACCAGGTCCGCGGTCGGGCGATCAGCGTCACGAAGGAGGGCGGCGAGGACCACATCGAGCACATGGCGCAGAAGTACACCGGCCGTCCCTACCCCTGGTACGGGGGCCGGGACCAGGTGCGCGTCATCATCACGATCGAGGCCGAGAAGGTCAGCAGCACCGGCCGCTGAGCGAGCCCCCGATGCCGGCTGTCACGGCCAGGCGATCGCCAGCAGGTGATCCAGGCTCAGCGGCGCGAGTGCCATGGTGGGCACGTCCGGGGGCGTGATCCACCGCAGCTCGGCGATCTCGGCGCGCACGGCGACGGCGCCCGGCTCCGCCGTCGTGCGGAAGGCCTCGGCGACGACCCGGTGCCCGGGCTCGTTGGCCGCATCGGACTCGAACCGTCCGAGGGGCTCCAGCTCGTCCGCGGCGACCACGAGCCCGAGCTCCTCGTAAAGCTCCCGCGCCAGGGCCTCGGCGGCGCTCTCACCGGCCTCGGGCTTGCCGCCCGGCTGCATGAACACCGACGTGCCGTGCTTGCGCACCACCAGCACGCGGCCGGCGGCATCCGTGATCACGGCGGCGCTGACGAAGATCCGCCGCTCGCTCACGATGCCCTCACGCCGCCGTCATGGTGCGAACACCTTGCCCGGGTTCAGGATGCCGGCGGGGTCGAACACGCGCGTGATCTGCCGCTGCAGCTCCCACTGATCCCCGCCCAGCTCGTCCACGAGCCACCGCCGCTTCAGGACGCCGATGCCGTGCTCGCCGGTCAGGGTCCCGCCCAGGCGCAGGGCGGCGCGGAACAGATCATCGGCGGCGGCCCAGATGTGGTCGGGCACCTCGACCACGCCGCCCTCATCGGGCACGGCGTCGAAGATGAAGTTCGGGTGCAGGTTGCCGTCACCGGCGTGCGCGACGGTGGGGATGACGACGCCGTGCTCGCGCTCGACCCGGGCGATCTCGTCGAACATCGCCGGCAGTGCGCTGCGCGGCACCGACACGTCCTCGATGAGCGTCGTGCCGAGGGTCTCCATCGCCGGATGCATCGAGCGGCGGATCGCCAGCAGGCGTTCGCCCTCCTCCCGGTCGTGCGAGACGGCGACAGTGCCTCCGGAGGATCGCAGAACGTCCGCGATCCGCTCGGCCTCCTCGCCCGCCGCCGGGCCGTCGGTCTGGATCGTCAGCTGCGCGGCCCCGGCCGTCGGCGGATCCAGCTGCAGCAGAGCGTGGACGGCGGCGAGGGATGCCGCATCCATCAGCTCCATGATCGCCGGCTGCGCGCCCGAGGCGGTCACCGCCGAAGAGGCGACGGCCGCGGTGCGAACGTCGGGGAAGGTCGCCGCCAGGGTGCATACCTCTCCGGGAATGAGCCGCCGCAGCTTGAGCGTGGCACCCACCACGACGCCGAGCGTGCCCTCCGAGCCGATCACCAGCGAGGTGAGATCCAGCCCGGTGACTCCCTTGACCGTGCGATGCCCGAGCCTCAGCAGCCGGCCGTCGGCGAGCACCAGATCCACGCCGAGCACCGCGTCGCGCACGACGCCGTACTTCGCGCACAGCAGGCCGCCGGCGCCTGTGGCGATGTTGCCGCCCACGGTGGAGATCGCACGACTCGCCGGATCCGGCGCCCACCACAGACCCTGCTCGGCAAGAGCCGCGTTGAGGTCGCCGTTGAGGATGCCCGGCTCGACGACCGCGAGCAGGTCGTCCGGGCGCACCTCGACGATCCGCTGCATGCCGCGCACCGAGAGCGCGATCTCACCCGCCCCGGCGTTCGCCCCGCCCGCCAGCCCCGTCCCGGCCCCGCGCGTGACCACCGGAGTGCCGGTCGCGGTCGCGATGCGCAGTGTCTCCTGCACATCCGAGACCGATGCCGCATGGACGACCGCGAGAGGCATGCCGGATGCCGCATGCCCCGACTTGTCGGCGCGCGCATCGTGACGAGCGGCATCGGTCGTGTCGACGCGATCGCCCAGGGCCGCGCGCAGGAGGGCGACGACGTCGGCATCCTCGCTCACGGGAAGCGGAGGTGTGGTCTGCGGTCCGCTCACGCGAACCGGCGGCGCCCGGCCAGGACGCCGGCTGTCACCGCGACCGCGGCGAAGATCAGTCCGACCCAGGTGAGTCCCATGCTCCACCAGGCAACGGTCGCCGAGACGTACACGAGCAATTCGACGACCGCGCGCACGAACGGGTGCACGGCGAGCACAGCCCGCGGCGACACGAACAGCGCCCAGACGAGGATCGCCGCGACGGGCGCGCCGATGCCGACGACGATGTTCCACGGGAACGGCCAGAGCGCGAATCCCCAGATCGCCAGAGTGACGAACGCGAACATCTCGCAGACGAAGGCCAGCACGTCGATCGCGGAGAGCGGCTCTCGCGTGCCGGGCTCGAGCGGCGCTTTCGGCGTCACGCGCGGAGTATCGGACATGCGCCCATTCTACGGCCGGGCCGCGTCCGCGACTCCGGCCGTCCAGACCGATCGCACCTCGAGCTCCTCGGTCAGCAGCACCGCGTCCGCGATCGCCCCGACTGCGAGCGAGCCGAGGTCGTCCCCGCGGCCGATCGCGCGCGCCGGGGTGGCGGTGAGGGCGCGCACGGCCTCGGCCAGCGGAACGCCGGCTTGCACGGTCTGCCGCAGCGCGGCATCCTGCGTCAGCGTCGATCCGGCGATCGCGCCATCGTCCGCGAGGCGCGCGACGCCGCCCTCGACCCGCACGGCGAGCGAGCCGAGCTCGTAGTGCCCGTCGCCGCCCCCTGCCGCCGCCATCGCGTCGGTCACCAGCGCGATGCGGCCCGGAGCGGCTGCGAAGGCGACGCGGATGATCTCGGGGTGCAGGTGCACGCCGTCGGCGATGATCTCGAGGATGACGCGCGGGTCGCCCGCCGCTGCCCCCACCGGGCCCGGGTCTCGGTGGTGCAGGCCGGGCATCGCGTTGAACGCATGGGTCAGGATCGTCGCGCCGGCTGCGATGGCCTCGCGGGTCTGCTCGAGATCGGCCCCCGTGTGCCCGATCGCAGCGGCGGCACCGGCAGCGACCACCGCGCGGACGGCGTGCAGTCCTCCGGGCAGTTCCGGGGCGAGCGTCATCTGCCGGATCGTGCCGCGTCCGGCTTCGAGGAGAAGGTCCAGCGGCGCGGGCTCGGGTGCGCGCAGCAGCGCCTCCTCGTGCGCGCCCTTGTGGCCGGGGGCGAGGAACGGCCCTTCCAGGTGCGAGCCGAGGATGTCCGCATCCGTCCCGGTCAGATCTGCGACCATCGCGGCGCGCTGGGCGAGAGTCTCCACGGGCGCACTCACGAGCGAGATCACGGCGCGGGTCGTCCCGTGCGCGCGGTGCAGAGCGCGGGCGGTGCGGATCGACTCGGCCCCGTCGTCGTAGGACGCACCGCCTCCGCCGTGACCGTGGATGTCGAGGAAGCCGGGCGTGAGGACGGCGCCCGCCCCCGCCTGTTCGGTGCCGTCGATCAGCGCGTCGTGCGGCTGCGCGAACCGCCGCCAGCTCTCCCCGATGCCGGTGGCCGCGACACGCCCGCCCTCGAACCGCACCCACGCGTCCTCGACCTTGCGACCGGCATCCACCAGCCGCACGGAATGGATGCAGGTGCTCATCGTGCGGCCCAGGGGATCTCGTCCGACGCGTGGAAGCCGATGCCCAGGCCCGACCACAGCGGACCCAGTCCACCGACCCGGACGCGGAATGATTCCCAGCTGCGCAGCTCGCCCTCGGCCGGCGACCAGGCGGCTTCGGCCGCGGCGGCGATGCGCGGGAAGGCCATGAGGTCGATGTCCGCGAGTGTGCGGATCGTCTCGGTCCACAGCGGCGCCTCCACGCCCAGGATGTCCTCGTCGGTCACGCCCTCGATCACCCCGGCCGGATCCCAGGAATAGGCGCGCTCGACGCTCGTCGGACCGTTCGCCCACGTGAGCCCCAGCGGGCTGTCGTCGGCATGCTTCATGTCGAGATAGACGGCGTCGGCGGGGGAGAGGATGAGCCCGGCGTCGTTGCGCACGAACCTGCGCGCGTTCTCGTCCATGCCGTACAGCGGGACGACGAAGCCCCAGTACTGCCCGACCGTGCTCGGGTCGATGCCGGGGGCCGCACCCGCTTCGTGCCACGTGATCGGGGTCTTGCCGATGTCCGCGACGATCTGCGTCACGCGCTGCATGAAGAGCGCGAAATCCTCCGGCGAGGTGCCCAGCGCCTCATCGCCCCCGATGTGCACGTACGGTCCCGGCGTCATCGCCGCCAACTCACCCACCACGTCGGCCACGAAGTCGTACGTCGCCTCGTCGTGGATTCTCAGCGACGAGAATCCGACAGCCATGCCGGTGTAGGGCTCGCCCGCGGTCGGCGCGGCACCGCCGTGCGACTCGACGATCGCCAGCACCTCCGGCGAGGAGACGGGCGCCTCGACGATGTCGGGGTAGGCGAGTCCGACGGCGTGCGTATGACCCGGCAGATCGACCTCGGGGACGACGATCATGTGGCGGGATGCCGCGTAGTCGACGATCGCGCGGTAATCGGCCTTCGAGAAGAAGCCGCCGGCGTCACCGCCCACGGCGGAAGCGGAAGCCAGCTCGGTCAGCTTCGGACGCGAATCGAGGTGGATGCGCCACCCCTGGTCGTCGGTGAGGTGCAGGTGCAGGGCGTTGAACTTGAGCGCCGCAGCGCGATCGATGTAGCCCATGACCGTCTCGACCGGCAGGAAGTGCCGTGCGACGTCGAGCATCACGCCGCGGTAGCCGAACCGAGGTTCGTCCTCGATCCGCACGGCGGGAATCACGTAGTGCCCGCCCTCGGCCGTGACCAACTGACCCAGCGTGTGCACGCCGTAGAACAAGCCGGCCGCGTCTGCGCCGGTGATGACGATGGATGCCGCGTCCGCCACGATCCGGTAGGACTCGGGCGCGCCGCCGGGCTGGATTCGCAGATCGATCAGGAGGCCCTCTCCGCCGCACGGGGTGACGCCGGTCCGGGCCGCGATGAGCGCCGTCAGCCGGGCCGCGGCATCCACGTCTCCGACGATGCGCGTGTCCTCCTGCAGACGGAAGCCGGGGCCGCCGGATTCGCTGCAGCTGACGGGTGCGGGCACCAGCGCGAGGGTCATGTAAGGAAGCCTAACAAATAGAGGTTCCCCGCGTCAGCCGGATCGGGACGGCGGGCATCCGATATGCTCGGTGGGTCGCGACTGGCGTTGAGGTGGGTCACCACCGGGGAGCGACCGACACGGCACTCGACCGTACGCCTGGGTCGATGCGTATTTCGATGGAACCGCCCGGATCCGGGCATCCCGCACCCGAAGCCGTCGTCAGAGGAGAACGCTCATGTCCGACCCTTACTTCACCGCGCCGCTCGCGGAGGTCGACCCCGAGATCGCGCAGGTGCTCGAGCGTGAACTCGAGCGTCAGCGCGGCTACCTGGAGATGATCGCCTCCGAGAACTTCGTTCCGGTCTCGATCCTGCAGTCGCAGGGATCGGTGCTGACCAACAAGTACGCCGAGGGCTACCCGGGGCGCCGCTACTACGGCGGCTGCGAAGAGGTCGATGTCGCGGAGGAGCTGGCGATCGAGCGCGCGAAGTCGCTGTTCGGGGCGGCTTTCGCGAACGTGCAGCCGCATTCCGGAGCGACGGCGAACGCGGCGGTGCTGCACGCCATCGCGCGGCCGGGCGATACGCTGCTCGGGCTTTCGCTCGATCAGGGCGGGCATCTGACGCACGGCATGAAGATCAACTTCTCCGGCCGCCTGTTCAACATCGTCGCCTACGGCGTCGACCCCGAGACGTCGGTGATCGACATGGACGAGGTGCGCCGGCTCGCGGTCGAGCACAAGCCGAAGGTCATCATCGCCGGCTGGTCGGCATATCCGCGGCAGTTGGACTTCGCAGCCTTCCGCGCGATCGCCGATGAGGTCGGGGCGCTGCTGTGGGTGGACATGGCGCACTTCGCGGGGCTGGTCGCGGCGGGTCTGCACCCGAACCCGGTGCCGCACGCGCACGTCGTCTCCTCGACCGTGCACAAGACGATCGGCGGCCCGCGCTCGGGCTTCATCCTCACGAACGACGCCGAGATCGCCAAGAAGATCAACACCGCGGTCTTCCCCGGGCAGCAGGGCGGACCGCTCATGCACGTGATCGCCGCGAAGGCGACAGCGTTCAAGCTCGCCGCGACGCCGGAGTTCAGGGAGCGCCAGCAGCGCGTCCTGAGCGGCGCGCACATCATCGCCGAGCGGCTGTCCCAGCAGGATGTGAAGGATGCCGGCATCGCGGTGCGCTCGGGCGGCACGGACGTGCACCTCGTGCTCGTCGACCTGCGCGACGCGGCGATCGACGGCAAGCAGGCCGAGGATCTTCTGCACGAGATCCACATCACGGTCAACCGCAACGCGGTGCCCAACGACCCGCGGCCGCCGATGATCACGTCGGGTCTGCGCATCGGAACGCCCGCGCTCGCGACCCGCGGCTTCGGAGACGCCGAGTTCACCGAGGTCGCCGACGTCATCGCGCTCGCGCTGCTTCCGGATGCCGACGTCGAGGCGCTCCGCGCCCGCGTCGCCGCCCTGACCGCCGCGTTCCCCCTGTATCCCGGGCTCGAGCAGTAGCCCCCGGCTCCTGCTCCTTCCCGTGAGACTGCAACTGCAGGTCGAGACTGCGGGTGCACCCCGCAGTCTCGACCTCCGGATGCAGTCTCACGGTCAGGGGGTGGGGTTGCCGGGATTGATACCTACGGGCATAGTGATGTGAGGTCCGCGCTCGGCGCGGACCGGAACGCGATGAGGAGACGACGATGACGGCATCCACCCTCGACGGCCGCGCGGCCGCGGCGGAGATCAAGGAAGAGCTGCGCGCGCGCGTCGCCGCGCTGAGGGAGCGCGGCGTCGTCCCGGGCATCGCCACGGTGCTGGTCGGCGCCGACCCGGCCTCGCAGCTGTACGTCGGCATGAAGCACCGGCAGTCCGAGGAGATCGGGATGAACTCGATCCAGCGCGAGCTGCCCGCCGATGCGACCCAGGCCGACGTCGAGGCGCTGATCGACGAGCTCAACGCGGACCCGGCGTGCCACGGCTACATCGTCCAGCTGCCGCTGCCCAAGCACATCGACACCGACGCGATCCTCGAACGCATCGATCCGGACAAGGATGCCGACGGGCTGCATCCGACCAACCTCGGGCGCCTGGTCCTGAATGTGAACACGCCGATCACCTCACCACTGCCGTGCACGCCGCGCGGCGTGATCGAGCTCCTGGTGCGCAACGGCTACGACCTCGCCGGCAAGGACGTCGTGGTCGTCGGCCGCGGCGTCACGATCGGCCGTTCCATCGGGCTGCTGCTGACCCGCCGCGAGTACAACGCGACGGTCACCCTGACCCACACGGGCACGGTCGATCTCGGCCGCCACCTGCGACAGGCCGACGTCGTGGTGGCCGCGGCGGGGGTCAAGCACATCGTCCGCGCCGAGGACGTCAAGCCCGGCGCCGCTGTGCTCGACGTCGGAGTGACGCGCGAGACCGACCCCGAGACCGGCAAGAGCAAGGTCTACGGCGACGTGCATCCCGATGTCGCCGAGGTCGCCGGCTGGCTCTCCCCGAACCCGGGAGGCGTGGGTCCCATGACCGTCGCGCTGCTCATGACGAACGTGGTCGAGGCCGCCGAGCGCTCGATCGCCTGAGTCTGCGACAGCGAGACTGCAACGGGAGGTCGAGACAGCGGGGTTCACCCGCAGTCTCGACCTGCGCTTGCAGTCTCGCGGACAGGCCGGAGCCTGACCCGTCAGGCGCGGAAGCGCGTCAGAAACTCCCGGGTGCGCGCCTCGCGCGGGTTGCCGAACACCTCGGCCGGCGGGCCCTGCTCCAGGATGCGCCCCGCGTCGAGGAACACCACCCGGTGCGCCACGTCGCGCGCGAAGGCCATCTCGTGCGTGGCCATCAGGATCGTCGTGCCCTCGTCGGCCAGCTCGCGCACGAGCTCGAGCACCTCGCCCACCAGTTCCGGATCGAGAGCCGACGTGATCTCATCCAGCAGCAGGATCTCGGGATCGGTGGCGATCGCGCGCACGATCGCCGCACGCTGCTGCTGCCCGCCGGAGAGGCGGTCGGGGTGATCGCGCGCTTTGTCGGCGAGGCCGACGCGCTCGAGCATCACGAGGCCGCGGGCCTCGGCATCCCGCTTGGACTCCTTGTGCACCACCCGCGAGGCGAGCGTGACGTTGTCGAGCACGGACATGTGCGGGAACAGGTTGTAGCTCTGGAAGACCACCCCGAACCGCGCCCGCACCCGGTTGGCGTCGATGCGCGGGTCCGAGATGTCCTCGTCGCCGAGCAGCATGCGCCCGTCGTCGATCGGTTCGAGCAGGCTCAGGCACCGCAGCAGCGTGGATTTGCCCGATCCGCTCGCGCCGATCACGGCGACGACCTCGTGTGCCGCGAGCTCGAGCGACACTCCTCGCAGAACATCGCGGTCGCCGAACGACTTCCACAGGTCCTCGGCCCGCAGCAACGCCGTCACAGGATCGATCCGCTCTGCTCGCGACGGCGCAGCCGCGCCGAGTACCAGTCGGTCAGTCGGATCGTCGGGATGGCCAGAAGCACGAACAGGAGCCCGGCCACCAGGTACGGCGTGAAGTTGTAGGTCTGAGACGCCTCGATCTTGGCCGCGAGCACCGCATCGGCGATGCCGAGGATCGAGATGAGCCCGACGTCCTTCTGCATCGCGACGAAATCGTTCATCAGCGGCGGGGTGATCTTGCGCAGCGCCTGGGGGAGGACGACCCGGCGCAGCGTCTGCGTGTACCCGAGCCCCAGGGCGCGCGCCGCGAGGCGCTGCGAGGGGTGCACCGCCTCGATTCCCGCGCGGATCACCTCGGCCACATACGCCGAGTACGTCAGGGTCACGGCGAGGGTGCCGAGCAGGATGAGCGGGATGCGGGTGTTGGTCAGGGTCGGGATGCCGAAGCCCACCACGTAGAGCACGATGATGAACGGCAGGCCGCGGAAGATGTCGGTGTAGGCCGCGGCGATCGCGCGCAGCGGCAGGAAGACCGGGCCGGGCAGCGTGCGCAGCACCGCGATCAGCAGGGCGACGATGGACACCGTCACCAGCGACAGCGCGAGCACCTGCAGGTTGACCAGGAACCCCTCCCACACGCGGGGAAGCGATTCCAGCGCGATCGTCGGGTTGAAGAACGCCTGCTGCACGGCGGCCCAGCCGGGGGTGGCGATGACCGTGACCCAGACGATGATCGCGAACGCGATCGTCGAGGCGACCGCCACGAGCACCGAGCGCTGCGACTGCCGAGCCCGGAACGCGCGCCGCTCGAGCTCGAGCGCACTCGGGACGCGCCCGTCGGGCAGGGGAGAAGTCACGGGACGAAGCTACAGGGCGCCGCAGTGCCCGGTGTGATCGGCGCCGTCGAAGGCGCGCCTCACTGCAGGAGCGTGACGCCCTGGCCCGCGCCCAGCCACTCATCGGTGATCGCGGCGAGCGTGCCGTCATCGCGCAAGGCGTCGACGGCTTCGCTGACACGGTCGGTGAGCGGCGAGTCCTTGGCGAGCACGACGCCCCACTCGTCGGCGACGCCGCCGGCGGGCAGCTCGCCGACGATGTAGGAGTCGTCGATGTAGAGCGCCGTGGCGAGGTAGGCGGTCGGCAGATCGATCACGAACGCGTCGAACTGGCCCGCGTTGAAGGCCGCGACGGCGTCCTCGTTCGAGGCGTAGAGCAGGGGCTCGACGTTCGGGTCGATGACGTCCTCGATCGTCTGGGCGCTCGTGGAGCCGGCCATGGCTCCGAGCGTGAGGTCCTTCAGACCCGCGATCGTGTCCACGCCGTCGGCGGCGCCGCCGTTGATCGCGACGACCGCCTGGCTCGCGGAGTAGTACGGCGACGAGAAGTCGACGGCCTGCTTGCGCTCGTCGGTGATCGTGTACTGCTGGATGTTGAAGTCGAAATTCTTCGGACCAGGGGCGATCGCGGCCTCGAAACTCGTGCGCACCCACTCGACGTCCTCCGCCGCGAAGCCGAGCTGGTCGGCGATCGCATACGCGATCGCGGCCTCGAAACCTTCGCCCGACGACGGGTCGTCGTCGATGACATACGGCTCGTAGGCGATGTCGCCGGTGGCGATCGTGAGCTTGCCGGGGGTGAGGTAGCCCTCGTCCTCGGGCGCGCTGGATCCTCCGGCGGACGGCGAGCCTGCGGCGCAGCCCGTCAGGGCGAGGGCGACGAGCGCGATGCCGACGACGGCGGTGCGCAGGGACGAGTAACGCGACATGGGTGCCTCCGGGAGTGGGGAAAGCGGCGCGCTCGTGCTGGCGGCGCAGCCGCTGGGTTCCATCATCCCCCGCCACCGGCGCGGCGGCGCCGCCGGGAGTCGCTCTGTTACGAGTTCTTCACACGCGGCATCGGATCATCGCCGGGTCGGCGCAGCCGTTCCTCGGCCGCCGCCAGCGCGGTGCGTGCACCGGCGGTCGGGGCGACCGCCACGAGCCCCCGGTAGAGCGTGACGAGGGTGGCGGCATCCAGCGCTCCGGTCCTGGCGCGGTCGCAGTGCACGGCCTGGATCGCCGCCTCGAGCTGGAAGCGTCCGAGCGGGTTGCCGAGGGCGGACGCTCGACGCAGCAGCGCGCGTCCCTCCGCGATCAGCTCGCCGTCCCAGCGGGCGGGATCCTGCTCGTCCAGCGGCGGCCAGGGTCGCGCTCTGCGTGCCGGCGCCCGCGACTGGGAGAACGTGAGGAGAGCCGCCAGACCCCAGGCTTCGGGCTCGGTCTCGAGCAGCGCCGCGAGCAGCACCGCGAGCCAGCGCGCCTCGTCGGCGATCGAGTCGCGGACGGAATCGGCGGCGGGCCCGTCCTCGAGCCAATCGATCGCGTACGCGCCGTAGATCGCCTCGAGAACCGCGTCCAGGCGCGCCGGCATGTCAGCGCGCATCGGAACGGCGAACGGGATTCCGGTGTCGCGGATGCGCCGCTTCGCGCGAACGAGCCGCTGCGCCATCGTGGCAGGCTCGACCGCGAAGGCGCCTCCGATCTGCGCGGCGTCGAAACCGAGCACCACCTGCAGCATGAGCGGCGTGCGGATGCCGGGATCGATCGCCGGGTGGGCGCACGCGAACAGCAGCTCGAGCCGCTTGTCCGGAATCCGCTCCCGTCCGGCGACGATGTCGGCGGCATCCCCCTCGCCCGCTTCGAGCACGTCCTCCAGCAGGGGCACCGCGGCGCGCACAGCGGGGGAGCGGAGCAGATCGCGCAGTCGATTGCGTGCCACGGTCACCAGCCACCCTTCGGGGTTGTCCGGGATGCCGGTCTCGGGCCAGGTGCGCAGGGCCTTCTCGAACGCGTCCGACAGAGCGTCCTCGGCCAGGGCGAGATCCCGCGTCGCGGTCGCCACGACCGCCAGGAGCCGGCCGTACGACGCCCGCGCCGCACGCTCGGCGGCCGCGCGGGCATCGGGCGCAGCGGTCATGCGTAGTCGAAGGCCGTCCAGGCGCCGTCGACGAAGCGGGTGCCGACAGGGCGGATCTCGACCGCACCCCAGTTCACCGATGGCGCCTTGCCGGCCCAGCCGATCGCCTGATCGAGGTCGTCGACCTCGATCACGAACGTGCCGCCGAGCTGCTCCTTGGTGTCCGCGTACGGCCCGTCCTGCACCCGCAGCCCCTCGCCTCCGCGCACGGTCGTGGTGGCAGAGGACGGCTGAAGCACTTCCGCGGAGCGGAGCACACCCGCCGCATCGAGCGCTTTGGCGTACTCGTCGAACTCGCGCATGCCTTCGGCAAGGCCTTCGGGGCCGAGCTCATCGGCCGTCATCTCGGGGTAGTGCAGCAGCAGTGCGTAACGCATGGTGTCCGTCCTTCTTCTCGTCGATCAGTGACACCCCTATGACGCTCGAGCGTCCCGCCGATCGACATCATGTGCGCGAATCAGCTCTTTCCGAGCTCGTCGAGCATGCGCCGCTGCTCGTCGGTGAGTCCGTCCTGCAGCTCGCGGCGCGCGCTCGCCGATTCGGGCGCCGTGAGGGGGGCGGATGCCGCGGCACCGGCATCCGCCACCGTGTTGCCCGTGGCCCTGTCGTAGAGCGCGCCGGCATGGCCCTCGACGCGGTCGTCGATCGCGTCGTAGATCGCCCAGCCGATGAGGATGAGCACCGGTGGCAGGACGTAGCCCCAGAACCAGCCGCCGACGCTCACTCCCGACAGCAGCACGGTGATCACCCACACGATGAGCGCGACGATGAACACGAGCGCGCCCTGCACGACCTTCTCGCCGATCCTGGTGCGCTGTCCGGCCGAGCGCGCGGCCATGGACTGGAACAGCCGGTGGATGAGCGGCTTGACCCAGATGGTCAGGGCGGTGAGGATCACGCCGGCCCACAGTGCAGCCCACCCGACCCGTGCGGGCGTCAGCCAGCCGATGACCAGGAGCACGGCGACGTCGAACACCAGCAGGGACAGGAACCGGACGACCCACTTCTTCATGCCGCTACGTTGCCACGCTTCGCGCCGACCGCGCCACCGCGTTGCTGCGCCACCGGACTGCGCAACCCTGCCGCTCGCGCCGGCCGACGAGCTCAGTGCATGCGCACCAATTGGTCCAGGTCGTCGCCGGGCAGTTCGTCAACGATCGCCATGACCTCCATGTCGACCAGATCGACGCGCCCGGAGATCGTCGTCAGGAACGCCGAGTCGGCGGCATCCCGCCCCGTCGCGATCCGCACGAGCGTCGATCGCGGCGCGAGTGTGGTCGCATCCACGACGTGCCAGCCGTCCTCGACCCAGGCTTCGGCGACCGCGTGGAAATCCATCGGGAACAGGCCCGGTGCGTAGACCGACACCAGCCGGGCCGGCACGTTCAGCGCACGCAGCAGCGCGACGGTCAGATGGGCGTAATCGCGGCAGACCCCTTGCCGGGCGAGCAGCGTGCGGATGGCGCCGTCGGTCGGCAGGCTGGAGCCGCTGACGTACGACAGGTGAGTGCCCACCCACGACGAGACCGAGGCCAGCAGCTCGGCCGGATCGGTGATCGCTCCGAACTCGGCGAACGCGGTGGGGCCGAGTGCGTCCGACTCGGCGTAGCGGCTCGGCCGCCGGTAGGTGATCAGGTCGGTGGCGTTGGCGACCGTCGCGGAAGCCTCACCGGGGATCGAGGCGTCGTACGACGCCACGAGGCGTCCGACCGGGCTCATCACCTTCTGCAGGCGAGTGCCGTGCGAGTCGGGCACCGCCTCGAACGCGAGCGGCTCTCCGTCGAGGGTGAAGGTGATGTGCTCGGTCGTGGGAGTGTGATGCCCGCTCACCGCCATCGAGAACACGAGCTCGGCGGGTTCGGTGACGTTCAGCTCGATACGGCTCGCGACATCTCTCTTCATGCCTCCAGGTTGGCACGCGCAGATGACCGGCGTGTGACGCCGGGGAGGGGTTGACAGGACGAAAGTGGCTCCTGTCAACCCGTCGACAGGCACGTTCGGACGGCGATATCGTGCGCTAAACCGGTTCAGACGACGTGCGGATGCCGTCGAACCGGTGACAGAAGGCAGAGCAGCCCCATGAGTGACGACAAGAACGCCGGTCCCCGGCGACGTCCGACGATCTCGGATGTCGCCCAGCGGGCCGGTGTCAGCAAAGGGCTCGTCTCGTTCGCTCTGAACGACCGACCCGGTGTGAACGTCGACACGCGGGAGCGCATTTTGCGCACCGCGGCGGAGATGGGATGGACACCCGACCTGCGGGCGCGCTCGCTGAGCACGAATCGGTCGTTCGCGCTCGGGATGGTGCTGCAGCGCGACACCGACATCGTCGCCGGCGATCCCTTCTTCCCCGCCTTCATCGCGGGCGTCGAGCGGGAGCTGTCCGAGGCGGGGCAGGTGCTCGTGCTGGCGTCCGTTCCGGATGCGGCCGTCGAGGCGGAGGCCTACCGCAAGCTCGCGGCCGACCGCCGGGTCGACGGCGTGTTCCTGGCGGACCTGCGGGTGGGTGACGAGCGGATCGCCCTCGTCGAATCGCTGGGACTGGACGCGGTGACCCTGGGCCATCCCGACGTCCCCTCGCATTTCCCCGCCGTCTCGGTCGACGACATCGGCGGGGTGGTGGCGACCGTCGAGCACCTGGTCGAACTCGGGCACCGCTCGCTCGCGCACGTGTCCGGGTCGCCCGACATGCTCCATGCACGCAGCCGCCGAGGGGCGTTCGAGCGCGCGTGCGCAGAGCACGGCGTTCGGGGCCGCGTCGTCGACGCCGATTTCAGCGCGCGCGAAGGGGCGGAAGCCACCCGCGCGCTCCTTGCGGACGCCGCGCACCGACCCACGGCGATCACGTACTCGAACGACCTGATGGCGCTCGCCGGGGTCGCCGTCGCCCAGCGGCAGGGACTCAGCGTCCCGCGCGATCTCTCGATCGCCGGGTTCGACGACAGCGATCTGGCGCGTTACGTCTATCCCTCGTTGAGCTCCGTGGCGACGGATGCCGTCGAGTGGGGCTCCGCCGCCGCGCGCGCCCTGCTGGCCTCGGTCGCCCACACCGTCGTCGAGGACGTCGAGCTCGCCCCCGCGCGCCTGGTGCCGCGCGAATCGACCGGACCCGCGCCTCGCGTGCACCCCTCATCTGCAGCATCCGACGGCGGATCGGGCTGAGCCCGCGTCGCCGTTCGGATGACACTCCGGATGCGGCCTGCGGCTGCATCCTCCCCCAGGAAGGAAAGAAAATGCGAAGAAGCATCAAGATCGCGGCCATCGCCGCCACCGGCGCGCTGGCCCTCACCGCGTGCAGCGGCGGAGGCGGAGGCGGCGGCGGCGGAGGCGACCTGGAAGGCCGCGGCGACATCACGATCTGGTACTCCAACAACGAGGCCGAGATCGCGTGGGGCAAGCAGATGGTCGAGGCGTGGAACGCAGACCATCCCGACGAGCAGGTGAAGGCGCAGGAGATCCCGGCGGGGGACAGCAGCGAGGCGGTCATCGGCGCCGCGATCACGGCCGGGAACGCGCCGTGCCTCATCTTCAACACCTCGCCGGCGGCTGTGCCGCAGTTCGAGAAGGCGGGCGGGCTCGTGTCGCTGTCCGGCTTCGAGGACGGCGACGACTACATCACCGCGCGCAGCGGCGACAACGCCGAGCAGTATGCCTCGGCAGACGGCGAGTACTACCAGATGCCCTGGAAGTCGAACCCGGTCGTCATCTTCTACAACAAGGCGATGTTCTCCGCGGCGGGCCTGGATCCGGAGGCGCCCGCGCTGTCGACGTACGACGAGTTCCTCTCGACATCCCGCACCCTGGTCGACTCCGGCGCAGCGCCCTACGCCATCTACCCGGCACCCTCGAGCGAGTTCTTCCAGTCGTGGTTCGACTTCTATCCGCTCTACGGGGCGGAGACCGGCGGCACGCTGCTGGTCGAGGACGGCAAGGCGACCTTCGACTCCGAAGCCGGCGCGACGGTCTCGGAGTTCTGGGCGACGATGTACGACGAGAAGCTCGCGGGACAGGAGGCCTACAACGGCGACTCGTTCGTCGAGGGCAACTCGGCGATGACGATCGCCGGCCCCTGGGCCATCTCGTACTTCGGCGATGACGTCGACTGGGGAACCGTGCCGGTGCCCACCTCGAAGGGAACGCCGGCGGAGGAGACCTACACCTTCAGCGACGCGAAGAACGTCGGCATGTTCACCGCCTGCGAGAGCAAGGGCACGGCCTGGGATGTGCTGAAGTTCGCCACCAGCGAGGAGCAGGACGGACAGCTGCTCGAGCTGACCGGCCAGATGCCCCTGCGGCAGGACCTCACGACGGCGTACCCCGACTACTTCGAGGCGAACCCGGCGTACCAGGTCTTCGGCGACCAGGCCAACCGCGTGGTCGAGGTGCCCAACGTGCCGAACTCGATCGAGGTGTGGCAGACCTTCCGGGACGCCTATTCGAAGACGGTGATCTTCGGCGAGGGTGACATCGACGCGTTCCTGACCGACACGGCGGCCAAGGTCGACGATCTCGTCGGCCAGGGCTGATGAGCGGGACCTGCAGATCATGACCTCCGTGAAAGCGGAGCCGAAGACGGAGTCGGCCCGGGACGGCGCGCAGCGCGCGCGTTCGTCCCGGCGCCGGCGCC
The DNA here is from genome assembly GCF_963524805.1 of uncultured Microbacterium sp. Taxonomy (GTDB): domain Bacteria; phylum Actinomycetota; class Actinomycetes; order Actinomycetales; family Microbacteriaceae; genus Microbacterium. Next base: position 12,164 of record NZ_CAURGG010000010.1, on the reverse strand, counting down.
GTATCCTCGGCGAGAACCCGCTGGGGCTGCTCCTGAGCGCCCCCTACCTGATCTTCGTCGGCGTCGTCTTCGCCTTCCCGCTCATCTTCGCCGTCTGGATGTCGTTCCAGGACTACTTCTTCGCCGCCCCGGGCGCGGACGTCCAACGCGACTTCGTCGGCTTCGACAACTTCATCACCGTCGCGACCGATCCGGCCGTGTGGCGGTCGTTCCTGAACGTCGGGATCTTCCTGATCATCAACGTCCCGCTCACCGTGGTGCTGTCCCTGTTGCTCGCGACGGCCCTCAATCGGGTCGTCCGCGGGCGCCTGTTCCTGCGCGTGAGCTTCTATGTGCCCTATGTGACGGCATCCGTCGCGGTCGTCGGCGTGTGGCTGTTCATGTTCAGCGGCACCGGGCTGGTCAACCAGGTTCTCGGCCCCGTGGCACCGGACCCGTCGTGGCTGATCAACCCGTTCCTGGCGATGCCGACGATCGCCTTCTTCGTCACGTGGAAGCAGCTCGGCTTCTTCATCCTGCTCTACCTCGCGGCACTGCAGGCGGTCCCCCAGGAGCTGTACGAGTCGGCCGCCACCGATGGAGCGGGTGCCGTGCGCACGTTCTTCTCGGTCACGGTCCCGGGAGTGCGATCGGCGACGCTGCTCGTGCTGCTGCTGGCGACGATCACCGGCGCCAACCTCTTCACCGAGCCGTATCTGCTCACCAACGGCGGCGGACCCAACGGAGCGTCCACCTCGCCGGTGCTCCTGATGTATCAAAAAGGTCTGGAGCAGGGCAATCCCGATGTCGCGGCTGCGATCGGCGTGATCCTCGTGATCCTCGTCCTCGTGCTCGCACTGATCGAACGCAAGCTCGTCGGAGATGAGGAGTCATGACCACCACCGGTACGCGCGCAGACGCGCTGACGACCACGCAGCAGGATCCGGTCGCGACGCGCCGCGGCCACCCCGGTCGCGCGGGACGCATTGCGCGCTGGATCCTGCTGGCGCTGGGGGCTCTGGTGTTCCTGTTCCCCTTCTACTACATGGTGGTCGGGTCGCTGCAGACGAAGCCGGACACCAGTCCCGCCGGGGCGTTCCCGAATCCGGCGAACATCACCTTCCAGAACTACGTGGAGATCAACGAGCGCATCAGCCTGCTGTCGGGCCTGGTCAACTCGGGCATCTTCACCGGCGGGGTGATCCTCTGCACCGTCGTGTTCGGCGTGCTCGCCGGCTACGCACTCTCGGTGCTGGCCTGGCGAGGGCGCGGCGTGACGTTCGCGATCGCGCTGCTGGTGCAGATCGTGCCGTTCCAGCTGCTGATGATCCCGCTCTACGTGCTCATCGCCCGCGACTACGGACTCGCCGACACGCATCTGGGCATGATCCTGCCGTTCGCCATCAACTCGGCGGCCGTCCTGATCTTCCGCCAGTACTTTCTGCAGGTGCCGCGAGCGCTCTTCGATGCCGCCAGGATCGACGGCGCGAGCGAGCTGCGCGTGCTGTGGAGCGTCGCCCTGCCGCTGGTGCGGCCGGCGCTGCTGACTGTCGTGCTGCTCACCTTCATCGGCCCGTGGAACGAGTTCCTCTGGCCCTTCCTCATCACGAAGGAGCCTTCGATGCAGCCCCTGGCCGTCTCGCTCGCGAACTACATCACGACCGTGGCCGCCTCGGCGTCCAACCCGTTCGGCGCGATTCTGGCCGGCGCCGTGGTGCTGGCCATCCCGGCCGTGGCGCTGTTCATCATCTTCCAGCACCAGTTCCAGAGCTCGGACATCGGGTCTGGGGTCAAGGGATGACCGGTGCGCAGACTCGTCTGCCGACCGTGCCCTACACGCTCACCCGCGTCGGGGTGGTCATGTCGCCGGAGGAGGGCAACCCGCTCGAGGTGGAGGGCGTGCTCAATCCCGCATCGGGCCGGGGTCCGGACGGGGAGCTCTACCTGCTCCCGCGTCTGGTCGCCGCCGGCAACGTCTCGCGCGTGGGCCTGGCCCGCGTGATCGTGGAGGACGGCATCCCGATCGGCGTGGAACGGCAGGGCATCGTGCTCGAGCCGGATCGCGCGTGGGAACGGGGCATCGGCAACGCCGGTGTCGAGGACCCGCGGATCACCTGGATGGCCGAGCTCGAGCTGTTCGTGATGACCTACGTCGCGTACGGACCGCTCGGTCCGAGGACGGCGCTGGCCGTCTCGACCGATCTGCGCGAATGGCGGCGGCTCGGGCCGGTGCTGTTCACGTACGACGACGCGCTCGACACCGATCTGAACCTCTTCCACAACAAGGACACGGTGTTCTTCCCGGAGCCGGTCACCGGGCCGGACGGCGTGCGCAGCTTCGCCGTGCTGCACCGGCCGATGTGGGACCTGAGCGAGACCAAGGCCGACCAGGGCGTCATGGTGCCGGCGGGCATCTCGGATCCGCGCGAGTCGATCTGGATCAGCTATGTGCCGGTCGCTGCGGTGACGCAGGACATCTCGGCCCTGACGCTGTGGAGCGGGCACCGATTCGTGGCCGGACCGGAGTATCCGTTCGAAGTGACCAAGATCGGCGGCGGCCCGGCACCGCTGCGGGTGCCGGAGGGATGGCTGGTGCTGCACCACGGTGTCACGGGCCGGATCGTGAAGGCGTTCGACCACCAGCAGAACGTGCACTACGCCGCCGGGGCGATGCTGCTGGATGCCGACGATCCCTCGATCGTGATCGCCCGGACGCCCGAGCCGCTGCTGCAGGCAGAGACCGAGGACGAGCGGGGCGGCATCGTCCCGAACGTGGTCTTCCCGACCGCGATCGAGCAGATCGACGGCGTGACGTACGTCTTCTACGGCATGGCGGACTCGAGGATCGGCGTGGCTCGGCTCGACCGCGCCTGACCCCCCCTCTGCGCGAGATCACCCTCTGCTCGCGAGGTCACCCGCTGCACCTGTGTGCGGCGGGTGATCTCGCGGCGGCGGGGTGATCTCGCGCGAGGAGGGGTCAGTACGAGGGGCGCGCGCCGGTGGCCTCAGCCGCCGGGATGAAGCGTGCCGCGAGGGCTTCCGAGCCACGGGCCAGCAGCCCGACGTCGGCGCCGACCAGCACGAAGGACGCTCCGGCGGCGAGATAGCGGTCGGCCATCTCGGGATCGAAGGCGTTCACGCCGACCGGCTTGCCGGCGGCGCGGACGGCGTCGAAGGTGCGCAGGACCGCGGCGATGACGTCGGGGTGCGTCTGGCGCCCGAGGACGCCGAGGGATGCCGCCAGATCGGCGGGTCCGACGAAGATGCCGTCGACCCCGTACACCGCCGCGATCTCGGCGGCGGCAGCCACTCCCGCCGTGGTCTCGATCTGGACGAACAGCGAGACGTGGTCGTCCGCGTTCTCGAGGTAGGCGTCCACGCGGTTCCACCGGGCCGACCGGGCGAGCGCCGACCCGACGCCGCGACTCCCGCGCGGGGGGTATCGCACGGCCCGGACGACGGCGCGGGCTTCGTCGGCGGACGAGATCATCGGCACCAGCAGGTTCTGCGCGCCGAGGTCGAGCACCTGCTTGATTGTGACCACATCGCCGATCGGGACGCGCACGACCGGGGTGATCGGGTAGGCCGCGACGGCCTGCAGCTGAGCCAGCACCGACTCCAGGCCGTTGGGGGAGTGCTCCATGTCGATGAGCGTCCAGTCCATGCCGGACCCGGCGCAGATCTCCGCGACCAGCGGCGAGCCGGAGCACACCCAGATTCCGGCGAGGGGGCGGGATGCCGCGGCCAGCGTCTCGCGGAAGGTCGGTGCTAGACGAAGCGGCATTCGATCACTCCCATGGGTCCGTAGTCGCACCTGACGCTATCGCCCCGTCCTACCCACATGGGGCGGGTGAAGGACCCTGCCAGGATGATCTCGCCGGCTTCGAGCCGCGCGCCGTGCTGGGCGAACTTGTTGGCCAGCCAGGCGACGCCCGTCGCGGGGTGGCCGAGCACCCCGGCTGCGACGCCCGTCTCTTCGATCTCGCCGTTGCGGCTCAGCACGCCGGGCACCCAGCGCAGGTCGACCTCGTCCGGGCGCTTGTGCACGTCGCCGAGCACCATCGCCCCATACGCGGCGTTGTCCGAGATCGTGTCCACGATCGTGCGGCCCTCCAACTCGATGTGCGAGTTGAGCACCTCGAGCGCGGGCACGGCGTACTCGATCGCGGCCAGGGCGTCCTCGAGCGTGCAGTCCGGGCCCTCGAGCGGCGTCTTGAGCACGAACGCGAGTTCCACCTCGATGCGCACGTTCGAGAACTTCTCGACCGGGATCTCGGCGCCGGAGGGGTAGACCGTGTCATCGAACATCACGCCGTAGTCGGGCTCGGTGATGCCGGTCGCCTGCTGCATCGCCTTGGACGTGAGTCCGATCTTGCGCCCGACCAGGCGGCGGCCGTCCGCGATCATGCGGTCGCGCCACACGCCCTGGATCGCGTAGGAGTCCTCGACCGTCGCCTCGGGGTATCGCGCGGTGATGCGCGGGATGACGCTGTGCGTGCGGTCGGCCGCGGCCAGCTCATCGGCGATCGCGGCGATGTCCGCGTCGGAGAGGGTCATAGCTGGTGGCCGAGCTTGTACTCGCCCTGCTTCCAGCTCGGCAGGTCGTCGGGGTCATCCGCCGGCCTCGTGTACGAGAACCCGTCGGCGCCGATCGTCACCGCCATCTCGGAGGTGTCGGTACGCGCGACCACCGGCTGCGGGTTGCCGTCCAGATCGAGCACGAGCGAGGCCTCGGTGTACCAGGAGGGAACGACGGGATTTCCCCACCAGTCGCGGCGCTGGTTGTCGTGCACGTCCCAGGTGATGACCGGGTTGTCGGGGTCGCCGGTGTAGTAGTCCTGCGTGTAGATCTCCACCCGGTGCCCGTCGGGGTCGCGCAGGTAGAGGTAGAAGGCGTTCGAGACGCCGTGGCGGCCGGGACCGCGCTCGATCGCGTCCGAGCGGCGCAGCGCGCCGAGCTTGTCGCAGATCGCGAGGATGTTGTGCTTCTCGTGCGTCGCGAAGGCCACGTGGTGCATGCGCGGTCCGTCGCCGCCGGTCATGGCGGTGTCGTGCACGGTGGGCTTGCGCCGCATCCACGCGGCGTACACGGTGCCCTCATCGTCCTGGATGTCCTCGGTCACCCGGAAGCCGAGGTCCTGCATGAAGCCCACGGCGCGCGGCACGTCCGGGGTCACCTGGTTGAAGTGGTCGAGCCGCACGAGTTCTCCGGGGGTGTGCAGGTCGTACCGCCACGAGAGGCGCTCGACGTGCTGGACGTCGTAGAAGAACTCGTACGGGAACCCGAGCGGGTCGGTGACGCGCACCGAGTCGCCGATCCCCTTCGTGAAGCCGTCCGCGCGCCGCTCGACGCGGCATCCGAGTTCCTCGTAGAACGCGACGGCCTTATCGAGCTCCGCTGCGGAGCGCACCCGGTACGAGAACGCGGCGACGGCCGCGACGGGACCCTTCCGCAGGACGAGGTTGTGGTGGATGAACTCCTCCGTGCTGCGCAGGTAGATGACCTCGTCGTCCTCCTCGGTCACGTACAGCCCCAGCACGTCGACGTAGAAGACACGGGATGCCGCCAGGTCGGTGACGACGAGGTCCATGTACGCGCAGCGCAGGATGTCCGGCGCGGGCGAGGCCGGCGTCGCGATCGGGTCGTCGGAGTGGATCGGCGCCTCCTGGGAGACGGAGAAGCCGGAGGAGGTGAGGGTCTTGGGGGAGCGGTCGGTCATGTCAGCGTCCTTGCGTGAGATCGAGCGGGGGAGGGTCAGCGCGGGTCGGGATCGTCGAGGTCGGTCTCGTCGTGGTGCTCGTGCTTGCCGAAGGTGGGGTTGTGGGCCGCGCCGAGCGTGATGTGCACCGCCTGCTGGTCGGTGTAGAAGTCGATCGAGCGGTACCCGCCCTCGTGGCCGAGCCCGGACGCCTTCACGCCGCCGAACGGGGTGCGCAGGTCACGCACGTTGTTGGAGTTGAGCCACACCATGCCGGCCTCGACCGACTGTGCGAAATTGTGCGCGCGCTTGAGGTCGCTCGTCCACACGTACGCGGCGAGCCCGTACTTCGTGTTGTTCGCCAGTTCGAGCGCCTCCTCATCGGTGTCGAACGGCGTGATCGCCACCACCGGGCCGAAGATCTCCTCCTGGAAGATGCGGGCATCGGGCGACACATCGGCGAACACCGTCGGGGCGACGAAATTCCCGGTGTCGAAACCGTCCGGACGCCCACCGCCCGCGACGAGGCGGCCCTCGGACTTGCCGAGCTCGACGTAGCTCATGACCTTGTCGTAGTGCTCCGGGTGCACGAGCGCGCCGACCTCGGTCGCCGGGTCGTGCGGGTACCCGACGATCACGCGAGAGGCCTGAGCGGCGTAGCGCTCGACGAACTCGTCGTACACGTCGCGCTGCACCAGGATGCGGCTGCCGGCCGTGCAGCGCTCGCCGTTGAGCGAGAACACGCCGAAGATCGTGGCGTCGATCGCGGCTTCGAGATCGGCATCCGCGAACACGATCGCGGGGGACTTGCCGCCGAGCTCCATCGAGAGCCCCTTGAGGAAGGGCGCCGCGTTGCCGAAGATCAGCTGTCCCGTGCGGCTCTCGCCGGTGAACGAGATGAGCGGAACGTCGGGATGCTTCACGAGCGCGTCTCCGGCGTCCTCGCCGAGACCGTTCACGAGGTTGAACACGCCCTGCGGAAGGCCGGCCTCCTCGAAGATGCCGGCCCACAGCGAGGCCGAGAGCGGCGTGAATTCGGCGGGCTTCAGAACGACGGTGTTGCCGGTGGCCAGCGCCGGGCCCAGCTTCCACGACTCGAGCATGAACGGCGTGTTCCACGGCGTGATGAGCCCGGCGACGCCGATCGGCTTGCGGTTGACGTAATTCAGCTGACGCCCGGGCACCTTGTACGCGTCGTCTGCCTGCGCGACGATCAGGTCGGCGAAGAACCGGAAGTTCTCCGCCGCCCGGCGGGCCTGCCCGAGCGCCTGCGTGATGGGCAGGCCGCTGTCGAAGCTCTCGAGCTCGGCGAGGCGGGCGTCGCGCGATTCGACGATGTCGGCGATGCGGTGCAGCACGCGGGAGCGCTCGCGCGGCAGCATCCGCGGCCACGGCCCCTCGGTGAACGCGCGGCGGGCGGCCGCGACGGCCCGGTCGATGTCTGCCTTCTGGCCGGCCGCAGCCTGCAGATAGGTCTCGTTCGTGACCGGGTCGAGAACGTCGAACGTGTCGCCGTCGATCGAGTCGACGAAGGCGCCGTCGATGTAGTGCTGGATGCGGGTGGGCAGGTCGGCGGGCACGCGGTGCGCAGCGACGGCCGTGGCGGTGTCGGTCATGGTTTCCTCGCAGTCGGTTCAGGATGCCGGGAGGCCGAGGGCCTCGTCGGGGTGTTCGTGGGTCAGGTAGGCGTCGAGCGTTGCGGAGCGGTGGCGGCGTGCGGCCATCTCGATCTCGCCGAGCGCGGCGCCGCGCTCGATGAGCTGCAGGATGTTCTCGTGCTCGCGCACCGACTCGGCCGCGCGGCCGGGCACGAAGCTGAACGTCGAGTCCCGCAGGTGCCCGAGGCGCGCCCACTCCGCGTTCACGAGCTCGAGCATGCGCGGGTTCGCGCACGGAGCGAACAGGATCGCGTGGAACTCCTGGTTGAGCCCGGTGAAGGACCGCGGGTCGAAGTGGTCGAGCGTCTCGACCATCAGGTCGTTCACCGCACGCGCGCGGCGGATGTCCTCGGCGGTGATGCGGCGAGCCGCGAGCGCGGTGGCGGTGCCCTCCAGAAAGCTCAGCGCCTGCATGCTGAACCGGTACTGCGAGTCGTCGACCATCGACACGTGCGCGCCGACGTTCCGCTCGAACGTCACGAGCCCCTCGGCCTCGAGCTGGCGGATCGCCTCGCGCACGGGCACGACGCTCATGTCCAGCTCCTTGGCGATCGAGCCCAGCACGAGCCGGTACCCGGGGGTGAAGTCCTGGTTCGCGATGCGCCCCTTGATCCAGTGGTACGCGCGCTGCGACTTGCTCTGGCTTGCCGCCTCCGCGGCGACGGTCACTTCTGTGCGCGCCATGCGTCGTACCTCCCTCTCCACTCGGCGTTCATCGGGAAGAGGCCGTCGATCGGATGCCCGGCCGAGACCTGATCCGCCACGTAGGCGTCCTCGTCCTCCTGCGCGAGTGCGGCATCCACGACCTCTTCGGCCAGGCCCGGCGGGATCACGATCACGCCGTCGCCGTCGCCCACGACGATGTCGCCGGGCTGGACGGTGGTGCCGCCGCATCCGATGGTCACGTCGAGATCCCACGGCACGTGCTTGCGTCCGAGCACCGCCGGATGCGCCCCCGCGGAGTACACCGGGATGCCGATCCCCGCGACAGTGTCGTAGTCGCGCACGCCCCCGTCGGTGATGATGCCGACCGCGCCGCGTGCCTTCGCGCGCAGGGCGAGGATGTCGCCCAGCGTGCCGGATCCGGTCTCGCCTCGGGCCTCGATCACGATGACCTCGCCTTCGGCGACGCTGTCGAACGCCCGTTTCTGCGCGTTGTATCCGCCGCCGTGGCTCTGGAACAGATCCTCGCGGCCGGGGACGAACCGCAGGGTCTTGGCCGTGCCCACGATCTTGGTGCCGGCGTGCATCGGGCGCACCCCGTCGATCGTGACGTTGTTGAGGCCGCGCTTGCGCAGCTGCGCGGAGAGCCCCGCGACCGGCGCGCGCTCGAGCTTCTCGCGCAGGCCTGCGCTCAGCACAGATGCCGCTGCGGAAGCGTCAGCAGCCGCGGGTGAGAGCCCGGCGGCCTCGCGCGACCCCCACGCCTCGGCGCGCTGGGTGTCATCGACCGCCGGCAGCGACCCCAGTGCGGGATCGAAGGATGCCGAGCCCTGCGTCACCGTGGTGACCAGTCGGCCGGTCGACAGGCCGAGGGCAGGCGCGTCGACCTCCACCACGACGACATCGCCGGGCACGACCACCGACGACCCCGCCGGAGTCCCGGTGAGGATCACGTCGCCGACCTCGAGGGTGAAGTGCTGCGACAGGTCGGCGACCAGCTGAGTTAGCGGGAAGATCAGGCCGGCCGTGGTGTCGTCCTGTGCGAGGACGCCGTTCACCCACGTGCGCAGACGCAGCTCGCCCGGGTCCAGGGCCGCGGCATCCAGCAGCGCCGGACCGACGGGCGTGAACCCGTCACCGCCCTTGGAGCGGACGTTCGAGCCCTTGTCGTTCGCGCGGAGGTCGTACAGGCCGAAGTCGTTGGAGGCCGTCACGAACCCCACATGCCGCCAGGCGTCGTCCATCGAGACGCGCCGCGCGTCCGCGCCGATCACGAGCGCGATCTCGCCCTCGAAGGCGAGCAGCTCCGTGCCCGCGGGCCGCTCGATCGTGCTTCCGGATGCCGCCACCGAGCTCGAGGGCTTGAAGAAGTAGGAGGGTGCCTCAGGTCGCCGCCCGCGCTGGTCGGCCCGGGAGGCATAGCTCAGGTGGATCGCGATGATCTTGCCGGGCCGCGCCGGCAGCGGCCCGAACCGGTCTGCCGCTGCATCCGTCGAAATGGTCATGAGCTCCCTCGCCCTTGCGTCGTATCCGAAATCGTATATTATTTAACCCACCCCCGGCAAGTGCTTCCTCGCGCACTGGCCAGACAGCGCAGTCGACTGACACTGGAGTCTCATATGTCCGCACAGACGCCGACCGGGTTCACTCCCACCGGCACCATCGCCACCTCGACAGACCGCCGCCGCGTGGTCTTCGCCACCGTGGTCGGCACCACCGTCGAGTGGTACGACTTCTTCATCTACGCCACGGCCGTCGCCCTCGTCTTCGGCCAGCTGTTCTTCGCCCCCGCGGGCGAGGAGTTCGGCCAGATCCTCGCCTTCCTCACGGTCGGCATCAGCTTCCTGTTCCGCCCGCTCGGCGCATTCCTGGCCGGCCACTTCGGCGACAAGTACGGCCGCAAGGTCGTGCTGATGCTCACGCTGATCCTGATGGGGGTCGCGACCGCCCTCATCGGGCTGCTGCCCACGTACGAGGCCATCGGCATCTGGGCGCCGGTGCTGCTCATCCTCCTGCGCATCCTGCAGGGCATCTCGGCCGGCGGCGAGTGGGGCGGCGCGGTGCTGATGGCCGTCGAACACGCCCCCAAGACCAAGCGCGGACTGTTCGGCGCCTCGCCGCAGATCGGCGTTCCCCTCGGTCTGCTGCTGGCCTCCGGGATCATGGCGCTCATGACTATCATCGCGCCGGGCGACGCGTTCCTGGCATGGGGCTGGCGCGTGCCGTTCCTGCTCTCGATCGTGCTGATCCTGATCGGTTACTACGTGCGCCGCCGCGTCGAGGAGAGCCCGGTGTTCACCGAGCTCGCCGAGCGCAAGGAGGTCACCCGGACCCCCATCGTGCAGCTGTTCCGCAAGCACGCGCTGCTCGTTCTGATCGCCGCGGTCGTCTTCGCCGGCAACAACGCGGTGGGGTACATGACCACGGGCGGCTACATCCAGAACTACTCCACCAACCCCGAGGGTCCGGTCGGCCTGGAGCGGGAGCCCGTGCTGTGGGCCGTCGCGGCCTCGGCGGTCGTCTGGCTGCTCTCGACGTTCTTCGCGGGCTGGATCTCGGACCGCATCGGCCGCCGGACCACGTACATCATCGGCTGGATCCTGCAGCTGATCGGTGTCTTCACGCTGTTCCCGCTCGTGAACACCGGGGACATCTGGCTGCTGTTCGCCGGGCTCGGCATCCTGACGATCGGCCTCGGTTTCACCTACGGACCGCAGGCGGCGCTGTACTCGGAGCTGTTCCCGGCGTCCATCCGCTTCTCGGGGGTGTCGATCTCCTACGCGATCGGCGCGATCCTCGGCGGCGCCTTCGCCCCCACGATCGCCGCGGCCCTGGTCGCTGCGACCGGAACGACGATGTCGGTGGCGTTCTACCTCGCGGGAATGACGCTGCTGGGACTGACCGCCACGCTGCTGCTGCGCGACAGGTCCGGCATCCCCCTGGGTCCCGACTCGGAGGCGGAGCAGAACGTCAGCCCGATCTACGGGATGGCGAAGGCCTGAGCCACCACCACTGAGCGCGAGATCACCCCGCGCTCGCGAGATCACCCGCCGCGCACCTCGCCGGCGGGTGATCTCGCGAACAGCGGGTGATCTCGGGCAGGGGAGGTCAGGAGTTCACGCGGATGATCTCCTCCTGGTACGGCGCGATCACCGCTCCCGAGATGCGCAGGTCCAGCAGCAGGAACGGACGATCGGATGCCGGCGTCCGGGTCCATGCCGTGAGGCGATCGAGGTCTGCGAGGGAGCGCACCACCACACCCTCTGCGCCGAAGCCTCGTGCGACCCCCGCGAAATCGACCTGCGGGATGAGCATGGGCTCTTCGGCGAGGCCCTTGAGGCCGTACAGGTTCACCTCGGCGCCGTAGGCGGCGTCGTTCCACACCACCGCGAGACCGCGGCCGCCCGCGACACGCACGGCCGACTCCAGGTCGGCCAGTGCCATGAGCCCGCCACCGTCGCCGGTCGTGAGCACGATCGTCGCGTCGGGTCGCGCGCGGGCGGCGCCGGGGACGCTCGGGAAGCCCAGTCCGATGGACTGGAAGGCGGTGCCGACCAGCATCATGCGGTCCGGCGATGCGACCGGCCAGTACATGTTCGCCCAGCCGATGAAGTGGCCGCCGTCCGAGACGACGATGCGGTTCTCCGGCAGCAGCTCGCCGATGCGCGCGGCCGCAGAACGCGGGTCGAGCCGTCCGTCGGGGGCGAGGTCGTCGCCGGATTCGTACGCGCGGGCGGATGCCGCATCCACGCTCTCGCGCCACCCGCTGGGTGCCGCGCCGATGGCGGCGAGCTCGTCGGCGAGCGCGCGCGCCACGACGGCGGCATCCCCCCGGATGTACCCGCCGACGTGCGGGTGGGTCGCTGCCGGTGCGAGATCGACCTGGAAGACGCGCGTGCCCGGTGCGAACAGCGCGCCGAAGCGCATCGTGAACTGGTTGAGCGAGGCGCCGAAGACCACGGCGACATCGGCCTGGGCGACGAGCTGCATCGCGGCCTCGGCGCCGAAGCCGCCGGTCACCCCGAGGTCGAACTCGGAGCGGGGGAAGATGCCGCGCCCGAGCGCCGTCGAGGCGGTCAGGGCCCCGGTTGCGTCCGCGAGCGCGCCGACCGCGTCACCCGCGCCGGCGATCCACGCGCCGCGGCCGGCGAGCAGGAACGGGCGC
>NZ_CAURGG010000009.1:0-162695 GCF_963524805.1 uncultured Microbacterium sp. | reverse complement strand
GCGCGGCAGCGGCTTCCGCGGCGGCCAGGGCAGCCCGCGCCTGTGCGGCCTTCAGCTGCGCTTCGGCCGCCTCCGCCTCGGCGCGCAGGCGCGCGAGCTCGCTTTCGGCGGCGGCGACGGCGGGGTCGGAGGAGTCAGGCGCACTCATGCGCTCAGCCTACTGAGGGGCTGCGCTGACGTGCCGTTCCCGTGCGCGAACGATCGAGCGCTCCTTCACCAGGAGCGGCGCGAAGAATCCCCCGACGATCAGGACGACGCCGACGCCGATCATTGCGCCGCCCAGGGTGTCGCTGAGCCAGTGCGCATGCAGCGCCGTCCGGCTGATCGCCATCAGCATCACGTAGATCACCCCGATGATCGCCACGAACAGACGGGGGAAGAGGATGTAGGCCACGGCCGCCAACGTCGCGGCATTCGCCACATGCCCGGAGGGGAATGAGCCGAAATCGGAGAGCACGATGATCTCCTCGGGGCGGGCGCGCCCGAACAGGTGCTTGAGCACCTGAACGGCTCCCGCGGACGCCAGCTGCGCGATCACGAAGAACAGGGCCGACCAGGGCCGTTTGATCAGCACGAGCACCAGAGCGACCGCGATCGGCACGACGAAGATGCCGAACCACCCCGCCCCCAGGAAGTTCATGACCTGCGAGAACGCGATGAGCACCGGAATGTCGTTGGCGAACAGCAGCGCGTTCCACCACTCGTCGAGGTCGAACGGCTCCGTCCGCGAGAGGATGAGCGCGCCGAGTCCACACGCCGCCAGCAGCAGGATGCCTCCGACCGTGAACAGCACGGGGCGCGAGAGATTGTCCGCCCGGGCGCGGTCTACGGTGGTCATCGTCCCATTGTGGCCCCTGCGCCCCCGGACGCACCCGGGCTTTGCGCAAGTCGTGCGGCCTGCTATGGCGTCAGCATCCCCACGGTCCGCGGTCGCACGATCGCCCACAGCGCCACGACGCCGATCACCGCACACCCGGCCATGACCGCCGCCATGGTCGTGGCGGTGATGCCGGCATCCCGCGAGATCCATCCCACCACCGGCGAGATGATCCCGGCGATGCCGAAGTTGGTGGCTCCGATGAGCGACGCCGCCGTGCCCGCCGCCTTGCCGTGGCGATCCAGCGCCAGCACCTGCACGCACGGGAAGGTGAAACCGCAGGCCATCAGGAAGACGAACAGCGGAATGACGGTGCCCCAGAGGCCGAACCCGAGCTGGTCGAAGACGATGATCGCGGATGCCGCCACCACGAGCACGGCGGTGGAGAAGGCGAGCACCCACTGGGGACCGAACCGCGCGGCCAGGCGCGAGGCGAGCTGCACGCCGATCACCAGCCCGAGCGAGTTCGCGGCGAACAGCAGGCCGTACTGCTGCGCGTCGAAGGCGAACGTCTGCTGGAACAGGAACGAGGATGCCGACAGGTAGGAGAACAGTCCGCTGAAGGTCATGGCGCCGATCACGAGCGTGCCGATGAACACGCGGTCCCGCAGCACGCTGCGGTAGCGCTGCAGCACCGTCGTGCTGCCCCTGTCACTGCGTCGGGCCTTCGGAAGCGTCTCGGGGATCACGAAGATCGTGCACGCCAGCATCACGGCGCCGTACAGCGCCAGCACGAGGAAGATGCCGCGCCACGGCATGACCGACAGCAGTGCCGAGCCGATCAGGGGTGCGGCGACCGGCGCCACTCCCGAGACGAGCGCGAGACGGGAGAGCATCACCACGAGACGCTTGCCGCCGAACAGGTCTCGCACGATCGCCATCGCGACGACGCCGCCGGCGGCGGCGCCCATGCCCATCCCCACGCGGGCGACCATCAGGAGCTCGATCGTCGGCGCGAGCGCCGCGGCCACGCTCGCCACGACGTGCAGGGCGGTGACCGCCAGCAACGGCACGCGCCGACCGACCTTGTCGCTCAGTGGTCCGACGATGAGCTGTCCGAGCGCGAAGCCGACCATCGTGCCGGTGAGCGTGAGCTGGATCACCGCCGCGGTCGTGCGGAAATCCGTCTCGAGCACCGGGAATGCCGGCAGGTAGAGGTCGATCGTGAACGGGCCGAGCGCGGTCAGCGCGCCGAGCAGCACGATGTACGCGACGCGCTTGCGGTGCGGGATCGCATCGCCCGGGTGCAGCATGATCGGCGCGGTCGCCGGATTTCTGCCGAGCGTGCGGATCGCGCCCGTCGTGAGCGGTCGCGGATCCGGCACACGGGCTGATGCGGTCGGCATCGACTCGCGCGGTGGCATCTGCTTCTGGGCGGGAATGGTCGAGGTATCGAGCAAAGTCTCTTCGTTTCGGCGACAGGTCTTCAGCGGCGGGTGTGCTGCGCGACAGCCGGAAGCGCCGTCACCGACGGTTCCGCCTGCGACGCTGGGGGGGATCGTCGAACCGCCCGAATCGATTCGACAATCCATCGTACCGGACGCGGACAGGTGGTCCTTCGCGAAGGGGGACCGACAGGCGAATCCCCCTGTCGGCCTGCTCCCAGACCCGAACGCATGCAGTCGAATAGGATGAAGGTCCCTCCCGCACCGCAGCCCACCGTTCCTCCGGGCGCCTGAGCCGAGATCACACACATGACCCCGACACCCCCGCGCCCCACCGAAAAGCAGACGAGCGGCAACCCGGCCACCCAGGCGCAGATCGCTCAGAGCGTCAAGCAGCAGCGTGAGAAGAAGCGCCAGGAGAAGCTCGCCGAGTACCAGCGGCAGCTCGCCAAGCGCCGCCGCAGCAAGCTCGTGTGGTGGATCGTCGGCTCGGTCGTCGCCATCGGAGTGATCGCCGCGATCGTCGCTTCCGTGGTCTTCGCCCCGACGCCGCCGCCGAGCCTGGATCCCGGCGACGGCGACGGTTCGTCGATCGACGGGCTCGAGACCTTCGAGAACACGGCCAACCATGTGGACGGACCCGTGGAGTACGCGCAGACACCGCCCGTGGGCGGCGATCACAGCGCGCTCTGGCTCAACTGCGGCGTGTACCACCAGGCCGTGCCCAACGAGAACGCCGTGCACGCCCTCGAGCACGGCGCGGTGTGGGTGACCTACGACGCCTCGGCCGTGTCGGCCGACGAGCTGAGCGCCCTCGAGGCTCAGCTGCCGTCGTCCTACGTCGTCGTCTCGCCGTATGAGGGGCTGGACGCGCCCATCGTCATGAGCGCATGGAATGCGCAGGTCAAGCTCGACTCCGCCGACGACCCGCGCGTCTCGCAGTTCCTCGAGGCCTACTGGCGAAGCCAGAACTCCCCCGAGCCCAACGCCGCGTGCACCGGCGGCCTCGACGCACCGGGCAAGCAGTAGGTCCGATGAGCGCGGAGGCGTCCGGATCGACGGGGCCGCGGCGCTGGCTCCTGATCGTCCTGGCATGCCTCGCAGTCGGAGGTCTGGCCTTCGCCATCGGCCGCTTCTCGGCATTCGGCACCTCTCCCTCGACGCCGAGCACGAGCTCGGCCGAGGCGGGCTTCGCGCGCGACATGCAGGTGCACCACGCCCAGGCGATCGCCATGGCGATGGAGATCTACCGCAAGACCGACGACGAGCAGCTGCGCGCCCTGTCGTACGACATCGCCACCGGCCAATCCGGACAGCGCGGGGAGATGTTCGAGTGGCTGGTGAGCTGGGGGCTGCCGCAATCCGGCGGGCCCCTGATGGGATGGATGGCCTCCGGTGAGAGCGGCCACGAGCACGGCGGCGACGAGGCGGGGCCCGCGCAGACGGAGGACGAAGCGCGCGCCGCGATGGGCATGGCCTCGGACGCCGAGCTCGACGCCCTCGCCCAGGCGACCGGCGAGAGCGCGGACTGCCTGTTCCTGCAGCTCATGATCCGCCACCACGAAGGCTCCGTTCCCATGGCCGAGGCGGTGCTCGACCTCGGCAGCGAACCACGCGTCCTTCAGGTCGCCGAGACGATCCGCGTCGGGCAGACCGCTGAGATCGCCGCGATGCAGAGCATGCAGGAGCGCCTCGGCTGCACCCCCTGAGCGGGCTCGCGGCAACGCCGGATCGCTACAGTGGGCGGGTGAGTCCTCCGCCGGCATCCCCCGCCACCCAGCCCGTGCTGGTGCGCGTCGCGGTGATCCTGATCTACCTCAGCGGCTTCGCGAGCGTGGCCATCGGCATCCTCGTGCTGCTGAGCAGGTACCGCGTGGAATCCGCGCAGGTCCTCACCGTCTCGCTGCTGGGCGCGGGCGTGATCCTCTTCGGCCTGCTGACGATCGCCGTCGCGTCGGGTATCGCGCGCGGACGTCCGGGCGCGCGGCTGCTGCTGACGATCTACCTCGCCGTCCAGCTCGTGCTGCACGTGGTGACGATCGTGACCGCCGATACCTGGGACTGGACCTCGGTCGTCGAGATCCTCGTCTACGCCTTCATCGGCATCGCGGTGTGGACGCCGCCGGGTTCGCGTTACTTCGCGACCGAGCCGGTGCCGGACGCCGGCACCGACGCGAGCGCCGGCACCGCAGAGAGCACCCTGCTCACATAGCGGCGGTGGAAGAACCGCACGATCTCGATCGCCGCGATGGTGGCGACCGTGACGACAGCCACCAGCCACGCACACTCCTCGCCCGGATCGACCAGCTGGAAGAACTCCGTCGACACCGGGATGGTGAAGATCGCAACGAGGGCGACGAACATCGCGCCGATCACGAGTGCCTTGTACCGGTTGATCGGCCGCGAGAGCACCGTGAGCACCCAGATGCCGACGATCGCCAGGATGATGGTCGATCCCGTGCGCAGCTGCGCCTGCTCCACGCCGATCCGCATCGCTCCGAGCGTGTACAGAGTGAGGGAGATCGCGATGATGATGCCCGCCGGAATCGCGAAGCTCAGCGATCGCTTGAGAAAACCGGGCACGTACCGCTGCGTGTTGGGCATGAGCGCGAGGAAGAATGCCGGGATGCCGATCGTGAGCCCATCCGTGATGGAGAGCTGTCGAGGCAGGAACGGGAACTCGAGCACCAGGATGCCGAAGAGGATCGCCAGGCCGGTGGCGTACGCGGTCTTGGTCAGGAACAGCATCGAGACGCGCTCGATGTTCGCGATCACCTGACGCCCCTCGGCGACGACATCGGGCAGATGCGAGAACTGACCGTCGAGCAGCACGAGCCGCGCCACTGCCTTCGTCGCGGCGGCGCCGGAGTTCATCGCGATTCCGATATCGGCGGTCTTGATGGCGAGGGCATCGTTCACCCCGTCGCCGGTCATCGCCACGACATGACCGCGGCTCTGCAGGGCCACGACCATGCGCTTCTTCTGTTCGGGCGTCACACGACCGAAGACCCGATGGGTCTCGAGCACGTCGGCCAGCTCCGCGTCGCGCTCGGGCAGCGTGCGCGCATCGAAGCCCTCTGCGACTTCGAGGCCGACCTCGCGGGCGATGGCGGCAACCGTGCGCGGATTGTCGCCCGAGATGATCCGGATGCCGACCCCCTGCGCCTGGAAGTACGACAGCGTCTGTGCGGCGTCGGGTCGCACCTGCTCGCGGAAGGTCAGTACGACCGCCGGCATGAGACGGGCGGGGAGGCGCTCGGCATCCACGTCGTGATCCGTGAGCGCGACCGGCGAGTGACCGAGGACCAGGGTTCGCCGCCCCGTCGAGGCCAGCCGGGTGACCGTTTCGCCGAGCTGCTCGGACGGATCGGACGCGGCATCCCCGAACACCATCTCGGGAGCGCCGAGCACCCACGTGCCGCCCGCGTCGGCGAAGGAGACGGCGCTCCACTTGCGAGCGGACGAGAACGGGACGTACGCACTCACCGCGGCAGCGCTCCCGGACGGAAACGGTTCCTGCAGGCAGCGCGCCGTCGCGTTCGCGTCGGGAGCAGCGCCGTACCAGGCGAGCGCACTCTGCCACCCGGGCGCTTCACCGGACACTGGATGCGATCCGTCGAAGCGGATGTCGCCTCCGGTCAGGGTGCCGGTCTTGTCCAGGCAGATCACGTCCACGCGAGCGAGGCCCTCGACCGCGGGCAGCTCGTTGACGAGCACCTGCCGACCCGCGAGCTTCGCGGCGCCGACCGCGAAGGCGATCGAGGTCACCAGCACGAGCCCGAGCGGGATCATGGCCGTCAGCGATGCGATGGTGTTCACCACCGCCTGCACCCAGGTGCCGCTCTCCCACGCCGGCACCCACCCGCCCGCGACCATCATCTGGGCATTGAGCACGAGCAGGCCGATCGGCCCGATGCCCCAGCCGACCCAGGTGAGCACGCGGTCGATCGAGGTGCGCAGCTCCGAGGAGACCATCGAGAACCGCTTGGCCTCGTCGGCGAACTTGTTGGCGTAGGAGTCGGCGCCCACCCTCGTGACGCGGGCGTCGCCCTCCCCCGCGACGACCACCGACCCCGAGAGCGCCTCATCGCCGCGACTCTTGTCGACGGCATCGGACTCGCCGGTCAGCATCGATTCGTCGATCTGCAGCGCCCGGCCGTCGGCGACGACCGCGTCGGCGGGCACCTGGTCGCCCGCCCTCAGCACGAGGATGTCGTCCTGCACCACCTCGGCCGGGGCGATCTCCGCTTCCTGTCCGTCCCTGCGCACCCGTGCCCGCGGGGCGTTCAGCAGCGCAAGGCGGTCGAGCTTCGCCTTCGCACGGAACTCCTGGACGCACCCGATGATCGCGTTCGCGAACGCCGCCAGCCCGAACAGCGCATCCTGCCACCGGCCCAGCAGGAGCAGCACGAGGAAGCAGGCGCCGACGATGCCGTTGAACAGCGTGAAGACGTTGGCGCTGACGATGTTCCAGACGCTCCGGCTGGTGTCGGCCGTGAACGCGTTGGACCGGCCGTCAGCGGTGCGCTCCTCCACCTGAGCCCTCGTCAGGCCGACCGCCGGATCGACGTGCTCGGCCGGTGCGTCGAGGTCTGCAGCGGCATCCATGGATCACACACTATGACCACCCTCGTGATGTGCGCCGACCGGGGATGCCGGAGAATAGGTGGCCTATGAGCTCCTCGCCCGACGCCCTTCTCCACCTCGCCCACGCCGGTGTCTCCGTGATCGTCGACGCACGCTTCGGCCGCCTCCCCGCCATCATCCACTGGGGGCCGCAGCTCGATGAGCTGGATGAGGCCGCACTGATCGGACTGAGCGATGCATCGGTGCCGGTCGTCGGCTCGAACAACGTCGACACCCCTCCGCGCGTGGCGCTGCTTCCCGAGCACCACACCGGATGGACCGGGCGGCCGGGCATCTCCGGCTCGGCAGCGGGAAGCGGCTGGTCACCGCGGTTCACGACGACGGCGATCACGCTGGATGGCGCACCGGTGAACGGAGTGGCCTCGGCCGGCGCGGGACGGGCGGTCTTCACCGCGCTCGACGACGAGGCGAGGCTGTCGCTGCGTCTCGAGCTCGAACTGCTTCCGAGTGGGCTGATCCGCTCCCGGGCGACGCTGTCCAACGAGCGGGACGCGCCGTTCACCGTGGAGGACGTATCGCTCGTCTTCCCACTGCCGGCCGAAGCGACCGACGTCCTGGATTTCACCGGCCAGCACAACTATGAGCGCGTTCCCCAGCGCGGACCCCTTCGGGCCGGCATCCACCTCCGGGAGAACCGGCGTGGGCGCACAGGCGCGGACAGCGCCTACATCCTCCACGCCGGCGTTCCCGGATTCGGCTTCGCGGAGGGACGCCTGTGGGCCGTGCACACGGGGTGGAGCGGAAACCACCGCCACTACGTCGAGCGCGTCTACACCGGCGAGCAGGTGCTCGGCGGGGGCGAGGTGCTCCTTCCCGGCGAGATCATCCTCCGGAAGGGCGAGGCCTACGAGACGCCGTGGATCTACGGTGCGCACGGCGACGGTCTCGACGAGGTCGCGCACCGATTCCACGATCACCTGCGCGAGCTGACGGTGGGTCGCCCCGCCGACCGGCCCGTCACGCTCAACGTCTGGGAGGCGGTGTACTTCCGCCACGACGCCGACGAGCTGATCGCGCTCGCAGACCAGGCGGCCGCGATCGGCATCGAGCGGTTCGTGCTCGACGACGGCTGGTTCGGCGACCGTCGCTCCGACCGCGCCGGCCTCGGCGACTGGGTGGTCGCGACGGACGTGTGGCCGGACGGCCTGCACCCGCTCGTGGATCACGTGACGGCCTTGGGCATGCAGTTCGGGCTGTGGTTCGAGCCCGAGATGATCAATCTGGACAGCGACCTGGCCCGCCGGCATCCGGAGTGGATCATGGCCGCGCGCGAGGAGCTGCCCGTCGAGTCTCGCGCGCAGCACGTGCTCAACCTGGCGGTGCCCGGCGCGTACGAGCACGTGAAGAACCAGATGCTCGCCCTGCTCGACGAGTACGCGATCGACTACATCAAGTGGGACCACAACCGCGACCTGACCGAGGCAGGCGACCGGACTCGCGGGGGGAGGCCGGTCGTGCACGAGCAGACGCTCGCCTTCTACCGTCTGCTGCGCGAGCTGAAAGAGGCGCACCCGCGGCTGGAGATCGAGTCGTGCTCGTCGGGGGGCGGGCGAGTCGACCTGGGGGTGCTCGAACTGACCGACCGCATCTGGGTCTCGGACAACAGCGACCCGCACGACCGGCAGTCGATGATGCGGTGGAGCGCCCAGCTTGCTCCGCCGGAGTATCTCGGCGCGCACATCGCCTCGGACCGGTCGCACACGACCGGACGCCGGTTGGATCTCACGTTCCGGGCGATCACGGCCGTCTTCGGGCACCTCGGGATCGAGTGGGACCTCGGGGAGGCGACGGATGCCGAGCTGAGCGTGCTCGCCCGGTGGATCGCCTTCCACAAGGAGCATCGCCGGCTCCTGCTCGGCGGCGAGCTCGTGCGCATGGACACCGCTGATCCGCGCATCGTGGTGCATGGGGTGGTCGCCGCCGACGACTCGGAGGCCCTCTTCTCGGCGGCCGTGCTCGACACTGCCCACCCCGAACCGCCGGCGCGTCTGCGGCTGCGCGGCCTGGACCCGGAACGCACCTACCGCCTGACGCCGGTGTTCATCGGTGCGCTCCCGTCCGGTCTGATCCCGCCGGCGTGGTGGGGCGAGCCGAGCGACGCCGAGGCCCTCGCCTCGCAGGAGTACTGGGATCGTGCCGAGCGCGCCGACGTCATCTACCCGGGGGCCAGCTTCCGCGGCGACGTCCTCGCGACGGTCGGCGTGGCGGCACCGCGCCTGCACCCCGATCAGGCGGTGCTGTACCGCGCCGTCGCAGCGGACTGAGCCGGACGCACGATCGGCCGGGATCGCAGCCCTCCCTCCGGATGACTGCCCTCCCGGCCGATCGGCCGTGCGCAACTGCTACTTGACGGAACCGGCCGTCAGACCGCGGACGAAGAAGCGCTGCAGGGCGAAGAAGATCACCAGCGGCACCACCAGGGTGATGAACGAGCCCGCCGCGACGCGCTGCCAGCCCTGACCGTACTGCCCGAGCAGGGTGTACAGCCCCTGCGTGAGCACCTGGTTCGGGCCGCTCTGGATGAACAGGTAGGCCACGAAGAAGTCGTTCCACACCCACAGGAACTGGAAGATCGCGAACGAGGCCAGTGCGGGCACCGACATCGGCACGATCAGCCGCCAGAAGATCTGGAAGTGGCTGGCCCCGTCGACACGAGCTGCCTCGATCAGCGAGTTCGGCAGCGTCTGCATGTAGTTGCGCAGGATGTAGATCGCCAGCGGCATCGCGAACGTCGCGTGCACGATCCAGGCGGCGGGGTACTGCCCGATGATCTGGATGCCCGTCGTGTTCCCGAACCACACGAACAGCTGCAGGATCGGGATCACCGCGATCTGGATGGGAACCACCATGAGCGCGAGGATCACTGCGAAGTAGATCTCCTTGCCGCGGAACTCGAAGAACGTGAACGCGTAAGCGGCCATCGCGGCGATCATCACGGGGAGGACCGTCGCGGGGACCGTGACGGCGACCGAGTTCCAGAAGGTCGTTCCGGCATCCAGCGCCGTCCACGCCTGCGCGAACGCATCGAAGGTCCAGTCCTGTCCGAACGGGTTCAGGAAGACCGTCCACCACCCGGTGGCGTCCACGTCGGCCTTGCTGCGGAAGCTCGTGATCAGCAGACCGAGGAGGGGGAACAGCCAGGCGATCGCGATGATCGCCATGATGATCGTGATCAGGACGCGGGGCTTCTGCTTCTCAGTGCCGTCCGCATTGCGCTTCTTGGTCTTGGCCTGAACGTCGACCGACTCGCGCTTGCCCGTTTCTTCGTCGACGATCGGGGTCGGGATGAGGGTCATCGGAGTTCCTCCTGCGACTTGTAGCTGCGGACTTGGTACACGATGAGCGGGATCACGGCGACCATCAGCACGATCACCACGGCCGCGGCCTTGCCCGGGTTCTGGAAGCTGAACAGCTGCGAGTAGAACTCGACGACCAGCACGCTGGTGTTGTACTGCCCGCCGGTCATGGCGTAGATGATGTCGAAGCTCTTCATGACGAAGATCGTGACGGTGACGAAGACGGCCAGCACAGTGCCGCGGATCTGCGGGACGATCACGAGGAAGAAGGTCTTCCGCTCGCTGGCGCCGTCCAGACGCGCGGCCTCGATGGTCTCTTCCGGCACGCCCTTGATCGCCGCCGACAGCAGCACCATCGCGAAGCCGACCTGCAGCCAGATGACGATGAACATCAACAGGAAGCTGTTCACCCGAGCGGCATCGATCGTGAGCCAGGGGATCGGATCCTGGCCGGTGACTCCGGTCCAGATCGCGTTCAACAGGTAGATCTGCGGATTGCCCGGAGGCGCGTAGAAGTAGATGAAGCGCCACGTCACGGCCGCCGCGATACCGCTGATGGCCATCGGGATGAAGATCATGGCCTTGAACGACTGCTCACGCCGCTTGCCGAGACGGTCGGTGAGGATCGCCACGAGAAGCCCGACCAGCACGGTCGCCGCGGGCACGACCAGCACCCACAGCAGGTTGTTGATCAGGACGCTGATGAAGTTCGGGTCCGTGAACAGGGAGACGTAGTTGTCGAATCCGACGAAGGTCGCTCCCTCACCGCGCCGCTGGCTCTGCTTCATGAAGCTCTCCACGAACGTGCGCAGAGCCGGATAGAGCAGGAAGACCGCGACCAGGACGATCACCGGCAGCAGGAACACGTACGGCAGCAGCCGCGTCTTGGTCTTGTCGTTCGTCTTCTCGACGATGAAGTTGAGCAGCCAGAAGATGAGGAAGGAGATGCCGAGGCCCAAGACCACGGATATGAGTGCACTGAATACGGGGCCCATCGAATACCGCCTGACGTCTTTGTGAGGATGATGGTGATGCTAGTGGGGAGCGGCGCCGGTGCGCGGTGCCCGGCGCCGCCCCTCTCCGCCTGAGCGGAGCGTCGATCTCAGATCAACGGTCGGGCCACGACGCGTCGATCGCGTCGAAGGCCTGTTCCATGCTCTTCTGACCCGAGAACCAGCTCGTCAGCTCGCTCCACTCGGTGCCGGCTCCGACCTCGCCGGGCATCTGGTCCGAAGCGTCGAACCCGAAGAGCGTCGAAGCCGCGAGCAGCTCCTGGGCCTTCTTCTGGAACTCCGTGGTGTAGAACGACGTGTCGAAGTCGTTGTGCGGCGAAAGGAAGATCGCCTGGCTGGCGTATCCGTTCGTGCCGAACTCCGGACCCGTGATGTATTCGACGACCTGCTTGACATCGTCCGAGTCGGTGAAGGCACCGACCAGGTCACCGCCACCGAGCATCGCCGTGTCGGTTCCCTCCGGCGAAGGCAGCTGGAAGAAGTCGATGTTCGACAGGTCGCCGTCCTGGATCTGCGCCTTGATGTCGTCCGGGAAGAAGTCCGCGATGAACGATCCCTGACGCATCATGAAGCACTGGCCGTTCTCCTTGCCGGAGACGAACAGCTGGTTGCCGGCGGTCTGGAACGACGTGGTCGCCGCGGCTGCGCCGCCGCCGTTGATCTTGCCCTCGGTGAGCAGCTCGTCCGCCACCTTGTCGCCCGCTTCATTCACGGTCGGGCTGTTGAAGAGCGTGTCGCCCGCGATCCAGGAGTTGTACTCCTCGAGACCGCCATAGCGCAGCACGTACTCCTCGAGCCAGTCGGTGGCCGGCCATCCGGTCGCGCCGCCGGACTCGAGGCCGACGCACCAGGGGTAACCCAGGCCGCTGTCGATGATGGTCTGCTGGACAGCGCTCATCTCCTCGTCCGTGGTCGGCACCGTGAGCCCTGCGGCTTCGAAGGCGGCCGGGTTGTACCAGACGAGCGACTTGACGTTGATCGAGTACGGCAGACCGAACGTCTGGCCGTCGACGACGGCGATATCGCCGAGGCCGTTCGCCTCATCGGCCGTGACCGCTTCGACGTCGATCCCGATGTCCTCGAGCGGGAACAGCGTCTGCGTCTGGCTCTTCAGGACGCCCGGCTGGGGGTAGATCGCGATGTCGGGCGGGTTGCCCGCCGTGGCTCGCGCGATGACGGCTGTCTGGAAGTCGGTGTTGCCGTCGTAGCGCACCTTGATGCCCGACGTCTCGCTCCACTTGTCGAGGTCGGCCTGGAAGGCCGCCGCCTGCGCGTCGGTGAATCCGCCGAGGATCGAGACCTCTCCTCCGTCTCCCCCGCCATCGCCGCTGTCGCCGCCTCCGCCGGTGCAGCCGGCGAGCGCCAATCCGACGACTCCCAGCGCGACAACCGGCGCAAGGATACGTCTGTGCTGTGACATGCCCATGTGTGCTTCTCCTCTTTGAGTCCACGATGCCCTCGTGGCGCGGTCGCTTCGGGAACCGCTTCCACACAACGTATTGGATCTTGACAAGGCGCACAACCACAGATTTAGTGGGCACTTAGCAAGTGTTGATTTTCCGCGACCACTGCAGGATGACGATGTCCTGGAACCGTTCCCATAAAGGTCGGGATCTCGTATGCTGGCACGGATCCGCGCCGGGCGTGATCTGTGATCTCCGTCGAAGGGCAGACACGTGAGCGGCATAGCGGAGGTGGCACGCCTCGCGGGGGTGTCCAAGTCCACCGCCAGCCGCGCCCTCGGGGCCACCGGCTACGTGTCCGAGGACACCCGGCGTCGCGTGCACGATGCCGCGGCATCCATCGGCTACGTCCCCTCGACGAGCGCGGTGAGCCTGGCCACGGGTCGCACGCAGAACGTCGGCGTGGTCATGCCGTACGTGAACCGGTGGTTCTTCGCCGAGGTCCTGGAGGGCATCCAGCAGTCCCTGCTCGAGCAGGGACTGGACCTCACGCTGTACGACGCCAAGCCCGGCTCGGACGGGCGTCACCGCATCTTCGAGGACTTCCTCGCGCGCAAGCGGTTCGACGGCCTGATCGCGGTCGGACTAGAGCCGGATCATCAGGAGATCGACCGGCTGGTGACGATCGGCCGGCCGATCGTGAGCGTCGTGGGCTCGGGAGATGCGACGACGGTCGTCGAGATCGACGACGACTATGTCGCCCGGCGGGCGACCGAGCACCTCATCGCGCTGGGACATCGCGAGATCGCCTTCCTGGGCGGGGGGACGACCACCCACTGGGCACAGGTCGACCGTCGCCGCCTCAACGGCTACCTCAGCGCGATGGAGGGTGCCGGTCTCGCCGAGCACGTCGTGCACATCTTCTCGGAGGTCACACTGCCCGGCGGGTACGCCTCGGCCGTCGACGCTCTCGGCGATTCCCGTGCCCGGCCGACGGCGATCGTCGCCACGTGCGACGAAGTGGCGATCGGCGCCATCATCGCCGCCCGGCGGCTGGGTGTGCAGGTGCCCAGCGACCTCAGCGTGATCGGCATCGACGATCACGAGTTCGCTGACATGTTCGCCCTCACCACCCTGCGGCAATCGCCGCGCGAGCAGGGCCGCGTCGCCGTCGACCTGCTGCTGGCGCACCTGGACGACCCCAGTCTGGCCACGAGGACCGTGCGGATGCAGGCACAGCTGGTCGTCCGCAACTCCACTGCGGCGCTGGATCCCCGCAGCTCCGCCGTCGCGATCGACGCGCGCCGTCACAGCCCCCGCTGAGCGGCATCCACCACCACCTCGAAGGAGTCATCCGTGTTCGACCTGCCCGATTCCTGGGTCTGGGACTTCTGGTTCGCCGACGACGGCGACCGGTACCATCTGTTCTTCCTCTACGCATCGCGGGCACTGCACGACCCGGACCGCAGGCACCTGCGGGCTTCGATCGGCCATGCCATCTCGGACGATCTCGTCTCCTGGCGGCGCGTCGAGGATGCGCTCGTGCGCGGCGACGCTCCGGCGTTCGATGACGTGGCGACATGGACGGGCAGCGTCGTCCGAGGCGATGACGGCGTGTGGCACCTGTATTACACCGGCATCCAGTTCGAGGAGGGGCGCAACGTGCAGCGCCTGGGCTTCGCCACCTCGCCCGACTTGATGACGTGGGACAAGGCCGGAGCCGATCCGGTCGTCACCGCCGATCCGCGCTGGTACGAGCAGGCGGCGACATCCCCCTGGAACGAGGAGACGTGGCGGGACCCGTGGGTCTACCGCGATCCCGCCGGGGGCGGCTGGCACCTGCTCGTGACCGCCCGGGCCACCGACGGCGATTCGCTCGATCGCGGGGTCGTCGGGCATGCCACCTCGCCCGACCTGCGCAGCTGGCAGGTCGGACCACCGCTCAGCTCACCCGCGGACGACGGCTTCGGCCAGCTCGAGGTCATGCAGGTGGAGGAGATCGAAGGCCGGCCCGTGCTGATCTTCTCCTGCCTGCCCCCTCAGGCCTCAGAGGGACGCCGTGCGGCGTTCCCGGGCGGCGCGATCTGGGCGGCGCCGGCAGACTCGCTCACCGGCCCCTTCCACATCGATCGCGCCTACCCGCTGGCCGACCAGGACCTGTACGTCGGTCGCCTGCTGCGCCCCCGCGACGACCGCAGGTGGCTGCTGTTCGCGTTCCGCAACTTCGGCCCGGACGGCGAGTTCGTCGGGGGCATCACCGACGGGATGCCGGTCGCCTGGGACGGCGACAGGCTGGTGGTCGAACGACCCGGAACGTGAAAGAAGGCCCCGGATGCAGCATCCGGGGCCTTCTTCGTGAAGAAGTGACTACTTGAGGGTGACGGTCGCGCCGGCCTCTTCAAGAGCAGCCTTGCCCTTTTCGGCCGCCTCCTTGGAGACGCCCTCCAGGACAGCCTTCGGTGCACCGTCGACGACGGCCTTGGCCTCGCCGAGGCCGAGAGCGGTGAGCTCGCGGACGACCTTGATGACCTGGATCTTCTTCTCGCCGGCGGCCTCGAGCACGACGTCGAACGCCGTCTGCTCCTCGACCTCTTCGGCGGGGGCGGCACCGGCAGCAGCCGGGCCTGCAACGGCGACGGGCGCCGCGGCGGTGACCTCGAAGGTCTCCTCGAACTTCTTGACGAACTCCGACAGTTCGATGAGCGTGAGCTCCTTGAACGCGTCGAGCAGCTCGTCGGTGCTGAGCTTTGCCATGATTTTCTCCTTGCTTGGGTTTCTGTCAGCCGCGCCCTGATCAGGCGGCGGACTCCTGCTTCTCACGCAGCGCGTCGACCGTGCGAACGGCCTTCGACAGCGGTGCGTTGAACAGATATGCGGCGCCGAACAGCGAGGCCTTCATCGCACCGGCGAGCTTCGCCAGCAGGACTTCACGGCTCTCAAGGTCAGCGAGCTTGTTGACCTCATCGGCGGTCAGGGCGGCACCGTCGAAGTACCCGCCCTTGATCACCAGAAGAGGGTGTGCCTTGGCGAAGGCGCGCAGACCCTTCGCGACGGAGACCGGGTCACCGTGCACGAAAGCGATGGCCGAGGGACCCTTGAGGTCCTCGTCCAGCGTGGAGATCCCGGCCTTGTTGGCAGCGATCTTGGTCAGCGTGTTCTTCACCACGGCGTATTCCGCGTCCTGACGAATGCTGTTGCGCAGCTCCTTGAGCTGGGCAACCGTCAGACCGCGGTACTCGGTCAGCAGAACGGCGGTCGAGTCCTCGAAATGCTTCGTGAGCTCGGCGACCGATGCATCCTTCTGCGCCATGGCCACTCCTTGTGTGTACGAGACGCTCCACGATGGCGGGGCGCCGGCCGACGGCATCCGCTCATCGATTCTCAACTCGACAGATGAAAAGAGCTCCGGCGCAAGCGCACGGAGCTGGATTCTCGGAGGAGATTCGTGTCGTACACCTGCGCGGGCCCCTGCACTGCAGAGCTTCGATCTCCGTACGCTTGCACGCACGTCGATGACCAGCGGTCTTCGGCTGGGTTCCAGGTTACGCGATGCCCGCCGCCGCGCAAAATCGCCGCCGCCTCCCCGCGCCCTTGCGCGAGATCACCCCGTGTTCGCGAGGTCACCCTCCCCCGCCGCACGGGGCGTGTCATCTCGCGGACAGCGGGTGATCTCGCGCAGGGCCGCTCGCTCACCGGCCGCCGGTGCCCGGGCGGTGCGCCAGGACGAAGGCCGTCGCCTCGGCGCGGGAGGCGACTCCGAGCTTGCGGAAGATCTTCGCGACGTGAAACTTGACAGTGTTCTCGCTGATGCCCAGGTGCGCGGCGATCTCGCGGTTGCGCTGCCCGGCGATCAGGAGCTCCAGCACCTCGCCCTCGCGCGGCCCGAGATCCCAGGCCGGAGGAGCGGCGGACAGCGCGGGCGGCGGATCCAGGGGCATCACCACCGACATCTCGGTCCCCCATCCCGGCGTGGCCTCGAACGCGAGCCGGCCGTTGAGGGCGAGGACCCGCTGGCGGACCAGCCGGAGCTGCACGCTCTCTTCGGACAGGTCTCCGGGGCCGTCATCGCGCACGTTGATCAGCAGGTTCGTGCCGTCGCAGTCCCACTGCACGCGCACGCGGCTGACATCGTGCCGGTCGACGAGGGCGAGGATCGACCCCCGTACCACGGCGCGCGCCCCGTGGGCGATCTCGCTCGGCAGGGCGCGGCCGTCGACCGGCGGCTCGACGAACTGGACATCGATGTCGCGGTAGCGCACGAGCGGGCGCAGGTCATCGCGCAGGCGCTCGAACGCTGAGGTCACCGGCTCTTCGGTGAACGTGCGCACTCTGTCGCTCGCCGTTCGCAGGTGCACCATGCCCTCGGCCGCGATCTGCGTCGCGGTGCGGCGGGCCGACCGATCATCGAGCGTGGTCGAGCGCAGCGCCGCGAGCACCGACTCCAGCGTCGTGGAGTACTGATCGGCCAGCTCCGTCAGCGCCTCCATGCGCACGCTCGACGTCGCCCGCGCCAGCTGCAGGTAGTCGGGCGGCGCGGCGTCGGCCAGCTCCTGCGCGCGCAGGGCGACGATGTTCCAGAGCGCGAGGACGGCGGCATCCGCCCGCGAATCGCCGGGCTCGGCCAGCACGAGAAGCGCGCCGTTGCCCGACACCGCGTGCAGGGCCTCGATCTGGCCCGTCGCGGTGGCGATCACCGCGCGACGCGTATGACCCGGGTGCAGGAGGCGGCGCACTTCGTCCAGCGCGAGGAACGAGACTCCGTCGACGAACGCGGCAGCTCCGGTGCCGTAGCGCTGACCTCCGGTGGCATCGGCGACGAGGAACACGAGGGCGGAGTGGGTGACCATCGGATGCAGCAGCATCGAGAGCCGACGAGGCATGAGAGCCGGCGGCGCGGTCAACACGTCCGCGAGTCCGCGAATGAGGATGAGGTCCCGCTCGACGACGTCGTCGACCGGATGGCTCTGCACGGAGGTCATCCCCCCACCCTAGGGACGCCGCTACCCGTTCGGGTGGGCACAACGACCCCGAGGAGCGATCGACCCACTCGAACGAACCAGACAGTCTCGAAGAGAGCCGGTACGACGGGTCGGGAGAGAGGACGAAGATGTCTGGAAACAGAGCGGTCGCCTATGAGGGGCCTGGAGTCGTGAAGGTGATCGACACCGATTACCCCGACTTCGAACTGCACGACGGCCCCGGTGTGAACCCGGCCAACGTGGGTCGCAAGATCCCCCACGGCGCGATCCTGCGCACCGTGGCGACGAACATCTGCGGCTCCGACCAGCACATGGTCCGCGGACGCACCACGGCTCCCGCCGGGCTGGTGCTCGGCCACGAGATCACCGGAGAGGTGGTCGAGGTCGGCCCCGATGTCGAGTTCATCCGGGTCGGCGACATCGTCTCGGTGCCGTTCAACATCTCCTGCGGGCGATGCCGCAACTGCAAGGAGGGCAAGACCGGCATCTGCCTCAACGTCAACCCCGACCGCCCCGGCAGCGCCTACGGCTACGTCGACATGGGCGGCTGGGTGGGCGGTCAGGCGGAGTACGTCCTCGTGCCCTACGCGGACTGGAATCTGCTGCGCTTCCCCGACCGCGATCAGGCTCTGGAGAAGATCCTCGACCTCGCGATGCTGTCCGACATCTTCCCGACCGGCTTCCACGGAGCGGTCACGGCCGGAGTCGGCGTCGGCTCCACGGTCTACATCGCCGGCGCGGGGCCGGTGGGTCTTGCCGCCGCCGCGGGAGCGCAGCTCCTGGGCGCCGCCGTCGTCATCGTCGGAGACCTGAACGAGGACCGCCTCGCCCAGGCCCGCAGCTTCGGATGCGAGACCGTGAATGTCGGCTCCGGCGCCGTACCTGACCAGCTCGAGCAGCTGCTCGGCGTACCCGAGGTCGACGCCGCGGTCGACGCCGTCGGCTTCGAAGCGCGCAGCGAAGGGCACGGCGCGTCCGCGAAGGAGGCGCCGGCGACGGTGCTGAACTCGCTGATGGATGTGACTGCCGCTGGCGGGGCGGTCGGCATCCCGGGTCTGTACGTGACCGGGGATCCGGGCGCCGTCGACGATGCCGCCAAAGTCGGGTCGCTCTCGATCAGCCTCGGCACCGGGTGGGCGAAGTCGCTGTCGTTCACGACCGGCCAGTGCCCGGTCATGCGCTACAACCGGCAGCTGATGATGGCGATCCTGCACGACAAGGTGCACATCGCCGCCGCCGTCAACGCCAAGGCCATCTCGCTCGACGACGCCCCCCGGGGCTACGCCGAGTTCGACGCCGGGGCCGCGACCAAGTACGTCCTCAACCCCAACGGCTACATCGCCGCCTGAACCCCATCCCGAGTACACCGAACACGCTAGGAGCACACCCATGTCCACCGTCACCCTCGAAGACGCCCGTCGCGTCATCGCCGCCGCCGAGAAGAAGGCGACCGAGATCGGTCAGCCGATGAACATCGCCGTGGTCGACTCGGGCGGCAATCTCGTCGCCCATGTCCGGCAGGACGGCGCCTGGATCGGCAGCGTCAACATCTCGATCAACAAGGCCTGGACCTCGAAGGCGTTCGACATCTCCACGAAGGACCTCGGAGACAACTCGCAGCCGAACCAGCAGTTCTTCGGCATCCAGAACACGAACGGCGGCAAGGTCGCGATCTTCGCCGGCGGCATCCCCCTCGTCCGCGACGGAGTCGTCGTCGGCGCCGTGGGTGTCAGCGGCGGCTCGGGCGAGCAGGACCACTCGGTCGCCGAGGCCGGAGTCGCGGGGCTGTAGCCCGGCCTCTTTCGCGAGATCACCCTCTGTTCGCGAGATCACCCACTGTCGCTGTGTGCAATGTGCGGATTCGCGAACAGCGGGTGATCTCGCGGCTCAACGCGGAGGATGGATGCCGAAAGCAGCGAGTCGGACGCGAAGGGCCTGCGGGCTCCCGATGTGCTCGTCTCCCCAGCGAGCGAAGCGCCCCTGAGTGGTGCCTCGGATCCAGTCCTCGCGCTTCTTCTCATCGAGCACCACTTCTTCGATGGTCTTGCCGCGGCGCATGGCTTCGTCGAGGTACTTGTCTTTGCCGTCGAACTCACCCCACGCCGCGACATCGCCCAGCCTGAAGTCCACCCAGTAGGTCCGGCCCGCGGGACCGGCGACGGGCACCTGCAGGTCGGGCCGAGCGAATCCGAGGCGGAGAAGTTGAAGGCGACTCACGCTCTCGCCGGGCAACTGGGCGCGACCGTCAGCGATGTCGATGAGCCGACGCGCCTGTTTGATGCCGCGTGCGCCCGCGCTTTCGCGTGCCCTCGCAGACATCCGGTCCTTCCAAGCCGCATGCGCACCGGCATCCCAGTTCTGACCGTCAACCGAGATCGACCTGAGTGCTGCGTCCATACACGCCAGGGCCACCTCTGCCCGGTATACGCGCGCCACATCGAAGACCGTCCGCTCGAGCGAGGTGCATCGAACGCCGTCGATCACGACGACATCGGATTGATCCAGTGCGTTGAGGTGTCGGCGGATTCCCGCCCGCGTCGCGGCGCGCAGACGTCCGTGGATCGTGAACTCGACCTCGCGCGGAACGTGCCGGAACAGCGGCAGCCCCCATGCGACGGCGGCGGAGAGGTGTGAAGCGACGCCGGCTCCGCCCCGCATCTCCTGAACGGCAGCGCACAGCTCGATCCGATGGCGGGACTCGGGCCAGAGATCTGCCCACAGCTCCGACGACACGAAGCGATTACGGTGCACGCGTCGAAAGCTCGCGCCCGGACCCGTCCGATCCAGTTCGCACGCGGGCCAGCCGTCGATGAGCAGCTGCTCTCGCGTCCGGACCGAGTCCCTCAGTTCGACAAGGCGGAGGCTGCGCACGTGAGAATCGTGACGCGCGCCTCTCCGGTGCGCGGTGCAGATCCTTGCATCAGCGGACTTCCCGCCGACTCGGGTAGTTGGGGAGGAGTCCCCACAACGCCCGAGATCACCTGTTCTTCGCGAGATCACGCGCCCCCTGCGATGGCGGCGGGTGACTTCGCGAACACGGGGTGATCTCGCGCAAACGCGAAGGGACCTCGCCGTCATGGCAGCCGTCTCCCGGACACGCGAGGACGCGGGCGCACGATGTCCCGCCGCGGGGTTAGCCTCGAACACGTGACCCCAGAACTCGCCGCGATGCATCCCGTGCTCGCCGCGCGGATCGTCGCGGACTCCCGCGATCGGGTCGCCTGGACGCGCGCGCGCTCGCGAGGGATCACCGCGACCGATGTCGCGAGCCTGACCTCGACCAACGCGATCGCCAAGGCCGCTGACGCCAAGCTCATGGGCTCCGGGTTCTCCGGCAACGCGTACACCGCGCACGGCCGCGTCCGCGAGCCGGAGATCGCCCGCTGGGTCGCCGCGACCCACGGCATCCTGCCCTCGAGCGCCCTGTTCCACGCCGAGGTCGAGAAGCGGCACCTCGCCACCCCCGACGGCGTGGTCATCGACTCCGAGGGCCGCGTGATCCTCTGCGAGATCAAGACGACCAACAAGTCGTGGCGCAGCATCCCCCGGTCGTATCTGCGTCAGGTGTGGTGGCAGCAGCATGTCCTCGGTGCCGAGCGCACGCTCGTTGCTTGGGAGGAGCACGACGGCTTCGTCCCGGTCGACGACGAGCCCCGGTGCGCCTGGGTCGATCGCGACGAGGCCGAGATCGGCACGCTGGTGCGCCTGGCCACGACCTTGATCGACGAACTCCACCGGCGCACCATGCTGTCCCGCCGAACGCTCGAAGATCAGCGGATGCCGCGCCCCACGCCGCGCGAGCCCTTCCGCGCCCTCGCCCTCGCAGACTGACCCGAACGGGAATAGTTGACGCCCGTCAACCATTACCTATATAGTTGACCTAGTTCAACAGTTGACTCAGATCAACAAGTCGCCGCCGTTGCCGACATCCCCGTTCGCACGCTCCGAAGGATGCCATGTCCACGCCCCCAACCCCTCACGCCACCGAAGAACTCCAGGCGCCGAAGATGACGCACCGCCAGGTGCTCGAGGCCCTGTCCGGGCTGCTGCTCGGCATGTTCGTCTCGATGCTCGCCTCGACCGTCGTCTCCACCTCGCTGCCGGTCATCATCCACGATCTGGGCGGCACGCAGGCTTCCTTCACCTGGGTCGTGACCGCGACCCTGCTGACCACGGCGATCTCCACACCGATCTGGGGCAAGCTCGCCGACCTGTTCAACCGCAAGCTGCTCATCCAGATCGCGATCGCCATCTTCGTGCTCGCCACCGCAGCCGCGGGCTTCTCGCAGAGCCCGGAGATGCTCATCGCCTTCCGCGCGGTGCAGGGCATCGGCGCCGGCGGTCTGGCCGCCCTCAGCCAGGTGCTGATGGCCGACATCATCAGCCCGCGTGAGCGCGGCCGCTACATGGGCCTGTTCGGCGCCGTGATGGCCGTCGCCACGATCGGCGGCCCGCTGCTGGGCGGCGTCATCACCGACACGCTCGGGTGGCGCTGGAACTTCTACGTCGCCCTTCCCTTCGCGGTGCTCGCGCTCATCATCCTGCAGCGCACCCTGCACGTCGTTCCCCGCGCCAAGCGCAAGGTGTCGATCGACTACTTCGGCATCGTGTTCCTCTCGGCAGCCGTCTCGCTGCTGCTGATCTGGGTGACCCTCGCCGGCGACTCGTTCGAGTGGTGGAGCATCGAGACGCTCCTGATGGTCGGCGGCGCGGTGCTCGGCACGATCCTGTTCATCGTCACCGAGCTGCGCGCGAAGGAGCCGCTCATCCCGCTCTCGATGTTCCGCAACCGCACGTTCACCCTGGCGGTGATCGCCTCGATCGCCACCGGCATCGCGATGTTCGGCGCGTCGGTGTTCCTCAGCCAGTTCATGCAGCTCGCCCGGGGCGCCACGCCGACCCAGGCAGGTCTCATGACGATCCCGATGATCGCGGGGCTGCTGCTGGCCTCGATCGGCGTCGGCGCGCTCATCACGCGACTCGGCACATGGAAGCCGTTCCTCATCCTCGGCGGGGCGCTGCTGATCGCCGGGTCGTACCTGCTCTCGACGATCCACTACGACACGAACTTCGCGCTCGTGTCGCTGTACATGTTCCTTCTGGGCGCCGGCGTCGGCATGACGATGCAGAACCTCGTCCTGGTCGTGCAGAACACCTCGAACCCGAGCGAGATCGGCGTCGCCAGCTCGGGCGTCACGTTCTTCCGCAGCCTCGGCGGCACGATCGGCGTCTCCCTGATGGGCGCCGCCCTCGCGGCACGGGTGACCGAACTGGTCTCCTCGGGCAAGGACGACATCGCCACCGCGATCGCGGGCCTCGGCGCGAATGCGCAGAAGTGGGCCGACACGCTGTCGTCGGGCACGCTGCCCCAGGTCTCCGCCATGCCCGAATCGCTGCGGGTCATCTTCGAGGACATCTACGCCCAGGGGATCTCGCACTCGTTCCTCATCGCGGTCCCCTTCGCCGTGGTGAGCCTCATCGCGATCGTCTTCCTGCCGAACACCCCGCTGACGCGCATGACCACCAGCGAGCGCATGCGCGCAAGTGAAGCGGACCTGGCCACCGTCTCGGTGCCGGAGGGCATGGAGGTGCTCGCCGGGACGGGCACGAATCGAATTCCGGATGCCGCGACCCGCGAGTCCGCTTCGTCCGACTCGCGCCGCGCGAACCGGTAGTCTCCGACGGTGATGGACGACGAAACACGAGGAGCGCGCACCGACGCGGTGCGCGCCCTCGAGTCCGAGTTCGGCGAGCTGATCAGCCGCATGCGGCGGGTACTCGCTGACAACGCGCAGCGGGTGAGCCCGGGCATGCTTCCCGGCGCATACAAGGTCTTCACCACGATCGTGCGCCGCGAGAGCGTGACCCTGTCCAGCCTCGCCGAGTCGCTCATGGCCGACAAGGGCCAGATCAGTCGCACGGTGCGCGAACTCGAGGAGCTGGGCCTGGTCACCCGCACACCGGATCCTGCCGACGGCAGATCGAGCCTGCTCTCCCCGACGGCAAGCGGCCTGGAGCGCCTGGCGGCCGCCCGGGCTCCGCAGGAGAGCGTCCTTCTGGACACCCTGGAGGGGTGGTCGGTCGAGCAGATCAGCGATCTCACGCGACTGCTGCACGCGCTCACCGCCGGCGAGACGCCCTGATCCCGTGCTCGGCGGCCACACGAAACTTCCGGCCCGGCTTGTTCAGCCGGTAGCACCCGCGTAACACGGGCGAGACATAGTCAGGCTTGACTGGGTCCACCAGCAAACGAGTGCTGCCGAAGCCGACATGCACCCGGAAGGAGCGACCCATGAGATTCCGGCCGCTGCGACCCGCGTCCGTTCCCGAGTCCATCCCGGTCGCGGTCGCAGATCCCCCCGAGACGATGCGGGCGGCGGTGATAGACGCCACCGGGTCCCCCGATTCCCTTCACTCGTCGTCGGTCGAGGTCCCCACTCCGATCCTGAGCGAACTCCTCGTGCGCGTCGTCGCAGCGGGCATCAACCCCATCGACGCGAAGACCCGCAGCGGTGCGGGCGTTTCTGCGGCCATCGCCTCGTACCCGGCGGCGCTGGGATTCGATTTCAGCGGCATCGTCGTGCGGGCGCCCTATGAGTCCCACCCGCTGCCCCCGGGTACCGCCGTCTACGGCATGGTGCCGTTCCCCCGGTCGGGCGGCAGCTACGCCGAATACGCCGTCGTTCCCTCGCAGTCCGTGGCGCGCAAGCCCGCCTCGCTGTCGCACGTCGAAGCGGCGGGTGTTCCGCTGGCCGCCCTCACCGCGTGGGGTCTGGTGGTCGAGACGGCGCACGCCCACGAGGGGCAGCGGATCCTCATCCACGCCGGCAGCGGCGGGGTGGGCCATTTCGCCGTCCAGTTCGCCGCCTACTTCGGTGCGCATGTGACCGTGACCGCATCCGGCCGCAACGCGTCCTGGCTGCGGGAACTGGGCGCCTCGGTCGTGATCGACTACGCGACCACCCGATTCGAGGACGTCGTGGCCGAGGTCGACGTCGTCATCGACCTCGTGGGCAACGTCCACGACAGGACCGGTGAGCGCTCGCTCACGGTCATCCGGCCGGGCGGCCTCTACATCCTGGTTCCCTCGGGCTCCTGGCCCGGGTACGCCGAGGCAGCAGCGGCGGTCGCGGTCCGCGCCACCGGTTACAAGGTCATCCCCGACGGAGGCGCGCTGGCCACCGTCGGCCGGCTGCTGGACTCCGGAGCGGTGCAGGTCTACATCGACCGCGTCTTCGATCTGGCGGATGCCGCCGCAGCGCACACCGAGCTGGAGAAGGGTCACACGCGGGGGAAGATCGTGCTCCGCGTCAGCGACGACTGACCGGTCCGTCCGCTTCCTCGAGCGGGGCCAGCACGCGGCGCCCCTCCCCCACGATCTCATCGGCGATCGCATCCAGCAGGGGCGAGCGCAGATTCCACTGCTGCCAGTAAAGGGGCACGTCGATCGGCGGTCCGCCCAGCAGCACCAGGGTTCCGGCATCCAACGCCTCTTGCGACTGGAACCGCGGCAGAAGCCCCCAGCCCAGCCCGTGACGGACGGCCGCGGCGAAGTCGTTCGACGCGGGTACGAAGTGCCGGCCGACCCGCGCGCCGTCGATGCCGCACACAGCCAGCCAGCGGGTCTGCAGATCGTCACGACGGTCGAAGTCCACGAGCGGCGCGCTGCCGAGCTCGGTGAGCGACCCGGGCCCGGGCAGCCACCGCTCCACGAACGCGGGGGTGGCCACGGCCTCGTAGCGCATGGCCCCGAGGCCGCTGACCCGGCACCCGGCAACCGCCGTCGCGCGGGAGGTGACCGCCCCCATGACGGTGCCGGATTCGAGCAGCGCTGCGGTGAAGTCCTGGTCGTCGCGGTGCAATTCGAACACGACCGGATGCCGCTGCGACAGGCGCGCGAGCGGCTCGAGGAACCAGGTCGCGAGCGAGTCGGCATTCACCGCCAAGGGTACGGGCGTGCGCGCACCCTCCTCGCCGTCACCACCCAGCTGCGCGAGGGCGTCATGCTCGAGCAGCGCCATCTGCCGTGCCATGCGCACCACGGCGGTGCCGGCCTCCGTGAGCCGCGCCGGCTTGGAGCGCACCAGCAGAACGCGGCCGAGCTGCTGCTCGAGCGTCTTGATCCGCTGGCTCACCGCCGAAGGTGTGATGTGCAGGCGGCGCGCGGCCGCATCCAGCGTGCCCTCATCGACCACCACGGCGAGGGTGTCGGCCAGCTCCGGTGGGATGCGCATCATCAGTCATGCTAATGCAACGTGAGAATCATGAACTGGACTGAATATCCTGAGCCGCCTAGCGTCGAAGCGTGATCTCCCCACTCCTGGCCGGCATCGGTCTCGGCCTTTCGCTCATCATCGCGATCGGCGCGCAGAACCTCTTCGTGCTGCGCCAGGGGCTGCGGCGCGAGCACGTCGTGCTCGTCGCGGCCATCTGCGCCGTCTCGGACGCGGCACTGATCGCCCTGGGTGTCTCGGGCGTCGGCCTGGTGCTGCACGCGGTGCCGTGGCTGGTCGACGTGGTGCGCTGGGCGGGCGCGGTCTTCCTCGTCGGCTACGGCCTGCTGGCGGCACGGCGCGCCTGGCGGCCGTCCGGGCACACGCTCGAGGCCGAGGGCGCCGACGCCTCTTCGGCCGCGCCGCACGGCACGGCGCCTCTCGCCATGCTGACGGCGACCAAGGCGCTTCCGGTCGCACTGACCTGCCTCGCGCTGACCTGGCTGAATCCGCACGTGTACCTCGACACGGTGTTCCTTCTCGGAACGGTGGCGAACACACACGGCGAAGACCGGTGGATCTTCGCCGCCGGGGCGATGCTCGCCAGCGTGGTCTGGTTCTTCGGACTCGCCTTCGGCGCGCGCTATCTCGGCAGATGGCTGAGCACTCCCCGGGCATGGCGCATCCTCGACGCGGTGATCGCCGTCGTCATGATACTGATGGGGGTGAGCCTGGTCCTGCCGCACTGAGCCCCCGCCGCAAGCAGGTCAGCGGTCGATCTGATCGCGGCGGAAGCGGACGAGGGCGAGGATCACCTCGTCCGGCAGCGGGTGTTCGGGCTGGAAGCGGATCGTCCCCTTGTCCAGACCGCTGCCGGGCACCGCCTGCACCTGGGCGGCGACCGAGGTGACGGCATCCGGACTGAACGGGTAGATGCCGATGTGCTTCTTGGCCCGCATCACCGATAACAGCGGCTTTCCCTGGTAGATGAGCGCGGCCATCCCATAGCCCTTGCCCTGCTCGGAATCGGGCACTTCGCCGTGCGCGAGGCGGTAGACCCGCTCGATCGCCGCGCGGTCGTCGGGGTCGAGTTCGTTCAGGTACTCATCGACGGTTCCCATGTCGGCATCCTGGCATCGCCCGCCTGGCCTTCGCACGGCCTTCCCGGCACGATGGACCCATGAAGCGCGTCCACGTGAGGGTGAACGGCATGGTGCAGGGGGTCGGCTACCGCTACACGCTGCGCATGGTCGCCGACGAAGCGGGGGCGAGCGGCTGGGTGCGCAACCTCCGTGACGGCAGCGTGGAAGCCGAGATCGAAGGCACCGACGCGCAGGTCGACGAAGTGCTGGCCTGGATGGCGCAGGGACCACCCGGCGCGAGCGTCGAGACGGCCATGGTGACGGATGCCGCTCCCACCGGCGCGCACGGCTTCGAGGTACGGGGCTGAGCTCAGCCTTCGAAGGGCCGCAGGATGCGGTCCAGGAAGCGCCGCGTGCGCTCGTGCTGCGGATTGACCAGCAGGTCCTGCGGCGCCCCGCGCTCGAGGATCACGCCGTCGTCGAAGAAGAGCACCTCGTCGGCCACCTCCCGGGCGAAGGCGAGCTCGTGCGTGACGATGACCATCGTCCACCCGTCATCGGCGAGCTCCTTCAGCACGACCAGCACCTCCCCGACCAGTTCGGGGTCGAGCGCACTCGTGGGCTCGTCGAACAGGAGCAGATCAGGCTGCAGCGCGAGAGCACGCACGATGCCGACCCGCTGCTGCTGACCGCCGGACAGCTCGAACGGGAACGCGTCGCGCTTCTCGGTCAGGCCCACCCGTTCGAGAAGCTCCTCGGCCCGGGCGATCGCCGCGGCCTTCGGGACCCGGTGGGCGCGGACGGGACCCTCGATCACGTTCTGGAGCACTGTCAGGTGCGGGAACAGGTTGTGCTGCTGGAACACCATCGCAGACCTGTCGCGCAACGCGATGCGCTGTGCCTTGGTCGGCGGCCTCGCGAAGTCGACGGGTGCGGCATCCGCGAATTCGATCGTGCCGCCGTCGGGTGTCTCGAGTCCGTTGAGCGTGCGCAGCACCGTGGTCTTGCCCGATCCGCTCGGGCCGATGAGGCACACCACCTCGCCGCGGCGCACCTCGAAGTCCACTCCCTTGAGCACCGGCGTTGCGCCGAAGCTCTTCGTCAGGCCCGTCACCCGCAGCAGGAGCTCTCCGGAGGCCGCCACCGGTGGGGCGAGCGGGTCGGAGCCGGGCGTGTCAATGGGCGACATAGCGGTCGAGCCTCCGTTCCAGCGCGCTCTGTCCGGCCGAGAGCACCAGGCAGAACATCCAGTAAATGAACGCCGCCTCCAGATAGATCGTCATGAACTCGTAGGTGAACGCCGCGATGATCTGCGCCTGGCGGAACAGCTCGGTGACCAGGATGAGCGAGGCGAGCGAGGTGTCCTTGACGAGCGAGATGAACGTGTTCGACAGAGGAGGTACGGAGACTCGAGCGGCCTGCGGCAGGATGATGCGGGTCAGCGTCCGGGTGTGCGAGAGCCCGACGGTGTGACCGGCCTCCCACTGCCCCTTGGGAACGGACAGGATCGCGGCGCGGATGATCTCCGCCGCATAGCCGCCCACGTTCAGCGAGAACGCGATGATCGCCGCGGGCCACGGGTCCACCACGATGCCCAGCGACGGCAGGCCGTAGAAGATCACGAACAGCTGGACCAGCAGCGGCGTGCCCCGGATCACCGAGATGTAGAAGCGGGCGATGTTCGACAGCACCCGATTCGACGAGATGCGCATCAGCGCCACGCCGAGAGCCAGCACGAGCCCGATCGCGAAAGAGGCCAGTGCGAGCGGAATGGTGCCGCGAAGGCCGGCCCACAGCAGCGGCCAGAACGATTCGACGACCAGCGTCCAGGTCTCGTTCATGCGCCCTCCTCACCGTGTCGACCACCGCCCGAGGCGGCGGCCGGAATCGTCCGGGCTACGACGTGACGTCGGCTCCGAAGTACTTCTCGCTGATCTCGGCGAGCACGCCCTCGTCGCGCAGCTCGGACAGCGCCTCGTCGATCGCATCGACGAGGGCCTGCTTGTCCTTCGTCAGCGCGAAGGCGCTGCTGGCGGGGTCATCGGTCTCCGCGGCGATCTTCAGTCCCGTCGGGCCGTCCGTCTTCTCGTAGTCCAGGAAGGTCAGCTCGTCGTTGATGGTGGCATCGACCCGTCCCTGCGTGAGCAGCGCGACAGCCTGCGCCCAGCCCTCCACGGCCTCGACGGTGGCGCCGCTGTCCTGAGCGAGCTCGTACCAGTTGCTGGTGAGCGACTGGGCGGTGGTCTTTCCGGCCAGGTCGGCGAAGCTCGAGATCGAGTCGTCGTCCTCGGGAACGACGATGACGCCCGGAGAGACGGTGTACGGCGCGCTGAAGAGGTACTTCTCCTCGCGCTCGGGGTTGATCGACACCTGGTTCGCGATGAGGTCGAAGCGTCCGGCCTCGAGCCCCGCGAAGATCGCGTCCCACTGCGTCTCCTGGAACTTCACCTCCAGGTCGAGCTTGTCGGCGACGGCCTCGGCGATCTCGACGTCGAAGCCGACGAGCTCGCCGGTCTCGTCGTGGAAGCTGAACGGGCGATACGTGCCCTCGGTCGCGACGGTGAGGGTACCGGCCGAGACCAGCCCGAGATCGTCGTCGGCGGAAGAGGACGCAGGCGCCGAGGAGCCGCTGCAGCCCGCGAGGACGAGGGCTGCGGAGGCGGTGAGGGCGGCGAGCGTGGCGAAACGGGTACGGCGTGACATGGCTGTGTTGCTCCTGGGGGGGGATTTCGGCCCGGTCTCACCGGGCAGGACCCTCCAGTACAGCATGCCCTCAGTGTCCGAGGCGCATCGGGTTACGTTTCGTTTCCTCGCGCGGGGCCAGCGGGCCCCGCGCACGGAAAGGGGCCCCGCCTTCCGGCGGAGCCCCTTTCGCGGATCTCGATGCGCTTCGCGCTACTCGACCACAGAATGCTCAGAGCGCGTTGACATCCAGCGGGATGCCGGGGCCGAACGTGGTCGAGACCGCGCCCTTCTGGATGTAGCGACCCTTCGAGCTGGACGGCTTGAGGCGGATGATCTCCTCGAGCGCAGCCTTGAGGTTCTCGTCGAGCTGGTCCTCCGAGAAGGACGCCTTGCCCACGACGAAGTGCACGTTGGCGTGCTTGTCGACGCGGAACTCGATCTTTCCGCCCTTGATCTCCTCGACGGCCTTGGCCGGGTTGGGGGTCACGGTGCCGGTCTTCGGGTTCGGCATCAGGCCACGCGGACCCAGCACCTTTCCGAGGCGACCGACCTGGCCCATGAGCTCAGGGGTCGACACGGCGGCGTCGAAGTTGGTCCAGCCGTCGGCGACGCGCTGGATGAGCTCGGCGCCACCGACCTCGTCTGCGCCCGCGGCGATCGCGGCCTCGGCGGCCGGACCCGTCGCGAACACGATGACGCGAGCGGTCTTGCCCGTGCCGTGGGGCAGGATGACGGTGCCGCGCACCATCTGGTCCGCCTTGCGGGGATCGACGGCGAGCTTGAGCGCGACCTCGACGGTCGAGTCGAACTTCGCCGAGCCGGTCTGCTTCGCCAGCGCGACGGCCTCGGTGGGCGTGTAGAACTTGTCAGCCGCGATCTTCGCGGCGGCGGCCTGGTAGGCCTTGGACTTGGTAGCCATGGTCGTTATCCCCCTCAGTCCTCAACCGTGATGCCCATGGAGCGGGCGGTGCCGGCGATGATCTTCGAGGCGGCCTCGATGTCATTCGCGTTCAGGTCGGGCTGCTTGACCTCGGCGATCTCGCGCACCTGCGCCTTGGTGAGCTTGGCCACCTTGGTCGTGTGCGGGGTCGACGAGCCCTTCGACACGCCGGCTGCCTTCTTGATCAGCTCGGCCGCCGGGGGCGTCTTGAGGATGAACGTGAAGCTGCGGTCCTCGTAGACGGTGATCTCCACGGGGATGACGTTGCCGCGCTGGGCCTCCGTCGCGGCGTTGTACGCCTTGCAGAACTCCATGATGTTGACGCCGTGCTGACCCAGTGCCGGACCGATGGGCGGTGCGGGGTTGGCCGCACCTGCCTTGATCTGCAGCTTGATCAGCCCGGTCACCCTTTTCTTCGGTGCCATTGTGTTCCTTCGTTTCGAGCGCCCGATCCGGGCGCGCTTCCGCGAACCAGGCAAGCCCTGGACGCGGTGGGGTTTCGTCGCGCGATGGGCGCAACCTCTCTAGTCTACCCGATCAGCTTCCCGTTACTCCCGGCCTGCTCCACCCGGACTCCCGCGGGCAGGATCACGGAGATGTGCACAATGACGGATGCCGCAGGGCCGAGTCTTCCGTCATCGTGCACAACTCCGTCATTCCTCACGCCGCCCGGTGAAGTCCCTGCGCGACGGCGCGCACGATCACATCGTGCACATCCGGCCAGCCCGTCATGACCTGCACGTAGTCGATGCGGATCACGTGGTAGCCCATGAGCGTCAGCTGCGCGTCGTGGGCGATGTCGCTGCGCCGCTGGGACCCGACGTGGTGTCCGCCATCGATCTGAAGCACGAGGCGGTCGCCGATGAGGAAATCGACCGGATGCCCCGCGAGCCACACCTGCTGACGGATCTGCAGGCGGAGGAACCGGAGGCGTACCGGTATGAACGTCTCGAGCCCGGAGTCCGAATGCAGCGAGCAGCTCTCCAGCAGCGAGCGCGCCACCGCGGGCAGCGGCATCCTTCTCATCGATTCTCGCGTCACGAGCGTGTGCCGCAATGCCGATTCCCAGACGGCGAGCGCCCGTTCGTGGGGCTGGCAGCTCGCAACCGCCGCCAGGACGTTCTCGATGGGGTCGATGAGAGCATCGGGATGCCTCGGCACGAGTGGGCGGGACCAATGCACCCGAGTGCCGGTCTTGACCTCGCCGACATGCCGATGCTGCGGGGCCGCGACGTGGACCGCCCCGTCACTGAACACCCAGAGCCCGAGCCGTTCGGCCTGCGTGATGCAGGAGAGCACGACCCCGGCGCGCGCGGCCGCCACGAGCAGAGGATCGGCGTCCGGCAGTGCAACCCAGCCGTTGCGCGGGCGGATCAGCGCCTGCACCGAAACTGCCTGCGCGATCGCGCGGCGCGGCAGCCCGTCAGCTCTCAGCGTGGCGACGCGGGCCACTCCGCCCGCTGCGACGACGGCATCCCTCACGTATCCCATCCCGGCAGGCTCCCGCTCCGCGGGGTGCATCGCTCGCGTCCCGCGTGCGACGGGGATGCCGCGCGCGGGCTGAACCGCTGGGGAGGAGGCGACAGCGCGTGAAGGAGCGGAGATGTGCACGATTGCGGACGCGTCGGGTCTCCGGCATCCGTCATCGTGTACATCAACGCAGCCGCGCCCGACCTCGGCCGCAACGACGAAAGCGCCCCGTCACTGACGGGGCGCTTTCGTGAACGGATGCTGCTAGAGCTTCGTGA
This sequence comes from uncultured Microbacterium sp., assembly GCF_963524805.1. GTDB lineage: Bacteria > Actinomycetota > Actinomycetes > Actinomycetales > Microbacteriaceae > Microbacterium. The sequence goes on along the minus strand of NZ_CAURGG010000009.1, from coordinate 130,427 downwards.
CCTGGTCGAACGACAGCTCGACCGGGGTCTCGCGCTCGAAGAGCGACACCAGCACCGTGAGCTTGCCGCTCTCGGGCTTGATCTCGCTGATCGTGCCGGGCAGGCCCGCGAACGAGCCTTCCTTGATCGTGATGGTCTCGCCGACCTCGAAGTCCACCTCTGCCGGGATGCTGCGCGCGACAGCGTGGCCGCCCTTGGTGGCCGCACCCTTGGCCGGAGCGACTTCCTTCACCTCGACGAGGGACTTCAGCATGTTGAAGGACTCCTCGAAGCGCAGGGGCGTCGGGTTGTGCGCGTTGCCCACGAAGCCGGTGACGCCGGGGGTGTGACGAACGACCGACCAGGTGTCCTCGTTGAGCTCCATGCGAACGAGCACGTAACCGGGGATCCGGACGCGCGTGACCATCTTGCGCTGGCCGTTCTTGATCTCAACGACGTCCTCCATCGGGACCTCGATCTGGTAGATGTCCTCTTCCACCTCGAGCGTCGACTTGCGCTGCTCGATGTTCGCCTTCACCTTGCGCTCGAAGCCGGCGTACGAGTGGATGACGTACCACTTGCCGGGCAGCGTGCGCAGTTCGGCGCGGAACGCCTCGTACGGGTCCTCTTCCGCCTCTTCGGCGTCCTCGTCGTCTGCGGCGTCGAGGTCGGCGGGGGGCGTCGCGGCGTCGGCCGGGTCGACCGAGGCCTCGACCTCGTCGACGACGCCGGCGGCGGCATCCACCTCGGCGACGAATTCATCGTCGAGAACCGGCTCGTCCTCGTCGCCGTTGATGTCGGGACCGTCGTAGGGGGTCACGTCGTCGGCGTGCTCGGCGGCGTACTCCGCCTCCTCCTCGGCCAGCGAGTCGGTGAGCACCTCCGCGGCGGCCTCCGCCTCGTCGGTGCGGTCGATGTTCAGAGCGTCGTTCACGATCGCGTCCGCCTCCGGGTCGTCGATGTCGATGTCGTCGGAATCCTCGAGGCCGTCGGCCTCGTCGTCGACGATGTGCACCGCGAGGTGCTCGGCCGGCGTGTTCGCGCGGTCCTCTTCGGCGAGGATGTTGCCCTCTTGGGCCTCGTCATCCTCCGAGGACTGCTCGGCAGCGGTCGCCCAGTCGGCGTCGTCGACATATCTTTCAGACAATTGCGTTCTCTTCCGTTTCGGGGGCGCCGGATCCGAGGACCCGCCCCGCGGTGCAACTCAGGGGGTCAGGCGGGAACGCCGAAGACGACGGTCGTCACCCAGACGAACAGCAGATCCAGTCCGTAGACCAGCGCCATCATCACGACGACGAAGCCGAGCACGACACCCGTGTACTTGATGAGCTCCTGGCGGGTCGGTGTGACGACCTTGCGCAGCTCTGCGAGCACCTGACGGATGAACAGGGCGATGCGAGCGAAGACGTTGGGCTTCTTCTCGCGGGGTGCGCCACTGGGGACGACCTCGCCCCTCGGCTCCTCTTGGACCATCGAACCCACCTGAATACCTTCCATGTGTCAGCTTCGGCTGACGCGCAGGGCGGACAGGAATCGAACCTGCAACCTGCGGTTTTGGAGACCGCTGCTCTGCCAATTGAGCTACCGCCCTAGAGGCCGACGGCCTCGGGATGCCCACAGTCTTCCACCACAACCTGTACGAGAGGGAGCTGGCCCGAACGCCGGGCACGGCAAAAGAATGCAGACTTCAACTGCATGCTCCAGTGTACGGCATGGGCCCCATGCGGGCGAACTGGGCGAGACCGTACGATCGTCGTATGGCCCTGGACCAGACCCGGCTGGACGCCCTGTGGGACTTCGCCGATGCGGCGGCTTCCGAGACGCGGCTCCGGGAGGCGGCGGCCTCCGCGCCGGATGCCGACGACCGCGCGGAGCTGGCGACGCAGGTTGCCCGGGCGCTCGGACTGCAGGACTCGTTCGCCGAGGGAGATCGTGTGCTCGACGGGATCGTCTCCGATGCCGCAGTCGTCCGAGTGCGGGTCGCCCTCGAGCGGGGGCGCCTGCGCAACTCGGAGGGCGAGCCGTCGGCGGCGGTGCCGTTCTTCGCCGCCGCCGCCGAGGCGGCGGCATCCGCCGATCTGCTGTTCCTGCGGATCGATGCCCTGCACATGCTGGCGATCGCGGATGCCGCGCACTCGGCGGACTGGACGACCGAGGCGCTCGCGCTGCTGGAGAGCACCGACGATCCGCGCACGCGGCAATGGGCGGTGGGTCTGCACAGCAACGCCGGGTGGACGTCCCTCGAGGAGGGTCGTATCGACGACGCTCTCGCGGCCTTCGAGCGCTCGCGCGCGGCCGCCGAGCGGTGGGGCACCGCACAGCAGGTGGCGTGGGCGGACGAGGCGATCGCCGAGGCCCGCGCCGCCCGCTGACGCGGCGAACTCAGCCGATGCGGACGAGCTTCTTGTTCACGAACTCGTCGGCGGCCAGCAGGCCCATCTCACGGCCCGTCCCCGAGCGCTTTACGCCGCCGAACGGCAGCTCCGGCGAGTCCGCGAGCACGAGGTTGACGTAGACCATTCCCGCGTCGATCTTGTCGGCCACCCGCTCGGCCTGGGCCTGGTCGGTCGTGAAGACGTAGGAGCCGAGACCGAAGGGGGTGTCGTTGGCGATCTTGACCGCCTCGTCCTCGTCGGCGGCGCGGTAGACGACACCGACGGGGCCGAAGAACTCCTCGCGGTAGGCGTCCATCTCCGGAGTGACGTCCGCCAGCACGGTCGCCGCGTAGTAGGCGCCGTCACGCGAGCCCCCGGCGACCAGCCGAGCGCCCTGCGACACCGCCTTGTCGACCTGCGCGGCGAGGCGCTCGGCCGCGAGGTCGGACGAGAGCGGTCCGAGCACCGTGTCTTCGGCGAACGGGTCGCCCACCTTGGCCGCCGTCATCTGCGCGGTGAACTTCTCCAGGAACGCGTCGTACAGGCCGTCGGCCACGATGAAGCGCTTCGCGGCATTGCAGGACTGTCCGGTGTTGTCCAGACGCGCCTCGACCGCCGCGGTGACAGCACCCTCGAGGTCGTCGGTGGAGAGGAGGATGAACGGATCGGACCCGCCCAGCTCGAGCACGACCTTCTTGAGGTTGCGCCCGGCCACTTCGGCCACGGCCGAACCTGCCCGCTCGGAGCCCGTCACCGAAACACCCTGCACGCGCGGGTCGGCGATCACCGCGGCGGCCTGGTCGTTCGTGATGTACAGGTTCGTGTAGGCGCCGTCCGGGAAGCCCGCGTCACGGTAGATCGCCTCGATCGCCGCCGAGGACTCGGGGCACTGCGGGGCGTGCTTGAGCAGGATCGGATTGCCGATCAGGAGGTTGGGTGCCGCGAACCGCGCCACCTGGTAGTAGGGGAAATTCCACGGCATGATCCCCAGCAGCACCCCGAGGGAGGACCGGCGGATGACCGCCGTTCCCTCCGCGAGGATGTCGATCGGCTGGTCGGCCATGATCTTCTCGGCGTTGTCGGCGTAGAACTCGGTGATGTCCGCGGCGAAATCGACCTCGCCGACGGCCGCAGCCAGCGGCTTGCCCATCTCGCGCACGATCGTCGCGGCCAGCTCGTCGCGCCGCTCGCGGTGCAGCTCGGCGACACGGCGCAGCAGCCCGGCGCGCTCCGCGACGCCCGAGGTGAGAGCCCACCCCTTGGCGGCCTGGTAGGCGGCAGCGAGCGCCTGCTCGAGCTCGGCATCCGTGGTGAGGGGGTATTCGGCGAGCGTCTCGCCGGTGGCGGGGTTGACGACCTTGTAGTCACTCATGGGTTCTCCGTTCGCTGGTAGATCAAGTCTGCCGTCACCGGCGCGGGCGGCGCAGGCTGGCGGGCGCGTCGAGCGAGATCGTCTCGCCGCGGAAGAAGGCGGGCCGCTTGATGGCCTGCCAGATCATGATGACGATGCCCACGCCGATCACCACCACGCCCAGGATGAACACGAGACCCAGGCCGGCGATGTTCGAGCCGCTGCCGTAGTCCGGGCTCATGCTGTCGATCAGCGTCTTGCCGAACAGGAACAGCAGGATGATGCCGCCGATCAGCGGGAACAGGAACGTGAAGAACAGATTGCGCGTCGTGTCGAACCACTGCTTGCGGAAGTACCAGACGCACGCGAACGCGGTGATGCCGTAGTAGAAGCAGATCATCATGCCGAGCGTGGTGATCGTGTCCCAGAGCACGTCTTCGCTGATGAAGCGCATGACGGCGTAGAAGACCGACGCGACCACGGCCGACACGATCGTGGCGAAGCCCGGCGTGAAGAATCGCGGGCTCACCTCCGCGAACCGCTTGGGCAGGGCGCCGTAGTGTCCCATCGCGAGCAGCGTGCGAGCCGGAGAGACGAACGTCGACTGCAGCGATGACGCCGAACTGGTCAGGACGGCCAGTGACACCAGGAACGCGAACGGCCCCAGGATCGGCCCCGACAGGTAGAAGAACACGTTGGACTGGATGTCCTCGTTGCCCAGGCCCAGACCCTCGGCGCCCGTGCCGGCGAAAGCCAGCAGCGAGACCGAGATCAGCAGGTAGAGCGCGAAGATCACCAGCACCGTCAGGGTTGCGGCGCGACCGGGCGTCTTCTCCGGGTCCTTCGTCTCCTCGTTCATCGTGAGGGTGACATCCCACCCCCAGAAGATGAAGATCGACAGCGACAGGCCGGCCACCACGGCGGCGAAGTCGCCGACCGCGAACGGGTTGAACCAGGACAGCTCGACCGGGCTGGCGTCGAACGCATTCCCCTGTGCCACATGCACGAAGGCGGCGACCGAGAAGATCACGAGCACGAGCACCTGGAAGGTCACCAGGAAGTACTGCAGCTTCTGGGTCGTCTGCATGTCGCGGTACGACACGAGGGTGGCGCCGAGCATGAACAGCAGGCACACCGCCACATTGATGAACGGGTTGAACGCCAGTTCGGCGATCGTGCCCGGGCTGCCGGCGATCTGGTCGATCAGCAGGAAGAGGAACTCGACGGCGATGCCCGCCAGATTGGACAGCACGAGGATCGTGGCCGCGATCAGCCCCCAGCCGGCCATCCAGCCGACCCACGGGCCGAATGCCCGCGTCGCCCACGTGAACGAGGTGCCGGAGTCGGGCATCGCGCGGTTGAGCTCGCGGTAGCCGAAGGCGACCAGCAGCATCGGGATGAATCCGACGATGATGATCGCCGGCACCTGGAAGCCGACCTCGGACACGGTCGGTCCGAGGGCGGCCGTCAGCGTGTAGGCCGGCGCGATGCAGGAGATGCCGATGACGACGGCGCCGATCAGGCCGACGGTGCCGGCGCTCAGCCCCTTGGACGAGAGCCCGGTCGGGGCGCCCTTTTCGCCGACGGGGGCGAGCGGCGCCGCGGCGCCTGTGCGATCGCTCATCGCGATCCTCCTTCGGTGGTGGCGCGCGTGCGCGGGACCACGATCATGGGAACGGGAAGTTCGTGCAGCATCTTCGCCGCTGTCGAACCGAGGAACAGCCGGCGGGGCTGCGCGAGCCGGCTGGAGCCGACGATCGCCAGTTCCCCCGGCTCCCAGCTGAGGTGCTGCACGGCGTCTTCGATGCTGTCACCGCGGCCGACGACGACGTCGGCGTCACCGGCGCCCGCGACGGTCGCGCGCGCCTGGGCCAGCACCTGGTCGGCGTGGGCCGCGCCGGCGACCCTGATCACGCCGGTGTCCACGCTCGGCGGGAGGTCGACTGTCACGAGCGAGAGCAGCCTCAGTTCGGCGCGGGTGGATGCGGCGAGCGAGGTCGCTTCTTCGAGCAGGACATCGGCGCCCGGACGGGTGCCGATCGCCGCGGTGATGCGGGTCACCCCGGTCGCCGGGTCGATCCGCCGGGAGCCCTCCGGCGCGAGGACGACCGGCACGGTGGCGGAATGCAGCAGCTCGGTGGCGACCGAACCGAGCCGGTGACGACCGCGCAGGCCGCCGTTGGCGGCCCCCACGACGATATGCGAGGCGCCGAACTCCTCGGCGGCGGCGACGAGGCCCTCGGCGAACGAGTCGGCGAAGCGGACATTGGTGGCGAACGAGACCTCCGTCGGCACCAGTGCGCTGGCCGCTTCGAGCCACGATGCGGCCTGACCGCGCAGGTAGCGGTCGTAGCTCGCGTCGGGCGGAGTGATCACGCTGCGGTCGTCGGCGGGAAGGACGACCACGATCTCGAGATCGGAACCGGATGCCGCGGCCAGGCGCGCACCGAGCGCGACGGCATCCTCTCCCGCTTCCGTGGCCGTGTATCCGGCGACGATGCGCCCGCTCACGCGCGAGCCCCGTCGAGGATCTGCGAAGCCACGAGCCGGCCCATGCGGATGGCGCCGTCCACGTGCTGGTACCCGGCCCCGGCCAGATCACTGCACGCGAAGCTGATGGGTCCCACGGCCTCGCGCGCGTCTGCTCCGTACCGGTGCAGCCCGCCCATGTCGAAGCTCGCGGCGTACGCACCGCGCGTCCACTCCTCGCTGCCCCAGTCGCTCTCGTAGTAGACGACCGGATTCTTCGCTTCGGGCCCGTAGTAGTGCGACAGCGACTCGAGGATCGCCTCCCGGCGCTCCTCGGCCGAGAGGCGGAAGACGTCGTCGGCGCGCTGGTCGGAGACGAAGCCGACCAACGTGCCGCGCTCGTCGCCGTGGTTCGTGTTGTCGTAGGCCTCGTGCGTGATCTCGTACGGGCTGAAGGCGGTGCCCGAGAGGCCCTGCTCCCGCCAGAACGGACGGTCGTACACCGCGTGCACCTTGATCACGAAGCCCATCGAGATGTGCTGGTGCATCTGGTGCTGCAGCCGCGGCAGCGCCGGCACGAACGAGATGCGCGGATAGAGGTTGGGCGCGAGCGCGAGGATCGCGAAACGCGCGCGGACGGTCATGCCGTCGGCGATCGCCGTCACGCCGCTGTCGCCCCACTCGAGGGTGCGGACGGCCTGGTTCAGGAACACGTCCTCGCCCAGGCGCTCGGCCAGAAGCAGCGGAACCTGCTGCAGCCCGCCGACGACCCGCTTGTCGAGGATGAAATCGGCGTCGACCAGGTGCGAGTACGAGCCGGCGGATGCCGCCATCAGGAGCGACTGCAGCAGCGAGAAGGTGTGAGTCGGCTTGGTCAGCATCGCCGACCCCGTTGCGAAGGCGAGATTGCGCACCGCCTCGTCGTCATCGGTCTGCGCGCGCAGCCAGGCATCCCAGGTGACGTGGTCCCACTCGGCCGCCCGCTCGTGCGCCCAGGGCCGGTCGGGGTCGATCTCGGCGACCATGGCATCGAGGCGGTCGGTGATGTCGGCGATCACGCGTTCGGTCTCGGCCGAGACCGGGAACATCTCGCCCGTGAAGCGCTGGGCCACGCCGTCGGGGCCGACATAGACGCTGTCGCCGTCGCGGTAGCGGCTGAAGGTCTCGAGGCCGAGCTCGGCCACCGTATCGATCAGTGCCTGCTGGTCGGGCGAGACCCACTGTCCGCCGATCTCGAGCATCGCCCCGTCGATGACGTCGGTGTGCAGGCGCCCGCCGACGCGGTCGCGCGCTTCGAGCACCGCGACCGACAGGCCCGCCTTCTTCAATTCGTTGGCGGCGGTCAGCCCGGCGGCGCCGGCCCCCACGATCACGACGTCACGGTTCAGTTCGACCATGTCGGCTCCTTTGCTCGATGCTGCTGCGGGAAGTGCGGACACCGCGCAGGACCGGCTCCCCCACCGGATCCCACGCGGATGACTCAGGCCGCGCTCAAGGCGGCGGCGAGGACGTCGAGACCCTCGTGGAGCAGCTCGTCGGAGATCGACAGCGGAGGCAGGAAGCGGATGACGTTGCCGTAGGTGCCGCACGTGAGCACGATGACGCCCTCGGCGATGCACGCCTTGGCGATCGCGCCGGTGAGGGTGCCGTCGGGGTCACCGGTTCCGGGCACGACGAACTCGGCCGCGATCATGGCTCCGTGACCGCGGATGTCGCCCAGCCGCGGGTCGTCCGCCTTCATCTGAGACAGCCGGCTGGTGAGGATCGTCTCGATCTCGCGGGCGCGCTCGATCATCCCGTCGTTCTCGAACACGTCGATCGCGGCGATCGCGGCCGCGCAGGCGATCGGGTTGCCGCCGTACGTCCCGCCCAGCCCGCCGGTGTGCGCGGCGTCCATGATCTCGGCACGGCCGGTGACCGCCGCGAGCGGCAGCCCGCCGGCGATGCCCTTGGCGGTCGTGATGAGGTCCGGTTCGATGCCCATCAGCTCGCTGGCGAACATCGCGCCGGTGCGGGCGAACCCGGTCTGGATCTCGTCGGCGATGAAGACCACGTCGTTGCTGCGGCACCACGCCTGCAGGTCCTGCAGGAACCCGTCGGCCGGAACGATGAACCCGCCCTCGCCCTGGATCGGCTCGATGATGACCGCGGCGAGATTGTCGGCCCCGACCTGCTTCTCCATGATCGAGATCGCCTTGCGCGCGGCATCCGCACCGCTGAGGCCGTCGCGGAAGGGGTAGGACATCGGCGCGCGGTAGATCTCCCCCGCGAAGGGTCCGAACCCGCTCTTGTAGGGCATGCTCTTGGCGGTCAGCGCCATCGTCAGGTTCGTGCGGCCATGGTACCCATGATCGAACGCGACGACCGCCTGCTTCTTGGTGTACTTGCGGGCGATCTTGATCGCGTTCTCCACCGCCTCGGCGCCCGAGTTGAACAGGGCGGACTTCTTGGCGTGCGAGCCGGGCGTGATGCGGTTGAGAGCTTCGGCGACGGCGACGTACGACTCGTACGGCGAGACCATGAAGCACGTGTGCGTGAACTGGGCGACCTGCTCCTGCACGGCCGCGACCACCTTCGGGTGCGCGTTGCCCAGGGTGGTCACCGCGATGCCGGCACCGAGGTCGATCAGCGAGTTGCCGTCGGCATCCACGACCACGCCGCCGCCCGCAGCGACGGCCTGGATGGGCACCGTGTGACCCACGCCGGCGGCGACGGCGGCGGCTTTGCGCGCCAGCAGCTCCTGCGAGCGGGGCCCCGGGATGCTCGTGACCATGCGCCGCTCCTGCGGCAGGTCCGGTCCGCCGACGGGAACGGGTGCGATGAGAGTGTCGGATGCAGTCGTGCTCATGGTCGCGAGCGTAGGCCGGAGGATGCCGCGCCCGCACGTGCCGCGATGTACATTCTGTGAGGAGCAACCGTACCCTGCGTACATCGATCGGAGCGGGAATGGCCACGACAGCCGACGCGCCCACCCTGCGGGCGCTGCTGGGGCGGCGGGATCTGCACCTGCGCCTGGAAGGCGATGCGTCCGAGCTCGACGCGGCTCTGGATGCTCCGATCCGCTGGGTGCACAGCTCCGATCTCGCGGACCCGACGCCGTTCCTCTCCGAGGGTCTCGCGCTCCTGACGACCGGGACGCAGTTCGAGGGTGCCGAGGACGAGTCCGGCGTGTACCGGGCGTACGTGCGGCGCCTCTCGGCGCGCGGGGTGGTGGGACTCGGCTTCGGAACCGAGGTCGTCCGCGACGGCATCCCTCCTGCCCTGGCCGAAGCGTGCCGTGACGAGCGGATGCCGCTGTTCGAGGTTCCGTATCGAACGCCCTTCATCGCGGTGGCCCGCGCCGGCGCCGAGGCGATCGCCGCCCAGTCGTACGCGCGTCGCAGCTGGGCGCTCGCCGCGCAGAAGGCGATCTCGCTCGCCGCATTGCGCCCCGACGGACTGGGCGCGACGCTGGCCGAGCTCGCCCGGCAGCTGGACGCCTGGGTCGGCCTCTACGACGCGGCGGGCACGCTGACGCGTGAGCACCCGGCCGCCCTCGATACCACCGCGGCGGCCGAGCTGGGCACCGAGGTGGGAGTGGTGCTGCGCCGCGGTGCGCGCGCCGCCTCCTCGCTCAGGATCGGCGGCACGGCGTTCACTCTGCAGACACTGGGCCGCGGGGGGCACCTTCGCGGGGTGATCGCGATGGCGGCCGGCGACCTCGATCAGGAGGGGCGCGGAGTGGTGACGGCGGTCGTCGCGATGGCCGGCCTCGCGCTCGAGCAGCAGCAGGGCCTGGACCGCGCGCGCACGCTGCTGCGGGCGGGCCTGGTGAATTCCCTGCTGGGCAACGATCCCGCACTGGCTCGTCGGGTCGCCCGGGATCTGTGGGGCGGCCTGCCCCCCCCGCCGGTGCTCGTGGCGATGACCGATGCTGCCGCCGGCCGCCGGGATGCCGTGCGCGAGTGGCTCGAGCTGCGGGCGGACGAGCGCCGCGGCGGGCTGTTCTTCGGTCGCGGCGACGACGGGCTGGTGCTGGTGGTCCCGGCATCCGGATCGGATCTGCTCGAGGAGTTCGCCGAGAGATTCGATGAGCGGATGGGCGTGTCGGCGCCGGCGGGATACGACGCGTTCGCGGTGGCGGCGGATCAGGCGCAGCTGGCCCGCGACCGCCCCGGACCCGGGGTCACCCGCTTCGAAGACGTCGCGGCGGCCGGAGTGCTCTCGGTCCCGGCTTCGCCCGAGGCGCGCACGGTGGCCGAAGCCACCCTCGCACCGCTGCGGCAGCACGACCGCGAGCAGGGAACATCACTGCTCGAGACCGTGCAGGTGTGGCTGGCGAACGACTGCTCGCACGAGGCGACCGCGCGCGCCCTCGGTGTGCACCGCCACACCGTCCGCGCGCGCATCGCCACCGCGGAGAAGGCGCTGGATTCCGACCTCGGCTCGTTCGCGGCCCGCGCCGATGTGTGGGCCGCACTGCGGCTCACCTCCTGACCCTTCTGCTTCGTTCGTCACCCGTGTACGCAAAACCCGGCGCCACCCGTGCGTAGACGACGGACGAACCAGGGGCGGGGCGCGGATACCCTGTGCGGATGGTCGTGATCAACGGCGCCGTGTCGTTCTGGTGGACGCAGCAGGGCGGCATCCCGGAGCCGCGAGCGCCCCTGCCCGGCTCGATCGATCTCGACGTCTGCATCGTCGGCGCCGGCTACACGGGCCTGTGGAGTGCGTACTACCTGAAGCGCGCACAGCCGGATCTGCGCATCGCCGTGATCGAGCAGCGCTTCGCGGGGTTCGGCGCATCGGGCCGCAACGGCGGGTGGCTGACCAACTCCGTCACCGGGGGCCGGGAGCAGTACGTCGCCACGCACGGCCGGGATGCGGCGATCGCTCAGCAGCGCGCGCTGAACGACACGGTCGACGAGGTGATCGCCGTGGCTGAGCGCGAGGGCATCGGCGCCGACATCGTGAAGGGCGGCGAGCTGAACGTCGCGCGCTCCCCCGCGCAGCTGGCGCGACTGCGCGCGTTCGCGGCAGCGGAGCGGTCCTGGCCCGCAACGGACGTCGAGGAATGGGATGCCGCGACCACCGGCTCCCGCATCGCGATCGCCGGCGCGGTGGGCGGGGTATGGCATCCGCACGCGGCGCGCCTTCACGCGGCGAAGCTCGCCCGCGGGCTCGCCGATGTCGTCGAACGACTCGGCGTGCCGATCTACGAGGACACCCGGGTCGCGGAGCTCTCCCCCGGCCGCGCGGTCACCGATCGCGGAGTGGTCACCGCGCCGTTCTTGCTGCGAGCGACCGAGGGCTTCACTCCCGACCTCCGCGGCCAGCACCGCGCCGTGCTGCCGATGAATTCGTCCATGATCGCGACCGAGCCGCTGCCCGCGACCGTCTGGGAGCAGCTCGGCTGGGACGGACGCGAGGTGCTCGGCGACTTCGCCCACGTCTACATGTACGCCCAGCGCACGGCGGATGACCGCATCGCGTTCGGCGGCCGCGGGGTGCCGTACCGGTACGGATCGCGCGTCGATACGGATGGCCGCACGCAGGAGCACACGATCGCCGCGCTCGCGTCGCTGCTGCGGGACTTCTTCCCCGCCGCCGCCGACGTGCCGATCGCGCACGCGTGGGCCGGCGTTCTGGGCGTGCCACGCGACTGGTCGGCGTCGGTAGGCCTGGATGCCGCAACCGGGCTGGGCTGGGCGGGCGGGTACGTCGGCACCGGGGTGACCGCGACGAATCTGGCCGGACGCACGCTCGCCGACCTCGTGCTGCGCCGCGACACCGAGTTGACCCGGCTGCCCTGGGTCGGCCACCGCGCCCGGCGCTGGGAGATCGAGCCGCTGCGCTGGCTCGCGGTGCAGGGCATCTACGCGGCCTATCGCACAGCCGATCGCGCGGAGTCTCGCGGCCGATCGACCCGCACATCGGCCTTCGCGCACCTCGCGGACCTCATCTCCGGGCGGTGACCCGCCGCCCGGCATCCCTCCCCCCGCGTCGACTTGTCGTATATGTCGGCGACACGCCGCGCTGCGCCGACATATACGACAAGTCGACGGAAGGGCCGAGGCTCACGCGTGAGGCCTTGCCAACCGGCGAGGTCAGCGCGGAGCGTGCGCCTCGAGGAACTCGTACACATCCGTCGTGTCGACCCCGGGGAAGGCGCCGGTCGGCAGGGTCGCCAGCAGCGTGCGGGGGGTGCGGACGTTCGGCCACGAGTTCTCGCGCCAGCTCGCCTCGAGATCGGCCGGTGCGCGGCGGCAGCAGACCTCCACCGAGTGCTTCGACACTCCGCGGTTCGGGGTGTCGCGGCCGATGAACCACTTGGTGTCATCGAAGCGCACCCCCACCGAGACCGAATGCGCGCCCTCGCTGGAGAGCTCCACGCGCGCCGTGCACCAGTACGTTCCGTTGCCGGTGTCGGTGTACTGGTAGTACGGGTTGAAGTGGTCGTCCTCGTCGAACACGACCCGCGAGGTCCACCGCCGGCAGCACATCTGCCCCTCGATCGACCCCAGCCGGTCGGTCGGGAAGTTCACGTCGTCGTTCTCGTACGCCTTCGTGATGGTGCCGGACTCGTGCACCTTCAGGAAGTGCACCGGGATGCCGAGATGCACGGTCGCGAGGTTGGTGAACCGGTGCGCGGCCGTCTCGTACGACACCGAGTACGCGTCGCGCAGGTCCTCGATCGAGATCGCCCGCCGCCCCTTCGCCTCCTGCAGGAACGGAACCGCGTGCTCTTCGGGCACGAGCAGCGCACCGGTGAGGTAGTTGGTCTCCACGCGCTGGCGCAGGAACTCCGCGTAACTGGTCGGCTCGGTGTGGCCGAGGATGCGGCTGGACAGCGCCTGCAGCACCGCGGTGCGCGGGTCGCCCTTGGACGCCAGCCGGCTGGAGAGGTACAGCCGGCCGTTCTTGATGTCGGCGACGCTGCGGGTCGTCTGCGGAAGATCGCGCACGTAGTGCAGGGTGAACCCGAGATGGGCGGCGATGTCGGATGCCGTCCGCTGGGTCAGCGGCCCGCCCGGGTGGTCGACGGCCGCGAGGATGCGCTCCGCCTGCTGCTCGAGCTCCGGAAAGTGATTGCTCTGCGTGCGCATCAGGCGGCGCAGCGCGACGTTGGCCCGGCGGGCTTCTTCCGGCGTCGCGGCCCGCTCGTCGCGCAGTCGCTCGATCTCGCTCTGCAGCGCGAGCATGGCCGCGAGCGCCTCATCGGGCACGGTCTTGCCGATGCGGAACGGCGCGATGCCGAGCGCCTGGAACGTCTGACCGCGCATCGCCCGCTCGAGGGCGATCTCCATCGCCGAGCGCTCGTCCAGCGGCTCGGATTCCAGCAGGGCATCGAGGGTCGTCCCGAGCGCGCGGGCGATCGCACGCAGCAGCGTCAGCTTGGGCTCGCGCCGGCCGTTCTCGATCATGGACAGCTGGCTCGGCACGCGCTCGACGGCGGTTGCCAGGTCGTCGAGCGTCATGCCGCGCGCCGTGCGCAGCTGCCGGATGCGGCGGCCGATCGTGAGGGAGTCCACCTCCCCATCGTCGAGGAGGTCGGGGCCGGCATCGCGGCTGTTCCTGGTCTGCATACGGTGATTCTGTCACGAAAGGAGAATTCTCCCGAAAGTTCACACGTCGATTCGTCGGGGTGTCCACGGAAGTTCACCGCAGAGTGGAGACACGACCAGCACGGACGATCCAGACGCGGATCTCGGGATGCCGGCCGGCACACACGCCGAGCTGGAGCGTCCCGCGCACACGTTCACGAACTCGCTCACAGGAAGACAGGAACATGACACCTGCAACCGCCGCACCGATGCGCACGCGCACCGGTCCCCTCTTCACCCCGTCCACCGAGCCCTCCCTCGACGTCGTCGGCCGGATGGGCACCCGCTACGACGAGATCCTCACGCCCGAGGCCCTGGCGTTTCTCACGGCGCTGCACCACAGGTTCGCCGCGCGCCGGCATGACCGCCTCGCCGACCGCATGCGCCGTCGCTTCGAGATCGGCAACGGCCACGACCCGCGCTTCCGCGACGACACGACGCACATCCGCGAGGACGCGGACTGGCGGGTGGCGGGCGCGGGTCCGGGGCTGGAGGACCGCCGGGTCGAGATCACCGGTCCGACCGACCCGAAGATGACCATCAACGCCCTGAATTCGGGGGCGCGGGTCTGGCTCGCCGACCAGGAGGACGCGACGAGCCCGACGTGGAAGAACGTGATCGAAGGGCAGCTGTCGCTGCGCGACGCGATCCGCGGCGAGCTGTCCTTCACCAGCCCGGCGTCGCAGACGGCACCGGCCAAGACGTACGAGGTCACCGCGGAGCGAACCCCCACGATCGTGATGCGGCCCCGCGGCTGGCACCTGAGCGAAGCCCACGTGCAGTTCACCGACCGCACAGGGCGCCGGATGGCGGCATCCGGATCACTCGTGGACTACGGCCTCTACTTCTTCCACAACGCCGAACGCCTGATCGCGAACGGGCGGGGACCGTATTTCTACATCGCCAAGCTCGAATCGAGCGAGGAGGCGAAGCTCTGGGACGACGTCTTCACCTTCAGCGAGCAGTACATCGGCATCCCGCACGGGACGATCCGCGCGACGGTGCTCATCGAGACGCTGCCGGCCGCCTTCGAGATGGAGGAGATCCTCTTCGAACTGCGCGACCACTGCGCGGGTTTGAACGCGGGCCGGTGGGACTACATCTTCTCGATCATCAAGAACTACCGCGGCCGCGGTGCACGGTTCGTGCTGCCCGACCGCAGCGAGGTCACGATGACGGTGCCGTTCATGCGCGCGTACACCGAACTGCTCGTGAAGACCTGCCACAAGCGGGGCGCCTTCGCGATCGGCGGCATGAGCGCGTTCATCCCCAACCGCCGCGACCCCGAGGTGACCTCCCGCGCGTTCGAGAAGGTCGCCGCCGACAAGAAGCGCGAGGCAGCCGACGGCTTCGACGGGACGTGGGTGGCTCATCCCGACCTGATTCCGACCGCGAAGGCGGAGTTCGACGCCGTGCTCGGCGATCGTCCGAATCAGATCGACCGGCAGCGCGACGACGTCGAGGTGCAGGCACGGGATCTGCTCGACGTGCACATCGGGCGCCCGGTCACGGCAGCCGGCGTGCACGCGAACGTGTCGGTGGCGATCCGCTACATCGAGGCCTGGCTGCGGGGGCTGGGAGCGGTGGCCATCGACAACCTCATGGAGGACGCCGCGACCGCCGAGATCTCACGCAGCCAGGTGTGGCAGTGGATCCATCAGGACCGCTCGACCGAGGAGGGCGACCGGATCACGCGCGAGTACATCGAAGATCTGATCGTCCAGGTGCTGAGCGGTCTCGACCGACTCGCGGGCGACCGCTACGACGACGCCGCGCAGATCTTCCGCGAGGTGGCGCTGGGTCAGGAGTTCCCGGCATTCCTCACCCTGCCGGCGTACGCGAAGTACCTCGTCGAGATCGACGAGTCCTGACGCCACGGTCTGGCACACATCCATCGACACTCTCAGACAAGGAACCGAAATGACGCAGTATCAGAACGACATCGACGCCATCCGCGCACTCAAGGTGCGCAGCGGCACGGGCTGGGACGCCATCGACCCCGAGTCCGTCGCGCGCATGCGGACGCAGAACCGCTTCCGGACGGGCCTGGAGATCGCGCAGTACACCGCGGACATCATGCGCCGCGACATGGCGGAGTACGACAGCGATTCGGCGGTGTACACCCAGTCGCTGGGCGTGTGGCACGGGTTCATCGGCCAGCAGAAGCTCATCTCGATCAAGAAGCATCTGAAGACAACGAACAAGCGCTACCTGTACCTGTCCGGGTGGATGGTCGCCGCGCTGCGCTCGGAGTTCGGCCCGCTCCCCGACCAGTCGATGCACGAGAAGACCGCCGTCCCGGCATTGATCGAGGAGCTGTATACGTTCCTGCGCCAGGCGGATGCCCGAGAGCTCGACCTGATGTTCTCGCGGCTGGACAAGGCCCGCGCCGCCGGCGACGAGACCGCGGTCGAGTTCATCCAGTCGCAGATCGACACCTATGAGACCCACGTGGTGCCGATCATCGCCGACATCGACGCGGGCTTCGGCAATCCCGAGGCCACGTATCTGCTCGCCAAGAAGATGATCGAGGCGGGGGCGTGCGCCATCCAGATCGAGAATCAGGTCTCGGACGAGAAGCAGTGCGGCCACCAGGACGGCAAGGTCACGGTTCCTCACGAGGACTTCATCGCGAAGATGAACGCGGTGCGCTACGCGTTCCTCGAGCTGGGGATCGAGAACGGCATCATCGTCGCCCGCACCGACTCGCTCGGCGCGGGCCTCACGCAGAAGCTCGCCGTCACGAACCGGCCGGGCGACCTCGGCGACCAGTACAACGCGTTCCTCGATGTCGAGGAGATCTCCGAGGCGGACCTGGGCAACGGCGACGTGGTCATCAAGCGCGACGGCGCACTGCTGCGGCCCCGGCGCCTGGCCAGCAACCTGTACCGGTTCCGCGCCGGCACGGGCGAGGCGCGCTGCGTCCTGGACTGCATCACCGCGCTGCGCAACGGGGCGGACCTGCTGTGGATCGAGACCGAGAAGCCGCACATCGAGCAGATCGCCGGCATGGTGGACGAGATCCGCAAGGAGATCCCCGACGCGAAGCTCGTCTACAACAACAGTCCGTCGTTCAACTGGACGCTCAGCTTCCGCCAGCAGGCGTACGACCTGCTGGCACAGGAGGGCAGGGACGTCTCGGCCTACGAGCGCTCCGACCTGATGAGCGTCGACTACGACGGCACCGAGCTCGCGCGGCTGGCCGACGAGAAGATCCGCTCCTTCCAGAGGGACGGCTCCGCGCGGGCGGGGATCTTCCACCATCTGATCACCCTGCCGACCTATCACACGGCCGCCCTGTCCACGGATGACCTGGCCAAGGGATACTTCGGCGACGACGGCATGCTGGCCTACGTGCGCGGCGTCCAGCGTCGCGAGATCCGCGAGGGCATCGCCACCGTCAAGCACCAGAACATGGCGGGCAGCGACATCGGCGACAACCACAAGGAGTACTTCGCGGGGGATGCCGCCCTCAAGGCGGGCGGCCAGCACAACACGATGAACCAGTTCAGCTGACCTCTCTTTTCCGCTGAGACGACATCTGCACGTCGAGACCGTGGGCAAACCCCACAGTCTCGACGTGCAGTTGTCGTCTCACGGGCGAAGCGGGCGGCCTGCATCCGGCCTGAGGGACGTGCGTCGATGCGACACTGAAGGTCGATCGTCACCTGTCGGAAGGACGCACATGAGCATCGCGGAAGCCCTCGGAACATCGACATCGGATGCCCCGGCAGAAGCGCCTGCCGAGACATACGACGTCGCCGTCATCGGAGCGGGCCCCGCGGGCACCGCAGCCGCGCTGCGCGCTGCGGAGCTCGGCGCGCGCGTCGTCGTGCTCGAGGCGACCGACCGCACGGGCGGAACGTGTGTGAACACCGGCTGCGTGCCCACCCGCGTGCTCGCCAAAGCGGCCCGGCTCATGCGGGAGATCCGCTCGGCCGATGCGTACGGCATCGAGGTCGGACCTCCCGTGATCGATTGGCCCGGCACCGTCGCCCGCGTGCGGGAACGCGTCGACGGCGTCCGCGCCATCAAGCAGGAACCCGCTCGCTTCACCGACGCCGGCATCGTGCTGCGGCAGGAGGGTCGTGCGCGCTTCGAGAGTGCGCACACACTCGCGCTCGAGTCGGGGCGCCGGGTGACGGCATCCCGGATCATCGTGTGCGTGGGTGGCCATTCCCGCCGCCTGCCGATCCCCGGCGCGGAGTTGGCGACGGTTCCCGAGCACGTGCTGGATCTGCCGCGGCTGCCGCGTCGCGTCGCGATCATCGGCGCGGGCAACACCGGGATGCAGCTGGCCACGGTCTTCGATTCGCTCGGGTCGGAGGTCACCCTGCTCGACCTCGCGCCCAGGGTGCTCATGGCCTCTGACGCCGAGATCTCGGCCGTGGTCACCGCGGCCTTCCTCGCGCAGGGCATGTCCGTGCACACGGGGATCTCGGGCGTCGAGTCGCTGGCCTCCGCCGAGGACGACCGCATCGCCCTCACCTGGACTGACGCACAGGCGAAGCACGTCGACGTGTTCGACGCGGTGGTGATGGCCACCGGCTGGCCGGCCGACGTCGAAGACCTGGGGCTGGCGAACGCCGGCGTGGAGGTGCAGCGCTCGGCCATCCCCGTCGATGACTACTTCCACTCCTCGGCGTCGCACATCTTCGCCGTAGGGGATGCGAACGGCAGGGACATGCTCGTGCAGGCGGCCCAGTTCGAGGGAGAGGCGGCAGCCGAGAACGCGGTGCTGGGAGCGAATCGGCGCACGCCCCACCACCTGCTGCCGGCGGGCGGGTTCACCGACCCCGACTACGCCGGCGTGGGCCTGACCGAGGAGCAGGCGCGGGCCCGCGATCCCCAGTGCGTCGTCGCCGTCGCCCGCTATGACCACCTCGAGCGCGCGGTGATCGACGACCGCGGCGTCGGGTTCCTCAAGCTCATCGCCGACAACCGCCGCGAGCTCATCCTCGGCGCGCACGCGGTGGGCGAGAACGCGGTCGAGGTCATCCAGTCCGTCACCACGGCCATGGCCGCGGGCATCGACGTCGCTACTCTGGCCCGGGTGAAGTTCGCGTATCCGACCTACAGCGCCATCATCGGCCTGGCCGCCCGCGACCTGCTGAGGGCCGCCCCGACGGGCTGATCGCCGAGGCCTGAGATCTTTTTCGCGGACTTTGTCGATCGGCTGACGCGGCGTTCGACGCCCTTCACGTAACGTCGCTCCAGAGGAAGGACACGCGATGAAGTTTCTGATGCTCGTAGTGGTGGATCCGAGCCGGGAAGGCACGGAAGAGCCACCCGTCACGATCCAGGAGTGGGTCGATGAGACCTACGGCGGCGGCAAGGCCGTCGACGGCGATCGGCTGCGGCCGCCGTCCGACGCGAAGACCATCCGCCGCCGCAACGGCAGTGTGAACGTCACGGACGGACCCTTCGCCGAAACGCACGAGTGGATCGCCGGATTCGACATCCTCGACTGCGCGGACATGGATGAGGCGATCCAGATCGCGTCGCGGCATCCGATGGCCACCTCGGGGATCATCGAGCTGCGACCGGCCTGGCCCCTCGATCTCGCCTGATCCGGTTCTGCCGGGGCGCGCGGTCAGGGTCGCGCCCCGGCGGAACCTGTCGGCTTGGAGGGCAGCTCCCTCGGCCCGGCACGGCCGGGCGGCTACGCTCGTACCGTGACAGAACGAGCTCCACTCTCTCGAAAGCTTTCCGCCATCGCCGAGTCGGCGACCCTCAAGGTCGACGCGAAGGCCAAGGCCCTGCAGGCTGCCGGACGACCCGTGATCAGCTACGCGGCCGGCGAGCCGGACTTCGCCACGCCGCAGTTCATCGTGGATGCCGCCGCCGAGGCCCTGCACGACAAGGCGAACTATCGCTACACGCCCGCCGTCGGGCTTCCGGTGCTGCGGGAGGCGATCGCCGCCAAGACCCTGCGCGACTCCGGCCTCGAGGTCGACGCTTCGCAGATCGTCGTGACCAACGGCGGAAAGCAGGCGGTGTACCAGGCGTTCCAGGCGGTGGTGAACCCCGGGGATGAGGTGCTGCTTCCCGCGCCGTACTGGACGACCTATCCCGAGGCGATCGCCCTGGCCGACGGCACCCCCGTCGAGGTGTTCGCCGGAGCGGAGCAGGACTACAAGGTCACGGTCCCGCAGCTCGAGGCGGCACGCACGGAGCGCACGACCGTGCTGGTCTTCGTCTCGCCGTCGAACCCGACGGGATCGGTGTACACGCCCGATGAGACGAAGGCGATCGGCGAGTGGGCGCTCGAGCACGGCATCTGGATCATCACCGACGAGATCTATCAGAACCTCGTCTACGAGGGGGCCCGCGCGATGTCGATCGTCGAGGCCGTGCCGGATGTGGCAGGTCAGACGATCCTGGTCAACGGCGTCGCCAAGACCTACGCGATGACCGGCTGGCGCGTGGGCTGGATGGTCGGCCCGAAGGACGCGATCAAGGTCGCGGCCAACCTGCAGTCGCACCTTTCGAGCAATGTGAACAACATCGCGCAGCGCGCCGCCCTGGCCGCCCTCACCGGGCCGCAGACCGAGGCGGAGGACTTCCGGCTCGCGTTCGACCGGCGCCGGAAGCTCATCGTCGAGGAGCTGGCCAAGATCGACGGCGTCACCGTGCCCAACCCGCTGGGCGCCTTCTACGTCTATCCCGATGTGCAGGGTCTGCTCGGGCGCGAGTGGCGCGGCAAGACGCCGACGACGTCGCTGGAGCTCGCCGACCTGATCCTCGATGAGGTGGAGGTCGCGGTGGTGCCGGGCGAGGCGTTCGGCCCGAGCGGCTACCTGCGCTTGTCGTACGCCCTGGGCGACGAGCCGCTGCGTGAGGGCGTCCGCCGCATGCAGGAGCTCTTCGGCTCTTAGAACTCCGCGCGGAACTGTCGATCCCGCGTGCTCTCGTTCGTCGCACTGAGCGAACGACCGCACAAAGGAGCCGACATGGGATTCATCAGCGCACTCACCGAACTGGCCGCCGCGACCGCCAACCTGCATCCGGACCACCGGGCGCGGTTGGGCGATCTCATCGAGGTCGGCCCCCGGCCGGCTGCCGCGAGAACGACGGGTCAGTCGTCCGAAGAGCGATCGTCGGAGCCGCGGTCGTCGACCTCGGACGAGACCACCCTGAGCGCCGCGTCGAGTTTCACCTCGACGACGCCGCCGGCGTCGCGCCGCACGTCGATCTCGTAGGCGTAGTCGGGGTTGTCATCGACCTCGGCGTCGACCACCGTTCCGGGGCCGGCCGCGGCCAGTGCGGCCGCGATCGCGGCTTCGATGTCCGATGCCGCCGACGCGGACGGCACGGCCGAGGCCGATCGCACATCACTGTCGTCGACGAGGGATGCCGACGGCGAGGGATCGGCCACGGCGGGGCTCGGGGCCGAGGTCGCGGCGAGCGCGACGGCGGTGCCGGCGGCGATCAGCCCGACCGTGGCGACGGTGCTGACGATCCAGATGACGGGTGTGCGCATGGGGTCCTCCTGCTCGGAACGGGTGAGGACACCACGATCCCGCGCGGCGGCTGAAGCCAGCCTGAAGCGACGGCGCTCAGCCGGGAAGCGACACGACGAAGCGCGCACCGCCCCAGCGCCCGGCATCCACACGCACGTCTCCGCCGTGCGCACGCACGATCTCGCGCACGATCGCCAGGCCCAGCCCGCTGCCGCCGGCATCCCGCGCTCGGGCCTCGTCGAGGCGGATGAACCGCTCGAACACCCGGCCGCGCTCGGCCTCGGGGATGCCTTCGCCGTCGTCCTCGATCGTGAACAGCGCGCCCGATGACGTCTGCGTCGCGCCGAGCGCGACGCGCCCCCGAGTGTGCCGGGCGGCGTTGTCGGCCAGGTTGCGGGTGACCTGCCGCAGCAGCCCCAGATCGCCCCGGACGCGGGCGGGATGAAGACCGCCGACGTCGACGTCGATCGCGCCGAGCGCGCGCAGACGTCCCGCCTCCACGAGCAGCAGATCGTCCAGGTCCACGTCGGTCACCGTGAGCGCGAGAGCGCCCTCGTCCGCGCGGCTGAGCACCAGCATCCCCTGCACGAGCCGCTCGAGACGAGCGCCCTCGTCCAGGACGGCGTCACTGAGCTCTTGCGAGCTGATGCGGTCGGGGTGAGCCCTGGCGACCTCGGCGTACTGGCGCAGCGACGCGAGCGGGGATTTCAGCTCGTGCGAGGCGTCCGAGATGAATCGACGCTGGGCGAGCTGGGAGTCCTCGAGCCGCGACAGCATCCCGTTCATCGTGTGGGCGAGGCGTCCGATCTCGTCGCGGGTGGGTGGCTTGTCGACGCGCGAGGACAGGTCGGATGCCGACAGCCGCTCGACCTGGCGGCGCATGCGTTCGACGGGGGCCAGCGAGCGCCCGACGGCGAACCATGTCGTCAGCGCGACGACGCCGACGACGATCGGCACGGAGACAGCGAGCAGCAGCCCGACGGTGGCCAGCGTCGCGTCGATCTCCTCTGTGCTGCGGCCGGCGACCACGATCCAATCGCCGCCGACCCGCTCGACCGCCACGGCGAACGGCGCGTCTTCGGAATCCAGGCGGATCAGCCCGGGGGCAGCGCCCTCGCGATCGGCGAGCGCGCCGAGATCCTCGGCGGCGTCGCTGGCGGCGACGACGGTGCCGCTGTCGCGGTCGATCACCTGCCAGAAGCGCTCGTCGTCGATGTCCGGCAGCGACTGCGGTCCGGCGGCATCCACCTGATCGGCGAACGCCTCGGCGTCCTGCCGACCGGCCGCGTCGACCTGCGCGTGCAGGGCGGTGCTGAGCGTGACCCAGAAGCCGACGGCCCCGAGGGCGAGCGCGAGGGCGACGATGGATGCCGCCACGGCGGTGATCCGGATGCGGATGCCGGGCCGCTGCCGCTCGCCGTCAGGCATCGTCCGCGCCGATCCGGTAGCCTGCGCCGCGGATCGTGCGGATGCTCTCGCGGCCGAAGGGCCGGTCGATCTTCGCGCGCAGATGCCCGACGTAGACCTCGACGATGTTGGGGTCGCCCTCGAAGGCGAAGTCCCAGACGCCGTCGAGGATCTCGGACTTCGGCACGACCTCGCCCGCGCGCCGCATGAGGAATTCCAGCACCGCGAACTCGCGGGTCGTCACCTCGATGGGCGTGCCGCCGCGCTGCACCTCGCGCGCGGCCGGATCGAGGGTGAGATCGCCGACGGCCAGGATCGCCGGGCGCGCACCGGCGCCGCGACGGATGAGGGCGCGCAGCCGGGCGAGCAGCACGGCGAACGAGAACGGCTTGGTCAGGTAGTCGTCGGCACCGGTGTCGAGTCCTTCGACCTGATCCCACTCACCGTCCTTGGCGGTCAGCATGAGCACCGGCGTCCAGATCTGCTCGTCCCGGAGGGTCCGGCACACGACGTACCCGTTCATGCCGGGGAGCATGATGTCCAGCAGGATCGCCGCGTACTGCTGCTCGCGGGCGAGCCACAGCCCGTCGGTCCCGGTGTGCGCGACGTCGACGGCGAAGCCCTCCGCCTCCAGCCCCCGCTTGAGTCCTTCGGCCAGGCGCGGCTCATCGTCCACCACGAGCAGTCGCATGAGTCCATCGTGGCTCATGCGCGCTGAAGCCGCGCTGAAGCCGGTGTCCGCAGAACGACTGATGCGAAAAGCCCGGTCGGTCACGCAGACACGCCGTGACGGGATGCCGCCGCCCGGCGTGTCGGGTGACGGACCGGGCTTTCGGCAGAGAGGGACGAGGGGCGGGAGCGCCCAGGCTAGAGCTCGACGCCCACGAGCACCGGCTCGGGCTGCAGAACCAGACCGAACTCGGACTGCACGCGTCCCTGGATGAACCGGGCCAGCTGGGCGAGCTCCTCGGCCGAGCCGCTCCCCCGATTGGTGAGGGCCAGTGCGTGCTTGCTCGACAGGGCCGCGCGCGATCGCGGCAGCTTGAACCCCTTGCGAAGGCCGGAGTGCTCGATGAGCCAGGCGGCGCTCACCTTGACGTCGGACTCCTCACTCACCGCGGCCGGCACGTAGCCGTCATAGGAGGCGAGGGGGATCACCAGAACCGGGTCGAGGTCGGGGGTCACCGGCCACCGCGGGCACTCGGGAGGGAGCGTCCGGGCGAAGGACGCCGACACTATCGCGTTCTGGAAGAACGAGCCCGCGCTGTAGGTGTCGGGGTCGTCGGCATCGAGCACCATTCCCTTCCGCCGCCGGGTCTCCAGCACGTGCTCGCGCACCCAGGCGAGCGACACCTCCGCGCCGGGCTGGAGGCCGAGGGCCGTCCGCAGCTGATCGCCCGCGACCGGCCGATCACCGTGGCCCACCTCGGGCAGCTCGAACGTCACGGAGAGGATCACCGCCGGCCGCGCCGCGACCGATCCGTAGTGGTGCTTGAAAACCGACGTCCGGAAGCCCAGGCCGAGCTCGGATGCCGGGACCGTCAGGACCTCGTCCGCGCCCTCGTCGATCAGCTCCACCGCGGCGAGGGTCTGGACGATCTCCTGACCGTACGCGCCGATATTCTGCACGGGCGCCGCACCGACGGTGCCGGGGATGCCGGACATCGCCTCGATACCGCCCAGGCCCTCGGCGACGGCGTAGGCCACGAGCTCGTCCCAGTCGTGGCCGGCCTGGACCCGCAGCCGTGCGTAGCCGGGCCGAGGGGACGGCATCCGCTCGATGCCTCTCGTGAGCACGCGCACGACGGTGCCCTCGAACGGGTCGTCGCCGACGAAGAGGTTGGATCCGCCGCCGACGACGAGCAGCTCGTCGCCCTGCCCCCACCCTTCGCGCAACGCGCCGATGAGCTCTTCGGTGGTGTGCGCATCGATCATGCGCGCGGGGAGGCCGCCGGTGCGCAGCGTGGTCAGCTGCGCGAGCGAAATGGGTTCGACGTCGGGCATGGGCTACGGCAGTCTGACGCGGACCTGCGCCTTGCCGAGCACCGTCGCCTCAGCCGACGTCACGGTCAGGTCGATGCGCGCCGACTCGTCATCGATCGCCCCCACCTTCGCGACGATCACGAGGTCTGCGCCGGTCTCGGGATCGACGACCACGGGCCGGGTGAAGCGCACGCCGTACTCGAGGATGCGACCGGCGTCGCCGAGCCACGCCACGATGGTCTCGACGGCCAAGCCCATCGTGAGCATCCCGTGCGCGAGCACGCCGGGAAGACCGACGGATGCCGCCACGTCGTCGCGGTAGTGGATCGGGTTGAAGTCGCCCGAGGCGCCGGCATAGCGCACGAGCGACTCACGTGTCAGATGGACCGTCCGCTCGGCGACCGTCTGGCCGACCTGCACGTCGCCGACGGCGCTCACTTCTCGCCCTCCCCCACCAGCAGCACGGAGGTCGCCGTGACGACGTGCGCGCCCGTGGCATCGGTGATCTCGGCGTCGCTGGTGACCATCGCACTGCCGCGCATCCCGCGGACGGCGGTGACGGTGAGCGTTCCGGTCAGCTCGTCGCCGGCCACGATGGGGCGCGTGTACCGGAAGCGCTGCTCGGCGTGCAGCACGTTCTGCAGCACGATGCCGGAATCCGGCTGGGCGAGCAGCTGCTGCAGGGTCTGCTCCTGCACGACGATCGCGAAGGTCGCCGGAGCCACCACATCCGGGTAGCCGAGTGCCCGCGCGGCGGCGGGATCGAGATGCTGGGGGTCGTCGGCGAAGACGGCGCGCGCGAACTCCCGCACCTTCTCACGGCCGACGAGGTAGGGCGCGGTCGGGGGGAACACGCGTCCCACGAGCTCGGGATTGACTGGCACCGGACAATCCTACCGAGGCCGTCGCGGGCGCCGACGGCGGCAGCTCACGTGCGAGCGGCGCGGCCGGCGCGGATCGTGCGCACCGCGAGCTGGACGGCGATGAACACGAGGAAGATCACGAACAGCACATTCGCCCAGAACGGATCCAGAAGTCGGGCCAGCCACGCGCCGAGGGTCGTGGTCGTGATCGCCGCCACTCCGATGAGTGCTGCGGCGGGCAGGTCGACGTTGCCGCGACGCAGGTTGCCGACCGTGCCCGAGATCGCGGCCGGGATCATCATGAGCAGCGACGTGCCCTTCGCGATCAGGTCGCTCGTTCCGAAGAACAGCATGAGCGCGGGCACGACGATGATGCCGCCACCGACCCCGATGAGGCCGGACACGGTGCCGGTGACCAGGCCCAGCACCACCAGGCCGACGATCGACCAGACCGTGAGCGGCAGACCGGCATCGCGGGACGGGACGACGATGAACAGGCTCACCATCACCGCGACGAGGAAGGCGATGAAGCTCCACCGGAGCGCGATCAGCGACACCCTGGGGAGCAGCCAGGTGCCGATCTGCGCGCCGACGACCGCGCCGGCGGCCAGGATCAGTCCCGGGATCCACGCCACCGAGTCGGCCAGCGCGTACGAGATCACCCCGACCGTGGCGGTGGGGACGATGGCCGCAAGCGAGGTCCCGGCGGCCAGCCGCTGGTCGTACGCGAGGATCAGCACCAGCAGCGGCACGATCACCGTTCCGCCCCCGACCCCGAAGAGTCCCGACATGAGCCCGGCGAGCAGTCCGATGCCGAGGCACGTCAGGATGTACTTCGCGCCCCTGGGCTCGGTGCCGGGCGCTGCGATCTCGGGCATGCTGCCTATCCTGCCGGTTCCGGCTCCGGGGCGTCCGCCGCGGCGCGGACGGCGGCCGGCAGCGCGGCGACGATGCGGTCCAGTTCCACGTCGGTGTGCGCGGCCGACAGGAACCACGCCTCGAACACGCTGGGGGGCAGACTGATGCCCTGCGCGAGCATCGATCCGAAGAATGCGCGGTAGCGCCAGGCGTCCTGGTGCTTCGCGTCGTCGTAGTCGCGCACGGCGCCCGCGCGGAACGCGAGAGAGAACAGGTTGCCGGCCCGCGAGACCTCCACGGGCAGATCCTGGGCCGCGAAGGCGTCTTCGACCGCACCCGACAATCGGGCCGCGGAGTGGACGATCCGTGCGTAGACCCCCTCGTCGGCCGCGCGGAGGGTCGCCAAGCCGGACGCGACGGCGATCGGATTGCCGCTCAGCGTGCCCGCCTGGTAGACCGGCCCCAACGGGGCGAGCAGCTCCATGATCTCGGCGCGACCGGCCACCGCGGCCAGCGGCAGCCCGCCGCCCACGATCTTGCCGAAGGTGACCAGATCAGGCGTCCACAGCGCGCCGCCGGCGCGCTCCGCCTCCAGGCCCCACCATCCGGCCCGATTCACGCGGAAGCCGGTGAGCACCTCGTCGACGATCAGCAGCGCGCCCTCACGGTGCGCGAGTTCGCACAGGGCCTGGTTGAAGCCGGGGTCGGGCACGAGGACGCCCGCGTTCGCGCCCGCCGCCTCGGTGATGACCGCCGCGATCCGTCCGGGGTGGGCGGCGAAGGTCTCTTCGACCGCAGCCAGGTCGTTGTAGGGCAGCACGATCGTGAGCGCCGCGACACCGGCGGGGACGCCGGCGGATCCGGGCAGGCCCAGAGTGGCGACGCCCGATCCGGATTCGGCCAGAAGGCCGTCGGAGTGGCCGTGGTAGTGCCCGGCGAACTTGATGATCAGGTCGCGGCCGGTGGCACCGCGCGCCAGCCGCACGGCGGTCATCGTGGCCTCCGTGCCGGTGGAGACCAGCCGCACGCGATCGAACTGACGCGTGCCCAGCACGGTGGTGCGCTCGCGCAGAAGCTCGGCGAGTTCGGCCTCGCCCGGGGTGGTCGCGCCGAACGAGAGACCCCGGGTGGCGGCATCCTGCACAGCGCGCACGACGTCCGGGTGTGCGTGCCCGAGCAGGGCGGGACCCCACGAGCACACCAGGTCGATGTACTCGCGGCCGTCCACGTCGGTCACGTACGGACCACGGGCGGACACGAGGAAGCGGGGGGTGCCGCCGACGGAGCGGTACGCGCGCACGGGCGAGTTGACCCCGCCCGGAATGACCGCCTGGGCACGCGCGAACTCGGTCTCGTTGCTCATGCGGTGTGCCCTTCCCGGATGAGGCGAGCAGCCTCGACGGCCCAATAGGTCAGGATGCCGTCGGCACCGGCACGGCGGATCGAGACGAGGGATTCGAGCACCGCCCGGCGACGATCGATCCAGCCGTTCGCGGCGGCCGCCTCGATCATGGAGTACTCGCCGCTGACCTGGTAGGCCCAGACCGGGACGGTGGATGCCGCAGCCACGCGCGAGAGCACGTCCAGGTACAGCGAGGCGGGCTTGACCATGACGATGTCGGCGCCCTCGTCGATGTCGATGGCGGCCTCGCGAACGCCCTCGCGTCCGTTCGCCGGATCGAGCTGGTAGGTGCGGCGGTCGCCTTCGAGGGAGGACTGCACGGCCTCGCGGAACGGCCCGTAGAGGGCGGAGGCGTACTTCGCCGCGTAGCCGAGGATCGCGGCATCCTGATGGCCGTTCGCATCGAGCACGTCGCGCACCGCGCGCACCTGCCCGTCCATCATTCCCGAGAGTCCCAGCAGCGCTGACCCGGCCGACGCCTGAGCGAGAGCCATCGAGCGGTAGCGGTCCAGGCTGGCGTCGTTGTCCACGCGGCCGCCGGCATCGAGCACGCCGCAGTGGCCGTGATCGGTGAACTCGTCCAGGCACAGGTCGGTCTGCACGACCAGCGCGTCACCCACCTCGGCGGCCGCGACGCGGGTCGCGACGTTGAGGATGCCGTCGGGGTCATCGGCGCCCGAGCCGATCGCGTCTTTGTGCTCCGGCACGCCGAACAGCATGATGCCCCCGACGCCCGCCTCGGCCGCATCCTGCAGCGCACCCTTGAGCGAGTCGAGCGTGTGCTGGACGACACCGGGCATCGAGGCGATCGGCACGGGCTCGCTCACGCCCTCGCGCACGAACATGGGCAGCACCAGTTCCGCGGGGTGCAGGCGCGTCTGCGCCACCAGCCGCCGCCACCCGGGGGTGCTGCGGGTGCGGCGCGGACGGATGTCGGGGACGGGCGTCGTGGTCATGGCTGTTTCCTTCCGGCGCTCATCGCGCGCTTCCCAGCGGCGCCAGGGCGGCGGCTCCGCGCTCGAGCAGCGCGGCGGCGACGCGATCGGCGACCTCCAGCGGATCGGCGCCGGTTTCGACCACCGTCAGCTCGCTGCGGCCATCGGGCGCGAAGACCGTCGCGGTGAGCGTGATGGCGGCGCCCTCGCGCGATCGCGCCGAGACTGTCGCGTGGGCGGCGATCGGCGCCGAGCACCCGGCTTCGAGCCGGGCCAGCACGCCGCGCTCGGCCGCGGCGGCGAGGTGCGTCGACGCATCATCGACGGCGGCGACCCGTGCGCGCAGCGCGGCGGGCGCGTCGGCGCGCACCTCGAGGGCGAGGGCGCCCTGGGCGGGCGCGGTCGGCCAGATCGCCAGATCGAGCAGTTCGGATGCCTCGCCCAGTCGCCCGAGACGTTCCAGGCCGGCGGCGGCGAGCACGAGCCCGTCGACCCGGCGGTCCTCGTCGGCGTCGAACAGGCGGCCGAGGCGGGTGTCGACATTGCCCCGGATGCCGACCACGTCCAGGTCGGGTCGTGCGGCGAGCAGCTGCGCGCGTCGCCGCGGCGATCCGGTGCCCACGCGCGCGCCGGTCGGGAGCCCGGCCAGCGTCACCCCGTCACGGGTGGCCAGGGCGTCGCGCGCGTCGGCGCGCACCGGAACGGCCGCGAGCACGATGCCCTCGGCAGGACCGGTCGGCAGGTCCTTCATCGAGTGCACGATGACATCCACCTGGTCGGCCCGCAGCGCGTCGCGCAGGGCGGAGACGAACACGCCGGTGCCGCCGAGGGAGGCGAGCGGCGCCGAGGAGCGATCGCCCTCGGAGGTGATCGTCACCAGTTCGTACGGGCCCAGGTGCGCCGCGATCGCGGAGGTCTGGGCGACCGCGAGCGCGCTCGCACGCGTGCCGACCCGCAGTGGAGCTCCCGGTGCGGACATGGCCGTCATGGGGCCACTCCCGACACCGCGGGCTTGAACCCGGCGCGCACGTTCTCGCAGCATGCCGGGCGGCAGACGTCGAACCAGGGTCCGAGATCGGTCAGGTGCGGACGCTCCGCGGCGGGCGTGCCGTTTCGGCGCTCCTCGACCAGGTCGACCAGTCCGCTGACGAACGCCGGGTCCACGCCGGGGGTCGGCGTGCGCACGGCACGGATGCCGGCCTCTTGCGCCGCCTCCATCGCCTCGGTGTCGAGGTCCCACATCACTTCCATGTGGTCGCTGACGAAGCCGAGCGGCACGATGATCACGGCTTCCATGCCGCGGCCGGGCAGTTCGCCGATCACGTCGCACACGTCCGGCTCGAGCCACGGCTGCGTGGGCGGGCCCGAGCGCGACTGGTAGACCAGCTCCCACCCGGTCTCGGAGGCCTCCGGCACCGCTTCGATCACGCGGTCCATCACGAAGCCTCCGACGGCCTCATGCTGGGCGGCGTACGCCCCGCCGGGACCGAAGTCGCGATCCCGCGGTCCCGAGCGCTGCGCGTCGGAGGTGGGGATGCTGTGGGTCGAGAACAGGACCCGGATGCGGCCCGGCGCGATCCCGTCGGCGATCAGCTCGCGGACCGCGTTCGTGACGCCCTCGGTGAACGCGTGGACGAAGCCCGGGTGGTCGAAGAACTGGCGGACCTTGTCGATCGTGACCGTCCCCAGCAGGTCCGTCTCGGTCAGGACGCGGGCGAGGTCCTCGCGGTACTGCCGGCAGCTGGAATACGAGCTGTACGCGCTCGTGGCGATCGCCAGCAGCGTCCGGTCGCCGGCCGCAGCGGCATCCTGCACCGCCTCTTCGAGGTAGGGCGCCCAGTTGCGATTGCCCCAGTACACCGGCAGGTCGATGCCGCGGGCGGCGAGCTCGGCCTCGATCGCCGCCTTCAGCGCGCGGTTCTGCGCGTTGATCGGGCTGATGCCGCCGAAGTGGCGGTAGTGGTGGGCCACCTCTTCGAGCCGCTCGTCCGGGATGCCGCGCCCCCGGGTCACGTTGCGCAGGAACGGGATGACGTCGTCCTGTCCCTCGGGTCCGCCGAAGCCCGCGAGGAGGATGCCGTCGTAGGGCGTTCCCTGCGTCACGTGCGGCTGACCGGATGCCGCGGCCTCGCTCGCCCCCAGGATCGGCTCAGCCGCCTCGGTCACGACAGCACCTCCGCGAGCTCGTCGATGCCGATGAGCCGGCCCGTGAAGAACGGGACCTCTTCGCGGACGTGGCGCCGCGCCTCGGTGGCGCGCAGGTGCCGCATCATGTCGACGAGGTGGATGGGGTCATCGGCCTCGAGCGCGAGGATCCACTCGTAGTCTCCGAGCGCGAAAGCGGCGACGGTGTTCGGCTGCACCTGCGGAAAGTCGCGCCCCTTCAGGCCGTGCTCGCCCAGCATCCCGCGGCGTTCGTCCTCGGGGAGGATGTACCAGTCGAGACTGCGGACGAACGGATAGACGCTCACCCACTGCTTGGGCGGCAGGCCGCGCATGAACGACGGCGCGTGGTCGCGGGTGAACTCCGCATCGCGGTGCACGCCCAGAGCGTTCCAGCGCGGAACGAGCGGCGCGAGCGACGCGGTCCGCCGCAGCGAGCGCAGCGCTGACTGCAGACGCTGCGCGTCATCGCCGGTGAGCCAGAGCATGATGTCCGCGTCGGAGCGCAGCCCCGATACGTCGTAGATGCCGCGCAGGATCACGCCCGAGGCCTCGAGGCCGGCGGCCGCCGTCTGGAACGTCGCGGTGTCGAGCATGGTGCTGTCGGGGTCGGATCCCGCGCGCTGGCCGACGGGGCGGGCGAAGACCGCCCACAGTGCGTAGCCGACCCGCTCGGAGGTCTCGTTGGTCATGCTCATCCTTCCGTGCCGCCCGAACGGGCGGCCTTCGCGTCTGTGCTGTCCGCTTCGCCGATGATCCGCTGTGCCCTCGCACGAGCGGCGGCGACGATCCCGGCCAGTCCGGTCGTGCCGGCCGCCTCGCCGACCGCGATCCCGCCGGGCGGTGCGGGCGCCGCCTGCAGGGTCCGCGTCCATGTGCGCACGTGGAGGTCGCGGATGGGGCCGACCCGGGCGCCCGTCACGGCCCGCAGGTCTGCGGCCACCGTGGCCTCCGGATCATCCGGCAATTCATCGTACGAGAGCCGCACGAGGTGGCGGCCCGTCGGCAGCGAATCGGCCACCCACGCCCACTTCGCCGACGAGTGCGTCAACGCGCGTGCGGTGATCCCCGGGGCTCCTGATGTGATGAGTGCGCCGGTCCCGCGCGGCGCGGCATCGAGGTCGGGGGCGTCGAGGACGGCGACGGCGACGGTGATGGCGCGCGTGCGGGGCGCGGGGCCGGCGGCAGACGCCGCGGCGATGACGACCCGCCCCTCCAGAACCTCTCCGTCGGCGAGCGTCACGCCGGTCGCATCCACGCCGGTCACGCGCGCACCCAGGATGATCCGCGCCCCATGAGCGGCCGCATCCATCGCCAGGGCTGTCGCGAGGCGGTGCACGCCTCCGCGCAGCCCCGCGACCTGAGAGCCTGCTGCGCTGGCCGCACGCAGAGTGAGCACCGCCGCGCCGAGCGAACGGTTCGCGCGCAGCGCGTCGGGCAGGCCCGGAGAGGCAAGCGCGAGCGGCAGCTCGTCGGGAGTGGTCGAGTAGACCCCGCGCACGACGGGGGCGACGAGTTCGGTGAGCACTCCCGCGCCCATCCGACGTCGAACGAGATCTCCGAGCGACCGATACGCCTCGGGGGGTCGCAGGGGCGACAGCCGGTCCAGCGCGGCGCGCCAGGTGCGAAGGCGACCGATCGCGGACGCGACATCGTGCGCGAGCGGGTCGCCGGGGATGCCGAGGACGCTCGCGGCCGGCAGCGGATGTGCGCGCCCTCCGGCGCCGATCACCCACGCGGGACGCTCGAGCGGCCGCACCAGGTCCTCGCCCAGCCCGAGCTCGGCGGCCAGCGCCGCCACCGTCCCGTTGCGCGTCGCGAACGACTCGGCCGCCGTATCGACCTCGAGCCCGTCGACTCGTGCGGACGCGAGCTGACCGCCGACCCGATCGGATGCCTCGAGGATCGTCACGGCGACGCCCGCGCGCGCCAGATCTCGCGCGATCACGAGGCCCGCCGCGCCGCCGCCGACCACCAGCACCCGCGGGCGGGATGAGGCGGGTGCGAAGGAGCCGTCGGGCAGCAGAGGCATGGGTCGGCCGATCAGACCGCGCGCTCGCCCATCGACGCGTCATGCACCAGGCGGACGATGCGCGTCAGCACGTCGGGGTCGGTCTCGGGCGGCACACCGTGACCGAGATTCACCACGTGTGCCGGGGCGGCCTTTCCCCGCTCGAGGACATCCAGCACATGGGCCTCGAGTTTGTCCCACGGCGCTCCCAGCCAGGCGGGGTCGATGTTGCCCTGGAGCACGACGTCGCCGCCCAGCCGGCGCGACGCCTCATCGAGCGGAAGCCGCCAGTCCACGCCGACCGCGTCCGCCCCGATGCCCGCCATCAGATCGAGAACTTCGCCACTGCCGACGCCGAAGTGGATGACCGGCATGTCCAGACCGCGCAGGGCGGAGAGCGTCCGCCGCGAGTGCGGAGCCACCCGGCGCTGGTAGTCGTGGCGCGACAGCGACCCGACCCACGAGTCGAACAGCTGCACCGCACTGGCGCCGGCCTCGACCTGGGCGCGCAGGAACGCCCCGGACACGTCGGCGCACCAGTTCAGCAGCTGCGCCCAGGCGTGGGGATCGGACACCATGAGGCTGCGCGCGCGCAGCTGATCCTTCGACGGGCCGCCCTCGACCAGGTACGACGCCAGGGTGAACGGCGCACCCGCGAACCCGATGAGGGGGGTGCTGCCGAGTTCGGCGACCGTGCGCGCGACGCCCTCGCGGATGGGGTCCAGGGCGTCGGGATCGATGGGGCGCAGACGCAGGATGTCGGAGGCCGAGCGGATCGGCGTCTCGAGCACGGGACCGCGCCCGGGGACGATCTCGACCGGCACGCCGGCGAGCCGGAGGGGGATGACGATGTCGCTGAAGAAGACCGCGGCATCGACGCCGTGGCGGCGCACGGGCTGAAGGGTGATCTCGCTGGCGAGCTCGGGGTTCAGGCACGCATCGAGCATCGCGGTGCCCACACGCAGCTCCCGATACTCCGGCAGGCTGCGCCCGGCCTGACGCATGAACCAGACGGGGGTCCGTTCCGGACGGTCGCCGCGCAGTGCTCGGATCAGCGGAGACTCGGCGGTCCGACCGTCACCGAGCGGGTGCGATGCGGGGGAAGACATATGGACCATTGTCCCACCGCCCGGCGATGCCGAAGGCCCGCGCCCCGCGTGCTCGCTCCGGCCCATGCGTCACGCGGGACCACTGCTCAGCCATGGTTACGTACCATGGAGGGGTGCTGCTCTGCGTCTCCGTGTCCCACCGGACGGCGGACTTCGATCTGCTCGGTCGCCTCTCGGAGGCCGTGACGGCTTCCTCGGCGACCACCCTGACAGAGGATGGCCGCGCGCGCGGGGCGGTGCTGGTCTCGACGTGCAATCGCGTGGAGGCGTATCTCGATGTCGCCTCCGGCGCCGACACCAGCATCGCAGAGAGCACGCTGCGGGGCCTCGCAGGAGCGGCCGGGCTCGCGCACGACACCCTGCGAGAGCGCGCTGAGGTGATGGTGGGGGCTCCCGCCCTGCACCACCTGTTCGCGGTGACCTCGGGGCTGGAGTCCCTGGCCGTGGGCGAAGAGGAGATCGCCGGCCAGGTGCGGCGCGCGTATGAGACGGCCCGCAGCGCCCACACGACCACTCCGGAGCTGGACACCGCGTTCCAGCGGGCCGCCAAGGTCTCGCGCGACGTGCGCGCCGCCACCTCGCTGGGCAAGGCCGGCAGATCCCTCGTGCAGTTCGCGCTGCAGCTCGCCGGCACCCGGGTGACCGACTGGCGCCAGACCCGCGCGCTGATCGTCGGCACGGGCAACTATGCCGCCACGACCGTTGCGGCCCTGCGCACCCTGGGCGTCTCGCAGCTGGCCGTCTACTCGCTCACGGGTCGCGCCGAGCGGTTCGCAGAGAAGTACGGCGTGCGCGCCGAGCACGATCTGCGGGATGCCGTCGCCTCGGCCGAGGTCGTGATCACGTGCACGAACACGTATTCCGTCACCGTCGAGGACGTTCCCGACGACGCGCGCCGGACCATCATCGACCTGGGGCTTCCTCGCAACGTCGACCCTGCCGTCGGCCGACTGCCGGGCGTCGAGCTGATGGATCTCGAGCTGATCGCCACGCACGCCCGCCTGCCGATGCTCGCCCCCGACGCGACGGCACGCGTGCTGGTCTCCTCGGCCGCCGGAGCCTTCGCGGCCGAGCAGATCGCGGCGCCGGCGATCGTCGCGCTGCGCCGCCACGTGTTCGATGCGCTCGACAGCGAGCTGACCCGGCTCGCCTCGAAATCGGTCCCCGCCGAACAGTCGGCCGCCGTCGCCGAGGCGCTGCGCCACTTCGCGGGCGCGCTGCTGCACGACCCGACGCAGCGCGCGCGCGAGCTCGCGGCCGGTGGACGCGTCGCGAACTTCGAAGCCGGGCTGGCCGCCGTCTTCGGAATCGACCCTGCCGCGCTGGAGGGATCGGTGACACCCCTGCGGCGGCCGGCCGGTCAGACGCCCGACGCCGGTATCGCCGAAGCCTGAGGCTCCTCAGCCCGCGGCCTGGTTGGCCGCCGAGTCGATCGCCCAGCCGTCGTCGGACGGCACCAGGACGTACACGATGTCATCCTGGAAGGGCAGCGCCTCGTCCGTCGGGTTGCCGTCCTCGTCGTACCTGCTCAGATAGGTCTCGGCGGTCGTCACGGTGATCTGCTCGTCCGTCTCCGACTCCACCGACACGACGGTGAGCTCGTAATCCTCGACCGAGTCGACGAAGCCCTGCGACGCCGCTGTGAACGACGCGCAATCCGGGATCTCCGAGGCCTCGCGGAAGCTCTGCGTCGTCGCGGCCTCGAACTTCTCGCAGTCTCCGGTCGCCCACGCGTCGTCGTACAGCTGCACGGCCGCCACGGCCGCAGCCTCGTCGTCGCCGTTCGCGCCTGAACTGCTGCCGCCGCCCGCCGCGCCGCCGAACACGCCGATCAGCACGGGGATGAGCACCGTGGCGAGCACCACGAGGCCGATCAGGGCGACACCCAGCACCACCCACAGGATCCACAGCTTCGACTTCTTCGGCTCTGTCGCCGCGATGAACGCTCCCGAGGGTGCCGACCCTCCCGGGAAGCCGCCGGGGTACCCCGGGGGCGCGGAGGGCACGTGATCACCCGAGGACGCGAGCTCGTCGGGCACAGCGGAGGCCGGCGACCCGGCCACCGGCGCGGCCGGCGCGTCGCCGGGGGCAGACTCGGCATCCGGAGTCTGCACGTGCTCGGTCCACTGCGCGCCGTCCCACCAGCGCAGCGCGCCGCGCTCGTCGTCGTACCAGCCCGGGGGTGTGGTGGCCATGCGCTCGTCCCTCTCGCGCCATCGCCGTCGCGGCGCGGATCGCACGGGAAGCCTATCCGAGGGGGCGGGCAGCCCTTTCGTCCTTGCGGGATGAGGCGCCGCATGCAAGGGGGCGATAGCGTGACGCTCAAATGGACAATGCTGCCTCCGACCTCGTCACGATCCTCCTCGTCGCCGTTCATGCCGCGATCGTCATCGCCGCGCTGCTGATCATCCCGCGTCGACGCAAGCCCACGGCCGCGATGGCGTGGCTGCTGCTGATCGCCCTGCTGCCCTACGTGGGCATCATCCTGTTCCTGCTGATCGGCAGCTTCCGCCTGCCGAAGAAGCGCCGCGACGCCCAGACGCGGGTCGACGCCATCATCGCTGAACGCGTGGGCGACCGCACCGAGCCGGTGGAGGCCGCCACGTGGCCGCGCTGGTTCCAGCGCCTGGTCGATCAGAACCTCAGGCTCACCGCCCTTCCGGCGGTGGGCGGGAACACCGCGACCCTGCTCGGCGACTATCAGGCCTCGATCGACGCGATGGCGGCCGAGATCGACACCGCCACGACGTTCGTGCACGTGGAGTTCTTCATCGTGGCGTGGGACGAGACGACTCGGGGGTTCTTCGCCGCGATGGAGCGCGCCGTCACGCGCGGCGTCACGGTGCGGCTGCTGGCCGATCACCTCCCGTCGGCGAAGATCCCCGGCAGCAAGGAGTCTTTCGCGGAACTCGACCGCATCGGCGTGAAGTGGGCGTGGATGCTGCCCGTCATGCCTTTGAAGGGCAAATACCAGCGGCCCGATCTGCGCAATCACCGCAAGCTCGTGGTCGTCGACGGGCACGTGGCCTACATGGGATCGCAGAACCTGATCGCGCGCACGTACGACTCCCCCAAGAACATCAAGCGCGGCCTGCAGTGGCAGGAGCTCATGACGCGCCTGACCGGGCCCGTGGTGGCATCCGTCAACTCCGTGTTCCTGTCGGACTGGATGATCGAGACCGGCGAACTGCTCGAGTCCGAGCACGTTCCCGGTACCGAGCTGATCAGGGACGACCCGCCCGACGCTCTCGTGTGCCAGGTCGTGCCGAGCGGGCCCGGCTACCCCACCGAGAACAACCTGCGGATGTTCCTGTCGCTCATCTACGGCGCGACGGAGAAGGTGATCATCACCAGCCCGTACTTCGTTCCTGACGAGGCCATGGTCTACGCGATCACCACGGCCTGCCAGCGAGGCCTCGAGGTGCAGCTTTTCGTCTCGGAACAGGCCGACCAGTGGCTCGTGGGGCACGCGCAGCGCTCGTACTACAGCGACCTGCTCGAGGCGGGCGTGCGCATCTTCATGTACCCCGCGCCGTACATCCTGCATGCCAAGCACATGTCGATCGACGACGACATCGCCTTCATCGGATCCAGCAACATGGACATCCGCTCGTTCAGCCTCAACGCCGAGTCCTCCCTGCTCGTGCGCGGGGCGTCGTTCGTGCGCGGGATGCGAGCGGTGGAGCAGGGCTACCGGGATGCCGGCCGCGAGCTCACGCTCGAGCAATGGCGTCAGGAGCCGGTGAAATCGACCTTCTTCGACGGGCTGGCACGACTGACCTCGGCGGTCAACTGATGGGCGAAAGTCACCCCTTCGGCATGACGCACAGCGCGACCGGGGCGTTGAGGATGGTCCCATCATCGGCCGCGATTTCGCCGCCACCGACAGAGAAGGCAGTCAATTGAACATTTGGGAATTCTTCATCTGGATCTTCTGGGTGTACGTCGCCATCGCGTGCATCTGGATCTTCATCACCATCATCATCGACATCTTCCGTGACCCGAGCCTCAACGGCTGGGGCAAGGCTCTGTGGGTCCTCTTCCTCGTGTTCCTGCCCTTCCTCGCCGCCTTCATCTACCTCATCGCACGTGGACGCGGCATGACCGAACGCAAGGTCGCCGAGGCGCGCGAGGCTCAGGCGGCGCAGAACAGCTACATCCGCGAGGTGGCGGGCGGTTCGTCCTCGCCCACCGCGGAGATCGAGTCGGCCAAGAAGCTGCTGGACTCCGGCGCGATCACCCAGGCGGAGTTCGACAGCCTGAAGGCCAAGGCTCTGGCCTGATCGGACGCGAAGTCCTCCGCCCCCTACCTCGCCGGGGGCGGAGGACTTTCGCTTGCGCGCAGCGCGCGCGATGCCGAGCGCGCGAACGCCCACGCTCTTCGCGCCGCTCGGGCGACGGCATCCCTGCGGCGTCCATGGGGCCCGCCACGACGCATCTCCACCGTGCCCTCTGGGTCGGAGCGCAGCTCGACCGTGCGCCCGGCGAGCAGCGGCGAACGTCGCACGCGCGCGATCATCGCCGGGTCGGCCGTCAGCGGTGCGTCGAAGCTCCAGCCCGCATGCCGCACGC
Organism: uncultured Microbacterium sp.; assembly: GCF_963524805.1. Taxonomy (GTDB): domain Bacteria; phylum Actinomycetota; class Actinomycetes; order Actinomycetales; family Microbacteriaceae; genus Microbacterium. The sequence continues at coordinate 91,904 of NZ_CAURGG010000009.1, read as the reverse complement.
GGGTCACCAGCGCGCCGCCGGCGGATCGATCCCCGCGGGCGTAGAGGTGGACCGGATCGATCGTGAAGGCCGCCGTCGTTCCGCCGAGTGACATCCGGCCCCGCACTCGTCGTTCCTCGCCGGAGGGGTCCCGGATCGCCAGGGTGGCGTGATCGCGCTGGAGGTCGCCGGTCGCATCCAGGATGGCAGGATCCAGAACCTCCGCCAGGCCTTCCGGAGGGCGCCACTGCGAGACCGGCCTGACACCGGGGCGCCCGGCATCCGTCGTGCTGTCGGCGGCGTCGCTGAAGAGCAGGGCGTCTTCTCCGCCACGGACGAAGCGATAGCGCACCGTCAGGACGAGTTTGCCCAGCCGCGTCCACCGCACCGAGGCCACGTCGGCTTCGCACGTCATCGCGGCTTCGAACTCCGCGAGGCGCAGGAGCTGGTCGCGATGGCCGTGCCGCAGGAGGACCGAGCGGACCCGCAGCGGCAAGGGAAGTTCCCGCTCGACGGCCTCCGAGAACCGCGAGCGCACGATGGGGACCACGACGTCGAGGAACCGCGCGCGATAGTCGTCCGGATAGCGCAGCATCCGCCGACCGCCGAGGCGCGAGAGGATCTTGCCGCGGTACCAGTGCCGCAGCAGGTCGTCGCGCAGCGCTCCGGGCTCGGTGTTCTCCTCCACCAGATCCAGCACCCGCTCGAGGTGCGGGAAGTAGGTCGCCGGGTCGATCCGCGACGAACTCGCGCTGCCCTTGTTCTTGAGCCACGCGTAGCAGGGTGCGCTGGCGAGGATCGAGATCGTGCCGGCGGTGAAGTACGCCTTCATCACGAAGAGGTGGTCCTCCAGGCGCACCCGCCCGTCCGGGAAACGGATGGCGTTGCGCCGGAGGAACTCCGTGCGGAACAGCTTGTGAGGAGTGAGCAGCTCGAGCAGCGGATCGGTCCCGAGCACCGCCTGCGGCACGTCCCGCCGGAAGATGGCGCGCGGGATCGGGCGACCGACGCCGACGACTCTGCCGATCACGACGTCCGATTCCTGCTCGTCCGCGTAGTCGCACAGCCGCTGGAGCGCGCCCTCGAACAGGCGGTCGTCCTGATCTGCGAAGAACACGTACATGCCGGATGCCGCATCGATGCCGTGGTTGCGGGGGGTTCCCGGCCAGCCGGTGTGCGACAGCGGCAGCACCCGGACATGCGGGCGGGCCGCGGCGATCTGCTCGAGGCGACCGAGCGTCGAGTCGCCGGATCCGTCGTCGCACAGCAGCACCTCGAACTGCGACGCAGGAAGGGTCTGCCGGTCGAGGGACGCGATCAGCTCATCGATGCCGGCACCGGGGCGGAACACCGGGACCACGACGCTGACGCGCGGCTGGGCGGAGGGCGCGCGCGGCGCGCGCTCGGCCGTCACGAGGGAAGCGGTGCTCATCGTCCCACACAACGTCAGGATCTTCAGCCCGTCACGGGGCTTGCGCGCGCGGTCCGGCTGATGCAGGCCCCGTCCGAGCCGCCATCCCCAGCCGCCACCTACGATGGAAGCCCCATCCCGGAGGAGCTCGAAATGCCGCTCGACCCGTTCTTCTCCGAACGGCTGCGCGTGCACCGGCGGTACCTGATCCGGCAGCGGGTCGATGCGATCCGTTCGCGCCTGGCTTCGTGGCGGTCGCTTCTGGGATGGACGCGTGACGATTCTCCTCAGGGAACCGTCGTTCCTGCAGCTTCGCCGGCGAAGCCGCCATCCGTTTCCGAGCGAAGCAGAGCGCGCGCGAAACACCGTCGTGCGGCCCTCGCATGGGATCGGCGGGAACTGCAGACCGTGGGCACTCCGGGGCCGGAGGTGCGCATCGCCGAGCACGAGGTTCCGGTCGCGGGCTTTCCGCCGGTCCGCGTGCGCATCTACTATCCGGGTCCCACCGCCGACGAGCTGATTCCGGCGTGGCTCACCTTCTTCGGCGGCGCTTTCCGGATCGGGGGCATCGACTATCCGACGACGGATGCCGCCAACCGCCGTCGCGCGGTCGACGCGGGCGTCGCGATGGTCGCTGTCGACTACGCGCTCGCGCCCGAGCACCGCTTCCCCACTCAGATCGAGCAGGCGCATGCGGCGCTGGTCTGGCTGCACGCCAACGCAGCCCGGTGGGGGATCGATGCGGGTCGTCTCGGCGTCGCGGGCACTTCGGCCGGCGCCTCGATCGCCGCAGCCCTGACGATCGCCAACCGCGACCGCACGAAGGTGCCCCTTCGCCTGCAGCTGCTCGAGGTGCCGGTGGCAGACCTGACGGGCCGTCACCTGGACCTGCGTGCAACGCGGGCCCTCGGCATCCCGAGCATCATCGCGCTGCGCGAACTGCGATCCGTGGCCCGAACCTATCTGGCGCGTCCATCGGACGCGAAGGACCCGCTCGCCTCTCCCCTGCGCGCGGCTTCGCACGCGGGGCTCCCCGAGGCGGTGATCCTCACCGCTGAATACGACCCGCTGCGCGGCGACGGCGCCGCGTACGCGGCCGCGCTCCGGACGGCCGGGGTGGCCGCAAGCGCGGTGCAGTACCTCGGAGTGACCCACGACACGCCGATCTTCACCGGCGCGCTTCCCGCCGCCCGGCGCTGGCACCGTGACGTCGTCGCGGCCCTGGCTCGGCTGCACGACGTGCCGCAGTCCTGAGGCTAGCCGGCCGGCTGCACCACCAGCCCCGTGCCGCCGCCGCGGCGCACCGGCTCGGCGACGGCGGTCATCAGTCCGTCGGCGTCCACTTCGATGGCTGCGACAGCCCCGATCTCCGCCGACGTGGTGAACTGATGGCCGAACGGCGTCAGCTGTGCTTCATACGCTGCGCGAAAAGCCTCCTCCGCCGCGACGGCCACCGTGTTGCGCTGCGATGCGCGAGGCGCGGCGACAGCCTCCGGCAGCGTCATCCCGAGGTCGATCCGATTGATCAGCACCTGCGTCACCGTGGTGATGATCATCGAGCCGCCCGGCGATCCGACGACGTAGCGCACGTCGCCGCCGTCGAGCACGATCGTGGGCGACATCGACGATCGTGGCCGTTTGCCTGCTTCCACCGTGTTCGGATCGCTCGGGTTGGGAACGAAGCTGAAGTCGGTCAGCTCGTTGTTCAGCAGGAATCCGCGTCCCGGCACGGTCATGCCCGAGCCGCCGGTCTGTTCGATCGTCAGCGTGTAGGCGACGGCGTTGCCCCACCTGTCGACGACCGACAGGTGGGTGGTCGAGAGGTTCTCGGTGTCGGGGGCGTCCTGCGCGGCGGCCGCCGCGCAGCCCGTCGCATCGAGCGGGGCGGGCGCGACCGGCTTGACCGAGGCGACCGCAGGATCGATCACGCAGGCGCGCGCGTCGGCGAAGGACTGGCTCAGCAGGGTCTCGGTCGGCACGTCGACGAACGCGGGATCCCCGACGTACGCATTGCGGTCGGCGAAGGCGTGGGCGGTCGCCTCGAGGTAGAGGTGCAGAGCGAGCGGCGTGTTCGACGCAGACAGATCGTAGTTCTCGAGGATGTTCAGCGACTCGCCGACGGTCGTGCCACCCGAGGACGAGGGCGCCATGCCGTAGACGTCCAAGCCCCGGTACTCGCCGTGCGTGGGCGCCTGCTCGACCACCGAGTACTCGGCCAGATCGTCGGCCGTGAGGGAGCCGGGGTACGCCGGAAGGGTCGCACCGGGCGCGGTCTGCGGGCTCTGCACGACCGAGGCGATCTCGTCCGCGATCGCTCCCTCGTAGAAGGCATCCGTTCCGCGCAGGGAGATCTCACGCAGGGTCCGCGCCAGGTCGGGGTTCTTGAAGGTCGATCCCACGACGGGAGGAGCACCGTGGGGCAGGAACAGCTGCGCCGTGGCCGGGAAGGCCGCGAAGCGCTCCTGGTTCGCTGCCGTCTGCTGCGCGAACGTCGCATCCACCTGGAACCCTCGGGTCGCGAGCAGGATCGAAGGCTTCAGCGCGTCCTTCAAGGACGTCGTGCCGAAGCGGTCCAGCGCGGTCTCCCACGTGGCCAGGGTGCCCGGCACCCCGACCGAGAGCCCCGACGAGACCGCCGCTGCGAACGGGTAAGGCTGGCCGGTCTGCGGGTCGATGAACGCGTCCGCGGGCATGGCGGCCGGAGCGGTCTCGCGGCCGTCGATCGTGGTCACCTCTCCGGTGGTCGCGTCGAAGTACACGAAGTACCCACCGCCGCCGATCCCGGCACTGTACGGCTCGGTCACCCCGAGCGCTGCGGCCGTCGCGACCGCGGCATCCACCGCGTTGCCGCCCTTGCGCAGCACCTCGAGGCCGACGGCACTGGCTTCCGCATCGACCGAAGCAACTGCACCTTCGTATCCCGTCGATGTGGAGGGCGCCTGCGGAGTCGGACGCGCCGCCGATGCGGGTGAGGCGACCGCGCACGCCGCGACGACCAGCGCCGCCGCTACAGCGAGGCTGACGCCGTTTCGCGCGGAGCGGGGAGTGAGGTGGACCATGACGACCTCCAGAGCCGGGGGGAAAGGCAGAGTGCCCCTCACCGTAGCCCGGGCCCTTGCCCCAGGCAATGGTGTCCGGTCAGTGGGAGTCACCGGTATCCGCCTGGGTGGTGATCGGCTCGCCGAGTGCCGCTGAGGATGCTGCCGATCACCGTCCCGCGACTTGACAGCGGCTGGGCCCGGATCTAGCTTGAGTGAAATTTCATCTAAATGAGGGAGCGGCATGACGCAGGCGATGCAGGAACTCGAGCAGCTGATGAACGCGAACCTGCTGGAGGTGTTCGGCGAGCGCGATCGCGACAGGCGGCGGGAGGCGATTGCCCGGACCTACACCGAGGATGTGATCTTCGCGGACCCCGAGGGTCAGGTGCAGGGTCACACGGCGCTGGACGCGAAGGCGGAGCAGATCCTGGCCGGCAGTCCCGGTTTCGTGTTCCGGCCCGACGGCGACTTCTCCCACGCGCAGGATCTCGGCTACCTCGCGTGGGCGTTCGGTCCCGAGGGAGCGCCCGTGGTCCACGGCGTGGACATCGGGTTCGTCCGTGACGGGCTGCTCGCCAGGGTCTACACGATCCTGTTGCACTGATCAGACCATGAGTCGGTACCAGGTTCCTCCCGAGTCGCCCTATGCGCTCCTCAGCGACAACGAGGTGCGCGCCTGGTACGCATTCATGAAAGTGCAGCTGCGCCTGCGCTACGAGATGAACAGGCAGCTTCGAAGCGAGTGCGGGATCTCCCTCGCCGACTACGACGTCCTCGTCGCACTGACCAGCGAGACCTCTGGGACGATGACGATCTCGGACCTCGCGATCCGGATCGGGGTGGAGCGCAGCCGGGTCTCGCACCATGCGCGCCGGATGGCGGATGACTCGCTGATCAGCCTGCAGCCCAACGCCGAGGATCGCCGCGCCACCGACGTGAGCCTCACTCCAGAGGGGCGGGCGCTTCTCGCACGAGCCTCCCCCGGTCACATCGACTTCGTGCGCTCCGTCTTCCTCGGTGCACTCGACGGGAAGCAGTCGGCTGAACTGGCTGCGGTTTTCGAGAGCATGTATGAACTTCTCCTCGAACACGGCACCCTTCCCCGTCCGGCGGATCACCCTTAGCATCGGAGGAGGCCTTTATTTATAGGCCTTGACTTATATAAGTGCCGATGCAAATATTGTTTTCATGCACGCACTCGACATCCTCGGAGATCCGGTCAGGCGTCGGGTGCTCGAGCTGCTCGCCGGGGGCGAGCTGAGCGCGGGCGAGATCGGAGCTGTGATCCAGCGGGAGTTTCAGATCTCCCAGCCGGCCGTCTCCCAGCATCTGCGGGTGTTGCGCGAGTCGGGCTTCGCCACCGTGCGGTCCGAAGGGACGCGGCGGCTGTATGCCGTCGACGCCTCGCCGCTCGCGGCGGCCGACGCCTGGTTCGATCCGTTCCGGCGGCTGTGGCAGCCGCGCCTCGACGCACTGGGCACAGAGCTGGCTCGCGGACGCCGCGCACGAAGGACGTCCGCCGCAGTCGCCGCGGACGCGGATGCCCCGACCGGGGCATCCGACGAGGACGATTCCGAAGAGGAGAACTGACATGGTGGATGTCGACGCCCAGGTAGCGGCGGTGGAGCGGAGCCTGCACGAGGAAACAGTCGACGACGAGCGCTCTTTCGTGCAGACGCTGTCGCAGAGCTATCCCAGCCCGATCGCAGATGTCTGGGATGCCGTGACCAGCGGCGAGCGGATCCGCCGATGGTTCCTGCCGATCTCGGGCGACCTGAGGCTCGGAGGAAGGTACCAGCTGGAAGGCAACGCCGGCGGCGAGGTGCTGGAGTGCGCGCCCCCCGACGACGGAAGCGCGCACTATCGGGTGACCTGGGAGTACGGCGGTGGCGTCACCTGGCTCGCGGTGCGGCTGACGGCGGTCACCGACGAGCTGACCACCCTCGAGCTCGAGCACACGTCTCGACAGTCGGACATCCCCTCGGGATTCTGGGACCAGTTCGGACCGGGAGCGACAGGCGTCGGATGGGACGGTGGCCTGCTCGGGCTCGCGCTGCACCTGGCCCGGGGAGGGGAACGGAATCCTGAGGCCCTCCCGTCCTGGGTCATCACGGACGAAGGTCGGGCCTTCTACCGGGGGGCGGCGGACGGTTGGCGCGATGCGCACATCGCGGCCGGTGCCGCACCGGACGATGCAGCCCGGGCGGCGGATGCGACGTTCGCGTTCTACACGGGCGCGACGACGACCGAGTAGTCCGACAGCCGCTGCTACCCCACCGCCCGCCGGCCACCGCGCCGCGCGGCGACGTACTCCGCCGGCATCCCCGGTCCGATCTGCACCTTCGCCTCCCCTGATCCGATCACGCCGCATTCCTCGCACACGACCTGTGCGCTGACGTGCCGACCGCATGAGCCGTGCTGATAGAGGATCGGCGGCGCACCGGGCGCTGCCCATTCGTCTCCCCACTCGGTCAAGGCGATCAGCGCCGTGGCCAACGCGCTGCCCTTCGCCGTGAGCATGTAGTCGGCCGAACCCTCGCGGCGCATGATGCCACTGCTGACGAACGCATCCAGGCGCGCGGCGAGCACGTTCGTGGCGATGCCGAGGTTGTGCTGGAAGTCACCGAAGCGCGTGACTCCGGCGAACAGGGCGTCGCGGATGATCAACAGGCTCCAGCGCTCGCCGACCAGCTCGAGTGAGCGCGCGATCGAGCAGATCTGCGTGTCGTAGGTCTTCCCCAGCATGGATCCGACACTAGCACTTGCGTGATGCAAGTAGCGGGACTAGCGTCGCACCAGAACAAGGGAGGAACACGATGAGCGCCGACTACACCGCGAGTATCACGGTCCGCAGGACGCCCTCCGAGGTCTACGACGCGATCAACGACGTGGGCGGCTGGTGGGGCCGGATCACGGGCACCACCACAGCCGAGCGCGACGAGTTCGTCTATGTGGTGCCCGGGCTGCATTACAGCGGGTTCCGGGTGACGAAGCTCGAACCAGGTCGCCAGGTCGAATGGGTCGTCACCGGCAGCTACCTGAGCTTCGTCGATGACAAGCAGGAGTGGAACGGCACGACGGTGAGGTTCGACATCACCCCGTCCCCCGCCGGCACGGAGGTGACGTTCACGCATGAAGGGCTCAGGCCCGAGGTCGAATGCTACGGCGCGTGCTCGAACGCGTGGGCGACATACATCCGGGGCAGCCTGGCGAGCTTCATCGAGACCGGCGTGGGTCAGCCCAATTTCTTCGAAGGCGACGAAGCGCTCGAAGCTGCGGAGCACGCGACGCTTCGCAGCCGCATCGAGGGCGCCGGAGCCGTTATCAATGCCGGTTGACCCCGCAGAGGAGCACACCATGGGACGAGTGATCGTCGTGCAGTACATCACACTTGACGGTGTCGTCGAAGACCCCGATGGAAGCGACGGCACACCCGACGGCGGATGGGCGATGCGGTACGGGCCCGAGGCCATCGCCGGCGACAAGTTCGGCCTCGGCGGGATCATGGAGAGCGGGGTGCTGCTGTTCGGCAGGCGCACGTGGGATCACTTCAGCGAACTGTGGCCACCCCGAGAATCCGAGTTCGCACGGCGGATGAACGCCGCCGAGAAGGCCGTCGCGACCCACCGCGATCTGCCCGAGGGCGTGTGGACGAACTCGCGGCTCATCCCTCATCCGCTCGAGGAGTGGGCCCGCGACACCACACGCACCAGAGACATCGCGGTGATCGGAAGCGAGTCGGTGATCTCACAGCTGCGTGCGGCGGACCTCGTCGACGAGTACCGACTCATCACCTTCCCCGTGGTCCTCGGGCGGGGCGAGAGGCTGTTTCAGGATGCCGCACACCTCGAACTCGTGTCGTCCGAAGTCGTCGGCGCGGGCACCCTGTCCACCTACCGGGTCGCGTAGCCACCGAGCGGCTGCGGCATTCGTTGACGCCACGGCATCTCAGAGATTGCGGCGGGCGTCCCGTTCGTCGGCGATCCGGTCCGCCTCGCGCGCAACGGCCTCCTGCTCGGCCTCGCTCAACGGCGGAAGGCCCACTTCGTCGGCCGATATGCCCGCGTAGGGATCGGCGCCGGGGAATTCCTGGCTGAATGACCCGGCGACACCTCCCCCGGGCGGAACCTCGTCGCCTGCGGCTCCCAGCAGCGTCTCGTCACCGGCAGCCTGCTCGGGTGCGTCGTCTCCGAGATGCTCACGATGCCACTTGTCGCTCATGTTCTCTCCCACCGCTATTGACAGCGCCACGCCGATCATCACCGAGTCGATGGCATCCGCGCGAGGGTGAGGATCGCCGACATCCTCGGCGCAGTGTTGATGAAGTCTAGACCCGCCTCCCGACCTGCGGTTCTCGGGAGACATCAGCTCAGGTGCCTGGAGAAGAAGCCACTCGCTCCTTCCCCCGCATGCCGAGGCACCCCGGTGTGTCCGCCCATGTTCGCGTTGAGGCTCTTCTCCTTCGAACCGAACGCGTCGAACAGATCCAGCGCCATCTGGCGGTCATTGCCCACGTCGTCCCACTGCAGCAGAACGTGCAGCGGAATGGTGACGCGGCGCGCCTCGTGCATGATGGCTTCCGGCACGAAACTTCCGGCGAACAGCCCGGCAGCCACGATGCGCGGTTCCACCACGGCGAGGCGCACACCGATGGAGATGATGCCGCCCGAATAGGCAACGGGTCCGCCGATCTCGGGCAGCGACAGCAGGGCGTCCATCGCGGCCCGCCATTCCGGGACGGCTGCGTCGACCAGCGGCAGGACGAGTCCGTCGACGATGTCCGCGCCGACCGGTTCGCCCGCCTGCAGCGCTCGGCGCAGATCGGCACGCGCGTGTTCGACGCCGGGGAGCGGTGGTCGATCACCGGCGCCGGGCAGTTCGACGGTCGCGGATGCGATGCCGTCCGCTGCCGCAGCCTCGGCTCGTGCCGCGAGCCGGGGATGCATCTGTCGGATGCCTCCCGGATGACCCAGCAGGATGAGCGGTACGGGCGCCTGGGCCGATGCGGGTGTCCACAGAATGCCCGGAATGTCATCGACGGTGAAGTCGCGTTCGATGACGCCGTTCTCGACGCGGGGTTCAGAGGTGAAGTTCATGGTCGTGCCTTTCGGGAATGCGCTTGAGAGGCGCCCCCGGGCGACCTATCGCCCGACCGTGTCTCCCGCAAGGAGCACCCACGTCGTTTCACTCACGGGTACCACCTCCTCGATCACACCGTCGCACGGACGGGGCAAGAATATCAGCCGATCCGGTGCGCGCGCCGGAATCCGCTCCCTCCGGCCGCGCGGCGATGCGCACGTCGTTTTTGGTGGGAACGGGAGTCAGAGACGGGAACCCAGAATTGAGAGCAGTCGTGCCCTTTCGGGGCCGATCCAGAAGAGGTGGCTCGGCGACGAGAGCTGGATCAGCTCGACGTCGGGGATGACCTGCGCGAAGTCCTCGGCATGGTCGAAGGAGACGCCGCCATCGTGTCTGGAGGCGGTCACCACGGCCGGACAGGGAACGACCGACAGCGCCCTCCGCCGCGCGTCAGCGTCGCGGGAACGCCCTTGCCGAAGATCGTTGACGAACCCGGAATCCGATCGCATGGAGCGGAACAGCCCTCGCACCTCGGCCCTGTCCGCCGCGCTGAGACTGCCCCACCACGCACCGATCGGGAGGTTGGTGAGCTGCGCCATCACGAGGCGCAACCCGGCATCCGACCGGATGGCGGCGCGAATCGCGAGCCAGACCGCGCTCTGCAGGAGCGGCGAGAACACCAGCGGGCCGAGAACCGCCTGGGCCCGGCTGTCGGGATAGTTCAGGCTCGACGGTGCGCAGCTGTGCAGAATCAGTCGCGCGACCCGCAGCCGCTGAGCGGCCGCGACGTGCGCCGCCTGGAGCCCCCCGAACGATACGCCCACAGACGCGGCGAGCGTCGAGATGCCCAGGCTTTCGCACACTTCCGCCACGAGCGGCGCGAAGCGGGCTGCGTCGAGGGAACCCACACGCGTGCGGCCATATCCGGGGCGCGAGAACGAGATCACTTCGTGCCCGAGTTCGGTGTACAGGCTGCGACCGCAGTCGGTGGACGCGCGGCAGTGGCCCCCGGGAAAGAACAGCACGGGTGGTCGTTCGCCCGGCACCCGAAGGACCTCGACGATCCCGGCGCTGGTGACGACGAGCTGCGGCGCATCCATCGACCCAGTGTGGCCCCATCCTTGCCGGCGGCGCTGATGAAGAATTCCCTAGTAGCGTCGACGAACGAAGCCCCACTCCAGGGGGCCCGATCTGGAGGTGGCTGTTGAACGGCGTCGACAAGCGGTTCGGTTGGGCGCGGTTCTGGAATCGGGCGCGGTGGTGGAAGGCGCTGATCCTCGCGGGGGCATACCTCGTGTTGTACAACCTCGCATCGCTGTCCATGCTGCCGTTCGTCTCCGCCGTTCCCGATCCGAACTCGGCGGGGTACGTCTTCGTGGTGTTCGTCGTGCCGATCTTCATCGGCGGAGCGATCCTCATGGCGTTCGGAGCGTCCGTCGGATGGCTCCGCGACCTGTTCGGGCCTCAGCCGATCCGGGGACGAGGATGGATGTGGATCGCCATCGGGGTCGTGCTCGTGTTCAACGTCCTGCGGTTCCTCACCATCGATTACGCGGCCGCGGGACTGGACTATGTGCTGACGTGGATGCTGGCGGGCCTGCTGATCGGCTTCGCGGAAGAGGTCCTCACCCGCGGTTATGTCGTTCGCATCATGCGCAAAGCAGGGCACCCCGAGATCGCCGTCGCGCTCGTGTCCGCGGCTGTGTTCGCGCTGCTGCACGCAACGAACCTGCTCACCGGGCAGGCCATCGTGCCGACTCTGCTCCAGCTGGTCTACACCTTCTTCTTCGGCATCTGCATGTATCTCGCCCTCCGAGTGACCGGGACGCTTGTGGCGCCGATCCTCTTGCACGCGAGCACTGACCCGAGCATCTTCCTCCAAGCGACGTACCCCACGGGCGGGCCGCTCGCCGCCTTCGCCGGGCTCGGCAACATCGCGGTCATCATCACCGGCCTGATCCTCGTCTTCTTCGTTCGGGGCCGCGTGCAGGACACGTGGGTCGGCACCTCGACATGACGAGATAATGGACGCATGTCCTCCTCGATCGAACGCCGCTCAAATCCGACAGCCTGGGCCGCCTTCTGGTTCGCCCTCGCCGGGCTCGTGCTCATGCCCATCCCGCTGTTCATCGGCCTCATCGTCGGCGGGGCTCTCTCGGTCATCGCCGCGGTTCTCGCCGTGATCGGCCTGTTCAAAGGGCTGGCTCGCAACGGAAAGGGCATCGCGCCCGTCGTGTTCGCCGCGATCTTCATCGCGCTGACGTGGGGTGGAATCTCCATCGGGGGCGGCACGATCTGGTAGTCCGCGCCACAGTCGCGTTGCGCCGGAGGCGGGAGCGGAGCTTGTCGCCCACCCCCTCCACTCGCCACGGCGCGGCGCGCGACCGGGTCACCGGCTTGCGAGCACCGGGCCGCGGGCGCACGCTCGTCTGATGGACACCACAGTGCGCATCCGGCTCGCGGGAGCCGACGACGCCACCGAGCTCGCCAGGTTGAAGGAGAGCTGGGCTGATCTGGCTGACCCCGCAACGGAGGCCGAGTTGACGGCGTTCGCGGGCGAGCTCCGTCGCTGGATGCTGGAGCGCGGCGACGGGGTGACCTGCGCTGTCGCCGAGTCTTACGGCGTGCTCATCGGAATGGCGTGGCTTGTGGTGTTCGAGCGAGTGCCGAACATTCGCGACACTCGACGGCGCACCGGAGACATCCAAAGCGTGTTCGTCCATCGAAACCATCGCTCACATGGAATCGGCACGGGGCTCGTTCGGGCGCTGACAGCGAAGGCTGATCACCTTGGCATACCTCGCATCACAGTCAGCGCCAACGCCGCCGCCGCCTCGATGTACGAGGCGCTCGGCTTCGAGCCGACACCCCTGTTGCTGGAACGCAAGGCGCGCCCCGCCCTTCCGCCGCAGTCCCCTTCGTCGTCATGAGGCGCAACGTCATGCGAGACCATCGGAATCTCGCGCCCATGCCCTCAGAGTGACCGGCTTGCGGTGGCCTCCCCCGTTGCGACGCCCGGACGTGCTGCCACCCACACAATGTCAGTAGGCTCCGGGAATGCCGTTGCTTCGAGCCGTCGTCCTCCCGGGGCTTGGCGTGATCGCCGTTTTCGCGGCGGCCGGTCGGGCGATGCGGCTCCTCGGCGGCGACGACCCACGCGAGGACCGGGCGGTGCGTGCACTCCAGAATGCGTTCGGCCACCGGCCGGATGCCGCGGTCGCGACTGACCCCGCCAACCAGACGGAGCAACGCGAAGCGATCGACCGGCTCACCGAGCCGCTTTCGTGGTACTCCGGCGTCCCGCAGACCGTCGCGAACGGGGCGCTCTGGAGCGGCGTCGCGTGGCTGTTGACACGCAGCCCACGCTCATCGGTCGCCCCCGGCGCGGCGCTCGCCCTCGAGACGGCGTGCTTCGTCGCATCCGCGGCGCTGGTGCGGCGGGCACGACCCGAGAGGGTGTGGCGCCCAGAACCGCCGCACGCCACGTCGTCGTTCCCCTCGGGGCACACAGCGGCAGCTTTTGCGCTTCACGGCACGCTCGCCGACCTGCTCGATCGCCACGGCGCCCGCGGCGCGCGGCTCCTCGGCCCCCTCCTTCGGTACGCGATTCCCGGAGCAATCGCGTTTTCCCGCGTGTACCGCGGCCAGCACCACATCTCCGACACCGTTGCCGGCGCCATCCTGGGACTGTGGAGCGCCACGGTGGTGCGACAACAGCTGATGTCGTAGACGGCGGCCCGCCCTCCCCGAGGCGTTGCGCGGCTGCCCGAGCGGTCTCGCTCACGTGAGGGGCCGAGCCGGCAGGCGGCCTGGCTCACCGACTCGCCATGGCTCGAGCGTTCACCCGCACGAAGAGACCGTTCTTCTTCGTGTTCTGAAACGCGGCGCACCGCCATGCGCCGGCGTCGTCGACGAACACAAATGTCTGCACCTTGTCGTGCCGGACTCGCCTGCCTTTTCCAATGCCACCTTCGGTAACGACGATGACCGCGTCGGCGGAGATGTGGCGGTGAAGTTCGCTCATCGACATGCGACTGCCCTTCTGCCACTTCTCGAAGACCGGTACGTGCGCCTTCTCGATCTCGACGCGTCCGAGGCAGACGATCCCGGCGAAGATGACGTAGCTGGCGTCTTCGGTGAACTCGGCGGCGAATGCTCGGGCGTTTCCGGCGTCCCACGCAGCGGCCATCCTGCTCAGAGTCGCATCGACAGCGGCGTTTCGCCCATCATTTATCTGCATGCATGCAATAATTGCACGCATGCAGGAAAATCGACAATCGGGCGACGATCTCGTAGCCCTCGCAGCCGACTACCGTCGCTACCTGGCGTCGGTAGTCATGTTTCATCTGGCGGCCGCGGACGCCGTGGGATTGGGGGCAAACGACTATCAGGCCAGCAGCATCCTCGACCTCGACGGGCCCATGACCGCCGGGCAACTCGCAAGCCGGCTCGGACTGAGCACCGGCGCGACGACGCGGCTGATCGACCGCATGGAGCGAAGCGGCTACCTCCGACGGACCCGAGATGCCACGGACCGACGACGTGTTCTCGTCCAGCACACACAGGACCGTCCTGAGCAGCTGGACGACATTCTCGGGAAGGTCACGGAACCGGTCGCTGCCGTCCTACGAGCCCTCACCCCCGAGCAGCTCGAAGGCGTGGCGAAGTATGTGCGGGGCGCGAAGGATGCGTACACCGAAGCCACGGCACAGATCAACCACTGAACACGGAGCCGCACTCCAGCCACCGTCTATCGCTCGTCGCGGCCGAAGACGAACTCCCACTCTCGGATGACCAGCCCGTCGCGCACGTCGAAAACCTCGACCGATGCCTCTCCGAGGTCGTCCATCAGCTCGCACAGGATTCGGCCGCGACCCGTGTCCCGCCAGTTCACGACCTCGAACTGCGCAGACGGACGAGCCTCGTACGCTGCCTTGAGACGCGCAAGGTACTTGTCCCTGCCCTTGATCACTGTTGTCTCGTCGGCAATCAGCTGCCACGTCACGTCAGGGTCAAGCAAACCCGCCAGCGTGTCCCAGTCGCGAGCATTCTCGGCGATGAACAGTCGCCGAATCACATCATCCACCATCATTAAAGTGTCGTTGAAGGACCGGCTTCCGGGCGGCAATCGAGGTCTCGCACCCACGTTCCGAGCATCTCCGGGACGGACGCTCCGGCTCGGCACGTCAACCTGTGCACATCGGGTCGCGTGAGGTCGTTACCGTGTCATCACGTCTGACGTCTCCCCTGTTGCGACCGAAACCGCCCAGTCTGCGGCCTTGCTGACGGGATCGATATCACCGGCGGCGCCCCAATCGAGCCGAGGCCGACCCTCAGATACAGGGACTGGCCAGCAGATCGTCGTGTGCCTAGAGTCGCTGCATGAGTGAGCAGGGATGGCAGGCGTTTCTGAACGCCGAGGGTGTCGATGACTGGGTGATCCTCCATGGTGGACCGACAGCCGTGTTCAAGGTCGGGTCGCTGCTCGAGTCAACGCACCTGGCAGCAGCGATTGCCGAGCTGCCGGGACTGGAGTCGCGGATTCTGCTGACCGCGACCGCAGACCGACTCACCGTGAAACTCACCCGGGAGCTGTGGGGTACAGAAGCACGGCACATCGACATCGCGCGGGCAATCTCCAGCGTCGCGCGCAACGCGGCGGCGGTTGCGGACGCAGGAGCCGTGCAGGAGGTTCAACTCGCGATCGCCGCACGACCCGAGGCGGTGGATCTCGGATTCTGGCGCACGGTCCTCGGCTATGCGCCACTGCATGAAGACAATTGCATCGACCCTTCCGGTCAGGGCTCTACTGTCTGGATGCAGGAACTCGATCCGTCACGGGCGCTGAGTCACGCGATGCATGTCGATGTCTCCGTCAGCCGCGCGGAAGCCCAGGCCCGACTTCACGCAGCGGTCGAAGCCGGAGGTCGAATCGTCGATGACTCGGGCGCTCCCAGTGCATGGATCCTCGCTGACAGGGCCGGCAATAGAGTGTGCATCGCGGCCTGGCCTGACGGAGCTTCACCGGCCGAGCAAGTGGGAGTCGATGACGCGCCTGCGGTGTGACCGGCCGCCGCATCCCGTCAGTGGACCGACCGACTTTCGCCGCGTCGACGCGCAGCGGCGGCGTTGCCGTCGGCGTGACCGACAATGGTCGGTATGGACGCTGCGTCCCTGTTTCCCGGCCCGCTGGAACCGATCTACGACAACGTGCGGGCGCAACTGCTTGCGCTCGACGACACAGTGATCGAGGAGTTCAAGAAGACTCAAGTGAGCTTCGGCTTGGCGCGCAAGTTTGCCTGGCTGACCCCGCTTACCAAGAGCAAGGCCCTGCTCGTCATCGACATGTGGCAAGAGCACGAACACCCGATGCTTCGCAACGTGATTCGCTATCGCAACGACAAGTTCACTCACCAGATCGAAGTCCGGACAGCTGCCGAGATCGATCAGGTGTCGGCGTTGGGTTGGTTCGATGAAGCCGCCTCATGGGGTCGAGGTGAACGACTGTGCGATCGGGCGCCGTGAAACGATCGGCCAGCGAGCACGACGTCTTCACCCCCGAACGTCGCGACGTCGATCGCCCGGTGTAGCGTCGCGTCAACGGGGCACAAGGGCGGAGGCAGCGATGTCATCGAAACTGGGAAACAGCACGTTCTACGCGGACGACCCGCGCAGACTCGCTCACTTCTGGGCCTCGGTCTTCCACTATCCGGAGCTGGAGTGGGAGGAACCGATGAAGAGCCAGCTGCTCGCGGCAGGGCTCACGGAGGCAGATCTCGCCACGCGCGCGCTCGCTGAGCCACCCGCGGGCGAACCCGGCCCCCGGTTGTTCTTCCACCATGCTGACCGCCCCAAGAGCGGACGGAACCGGTTGCACATCGACGTGAGCGCGACGCCGGGCCGCGAGCCGTCGAGAGAGGAACTCGACGCCGAGAAGGACCGACTGGTCGGGCTGGGGGCTCGGGTCATTCGCCTGGTCGACCAGTCATGGGGTCCGTGGCCCGAGCTCTACTATCAGCTCCGCGATCCGGAGGGCAACGAGTTCTGCCTCCAGTGATCCGAACCCTCTTCCGCCCTCACACAGGAACCGGCTGTTGCGAAGCTTCGCTGTCGAGCATGCCGTTTCATGCTTGATCGGCGGGACAGGCGAGGAGGAGACTGACAGCGTCACGGTGAGAGGGAGCGGTCGTTGGGCAACACGGTGCTGTACATGTCGATGTCGCTGGACGGCTTCATCGCAGGACCGAACGTGACCGATGAGAACGGCCTGGGAGACGGTGGCGAGAGGCTTCACGAGTGGCTTTTTCCTTCCGAGGGCGGCGTCAACACTCGGATCGTCGATGAGTTCATGTCCACCGGCGCCGTCATCGCCGGCCGCGGCACGTTCGAGCCCGCGGAAGGCTGGAACGGCGACCATCACAACGGTGTGCCGATCTGGGTACTCAGCCGTCATCCCCGGCCCGATTGGGCCAGGGGCATGTCGGCGGTGCACTATACGATTGACATCGAGGAGGCGTTCCGTGACGCCCGCAGCGCGGCCGGAGCACAGGACGTACTCGTCCATGGCGCCGCGACCGCGCAGCGCGCGATTGCCGCCGACCTCCTGGATGAGATCGAGATTCACCTCATCCCCGTGCTGCTGGGAGACGGACGTCGACTCTTCGAGCAGCTCGGCACTCAACATCGAGAACTGGACCGGCTCGCGGTTCGCACCGGTGAGGGCGGCGTGACACACCTGCGGTACCGATTCCTGTCTCGGTCCGCCAGATAGCAGCTACGCAGCCCGACCGGCTTGCGGGCGTGACGCGCGGGATGGATCCGATCGGATCGGGCCGCGATAGTCGGGCGCCGATCGACAAGCTCCGAGAAGGTGGATGTCGAAGGGAGCGCCGTGATCGCTGAACTGAACAGACTCGTCGCCCTGGTCGAGGACCACCTCACCGACGACCTCGATGTGGCCAGCATGGCGTCCGGGCTCGGCACGACCGAGTATCACCTGCGACGGATGTTCTCGTCACTGGCCGGGATGCCCCTCTCCGAGTATGTGCGCCGTCGTCGCATGACCGTCGCCGCGGCCGACGTGCTCGGGGAGGGCGACCTGCTGGGCATCGCCGTGAGGTACGGGTACGGGTCGACCGAGGCATTCGGTCGCGCGTTCCGCTCGGTGCACGGCGTCAGGCCCAGCGACATGCGCCGAGACGGCGGCCCCCTTCGCACGCAACCGCAGATCAGGTTCCGCCTGACCGTCGAAGGGAACACCACCATGGATGCTCGCATCACCGACCGACCAGACTTCCGGCTCATCGGGTACGCCGCCCGTGTGCCTCTCATCCACGAGGGCATCAACCCGCACATCCACGCGCACATCGCCTCGATCCCCGCTCAGGAGCATTCCCGACTGAAAGAGCTGAGCAACACCGAACCAGCCGGTCTGCTGCAGGTGAGCGCCGATGTCGACCCCGACTACACGGAAGGCAGCGACCTGACCTACCTGCACGGCGTCGCGGTCACCGAAGACACCGGCGTGCCCGACGGCCTCGACGCGATGGAGGTTCCGGCCGGCACCTGGGCGGTGTTCCGAACCGAGGGCCACTACCCGGCGGCGTTGCAATCGGCATGGGCCGCGACGGCGACGGAGTGGTTCCCGTCCCATCCGTGGCGCCTCCGACCCGGACCGTCGATCGTCACGATCCTCGACCGTTCGGATGACTTCAGCACCGCCACCTCCGAACTCTGGCTCCCCGTAGAACGGGCCTAGTCCTCACATCGTGTTCATCGACCGTGGCGCGGGCGGTGAACCACGGGCATGCGGACAGGGCGCGTCGGCCCGCGCATATCGTCGAGGAACAGCGCCCGGATACGAAGGAAGGCCGCCCGAAAAGGGCGGCCTTCCTTCGTAGCAGGAGCGGGGCTTGAACCCGCGACCTCACGATTAGGACTCAGATCTGCGGCGCTCGCCGCTCACCTCGTCATACCTCGGGCATTCTCGCTTTGACCAGCGATTCCCTGTCCGGAATTTGATGTTGCGTGACCAATTCTAACGTGATGCTTCGGACGACTTCGGCTCACCTGGACTCGAAATCCGTTGGATAGATGTTGACGCATCGGAACCCACGGGCAGGGTGTGTGATCTTCGGGTGACACTCGTCGGCGATCTCATCAACGCCGCTCAGACGGAAGACTTGCCGCGCATGACGCGACCCTCCAAGTGCATCGTCGAAGGACTCCCGAAGTTGTGAAGGAGGCGCGATCGACGGGCGTTGAGCGGGCATGAGACCGAGCGGGCCAATCGAACGTGGGGACGATCGGCCAGAAGACGAATACCTTTCCATCATCGTGGCGTGCGATAGAGGACCGGCTTACGGACGACGAACCGCCCGCCACCCTGCATCGGCTCTAGCTCTCGTCCATCGCCTCGTCTACCGCGACCAATCCGGTTCTTCCAGCTGCGTGCTCGATCATCGCTCGCACGCTCGCGATCAGGTTCGGCATGTCCGCGGATGAAATCGAAAGAGCCCCGTCGCCGTAGCGCGCAGCGGCACGCTCCCTTCGAAGCCGCTGCAATGTTGCGGAGAAACCCGCGGGAGCGTTACCGAGACGTTCATTGTCGCGAAGCCACTTGTCACGCACGTTATGAAAGGTGGTCTGTTGGGACTCCCCGAGCATCTGGGCCTGAACAGTCAGCTCAGCTGCGGAGAGCAGGTTGTCGACTGCCGGGCGAAGCGCGCGCTCGTAGGTCGCCTCCACCGTCTCGACGTAATCGTCAGCAAGCCCGAGGATTTCGGCGTTTCGCTGTTTGTTGTAGCGGAAGTCGAAGGCGATGTATCCGCTCGTGCCAACCACGACGTACGCCAGCCAGCCGCTATCAGAGTGAACGCCGACGGGCCGGAACGACTCGAGGCCGCTGATGTTCTCCGACGTGACCGGATCGCCCTTGGAAATCGGTGCAGACGCAATCGCGCGAGCCTGAAGCGTGGCCTCATCGTTGAGCCGCACAACCGGAGCCGCACCGAAGGGCGGTAGCTCGATCACGGCTTGCCTGACGTCCGCCCGCCCTAGACCGTTTCCACGTCGCGTTAGTTCAGCGTCGACCCAGGTGGTGAACATCATCTCCACGATTTTCTCTCCGAACGAATCGTCGGATCTCGTTTTGCGTCCGTCATCAACGCAGCAAGGTCACCGGGATATCGAGCTGCTCGTCGCGACCTTCCACGTGGGCGTACGCCGCAATGGTGCCGATTTTCGCCAGCTCGAGACTCGCGTCGCGGTAGTGAACCACCACCGCGTCCTCGCTAGCCGTGACACTGTCGGACACGTAGTTCGCTTGCGTTGCGCTGGCGTTGTCAAAGACCCACGCCGTCACGGATTCGCCAAATCGAACGCCGAATCGCTTCCCGCCGTTGCCGGTCGGGTCGTAGTAGTACATGCCATAGCCGAAGAACTCAGGCTTATCGGGAGCCGCTGGACCACCGAGCCCCCAGGTCACGGTGACGGACTGGGAATCCTCTTCGACGAGGACAGATGTCACAACTCGTGGGACGTGCGGTTCGGTCATGGCCTCCCCTTGCTTTGATGAACGTTCACGAGAGTAACTGAAACGCTGTGATGACGGTGCCGGCAATTGTTTCTACGCCGGCCCCTGCCGCGCCGACCAACTTGTCCTGTCCAGAAGGGGTTCCTGTCTTCTTCACCTACGCTGCGCCTGACGTAGCGACGATCGGGTCTTCGTCTTGGGAGGACAGAGCGGCTGACGGGATGTCGTTCGGGAGTGTCTCATCGACTTCGATCTCCTCCGGTTTGCGAAGTCTGGGTGGAGCGGCGGCCCAGTCCTTGAGCTGTTGACCGATGAGGTCGTAGGAGATGAAGATTCCGTCCATAACCGAGTCGATGAAGCCTGACCTGCCCGCGAGCCGATTGGTTCCCATCTTTCCGAGGTAGGTGATCGTGAAGGACTTGATCTCTTTGGTCGGATCGACCACGAGGATGCTGGGGTTCTCCCGGACAGTGCGGAGCAGTTCGGCGTTCCCGCCCCGTTGACGGGCGGCAAATGCCTCGATCCGGACACTGTCGGGTGCGTCTTTGAGCTGGCGCAGGAGCCAGTTGATTCGCGTTGTTGGTCTGCCGTCGCCGGGAGCGGCCACGGTGAAGGATCCTGTGACTTGCGCGGCGCGGATGTCCACCGTCAGCGCGAGCGGGGAGACGGTGTTGGGGATTCGAATAGCACCTGCAAGTTTGCCCTCGTTGACGAGCATCTCCGTGAGCGTGGCGATGCGAAGCGGTGGGGTGGCCAGCTCCGCTTTGCTGAGCACCTGAGCGACATCTGTCCCGAGTCGCTGCCCGAGCTTGAGCGTGCCGTACCGCAGGAGCGCGTCGAAGCGGCCGGCGATCTGTGCAGCGTCTTTGTCAGTTTTACGGAGTGTCCCGGAGATTACCGCGTCGCGGACGGGAACCCAGCTCGGGCTCATGTCAGTGAACTCGACGGCACCGGACTTCGGATGCTCGAGGTACCGAATCAACTCCCCCAGAATCCACGCTTGATCTGGATCAGCGACGCCACGGAATTCCTTCTGCATCACCGCAGCCGCAAGCACTTCCGTCCAGGAAAGGTGGTGCATCGAGACTGTCTTGAGCTTGCGCTTGTCAACCACAGTCGGGTGGGTTCCGGCAGACGGTGAAATCTCATTGGAGATCGTGACAAGTGCGTCGAAATGATGCTCTCGTGCGACATCGAGATAATTCTCGAGTTGCTCGCGTTGCAACTCATTAGCGCCGGTTTTCACCTCCACCAGGGCGGTCCAGACCTTCTTTCCCCACTTCACCCGGATCAGCCCGTCAGGAAAGACCTTCTTGTCCCCCACCATGAAGGGAACCTCGATAAAGGTCTCCATCACCCCGGCCGGAGCGCCGAAACGACTGGTGAGTGTGCGGCCGTATTCCTTCACGGAACTCATCACCGCGAGCAGTGCAGATGTCGCTCGGCGTTCTTGTTCCTCAGCGCCATTGATCCCCGACGTCGGTATCAGTCTCGCTGCATTCCAGGGTTTCTCTTCTGCCATGGCGACTCCGTTATCGATGTGACTTGTTCGAACGCTAGCGGCAAAGTCTCGGCGGGCGAGGAAGGACGCGTGTGTAGAAGTCGCGACAGGGGGTCGCTGGGATAATCGCGGGATGTATGGACCCCGCATCGCGAGGTGGGACAAGGCCGCCGAATGGCCGCTGACCATCGCCGCAATCCTCTTCCTCACCGCTTATGCGACGCAGATCATCGCGCGACCCGACGGGATGATCAACCTCGCTTGCGAAGTCCTCCTGGCCGCCACGTGGAGCCTGTTCGTGGTGGATTACGTCGTGAGACTCGTGATCACCGAAAACCGGTGGCGCTGGTTTTACCGACACCTCCTGGACCTCGCGATCGTGGTCCTCCCGATGCTCCGCCCGCTGCGCCTGATGCGATTCCTGACAGTGCTCGCACTGATCGGCCGCAACACCGGCAACATGCTCCGCGGCCGCGTCGTCATCTACACAGTGGGCGCGACGGTGCTGACAGTCTTCATCGCCAGCCTCGCGGTCCTCGATGCGGAGAACGGAATCGGTGACATCGACACCTTTTCCGACGCGCTCTGGTGGGCATTTGTCACCATCACCACCGTTGGGTACGGCGACTTCTACCCGGTGACCTTGACGGGCCGCGTGGTTGCCGTCGGACTGATGATCGGCGGCCTCGCCCTCATCGGCGTCGTGACCGCAACCCTCGCATCGTGGATCGTCGAACGGGTCGCCGATCAGACCAAGAAGACGGCAAACGCAACCGAAACCCAGGTCGAGCAACTCCGCGACGAGATCGTTGAGCTCAAGGCGATGGTCCGAGAGCTTCGCCCAACCGGCTGAATAATCCGGACGCGCACCGGAGCGGCCAGGGGCATTCCCGGCTCACTCGGTCGAGGGGCCCTGATACGTTCGGGGCCGTGACGTCTGACCCGGAGCCCGCAGACAAGCGGATGCGCTTGCGGTACGCGGGAGTCTGCCGGCTCTGCGCCATGCCGCTTGCTGCCGGTGCCGACGCCATCTACGAACGCGACTCGAAGACCGTGCGCTGTGTCGAATGCGCGACCGCCACCGCCCCCATTGAAATCGACTCAGGCGTGGCAGGCGCTTCCGCCCGACGAGAGCACGAGCGCCGCAAGAGCAGACGCGAGCAACACGTCCGCGCCAACCATCCGAAACTTGGCGGACTCATCCTCGCCCTCACCGACGAACCGCAGAGCACCGAAGCGTGGGCGCGGGGCGCGATCGGCGAAGAGCTGCTTGCGGAGTGGCTCAAGGAACTCCCCGACACAGTGCGAGTGCTGCACGACCGTCGCATCCGCGGCACCCGCGCCAACATCGACCACATCGTCGTTACCCGATCCGCAGTGTGGGTCATCGACGCGAAACGGTACAAAGGCAAGCGACCCTCGCTCGAGGTGCGAGGCGGAATCATTCGACCACGCGTCGAAGCACTCCGCATCGCCGGACGCGACCACAGCAAGCTCGTCGACGGGATCCACTCGCAAATCACACACGTTACGAACGCCCTCGCCGACGGCGACGTCGACGTTAAAGGCGTGCTCTGCTTCCTCGACGCGGACTGGCCGCTCATCGGCGGCGCGTTCACCGTGAACGGCATCGACGTGGTGTGGCCGCGACTGCTCGTCAAACGGATGACCGAATCCGCGGAAGGCACCGTCGATGTCGACGCTACCCACGCGCGGCTAGCCACAGCGCTCCCCATCGCCTGACGCGATCAGACCTCAAGCTGACGGGGAAGACAGTGAGAACTTTGTCTCGTCCGCGCATCCACGAGCAGGTCGTTTGCCGCACTGAAACGTCCCCCACTCAGGGACCGGCTTGCGGACGGGTCCGGGTCTCTTCGTTGATTGGCTATGTCTGCCATGATGGCCGCAATGGACGCCGTGTTCATGGAGTGCGCCGAGCACGGCGTACAGGTGGTGAACCTGAGCGGTGCGATCCGCCAGGATGGCGGCACTGTGATCTTCTCGGGCGCGGCAACCACGCCGTGTCCGACGTGTGGCGCGATCGGTCCGATCATCCCCGGCTCGTACATTAAGGACTCGAAGGAGTCGCCGGTGAGGGCAGTCCTCGACCTCACCCCGACGCAGGCGGACTCTATCCGCCTCATGCTGATCCCAGCAGTCCACGCACTCGGCGACGCGAGGTTCTCAGACCAGCAGGCCTACGCGATTCTCGATCGCAAGCTCGACCGCCTCGTCGCGGTGAACAGCGAGCTGGTTGACGAGGTGCGCGCACTCCGCAAGAAGCTCACCCGGAAGAAGTTCGTCTCGATCCTTCTCGGGCTTGTCTTCACTCTGGGTCTGATCTCGGACTTCGGGGGCGGCTGGCAGACCGTCACTCACGTGGTCGAATGGGCGACTGCCGTCTACGAAGCCGGGCAGGTGCCGCAGGCTTCGGACATCCCACGCGACTTCCTACCTCCCGACGGGCGTCGACCCGGTTTCGGAGTCGAGCGGTAGCGGTGAGCGTGGCCATCGACGGCGACGCGTAGCGCAAAACACAGGGTTCTCGAAGAACGGGGCTGAACAGTCGAGCCGCGAATCGCGGCCGGCGGACGACCGGGCTTGCGGGCAATTCGACCTAACCCGCGTTGCTGCTCCGATCAGATCAACGCGACGACATACTCTCGCCATGTGTCGCCAGAGTTGCTCATTGCTGTAGTTGCGGGTTGCATCGGCGTGCTCGGGACCATCGTGGGTGGGGTGACATCCGCCCTACTGGGGCGATCCGCGGAGCGGCGCCGCCTGGCAGCAGAAGACCAACGTCGCTGGCTCAATGATCGCCGGCAGGTCTATGCGGAGTTTCTCGTTCTCAGTCAATCAATGCTTCGAGAGGTTGATCGCGTCGCAGTGTTCCTGCCATATCAAGGCCACGACGAGGCGAGCGCCGATGATGAGAGCCTCATCGCCGAAGGGCTGACCGAGTATTTCAGCCGGTGGGATGACCAACTTCAACCGAGACTCAGCGACGTGCAGCTAGTCGCGAGTGCGCACGTTGCGGACTTGGCGGAGAGGGTGTCTGGTGCGCTTATGGCGATCACGTCAGTCGTCGAGAGGCGCGGCGCCTTCGTCGACTATTACCCAGGCTGGTTCCGCGCGCAGGATCTCTGGGGCGTTCTGCGAAACTCCATGAGAAGCGAGCTCGGCCTTAAAGACGGGGTAGAGTCCGAGCTCCCCCGCAGCGGCGAGTGGCCATGGCTGCCCGACCGACCTTCAGAGGCGGAATACATCCGTCGACAAACCGAGATTCCGGGCCGTCCCCCGCTCACCAAATCCGAGAGGGACCGGCTCACAGAATCGGACTGAGGCACAGCCGTTCCATTTGAGCCGCCTCGGTTGGGCTGGCGACGCTTGCTCCCCACTGCATCCGGCGTTCGTCTCTGGCACGCACGGATAGGCACCCTGTGCGGGCAGCCGAGAACGTCTGCCAATCGCAATACACTCGATTCGAGGATCTCCGTGCAGTCGAGCGGCGACACACCCGTCAACCCGACCTCGGGAGACCCATGAAGTACGCGTACGAGGATCAGTCTCCGTCCCAGTTTGAGACGCTCGTCGTACTGCTCTGCCAGGAACTTTTGGGCACCTCCGTTCAGGGTTTCGCGACTGGCCCCGACGGCGGGCGAGACGCCCGGTTCGAAGGAACGGCTCAACTCCATCCCAGCACCGCTGCCCCTTGGCAAGGACGGGTCGTCATCCAGGCAAAGCACACCAACGGGCTCAACCGATCGTTCAGCGAGACGGACTTCTTCTCTCCAGATCGGAAATCGACAGTTCTCGGCCACGAGCTGCCTCGGATTGAAGCACTACGGTCGTCTGGCGAGCTCGATCACTACATGCTCTTCTCGAACCGGCGGCTCACCGGGGATACCGAGTCGACAGTGCGACATGCGATCGCGAGCGAGTGCACCCTCCCGACAGGATCGATCTATCTTTGTGGCGTTGAGCAACTCGAGCTCTGGCTCAAGCGCTTCAAGCATGTCCCAGATATGGCGGAGCTTGATCCGCTCGACTCTCCGCTCATCGTCAGCCCCGAGGATCTGGCAGAAGTGGTCGAGGCGTTCGCTCGCCAGTCAAGCACGATCGACGAGGTCTTGGACGACCCGCCGGTGCCGCGCGTGGACCTCGCTACAAAGAACCGCCTGAATGGCATGACAGACGCATACGCCCAGCTGCAAAGACGCAAGTACCTGAAGGATACGGAGCAGATCAGACGCTTCCTTGCTGCGCCTGAGAACGCGCATATCCTGCCGCTATACGAGGGGGCTGCGGACGAGTTCCAAGCCAAGATCGTTGCGCACCGCGCTGACTATCAGTCGTTCGACAAGGTCATGGAGTACCTCATCGACCTTCTCTTCGCGCGAGATGCGGTGCTTCGGCAGCGACAGCACAAGCGACTTACGCGCGCCCTCGTGTTCTACATGTACTGGAACTGCGATATTGGAGAGACGGAGGAACCGGATGCTCAGACCCACTAAGCACTCTCACCCCGACCAAACCGTGGTGGGCGTGGCGACGATCCTCCTGGACTCACTCAAGAAGACGCGTCTCTCCAAGTACGACGCCCTTCTGGCTATCGCCCGAAAGCGTGTCTCCGGCGGCGATGTCCTGTTCCTGCCAGCGCTGAACCTCCTATTCGTCCTCGGGCTCGTGACGTATCGCTCGAAGACCGATGCGTTCGAGTACTCGGGAGCACAATGAAGCTCTCGAAGCTGTACTCGAACCAACCTGAACTCTTCCAAAGCATCGAGTTCAACCCGGGCCTCAATGTGGTACTCGCCGAGATCCGGCTACCGGAGAACCTCGATCGCGATACGCACAACCTGGGCAAGACCACTGTCGGTACCCTGATTGATTTTTGCCTGCTGTCCGGACGAGACAACACCATGTTTCTCTACAAGCACGCCCAGCGATTCAAGTCCTTCGTCTTCTATCTCGAAGTTGCCCTGAGCGATGGAAGCTACCTAACAATCCGGCGCGGAGTCGAGAGCCCTACGAGGATCTCTTTCAAGCGCCATCTCAGTTCAGGACAGGACTACTCAAGCCTCTCTCCTGAGCTGTGGGATCACGTCGACACCCCTTTCGACAAGGCCCGCGACATCCTGGATGGACTGCTGAATCTCACAGGTTTCTCTCCCTGGGCATATCGGAAGGGATTGGGCTATTTTCTGCGTTCGCAGGACGACTACGCCGACGTATTTCAGCTCAATCGATTTGCCGCCGCTCATGCGGACTGGAAGCCATTCATAGTTCAGATGCTCGGATTCGACGGGCGCCTGGTCGATAATTTCTACAAGGAAGAAGCGAAAGTCGACGCACTCGTCTCGCAGCAACAGGTCATTCATCGCGAACTTGGAGGTTCTGCTGAGGACCTCAGCAAGGTCGAGGGAATGCTCCTGCTGAAAGAGAAGCAGGCTGTCGAACGGCAGCAACTGTTGGATGGGTTTGATTTCCGCAAGCAGGACAAGGACGCCACCAAGCGACTGGTTGACGAGGTTGACGAGCAGATCGCTGCGCTCAATGGCGAGCGCTACTCACTCACCCACAATCGCAAACGTGTCGTGTCCTCCCTCGACGAGGGCCGCATGATCTTCGACCCAGATGACGCAGCCACCCTTTTCGCGGACGCCGGCGTCTACTTTGCTGGCCAACTGAAGCGTGATTACCAACAGCTCATCGAATTCAACAAAGCCATCACTGAGGAGCGCCGACAGTATCTGCAGGAAGAGAAGGACGCGATTGACGCTCGGCTTCGTGAGGTTTCTTCTGAGCTGAACAAGCTGGGGAAGCAGCGAAGTGCGAGTCTGACGTATCTCACAGAGAGTGACGTTGTCGATAAGTACAAGAGCGCATCCCAAGAGCTCGTTCAGATCCGGGCCGACGTTGTCGCGTTGCAGAGACAGAAGGAGCATCTGAGGTCTCTGCAACGACTTCGTGATGAGATTCGTAGTGCATCAGAGATCGTCGAGCATCTCGGAGTAGCGCTCGAGCGAGAGTTCGAGCAGAAAAACGACGCGCACAGCCAAGGCATCTACACCGACATGCGCGTTGAGTTTGATGCGATTGTCAAGACGGTTCTTGACCAGAACGCGATCCTCACGGTGCAACTGAATCAGGCACACCACCCGACGTTCGACGCGCAGATTCTTGACGAATCAGGGCGAGAGACCAGTGCCCAACGGGGCCACACCTACAAGAAGCTTCTTTGTATTGCATTCGACCTAGCTCTACTTCGTACTCACGTCAACGCGGGATTCCCATCGTTTGCGTACCACGATGGTGTTTTTGAGTCGCTTGACAAGCGGAAGAAGACAAACTTGGTAGGGGTGCTCCGCGAGAACGTTACGGCGGGGCTCCAGCAGATCATCACCTTGATCGACACCGACCTTCCCCCAAGCGGCGACGGGACACCCGTGTTCGATGAAGCCGAAATCATCCTTCGCCTGCATGACGAAGGCGAAGACGGTCGCCTCTTCCGAATGGCTTCATGGTAGCCAGCGCGAGCAAGTCCCGGGCCAGAAGCCGGCTGCAGCCATAGGCTTCCCACGAGGAGACGAACCGCGAAATCACGCGGCGAAGGAGCACCAGCGAGTCCAATACCTGGGGGCGATCTGCAATATCCGTAGCGAGTAAGAACAGTCTCGGCACCGTAGGCGCCTCCAAATGCTCGTGTCGTTCGGATGCGGAGATCGGCCCCCTCTCCTGCTTTGCTCGGCCGAGCGCGCGCTCACGGCTCCGCTTACGTTCATTGCTCGATCGCGGATCCCCGCTGGGCCTCCGCGGCGTACGCTGACCGCGTGGCGACTCACAGGGGAACCGTAGTCAACAATGTCGACCCCATAGGCCTTGGGAGACTTCAGGTCGCCATCCCTGACGTCACCAATGACTCTCTCCCTTGGGCGATGACCGTTCTGCCGCTCGGTCAAACCCCCTCACCGACACTCCCACCGATCGGGGCAGGCGTGTGGGTGACATTCGAAATCGACGACATCGACTTCCCCGTCATCCTGGGTCAGTTCCCGACCCTTCCATTCATCACTCCAGTTCAAATCGCGGCTGAGCCTAGTCACGATGATGGCCGACGGCCGGGGCGCCGGATTCGTCAGTTCCTCCGCGAGCGTTACCGGGAGCATCCCGCGCACGAGCGCTGGCGACTCACCCCCGCTCAAGCCAACGAGGTCAGGGCGCACTTCAATCAGTGATGGCACTTCGGCACACGGTTACCGGACGGGCCCCTCAGAAGCGTCGAAGACATCGGCCCGCCAGCTGCTGATGATCAATCGACGACCCTCACCGGGACGATCGTCACCAATCTCGCAGTAACTGACCGGATGGGGATCCTCCGCGGCCGATTAATCCCGCGAGTGATTGCGGTATTACGTCAGGTCGACGGTCGGCGAGTCCGCGTTGTTCTTGACGGAGTCGATTCCGTTCTGCGCGGCCGCCTTGGTGGTGTAGCCCTCCGAGGTGGCGATAATCTCCCCGTTGCCAGCCTTCAAGCGAAAGCGGAAGTCGCCCGAAGAACCCTTATACAGCTCAAACTTCCCAGCCATCATTCGCTCCAATCGGTGGCGTCGGACTGACGCCACGTCGACAGCCTGGCCGAAGGCGGGCGGCCCGGCAAGCGGTACCACTAGCTATGAGCGAATGGAGTACGCCGCCATATCTCGCTCATCCGCCGTGGACGCTTGGTCCACGGAATGGCGGCGGCATGACGATGCGGTCAAGGTTGGGGAAGTTCGAGTGTCCACACGCGGGACATTGCCATCCACCCGGAACATCACGCATGACGACGCCGCACTCCGGACACCTCGGCTGCTCCGCCCCGTCGAAGAGATCCATGTCCGTCATGGCGACACGCTAACCCAGCGAACGCAACGGGATCGATGGTTATCCACAGGGCGCAGCGGGCATCGATCACTCCAGGCTCCCTCATCGAGACGATTCGCGACGATCGTGCGACCAGTGTTCGATGAGGGATCCTTATCGTTTGATCGGGGCCCGCGCGCGCTCGCTTCTTTTGACGGTCTCCCGAGGGCGTGACGGCGCCGGACCTTGCACGGCGCCGATCAGCATCAGTTCGACCTGTTTCGCGGTGGCGATCGCATCCGCATGCTTGAGCCACGCCCCGATCGACGTCTCGAGCACCTCCTCGATCGCGGAGCGGACGACGATCACTTCCGCCGGTTGACGAGGCTTTCCGCGACGGACGCGAAGGGTGTTCTCGAGCGTCGCGTCCTCGTGAAGCCGCGTGCGGTTACGGCCGAGATGCAGTTCGACGGCCGCGATCAGTTCAGCGACTCGACGCTCTCTCGCTGCCCGCTCAGCGGTTGATTTCGCACTTCGCACAGCCGCGGCGATCTCTCGACTGGTCAGCAGATCGACGCGTTTCATCCGCTCAGCAACGACCTCGGCCGCACGAGCGTACATGAACTGCCGTGCATCGACTGGCGGCAGGCCCCCGCGGACGCGGGTCGTGACGTAGGACTCCGCGAACCCAAGCAAGCGATCGCCGTGCTTCACCACTTCCTCCGACAACATCTCGGTGAAGATCGTGAATTGACGCAGCCGTTCTGGTAGTGCGGCGTCCCCGAAATACTCATCAGCTGATCGAGCATTCGCGCGTCTCTCGGCCGCCGTCGTGCGGTGTACGCGCTTGGGCGGCAGACCGGCTCGCTCGAGCCGGCGAGCCATGCGCTTCGCCGCGGAGTTCGCATCGAGATCTGCCCGGTACTTCTCGGGATCGCTTCGCCGCTTCCGCTGGATCTCGGCGGTGCGCTCCTTGTTTCTGTCGGCCCACGCCTTTCGAGCGCGCTTCATCTTCTCGGGTGCGGAGTCGCGCCACGCGGTCGCGCGATCGTTGAGCTCCTCGCGATGCGTCCCTCGGTAGCGCGCGTAGTATTCCTGCAGTTTCTCGCGGTTCGCGGCGGCCCATCCCCGCCTGTATGCCCGGACCTCGTCGGGGTGCGATACCTTCCAGCGCTTCGAGGCTTCGTTCGCCCGGCGACGCTTCTCCTTCAGCCGTCCATTCCGCGCGGCCGATCGCCGCGCTGATTCCCGGTTTAGCTCTCTCGAACGTTCGAGATTCTGCTCTCGCCACCGCCGATTCAGCTCTCGAACCCGCTCGGGATTCGCTGCCTTCCAACGCCGCGTCGAAGCGGCGTGCTGCTCGGGATGGTCGCGGCGATACCGGCGGTTTCGTTCGCGGGCGGCCTCAAGATCACCATCCGCGCGATGGTTCTCTTCCGGTTCGGGCGCGGGCGGAGTTGCGGAGTCATTCAAACTGCCGCCCATCGACTCTCTACTCCCCCGTCGGGTCCGGAGCGAGTTCGATGATGAGCTCGATAAGTTCAGCGCGATGAGCCGACGGGTTCGTGATGACGCGCCCAACCACGAGCCGCAGTTCCTCGAGGTCCGCGGCATCCAGCGCCATCACCGGCTCCAGGCAGTACGTGAGGTCGTTCTCAAGGCTGTAGTCGCGGTCGTCGACCGCGATCTCGGGATAGTAGAAAAGCGACGCCAGCCCGGTTCGTTGCAGAAGCTCGTCGAATTGCTCTTGGGGCAGACTCATCAAGACCTCCGGGATCGATCGCCAGACCTGTGCACAGCCAGACTGGCCCGAATAGGAGGTGAGCGTACTCCCCCACGCGGCGGCAACGATCAGTGGAGAACTCGCGCCGGCGTCCGTGTCATCCGTCCGAGCGCCACACCGTCGCTCATCACAGGCGCTCGCGCACTGCGCCACGCTCTCGCCTCACGGGTGCGCACACGAATCAGCCAAATGAGGCTCACCGGGCCGGCGAAGACGAACTTGGCCGCGTTCCAGAGGAAGAGCAGCACAAGCAGGTTCACCCATCCTGGTGCGCCCTGTTCCGTCAGTCCCGCGCACAGCGCGGCCGCGAAGACGTACATCGCGGCGAGCGGTACCGCCAGCATCCCCCATTTCAGACCACGGGGGGTGAAGATCCTGGCGAGGAGGATGTTGGTCGGCATGTACCGACGCAGAAACGAGCGGAGTCGGATGCTGAGCATCCAGATTGCTCCGAACATGCGGCTGCCCTTCATACGTTCGGCAACAAGAACCTGGAAGGACTGGCCGGAGGGCCGTCGTGCCATCGCCACGAGCGACGGCGCATATGAAATTGCCTACTGCCGAGTGTAGAACCGGGCGACGACATGCAACAGACCTACCTGCCCGGCGCACTCAGGTTGCGAGCGCTCCCCCGCGATCTGAGATTCTCGCCATGCTCGTCGCGGGCCAACCGCCGGGCTGCACCCATGGCCATGCGTGCCTGGACTGCGTCGCGCTCCTGAGCGGTCGTCACCGGCGCAGGCCCCAAGGGAGTCTGACCGGTGATGCCATACCGGTCGCGATACGCCGCCACAACGCGAGCCTGACGCCGCCATGCCGACCGGCTCGCTCCGTCCGGTTCCACGCCCAGGGTCGCGACCCACGACTCGCTGCTTCGAAGGGCCTTCTCGACGAGTTGTTGCGCGCGACGCTCCATGAGCCCGCGTCTCTCATCCAAGGCGCGACGCATTTCTGACGTCATCGCACCGCGGGCCTCGGGAATGAGTCCAGCCATGAAGCGCGGAGCCTTCCTTCCCATGCCACGAGTTGTCTCCTGTGCGATCGCCTTCTCGAGCCTCGAGAGGAGCACCGCCGCAACATCCCCCGCACCGGCGAAGCTTCGCGCACCAACAAGCGCGCGGACGAGCAGATCAACATCGTGATGCTGTGCCTCGGCACGCCTGAGACCGGCTGTCAGGGGCCCGAACGCATCAGAGCCCACGACCGCCGCCGCTTCCGCGGGCGACAAGCCCGAGCCGTGAACCGCCGATACCCAGCGATCGTGTTGCGCATCGGCCGCGATCGTCTCGTATTCGGCGGCGAGCTGGGCGATGCTCCCCCAGCGGTCCTGCTCGACAGCCATCGTCTGGTGTACGGACAGCTCGGCACCCACGTGGTGGAGCACTCCACGAAGGACTGTCCGTGCGTTCGCATCGCGCGGGTCGCCGGGGTGCGGCCCGGTGTGCGCAATCTCAGGACGGTCGACGGCGACGTATGCGATGTTGGACTCCCGCCCGCGGGTCATCGCGACATAGAAGCTCTCCCGCGTCATCCCCGACTGCACCACGACGTGAGCGGTGTCTGTCGTAATTCCCTGGGCGCGGTGCGCGGTGATCGCGTATCCCAGATCGACGTGCTCTGCGACATAGGCCGCTGGCAACATGACCGCCTGACGCGCACGTCGATCGGCGCGACGGACCAGCATCCGTCCGTCGCGGAGGACGTCAAGGACCCTCCATCTGTCACCATTGCGAACCCATGAGCGGCCGGTTCGCAGATTCCGGTCGTTCCGCCGAGTGAGAACGATGTCGCCTGCCGCAGCGGCGGTACCGGCGCGCAGTGCCACTTCCGTCGTCCCGGAGATGTCACCGTCGACGATGCGCTCCGCTCGCGCGCGCACGTTCAGCACCGAGACAGCCTCATTCGAGTCCGCCACGAGAATGCTCGACCTTCCGCGACGAACATCCTTGCGCCAGGCGAGGTAGGCCGCGCCGATCATTTCCTCAGATTCGCCATCCGCCAGCCGGTCATGCTCCGCGTAGACCTCGACCGCGTCGATGTCGCCGTCCCTCAGCTGGACGGATGCTTGCTTCTCCCATGCGTGCGTGAACCGGTGTACATCGATGAGCTCGGGCACGTCGTCACGGTCACTGACGAGTAGGGCGAAGGCTCCGCCCGCTTCCACAGCCTGGAGCTGGGCATGGTCGCCGACAAGGAGCACCTTGGCGCCGGCATCCTCGGCGAGGCTCGTGATGCGATCCAACGAGAGGGTGCCCGCGAGCGAGGCCTCGTCGACAATGACGAGCTGACCACGGGAGAACCTCTCCCCCCGAGTCAAGTGATTCGTCCACCATTTCGCGGTGTTCTCGGTCGGAATCCCCAGGTCTTCTGCGAGGACATGTGCAGCGCCGGCTGACGGCGCGAGACCCACGACGGATCCGTTGCCGTAGACCGCCTCCCAGGAACCGCGCAATGCGCGCATGGCAGAGGTCTTGCCCGTGCCGGCGGCGCCGACAAGAAGATCAACCGTGCGTCCGGAGTTCGCGATCTGGCTCAACGCCGCGACCTGATCGGGCGATAGTGCCTCATTGCCAATTTGCCTGCGAGATCGGGATGACCATGCGGGGGTCAGACGGGGCGCGCTCATGTCGCGAGCCCGGTCAAGGAGGCGGGACTCCGCATCGAGCAGGAGTCGGGCTGTGTAGACAGCGCTTCGCCGGGCTCGGAAGACAGACGAACCGTCGGAACGCTGGAACGCGAGGGGACTCTCGGCCATCTCCGGCGGCGAGAGTCGGAGCGACGCGTTCTCGGCGGCTGCGGCGACGAGCTCGACAGCCGTCTCGCGATTGGATGCCGAGACGAAGCGCATCGGCCTTGTCTGGCGTGCAGCCTCGGCGACGAGATTCCAGTGCCGCCAGGTTGTGCGCTTCTCGGCGACTGCAGCCATGACGTTCTCGCCGAGAGTGGCGATGGCGTCGAGGGAAAGGTCGGTTGCGTGCATCGGAGGAACTTGCGAATCGCTTTGCGTAGCGACCAATTCGGCCCATAGTGTCGCATCGCTGCCGAGGACCTGCGTCGCACGTTGCCGCCATCCCGTTCTGAGGTCAGCGAGCGAGTGGACGTGCTTCTCCGGGCGAGTGGCGAGAGTCGCTTGCGCGCGCAGCTTCATGATGGTGGCCGGGTTCGGGCGATGCCCGTGCGCCGTGACGAACGAGTCGATCAGCCGGTCGGTCTCATCGTCGATCGCCTGCGATCGCGTCGAGAAGTGGGCGATAAGTTCCTCGGGGACAGCAGAGATCGACCACGCCGGGTTTCGGTCACGGCCCTGATCTCGCGGCTCCCATCGCACGCCGATCGCACGGGTCAGCTCGTCGGTGAAGATCGCTTCGTGCAACTCCGAGAGCGCAACGACCGCCGCATGCAGCGGTCGACCGTCGAGCGAGCGCCACTTGTCGTCGAGTGCGGTCTGCGCCTTGTTGCTCACGACGACGTGAGTGTGCAGATGTGGATCGCCCGCGCGGCTGTCGAAGTGATCGAAGGCTGTTGCGATGACCCCTTTGACGCTCACTTGTGCAACCGCCCCGTCGCCGGCCGTCGCACCGGTACGCGTGGCTGCAACCTCGCGCTCCATGTAGGCAACAACGTGCGCGACAGCGCGGTGGTGTGAGTTGACGATGAGCGCTTGCGTGGCTGCGTCTGCAACACCCCACAAGACGCTCGCCGACTTCGGGATGGAGAAGGTGAAGTCGAAGCCGGCGACCGCTCGTCGATGGGATGCCGGCGCCTCACCTTCGTCGCGAGCGTTCCCATACTGGGGATACGCGCGTCCCAGCGGCTCCCCCGTGACGGGATGCCGCCCCATCCCGATCAGCAGCTGCAGCTGGGACTCGGTGACGGTGTCGCCAACATTGATGGTGGTTGTCAGCGAGGCGACGCCGGCCCCCATCCATTGGCCCGGCGGGGTGCCCGCTTCGCTGTAGTACCGAGTCAGTGGAGTCGAGAGCGACCGGGCTCCGTCTCCGGCGGCGACGGTGCGGAGGAAGTACTTGTACCCATCGCCTGCGCTCATGACCCGCATCGAGACCGTCACCGCGGCACCTCCGCTCCTCACGGAGGAGGTGCACATCCTCGATCTGCAAGAGGCGTGGCACCTTTTGAGAGCGGGCAGCCTCGAGATCGAACGGGACCTCACGGACGCTGCGGTTCGCCTCAGTCGAGCGGCAACTGAGCCTTCAGCCAGGACGAAACCACGGTCTGCCAACGGTCGGGGTCGGAGTTCCAGGTCATCGTGTGAGCGGCATCGAATTCTTCGAGCTGAACGGTGTCGGGAAGCAACCCGGCGAATGAACGCGCGACGCTCAGGGGCGCGGAATCATCGCGGGTGCCGTGCAGGACGAGCGTCGGAGTCTTGAGCTCGTGGGCCCGCGCTATCCAGTCGAGCGCGCGAAGGGGAATTGGGGATTGGAGTCCGAGCGCCCGCGAGAGCGGAGCGAGTGTGAGCCAGGGCACGGCGAGCAGCGCAGCCGATGCTGGTAGGCCGGCACGAACGCAGTTCGCCTTGAGCGTCGCGACCCAATCGAGGACGGGTGACTCGAGGACGAGGGCATCGACCTGGCTTCGGCGCGTTGCACCGGCGACGAGCTGCAATGCGATAGCAGCCCCCATGGACCAGCCGAAGAGCACGATTCTTCGGGCTCCATGGTCGAGTGCAAATTGCACGGCTGCATCGACGTCGTCGGCCTCGGCCGCGCCGAGCATCGATCGGCCCGATCCGATGAGCGGACCCTCGCCGTCGTTCCGGTAGCTCACGATCAGGGAGGTGTAGCCGAGCTCAGTGGCGAGACGTGCTCCGCGAAGGGTGCCCGAGCGAGGGCTGCCCATCCCATGAATGTGGATCGCCCAGGTCGTCGCGCTGTCCCCATCGCCCTCGATGAGCCACGCAGGCGCCATACCCGCGGGTGTCGAGATCCGCACGTCCGTTGCCGAGAGCTCGGCCTCTGCTGGAGTCGAGAAGAAGATCCCGCTCCACGACGCTCGATCGCCGCGGGACGGTTCGAGCCCCGGTGACGTCACCGTCAGCCGACTGGCAACCAGATCCGGCCCGCGGTCGAGAATCTCCTCGGAGAGCTGCGCCCAGCCGCTCGCCTCGAACATCAAGAAGTACCGGCCCCGAGCCGTCGTTTGCCGTGTGCGGTCAAGTACTACCAAGACGCCGTCATCCTCCTGCTCGACATTGCGAACCGTCAGATCGAAGCGTCGAGCCGACGGTGGCGCGGTCAGCCGGCGGGCGATAACTCCGCCGAGGCCGATCGCTGAGACTGCCGCAGCGCCGATCGTCCACGCCAGCACTCTCACCGACCGCACCTCTCTTCCGCAATAAGACCGACTCACCGCGCGTCCGAGCCAAGCAGATGCGCCTCCGCGCGTTCCAGGAGCTGGCGGTCATCGATCGTCGGATCGAACGTCACTCGGGGATCGATCATCGCGTCCCGGATCTCGACCACTTCGCGGTGCAGCACCGTCTCCGGGTCCTCCGGCCGGACGGTCGTCGGGCCGCGCTGGCTCAACCCTGGGCGGACTCGGTTCGCGGCATCCCACATCGGCGAGAGCTGCTCCACGTAGTCTCGCGTGCGCGCCAGTCGCGTCCTTTCAGCCATGTAGCGCAGAAACGGCTGACCGGCCAGGCCGACGCAGAGGAAGGCGAATGTGAGCAAGAACAGAGGGTAATAGAGGGTCCCGACCGTCAGCATCAGCTCCAGGTTCCCGGTGAGGTGTGCGACATCCATCACGATGACGACGATGCTCAGCGCCACCCCGAGCAGGGCGCCGATGATGATTGAGGCAGCGGGAAGTCGCTGGATACCGCTGCGAAGCCGATATTGGCGGATCGCGACCGCTGCCATGGCCGTAATCACGACTCCGAAGTACGTGAACTGGATGATCGAGTAAGCGGCCGCAGCCGGCTGGGCTCCGAGGTCGAGCATGAAGTTAGTGGTGGACGATCCTCGGTCGATGAGCGAGAACGCCACCACGATGCCCACCAGCGCGGCGACCAGTGTGATCGGGCCGAGTGCGATGCGCACAGGAAGGGGGTGATACTCGGCGACCTTCATGATGCCGCGACCGAGGAAGAAGAGGCCGACCATGAGTGCGGCATCCGCGATCAGGGTCCCTATGTTCGAACCGCCCAATGCCGCATCAACCGGCACATACACGGCGTCAACGCCGAGGGTCATGGCGATAGCGATCGTGGTCGCCGCATAGGTGATGCTGCGTTCTGCTCGCCGGCGGCGAAGGACGAGCAGGCTGATCACCAGGACCCACATCAGCGCCGCGATGATCGGCTGGATCATCCGAATATCTCCAGATAGCGAGACTCCGCGAACGCCGACCCTCTGATGGCGGCTGCCAAATGATCAGCGAGCGACTCGGCGGCGATCTCGCTCTCGCTGTCCAGATCCTTCCTCGCCAGAAGGCGTCGACGAGTGCGCGGAGGGATGTCGGGAAGCAATGAATCGTCGTTGGAGAAGTCCTCGTCGTCACCATGGCCCAGGAGCATGTGCGCGAACTCATGCAGGACGAACTGCTGGCGGTGCAGGAGCGACTCGGTTGGGGCGTGGATGACGATGTCCTCGGTTTCCTTCACGAACCACAGAGCGCAGATCCCGTCCTGCTCGCCGAGGTCAGCCAGTTCGACTACTCGAAGAGTTCTTTGACGACGTTCTTGAAGGACGCTGACCAAATCATCGAAAGTGAAGGCGCTGCCGAGCGCGAGATCTTCCATGGCTGTAGAGACAGTCCGTTCGATATTCACGTGTCATCACTCCCTTCCGGGAGCATGCGCGCGGTCGGCGGCGAGGACCGGCGTGGGCGCTGCTCAGGTTTGTGTCATGTCCTCATCCAGGAACTTGCTGATCGCTTGCAACGCCTTCGGCGAAACATCGCCCAGTGTGCGCGCAGCATAGGACTTCACCTTCGCGGCGCGCATCGAGCGGACAAGATCGAGCTGCGCGTGAACCTTCTCGGGGATCGGCGCCCCCTCCTCACCCAGAAGGAACGGCGCATCGACGTCGAAGAACGCCGCCAATCCGTCGACGATGAGGGGATCCCTCACGTAACGGTGCCCGTTAACCATGTACGTCCAACGCGATCGCGAGAGGTTCGCTCCCCGCGCCTCGAGGAACGACGCAATCTGCGCATAGGTCGGTTCGGCGCCGGACTCCGCGATGGAGACATCCAGCAGGAGCCTGAGGCGCCTCGCAAGATCGGCCGCCGCCGCTCCATTTTCGTCTTCTGTCATGTCTACTGGACCACCCATCGCCCTCGGGCAGGCAAGGCATCGTCGCGCGGTTGATACCGCAGCCCATTGGTTGGGCATGCTCAAACTACTCGTTGCGCATGATCAACACAAGGTATTGCGCATGCTCAACTGATGGTGCTAGACCAGGAGCAGGCGAGCATTGAGCATGCTCAATTGGAGGAGACCAAGGGCCGGATTCGATTGAGCAGTGCGTCGGCCACCCCGCCGGCACTCACAGCGCGTCGCTCGGCCACCTGTCGAATGACCAGAGCTTGCACTCCCCCATTCTGATGACCCCGCCACGGCGCTGCGGTCTGACGGAGTGCCTCTTCTGCTCCCCATGGAGCACCTACGTGTCACGTAGCGCACATCGCGGCGCGCCGTCACTAGGGAAGGTGAAACGCCGTGTCCGACCAGTCGACAAGGTCCGATTCCGAATCCAGGCTCAGCCAGTTGCACGACCGACTCGTGCAATCCGTCGAAGCCCTCATCGACAGCGACGACTGGAAGCGCGCACTCGAGTTCGCGGCCAACTTCCGCTCGCGGTCTTTCAACAACACGCTGCTGATCTGGGCGCAGCACAGTGCTGCGTTCGAAGCCGGCACTGCGTCGGAGCCGATGCCGAGGTACCTTGCAGGCTTCAAGCAGTGGGAGGACCTCGGGCGCAGGGTCATCGCGGGCCAGCACGGCTACATGATCTTCGCCCCCAGGACGGCGCGATTCGCGACTTCTACACCGATGGATGTCTCGTCCTGGCGCCGACTGGAACTGCGCGAGCGCCCACAACCTGGCGAGGCGGTGCGATCCGGAGTGATCGGCACTCGGCCGGCCTACGTGTGGGACGTCGCCCAGACGAGCGGCGCGCCGATTCCCGAGCAGCCCTGCCCCCAGCTCCTCCAGGGCGCAGCTCCCCCAGGCCTGTGGGATGGACTCGCGGGTTTGATCTACGCCGAGGGATTCAGCCTGTCGCTCGTCGCGGACCAGGCTCGCATCGACGGCGCCAACGGCGAGACCGATTTCGTCAACAGTCGAGTGACGATCCGAGAAGATATGGATGACGCCGCCAGGACGAAGACCCTGGCGCACGAACTCGCGCACATCAGGCTGCATGGTCCGGATCACAGTGGGCTCACGCATCGCGGTATCGGCGAGGTCGAGGCCGAGTCCGTCGCGCTCATGATCGCAGCGGCGCACGGCATGGACACCCGGGGCTACACAGTGCCATACGTCGCCGGATGGGCGACCGCGGTACCGGATGCGAATGCGGTAGCCGTGGTGCAGCGGACTGGGGAACGGGTGCGGCGTGCGGCAATCGCCATCCTCGACGCGCTTCCTACCGAGCAGGTCGGCGCAGGAGATCCGCCAGGTCTGGATCGCTCGAGGCCCGCCGCAGATCTCTCTCGTGCGGGTGCTACCCGGCCACCGAGTCGACGCGGCGCGCTGCCCGTCGGAGCGCGGGGGCTCGCATGAGCATCGCCGATGTGCTCATGACGGTCGCTCGCCTCGGCACTTGCGAGGCCGCGTATGAGTTCGCTGCGGCGGGCCTGCCGATCTTCCCTTGTGAAGCCGGCGGCAAACGACCGCTGACTCGCGCCGGCTATCTCGACGCCACTCGCGACATCAACGCGGCTTCCGATTGGTGGCGACGCTGGCCTCAAGCGAATATCGGGATGCCGACCGGAAGACTCTCGGGCATTGACGTCGTCGATGTCGATGTCAAAGGCGAAA
Organism: uncultured Microbacterium sp.; assembly: GCF_963524805.1. Classification (GTDB taxonomy): domain Bacteria; phylum Actinomycetota; class Actinomycetes; order Actinomycetales; family Microbacteriaceae; genus Microbacterium. The sequence goes on along the minus strand of NZ_CAURGG010000009.1, from coordinate 51,724 downwards.
CCTCCGGCTTCCCTATGCTCCACCGCGCCGTCGACGAGGGTCTCTTGGAAGGCGAGATTGCGCGCGTTCGCACGCCGTCGGGCGGCATGCATATCTACTTTCCCTCTACGGGGGCAGACCCGCAACGATGCTGGCAAGCAGCGGGCGCGCACATCGACTTCCGCGGCGACGGCGGCTACGTGATCGTGCCCCCTTCGGTCGCCGTGGTGCAGAGCGGAGTAGCCGCCTATCGCCCCTTCTCATTCTCGTCCGCGCCTGCGCAGCCGATCGACGCCGTCGCACTGCGAGAGTTCCTCGAACCCCGGCCAGTCCGGCAGGAACGCGCCGCGGCGGGCCCAGTCAGCGGCGAAGTTCTCGCTGTTTGGATGGCGAGGCTGCGGGAGGGAGAGCGCAACCACGGGCTGTTCTGGGCCGCGTGCCGCTTGAGCGAATCGGGCGTGATCGCAGAGGCCATCGTCGAAGTTCTCGGTCCAGCTGCGGAGCGCATCGGACTGGACGCGCAGGAAGTCGAGCGCACCGTCTCCTCAGCGTGCCGCCACACACACTCCGCCCGCCGCGACGGCACGGCTCCACGAGCCACGAATCACACCCCTCCGTCCGCGTCATGCAACGAGCCGAGGGGGCTCGGATGAACCGAACCGGGCCAGGCGGGATCCGGCTCGCCATGCTGACCGCAGTCGTCGGGACGGTATTCATCGCGGCCGGAGCATTCTGGCTGTCCTTCACCTCACTGGCCGACCTCGCACGGCGATCCGGCTTGGCCGCCGAGCAAGCATGGGCCTGGCCACTGATCGTCGATGGGATCATCGTCGTCGCGACCGTAGCCGTGGTCGTGCTGGGTGGGTCACGTGGTGCGTGGTACCCATGGATGCTGCTATTCGCGGGCGCCCTGATCTCGGTCACCGGCAATGCTCTGCATGCTGTCGTAACCGCGACATCCGAGGTGCCGCTCGTGCTGGCAGCCGCAGTCGCCGCGATCCCTCCGCTCGTCCTGCTCGCGATCACACATCTCACTTCGGTGCTGACTCGGCACGCATCTGTCCCCGCGCTCTCGCTGACGAGCGCGCCCCTCAAGGCGGAAATGACGCTCGACGTCGTCGACTCCACGCCACCGACAGATTCCAGCGCTGGACCGGTGGGCGCCGTGGAGCTGCACGCATCGGGTTGGTCGAACCGAGCGATCGCCAGACACCTCGGCGTGCACCCCTCGACCGTCGGCAGATGGCTTCGAGACCACGTGGCTGGACCGCAACCGGAGAACGTACTACCAGAAGGGGGCTGAGCGATGGACGACCAATATGACGAGGGAGCGGACGGGGGTCGGGAGCCGATCGGCGATCGGCCGACCGATCGGATGCCGGAAGGCCTTGAGCACGACGCGCATCGCCGCATTCTCCATAGTGCCGAAGAGCAGGCGCAGGCGCCTCGCCGGAAGCTGTCTGACCGCGGAGTCGCATGGGTCCGCATCTCTGACCTGATCAGCTCCGGCGCCGGCCGAGTCGCGGGCCGCGGCATCGACTTCGAGGCGGAGCTCGCGCGTCGCCTGCGACACCCCGCGGATGTCACGCGCCGCGCGACCCGTGATCGCAGCTCATCGCTGCCACCGCTCGATGCGTTCGGTCGGAGCCGTCCGCGCAGCGGGCACGAGGCACTCGGATCGAGGTGACGAGATGTATTCGGACTCCAGCCAATGGTCGGTCGGCCGTGCGGAGGACGCGGCGCGCACCTCTTCAACAGGAGGTGCATCGATGCAAGATTCAATCAGGGAGCGCGAGCTCACGTATGAGGACTCTGAAGGCCTGCGCGCAGTCCTCGAACGAATCAGCGGCAGCGAGGGCTCCTCATGGCGGTCCGATCCAGAAGTCGCACAGCTAATGACCTACGTGGCGCGCAGATATGCGGCGCTCGCGCGCAAACATGGACTGGATCCCTGGGAAGCGGCCGGATTCGCGTTCGATGCCATGCGCGGGGCATCCACGCGTCGTGCCGAGGATCCCTGGGCCATCGTCACGCGGGCTGTGCAGGTCACATGCGTCGCCGAGGAGCGGGCACGGGGACTCATGTGCTCCGTCCACCAGGCCCGCCGGCCGCGGTACTCCGTGTTCCATGACGCGGAGCGATTCAGCGACCGCGAGAATGCGCTCGTCGACTATCACCCCGCGTTCCGAGTCGACCCTCCGGACGACGAGTATGACGACCGATCCTCGCTGGTCGAGTCGGCGGTCGAGGACACGATCGCGCTGCTCAACCTTGTCGGTTGGCCGGCCGACACAGCTCGCGCCGGGGTGGAGTACATCTGTGCTCGGCTCGCCGACGCTACCTCTCGCGCATCCGCCTTTGAGCAGCTCCGGCGCGACCACGCTGCTCGAGTGCTTCTCGACCTCCGTCAGACCTCATGGCGGGCAATGCTCCGTGCATTGCTCGGTTGCCCCGATCCCGCTCAAGAGCACACGGCGGCCGGCCGCGGAATCCTTCTGCGTCTCTTGGTGGGGGAGTCACTCGAAGCCCTTCTGCACGACGATCGCCTCCTTACGGACCTCCTCAGAAATCTGCCCTGCCGACGATCATGAAGCAACAAGGCCACGTCGAGCTTGAGAGGTCCGTCGACTCTATCCGCGTCGGATCGAGGCACCGCCTCGACCTCGGCGACATCGACGCCCTCGCCGACTCGATCGACCACCGAGGGTTGCTGCAGCCGATCACCGTCACACCGGAAGGCGTGCTCGTGTGCGGCGCCCGACGACTCGCCGCGTTGCGTCAGCTGGGCGTCCGAACGGTCAATGTCTGGGTACGGGCCGGCATCTCGGATCGACTCACGCAGCTCCTGGCCGAGCAGGATGACAACGCACTCCACAAGCCGCTGTCACCGACCGAAGCCGCCGCGCTCTACCGAGAAAGCAAGGCACTGCTGGTCGAGGATGCCGCGCGGCGCCAGAGCTCGTCTCGCTTCGGAGCCAGCGCCGAAGGCACTGGTCCGAGCGGTGCCGTTACTCTAACGGCACCGGCCAAGAGGAACGATGGAGACACTCGAACCCAGGCCGCACTGCTCGTCACGGGACGCCGCTCGTTCACCACGCTCGAGCGCATCGGTCGATTGCAGGAGATCGCCTCAGACGAGACCGTCACCGTTGAAATCCGTGATCGAGCGAAGGCTGAACTCGCCGCCATCGAAGGCGGGGCCCCGGTCTTGCCGGCCTTCCGCAGAGTGAGCGGGACTCAGGTTCTGGCAGAACTCGACGCGGTGGCGGACTCGACCGATCAGTCGCCCGATACGCGGACGGCCGCCGCCGAGGCTGCGACGCAGATCCGGGAAGGCAACGAGCCATCCTGGGGTGAAGACCCCCGGCAGTTCGCAATCAAGGCGCTCGGCCGCGCCCAGGTCGATCGGCCCGCGATCAGCCTCGCTCGGCGCCCCATACCCGCCGAGCTGAAGCGATTCGTCTTCACGTGGGACGACCTTGCCGACTGGTGGGACACCTACGACCCCTCGGTGATCGCTTCCGGTCTCACCGACGACGAATGGCAGCGGTTCGAGCAGACCCTTGACGGGACGATCGCGTTCGCTGCTCGGGTTCGTGAACTTCGCCGAGACGCATCAACCGTCGAGCGACGCGTCGGCTGAATCGTTCCCGGGTGTGCGCGCGCACCTTTCCCTCGACTCCTTGCGGTACGACTCGACGGGATACCAAATGAACGCTGTGCGCCGCCGCCGAACGATTGTGGCCATGACCATCTCAGTCATCGGCATCTTGGCCCTCCTCGTGGGCGTCGGGGTCTATGGCCTTCCTCGAGGACCGTCCGCAACGCGGAACTCGGCGACGCCAACCAGCTCGGACACCATTGCGCCGGCTACCGCGCGCGTTGCAGAGCCGCGGCCACTTGCGTCCTCCCCAAACTCCGAGTTGTTCGCCCGCACTGTGGCAGCCCGGCTCTTCACCTGGGACACCCGGAGTTCCGCAGGACCCTCTGAATGGGCGCAGGTACTGATCGACGTCGGGGATGACGAGGAAGTTGCGGGGCTGGCATCCGACGTTCGCGCGTATATGCCCTCGCCGGAGCAGTGGGAGCAGATCAGTACGTATGGCACCCGGCAGTGGCTCACGATCGGCTCCGTACGCGTTCCGGATTCTTGGTCAACTGCTGTCGCGCAAGCGACGCAGGGCCAGCTTCCGCCGGGGGCTATCGCGTACACGATCGCGGGCACACGTCATCGCGCCGGCACATGGGCCGACCAGCCGACGGCCACCGAAAGCGCCGTGACATTCACTGTCTTCATGGCGTGTCCGCGTGCCGAGGACTGCCGTCTGCTTCGGCTCTCTCGCCTGGACGAGCCACTCGAGTGATGTGATGGCGAAGCTTTTCGGCATCCTTCTCGTCCTCGTCCTCGCCGCACCCTCCGTGGGACTCGTCACGGTCGCGACTCTCATGAGCCCAGGCATCACCGCCTGCACCGTCTCCAACCTGCTCGTCGGCCCGATCCCTGAGTCGCTGACGACCCAAACCCGAGAAGGCCACACCGTCATCCTCAACAGGCAACAGCTGACGCATGCAGGGGCGATCATCACGGTCGGCGCGCAGACGCCCGGTGTCGGTCGCGCGGGGGTTCTCGTTGCACTGATGGCTGGGCTTACCGAGTCGACACTTCGGATGCTGGCAAACTCGGCGGCCTACCCAGAATCGGTCGCGTATCCCAACGACGGTGATGGCTCGGATCACGACTCGCTCGGCATCTTCCAGATGCGGCCCGCCGCGGGCTGGGGTGGCGTCGAAGACTTGATGGATTCGATGTACCAGGCGCGAGCATTCTTCGGAGGGCCGAGCGGTCCGAACGGCGGGTCGCCACGGGGTCTGCTCGATATTGCAGGATGGCAGTCGCTCGACCCGGGCGTCGCCGCTCAGTCCGTCGAAGTCAGCGCGTACCCGGATCGGTACCAGAACTACCAACCGGTCGCGGAGGCGATTCTGCAAGCACTCACCCGGGCACGATCGACGGCGGGTGGCGGTGACGTCATAGTGCCGGAGACGACCCGGGTGGCTTTTCCTCTCCCTGCCGGCACCTACACCGATACCTCCAGCTATGGCTGGCGCACCGACCCCTTCACCGGCGAACGCACCTTCCATGAGGGCAGCGATCTCGCAGCGCCCGCCGGGACCCCGATCCTCGCGATCGCGGACGGCGTCGTCACCTTCGCCGGCCACAGTGGCGGCTACGGCAATCTGATCACCATCGAGCACACCGTGGGCGGCGAGCCCGTCGCGTCGTACTACGCACACATGTGGGATGACGGCGTCCATGTGAGCGTCGGCAGTACGGTCGCGGCCGGCGAGCACATTGCCGAGGTGGGGTCGTCGGGGCGGTCGACGGGCGCGCATCTGCACCTCGAGATCCACCCGGGCGGGGCCGCCTCCCCGTCGGTGAATGCCGTCGAATGGCTCGCGCAACACGGCGCCGAGGGCCTCGCGGGTGCGGGTGTTGTTTCCGCCGGCTGCATCGCGTCCGGAGGTTGACCATGGACGTGTTCCCCGACTTCGGAGCTGTAGGCGGCGCCGCCCACCTGCGCGAAATCGTCGGCGCGCTACTGATGTTCGTCCTCATCATTTCAGTGCTCATGCTCGTGGTCTGCTCCGTCATATGGGCCCTGGCCGCAAGCAATGGGCACTACCAGACCGCTGCTCGCGCCCGGACGGGCGTCTGGCTCGCATGCGGAACGGCTGCTCTGGCTGGCGCGGGAGTCGCCCTCGTGAACTTCCTGCTCGGCATCGGCGCTGGCCTGTAACACTCTCCCCGCTACGCCAGGCAGCACGGGCGCTCCTCTCTTTCGACACTCATTCCGTCAATCGAGGAGCGCATCGTGATCGACATCACCCCGAACGGCACAGGTCTTCCTGGCATCGAGCAGCTTCGCGTCATCGTCGGCGCCGCGATGACCATCGGCCTTGTACTTGCGGTCCTGGCGCTGATCGTGGCGGCGGTCGTCTGGGGCTTCGGTGCCAACTCGTCCAACCCTCACCTGGCCTCGCGTGGAAAGACCGGCGTGCTCGTCGCCTGCGGTGCCGCGATCGTCTGCGGCGCTGCGGTCACGCTCGTCAACTTCTTCTGGGCCGTCGGACAGACGGTCTGAGCTCGTCCGCGGTCGAGGGGCGTCCGATGAGCAGCGTCTGCGATGTACCAGTGATCGCCACCGTTTGCACGGCGGTGGGCGACGGCACGGCCTCGCTCATCGCCGCGCCGTTCGACTGGCTCGCCTATGCGATGGGGTCGGCGGCCGCCTGGCTGTTCGGAGCAGTCTGGAGCGCGTTCGACAGTACGACCTTCGTCGACATCAGTGCTCCGGGGTATGTGGCCGTGTTTAACGTGTTGTTCGGAGTAGCCGTGTTTGTCACGCTCATCTTCTTCTGCCTGCAGCTGATCACGGGACTTGTGCGACGCGACCCCAGTGCTCTCTCGCGCGCAGGTCTCGGACTGGCCAAAGCGATCCTGGGATCGTTCGTCGTCATCTCCGTGACCGGCCTGCTTCTCGAGATCACCGATCAACTCGCCGTCGGCATCGTGCAAGCGACCGGCAACACGATGGCCGGCATCGGCGACCGGATCGCACTCCTGGTCGGCGGGCTCGCAGCCATCAACATCGCGACGCCAGGCGTCGGCGCGATCGTCACGATCTTCCTGGCGGGCCTGGCGATCAGCGCCGCCGCGATCGTGTGGTTCTCTCTCTTGATCCGGAAGGCGCTTCTGCTGGTCGCGATCGTCTTCGGTCCGATCGCGCTCGCTGGCGCCGCCTGGGACACGACGAAGGGGTGGTTCGGGAAGTGGGCCGCGTTTGTCCTCGCGCTGATCCTGTCCAAGCTCGTCCTGGTCGTCATCTTCCTGGTGGCCGTCGCCCAGGTGTCTGCCCCGATCGATGCGGACGTGGCGTCGATCAGCGACCCCATCGCCGGAATCGTGCTGATGTTCATCGCTGCGTTCGCTCCGTACATCACTTACAAGTTCCTCAGCTTCGTCGGCTTCGACATGTACCACGCGATGGCCAGCGAGCAGGAAGCGAAGTCCTCACTCAACCGACCCGTCCCTGTTCCCAGCGCGCCCATGGCCGACAATGCGACGAAGATTTTGGGCGCTGCCGGGAAAGGCGGTGCCTCCGCTACCGGCGGTGCCTCCGCTACCGGCGGTGGCGCAGCATCCAGCGCCGCCCCTGCCGCGGGCGGGGCAACGACGGCGGGCGCGGTCGGCTCCGGCATCGTCGCCGGCGCGGTTGTGGTTCACGGGGCAGCGACTGCCGGGCCGAAAGTGGGCGGCGCGGTCGCACGGTCGGCGGATGCCCCGATCGACGGCGCCGGTGCGGCTGCTCCCCCGCCGACCAATCGTGCGGTCGGGAATCTGCATGACGCGCCCGCAGTCGGTGCCGCGCCCCCGCACGCGTCATCGGCACCCCGCCCACCCGGGCGATTGCCAGAGAGACAAGGAGGGCCGAGGCCATGACTCGACCGAATTCGGACTCAGGCTTCGAGTTGGGCCCGGTTCAGTTTTCCCGCCTCGCCCGCCGCGACATCCTTTTGGGCCTCTCCCTTCCGCAGCTCATCGCCGTCTCGATCGCTCTTGTGACGGTCGTTGTGTCGCTGTACACCTCCGGCGCGACTGCAGTCATGTGGACCGCACCGCTCTGGGGGTCGGCACTTCTCGTCGCGACCGTGGGCGTCGAGGGCCGAAAGATCGTCGAGTGGACGCCCATCCTCTACCGGTGGGCGCACCGCGTGTTCTTCGGGCAGCTCAGCTACCGCAAACGGGTCGAGCGTCCACGCCCGGTCGGGACACTCGCCCTCCCCGGGGACGCGGCATCCCTCCGTGAATGGCTCGACGCCGAGTCAGGCGCGGTGATGATCCACGACCCGCATCTGCAGACGCTCACGGCGGTGCTCGCGGTATCTCACCCGGCCTTCGTGCTGCTCGATCCGGCCGAGCAGCATCGCCGAGTGGCGGGGTGGGGTCGCGTGCTCGCGGGATGCTGTCGATCCGGCCGCATCTCACGGCTGCAGGTATCCGAGCGGACGCTGCTCGACGCGGGTACGGGGCTGGACGACTGGTGGCATCACCACGGCATTGATGACGATAGTTGGGCTGCCGCGACCTATCGCGAGTTGATCGAGCGCGCGGGGCCTGCCGGTGAACGGCACGCGACAACCGTCAGCATCGCGCTGGACATGGCGGCGGCGGCGCGGCAGATCCGTGCGAGCGGTGGGGGCATGCGCGGCGCGGGAAGCGTCCTCCGGCAGGAGATGACCGCGCTCACCGCAGCGCTTCGAGCCGCTGACCTTGCCGTCGGGGACTGGCTCGGGCCGAGCGACCTCGCCGTCATCCTGAGGTCGGCGTACGATCCGGCGGCGAGTCTCGATCTGGAGCGGCATCCCTCCACCGGTCGCGCTCTTTCGGATGCCGGGCCGCTGGCCGTGGCGGAGAGCTGGGAGGGACTTCGCACCGACACGGCGCACCACACCGTGTTGTGGATCAGCGAATGGCCCCGCTCGCAGGTCTTCCCGGGCTTCATCTCTCCTCTCGTGCTCTCGAACGGCGTCCTCCGCACGTTCGCGCTGCACTACATTCCGGTGCGCTCCGATCACGCGGCGCGCGACATCCGTCGTAAGAAGACGGAGCTGATCAGCGACGCGCACCAGCGGCGACGCATTGGACAGATCGAGGATGCCGCGGCCACCGCCGAGTTCGACGACGTGCTGCAGCAAGAAGCCGACCTTACCGCCGGTCACGGCGTGCTGCGCGCCATCGGTCTCGTCTGCATCTCGGCCGCGACGCACGCGGAGCTGGATGTCGCTGTCGCCTCGGTCGAACAAGCCGCAATCCAAGCGTCGTGCGAGACACGGAGGCTCGTCGGCCAGCAGGCGCAGGCCTTCACCGCCGCCGCGCTCCCGCTCTGCCGACCGGCGTGACGCGTTCGGCTGAACGAGTGGATAGGAGAAGGTCATGGAACGCAACGAAGACACCCACCGCGTCGCCGCGCACGCCTCGAGCGGGATGCGCGACCTCGCGCACTCGACGATCGTGATCGACGACCCCGCCGATCTGTACCCGCTGATCGGCGAGATCCTCAGCGCGGTCCGATCGCTCACCCAGATCACCGACCAGCTCGCACGCGCACACATGCACTACCGAGGGCGTGCTCGCACGGATGACGGAGACGCGACACTGGGCGCGCGAACCTCAGACAGTGCAGCATGGGCTCTCACCCGTGCGCGCGAGCTGCTCGACGCCGCCGAGGGAGCCATCGACCAGGCATCACAGAACGCAGGACAAGTCATGTGGATGCCGGCACGCAGCACTGAGCGCTGGGTGAGCGTCGTCTTTCTGCAGGGCGCGGCCGCAGACCAGATGCTCGGGCTCATCGACCAGCACGGTGCTGTGTCCGCGATCAGCCATCTTGTGCAGTGGGATCGCGGGGACGAGACCACCGAGGCCGCGCTCATCAACGGCTACGTCTATGAGGGGATCCCGACGTGTCCGACGGATGTGGTCGCCGAAGACCACGAGATGGGATACGCGCTGAAGTACAACGGGACGTTGGGTTACGTCAGCTTGCTGCGCCGCGATCAGCGGGATGCCGTCGAGCACCGCCCGGTCGAGTCGGTTCAGACCCCGGTGGCATCGAGCACGTCGTGGTTCGTTCCGGCGTGGTTCGCGTCACCGCGGCCCGGTCTGAAGGACCACGTGCGGAGCGTGTCATTGTGACGGGCGACGAGCAACTTCACGCGACGACGCTGATCAATCCGCGCGAGGAGCATCGCCGGGACCGTCGCGGTCGCGAACGCGTGGTCGCCCGGCTCCAGACCGATGCGCGCAGGGCGGGTGCGCGCGAGGCGAAGAATCAGTGGGCCGCCGAGCGGGCCGAGGCGCGAGCATCCGCGTACCTGCCCGCCTCCGGCGAGCCCGGTCGCGCCGCCTTGCGTACGCCCGGTCGGCTGCGCCTGCCCAAGCATCAGGACACCTCGGCCACGCTGGCGGGGCACTACCCGTTCCTCGCCGAAGCGGGCCTGGGCTCGGCCGGGGTCTTCATCGGACAAGACCTCTACTCCGGAGGCTCGTTCGTCTACGACCCGTGGGTGCTCTACCAGCGTGGGCTGATCACCGCCCCGAATGTGGTTCTCGCCGGGATCGTGGGATCGGGCAAGTCCTCGCTCGCCAAGTCGCTCTACACTCGCTCGCTTCCGTTCGGTCGACGAGTGTATGTCCCCGGCGACCCCAAGGGTGAGCACACCGCGGTCGCTGAAGCTGTCGGCGGCCGAGCGATCATCCTCGGCCACGGGCTCCGCAACCGTCTGAACCCGCTCGATGAAGGACTCCGGGCATCCTCGCTGTCCGACGCGGAGTGGGCCGCGCAGATCGCGGCGCGTCGGCGAGACCTGATCGGCGCTCTTGCTGAGACGGTGCTCGAGCGTTCGCTCACGCCACTGGAGCACACCGCGATCGACCTTGCCCTCACCGACGTCGTACGCAGTGCGGATGTGCCGATCCTGCCCATGGTCGTCGAGCGGATCCTTTCCCCCGCCCCCACCGCGGGACGTGACGACCGCTTGGCCGAGGACGGCCGGCTCGTGGGGCACGCCCTCCGGCGCCTCGTGGCGGGCGACCTAGCCGGCCTCTTCGACGGGCCGTCCACCGTACGATTCGATCCGTCCCTGCCGATGGTGTCGCTCGATCTGTCGCGGGTGGCCGAGAACTCCACCCTCATCTCAGTTCTGATGACCTGCTCGTCAGCATGGATGGAGTCGGCACTGGCCGACCCCGCCGGCGGGCAGCGCTGGGTGATCTACGACGAAGCGTGGCGGCTCATGGCTTACCCCTCGCTCTTGCGGCGCATGGATGCCCAATGGCGGCTCGCCCGTCATTACGGGATCGCGAACATGCTCATCTTTCACAAGCTCTCCGACCTCGACAACGTCGGCGACTCCGGTTCAGCGATGCGCGCCCTCGCCTCATCGCTCCTGGCCAACGCCGAGACGCGCATCGTGTATCGGCAGGAACCCGATCAGCTCGGCGCAACCGGGGCTGCACTCGGTCTGACCCGCACCGAGATGAACCTTCTCCCGGCCCTCGGCACCGGTCAGGGCCTCTGGCGGGTGAAGGACCGCAGCTTCGTCGTGCAGCACCAGATGCATCCGGACGAACTCGCCGTCTTCGACACCACCGCGCGCATGACGGCATAGCCGCGGGTGCGACCCACGCACCTGTTCAACACAAAGGAGGCATTCCATGGCCGACTCGTTCTCCGAAGACCGACTCGCCCGCATCACCCTGGCCGCGACTTCCGAACCCGGCGACGCCGTGACCGGCGCTCTCATCGCCAGAGTGGGGGCCGTCGAAACCCTCGCGCTCGTGAGCGCCAGCGGGCCGCTGCCGGGGTCGATCGACCCCGCGGAAGCGGGCCTATGGCGGCGCCGGCTCGCACCCCGCCTCGACCCCGGGCACGGGGACCGCATCCGGGAGGACATGGATCGTCGCGGGCTCACCGTGCTCACCGTCGAGGACGTCAACTGGCCCGCGGAACTGCAGCAGCTCGGCACCCATTCACCCATCGCGCTCTGGCTGAGCGGCCGGCCGAGCAGGCTCGAAGGCGCGACCACCAACCGGATCGCACTCATCGGAGCGCGCGCCGCCACCAACTACGGAGAGCACATTGCCACCGAGCTCGCCGCTGACCTCGCCTCCCAAGGGCGGGTCATCATCTCGGGTGGCGCGTACGGCATCGACGGCGCCGCCCACAAAGCAGCGATGGCAGCGCATCCGGGCGCCACCGTCGCGGTCCTCGCGACAGGACTTGACCGGCTGTACCCAGTCGGCAACCAACCCCTGTTCGACCGGATCAAGGAGTCCGGCGGTCTGCTCGTCAGCGAGCTGCCCCCGGGATCTGCACCCACCCGCTGGAGATTTCTGCAGCGCAACCGACTTCTCGCCGCCCTCGCCGGCGCCACCGTAGTGGTCGAAGCCGGGTATCGATCCGGCTCGCTCAACGTGGCAGGGCAAGCACACTCGCTGGGAAGACCGATCGGCGCCGTACCCGGACCCGTGACGAGCGCCGCGAGCGCCGGTTGCCACCGGCTCCTGCAGGAAGGGATCGCGACTATCGTCACCGACGCGCGAGACGCGACCGACCTTCTCGACTCCACGAACACGACGAGCCCGGATCGCTTCCTCGACTTCTCCTCATCTCCGGGTCGCCCGCGGCGCCTCGAACCCGACATCAGCCTCTGATGGAGCACTCGCGTTCGGTGACGAGATGAGCACTTCGAAGCCCATCACCTCGCACGGCGACGAGCTGACAAACCTGGGTCTGGGGCTCCTCCTCGCGGGCGCGGGCCTTGCGGTGATGCTCCGCGTCGCAGGTTCTGTGGCGGCGTGGATGACCGGCATCCCCCAACCCGCCGCCGGCATCGGTGCCGGCCTCGCTGTGGTTCTCTACGCATCCGATCCCGCGGCTGCGCTGCACGCCCCGGGACTCAATCCCGTGGCGTACTGGGGCTGCGTGGCGATGCTGATCCTCGTGGCCGGAAGCGGGATCGTGCTCGGCTGGCGACTCCTGCATCGGACCCATCGACGGTCGACCGCCGACCCGTACCGGATCCCTGGAATCGCGGGAAGTCACGACGTCGCGAAAGCGGCCTCCAAGTCCGCGCTGATGAAACGCGCAGCGCACTTGCGACCGTCGCTGACGAACGCGAAGCCCACGGACGTCGGCTACCTGATCGGACACTCCCGCTCCTCCGCGGTCTGGGCGAGTGTCGAGGACTCGATCCTCGTCATCGGCCCACCACGGTCGGGCAAGGGCGCGCACATCGTGATCAACGCGATCCTCGACGCTCCCGGAGCCGTGGTGACGACATCCACCCGCCCCGACAACCTCACCGTAACGCTGCGGGCTCGCGCGCGGATCGGCCCCATCGCCGTCTTCGACCCACAGCAGCTCGCCGATGGAGTGCCGGCCGGCCTGCGCTGGTCACCGATCCGGGGCTGCGAGAACCCCTTGACCGCGATGATCCGTGCGGCTGGCCTCGCGTCAGGTACCGGGATGGCGGCCGGCGGTGTGGAGTCGGGCGGATTCTGGGAAGCGAAGACCCGCACCGCGTTGCAATCGCTCCTGCACGCGGCCGCCCTCGCCGACCGACAGCCCAGCGAACTCTTCCGTTGGACGCTCGACCCCGCCGTCGCAGCGGAAGCCGTGGCGATCCTCGTGAACGAGCCCCGGGCGGCGACCGGCTGGTCCGACTCGCTGCAGGCCATGCTGGAGTCGGATCCCCGCACCCGCGATTCCATCTGGCAGGGAGTGTCTCTGGCGCTGGGAGCCTTGGCCGACCCGCGGGTCCTCGCCGCTGTTTCCCCCGCCGATGGCGAGTCCTTCGACCCGGAGACCTTCCTCCGCAGCAACGGAACGCTCTACCTCCTCGCAACGGGCGCCGGCGCAAACAACTCCGCCGCCCTCGTCGCGGCCTTCGTGGAGGATGTCGTGGAGTCCGCCCGACGGATCGCGGCGCGAAATCCCGGCGCTCGCCTCGACCCCCCACTGCTGCTCGCGCTCGACGAGATCGGAAACCTCGCCCCGCTACCGTCGTTACCCACCCTGATGGCGGACGGTGGCGGCACCGGGATCACGACGATGCCGGTCCTGCAGTCGCTCACCCAGGCCCGCTCGAAATGGAGCGACAACGCCGCCGGCGCGATCTGGGATGCCTCGATCGTCAAGATCATCCTCGGCGGCGCGTCCAACTCCCGCGACCTCCAAGACCTCGCCACCCTCATCGGCGACCGGGACGAGATCACCGATTCCACCACGGTCGGTGATCGCGGCTCCCGATCCTCGCAACGCTCAATTCGACGCGTCGCCATCATGCCCCCCGACGTGATCAGGACCCTGCCGTTCGGCACCGGCCTCGTCATGTTGCGCGCGGCGCCGCCCATCGTCACCCGGCTTCGAACCTGGACCTCACGCCCTGACGCGAAGGCACTCCTCGCCGCCCGGGCCGTGCTCGAGGCGAGACTGCAGGTGCCGCCCGCCCCAATCATCGACATTCCTCTCGTTGAGTCTGAGGAAGTGGAGTAGACGTCATCGACAGGTCGGTGACGACGTGCCCCAGTGGCGCTGTTCACGTGACCAGGGTCACGGCATTAGTCCATACCCAGCAGCGCATCTGCTTCTCAACAACGGTGAACTGGATGCCGCACGCCAACTCGTTCCACGTGACGACCTCCGCAGCCACCAGGATCGCGTGCGGCCCGAACCGCACCCACGCCCTGCACTTCTTCGGTCGCGGATCGCGCGTCACCGGCAAGCTGTCCCGTTGCAGCTCCTTGTCGGTCAGGGTCTGCAGTGGATTCGCGGCCGCGATCTGCTTCAGTCTGCGTTCATCCATGAGCCAGCCTGCGAGATCCGGCTAGCGCTTGTTCGTGCCCACGATCCGGACTTCCCTTCATCCGGCCTCGCAAACGACTCTAGATGTGCTCGAAGCTTTGTTCTACTCTTGGTAGTCATGGACGATATTGCAGTAGAACACGAAGTGACTCTATGGATGATCGACGACATCCCCACGCGAATGTTCTACGCCCGCCGACGGTGGCGCCTCACCGACACCCCAACGCGGCTGCGCGACTCGATCTGGAGCTCGCCTACCGCCCCAGGGCGGGGGCTCTACGGCTGGCGATTTCAAGCCACCGATGAGGCCGGCGAGTCATTCGTCTTCGGCCTCTACAAGGCCGCGAGCGATTGGCACGTTCACCGCGCCTACCTCTGACGGGCGGCGTATCCGGCTCTTGGCCGGGGGGCACTTAGCTTCTGGGGATGCCTGGCTCACCTCTTACATGAAGTGGATCCACCGCTTCACGTAACGCGAGAGGTCAGTCCCATGGCTCTTCACACTCAGCAGTCCATCTCGGGCTTCATCGCCACCGATCCGCAGCGGACCACCACGGAGAACGGCGACGCGCGTCTGTACGTGCGGATCGGGCAGCCCCATTTCCGGCGCAACGATGACGGATCATTCACGGAACTCGAGCCGAGCTTCCACGACATGGTCGCTTACCGCGCCACCGCGGAACGCGCACTCGCCAGATTCGCGAAGGGCGACAGCTTCATAGCCGAGGGCTACACCCGGACATTCCGGGTCGAACGCGACGGCCAAGTCGTCGAGGCCGAAGAGTTCGTCGCAAAGAAGCTCGGCCACGACCTCGCTCGCACCAACTACGACGTCGACCGCGGCCGACGGGCGGGAGCCCCCGCGAGAGAGTCAATCGATCACGGCGCACCCGCCAACGAACCCATGCGGGAAAGCCGCGTCGTCCGCGCCCTCGGATTCTGAGGATCACGATGTCGCCTCACGCAGCTAGTCCCAGTCCCGAGGGGCCTCCGGCGCGCTTCGGCTCTACGGACGCGGATGAGGACGACGGACCGACGGCCGACCCACCCCACCCGGTGAACTGGAACCTGCTGAACGCCGAGGAAGCAGAGACGGCGTGGATCGCACTCAATCGATGGGTGAACTGGCTTCGTCGCACATACGGCCTCCCGGCATCCGTCATCCCACCCCTCTGGCACCGCCACCCTGAGCTCGTCTGGGAACTATCCGCGCTGCACCTGCACTGGCTCTGCGCCTACGACCCCGACCAGCACGGATCCGCACCTATCGGGTGGCTCCGCGACTTCACCGACGCACGCGAACGACTCCACGACTGGGTCACCAACTGCGGAACACGTCTCGACCGCGACCGCGCCACCCGGCAAGCCTCTTGGCCAGGAGAGTCTCCAGCCGAGACCGTCGAGGACGTCGTCATCACGAACCGCGACGAAGACTTCATCACCTTCGTGGTTGGCGACCTGGAGAAGCGACGCGCGGCGGAGCGGGCGTTTTATGCGGCGATGCCTGAAGGCGGAGGGTGAAAGAGTCCGGCGGCCGGCCGTCCCCGTCCGTCGCCGCCGCGCCTGCACTGGCCGACCAATGGAGCACCGAGGCGGACGAGCAGCACAAGAGCTCGCGCGACGGAACACGGAGTAAAAGATGTCGGAGTGCCTCATCGTCGCCTTGACAGAGCCGCTGCCCCAGTGGAATGCGATGCGCGCTAAACGCCCACCAGCAGGAGACCAAGGTCCACCTCCCACAGCGGGCTGGAGGACGTCGGTGAGCGTTGCCTGTGACGAAGTACCGCGCGCGACGCTTGCGGTCCGCGCACACTATGTCTTGGGCCCGCTAGAGCTTTTGCGCGGGATCAGTCGCAAGGCGCTCAAAGTAGTTCGGCCGCTGCCGGCCCAGCTTCACTTTCCCATGGGCCGCAGCTATGTCAGTGTCGGGTAGTTGAGGACCGACCCGTGCTAAACCGCTCAAGCGCTGGCCCTAAGGCGCTCACCCAAGCGCGATACCCGGCCCCGTTGAGATGCAAGCTGTCGAAGCTGTAGGTGGGCCGGATGGACGGGCCCTCGCTGAGGAGAGGCCACAGGTCGACGAAGTCGACGTGTGGCCTGGTCTCAGCCAACCTTCTGTAGCGTGCATTGAGGTCAAGGATCTCGGATGCGAACTTCGACGATCGCGGCATCACGCTTTGCAGGAGCACGGGAGTGCCCGGGCACGCACCTTCTATTTCGTCGAGGATGCGGCGCACGGTGTTGGCGATGTTCGAGCAGGAGAGACCTAAGGAAAGGTCGTTGGTTCCGATCAGGAGCACGACGGCCGAGGGTTGATTGAGCCCACTGGCGACACGGCTCAACAGTTGGCTGGCTGTCTCGCCGCTGACGCCGCGATTCACCACCGGCAGGGCGGGAAGGAGTTCTTGCCATTCGCCACCCTCTGTGATGCTGTCGCCGAAGAGTACGACGCTGCTCGGAGGAGGCAGAAGGGCGCTGAGCTGGTCACGCCGGCTCTGTTGGGGCTTCGCCAGTAACGGTGTCACCAGGCGCCTGGCCATGAACCCTGAGATTGCCACTTCAACAGCGGAACGCCTTTGACGTTGTTTAGATTTGGTCTGCATTCGCCTGACTCACAGTGCTCGGAAACATATTGATGGCGAGGAAGGAATCCCGTTAGGGGGCGCTGGGGCGAGGGGCCATTCCTGCCGCTGTGTAGAGGTGGTCGATCGCAGTGAGCTGAGCGACCGCTTCACGTGGGCCGGTCAGCGGCCTGACCCCACCTCGAACTGCGTCTCTGAACGCCTCCAACTGGAAGATGTAGCTGGGGCGACGATCCGCGCGTTCGCCGCGTCTTCCCCGGGATGTGTGCAGCGATATTCGCGCTCCATACTGAGGGGCGTACGGTGCTGTAACCCGCAGCCGGCCAGCATCCCCTCGGATCTCGAGGGATGAGGTCAGGAGTCGGCGGGGCGACATGATGGCGGTGATGATCTCGCCACGAACGCCGTCGGCAAAGCCGAGGTGGGCATCGAGGCGGCGGTCGACGTCGTGTGAGGCCCACGCTCGAGCGTCGAGTATCTCCGTGGGTTCACCGAAAAGATCGCGGAGTTGGCGTAGGGGGTAGTAGCCGACGTCGAGAAGGCCGCCGCCGCCGAGCTCGGCGTTCCACTGGATTGCCTTCCTGGACAGAAGCGGTATGCAGAAGACCGCCCGCGCCGAGATGACCCTTCCCAACTCTCCGGAAGCCAGAATCTGCCGCAGCTGGGCCTGAAGGGGGTGGTAGGCGGAGTGGTAGGCCTCCATGACGACGACGTCGGACGCGTCACCTGCCACAGCCACTCTTTCGGCAGCCTCTGCATTGCTGGTGAACGGCTTCTCGCAGAGCACATGCTTGCCGGCGTCGATAGCAGCGACCATCCACCGGGCGTGCAGCGCCGCCGGGAGAGCGATGTAGACCGCGTCGACCTGTGGGTCCGACAGGAGGTGATCGTAATCATCGAAAACGCGCTCGATAGAGTGCTTCTGCGCAAATGACTGTCCGCGGAGCGGGTCTCGTGCAGCCACCGCGGTGATCTGCACGCCGTCGATAGCGGCAGCGGGAGTGATCAGCGCGCTCGGTGCGATCTTGGCGGCACCAAGCACGCCGACCCGGAGGGCAGGGGATGAAGTCGGCACGTCCTCAGGTCGCAGACTGTGCTGTCTTGAACAGCTTGATGGTCGTAACTGCGGCGTCAGGGTCACCGGAGTAGGCCGCTGCCTCAATCACGGCCTCCGGCGCCGACCAGGTGAACCGGCCTTCGCTCCAGCGCTGCAACGGGCGGAGAGAGGCGGGCACCTCGACGACCGCGGATTCGCCCGGTTCCAGTTGAACCAGCGTAAATCCCAACAGCACTCGCGCCGGGAAGTCCGAGGCATTGGTCGATCCGTACAACTGGACGACGTGGCGCCCCGCCCGCGTCCCGGTATTGCCTACTCGGACTGACGCTGTCAGTGACTCGTCACCATGAGAGGCGATACGAATGTCTTCGATCGAGAACGTCGTGTAGGACAGCCCGTATCCGAGGGGGTAGGCCGCGGCGTGCCCGTCGCGATCGAGCAGGCGCTGACCGTACCAGCGGTCGTAGACGATGCTGGTGGCGTCGCGGTCGAAGTACGGCAGATGCTCTTCGGTGGTCGGGATGGAGTACGGCAGTCGGCCGCTGGCATCTACGCGTCCAGTGAGGACGTCGGCCAGTGCGAGGCCACCCTCCACGCCGCTGTACCACCCGATGAGGATAGCCGGCACGTCGTGACGCCACGTTTCGGTGATCACAGCGCCGGCGGTGACGATGACCACGACTGTGCGCGGGTTCGCTGCCACAGTGGCAGCGATGATTTCCTCGTCGACCGGGCGCAGTCGCAGGCTGGCGCGGTCTCCGCCTTCCGCCGCTCCCATCGCGCCGGCGGCTCCGGTCATGTCCGCAGGGTTGATCCCTTCCGGGAAGGGCGGGAAGAGAGCAAGCACTGCCGGGTCGGACATGGCGTCCCCGCCCACGTACTCCCCTTCGTCCTCCGCGGTGTACCCGACCACGACGACCGCGATGTCCGCATCTCGGGCCGCGGCCGCCGCGGCTCCGGGGTCATCCTGGAGGACGGCGCGCACGGCGGCGTTCGGGAGGACGCGGCGGAGGCCCTCTAGCGCCGTGATGACTTCCGGGGATCGCACAGCGGATGACCCCTGGTCGCCGGTGTTGGGCAGGTCGGCGAGGCGGCCGATCAAGGCGATGGACGCGACCGCCTGCGGGTCCAGGGGCAGCACGGACGCCTCGCCCACGGCGTCGTTCTTAAGCAGCACCATGGACGCCGCAGCGACCTCGCGCGCCAGCGATCGGTGCTCCGCAGAGAACACGACCTCTGCCGAGGGTTCCTGCTCACGGTCGGAGGCGTAGTGAGCAAGCTGCGTGCGTACGATGCGCCGGCCAGCCCGATCAACGTGCTCCCACGTCACTCGACCTGTCTGCAGGTCCGTGGGAAGGTGTGTCGCGCGCTGCTGACGCATCGGCGCTTCCACGTCCAGACCCGCCCGCAGGGACAATCCCGCGTCGCGCAGGCCGGACACGAAGTCGGAGAGGGTCACACCCTCGAAGCCCCACTGCTTTCGGAGGATCTCCTCGAGGAGGACCTCGTTCTGCCCCGCCCATTCGCCGTTCACCGAGTTGTACGACGTCATGATTCCATCGACGCCCTCTTCCACGACTCGTCGGAAGTGGGGCAGGAAGACCTCGTGAAGGGTGGCTTCGTCCGCCTGGACGTCGACTTTGAAGCGCGCGTTCTCCATGGAGTTCAGCGCGTAGTGTTTGGCGACCGCCATGGCGTTACGGTGAACACCCCGGACCAGTGCCGCGCCGAACTCCCCGAGCACGTACGGGTCTTCGCTGTACGTCTCCTGCGCGCGCCCCCATGCGGGATGCCGCGGGAGATTGATGCAGACCCCGCCGAAGAAGTTGCCCCCCTGTGCTCGCAGCTCCCGGCCGATGGCCACCCCTACGCGTTCTTCCAGGTCGACGTCCCATGTGGCGCCGCGCGCCATGGAGACGGGGAAGGCGGTGGAGGCGCCCATCACCACGCCGCGCGGTCCGTCGCTGAAGCGAAGACCGGGGATGCCGAGTCGTGGGATCTCGCCCATCACGATCGGGCGCAAGTTATAACCGACGCTCATCTCGGCGATGCCAGCCCAGAACTCGACATCGCCGTCCAACAGCCAGAGTTTTTCGTCGGGCGTCAACTGGGCCAGGAGAAGCTCCGTCTGTTCCGCGATCTCGGCTCCTGCGCGCAGCCGTGCAACGGCATCGTCGAAGGCGGTGGGCTGAGCGGTCGGCATCGTCAAGAAATCCTCGGGGTTGTCAGAAGTGGGCTGGTGTTCGTCGGGCAGGCACCGCGGGGGTCATCGGACGCCCTTGACGCGCATGACGGCCAGCGCGGACAGGGCGACGAGCACGAACCCGACCGGCCAGACCGGGCCGTAGGCGCCTGCGAAGATGGCGACCACCGCTCCGGCGATGATGGGGCCGAGCGCATTTCCGAGGTTCTGCCCAAGGGCGGACAACCCGAGGTCTCGGCCCGCGGCCTCCTTGTCGGGCAGCACATCGATGAACAGTGCCTGATCGACCACGACGAACACGCCGTACCCGATGCCGGTCACGATCACCTGGATGAACAGTGCCGTCAGCGTGGGCCAGAAGAAGGGGACCAGGAAGCTGACAGCCATGATCAGGGACGCCGCGATGACGAAGGGCTTGCGCCGGCGGATCTTGTCGCTCCAGCGGCCGCTGACAGCCATGGCGATGAGCGTGCCCGGCAGAGCGGCGAACAGCAGGAGCGGCGCGGTCTGAGCCGCTTCCGTGGCGGAGAGCGCAGGGCTGATGTAGCTCTGCAGCATGTACAGCGAATACACCGAGCTGATGCCGTATCCGAGGTACAGGATCACCTTCGAGATCCATGCCCAGCGGTAGTCGCGATCCTTCAGTGCGATGCCGTAGGACTTCACGACTGTCCCGAATCGCAGCTTCTTGGTGACCATGCCGCGGGACGAGTTGTCTCGAGCGAAGAGCACGAAAGCGAGCGTGGACAGCAGCAGCACGATCGCGATCGGGTAGTACGCGCCCAAGCCGATGATCGCGAACAGCGATCCAGCGATGATCGAGCCCACGATGGCACCGAAGTAGGACGCCAGTCCGGTGATCGCCGAGACGCCACCGATTCGCTCCTCTGGAACCCGATCGGCCACCGTCGCCGTCAACGGACCCTGCGCTACCCCGACCGCGACCTGGAGCAGCGACCACACCACAACGACGACGGCGATGGACGGCGAGACCGGCAGGAAGCAGATCAGCGCGGCGCCGGCGATACCACCAGCCGCGACCCACGGCGCACGACGCCCGAACCGTGAACGGGTCCGGTCCGAGAGCATCCCGATGATCGGGGACAGCAGCATGGCCAGCAACACGCCGGCCGAAGTCACGATGGACAGGCTGGTGGCGCGAGCGGCATTGAATGCGGAGAGAAGGCCCAGCAGCCGGGTCTGATCCGCAGTGGCCGTCGCCGTCCCGGCATCGACCTGAGCCTGCAGCGTGGTGAGCGCCTGCAGGTCGACGCCGGCGTCCGCCCCGGTGAAGAAGTTCGCGAACTCAATCGTCTGAACATGCAGCGGAATGAGGATCGCCAGCAACGACCCCCAGAGCAGTGCGATACCCATCATCGCGATCGAGTAGAACGTCACGTACCGGCGCAGCGCCGGCGTCTTGGACTGGTACTGCACCGCGTTCGAAACCGTCTTCGGAGCGGTCTCAGCTGAGGCGTCGGTCATGATTCTTCTTCCTTGAAGTAGGCGTCACCCGGTCTCGAGGGTTGTTTTTCCCGGGTAGGGAAAATATAGGCGCCTGCCCCCGGCGGCGTCAAGCACTACTCCTGAAAGCGGTCACCGCCCTCATCTGGCCACGGTTCCGCTTGACGTACAGCGGTCGCACTTGTACGGTTTTTCCCGGTACGGGAAAAACAATTCCTGGACCACGTCACCATCGGCAAGGGCGATCATTCGAGCTCGATCCTTGAGCGACGGACGGCACCCAAATCTGACGAGTAAGGAAGCTCAGTGGAACGCACACGGTTCAACGATGGTTGGGCGGTCCGCCCGTCAACGAGTCCGTTCCTGGAGGTTCTAGGCCAAGCGGAGGCCCCGACCCCGGTCAGCCTGCCTCATGATGCGCTTGTGTCGCGGCCACGGTCGGCCGACAACGTCCCCGGTGCCTTGACGGGCTTCTACGGCGACGGCGTTGTCGAGTATGTGAAGACTTTCGACGTGCCGGAAGGCTGGGAGGGTCGACGGATCGAGCTGCAGTTCGACGGCGTCTACCGAGGAGCGATGGTCTTCGTCAATGACGCGCTCGTGGGGCAACGCCCCTATGGGTACATTCCCTTCTCCGTGCGCATCGATCAGCATCTGAAGAAGGGTGCCAACGAGATTCGCGTCGAGTGTCGAAGCCACTCTGATGCCCGCTGGTACACCGGCCTGGGGATCTATCGAGACGTCTGGCTGCTGGTTGGCGAGACGGTGCACGTCGCGCGTAATGGCGTGCGGGTGCGGACGGTGAGCGCGGACCCTGACACGGCTGTTGTCGCGATCGAGACGACGCTTGACAACGATGATCGAGTATTGCGCTCTGCACTCGTGACCACTGAGCTTGTTGATTCCGACGGCACGGTCGTCGCCGCGGACAGCGCCACGTTCGGTGTCCGCCCCGGCGACTCTCCCACGCTCCGCCAGCGCTTCACGGTCGAAGCGCCGAGGCTGTGGAGTCCCTCGGCTCCGCACCTTCACACCTGTCGTACGACGGTGAAGGTCGGCGGCGACATCGTCGAAGTCCACGAGACACGATTCGGCATCCGAGTGCTCGACTGGGACGTACGCCGGGGCCTTCGCATAAACGGTGACCCTGTCAAGCTCCGGGGCGGCTGCATCCATCACGACAACGGTGTGATCGGTGCAGCCACCATCGCGCGGGCGGAGGAGCGACGAGTGGAGATTCTCAAAGCTGCCGGCTACAACGCCATCCGTTCCGCCCACAACCCCATCAGCGAAGCCATGCTCGACGCGTGTGATCGACTCGGGATGCTCGTGATGGACGAATTCACCGACGGGTGGACGTCGACCACCGCCGGATTCGGTTACGGTCACGACCTCACCGAATGGTGGCGGCGAGATCTGCCCGAAATGCTCGCGCGCGACTACAACCACCCCAGCGTGATCATGTACTCCATCGGCAACGAGGTCGCCGACACGGGCAACGACTGGGGGGCCACTCTCGGACGCGACATGGTCGATGTCATCAAATCCATCGACGACACCCGCCCCATCACGAACGGCGTCAACCCGATGATGACCTCCCTGCACGACATCAAAGCCGAGATGGGACGAGAAGGCGGCGTCAACTCACTGATGCGGGACCTCGGCGATCTCCTCGGCAACGTCGTCACGTCCGACATGGCGACTGAACGCCTCGAGGATGCGATGTCCCAACTGGACATTGCGGGGTACAACTACGCCTCCGCTCGATACGAACTGGACATCCAGCGCCACCCGCACCGTCTCCTGGTCGGCACCGAAGCAACCCCGAACCAGCTCGACAAGATCTGGCCGCTCGTGGAGCGCCTACCCCAGGTCATCGGGGACTTCGCCTGGACAGCGTGGGAGTACATCGGCGAAGCCGGGCTCGGCGCCGACAAGCCCGCCCACGAAGCATTCTTCGGGAACTACCCGTGGCGACTCTCCATGACAGGAGACATCGGCATCACCGGCCAACGTCGAACGATCTCGTACTGGCGGGAGATTGTCTGGGGGCTCCGCACGACCCCTCATCTCGCCGTGCACCGTCCAGACGTGTCGCGCGAGAACCTCCAGCCCTCGCTCTACACCTGGAGCGACAGCACGGAGAGCTGGACGTGGTCCGGTTTTGAGGAAGCACCCATGACTGTCGATGTCTACTCCGACGCCGACGAAGTCGAACTGCTCTTGAACGGCAGCGTCGTGGGACGGGCTCCGGCCGGCCCAGACCACCGCTGGATGGCCACGTTCCAGGTGCCGTACCAGCCGGGGGAGCTCACTGCCACCGCGATCCGCGGCGGAGCACGATCTG
Organism: uncultured Microbacterium sp.; assembly: GCF_963524805.1. Classification (GTDB taxonomy): domain Bacteria; phylum Actinomycetota; class Actinomycetes; order Actinomycetales; family Microbacteriaceae; genus Microbacterium. The sequence continues at coordinate 27,663 of NZ_CAURGG010000009.1, read as the reverse complement.
AGACGAGCTCACTCACGACGGGTTCCGCCGACATCGCGGTCACCGCTGTGGCCGACCGGAAATCGATTCGCGCCGACAGCACCGATCTGGCGTACATCGACATCGCAATCTCGGACAGCAGCGGCATTGTGCACGTCCTCCGAGATGACATCATCACGGTCCACGTTGAGGGAAGTGGCGTCCTTCAAGGCCTCGGCACCGCAGCGCCCGCCACCGAGGACGATTACACCGCCAGCGTCACCCGGGCCTACCTCGGCCGCGCGCTGGCCGTGGTTCGACCCACAGGACCGGGCGAGATCCGCGTCGTCGTCGAGACCTCCACCGGCCTTCGCGCTGAAACGGTAGTCACCGCCCAGTAACGGACCGCTCTCGCGCGCAAAGTCGCGCCATGATGCCGGTCGGCGCCGCTTCGCCCAACGCAACCGATTCACTTGATGCCCTGAGGAGAATTTTGACTCTTACATCGAAGAACACCCTGCAGGAGTGGCTGGACGACGCCGTCGGCGGTCCACTCATCCACGCGATCCTCGCCCAGGCCGGCCAGTCCGAGGAAGCGCTGCGCCCGGCACGCCAGCTGCCCCTTCGGGCGATTGTCGAGCTGGGCGGCGGCGCCTTCCCGCAAGAACTTGTCGACACCTTCGTGAAGCAGGCGAACGGTGGTGAAGTCCCGCTCGAGGAGACGGAGGACGCGACTTCACGTATTCCGGGACGTTTCCGCGGTAAGACCGTCATCGTGACAGGCGCCGGATCGGGCATTGGACGCGCCACGGCCCGCCGTATTGTGCGCGAGGGCGGCCGCGTCGTCGCGGTCGACATCTCACCGACGGGCGTCGACGCCCTCGCCGCCGCGTCCCCGCAAGGAACGATTGTCCCCGTCACGGCCGACATCACCTCACCCGATGGCATCGCGTCGATCGTGACCGCAGCCGGGGCCGCGGTCGATGGTTTGGCGAATGTCGCTGGAATCATGGACGGCATGATCCCGCTTCATGAGACGCAGGACCAGGTGTGGCGTCGCGTGTTCGCGGTGAATGTGGACGCAACGTTTGCGCTCAGTCGAGCGGTGCTCCCGGGGATGCTCCAAGCTGGACGCGGGGCGATTGTCAACGTGGCCTCGGAGGCGTCGCTGCGCGGAAACGCAGCCGGCACCGCCTACACCGCCTCCAAGCACGCGGTCGTGGGCATCACGAAAAGCTCGGCCTTCCTCTACGGTCCGTCGGGGATTCGCACCAACGCGGTCGCTCCGGGGCCGACGGCAACCGCGATCGAGGGCAGCATGACCAGCGCGTTTGCGCAGGATCGGCTCAGTCCCTTCATGGCGCTCATGCCGCCAGTGGCCGAAGCGGACCGCATGGCAGCATCGATCACCTGGCTGCTCAGCGACGACTCCGCGAACGTCAACGGCGTCGTCCTGGCCTCTGACGGCGGCTGGTCCGTGCAATGACACCACACTCGCCGTCAGCGTCCCCTTCCGCTCCTGGGCGAGGCCCGGGAGTCAGCCACTCCCCTGACGGCGAAGCCGATGCGCCAGCACGCTGAGATCGAGTGCTGGCTGACCGACATGGACGGTGTCCTGGTCCACGAGAACCAGGCGCTACCCGGCGCGGCCGAACTCCTCAAGCAATGGGCACACGAACACAAGCCCTTCCTCGTCCTGACGAATAACTCGATCTACACACCCCGAGACCTCAGCGCCCGACTTCGCTCATCCGGACTGATCGTGCCGGAGGAATGCATCTGGACCTCCGCACTGGCGACCGCCGACTTCTGCGCCGCGCAAGTACCAGGAGGATCCGCGTTCGTCATCGGAGAAGCAGGCATCACCACCGCCCTTCACGAAGTCGGCTTCATCATGACCGAAACCAACCCCGACTACGTCGTCATCGGCGAAACCCGCAACTACTCGTTTGAAGCCATCACCAAAGCCATCCGGCTCATCGGCGCGGGCGCGCGCTTCATCGCCACGAACCCTGACGCGACCGGACCATCCGCAGATGGCCCCCTGCCCGCCACGGGCTCGATCGCCGCCCTCATCACGAAGGCGACAGGCCGCGAACCCTACGTGGTCGGGAAACCAAACCCGATGATGTTCCGCTCCGCGATGAACCGCATCGGGGCGCACTCCGAGTCCACAGCAATGATCGGCGACCGCATGGACACAGACATAGTCGCGGGCATTGAAGCGGGGCTCCAAACCATCCTCGTGCTCACCGGCATCAGCGACCAGACCGAGATCGGGCGTTACCCTTTCCGACCCGACGAAATCGTCTCGGGAGTCAGTGAGCTGCTGCACCGGTGAGCGGACGCGGATCCTTGTGGTCGTTAGACGCCCTCGCAGAGGGTCGGCGCCACACGAGCCCCAGCTAGTCGACAGCGCGTGCCGCAACGGGGCGCTCATGATGTTCATCCGTCAATCTGTGCTCCGGGCGGCGATGTACCCGCGAGGGGCCGCGATGGCGGCTTGGTTGGTGACGCCGAACTTCTCAAACAGGGTCTTTTAGTCAGCCGATGGGCGGACGTGCTCGATCGAGGCGCTCCATCCGGGGTCGCCGGCGATGTTGCCGCCACTAGACGAATCACCCGCGGTGATTCCCCAACGCTACGAGGTCGGCGATCAGGCCGGGGAGGGTCTCGTGGACGAGCGCCTTGACGTGTCAGGTGAAGAGGATCTCGACGGTCACTGTGCCCTTTCCGTGCCCGCCGACTGCGCTGACTTCAGGGCCGTTGCCACGGTCTCCTGCAGTTCGTGCCAGGAGGCGATGAACTTGGACACGCCTTCGTCTTCGAGCACCTGGGTGACATCGGCGAAGTCCACGCCGACGCCGGCGAGCTGACCGAAGACCCCGTGCGCGTCGGCGTAGTTCGTCGTGACGGTGTCGCCGGCGATCTGACCGTGGTCGAACGTGGCCTCGAGGGTCTTCTCCGGCATGGTGTTCACGGTGCCGGGCGCGACGAGCTCGGTGACGTAGAGCGTGTCGGGGAGTGCCGGGTCCTTGACCCCGGTCGAGGCCCAGAGCGGACGCTGCACGTTGGCGCCGGCATCTGTCAGCGCCTTCGCGCGATCGGTGGCAAACTCCTGCTCGAACAGCTCGTACGCGAGCCGGGCGTTGGCGACGCCGGCCTTCGAGTTCAGGGCGGATGCCTCGTCCGTGCCGATCGCGGTGAGCCGCTTGTCGACCTCGGTGTCGACGCGCGACACGAAGAAGGACGCGACGGAGTGGATCGTCGAGATGTCGTGGCCGTTGACCTTGGCCTGCTCGATGCCGGAGAGGTACGCGTCGATCACGGCGGCGTAGCGCTCCAGGCTGAAGATCAGGGTGACGTTGACCGAGATGCCCTCGGCCAGCACCGCGGTGATCGCGGGCAGGCCGGCCTTGGTGGCGGGGATCTTGATGTGCACGTTCGGCCGGTCCACGCTCGCCCACAGCTCCTTGGCCTGCGCGATCGTCGCGGCGGTGTCGTGCGCGAGGTCGGGGGAGACCTCGATCGACACGCGGCCGTCGACACCGTTCGTGGCGTCGAACACCGGGCGGAACACGTCGGCGGCGTCACGGACGTCGTCGGTGGTGATCCGGAAGATCGCATCGTCGGTCGAGGCGCCGGCGGCCTGGAGCTCGGCGACCTGCGTCTCGTACGAGTGCCCGTTCGACAGCGCGCTCGCGAAGATCGTCGGGTTCGTGGTGACACCGGTGACGTTGCGGGTGGCGATCAGCTCGGCGAGGTTGCCAGACGTGATCCGCGAACGCGACAGGTCGTCGAGCCAGATGCTGACACCCTCGGCGGTCAGCTGCTCAGTGGGGGTGCTCATGCGTTCTCCTTGGTGCTGGTGGCTGCCTCTTCCACGGCGGCGATGGTGTCGCGTGCTGCCTCGATGACGGCGTCGGCAGTGATGCCGAACTTCTGGAACAGGGTCTTGTAGTCGGCGGATGCGCCGAAGTGCTCGATCGAGACCGAGCGGCCCTTGTCGCCGACGATGCCGCGCCAGGTGAGGCCGATGCCGGCCTCGACCGAGACGCGGGCGGTGACGGCGGTGGGGAGCACCGACTCGCGGTACGCGTCGTCCTGCTCGGCGAACCATTCGATCGACGGCGCTGACACGACGCGGGCGTTGACGCCCTCGGCGGCGAGCGTTTCGCGAGCGGCCACGGCGAGCTGCACCTCGGAGCCGGTGGCGATGAGGATCACATCGGGCGTGCCGCCGGGCGCTTCGGCGAGCACGTACGCGCCCTTGGTGGCGTTGGCCGCCGAGGCGAACACGTCACCGGATGCCGCGCCCTCGCCGCGGGGGAACACCGGGATGTTCTGACGGGTGAGCGCGAGACCCGCGGGTCCCCCGGTGCGACGGAGGAGTTCGAGCCAGACCACCGAGGTCTCGTTCGCGTCCGCGGGGCGGACGACCGTGAAGTTCGGGATCGCGCGGAGCGTGGCGAGCTGCTCGATCGGCTGGTGGGTGGGCCCGTCCTCGCCGAGGGCGACGGAGTCGTGGGTCCACACGTAGATCGAGGGGATGTTCATCAGGGCGGCCAGCCGCACCGCGGGGCGCATGTAGTCGCTGAAGATCAGGAACGTGCCGCCGAACGCGCGGGTCGGTCCGTGCAGGATGATGCCGTTGACGATGGCGCCCATGGCGTGCTCGCGGATGCCTAAGTGCAGTACGCGGCCGTACGGGTCGCCGGACCACTCGTGCGTCGACCACTCGGCCGGGATGAACGACTTCGCGTCCTTGATCGTGGTGAGGTTCGATTCGGCGAGGTCGGCCGATCCGCCCCACAGCTCGGGGAGCTCGGCGGCGAGGGCGTTGATCACGACACCGGACGCGGCCCGGGTCGACACGTCCTTGCCGGCCTCGAAGACCGGCAGCGCGTCCGCGATTCCCTCGGGCAGCTCGCGGGACTGCAGCCGGTCGAACAGCGCCTTTCGCTCCGGGTTCACGGCCGCCCACTCGTCGAAGCTCGTCTGCCATTCGGCGTGTGCGGCGGCACCGCGCTCGTCGAGCAAGCGCGTGTGCGCGATCACGTCGTCGGCGACGGCGAAGTTCTGCTCCGGGTCGAAGCCGAGCACCTTCTTGGTCGCGGCGAGCTCGTCGCCGCCGAGGGCAGACCCGTGGATCTTGCCGGTGTTCTGCTTGCCCGGGGAGGGCCAGCCGATGATCGTCTTCAGGATGATGATCGACGGCTTGCCCGTCTCGCCCTTGGCGGCCTCGAGCGCGTCGTGCAGCGCAGGGACGTCCTCGACGTACTCGCCCGTCTGCTTCCAGTCCACGGTCTGCACGTGCCAGCCGTACGCCTCGTAGCGCGCCGCGACATCCTCGGTGAACGCGACGTTGGTGTCGTCCTCGATCGAGATCTGGTTGGAGTCGTAGATCGCGATCAGGTTGCCGAGCGCCTGGTGCCCCGCGAGAGAGGATGCCTCGGAGGTGATGCCCTCCTGCAGGTCACCATCACCGGCGATCGCGTACACGTAGTGGTCGAAGGGGCTCGTTCCGGGAGCAGCCTCCGGGTCGAACAGGCCACGCTCGTACCGCGCGGCATACGCGAAGCCGACGGCGGAGGCGAGCCCCTGGCCTAGGGGCCCGGTGGTGATCTCGACACCGGCGGTGTGCCCGTACTCGGGGTGCCCCGGCGTCAGCGAGCCCCACGTGCGGAGCGCCTTCAGGTCGTCGAGCTCGAGCCCGAATCCACCGAGATACAGCTGCACGTACTGGGTGAGCGACGAGTGACCGGCCGACAGGATGAACCGGTCGCGGCCGAACCAGTCCGTGTCGGCAGGGTCATGGCGCATCACGCGCTGGTACAGCAGGTAGGCAGCGGGGGCGAGGCTCATCGCGGTGCCGGGATGGCCGTTCCCCACCTTCTCGACGGCGTCAGCCGCAAGAATCCTCGCCGTGTCTACCGCGCGCCGGTCGATCTCATGCCAAGCGAACATGTGGAACTCCTTCGCCGTCATGGCTTCTTGTTCTCGCTGATTGCTGACTGCCTCAGCCGACATCGCGATTATATCCCGAGTGGGAATTATTCCGAACACCGAGTGGGAATAGGCGCGAGCTAGGCTGCCGACGATCAGGGCCTTCGGTCGAATCACCCCTGGATGCGCCATCCTCCTCCCAGCCTCTTGACCGTCCGGAAAGCGATCGGATATGTTATTCCCGCCCCGGGGAATATCATTCGTCCACATCAGGCGGAGCGCGGGCCGACGAACGTCACTGCAGATCTTGGCCAGACGAGGGAGCACCATGAGCGAAATCGCGGAACTTGAGAATCAGGCCTCGGAACTCGAACTCGCGAGATTCGATCACGGCGATGCCTGGGAACTGGGGTCTTCAATCCGGGATGCCGCCCTGCGGGCCGGCCTTGGCGTCGCGATCGACATCCGCCGGGCGTCCGGTGCGGTGCTGTTCCGTGCGGCGCTGCCAGGCGTGACCGCCGATAACGAGGATTGGATCGACCGCAAGAGTGCCTTGGCGTTCCGGTTCGAAGAGTCGTCGGCGCTCGTCGCCGCACGGATGGCTGCTCTCGGCGTGCCCGCGGGATCCAGCGGATGGCTCGATCCCGCTCGCTATGTGTTCGCGGGCGGCGCCGTGCCGATCAAAGTCGCGGGCGCTGGCGTCGTCGCGGTTGTGACGGTCTCAGGGGCGAGCTCGGCAGAGGACCACTCCTTGGTCGTCGAGGGAATCAGGGCCCTCAAGCTTCGCGCAAGTCCTCTGACATAGCGCGGCCCGAGTAAGCGGGCTGAGATCCTCCGACTGCTCAAGCTGCCCGCAAATTGTGGCAATGCCCACGAGAACACCGACGCCCTGGTGTCCGGCCCAGCGTGCGACGTCTGCATCGCGACACCGCACAGCTTGCACTGGGGAATCGCGCTCGCCGCCATCCCTGCGGCAAACACGTCCTGATCGAGAACTCGATCGCGATGTCGGCATCCAAGGCGCCGGAGATCCTCGAGGCCGTTGCCGCCGCTTGATTGACGGCAATCAGCGGACCCGGTAGCGTTTTTCCCAGCGCGGGAAAATATGTCTGCACCGACCGCAGCATCTGTGGTCACGGAGCACACCCTGGACGATCCCTCCAGACGACGGCCTGGACTTCCGCGCCATTCTTCAGCGCTGACCCACCCTCGCCCCGCAGATCTTCTCTCTGACACTGTGAAGGACGTCCGATGACATCTCCCCAGGCAGGTATAGCTGCTTCGACAGCCGCTGGCGGATCCCAGGCCCGCGCCCGCGGGGTGATCGCAATTCTCGTCGGGGCGGCGTTCGTCGTCATCCTGAACGAGACCGTTATGGGTGTCGCCTTGACGGATCTGATGCTTGATCTTCAGATCACTGCAGGGGTCGCCCAATGGCTGACCACGGCATATCTCCTCGCGATGGCTATCGTCATCCCCCTTACGGGCTACCTGCTGGAGCGATTCCCGCTACGTCGGGTGTACCTGTGCGCGATGGGCTTGTTCAGCGCCGGCACGCTGATCGCCGCACTCGCATCGGGTTTTGGACTGCTTCTGATCGGCCGTATCGTGCAAGCGTCCGGGACCGCGGTCATGCTGCCGCTTCTCTTCACCACGGTGGTCACACTCGTTGCCCGGGCCACCGCGGCCGAATGATGGGCGTCGTCTCGATCGTGATCGCCGTCGCCCCTGCCATCGGTCCGACCGTTTCTGGAGTGATCCTCTCCGTGGCCGACTGGCGCTGGATTTTCTGGCTTGTGCTGCCAATCTCCATTCTGGCGTTGGTACTCGGAGCGATCTTCCTGCGCAACGTCACAAAGACTCACTTCGTGAAATTCGACGTGCTGTCGACTGTCCTTTCGGCCTTCGCGTTCGGCGGTCTGATTTTCGGCCTGAGCTCGGTCGGTGAAGCCGCTCTCGGTCACGCACCCGTGCCGGTGTGGATTCCGATTGTCGTCGGCACCGTCGCGCTCATTGCATTCGTCCTGCGCCAGTTGCAACTTCAGCGGACAGACGCCGCGCTGCTTGATTTGCGAACCTTCCGCTCTCGCCCGTTCAGCATCGCGGTCGCATTGATCGCAATCGTGATGGCCTCGCTGTTCGGATCGCTGATACTGCTTCCGATTTACCTGCAGCAGGTGCTCGGTCTGAACACGCTCGCCGTCGGACTTGTCCTGCTTCCGGGCGGCATCCTCATGGGTGCGATGGCGCCTCTGGTCGGCTCGGCCTTCGACCGGTACGGCCCGACGACGTTGGTCATCCCAGGGGTCATGATCGTCGCCGGCGCGCTGTGGGGCATGACGACGTTCGGCGCAGCAACCCCGGTGGCCTGGATCATCGCTGTGCACGCGACCCTGAGCATCGGGCTGGGCCTGGTCCTCACTCCGCTGCTCACCTCCGCACTGGGATCGCTGCCGCAGCCTCTTTACCCCCACGGCAGTGCGATTCTAAGAACGGTGCAGCAAGTGGCCGGCGCGGCCGGTACGGCCCTCTTTGTCACAGTGATGACAGTGACCGCGGCGGCACAGAGCGAGTTGGGCGCCGCGCCGTCCACCTCCACAGCTGCGGGGGTTCACAACGCTCTCTTGATAGGTGCGTTGGTGGCAACGCTCGGCGCACTGCTTGCGTGCTTCGTGCGAAAGCCCGCTGATGCGTCGCTCTCCGATCAGGAGTCGCGAACGGTGCTCGCGCCTCACTAATCCCGCCCTTAACGGGACTACGAACTCGACCTGGAACAGTGCTTGACCGCCTCCTGCGACGATCTGCATGTGAACAGCGCCTTCGCGGGATCGGCTCAGTCCCTTCATGGCGCTATGCCGGGGGCGGCCGAACGGACCACATGGCGGTCTAGATCACTTGGCTGCTCAGCGACGACACCGCGAACGTCAACGGCACCCTTCTAGCCTCCGACGGCGGCTGGTCCGTCCAAGGACACCAGATCCACCGCCAGCCTCCTGTTCCAGCTCGCCGCCAGGCCCAGTACCAGACAGTCCCCCCGGAGGAAGCAGATGCGCCAGGGGCGGGTGCGCGCGTCAGCACTTCGTAGCTCCCGGTGGAATCGAGCACGTGCCCGGGCCGGAGTCGGCCTCCTGGAACGGCTTGTAGTGTCGTCCCTCCAGGCCCGTCGGGGGGAGAACGATGGAAAATTCGTCGAAGCGCACTTCGCGCACCGGCTCCATGAAGCAGTCATGCGCCTCCTCGAAGGCGATAGGGGCACCAGAGCATACTTCGTCAAAGGCGTCTGCAACCCGTTTCAGCACGTCGGGGTAGGTTCGATATCGCGCTCCGTGCGCGCATAGGATGTCGTCGACATCATCAGTCAGTTGGCTGGCCATGCGCCGTAGCGTCTCGGTGTAGGTGGGCACGTCCGCTCCAGGCAGGTGGGCGTAGATTGGCCCGGTGTCGACGGTGTCTCCTGAGAACAAGATGCGGTTGTCCTCGTCGAGTAGACAGACCGAATCTGGGGTGTGCCCGGGCGTGTGGAGAACGGTCAGAGCACGGCCGCCAAGATCAAGCCGTTCGCCGTCCGCGAGGTGCTGGGTCGGTTGTGGTGGCGTTATCACCCATCGCTCGGGAACGAAGTCCGGCGGGAAAGGCCGCATCCTCATCTCGGGGGCTATGAGATTGAATCCACGGCGATCAAGGCTTTCGTATTCGTCGTAGGACGCCTTGAGTTCATCCACGCATCGCAGGTAAGCAGGGAGCCACCAGCGAGGGGGGCCGGCGTGGTGGTAGGCGACTCCGGCTTCATGCGCGGCGATCGCATCGAACTCGACGTTTCCCCCGACGTGGTCGAAGTGGTGGTGACTGTTGACCACGGTCACCGGCAAGTCCGTAATCGCCTCGACCTGTGGTCGGATACGAGCGATGCCCAAACCGGTGTCGAACAGTACAGCGCGGCGGGAGCCGACGATCAGATAACAGTTGACGTGCATCGGCTCGGCGATCAGGTAAACGCCCTTCCGCAGTCGTTGCACCGCAAACCAGCTGCTGCCGGCGGTCACAGCGGAATGCTCGTCCTACGCGTGAAGAGCCAGTAACTGACGGCCGCGACGAGAATTCCGACGATCGGGCTGAGGTCGCCATCGGCCAGCAGGCGAGCTGACAATGGGCCTTGGAAGTACGGCGTGTTCGACACCATCGCTGAGCAGAACATCGCCAAACCGAGGGCCGCCAAACCTTGCCAACGGAAACCGTTGTTGAACCAGTACGCCCCCCCAGGCTTGAACAAGTCGACTACCTCGTACTGACCGCGACGCATTGCGAGGTCGGTGAGGTAGATTCCGAAGAATGGTGCCAGCCAGTACACCGACCACAGCAGGCAGTTCTGCAGCACGGTGAGGAAGTCGGAGGCGGCGAGGACGCCAAACAGTGCAATCGCGACGCCGATTCCGCCGTCTATCCATACTGTCCGCGTGCGCTTAAGTGGGATGCCCATGGACTGCATGGCCAGGCCGGATGAGTAAATCGAGTAGATGCAGTTCGACATGACGCCGAAGACGATGATCAGCAGAAAGATCGGGTAAAACCAGCCGGGCACCACTTCTTGGATTGACGTGGTGAAGTCCGACGGATCTACGGCCGTCGCTGCCAGGATGCCGGCGCACGTGAGGGCAACGGTGGGGATATATCCTCCCACTGCGGTAAAGAAGGCGACCGCGCGGCTAGACGTCTCCCTGGGAAGGTACCGGCTGTAGTCCGCGGCGATGGGATAGGAGAGCGGCCCGCTAACTACCACGCTGATCCCGATCAGGATTGCGGCAAGCATCGCCGAACTGGTGAGCGTCGCATCCCCTTGGTGTGACCAGTCAACATGCGGTATCAGGAACACGATGAACAGAATCGCCGCTCCACCCAAAGCCCAGGACAGCCACTTCTGCACCGACACGATCGTCGCGTGGCCGTAGAGGCCAAGAGTGAAAACGATGGCACCGATCAAAATCACAAGGAGTGCTTTACCCAGTGCATTCGGCGGGAAGCCTAGGAAGGTGGCCAACGCGGAGGCTGCGAAGGTCGCTATGGCGATGTTGAGTCCCTCGTACCCCAGATTGATTACCAAGTTGAAGAAGCAAGACAAGGCATTGCCGCGGATACCGTACTGGGCGCGACTAACCACCATCGTGGCGGTACCGGTCTTCGGCCCTGCCGTGGCCATCACGCCGACCAGGATCCAGGCCAAATTTACGACGACAGCCAAAACCAGAGCCGTCATGAGTGACAGTCCGAGCTGTATCAAGATGCCACCGAACAGCAGGTAGGTGTAGGTCAAGTTTCCGGTGAACCACACCGGAAACAGTTCCCAGGGTCTTCCGTGCCGCTCGGACTGGGAAACAGTGTCGATCCCTTTCGTCTCGATCCGCCCCACTGCTTCTACGGCGTCGGTCGCACCCTGGAAGAGGTCGCGGCCTACCGGCGGCGACGCGGGCTGCTCAATCATGCGGGTGTCCTATCTTCGGTCTTGGGCGGGACGTCCATAACAAGTTCTTACCAGTGAAACTACAGCGTGATTGTAGTTTGTCAACAGTTCTCGAGGAACTCGTCGTAATATCGGGCTACGTTGTCTTTCGTGCGCTACATCGATGGGCAGGAGTACGCCACCGTCGGCGAAGTGGCGGAGGCCGCCGGCGTGAGTGCGCAGACGATCCGGCTGTGGGAAAAAGCTGGGCGTGTCCCCAGCCGGAGAACTCCGGGCGGTCACCGTCTGTTCGATGCTGCTGCTGTCAAGGCGGCTGTCGATCACGCGGTGACGAAGCGCCGTTTGGCACACGTGCGGCCCGTCGTCGTGCAGGCGAAGGTGAATGAGATTGGCAACGGCGAGATCGCCGCAACGGGTGCCCGCATCCGGTCCGCCCGCGAACAGTCGCGACGCAGCCAGGAGGAAGTTGCCGGCCGAGCCGGTATCTCTCGATCGCTACTCTCAGCTATCGAACGGGGTGAGTCGGGCGTATCCGTTCAAGTGTTCAATCGCATCGCGGAAGCGTTATCGCTTTCGATGAGCGACCTCGCACCCGTAAGGGACGACCAGCGGATTGTCATGAGGTCCGCCGATAGACCCAAAACCGTCCTCGATGGCGGAGTGACATGGGAAGAACTCGCTTCGTCGGGCCACCTGTTGGCCCCAGCGATGTTGACCGTCCCTCCTGGGGGTGCGAGCGGTGGGGTAGTGACTTTCTCACGTGAAAATTTCGTCTGTGTGTTGGAAGGCGAATTGACTTTCGAGTTGGTGTCGCAGGCGGAAGTCTTCGTGTTGGGCGTCGACGACTCCATCGTCCTCACATCCGGTCAGGCCCACAGCTGGCGCAATAGCGGAACTGATGCTGCCCGCGCCATTTGGGTGGAACGGCTGGGGAGCTAACACTGCGCAGCAATTTCATCGACGCGACTTTCACCCGCAAGTGCTGAAGTCGGCGCGGTATCGTCCTGCGGAGCGGCCACCCGCGGCGTGGCGTTAGCAAGCAGCTCGAGGCGGACAACGCGGGGCTGGACTTGCTAACGAAATGCAGCTGGGCTGGTATCCGCAGCGGTGGTCGGCAACAAGCAGCGACTTGACGTTCGTGCTGGTGAGCTTCGCTTGCAGTGCAGATTCGTTTACAGTCACCCCCGACGCCCGACTGTCGCGGTGGTTCAGGGCCTCGACGATTGGCGTGGCCAAGGAGCCGCCCATCCCGTTGGCCACAGTGATCAGGGCTGGTCAACCGCCCACGACTGGCGCTAGCGGATGCTGGCTGCTGGCGCAGTCCTGAGGCGTGAATTCCATCCCGACCTCGTCATGAACGTTTCGGGGATGTCGTGCGACATCGCAGAGGGACGTGGGCCGTCTCGGGGAGCGGCCCACTCCCCATTCGAACTGGCAGGGCAACCGGTCGAGGTCGAGCGACGATATGTCGAGTAAAGATCCGTCAGACAGACAATTCGGCAAGTTACCAATTCCGCTTCGCCGCTAGTTTGGGGTGAACACCAGACGAAGGAAGACATGCCTGACACAACTGTCCCGCCCGTCCGCGGCGCTACTCGCGAGATCTCCCACTGGATCGATGGCGCGGAGCGTCCTTCCAATTCCGGTCGGACGGCGCTGGTGTTCAATCCGGCGACGGGTGCGGTGCAGGCCCAGGTGGCCCTCGCGGACCAGTTGGAAACCGATCGCGCCATCGCGTCCGCCGAGGCTGGTTACAAGCTGTGGTCGAGGGTTTCGATCGCGAAGCGGCAGACGGTGCTTTTCGCGTTTCGGGAGATCTTGAACGCGCGCAAGAATGAGCTTGCAGAGTTGGTCACCCGTGAGCACGGCAAAGTCGTTTCGGACGCGATGGGTGAGATCCTGCGCGGTCAGGAAGTCGTGGAGCTCGCGACCGGGTTCCCGCACCTGATCAAGGGCGCATTCAGCGAGAACGTGTCCACCGGCATTGACGTGTACTCCCTCAAGCAGCCGCTCGGCGTGGTAGGCGTCATCAGCCCATTCAATTTCCCGGTGATGGTGCCGCTGTGGTTCGCGCCGATCGCGATCGCCTGCGGCAACAGTGTGATCCTGAAGCCGTCGGAGAAGGACCCCTCGGCCGCGCTTTGGCTGGCTGCGGCATGGAAGGAGGCGGGGCTCCCGGACGGGGTGTTCACGGTGCTGCAGGGAGACAAGCTCGCCGTCGACGGGCTGCTGGAGTCGCCAATCGTGCAGTCGATCAGCTTCGTAGGGTCGACGCCGATTGCGCAGTACATCTACGAGACCGCGTCGAGGAACGGTAAGCGCGTGCAGGCGCTGGGTGGTGCGAAGAATCACATGCTCGTTCTTCCGGACGCGAACCTGGATCTCGTCGCTGATCAGGCCGTGAACGCCGGGTTCGGTGCCGCGGGGGAGCGGTGCATGGCAATCAGTGTGGTGCTGGCGGTGGAGCCGGTCGCGGATGAGTTGATCGTGAAGATCACGGACCGGATCAAGGGGCTCCGGATTGGCGATGGTGGGGGGGGCGACGCGGGTGAGCCGGACATGGGTCCGTTGATCACGGGCGCGCACCGCGACAAGGTGTCCTCCTATGTCGATATCGCCGAGGCGGACGGTGCGAAAATCGTGGTCGACGGGCGCGGGCTAACCGTCGCTGGGCTTGAGGACGGATTCTTCTTCGGTCCGACCCTGATCGATGAGATCCCAACCACCAGCCGCGCGTACACGGAGGAAATCTTCGGACCGGTCCTTTCTGTTGTCCGGGTCTCCTCGTACGAGGAGGGGCTGGAGTTGATCAACTCCGGAGAGTTCGGCAACGGCACGGCGATCTTCACCAATGACGGCGGCGCGGCACGCCGGTTCCAGAGCGAGGTACAGGTCGGCATGATTGGCATCAACGTGCCGATCCCGGTCCCGGTCGCATACCACTCGTTCGGCGGCTGGAAGAAGTCGCTGTTCGGCGACGCGAAGGCCTATGGTGTACACGGCTTCGAATTCTTCACCCGCGAGAAGGCGATCACCAGCCGTTGGCTCGACCCCGCCACCCACAGCGGCATCAACCTCGGCTTTCCCCAGAACAGCTAGCCGCGGCGAAGCTTGCCCGGATAGTCAGCGTACTGCAGGGCGGCCCAGAGCTGGGCCCGGTCGCCGAAACGCGACAGGTCGAGCGACAGCATCCGCTCCACCGCCTGGAGCCGATTGCGCAGTGTATGGCGGTGGATGCCGAGCTTTCGCGCCGCGGGATCCCAGGCGCCGTTGTGATCAACCCACACGGCTGCTGTCCGGAGCAGCAGCTGGTGATCAGGGTTGGGTGACCTCAGGATGGGCTCAAGCATTCGCGCTGCGACAAGTTCCGCGGACGATGCTTCAAGAAGGCCGAGCACTCCTTCCTCGGCGAGCGATTCGAACTGCACGACTGGGCGACTTGGTAGCGTGCATGCGAGTGCTTTTTGCGCTTCCGCGATGCCCCGTTGCAACATAAGCCATTCAATCGGGCTAGACACTCCCGCTTCGGTTACGTGACCTGTCAGCAACTCGGCGAGCGCGGGATCTCCGTCCGGTGAAACGATGACGAGCTCTCCGTCACGTTCGGCGAAGAACAACCGGCCAGCGCTGCGTTCTGCGCGCAGCTCAAGATCGGCAAGCAAGGCGGAGCTGAAGTGTTCTACCACGGCGACGCGGAGGGGCGCCGCCGGTAGTGGCCCCCACAGACGCTTGGCAGTGTCGTCGGCTACATGGACGATGCCGGCGAGCAGCAACTCAAGCATTCCGGCACGTACGCGTAGACGCGCGGTCAGGAGGGCGCGGCTCTGCTCAAGTGCGATACTCGCGAGGCTGATCACGCTGGAAACCAGGTCGGCTTCGGCGGGATCAAGCGGTGCGGGCGTTCCGACGGCGAGGACGCCGAGGAGCCGTCCCCGCTGGCCGAGGGTTTGAAGAGTCGCTCCGCCGTGAGTGGTGTCGACGCGCATGCCAGCCGGTACGCCTTTTCGCAACGTCTCGCGAGCGCCTGATGTCACCTGCTGTTCAATGGTGTCCGGCACGCGGCGTTTCGTACCGGCGTGGACCCGCGCACCGCGCGCGTCGTAAAGTTCGATCCAGCAGTCGAGCAGACGTTCCAACTCACGAAGAATGACATCTAGACCGTCCGGACGAAGGGCAGCTCGAGCCACGGCCCGTTGCGCGGTAATTAGCCACTCCAGACGCTCGCGCTGATCGGCGGAGGTGACGTCGGCGACGTGCCGGATGATCGCCATGAACGGTGTGCGGTTCTTGACCTCCAGAAGCGGCATGCCTAGGCGTTCGCACGTGTCTATCAGTGCTTCCGGGATTCTCTGATGGGCAACTTGAGTCGCAAATCCCAGTGCGATGACATCGCGACGAAGGAGCCGGTGCACGTAATCGTCATAGGTGCGCGGCAGGGGATCACCAACGAACTGGGTACCGTCGGTGAGCAATAGCTGCCCAGATTCGAGCCACGGTGTCGGATCGGCAAGGTCAGAGCTGTGGACCCAGCTGATGTCACGCTCGAGCACGCTCACATCGCCAACCCCAGCGGCCACCGCTAGATGAAACGTAGGAACGGTGAGCAGAGACGCCAACGTCGCGGGCATGTCAATCTCCCTTCCCGAGTCGCACTGTATCGCTTATGTCCAGCAGAATCGCGATGGCTGTGCAAATCGTCGGACGCTTCGCACCGCGCACCGCGCACGATGGTGAGCACGGCTCAGTTGGAGGAAAGGTTAAGCCATGTCGATCGCAGCTCACGAAAGTGCGCCCACCACGTCCGAGCGGGTCTCGCTTGCGGACCGCGAGAGCGTGTTTCACTCATGGTCCGCGCAGGGCTCGCTCAAACCCCTGGCTATCGCGGGCGGTTTTGGTTCGACGGTCTGGGACCACGACGGCCGTCACTATCTCGACTTCTCGAGCCAGCTCGTTAACGTGAACATCGGCCACCAGCATCCGCGGGTCGTCGAGGCGATCCAGCAGCAGGCGGCCAGCCTCACAACAATCGCGCCGTCCGCGGCCAACGATGTACGCGCGAGAGCCGCGCGAGCGATCACCGGCCTCGCGCCGGAAGGATTCGACAAGGTGTTCTTCACGAACGGCGGCGCCGACGCCAACGAGAACGCCATTCGCATGGCGCGCCTTTACACCGGCCGCGACAAGGTCATCTCGCGGTACCGGTCGTACCACGGCAACACGGGCGCCGCGGTCGCCGCGACCGGCGACTGGCGCCGCATCCCGAACGAGTACTCCCGCGGGCACGTGCACGTGTTCGGGCCGTACCTCTACCGCAGTGAATTCTGGGCGCAGACCTCGGAGGATGAGTGCGCCCGCGCCCTCCACTACCTGGAGCGCGTCGTGCAGGCGGAGGGCGCGTCGAGCGTCGCAGCGATCCTGCTCGAGACAGTGCCCGGCACGGCCGGCATCCTGACACCGCCGCCCGGCTACCTCCGCGGCGTCCGGCAGATCGCCGACCGCTACGGCATCATCCTCATCCTCGACGAAGTCATGGCCGGCTTCGGTCGCACGGGCGAGTGGCTCGCGTTCGACGCACATGACGTGTGTCCTGACCTCGTCACCTTCGCGAAGGGCGTCAATTCCGGCTATGTGCCGGTCGGCGGCGTAATCATCTCCGACGAAATCGCACACCATTTCGACGAGCGCGTCTTCCCAGGCGGCCTCACCTACTCCGGCCACCCGCTGGCGGCCGCGAGCATCGTCGCGACGATCGACGCGATGCGCGACGAGGGCATCGTAGACAACGCCCGCCGCATCGGCGCCGAGGTGATCGGGCCGCGGCTGCAGGAGCTTGCGGTGGCGCACGACATGATCGGCGAGGTCCGTGGCAGCGGAGTGTTCTGGGCGATCGAACTCGTCGAAGACCGCGCCACCCGCACCCCCGTCACGCCCGCTGCGATGGGCCGGCTCAAGGCCGACCTGCTGGGACGCGATCTGCTTGCCTTCACCGCGGATAACCGCATCCACGTCGTGCCGCCCTGCATCATAACGGACGCCGAGGCGCGCGCGGGGCTAGACATCATCGACGACGCGCTGCGCGCGTTCACCGCTTGACGGGCAGCGAGCGACATGTCGCACTGACCGCACCCACATCGCTTCCCCGTAACCGCTTGGTGACCGGACCCGCCTCATGCTGAGCTCCGCCTGCCACCAGGTCCGCGGTGACCTCATCGCGGCAGCGCTGCAAGGCGCCCTGTACGAGAGCGCCATACGCGCCGCGCGCGTCATCGTCGAGGGCATCAACGGGCCGATCACCTCGGTGGCCGAGGAACCGCGCCGCCGTGGCATGCTAATCGTCTCCGACATCCTCTCTCCAGCGGGCGCGTGGTGAGGAGCCACACAATTGCATGCAGAGTCGACGGGGCGGCTGGTCGAGCGAGTCCGTCGCGTCCTCAAGACTTGATGAGCTGGGTGTCCGGACGAACCGCAATGAAGGTGGGATCGTGAGGAAGATTGTTTGCAAGGTCCGGAAGTCAAGGAGGGCAATGAGGGTCACCCTCGTTGGGTGAGGCGCCCGCGGCGCGATACGTCACACCCGCCCCCGATTCGAACCTCCATTGATTTGGAGGGTCTGGCCCACGAGAGATTTCACGTTGCGATCGGCTAGTAGGAGCACCGCACGCGCTACTTCTTCGGGGTGGCCTATTCGCCCCACTGGAATCCGGGAAGCGTAAATGGCATGCATCTCCTGCAACGAGATCCCTGCGTCTCGCGCGTCCACTTCCAACTGCGGCGTATCGATTACCCCCGGTGCCACGGCGTTGACCAGGATGCCTTCTGGACTGAGCTCGCGTCCGAGACACTTGACTAAGGTGATCAGACCAGCCTTGGATGCTGCGTAGGCGGTTGCATTGGGCCAGCCCGTGACGCCCCATTCACTTGCGACGATGACGATGCGGCCGCCGCCTTGGGGACGCATCACTCGAACTGTCTCCTGCACTAAGGCATATGTCCCCAGCAGATTCGTCTCGAGAACGCGCCACCAATCACCGAGGTCGGCCTCCACAAGCGGCGCCATCGTCATCGTGGCGTGATTGGCCACAAGGAGGTCAAGTCGTCCGTGCTCGCGAACGGTCTTGTGGACAACCTCGCGCGCACCCGCGGGCGTGGATAGATCTTGGTACACCGGCGTCACTGTTGGCCGGTTCGTAGATGCACCAAATAGGGCTGGCTCTGACCGCGCGTGAGCCGAAACGGTGCCGCCGGCATCCGCGAGCGCCGCCACTTGTGCTCGTCCAAGTCCGCCGGCCGCGCCGGTTACGAGGGCTACCTGACCCATCAGTGGCAGTTCATCGGAGGACGGCATCAGATCACCGCTCCCGAGTTGGGGCTCAGCGTTTCTCCGGTGATAAATCCGCTCTCTTCCAGGAGAAATTCTACGCACAGCGCGATCTCCTTGGGGGTGGCAAGGGCTCGAGTTGGCAGCGATGCCAGAAAGGCCGGGTCCCGCCAGGGCGAGTCCGGCGACAGGAGGGCTGTGTCAGTAGGGCCCGGGGCAACGGCGTTCACTCGAACGCCAAATCTAGCAACTTCCACTGCCAGGCTGCGCACAGCCCCAAGCACAGCGCCCTTCGCTGCGGCGTAATGCGAGTCGCTCACACCACCGCCCACCGCCAGCTCACTCGAGATCGCGACTATTGAGCCGTGTTGCCGCGTGATCATCGCGGGTAGGACGGCGCGCGCGGCGGAGATGAAGCCGCCGAGATGAACATGCAGCATCCGGCTGGCTGCCTCGTCTGCCACTTCCGTAAAGGGAACACTGGCGTAGTGCCCCGCCGCGGTGACCAGACCCCGAATCGGACCCAATTCGCGTTCGACATCGCGGATGGCCAGTTCAACGGCCCGCGGGTCTGCAACGTCGATCTCGAACGACATGTCAACGCTCCGCGCCGGACTCTGATCAAGGCCAGCGATCAGCCACCCACGCTCTTGGAGTTGTCGGGCGACCGCGGAACCGATTCCGCCCGCTGCGCCGGTGACGAGCGCAACTCGCTTGTTTGATCCCATTAGAGGTCCCTTCTGCATCACAATGATCCGGCCGTTATAGAACCGGCGCTTGCTGTTGAACGACTGGCCGAATTGGTGGTTCGGAGCCGCATCCCCGTCCCCGAGCGGAACATCGCGCCACAACCGCTGGTTGCGGATGTGACTCGAGTGTTGGCCACGGCGGTACGGCGGACGGCCAAACGTTATGGCGGGATCGTTCGCTCCGGTCGATGATGGAGGCCTCAGTGTTTGGCTCGCGTTCGACTCGGGCCAGCCGTCCCGGGGAAGGCCGCAGCGGAGATAGCTCACCACGACCCGCACGTCCAGCATTGAAGCGTTGTAGTGCGCCCGCGAGCCCCCTAGGCCAAGCGGGCTGTTGGTTAAGGCTTCCAGGCCGACGGTCAGCGGAACTCGAGATTTTGCTGAAAAAGATGCGGGGTTCAAAGCACTTGAACAGGATTCCTCCGATATCAGTCATGTACCACTATGACGACCGGTACTATCGACGCCAACTGATGAAACGACTAGTTGGAGGCCCGTCCTTCGTATGGATCACTAGGCCAGCGTCAGGATGACGTCGCCCGGCCCTCCGTGAAGGTCCCCCTTGCTGAGGGACCCGCAGAGGCGCTCATCGAGAGACCGCTGCCCGATCTCCAAATCGGCGAACTGGAGACACGGGCGGTGTGCGGTTCAGCGTCGCCACGCATGCCACATGCAGCGCTGGCCGAAGAGTCCATGGATGAGCCCCCTCCGCCGACTGCCAACTGCGTCGTTTGATCGGTGACCCGCCCATCCCGACTGCTAGTCAAATGTATGATCAATGGGACCATCTTCCGTTGTTCGTGCGAAAGGCCACCCGATGCCGACCGTCGCGGACTTGATCGGTCTTCCAAGCCTCCGACTGCAACTTCTCGGGGGGGCAGATGGTCTCGACACGTCTATCGAGTGGGCAAGTCCTTCAGATTTGCCTACCCCTTGGGACTGGATGTCGCCCGGAGACCTACTGCTCAAGAACGGCAACACGGTTCCGCGTGCGGCGCGGGCACAGTCACGTTTCTTGGAGCGATTGGCCGCGATCGGGGCCGCGGGGCTGCTCATCGGCCTCGACCCGGAAACTCCGCCAATCGCAGATGCGATCGTCGATGCTTCGGATCGGCTTGGGTTCCCGCTGATAACAACTGAGTTCTCGACCACGTTCACTGCAATCTCACGGGTTGTCGCTGGCGGGGCCCGTGCTGACGTGAGCCGACGGTTGCGATCCACTGAGCGAATATACGATGCCCTTCGGGCGACTACCTCCCAGAACCTCGACGTGAGGCTTCTGGATCAGCTGACCTCAGAACTAGGCTGCTCGCTAGCCGTGCTGGACGCTCAAAGCGGGATCGTTCTGCTCAAGGGTGCGGACGACATCCCCGACGCTATTCGCGACGGAGCAGTATCCGAGACACGACGCCGCCACGGATCGCTACCAGGCATTGTCCGGCTGAGTGGCAGCGAGACGCCCGGTGTCGTCGTAGGAGTCCCCGGTGAAGTGATGTCGGTCTTGATCGCGTTTGGATACGAGGTTCAGGCGCCCGACATTCTGCTTCTGCAGCACGCGGCTACAGCGGTAGGAGTTCTGCTGAGCAGACAACAGATGCGGATGGAGCACGATCGACGCGTCGGTGGAGAGCTGCTTGGTCAACTTTTCGACCGCGAACCTCGAGCCGGTGACGAGGAAGCTCTCGCAGACCGCGATCTCCTACAACCCGACGTGGCCCTGCTCGCCATCTGCGCTGCACCTCCTCACAACGACAAGAGCCTTCACATCGACTTCGAAAGGCGAGGGATACCCTTTTTGATCCTTCGAAGAGGAGATATCCTCTACGCCCTCATGCCCGCGAACGCAGAGGTCGTGGGAGTCCTTTTTGATCGACTGGGCACGAACGTGTCGATTGGAATAAGCGACCCTCTCCATCATGCCTCACGTCTCTCCACCGCGTACCGAGAAGCAACGTGGTCGGCGTCGGTCGCCCAGAACTCGGTTGACAGAGTCGCAAGGTATTCGAACTCGCCCACACTTTTTGCACTTCGGGATCCCGTCGAAGCAGCAGTGGTCGTGCGCCGTTTCCTCGGAAAACTTCTCGACTATGACGCCGAACATGACGCCGATCTCGTTCGCACCCTCGACGTTTTCCTGCGCACTCGGCGCTCGTGGACTCAGACGGCGGTCCATTTGGATATTCACCGTCAGACCGTGGTGTACCGCATCGCGCGCATCGCTCAGGTGACCGGGCTTGATCCAATGGACTCGGAGAGTGTGGCCATGTTCTGGTTGGCCCTTCGGGCGCGAGAACTCAGCCCTCCGCGACCTGGCGTTAGCTAGACAGTCAATGCCAAGGCGCCAATGCCGACGATTGTCTAGTAGTGGTGTAACCGGAGTACACGCAAGATTGGGGAACTGTCCCGCCCTGACCAGGAGATCCCCGTGACCAAGACGCCCCGGAATTCACGCCTCGCTCAGACCATCGGTCAGGTCGATGCGCGCGTAAGCCCACGTTACGCGGGCATCGCAACGTTCGCGCGGCTACCTCAACAGAACGATGTCGAGGATTTCGACGTCGCGATTTTGGGTGTGCCGTTTGATTCCGGCGTCACCTTTCGGCCCGGCGCGCGCTTCGCTCCGGCAGCAATACGGGAGGCGTCCCGACTGATCAAGCCCTACCACCCGGACTTGGATGTCAGTCCCTTCGAACTGCTGCAGGTAGTCGACGCGGGCGATGTCCCGGCAAACCCGTTCGCCATCGACGAGGCTCTGCAGCAGATCGAAGGCGCGGTCGACGATCTGTCCTCCGGCGGCCGACGCCCGGTGCTTATGGGCGGAGACCACACCATCGCGTTGCCGGCACTTCGCGCGCTGAGCCGTCGGCACGGTCCTCTCGCTTTGGTCCACTTCGACGCTCACCTCGACACATGGGACACTTACTTTGGCGCCGAGGTGACGCACGGCACGCCATTCCGACGTGCGGCCGAAGAGGGGCTGTTGGCCGAGGGCAACAGTATGCACATCGGTACCCGCGGTACGCTCTACTCGCCTTCTGACCTCGAAGACGATGCTGGGCTCGGCTTCACCATAATCAGAGCGCAGGACTTCGAGGAGCTCTCCCTCGACGAGATTGCCGGGCGCATCCGATCAAGGGTGGGAGCCACGCCTCTTTACATCTCTATTGATATCGATGTCTTGGACCCCGCGTTCGCTCCGGGCACTGGTACGCCCGAATTGGGAGGGCTGTCGAGCCGGGAGGTCATAGGAGTACTTCGCCGGCTTTCCGGTCTCAATTTCATCGGTGCTGATGTCGTGGAGGTAGCCCCCGCGTACGACAGCGGGAACGTCACATCCGTAGCTGCGGCGGGCATCATCATGGAGTACTTGGCATTGATGGCGATCCAATCATGAGCAGAACAGCCGCAGAGACGCCGGTGTGGCCCGGCGGCGCAAGCTGCGCCGCCAGCTTCACATTCGATGTCGACGCCGAATCAGCCGCGCTCTCCGCCGCGCCCACGAGCGCGCAAAGAATGAGCGTGATGAGCCACCAGAACTACGGCCCCCTGGTCGGGGTCCCTCGCCTACTTCGGATGCTAGACCGCGCAGGATTGCGCTCAACTTTTTTCGTACCGGGATTTACTGCGCTTCGGCACGAGAGGGTTGTCCGTGACATTGTGGCGGCAGGGCACGAAATCGCGCACCACGGGTTCCTGCATGAGCCCTGGGGCCAGTTGACCCTAGAAGAAGAAGTCGACGCGCTGGATCGGGGCATCGAAGTCCTGGAGAGGATCGCTGGTTCACGTCCCGTTGGCTTCCGGGCTCCGCTGTGGGATCTTAATTGGCGAACTCCGGAGCTTCTCCGGGCGCGTGGATTTCTCTATGACTCGAGCCTAATGGACGCCGATGTTCCCTACCGCCTCTCCACAGAAGGCGGATCGATAGTAGAAGTGCCGATTCAGTGGGGACTGGATGACTGGGAGCAGTACTGCTTCATACCCGGAGTGTACGAGACAGGCGTCATCGTAAGCCCGGACCAGGCCGTAGCAACGTGGCGTGCTGAATACCAAGCAACTCGCACTGACAACGGCTGCTTTGTTCTCACAAATCACCCATTCCTCTCGGGCCGCCCTGGGCGCGCCGCGGCACTAGAAGCACTTGTCACCGAGATCGCGGCTGACCCGCTGACTTGGGTTGCACCGCTAGAGGAAATCGCCCGTTTCATCGAATCCACCGGTAGCGAGCCACGCAGCATCGACCGGCCAGCGAACCCGACCAGGTAAGCGCGGAGGCCCAGTTGCACTTCACGCCCGCCGAAACCGAGAAGCTCCTACTGTCGGTCGCTGCGATGGTTGGTTGCGACCGGCTGGAGCGCGGCGTCCTGCTCAACCATCCCGAAACGGTCGCACTGCTGTCGTGCTGGGTGATCGAACGGGCCCGAGAAGGGCGGGCAGTCGCCGAGTTGATGCAGGAGGGCCGCACCGTCCTCAGGCGCGATCAGGTGATGCCGGGCGTGCCCAAGATGCTCGACGACGTTCAGGTCGAGGCGACATTCCCCGATGGGCGCAAGCTCGTCACCGTCCACCACCCGATCGACTGAGGAGTCCCGGTGGCATCCGCCTCCGCCGAGGGCCCTGGCGCCTACCGGATCCAGCCGTGCCGCATCGAGTTCAACGCCGATCGCCGGGACGCCGAGCGCATCCGGCTCGTGTCACACGCACCTGGCAGGTCGCGCACGTGATGAAGCTGCGCCGCGGGCCCTTGGGCGGGGGGATGCCGGCAGACAACGAACGGGCGAAGCGCTATGTGGCGAAGTATACGATCAACCCCGCGATCGCCCACGGCATCGCGTACGACCTGGGGTCGATCGAAATCGGCAAGCTCGCCGACCTGACGGTGTGGGAGCCGAAGTTCTTCGGCGTCCGACCCGCGGTCGTCGTGAAGGGCGGTGCCATCGCGTGGGCTGCGCTCGGCGACCCGAACGCGTCGATCCCGACGCCGCAGCCGGTCATGATGCGCCCCTCGTTCGGCGACACGATCGCGGCGGACCTGTCGGTCACCTACGTCTCGCCTGCGGCGCTGGAGGACGGGCTCGCCGACAGGTTGGGACTGCGCCGGCGGTTGGCCGCTGTTCAGCCCACGCGGCACATCGGCAAAGCCGACATGAAGAACAACGACCTTCTGCCGTCGATCCGGATCCGTCCCGACACGTTCGAGATCGCGATCGACGGCGAGGACGTGCAGCCGGCACCCGCGGCATCCCTCCCCCTCGCTCAGCTGTACAACATGTTCTAAGACGGTCCATGGACTCCTCCACGCATACGGTCGCCCTGCTGCTCCCGATGAGCGCCCTCCATCGGGTGGGCACGCGTTCCCCGCGGGCGTCGAGCCGGCCATCCAGGGCGGCCTCGCGCCTCACGTGCCATCGCGTGAACGAAGTCTCGTTCACGAACTCTTAGAGCAACGCGATATTCGTATGTAAACGCGTCGTTCTTCGCGCGGCTACAGATCGCGCCGTGCCTCGCGGCAATAGCCCCCCGCAGCGACCGTGCGCTAGAGCGCAGCCCCCAAGACCGATATCACTTGCCTTCCGCGATTGACGACGGGGAGCAGACCTTGTAACGTTTTTCCCACCTCGGGAAAAACGAGTGTCGACGTCGACAGTCGCGGCGTCAACCCACCACGACGAAGAATGACTGCGTCAAGGCTGTGTTCAGCTACCTCAACACGCCTCGTTGCTGCTCGAAGGGGAGAACTGTTGAACAACGAATTGGCATCAAGCCGCACGATGGCCCGCACGATCGAGCAGATCGTCGACGATCTGCTCGATCGCATGACGCTGGAGCAGAAGGTCGCTCAACTGCAGTGCACAATGGTAGTCGCCGGTCACCAGGAGAAGGGTCTAGCGAACTTCCCGCACGGGGTCGGGGCTTTGGGAAGCCTCAGCGTTGGCGGCGATGCCGCAGCGGATGCGGAGTTTTACACTCAGCTTCAAGCGGACGTGCGCGACCGCACCGGTGTCGGCATCCCTCCGCTGATGCACGGCGAGGCCGTCTCCGGATGGACGGGTCCCGGGGGGACGGTGTTTCCGTCAGCGATCGGTCTCGGCGCTACCTGGAACCCGGACGTCGTCGAGCGGATGACGGAGATCGCCCGTCATCAGATGATGGCGATCGGCGTGCGCCAGGCGCTGTCGCCGGTGATGGATGTCGCACGCGACCCGCGCTGGGGGCGCGTCGGCGAGACGTACGGTGAGGATCCCACCCTCTGCGCGGCGATGAGCGTCGCCTTCGTCCGGGGCCTCCAGGGCGCGGACCTGCGCAATGGGGTTGCCGCTACCGGCAAGCACTTCCTCGGCTTCGGCTTCTCCGAGGGCGGGTTGAACATGACCTCGAACCCTATTTCGCCCCGCGAGCTGCGGGAGGTGTATGCGAAGCCCTTCCAAGCTGCCATCACCGAGGCGGGACTCGCATCAATCATGAACTCCTACGGCACCATTGATGGCGAACTGATCATCACCTCCAAGCACATCCTCACCGACCTGCTTCGTGACGAGATGGAATTCGGCGGCGTCGTCGTGTCCGACTACATGTCCATCAACCTGGCCGTGGATCTGAACGTCGCGGAGGACGCCGTCGCTGGCGGTATCGCTGCCCTGGTCGCTGGTCTTGACGTCGAGCTGCCGACTCCGTTCGGATTCGGTGAGGGCCTCGTAAACGCAGTGCGAAACGGTGAGCTAGACGAGGCGGTTGTAGACCGGGCCGTCCGCCGTTGGCTGACGACCAAGGCCGAGCTCGGCTTGTTCGACAGGGATGGTGCGCGAACAGAACTGCTGGAAACCGCCTACGAGCCGGCTGTGGCGCTGGCGCACAGCCTGAGCGCCGCGCGGGAGGCGACCGTTCTGCTCAAGAACGAAGGCGTGCTGCCGCTGTCGAAAGCTCCCGCGAATATCGCGGTGATCGGACCGCACGGCGACTCCATCCGCCTCTTCTTCGGCTGCTACACAGGCCCGGCCTCGATTGACCTTGCGATGAGCGGCACCATGTCTGAGATGGCCGGGATGCTCGACCTGCCGGAACTGCTGGAAAACTACGACCTCCCACCGCTGGCTCCGCTCTACGAAGACAGCGACGTCCGCTCCGAACCAAGCGCCGTGGAAGATGCCCTCAGAGCCATTTACGGACACAAGACCCCCACGATCGTCGCCGCCATCCAGCAGGCGTGCCCGGAGGCGGCCGTCGTCTACGAGAAGGGCTGCAACATCGCCGGCACCGACCGCAGCGGCTTTGACGCAGCGATCGCCGCCGCCAGGGACGCCGACATCGTGATCCTGACCCTCGGCGGGAAGTACGGCTGGGGCAGCGGCAGTACCTCCGGCGAGGGCATCGACACCGCACACGTCGGGCTACCTGGAATTCAGGAAGAGTTCGCGGCACGCATCGCCGAGACCGGTACACCCACCGTCCTCGTGCACATGGACAGCAAGCCCCTCGGTAGCGCAGCCGTCGCGGACTTTTTCCCGGCGGTCATCGAGTATTGGTTCCCCGGCGAGACCGGCGGCCAAGCCCTCGCGGAGGTTCTTTTCGGTGCCTACAACCCGGCAGGCCGCCTCCCGATGACAGCAGTCAGGCACGCCGGCCAGATCCCCATCTACGCCGCCCACCGTCGCAGCAACAGCGTCAGCAGCGCCGGTTCCATGATCATCAACCGCTACGTTGACGATACCAAAGCCCCCCTGTTCCCGTTCGGAGCGGGACAGAGCTACACGACGTTCGACTACTCCAACCTGGTCGTGACCGCAACCGCTCCCGCTGACGGCCTCGTCGACATCTCCGTCGACGTCACCAACACGGGTGACCGGGACGGCGAAGAGGTCGTGCAGCTGTACGTGCGCGACGACCTGTCGAGCATGATGCGTCCCGTCGCAGAACTCGCCGGTTTCCGCAGGCTCGCAGTCCCCGCCGGAGCGACCCGAACCGTTCGCTTCACGGTACGCGCCGATCAGTTCGCTTTCCTGGACGTCGACATGCAGTGGCTCGTGGAAGAGGGCAGCATGACGGTACTCGTGGGAGCGTCATCGACCGACATCAGGCTGAGGGGATCGTTCCGTATCGAGGGCAGCGCTGTCATCAACGGCGCACGTCGCGGCTTCTTCGCAACCAGCACCATCGCCTGAGAACCGCGCGGGGGGGGGGGGGGGGGGGGGGGGGGCGCGGCGGCACGCCCCCCCCGCCGCCCGCCCAACCCCCCCCCCCCC
>NZ_CAURGG010000008.1:0-167822 GCF_963524805.1 uncultured Microbacterium sp. | reverse complement strand
GCCGTCGCCGGCGCCGCCGCGGCGGCTCGCGCCCGAGCGGCGCCCCCGCGGGCGCCTGATCCGCGGCATCCCTCCGCTCCCCGATGAGAACAGGTGATCTCACCGGCGCAGGACGATCTAGGCAGATGCGTCCTGTGCTGGTGAGATCACCTGTTCTCGTGCGGTCGGCGGCCGCGGCGGGTACACCCAGGCCACGAGCACGACCGAGATGATCATGAGCAGGAACCACGACACGAGCTTCGTGACCGAAACCGGCTGCCACCCGTCGAGCTGATCGGGGTAGAGCCACGCGCCCGACCACGTGCCGATGTTCTCCGCGAGGTAGATGAACACCGCGACCCCGCCGAACGCCGCGAGCAGCGGCATCCGGATCACCCTCCGCCAGACGCGCGCGTACATGACCGTCCGCGACCACAGCAGCACGACGGCGAGCAGGAGCACCCACCGCAGGTCCCAGATCCAGTGGTGGGTGAAGAAGTTCGCGTAGATGGCGACCGCCACGACCGCGGTGAGCCATCGGCGCGGGTATCGGACGAATCCGAGGTCGAACAGGCGGTAGACGCGGACCAGGTATGAGCCGACCGCGGCGTACATGAAGCCGCTGAACAGCGGCACCGCTCCGAGGCGTAGGACGCCGTCCGCCTCGTACGTCCACGAGCCGACATCGGTCTTGAACAGCTCCATGGCGGTGCCGGTGAGGTGGAACAGGACGATCACCCACAGTTCCCGGCCCGACTCCAGCCGGGTGGTCACCATCACGACCTGGATCACGATCGCCGCGATGGTCAGGAAGTCGTTGCGGGCCAGCGCCGCGTCATCGGGATACCACAGGCGCGCGCCCACGATCACGAACAGCAGCGCGGCGCCGAAGATGCATGCCCAGGCCTGCTTGAGCACGAAGACGCCGACCTCGATGCACACGGCACGCACGCCGTGCGAGGGGGCACCGGCGAGGAGGCGGTGCGCGAACCCGTCGATCCGCCGTTCGAGCGGCGTGGGCTGGCGCATCTCCCGACGCTAACCGAGGAGGTCTGCCCGGCGCGGGACCCGCTTCCCGTGAGAAACCTGGGAAGGCGCTAGTCTGATCGGCGCGGCGACCGGGCCGCGTTCCTCGCATGAAAGGCAGTGATGAGAATCATCGACGCAGTGGAGTACCAGGGTTTCTGGGGCTCCTTTGGGGACTTGATCTGGTGGTTCCTGTGGGCTTTCGTCTTCTTCACCTACCTGATCGCGCTGTTCGCCGTCATCGGCGACCTTTTCCGCGACCACAAGCTCAGCGGCTGGTGGAAGGCGGTGTGGATCATCTTCCTGATCTTCGTGCCGTTCCTGACGCTGCTGGTGTACCTGATCGCGCGCGGCAAGGGCATGTCCGAGCGTGGTGCCGCACAGGCCAAGGAGTACAAGGCGGCCCAGGACCAGTACATCAAGTCCGTCGCGGGCGCGGGCGCGAGCCCGGCCGAAGAGATCGGGAAGGCCAAGTCGCTGCTGGATTCCGGCGCGATCACGCAGGCCGAGTTCGACCACATCAAGACCAAGGCGCTCGGCTGAGCCCATCCGCACGAACAGAGGGTCCCGGTGCCGCGCGCGCCGGGACCTTCTTGTCGTCCCCGGTCAGGGGTAGACGGGAGTCGTGCCCGTCCCGCGCTCGATGATGCGGGCCACCATGTCGTCGCTCGTGGTGTGCTCCCCCGGCTGATTGGGCTTGCCGAGGCCGTGGTAGTCGCTGGATCCGGTGACGATCAGGTCGCGCTCGGCGCAGATGCGCCGCAGAGTGCGGATGCCGGGCTCGAGGTTCTCGCGATGACCGAGCTCGAAGCCGGCGAGTCCGGCGTCCAGCATCCGCTCCATGAGGGGCGTCGGAAGCAGGCCGGCGCGTCCCGCGGGGTGGGCGATGATCGGCACTCCCCCGGCACCGACGACCAGGCGAACCGCCAGCACCGGGTCCGGCGCGTACAGCGAGACGTAGTAGTCGCCCCGCGGGCTCAGGATGTCCGAGAACGCCTCGGCGCGATCGCGTACGTGACCCTTCGCAATGAGCGCGTCGGCGATGTGCGGGCGCCCCACCGTCGCGCCGTCCGAGGTCTGGGCGAGGATGTCGTCCCAGTGCAGGTCGTAATCCCGCCCGATCCGGTCGGCCATCGTCCGCGCCCGATCCAAGCGCGATGAGCGGATGCGGTCGGTCATGGCCCGCAGGGCCGCGTCATCGGGGTCGATGAGGTAGGCGAGCACGTGGACGCTGCGCCACTCGTGCTTGGCCGACAGCTCCATCCCGGGAATGAAGGTCATGCCGAGGGATGCCGCGGCTTCGGCCGCATCGGCCCACCCCGACGTCGTGTCGTGGTCGGTCAGCGCGGCGGTGCGCAGACCGTGGCGGTGGGCCGCGGCCAGGACCTCGGCGGAGGATTCCGTGCCGTCGGAATGCCGGGAGTGAAGATGCAGATCGCTCGGCCCTTCGAAGCGTCGCGTATCCGGCATCCATCGAGCGTAGCGCGCGACGAAGAGCTCGCCGCAGGCCCGCCCGGGCGGCTCTCTCTCAGACTGCTGACATAGAGTCGCCGAGTGCTTCGCCTGTGGGGGATCCTGGGAACCGTGGTGTTCCTGATCGCTGCGGCGATCCTCACCTGGCCCTCGTTCTTCCGGGTCGAACGCACGTTCCCGATGGCCCAGATCGTGTCGTTCCGGGGCCTGCTGGCACTCGCTTTCGCCGCGGTCGCGGTGCTCGCACTGCTGCTGGCCCTCGCGCGTCCGCTGCGGGGTCTCGCCCTGGCTGTCGCGACGGTCGCGCTCGTCGCCGCGGTCGGAAACGCCGCGATCATCTCCTCGCGGGGCATCGGCACCGACACGCTTCCCGCGAAGACCGACCGCAGCATCCGGGTCATGACGTGGAACACCGCGGGCGACGCGACGGCACCCGACACCGTCGCCCAGATCGCCGTCGCGATGGATGCCGACATCGTCACGCTGCCCGAGACGACGATCGAGACGGGTGAGAAGGTCGCCCTGGCGATGCGCGACCTCGGGCACCCGATGTGGGCGCACTACACGGACTATCCGACCACGCAGTGGGATGCCGGCTCCACGACCCTGCTGATCTCGCCGGAGCTGGGCGACTACGCCGTCATCGAGTCCTCCCTCGACGGCTCCAGCAACACCTCGACGGTGCCGAGCGCCGTCGCGATGCCCACGAGCGGCGACGGGCCCATCGTCGTGGCCGCCCACGCGGTCGCACCGCGCCAGAGCTACATGAAGTACTGGCGCGATGACCTGCAGTGGCTGGCCGACCAGTGCGTCGATGACAACGTGATCATGGCCGGTGACTTCAACGCGACGATCGATCACATGACCAACCTCGGCGTGGATGGCGGCACCCTCGGGCGCTGCGTCGATGGCGCCGCCGAGACCGGCAACGGCGGCGTCGGCACGTGGACGGCGCAGATCCCCCCGCTGGTGGGGGCGCCGATCGACCACGTGATGGCCTCGAGCCACTGGCGACCGACCGGCTCGCTGGTGCTGCAGTCGATGGACGCGTCCGGGAGCGATCACCGTCCGCTGATCGTCCAGTTCGAACCGGTCGACTGACGCGGGTGCCGGTGCGAGACTGGAACGATGAGCAGCACAGGCGATGCCGAGACGACACAGCTGGCCCCCGAGGCCGGCGAGATCCCCACGAACAGCACGGTGAACCGCCGCCAGGGCTTCGGTGACGGCTTCCTGAGCACGATCTCGACCGGATGGGCGGACCGGCCCGAGATCCTCCCCGAACCGCGCGAGCAGGCGGCCTTCACGGCGCGCCGCCGCGCCGCGGTCTCCGCAGCTTTCCCCGGCAAGCGGCTGGTCGTGCCCGCCGGTCCGTATCGGGTGCGCAGCAACGACACCGACTACCCGTTCCGCGCGCATTCGGCCTTCGCGCACCTGACCGGGTGGGCCTCCGACGCGGTGCCCGATTCGGTGCTGGTGTTCGAGCCGCGCGAGGCGGGCGGCCACGACATCACGCTGCACTTCCGCGAGCGCGCGGACCGCACGACGGCGGAGTTCTACGCCGATCCCTCGATCGGCGAGTTCTGGATCGGGCCGCGGCCCGCGCTGGCGGGCGTCGCCGCAGACCTCGGCCTGGCGACAGCCCACATCGACGCGTTCCAGGGCTCCGACGCCGATCTCGTGGTGGATCAGGACGCCGACCTCACGCGGTTCGTATCGGAGCTGCGCCTGCGCAAGGACGAGTACGAGATCGCACAGCTGCAGCTGGCGGTCGATGTCACCGCCGACGGATTCGACGACATCGTCGCGAATCTGGCCGGCATCGTGGAGCACCCCCGCGGCGAGCGGGTGGTCGAAGGCGTCTTCCATCGCCGCGCCCGTAGCGACGGCAACGGCGAGGGCTACGACACGATCGCGGCGTCGGGACCGCATGCCTGCTACCTGCACTGGACCCGCAACGACGGAGCTGTCGCTCCCGGCGACCTCATCCTCATCGATGCCGGCGTCGAGGTCGACAGCCTGTACACCGCCGACATCACGCGCACCATCCCGGTGAACGGACGCTTCAGCGAGGTGCAGCGTCGCGTGTACGAAGCCGTGCGTCAAGCCGCCGACGCGGCCCTGGCCGCGGCGCGGCCGGGCGCGAAGTTCAGCGAGCTCAATGCCGCCGCCTGGCGGGTCATCGCCCACCGCATCGAGGAGTGGGGATTCCTTCCGGTCTCGGCGGAGGCATCGCTCGACCCGGCGACGGGCCACCACCACCGGCGGTGGATGGTGCACGGCACCAGTCACCACCTGGGATTGGACGTGCACGACTGCGCGCAGGCTCGCCGCGAGCTCTACGCGGGCGGCACGCTGGAGCCCGGCATGGTCTTCACGATCGAGCCCGGGCTGTACTTCCAGATCGATGACCTCACCGTGCCCGCGGAGTACCGCGGCATCGGCGTGCGCATCGAGGACGACATCCTGATGACCGCTGACGGGCCGGTCAATCTGTCTGCGGCCATCCCGCGCACGGCAGACGAGGTGGAGGCCTGGGTCGCACGGCTGAATCCGTGAGCTTCACGACGCCGCCGGCCTTCACGACGCGCCCGACGCTCACGGGCACGTTCGGCATGTCGGCATCCACCCACTGGCTCGCCACCGCGAGCGCGCAGGCAGTCCTCGAGCGCGGTGGCAACGCGTTCGATGCGGCAGTGGCGGGCGGGTTCGTGCTGCACATCGTCGAGCCTCACCTGAACGGTCCCGGCGGCGATCTGGTCGGCATCTTCGCGACCGCGGAGGACCCCGGCACACCGGTCGTGCTGATGGGTCAGGGCCCGGCTCCGGCCGGCGCTTCGATCGAGCACTACCGGGGCGAGGGCCTGGAGCTCGTCCCCGGCGCAGGCGGCCTGGCCGCCGCGGTGCCGGGATCGGTGGACGCCTGGCTCACGCTCCTGCACGACCACGGGACGTGGGAGATCGCCGACGTCCTCGCGTTCGCGATCGGGTACGCGCGCGACGGTCATCCGCTGCTCGCGCAGGCCGCTGCGACGATCGGGCGCGTCGCGGAGCTGTTCACCTCGCACTGGCCGACGTCGGCGGCGCTGTGGATGCCGCAAGGCCGCGTGCCCGAGGCGGGCACCATGATGCGCAATCCGGCGTACGCGGACGTGCTCGAGTCCCTCGTCGCAGCCGGGCACGCGATCCGCGACGACGGTCCGGTGGGCCGCGAGGAGCGGATTCAGGCGGCCCGCAGGGAGTGGAAGACCAGCCTGGTGGCGCAGGCGGCCTCGGAATTCCTGTCCGTCCCGCACCGCCACTCCGACGGTGCCGACCACGCGGCGGTCATCACCGCCGAGGACTTCTCGGCCTTCGACGCCGGCTACGAGCCGGCGGTCTCGATCCCGTTCCGCGGGCACACGATCGCCAAGGCGGGGGCGTGGACGCAGGGCCCGGTCCTGCTGCAGGCGCTCCGCATCCTCGACGGGTGCCCCGGCCTCGATCCCTCGACGGAAGCCGGGGCGCACGCGGTGATCGAGGCGCTCAAACTCGCGCTCGCCGACCGCGACGCCTACTACGGCGATGCGGATGTGCCGTTGGACCTTCTCCTGTCGGCGGAGTACGCCGCGACGCGACGCGCACAGATCGGCGAGTCCGCCTCCCGCGAGTGGCGGCCGGGCGAGCTCGCGGGGCATGAGCCGTTCCGCCCGCCGCTGCGCACCGCCGGAGCCGACGGAAGAGCCGGCCTCGGCGAGCCGACGCGCGGCGACACCTGTCACATCGACGTCGTCGACCGGTGGGGCAACATGATCGCGGTCACCCCGTCCGGCGGCTGGCTGCAGTCCTCCCCCACGATCCCCGAACTTGGTTTCTGCCTCGGCACGCGGCTGCAGATGATGTGGCTGGATCACGCTTCGCCGGCTGCCCTCCGCCGCGGCGGCCGCCCGCGCACCACCCTCAGCCCGACCCTGGTCCTGCGCGACGGTCGCTCCGAGATGGCGCTCGGGACGCCCGGCGGCGACCAGCAGGAGCAGTGGCAGATCCCGGTTCTCCTGCGCATGATCGCGGGCGGCTACACGGCCCAGCAGGCGATCGATGCGCCGTCCCTGCACACGACGGCCCTCGTCGACTCGTTCTGGCCCCGCGGGTGGACCCCGGCCGGAGTGGTGGTCGAGAACCGCCTGGGTGCCGAGGTCATCTCGGGGCTGCAGCGCCGCGGACACGACGTGACGGCTGCGGGCGACTGGTCGCTCGGGCGGGTGTCTGCCGTGGGCCGGGATGCCGCGACCGGCGGTGTCTGGGCGGCGGCCAATCCGCGCGGCATGCAGGGCTACGCCGCGGGACGCTGACACCCCCTCATCCGTCACCGGGGTACGCCGCGCACCGCCGTCAACGTGCACGGGTGACGGATGAACCGATGGATCAGGTCCGCGAGCGCACGAACTCGCCGACGAGGGGTGCCAGTCCCGCGCCCACCTCGGCGGGCGGGCGCGGGCGGCCCTTGACCTCGAAGGAGTGTCCGCCGCCGTCGATCCAGGCGATCGCCGCGTCCTGACACGAGGCCACCGCCTCGTCGAGCTGCGCGTGCGGATCGATGAAGGGATCGTTCGTCCCCTCGACGAACAGCTGCGGCGCGGTCACGGCCGGCAGGTGCGCGACGCGCGGCTTCGACGGTGCTCCAGGCGGATGCAGCGGGTATCCGAGGTACACGAGCCCGGCCGGATCGATCGCCCCCTCCGCCGCCGCCATCGAGGCCATCCTGCCGCCGTACGACTTCCCGGACGCCCAGATCGGGCCGTCGGCGCTCGCGGCGGCGAATGCCATCGCCCCGACCCAGGCGGCGACGGCATGCGGAGCCGGGCCGGGCATCCGCCGCCCGGCCTCCAGGTAGGGGAAGTTGAACCGCAGCGTCGCGATGCCCTGGTCGGCGAGGCCGCGGGCGAAGCCGAGGAGGAAGGGATGCCGGTACCCCGAGCCCGCACCGTGCGCGATCACGACCGTCGCCCAGCACCCCTCGGGTCGCGCGAGATCCGCCGAGACCTCGACGGACCCAGACGGCAGATCGACGGCGAACCGCTCCTGGGTCTCGGCGGTCGCTGTCACGTCCGGGGCGGTCCGGATGGGTCCGGACCGCCGGCTTCCCCGTCTGACGGCTCCTTCGCAGGGCTCTGCGGCTCGGCCGGAGGGGCGATGCGCTCGCCGTAGCGGGGCGGCGCGGCGTCGGCATCCGGAATCGGGGTCGCAGGCGCGGACACCGGAGCATCCGTGCTCGAGTGCTCCGGCGCCGTCGCGGTGCTCGGAGTCGCACGGGGCGCCGGCACGCCCGGTCGACCGAGCACCTCGCGCGCCCGCTGGACGCTCGCCGTGGCGACGGTGATCTCGTAGTGGTCCGCGACGACCTGCATCACGGAGGCGAAATCCCTGCGCCGGCGCACGAACGAGTACGTGATGATGCTCAGGAGCATCCCCAGCGCGATGCCGACGAAGATCACGCCGACGAACGCCTGAATCGGCACGGACGGCGAGCCGATCACCAGGATCGCGCTGAACAGCAGTCCCAGCAGCACCCCGTTCGTGGCGCCGGCCCGCGCGGCCGTCGCATACCCGAGTCGCCCGGTCACTTTCTCCACCGAACGCAGGCCCTGCCCGACGATCGCGATGTCGCGCGCAGGGACCTCCGCCGCCACGAGCGTGGACACCGCCTTCTGAGCGGCTTCGTAGTTCGGGAAGCTCGCCACGTTCTGTCCCAGCTCGCCGACGCTCTGCGGGAATCGTCCGCCGTTCATGCTCATGCCCCCATCCTCCCACTCGACCCGACGGACGCCATCCGGCCCCGTCGCCTCCTGCCCGGACGCGAACGCCGGACTACGCTGGAACGCGTGAGCACGCAGAGGGTCTTCGTCGCACGCCTGTCGGGGTGCTCGGTCTTCGACCCCGCCGGCGACCGCCTCGGCAAGGTCCGCGACGTCGTGGTGATCTACCGCAAAGACGACCCGCCCCGCGTGGTGGGACTCGTCGTGGAGATCCCCGGCCGGCGGCACGTCTTCGTCTCGATCGGACGCGTCACCTCGATCGCCACCGGTCAGGTGATCACCACCGGACTGATCAACGTGCGCCGCTTCCAGCAGCGCGGCGGCGAGGTGCGGGTCCTCACCGAGCTGGTCGGACGACGCGTGTTCCTCAGCGACGGATCCGGCACCGCGGTCATCGAGGACGTCGCGATCGAGCGCAACCGACTCGGCGAATGGGATGTCGGACAGCTGTTCCTGCGGCGGCCGCGCACGAGCGCGTCGCCGTTCGCGAAGGGACCCACGACGTTCGCGAATTGGTCGGAAGTGCGCGAGCAGCAGTCTCCGGGGGAATCCCAGTCCGCCGAGCAGCTCGTGGCGACCTTCGCGGATCTGCGCCCGGCCGACCTGGCCAACACGCTGCTCGACCTCTCCGACGAGCGCATGATCGAAGTCGCCGAGGAGCTCTCCGATGAGCGCCTCGCCGACGCCCTCGAGGAGATGCCCGAGGACGAGCAGGTGCACATCCTCGAACAGCTCGGCGACGAGCGCGCCGCCGACATCCTCGACGCCATGGAGCCCGACGACGCTGCCGACCTCCTCGGTCAGCTGCCCGACGCGCGCTCCGAGCAGCTGCTCGAACTGATGGAGCCCGAAGAGGCCGAAGACGTCCGTGCGCTGCTGCAGTACGGCCCCGACACCGCCGGCGGACTCATGACGAGCGAGCCGATCGTCCTGTCGGCCGATGCCACCGTCGCCGAGGCGCTCGCGCTGATCCGCCGGCACGAGCTGCACCCCGCCCTGGCGGCATCCGTGTTCATCACCCTGCCGCCGTACGAGACTCCGACGGGGCGGCTGCTGGGCACGGTGCATTTCCAGCGGATGCTGCGCTACCCGCCGCACGAGCGGCTCGGTGCCATCATCGATGACACCCTCGATCCGGTGCCGGCCACCGCGACGGCGGCGGAGGTGGCGCGCATGCTCGCAAGCTACAACCTCGTCTCGCTCCCCGTCGTCGACAAGGCCCGGCGTCTCGTGGGTGCGGTGAGCGTGGACGACGTTCTGGACTATCTGCTTCCGGACGACTGGAGATCGTACGGCGGTGAGGACGAGCCGCGATCGCCGGCGGTGCCGGTCACGACGGTCAGTGCTGCGGCGAGCAGCACGCGCAGCACAGGACGGAGGCGCTGATGGCACGCACCTCCCGCCAGCCCTCGCTGGATGCTCCGCGCGGCCGGACGGGCATGCTCAGCCGCAACCCGCAGCCCTCCCGCGACCGCTTCGGCCGGTTCTCCGAGGCGTTCGCCCGCGGCATGGGCACGTCGGGGTTCCTCATCGGCATGACGGTGTTCGTGGCGGTGTGGCTGCTGTGGAACACCTTCGCGCCGGTCCCCCTGCAGTTCGACCCGCGGGCGACCAACTTCACGCTGCTCACGCTGATCCTCTCGCTGCAGGCGTCGTATGCCGCCCCGCTCATCCTGCTCGCGCAGAACCGCCAGGATGACCGTGACCGCGTGCAGATCGAACAGGACCGACAGCGCGCCGAGCGCAACCTCGCCGACACCGAATACCTCGCCCGCGAGATCGTCGCGCTGCGGATGGTCGTCACCGACGTATCGGACGACATCGTGACCAAGGACGTCCTGCGCGCCGAGATCAAGTCCCTCCTCGAGCAGCTCGACGAGCGCAGGTCCGGGGACCATCGCGAGAGCCGTCATCTGGAGACCCGCCGCACGGACGCCGCAGAACGGTGAGCGGCTCGCCATCCTCGGCGGAGTCCAGTGCCGCCGTCCGCCACGCCGTCGGCGCGGTGATCGATCCCGAGCTGCGCCGGCCGATCGCGGAGCTCGGGATGCTGCGCGAGATCTCGGTCACCGACGGCGTGGCCTCCGTGGGAGTCGCCCTCACGATCGTGGGGTGCCCCGCGGCGGATCGGATCTCGGCCGATGTGCGCGCGGCGGCGGCATCCGTCCCCGGCGTGACCGGGGTCGCCCTTGAGATCGGCGTCATGTCGCCGGCCGAGCGTCGCGAGCTGACCGAGCGACTGCGGGGCGGAGCCGCGGCGCGCCAGATGCCGTTCACGCCCGACACGCTGACCCGCGTGATCGCGGTCACGAGCGGAAAGGGCGGTGTCGGCAAATCCACGGTCACGGCGAACCTCGCCGTCGCGCTCGCTCGCCGCGGCCTGGCGGTCGGACTCGTGGACGCCGACGTGCACGGCTTCTCCATTCCCGGCCTGCTCGGGCTGGTCGACGCCGACGGCCGCGTGCCCCAGCCCACCCGGATCGACGAGCTGATGCTTCCGCCCGTCGCCCACGGGGTCAAGGTGATCTCGATCGGCATGTTCCTGCGCCGATCCGGGACGGCCGAGCCGCTCGGCGCCGTGGCCTGGCGGGGGCCGATGCTGCACCGCACGCTGCAGCAGTTCCTGACCGACGTGTACTTCGGCGATCTCGACGTGCTCCTGCTGGACATGCCCCCGGGCACGGGCGACATCGCCATCTCGGTCGGACAGCTGCTCCCCCACGCCGAGGTCGTCGTGGTCACCACGCCGCAGTCGGCAGCCTCCGATGTCGCGGTCCGCAGCGGTCTCGTGGCACGGCAGACCGGGCAGCGGGTGGTGGGAGTGGTGGAGAACATGTCAGCGATGACCCTGCCGGACGGCACGACGCTCGAGCTGTTCGGCTCGGGTGGCGGCGAGGATGTCGCCGCAGCCCTCTCGGCCGAGGATCAGCCGGTGCCGCTCCTGGCGTCCATTCCGCTGAGTCCGCTGCTGCGGACAGACGGCGACGCCGGGACACCGACGGTGCTGGCGCATCCCCAGGACTCGGCGGCCGTCGCGATCAGCGCGCTCGCCGACCGGCTGGTGGCATCGGGCCGCGGGCTCGCGGGGCGCTCACTGCCCCTCCGGCCCCGCTGAACCGCATCGGCTCAGGTCGCCTCGTTGTCGAAAGGCGGCGGATCCTCCGCGGTGAACGGCATCGTCGCGCTGCGCGGCTTGGTCAGCGCGGCCGCGGACGTGACCGCGGCCGCCGCGCTCGCGGCACGTACGGTGGGGACGGGAGCGTCATCGAGCAGGGCTTCGCGGATGATGCGGCGCGGGTCGTACTGCCGCGGGTCGAGCGTGCGCCAATCGACGTCGTCGAAGTCCGCGCCCATCTCGTCCTTCATCTTGGTCTTCGCCGTCGTCACGTACTCGCGGGCCCGCTTGACGAACTTGGTCAGGCTCTCGACATAGCGAGGCAGCCGCTCGGGTCCGATCAGCAGCCCGGCGACGACACCGATCAGCAGAAGCTTCTCGATCGTGAGCCCGAAGAACATGCACCAAGGTTACCGCCGCGCCTGAGCGTTCGGTGCCGCGGGTCCACGTAGGCTGGCCGCGAAGGAGCACCGATGGGCGAGCACGACGCGAACTACCGGTTCGCCGCTGAGGCGACGATCGAACCGGATCACATCGCCCGGGCGCGGGCACACGCGCTCGAGCTGGGCGCGGCGCCGATCAGCCCTCCGGTCGGCGCGCAGTGCGCGGTGATCGCCGCCGCATCGCAGGCGCTGAACATCGTGGAGATCGGCACGGGTGCGGGCGTGTCCGGACTCTGGCTGCTGCACGGATCACCACGGGCGACGCTCACGACGATCGACAGCGAGCCCGAGCACCTCGGCGCGGCGCGTCAGGCCTTCAGCGAAGCCAAGATCCCTCCCGCCCGGGCCCGGTTCATCACCGGTCGGGCGGCCGAGGTGCTTCCCC
This sequence comes from uncultured Microbacterium sp., assembly GCF_963524805.1. GTDB lineage: Bacteria > Actinomycetota > Actinomycetes > Actinomycetales > Microbacteriaceae > Microbacterium. Next base: position 155,606 of record NZ_CAURGG010000008.1, on the reverse strand, counting down.
GCATGAACGAGGCGTCGTACGACATCGTCCTGGTGGACGCGGATGCGGACGGCGTGATCGAGTACGTCGAACACGGCCTGCGCCTCGTCCGCGCCGGCGGAACCGTGCTGATCCCCCGGGTCCTCGGCCACGGCGCGGTCGCCGATCCGGTGCGCCGGGATGCGGTGACCGCCGCGTACCGCTCGCTCATCCAGGAGACGCAGGCCTCGGCCGCGGTGATCGGCGCCCTGTCGATCGTGGGCGAGGGACTGCTGCAGCTGACGACGCGCCCCACCGCCTGATCCCCCCGTCCGACGGGGCCGGCACACGAAACGGCCGGTCCGAAGACCGGCCGTCGGCGTGCGCGGGGTCGTGCTCAGGTGGGATTGACGACCCCACCGAGCACGTCGTAGAGCTCCTTGGCCTCAGCGTCGTTGACCGAGACGACCAGGCGTCCCCCACCCTCGAGCGGGACCCGCACGATGATGAGTCGACCTTCCTTCACGGCCTCCATCGGCCCGTCTCCGGTTCTCGGCTTCATGGCTGCCATCGTGGCTCCCTTTCGTCGTAGTATGCCTGTCAAGTTTATCCCGCAGCCCGGACAGGGGATAATCCGCGCGCTCGGCGATCACGGGATCTGCCAGTAGGCGTTGCCGAGGGCGTACATGTTGTAGATCCACCACCACTGGCCGAGCAGGCACGCCGCGAGCACGCCGACGCGCCAGCCGGTCGATCGCGGCATCGCGACGGCTCCCCACATCGGCGACAGCGGCACGAGAAGCCGGAAGATGCTGGACTGCGGAAAGAACACCGCCAGCAGGTAGAGCAGATAGCTCGCCGACCAGAGTCGGGCCTCCGCTCCCATCCGCCGCACGTGCGGCTCGAACAGCAGGAGCGCTGACGCGCCGACGACGGATGCGGCGAGCACGATGTATCCGGCGACCGCGCCCAGGCCCCAGGAACCGAACCAGAACGCCGCACCACGCACGAAGCCCTCGAACGGGATGAACGCCGCAGCGGGCTCGCCGAGCCAGGTGCGCCGCCAGGCCAGCTCCGTCGCCAGGTACGCGCCGGAATCGCCGGTCACGAGCCCTGCCACCACCTGCCAGGCGAAGCCGGTGATCACCGCCAGCACGCCCAGTGACATGATGTGCAGCACCTCTGCGCGCCCCAGGGGCTCGCGTCGCCGGCCGATCCACCGCCAGATCCCGAAGAGTCCGAGGAAGAGTGCGAAGGCGAGCACGCCCGGGCGGGTGAACGCCATGAGCGGGATCAGCAGATAGAGCCACCCGTACGTGCGCTGCATCACGAGCCAGAGCGACACGAAGAGCCAGAGGAGGAACAGCGACTCGGCGTAGCCCACCTGGAACAGCGCGGCCAGCGGCGCGCAGGCGAAGAAGACGACAGCCCACGTGGCGACGTCCGCGGGGGCGCGCATCAGAACCATCCGGTAGAGCACCAGACACGCCAGATACCCGGCGACCAGCGAGACCACGACCGCCGCAGCGCCCCACGAGCCGAGCAGGAGGCTCAAGGCCTTCGCGAGGTATGCGTACACCGGCATGAAGGCCCACTGGTTCTCGGCGACCACTCCGGTGTCCGTGAGCGGCAGATCGGTGGGGTACCCGTTCTCCGCGAGGAACCAGTACCACTGCGCATCCCATCCCAGCGCGAGCGACCCCAGGGTCGCTCCTTCGCCGAATCGGGAGCCGACACCGGAGAGCTGCGCAGCGGCGAAGAGGAATGCCGTCGTGACGAGGCGGGCGAGGAGGTACAGGATGCCGATGCGCAGCGCCACCGGGATGGCCGACCACCGGCGCGCGCCGGTGGCGGTCAGACCGTCCGCAACCACGCCCGCAGTCCGCGTTCCACGTCATCGATCTGCGCGTGCGAAACCCGCTCCTCGTCGTGGTGGGCCAGGTGCGGGTCTCCCGGACCGTAGTTGACCGCCGGAACGCCCATCGCGGAGAACCGCGCGACGTCCGTCCACCCGTACTTGGCGTGTGCGTGTCCGCCGACGGCCGCGACGAACTCCTGGGCCAGCGGCGCATCCAGGCCCGGTCTGGCCCCGGCGGCGACGTCGACCACCTCGACCTCGAAGCCGGCGAAGACATCGCGCACGTGCCGCTCGGCATCCTCCGCGGTGCGGCTCGGAGCGAACCGGTAGTTCACCTCGATCTCGCAGAGGTCGGGGATCACATTTCCGGCGATGCCGCCGCTGATGCGCACGGCATTCAGACCCTCGCGATAGACGAGCCCGTCCACCGGCACCTCGCGGGGCCGGTACTCGGCGAGCCGGGCGAGAACCGGCGCCGCCTTGTGGACCGCGTTCTCACCGACCCACGCGCGAGCGCTGTGCGAACGGACGCCGTGCGTGCGGACGATGACGCGCATGTTGCCGTTGCAGCCGCCTTCGACCGCGCCGTCGGACGGTTCGCCGAGGATCGCGAAATCGGCGGCGAACAGATCGGGACGCGTGCGCGAGAGCCTCGTGAGGCCGTTGAGGTCGGCATCCACCTCTTCGTGGTCGTACCACATCCACGTGATGTCGATCCGCGGATCCACCAGCTCGGCCGCGAGCTTGAGCTGGACGGCGACCCCCGCCTTCATGTCCACCGTGCCCCGACCCCAGGTGAACGGCGCTCCGTCGATCTGCATCTCGCGCGTGGGCACGTTGCCGTTGATGGGCACCGTGTCGATGTGGCCCGCGATCACCACACGCTGCGCGCGGCCGAGGGAGGTGCGCGCCACAATCGTGTCGCCGTCGCGGAAGAAGTCCAGGTGCGCCAGCGGCCGGATCGCCGCTTCGATCAGATCGGCGAGGGTCTTCTCGTCGCCGGAGACGCTCGGGATGTCGCAGATGGTCCGTGTCAGGTCGACGGAAGTGGCGGTCAGGTCGAGCGGCGGCATCCCCCGAGTCTACTGAGGGCGTCCCTGGCACTTCCCGCCGGTTCGGTACCGTGGAGGCATGAGCGGTGAGCGGTGGGTCTGGGGTGTCGGTCTTTCCACGACGGCGGCGGACGGTACGGTGCTGGACACCTGGTACCCCTCGCCGGAGCCCGGCCGCATTCCGCTGGGGCTGGATCCTGCGATGCCGCCGGGCGATCTGGACCGGCACGCCGTGCCCGACCCCCGCCGCGCCGTGCGCCTGGATGTCGTCGTGGTCGAGGTCGACCTGGACGCCCCGCCCGCCTCGACACCCGACGCCTACCTGCGCCTGCACGCGCTGTCGCACCGCCTCGCGGCGCCGAACACCGTGAATCTCGACGGGATCTTCGCGTTCCTGCCCACGGTCGCCTGGACCACCGCCGGCCCCATGCATCCGGACGACGCGAGCCGGCTGCGGCCGTTCCTGACGCGCGAGGGCATCCAGGTGCAGGGACTGGACAAGTTCCCCCGGCTGCTGGATTACGTCTCCCCGCCCGGCGTGCGGATCGCGGATGCCTCGCGGGTGCGGCTCGGCGCTCATCTGGCCCCGGGAACCACCGTCATGCACGAGGGCTTCGTCAATTTCAACGCCGGAACGCTCGGCACGTCCATGGTCGAGGGGCGCATCTCGCAGGGCGTCGTCGTGGGCGACGGCAGCGACATCGGGGGCGGCGCCTCCATCATGGGCACCCTGTCGGGTGGCGGCGAGCACCGCGTCTCCATCGGCGCGCGCACCCTTCTCGGCGCGAATGCCGGCGTCGGCATCTCCCTGGGTGACGACTGCGTCGTCGAGGCGGGCCTGTACGTCACGGCCGGATCGAAGATCGTGCTGGCCGACCGGCCCCCGCGGCCCGACGGCACCCCTGTCACGGTGAAGGGGGCCGAGCTGTCCGGCCGGGACGGAATCCTGTTCCGGCGCAATTCGCTCAGCGGCGCGATCGAGGCCGTGCAGCGCGCCGGTGCGGGGGTCACCCTGAACGACGCCCTGCACGCGTAAAGTCGGAGCATCCGCGAACGGCTCGTGGTGGAGGCACGGGACGAGGGAGTCGCATGAGCGCTCGCATGGCGAAGAAGCTGTACGAATCGGAACTGATGGTGCTGCAGGCCAAGCTCGTCGACATGCAGGCGTGGGTCCAGGCCTCCGGTGCGCGCATCGTCGTGATCTTCGAGGGCCGGGATGCCGCGGGCAAGGGTTCCACGATCAAGCGCGTCGCCGAGTACCTCAATCCCCGTGTGACGAAGGTCGTCGCGCTGAACACGCCGAGCGAGCGCGACAAGACGCGCTGGTACTTCCAGCGCTACGTCCCGCACCTGCCGGCTGCCGGTGAGATCGTCCTCATGGACCGGTCCTGGTACAACCGGGCCGGCGTCGAGCATGTCATGGGCTTCTGCACCAGCGAGGAGTATCACCGCTTCCTGCACCAGACGCCGATCTTCGAGCGGATGCTGGTGGAGGACGGCATCATCCTGCTGAAGTACTGGTTCAGCGTGTCGGACAAAGAGCAGGAGAAGCGCTTCCAGGATCGCGCCGAGGATCCGATGCGACGCTGGAAGCTGAGTCCCAACGACGTCCTCGCGATCACCAAATGGGAGGACTACTCCCGCGCGAAGGACACCATGTTCGTGCACACCGACATTCCCGAGGCCCGCTGGTACGAGGTGGACAACGAGGACAAGCGGCGCGGCCGCATCAACACCATCGCGCACTTCCTCTCTCAGATCCCGTACGAGATCGTCGAACGCGAAGACGTCGTCATCCCGCCCCGTCCGCCCTCGGGAGGGTACGAGCGCCCGCCGCGCGACATGAGCGCGTCTGTGCCGGACTACGCGAAAGAGCTCGAGAAGCGGCACAAGGCCGAGCGGATCGCGTCCAAGAAGGGCAAGAAGGACCGCGAGGCCGACGCTGCGGAGATCGCAGACAAGGAGCAGAAGAAGGACGGCACGCCCGACGCGGCCTGACCGAGCGTCGGGGTCCCCCGCGCGTCAGACGCCGCCGGGGTAGTCGCGCTTGGCGGCGCCGATGTACAGCTGCTGAGGGCGGCCGATCTTCGTCTGCGGATCGGACTGCATCTCGCGCCAGTGCGCGAGCCACCCGGGCAGACGGCCGATCGCGAACAGCACCGTGAACATGCGCGTGGGGAAGCCCATCGCCTTGTAGATCACGCCGGTGTAGAAGTCGACGTTCGGGTAGAGGCGGCGCTCCTTGAAGTAGTCGTCCTCCAGGGCGAGCTGCTCGAGCTCCTTGGCCAGATCCAGCAGCGGGTCGCTGACACCCAGAGCGGTCAGCACCTCGTCCGCCGATTCCTTCACGAGCTTGGCGCGCGGATCGTAGTTCTTGTAGACGCGGTGACCGAAGCCCATGAGCTTCACGCCGTCTTCCTTGTTCTTGACCCGCTCGACGAAGCGCTGCACGCTCTCACCCGAATCGCGGATGCGCGCCAGCATCTCGAGCACGGCTTCGTTCGCGCCGCCGTGCAGGGGGCCGTACAGCGCGTTGATGCCGGCCGAGATGGACGAGAACTGGTTCGCGCCCGTCGATCCGACCAGGCGCACCGTCGAGGTCGACGCGTTCTGCTCGTGGTCTTCATGCAGGATCAGCAGGCGCTCCAGCGCCCGGGACATGACGGGATTGATCTCGTAGATCTCCGAGAGCACGCCGAAGTTCAGCTTCAGGAAGTTATCCACGAAGCCGAGCGAGTTGTCGGGGTACAGGAATGCCTGGCCGATGCTCTTCTTGTGCGCATATGCCGCGATCACAGGCAGTTTCGCGAGCATCCGGATCGTATTGAGCTCGACGTGCTCGGGATTGTTCGGGTCCGACTCGTTCTCGTAGTACGTCGACAGCGCCGCGGTGGCAGAGGAGAGCACCGACATGGGGTGCGCGGTGGTGGGCAGCGACGAGAAGAAGCGCTTGAGGTCTTCGTGCAGGAGGGTGTGGTGGCGGATGCGCTCATCGAAAGCCGCCAGCTCGTCCGCGGTCGGCAGCTCGCCGTAGATGAGCAGCCACGCCACCTCGAGGTACGTGCTGTTCTGCGCCAGCTGCTCGATCGGGTAGCCGCGATAGCGCAGAATGCCCTGGTCGCCGTCGATGAAGGTGATGGCGGACTTGGTCGCCGACGTGTTGACGAAGCCGTAGTCGAGGGTCGTGTGCCCGGTCTGACGCGTGAAGGTGGAGATGTCCACACTCGGCACGCCGTCGGTGCCGCGCAGCAGCGGGAACTGAGCCGTCTGCTCGCCGATCGTGAGGGTGGCCTTCTCCTGCTGGGTACCCGCGTCGCTCACGGCGCCTCCTCGCGATTCCTGGTCGTTCCGGGGGTTCGGATGCCCTGCAGATCACACCGGAGCGCGAATTCCGAGAGCCGGCGTGATGACGTGGGATGCCGCGCCACCGCGCCTTTACAGCCTAATGGGCGCGTCGGCATACTGCGGACACCGCCAAAGGCCAGCGGCATCACCTGGAGGAATGCTCTTATCGGTCAGAGTGATCTGAGCCGCTGCGCCGCGGCGCCGACACGCTCGTCGGTCGCGGTGAGCGAGAGGCGGATGTGCTGCGGGAAGTGCCGGCCGTAGAAGTGGCCGGGGCCGGCGAGGATGCCGGCCTCGGCGAGGCGGCCGAGGCTGTCCCACGCGTCCTGTCCCTCGGTCGCCCAGAGGTAGAGCCCCGCCTCGCTTTGGTCGATCCGGAATCCGGCCGCCTCGAGCGCGGGCCGCAGCACGGCGCGGCGAGCACGGTACCGCTCCTTCTGGTCCGCGACGTGCCCGTCATCGCCGAGGGCGGCGATCATGGCGGCCTGCACGGGGGCGGGCAGCATCAGCCCGAGGTGCTTGCGCGCGGTCAGCAGGCGCGCGAGGATCTGCGGGTCCCCCGCGAGGAAGGCGGCTCGGTAGCCCGCCAGATTGGACTGCTTGCTCAGGGAGTACACCGACAGGATGCCGCGCGTGTCGCCGCCGGTGACCTCCGGGTCCAGCGCGGACGGGATTGGCCGGCCGTCCCACGGAGCGTCCCAGCCCAGCTCCGCGTAGCACTCGTCCGAGGCGAGCACGGCGCCGAGCTCGCGAGCGCGCCCGACGGCAGAACGCAGGAATGCGGCATCCAGCACGCGTCCGTCGGGGTTGCCCGGCGAATTCAGCCACACCAGGCGCGTGGCCTTCGGCCAGGAGGCGGGGTCGTCGGCTGCGACAGGTGTCGCGCCGACCAGATGCGCCCCCACCTCGTACGTCGGGTAGGCGGCTTGCGGGTGCACGACGACGTCCCCGGGTCCCACATCCAGCAGCAGCGGCAGCAGGGCCACGAGCTCCTTCGAGCCGATCGTGGGCAGCACGTGGTCGGGCGAGAGCCCGCTCACCCCGCGACGGCGTGCGTACCAGTCGACGATCGCCTCGCGAAGCGCCGGCGTGCCGACCGTCTGGGGGTAGGCGTGCGCGTCGGTGGCCGCGCGGAGCGCGTCTGCGACCACCGCGGGCGTCGGGTCCACCGGCGAACCGATGGACAGGTCCACGATGCCGTCGGGGTGCGCGCGGGCACGCTCGGCATACGGAGCGACGGCGTCCCAGGGGTAGTCGGCGAGGTCAGCGACGCCCATCGTTTCGCTACGGAACCTGCGGCGGGAGAGCGTCGATGATCGGGTGATCCTTGTGGATCACCCCGACCTTCGCGGCACCGCCGGGCGAGCCCACGTCTTGGAACCACTCGACGTTGGCCTTGTAGTAGTCGGCCCACTCTTCGGGGAGGTCGTCCTCATAGTAGATCGCCTCGACGGGGCAGACCGGCTCGCAGGCACCGCAGTCCACGCACTCGTCGGGGTGGATGTACAGCATCCGGTCGCCCTCGTAGATGCAGTCCACGGGGCATTCGTCGATGCAGGCGCGGTCTTTCACATCCACACAGGGAAGAGCGATCACATACGTCACGTGGCTAGTCTAATTCGCCCACGGGGGCGCCGTCGGCTTCGACCGGCCGCGCGCGGCTGGGCCATGCGACCACGAGCACGACGAGGATCGGCACCGAGACCGTCCACACGATCGCCAGCTCCGTCTGCTCCACGATGACCGAACCCCCGGGCCCGGTCCCCGAGAAGACGAGGGTCGCGATGATCATGCCGACGCCGCTCGCGAGCGCGGCCCACCGATCCGCCGTCAGCAGCCGGACCGCTGCCAGCAGGGCCGCACTGCCGATGATCGCCAGCACCAGGCCGAGCGGGAACCAACCGAGACGGTAGGCATGCGCGATCGTGCCGGCGAGCCCGTACACGGCTCCCACGAAGAACGCGACCAGCAGAGTCGCCAGGCGCGGGAGCATCGTCTTCACGCGGGCAAGCCTATGCGCATGCTAGGCGGCCCAGCCCCACAGGCGCAGCAGTCCGGCCGTGAGCGCTGCTCCGGCGACCACGACCAGGAACGGCGCGCGCAGCAGCAGCAGACCCGCCGCGACCAGCACCGCGGGAATGCGCGCGTCGATCTCGATCGCCTGGCCGTGACCCAGGGTCTGCACGGCGACGAGCGCGGACAGCAGCGCGACCGTCAGCAGGTCGGCGATCCGCGCCGGTCGCGGAGCCTCGAGGAACCGCTGCGGAATGAGATAGCCGAGCGTTTTCAGTGCGACGCAGATGATGGCGGCGACCAGCACCGCGCTCCACAGCGTCATCCTCGCCCGCCCTTCATGGCAGACCCACCCGCTCGGGGGAGTCGTCCGGCTCGTCGGGGGCGGCATCGGCTTCTCCCAGCCAGTTGAACCACCCCACCACGACGGCCACGATCGCCGCGACGATCACGGGGATGCCGGGCATGAGCACCGGAGTGAGCATCGTCGCCACCACGGCGGCGGCGATGCCCACCGCGATGGGCTGTCGATGCTTCAGCCTCGGCCACAGCAGCGCCAGGAAGGCCGCCGCGGCCGCGGCATCCAGTCCGTACGCCCGCGGATCGCCGAGCACATCGCCCAGCAGCGCGCCGGCGAGGGTGGAGATGTTCCACCCGACATAGATCGCGATGCCGGTGACCCAGAAACCGTGGATGCGCGCCCGCCGCGTCGTCTGCGCGAGCGCGACCGCGGTGGACTCGTCGATCGTGAACTGAGCTGCGGCGGCGCGCCGCCAGAACCCGGTGCCGATCACGGGAGACATCCGCATGCCGTACGCGATGTTGCGGACGCCGAGGAGGGATGCCGATGCGATCGCGGCCGGAGCGGCCGGCAGACCGCCCGCGGCGATCACTCCGACGAACGCGAACTGCGAACCGCCGGTGAACATCACCAGGCTCATGACGCACGTCTGCCAGACATCCAGGCCGGCCGCCACGGCCAATGCGCCGAAGGACACCCCGTAGGCGCTCGTCGCCAGAGCGACACTCAGTCCCTGCCTGCGGGCACGCCGGCCCTCGGCATCCGGTGTCGCGGGCTCGGCGGTCACCCGCCCGAGCCTACCGAGGGGCGCGGCCCGTCGTCACAGGCCGCACGTGCACCCGTGGACCGGACCTCAGACGCCGGCGTCCTGGCGCTTCAGGCGCGAGGTCGCGCGGGCGCGCTCGGTCTGATCGAGGTTCACCTTGCGGATGCGAACGATCTCGGGGGTCACCTCGACGCATTCGTCATCACGCGCGAACTCGAGGCTCTCCTCGAGCGACAGCTGGCGCGGAGGGGTCATCGACTCGAACGTGTCGGAGGTGGACTGACGCATGTTGGTCAGCTTCTTCTCCTTGGTGATGTTCACGTCCATGTCGTCGTTGCGCGAGTTCTCGCCGACGACCATGCCCTCGTAGACCTCCTGGGTCGGCTGGACGAAGAACGACATGCGCTCCTGCAGCGCGATGATCGCGAAGGGGGTCACGACGCCGGAGCGGTCGGCCACGATCGAGCCGTTCTGCCGGGAGACGATGTGACCGGCCCACGGCTCGTAGCCGTGCGAGATGGCGTTGGCGATGCCGGTGCCGCGGGTGGTCGTGAGGAATTCGGTGCGGAAGCCGATCAGACCGCGCGAGGGCACGATGAACTCCATGCGCACCCACCCGGTGCCGTGGTTGGTCATGTTGTCCATGCGGCCCTTGCGGGCGGCGAGCAGCTGGGTGATCGCCCCGAGGTACTCCTCGGGCGCATCGATCGTGAGGTGCTCGAAGGGCTCGTAGGTCTTGCCGTCGATCTTCTTGGTGACCACCTGCGGCTTGCCGACGGTCAGTTCGAATCCCTCTCGGCGCATGTTCTCGACGAGGATAGCCAGCGCCAGTTCGCCGCGGCCCTGCACCTCCCACGCGTCGGGACGCCCGATGTCGACGACCTTGAGCGACACGTTGCCGACCAGTTCGCGGTCGAGGCGGTCCTTGACCATGCGCGCGGTCAGCTTGTGACCCTTGACCTTGCCGACCAGCGGGCTGGTGTTCGTGCCGATCGTCATCGAGATGGCGGGGTCGTCGACGTGGATCTGCGGCAGCGGACGCACGTCGTCGGGGTCGGCGATCGTCTCGCCGATCGTGATGTCGGGGAAGCCGGCGATCGCGACGATGTCGCCGGGAGCGGCGCTCTCGGCGGGGTAGCGCTCGAGCGCGCGGGTCTTGAGCAGCTCGGTGATGCGGGCGCTGCTGACGGTGCCGTCGGCGCGCACCCAGGCAACCGTCTGCCCCTTCTTCAGCGTTCCGTTGAACACGCGCAGGAGCGCAAGGCGACCGAGGAAGGGACTGGAGTCGAGGTTGGTGACCCAGGCCTGCAGAGGAGCCTCGTCGTCGTAGACCGGCGCGGGAACGTGCTGGAGGATCGCCTCGAACAACGGTTCGAGGTCGTCGTTGTCGGGCAGCGTGCCGTTCTCGGGCCGGTTGCGGGATGCCGCGCCGGCGCGACCGCTCGCGTAGACGACCGGGACATCCAGCAGAGCATCGACGTCGAGGTCGGGCACGTCATCGACCAGGTCGCTCGCCAGGCCCAGCAGCAGGTCGTGCGCCTCCTCCTCGACCTCCGCGATGCGGGCGTCGGGGCGGTCGGTCTTGTTGACCAGGAGGATGACCGGAAGCTTCGCCTCAAGCGCCTTGCGCAGGACGAACCGGGTCTGGGGCAGCGGGCCCTCGCTCGCATCGACGAGCAGCACCACGCCGTCGACCATCGACAGGCCTCGCTCGACCTCCCCGCCGAAGTCCGCGTGACCGGGCGTGTCGATCACGTTGATCGTGACGGGGCCATCGGTCGCGTGCAGGCCGGAGTAGGTGATCGCCGTGTTCTTGGCGAGGATCGTGATGCCCTTCTCGCGCTCGAGATCGTTCGAGTCCATGGCGCGCTCCTCCATGTGCTCGTGCGAGCCGAACGAGCCCGTCTGACGCAGCATGGCGTCGACGAGGGTCGTCTTGCCGTGGTCGACGTGGGCAACGATCGCGACGTTGCGGAGGTCTGAACGGAAAGCGCGCACCATGAAAAATCCTTGCGAAACGGGGAAGCGCCCGGAGCCGGGCACCCCCAGTCTACCGGGCGCTTCCTGAGCGTCCCTCTTCCGCCCCGCGCGAGGCGGGTGCTGCTCACTCCGAGGCGCGCTCCGCGGACAGGAGAAGTGCGCGCGCCTCGCGGCGCTCCTTCTGCTGGGCGGGGTCGGGCACCGGCACGGCGGCGATGAGTCGCTGCGTGTACGCATCCGTCGCACCGCGCAGGATCTCGTCGCGGGTGCCGATCTCGACGAGCTTGCCGAGGTGCATCACCGCGATGCGGTGGGCCAGGATGTCCACGACCGCGAGGTCGTGGCTGATGAACAGGCAGGCGAACTGCAGCTCCTGCTGCAGTTCCTGCAGCAGATCGAGGAACCGCGCCTGCACCGACACATCCAGCGCCGACGTCGGCTCGTCGGCGACGAGCAGCTCGGGCGCGAGTGCGAGCGCGCGGGCGATGCCCACGCGCTGGCGCTGACCGCCCGACAACTCGTGCGGGAAGCGGTTGCGGTAGGAGCGGGGCAGCTCCACCTGGGAGAGCAGGGTCTCGACCCGTCGGTCGAGATCCTTGCCCTTCGCTTCGCCGGCGAGCAGGATCGGCTCTCCGATGGACTGCCCGATCGGCATGCGGGGATTGAGCGAGGAGGCCGGATCCTGGAAGACGATGCCGGTGCGCCGGCGGATAGCGAACAGGTCCTTCTGCGACGCCTGGGAGATGTCGTGGCCGACGGCGGTCAGCTTGCCCTCCGCGATCGGGATCAGGCCGATCGCGGCGCGCCCGAGCGTGGTCTTGCCCGAGCCGGACTCCCCCACGAGGCCGACGATCTCGCCCGGAAAGATCTGCAGGTCGATGTGCTCGGCCGCGCGGAAGGCGGGCACGCGGCCGCGCTTGGGGTAGTCGATCGCCACGTCCTCGAACGAGAGCACGGGAGCCCGGATCTCGCCCGGCTCCTCCGCGGCGGCATCCGTCGCCCGCTCGCGGATGGCCGCGATCGCCGGAACCGTCGAGGTGTCGCTGGCGACCTCGGACTCCTCGATGTCGACCTCTTCGAGCACGCCCAAGCCGAGGTGCGGCACCGATGCGAGCAGCTGCTGCGTGTACGGGTGCTGCGGGTCGTGGAAGATCTGCGCGACGGTTCCAGATTCGACGACCTCGCCGCTCTTCATCACCATGATGCGGTCCGCGAGGTCGGCGACCACGCCCATGTCGTGTGTGATCAGGATGATGGCCGAATCCAGGCGCTTATGGAGGTTGCGCAGCAGATCGAGGATCTCGGCCTGCACTGTCACATCCAGCGCCGTGGTGGGCTCGTCGGCGATCAGCAGCAACGGGTCGCACGAGATGGACTGGGCGATCATGGCGCGCTGACGCTGGCCGCCGGAGAGCTGGTGCGCGTACTTGTTGAACGACACCTCGGGGTTCGGCATCTCCACGAGGCGCAGCAGCTCGATCGCGCGCTCCTTCGCGACCGAGGGCGCCATGCCGCGGTCGTGTGAGCGCAGTGCCTCCATGATCTGGAAGCCGATCGTGTAGACGGGGTTCAGGGCCGTCATCGGCTCCTGGAAGATCGGCGCGATCTCATTGCCCCGCAACGAGCGCAGCGTGGCGTCGTCGACTCCGCGCAGCTCGCGACCGAGCAGCTTGATCGACCCCGTCACGCGCGCGTTCTCGGGCAGCAGGCCCAGCAGCGCCATGGCGCTCGTGCTCTTGCCCGAGCCGGATTCACCGACGATCGCGAGCACCTCGCCGCGGCGGACGACGTAGTTCATGTCGATCGCGGCGGGGTAGAACTCCCCCTCCACCCAGAACTCGACGCCCAGCTTGTCGACCTCGAGGATCATCTCGGGGAGGGCCTGGTGCGACGCCGCGATCTCGGCGGCGATGCCCGTCGTGTCAGTCATTTCGATGTGTCCCATCTGCGAAGCTTGAGGTCATGGCGTTCCAGGAGGTTCTGTACCGGCCGGCATTCGGCCGCACGCTCGCTGTCGTGACCGTGGTGGTGTGCGCATTCGGTGTGGTCGCGCTGTTCTGGGGGGATGCGGCATCCGCGATCCGCTACGTCTGGCCGATCATCCTGATCGGAGCGGTCGCGTGGGCGCTGTTCTGGCGACCGAGCCTCCGGATGCAGGAGCACGGCGTCACGGTCGAGAACGTCTTCCGCACCTTCTTCATCCCCTGGCCCTCGATCCAGGACATCGACACCCGATACTCGCTGACGATCCACACCACCCGCGGAAACGTGCCCGTCTGGGCGACGCCGGCGCCCGGGCGCCACCGCGCCTTCGGGCTCGCGCCCAAGGACTTCGACGGCGTCGGTCAGACCGCCCGCGGCGAGCACGGGAGCCTCCGTCCGAGCGACGCGCTGAGCACGCCGTCCGGCAATCTGGCGCAGGCGATCCGTGGCCACTGGGAGCAGCTGAGGGATGCCGGCGCCTTCGCGAGCGGAGAGGATCCCGACGCGTTCACCATCACGTGGCACTATGCCACGGTCACGGTGATCGCGGCGCTGTCCGCGGCGACGGTGATCGGTCTGCTGGTCTAGCAGCGTCACCGTCACCGCTCCGGATTGAGGGGCTCGCCCTGCGCGTCGCCGGGCTCCTCGGGTCGCGGGTCGTGATAGTTCGCGACGTCCCCGGTGTAGACCGCCTCCAGGGGCATCGTCACGCTGTGCGGCTGCTGCGGCTCGGTGCGGTCGAGGATCGGAGCCACCGGTCCCCCGGCACGGCCGGCGCGGCGCATCGCGCGTTCGCTCGGCATCTTCTTCTGGCGCGGGTCGAACGCGTCGCGGAGGCCGTCGCCGATGAAGTTGACGCACAGCGCGATCGCGATGATGAAGATGCCGGGCCACCAGAACAGCCAGGGACGCGTCGAGAACGCGGCCTGGTTGTCGGAGACGATCTTTCCGAGGGAGGTGTCGGGCGGCTGGACCCCGAAGCCGAGGTAGCTCAGCGCCGACTCGAGCAGGATGGCACCGGCCATGAGCAGCGTCGCGTTCACGACGATCACGCCCACGGCGTTGGGCAGGATGTGGCGGAAGATGATCCTCCGGTCCCGCGCACCCGACACTCGTGCGGCATCCACGAATTCGCGCTCGCGCAGGGTGAGGAACTCGCCGCGCACGAGGCGGGCCATCGTCGTCCAGGCGAACACGCCGATCACGATGCCGAGCACCGAGGCGCCCAGGCTGCCGAACGTCTTGCCGAGCACGGCGCCGATGACGATGAGCGGGATCGTGATGATGACGTCGGTGAAGCGCATGAGCACCGAGTCCGTCGCCTTGCCGTAGTAGCCGGCCACGGCGCCGATCACGACGCCGATCACCGTCGCGACCACGCCGGCGATGACCATCACCATGAGCGACTGCTGCGCACCGCGCATCACGACCGCGAAGATGTCGCGGCCGACCTCGTCCTGACCGAACGGGTGCTCGCCCCAGTTGAGGGGGATCAGGCTCAGCGTGGGGATGCCGTTGTTCAGCTTGGGGGTGATCTCGGTCCAGGTGTAGATCCACCAGCCCGGGATCTTGATGCCCCAGAGGTCGACGCCGACGGAGGTGAATGCCAGGACGACGATGAACGCGAGCACGATCATGGCGATGAGCGCGCCGCGGTGGCGGAAGAACCGGCGCCGGACGATCTGTCCCTGGCTGAGGCCCTCGGTCTCCTTCTGCTCGATGGAGATCTCGGCGACGGCAGCTGCGGCGTTGACGTCGGGACCCTGCGTGACTGTGGTGTTCATGAGCCCACCTTGATTCTCGGGTCGAGGGCCGCGTAGACGAGGTCCGCGATGAGGTTGAAGAGCACGGCGAGCGTGCCGGTGACGACGAAGAACGCCATGACGGGGTTCGGATCGACGTGGTTGATGCCGTCCACGAACAGGCGGCCCATGCCGCTCCAGCCGAACACGGTCTCGGTCACGACCGCGCCGCCGATGATGGCACCCACGTCGAAGGCGATGATCGTGGTGATCGGGATGAGCGCATTGCGGAAGGCGTGGCGGACGATGACGGTGCGCTGGGTGAGGCCCTTGGCCCGCGCCGTGCGGATGTAGTCCTGGTTCATCACCTCGAGCAGGCTCGCCCGGGAGTACCGCGTGTAGCTCGCGAAGGAGATCAGGATGATCGCGATCGTCGGCAGCAGCAGGTGGGTGAACAGGTCGATCCCCTGCACCCAGAAGTTGCCGCCGAGGCCGGGGGTGGAGGCGCCGACGGTGGCGATCGGACGCCCGCGCACCCGACTGGAGTTCGAGTAGACCTCCCAGTAGGACATGTACTTGTCCAGCGCGATCAGACCGGCGGTGAGGAAGCCGACGATCGCGGTGGTGCGCACGACGGGCCCGCGGTCGGCGCCGCCCATGAAGAAGCCGATCAGGCCGCTGACGACGATCGAGAGCACCATGAGCAGCAGGAAGAACCAGATGGTCATGCCGTTGAGGATGTAGTTGACCATCGGGAAGTACAGGGCGATGCCCAGCAGCGCGACGACGAGCGACGCGTAGAGCGCCCGGCGATTGCGCAGACCGGTGGAGATGGCCGTGACGCCGAACGCGATGCCGATGGCCGACGCGCTGTACACGACGATGCCGATGGTGGGATCGGCGAACCAGTGCGTCGCCGACAGGTAGGCCAGCACGGCGGCCGTGGCGACCGCGGCGGCCCCGAACACGATGAGGCGCTTCCTCGCCTTCCCGCCCAGCAGCGACATCCAGAGGAAGCCGGCGATGATCGATATCAGGATGATCGCCGGTATCGCTATCGTCGGATCGGCCAGCCAGTCGTTCAGCCGGATCGCACCGTACTGCTTCAGCAGCACGGCCACCCAGAAGATCGGCAGCGAGAAGAACAGGAACGACACCAGCGTCACGCTGTAGTCGAAGCCGCTGTACTGGCGCAGAGCCGAGACGATGCCGACCGTCAGGCCCAGGATGATGGCCACCACGGTCGCCGTCGTGACCAGCGTCAGCGTTGACGCGATCGCGTTGGAGAGCAGGATGTTGACCGGCTGGTTCTGGACGCTGACGCCGAAGTCACCCCGGAACAGCGCTCCGAGCCAGAGGAAGTAGCGCAGCGGGGGCGGGACGTCGAGGTTGAGGAGCTTGGTGCGAGCTTCGATGAGCTCGGCTTTGTTCGGGGCATTGCCCTGTCTCAGCTCTTCGAGGGGATCGCCCGCGAAGGTGGTGAGGATGTACATCAGGAACGTCGCGGCGAAGAGCACGAAGATCGACGCGATCAACCGCCGGATGATGAATGAAGCCATGTTGTGGCCGCCTGCCAATCGGTGAGTCAGCGGGAACAGGCCGCGCCGGCGTCGTCACCGGCCGCATGCTCTACCACTGCGAGAAGTGTAACGGGTGAGGTGCAGGCCCCCGGGAGGACCTGCACCTCACCTCGGTCGATCCGAGCCGAAGCTCAGAGCGGAACCGCTACAGCTGTCAGCCCTCGTCCGAGCCGCTGTCCGTCACTGCCCAGTCCCAGGCGTTCCAGAAGATCGTGGGGGCGAGGATCGACGGGTCGATGCCCTCCACACGGTCGCTGAAGGCGGTGACGCCGGGGAACTGGAAGATGGTGACTCCGTAGAAGTCACTCCACAGGATCTTGTCCATCTCCTGCTGCAGTTCGATCTGCTTGTCTGCGTCGAACTCGACGTTCAGCTGCTCGACGAGAGCATCCACGTCGGGGTTCGAGTAGAACGTCAGGTTGTTGATGCCACCGGTCTGGAACGTCGGCAGCGAGTTCGTCACGCCGAGGCTCGTCGACTGCCATCCGAAGAAGGCTGCGTCGTAGGCACCGGGGGTGCCCAGCAGGCCGCCCCACTGGTCCGAACCACAGTCGGTCACGTTGAAGCCGGCCTGGTTGGCCGACGCCTGGATGAGAGCGAACTCGTTGACGCGGCGGGGGTTGTTCGTCGCGTAGAGGATGCAGACCGAGGTGTCGGTGATGCCCGACTCGGCCAGCAGCGCCTTGGCGCCCTCGATGTCGACGTCCGCGAACGCCTCGGAGCCGTTGTTGGCGACCGACTCGTCGTAGCCCTCGGCACCCGGCACGAACAGCTGCGAGCTGCGCAGGAGCGCGTCCTCGCCGGCGATCGGGACGATGAGCTTGTCGAGGATCTCCTGGCGGGGAACGGTCTTGAGGAACGCCTCACGGACCTTGGGGTTCGAGAAGATGTTCTCCGGGTTCTTGCCCTGGTCGAACTGCAGGTCGAGGTGCTCGTACGTGCCCTCCGAGCCGGTGATGACCGTGATGCCGTCGAGCGCATCGAGGGCCGTCTTGATGTCGGCGGTCGCCTGCGGCGAGATGATGTCGACCTCACCGTTCTCCAGCGCCTGAACCGCGGCGAGCGGGTCGGGGATGAAGCGGATCGTGATCTCCTCGATGTTCGGCTTGTTGTCACCGGTGTACTCGGGGTTGGCGGTCAGCGTGATGTACTGCTCGGCGACGAAGTCGCTGATCACGTAGGGGCCGCTCGCGAGGTAGAGCTCGGTGTCATCCGGCAGCTCGGTGAAGTTGAAGCCCGAGTTCCAGAAGGACGAGATCGGCGCGAGCGCTGCGTCGTCCTTGTTCTGGATCGCGTCGATGACGGCCTGCTTGGCCTCGGCGTTGTCCTCGATGCCGAGCGCGTTCTTGCCCACGACGTGCGCCGGCAGCGGCGACGGGAACGACAGCTCCCAGTCGACGAACTGCGCGTCGTACTTCATCGTGATCGACTTGCCGTCGTCGCCGATCTCGGGGGTCTCGGTGACCAGGCCCAGGCCCGCGGTGGGCGTGGCGCCGGAGTCGAAGTAGACCACGTCGGTCGGGAAGGCGTCGGTGAACTCACCCGTGTCCGGGTCGGTGAAGTCGGCCGGGTCGAAGTCCGGGGTGTCGAGCGAGCGCGAGAGCGCCGCCCACTCCAGCAGCAGGTCGGCCGCGTCGATGTCCGTGCCGTCCGACCACTTCACGCCGTCGGCGATCGTGTACTTGACGGTCAGCGGGTCCTCGTTGACGACCTCGTACGAGCCGAAGGACGTGTCCTTCACGAGCTCGGGCGTGTTGTTGTAGTAGTTGAAGCCCGCGAGCGTCAGGTAGGTGATGTTGTTGTTGGCGGTCGCGTTGCCGAACGAGGTGTTGCCGTTGTACGAGTAGAACGGCTGATTCCACGCGGCGGTGATCGACGATCCCTCGACCAGTCCCGAGTCGTCGCCGCCACCTTCGGTGGCCGCGCAACCTGAGATGACGAGTGCGCCGACTGCGGTGAGAGCCACCGCCGCCGAGATGCGCTTCATTCTCACTGATTCCTCCTGTGCAGGGTTTGTGCGCACACGACAGCACAGAGTCTGCCCGGGGCGCGGATAGGGAAACGATAAGCACGCCGCCTGTGATGTTCATAACGACTCGCGAAAACGTTACAGAGCCTTAACTCAATCGACGTTGAATGTGGCAATCTGACAAGATGACCTCCTCGTCGGGTGCCTCGGATGTGAGGTTTACCACTGGCCCGATGGACCGCGTCCGCATCCGGTGGGAGATCGGCATCGTCCTGGCCATCACGGTCGGGCAATCCGCGCTGTATTCGGTGCTCTCGCTGGTGCGCGCGTCGCTGCGGACGACGCCGATCGGGCAGCAGCAGACGCAGCTGAATCCGAATCGGGATGCCGAGATCCTGTGGAACGTGCTGTACCAGTTCCTGGGCATCGTGTTCGCCCTGGCGCTGGTGGCCCTGGTTCTCTACCTTCTGTGGGAGCCCGGGCAGAACGCACTGCGACGCATCGGACTGGACTTCACGCGTTTCGGCGGGGACCTCGGACGCGGCATCCTGCTCGCCGCCGTCATCGGCATTCCGGGCCTCGGCCTGTACGCGGTCTCGCGGTTGCTCGGGATCAACGTCGCGGTCGTGGCCTCGCCGCTGGATGCCGCGTGGTGGACGGTGCCCCTTCTGCTGCTGTCTGCCGTGCGCGCGGGCCTGACGGAAGAGGTCATTTTCATCGCGTACCTGTTCGACCGGCTTCGGCGCCTGGGGTGGTCGTGGTGGGCGATCATCCTGTCGACCGCGGCGCTTCGCGGCGCGTACCACGCCTACCAGGGGCTCGGAGCGATCGTCGGCAACTTCGTGATGGGCGTGGTGTTCGGCTGGTGCTATCGCCGGTGGGGCCGGGTGATGCCCCTCGTGATCGCGCACACGCTCCTGGACATCGTCGCCTTCGTCGGCTATCCCCTGGCCGCCGCGCTGTGGCCGGGAATCTTCGCTCCGGCGCCCACCCCGTCCCCGACCCCGAGCCCCTAGCCCTCTTCTCGCTGAGACGACAACTGCGCGTCGAAACGATGGGGATCACCCACGGTCTCGCCGTGCAGTTGTCGTTTCACCGTGCCAGAGGCCCCTCCTGCACACGGTGCGCCCGCGTAGTCGTTGTCCACAGGTCGGGCACGGGCCGCTCCGAACCGTCCCGGCGCGGACGACAGTGCAGGGATGACGCTCACCATCGAGGCGGATGCCGGGCACGGCGCCGTCGTCACCTCTCCGATTCCGCTCCTGCCTTCCGCCAGCGTGTCGCACGCTGAGCGCGAGATCTCCGCAGGACGCCTGGTCCGCGTTCGCCGAGGTGTGCTCGCGTCAGCGGCCGCATGGCAGGCCCTCACGCCCTGGGATCGCTACACGGCACGCGTGCACGCGGTGGCGATGATGCACCCGGAGGCGGTGTTCTGCCTCGAATCCGCCGCTGCCCTGCTCGGCGCGCCAGTCTTCGGCCACCCACGAGACGTGCACGTGCTGGATCTCCCGAGCGCGAACGCCCGACTCTCCGGAGGGGTGCGCTGCCACACCACGATGCAGGATCGCCTCATCGTCGACGCGGGCGGCCTGTTCGTCACCTCCATGGTGGACACCGCCGTGGACATCTCGCGCTCGCGCCACGGCGCCCTGGCTCTGGCCGTCGCCGACGCGTCGCTGCGGCGCCATCCGTCGGCATCCGTCGAAGTCCTCGTCGCCCGTAACGAGAGCCGACTGAGCAAGCGCGGGCGGCGAATGGCGCGTTGGCCGCTGCACCGCGCAACCCCCGAGGCGGAGACGGCGCTCGAGTCTCTGAGCCGAGCGGTGATCGAGTGGCTCGGATTCGACGAGCCCGAGCTTCAGAGGGAGTTCGTCACGAATGGCGCGCTGGACCGGTGCGACATGTGGTGGGAGGGCGCGCGGGTGATCGGCGAGGCTGACGGCGAACTGAAGTACGACGGGTCATTGCGGCCGACGGCCGACGCGATGCGCAACGAGAAGGCGCGCGATCGGCGCCTGCTCGCCCATGTCCACCGGATCGTGCACTGGGGGTGGACGGATGTCGTGCACGTCGATCCGCTTCGGGGCATTCTCCGCCGAGCCGGACTCGCCCAGCGTCGACCGGAGTCCTCGCGGGAGCTCTACGCTCTGACAGCCCTGCTCGGACGGCGCCCCTCACCCGAAGCACCGTGAAACGACAACTGCACGTCGAGACCGAGGGTAAACCCCATAATCTCGCCGTGCAGTTGTCGTCTCAGCGCCAAAAAGGAAACCGGGCTAGGCGAACGCCTCCACGGGCGGGCACGCGCACACCAGGTTGCGGTCACCGTATGCCTGATCGATCCGCCGCACCGGCGGCCAGTACTTCGTCCGCACGAGCGAATGCACCGGATACACCGCGAGCTCGCGCGAGTACGCGTGCTCCCACGAACCCGACACCACCGACTCCGCGGTGTGCGGGGCGTTCACGAGCGGATTGTCGCCCGCGGGCCACTCCCCCGCGGCCACGGCCGCCGCCTCGGCGCGGATCGCGATCATCGCCTCGATGAAGCGCTCGATCTCCGCCAGGTCCTCGGACTCGGTCGGCTCGACCATGAGCGTCCCGGCGACCGGGAAGGACATCGTCGGGGAGTGGAACCCGTAGTCGATCAGCCGCTTCGCGACGTCGTCCACGGTCACGCCGGTCTCCTCGCGCAGCGGCCGCAGGTCGAGGATGCACTCGTGCGCCACGAGCCCGCCCTCGCCGGTGTAGAGCACCGGGTAGTGCTCCTTCAGGCGCGTCGCGATGTAGTTGGCCGACAGCACGGCGGCGGCGGTCGCGTCGCGCAGGCCGTCCGCGCCCATCATGCGCACGTACGCCCACGAGATGGGCAGGATGCCGGCAGACCCGTGCGGCGCGCCGGAGACCGCACCGCCGTCGAAGGCGAACCCACCGGCGTGATCCGCCCGCTGAGAGAACGGATGACCGGGCAGGTACGGGGCCAGGTGCGCCTTCGCGGCGACCGGTCCCACACCCGGCCCGCCGCCTCCGTGCGGAATCGCGAAGGTCTTGTGCAGGTTCAGGTGCGACACGTCGCCGCCGAGATCGCCGAAGCGGGCGTAGCCCAGCAGCGCGTTGAGGTTCGCGCCGTCGACATAGACCTGGCCGCCCGCATCGTGCACGGCCTGCGTGATCTCGAGCACGTCGTGCTCGTACACCCCGTGGGTGGACGGGTAGGTGATCATCAGAGCGGCGAGCGAATCGGCGTGCTGCGCGATCTTGGCACGCAGGTCGTCGAGATCGACATTGCCCGCCTCGTCGCATGCCACGACGACGACCTTCATGCCGGCGAGGACCGCGGATGCCGCGTTCGTGCCGTGCGCGGACGACGGGATGAGACAGACCGTGCGGTCCGCATCGCCGTTCGCGCGGTGCCATCCGCGGATCGCGAGCAGCCCGGCCAGCTCGCCCTGGGAGCCGGCGTTGGGCTGCAGCGAGACCGCGTCGTATCCGGTCACTTCGGCCAGCCAGGTCTCGAGCTGCTCGATCATCGCCAGATACCCGCGCACATCGGCCTCCGGCGCGAAGGGATGAACGCGGGAGAACTCCGGCCACGAGACCGCCGCCATCTCGCTCGCGGCGTTGAGCTTCATCGTGCAGGACCCGAGCGGGATCATGCCGCGATCCAGCGCGTAGTCGCGGTCGGCGAGCTGCTTGAGGTAGCGCATCATCGCCGTCTCGCTGCGGTGCGTGTTGAAGACGGGATGCGTGAGGTATTCGTCATCGCGCAGGAGCGAGTCCGGCACCCCGGCGAGCGGCGCGGCATCCGCGAACGGGAGTTCCCGGTCCTGCTGCTCATCGGGCAGTCCGAACGCCCAGGCGACGGCGGCGAGGTCGGCCACCGTCGTCGTCTCGTCCACCGAGACGCCGACCGTCGCGTCATCGGCCCAGAAGAGCTGGTAGCCGCGAGAGCGCGCCCGGTCGATCACGCGCTGCGACGGACCGGGCGTGGTGACACGCAGGGTGTCGAAGAAGGAATCGGACGCGAGCGACAGCCCGTACGAGCGCAGCAGATCAGCGAGGGCCTCGGTCTTCCGGGCGACTTCGGTCGCGATCCCGCGGAGCCCGTCGGGGCCGTGGTACACGGCGTACATCGCGGCCATGACGGCCAGCAGCACCTGGGCGGTGCAGATGTTGGAGGTCGCCTTCTCGCGGCGGATGTGCTGCTCGCGGGTCTGCAGCGACAGGCGGTAGGCGGGGTGCCCGGCGGCATCCTGCGACACGCCCACCAGTCGGCCCGGAAGCTGCCGCTCCAGTCCGGAGCGGACGGCCATGTACCCGGCGTGCGGTCCGCCGAAGCCGAGCGGAACCCCGAAGCGCTGGGTCGTGCCGACCGCGACGTCCGCACCGAACGAGCCGGGCGAGCGCACCAGTGTGAGCGCCAGCAGATCGGCGGCGGCGACGGCGAGGCCGCCAGCGAGGTGGGCGGCATCGACGACACCGGACGGATCCCAGATGCGTCCCGAGGCTCCCGGGTACTGCACGAAGACGCCGAAGAGCTCCTCCGGCAGAGTCGCACCCCGGGCGAAGTCGAGTTCGACCAGTTCGATGCCGAGAACCGAGGCGCGCGCTCGCAGCACCGCCTTGGTCTGCGGCAGCGCGTCGGCATCGACCGCGAAGACGTTCGAGGCGGACTTGGACGCACGGCGTGCGACGAGCATCCCCTCCACGACCGCCGTCGGCTCGTCGAGCATCGACGCGTTGGCGGTCGCCAGGCCGGTCAGGTCGGTGACCATCGTCTGGAAGTTGATGAGCGCCTCGAGTCGACCCTGCGAGATCTCGGGCTGGTACGGCGTGTAGGCCGTGTACCACGAGGGGTTCTCCAGCACGTTGCGCGCGATCACGGACGGCGTGAACGTGTCGTAGTACCCCAGGCCGATCATCGGACGAGCGACCCGATTATGGGCCGCGAGCTCGCGCAGTTCGGCGAGCGCTTCGGCTTCGGTCGCGGCGGGCGGGATCGCGGAGGTCGCGCGGGCGTCCACGTGAATGGATGCCGGCACGGCGGCCTGGACGAGGGCGTCGACCGAGTCGTAGCCCACGGCGTCCAGCATGAGAGCCTGGGCCGAGGCATCCGTCCCGATGTGCCGATCGACGAAGCCGCGTGAACCGGCGCCGCCGAAGGCGTTCGTGCGTCCGCTCACTCGTCGCCACCCGTGAGCGCCACGTACGCCTCGCGATCGAGGAGTTCGGCGGGCGCCGATCCGTCGATGCGGATCTTCACCAGCCATCCCTGGCCGAACGGGTCGCTGTTGACCAGCGACGGGTCATCGACCACGGCCTCGTTCGCGCCGACGACATCTCCCGTGAGCGGCGCGTACAGCTCGCCCACGGACTTGGTCGACTCGATCTCGCCGACGACCTGACCGGCGGAGACACCGGAATCCACGGCGGGCAGCTCGACGAAGACGACGTCGCCGAGCTTGTCGGCGGCGTAGTCGGTGATGCCGACGGTGGCGACATCGCCGTCGATGGCGATCCACTCGTGCTCGGCGGTGTACTTGAGGGCGTTGAGGTCGGTCACTTCATCCTCCGAAGGTGGTCGGGTCGAGCCGGGTCAGGTGGTGCGGCGGTAGAACGGCAGAGCGGTGACGGTCGCGGGAATGCGCGTTCCGCGCACGTCGATGCACAGTTCGGTTCCGGGGGCGCTCATCGACGGTGCGACGAACGCCATCGCGATCGGGTGACCGAGCGTCGGGCTCAGTGCACCGCTGGTGACCTCGCCGACCGGGGTGTCGGCATCCATCACGGCGTAGCCCGCGCGTCCGGCGCGCTTGCCGGCGGAGACCAGGCCGACGAGCACCGAGGCATCTGTCGCGACGACCGAGGCGAGCCCGGCGCGGCCGACGAAGTCCGCTTTGTCGGCGGCCACCGCACGGCCGAGCCCCGCCTGGGCCGGCACGATGTCCAGAGACAGTTCGTGACCGTACAGCGGCATGCCGGCCTCGAGCCGCAGCGTGTCCCGGGCGGCGAGTCCGGCCGGCACGAGGCCGAGCGGCCTGCCGGCGGCGAGGAGCGCATCCCAGAGCGCACCGGCGGAGGCGTTGGGGACGAGCAGCTCGTAGCCGTCCTCACCGGTGTACCCGGTGCGCGCGACGAGGACGGGGTGCAAGAGGAACGACGCCGCGACGGCGGCGTAGTACTTGAGCTGGTCCAGGGGGTGATCGAACTCGCCGAGACCGGGGGTCGCGTCCAGAACGGCCCGAGCGAGCGGCCCCTGCACCGCGATCAGCGAGTAGTCGTCGGTGCCGTCCAGGACCTCGACCGGCCTGCCCGTGGCGCGTTCGGCCAGCGCCACCGCGACAGGATCCCGGTTGCCCGCGTTGGCGATCACGAGGAACCGCTCGTCGCCCAGACGGTAGACGATCACATCGTCGATGATGCCGCCCGTGTGATCGAGCACGAGGGAGTACTTCGCCCTGCCGAGTGCCATGGTGGACAGCCGTCCGGCGAGGGCGTAGTCGAGGTATTCGGCGGCGCCGGTACCGCTCACGAAGAACTCGGCCATGTGGGAGATGTCGAACAAGCCCGCCGCCGTGCGCACAGCGTGGTGCTCCGCCAGGTCGGAGCTGTACCGCACCGGCATCGCCCACCCGCCGAAGTCGGTGAACGAGGCACCGAGCGCTTCGTGGCGCTCGCGCAAGGGCGTGTAGCGAGGCTGCGGCGCGCTTTCGGGCGGCGCCGTGCGGGGGTCGGTCATGAGTTCTCCCGGTCTCGTGCGGGCAGACGCCGAACGGCGCCTGTGAACTCCCCCTCTGTCATGGGCCTGAGAGTTTCATCGCGGCATCCGATCGCAGGAACGGATGCCGGGACTTTCACCGTCGGCGGATTCTCGAAGAATCGCTTTCCAGAGCGGCCGAGCCCGGGCGGTACGCGTGACCTGAGAGATTGGCGGGGAGGCTTGCTCCTTCGGTGCCCGGCAGTACTGCGCCGAGGCTCTCCCGTCCGGGTTGATGGCCTGTGTTGACTTGCGATGCCAGCATAGCGTCCGCGCCCGGCCGACGCGTCACCGCGCGCAGTCTCCGCTCGAGACCGCCTGCGTCCAACCCGGCGCGCCGGCGAGCACCGGCTCGAGTTCGGCGCTGGTCATCGCGTAGCCGCGGTCGGCATCCGCCTCGGCGCGGGCGAACACGACCCCCGCGACGTCGCCGTCCGCCGTCAGAAGTGGTCCCCCGGAGTTGCCGGGCTGCACCTGGGCCGCCAGTGCGTAGATGTCGCGCAGGGCGTTGGACGCGCCGTAGATGTCGGGCACGAGCACCGAGCCGGACGAGATCACCTCGGCGTTCACCGTGGTGAACGGACCTCCGAACGGATAGCCCTGCACGACCGCGGCAGTTCCCGGTGTCAGCGGCGCCACGACCGGGATCGGGGCGGCACCGAGGTCATCGACGGCGATCACCGCGAGATCGTCGATCGGGTCGAAGTAGACGATGCGCCCTTCCCGCGCGGGGAGCCCGGGCAGTTCGACGATGGGAGCGGTGACGCCGGCGACCACGTGCGCGTTGGTCACGATGCGGTCGGCAGCCAGGACGAAGCCGGACCCCGTCGCGCTCGTGCCGCACGCGTATGCGACGCCGGAGACGCGGGCGACGGATGCGGCAGCCTCGGACAGTTCGGGGTCATCCAGCGCCACGGGAGGAGCCGTCGGCTGCACGTCGAGATCGAGCAGTTCGCCGAGCCTCGGCAGTCCGTCGTCCATCACCGCCGATCGGACCCGGGCGAGGGTCTCGGCCACCGGGCGCGGCGTGAGCGAGTCGATGGTGCGCACCACCTGCGAGGACCCCAGCGCGGAGGAGATGACAGGCGCGCCGGTCGGGATCACGCTCAGGGCGATCAGGCTGATCGACAGGGCGGCTGCCGCGACCGCCAGCACGCCGCCGAGCACCCGGTCGATCACTCGCAGGGGCGCGCTGCGGTCGACACCGCGCCGCAGAGCAGCACCCATCGCGCCGAGGGCGGCCGCGCCGCCGACCAGGAGGACCAGGATCAGGCCGATGACCGCCACGACCCGCGTGCTCTGCCACGGCCACAGGTCGTTGACGATCGGGACGAGCCAGAACGCAGCGACGCCGCCCAGGACGATGCCGATCAGGACGCCGAGACTCGCGAGCAGTCCGCGCTGGATGCCGACGATGAGCGCGACCAGCAGCACGGCGATGAGGACGACGTCGACGATGAGCACGCGGCGCGTCCCTTCTCTCGTCGGTTGCTTCGGTCGTTCAGCGTACGCACCGCCGGCTGTGGGCTCGCTCGGAAACGCAGGGCACGCGCGATCGGTTTGCACTTCGTGTCAGTGTGACACTAAGATCGAACCGAGGTAATGGTCACCATGACAAGAACAATCCTGAGTCCCCGCACTCCGGGCGTCGCGTCCGAGGACGACGCATCGACGCGCGTCGCCGTCTCGACCGTGATCTTCACCCTGCGCCGAGATTCCGACACCGACTCAGCCTCCATCGTGCTGCCGCTCGTGCGTCGCACGCGCGATCCGTACGAGGGGCTGTGGGCGCTCCCGGGAGGGTGGCTGGACGCATCCGAGAGCCTCGACGCCGCGGCATCCCGTACCCTCGGCGAGACCACCGGCATCGCGCCGACCTATCTCGAGCAGCTCTACGCGTTCGGAGCGGTCGACCGCTCCCCCAGCCGGGTCGTCTCCATCGTCTACTGGGCGCTCGTGCGGCCGGACGAGATCCCCGATCACGGCCTCGTCGAGGACGAGGTCGAGAACGTCTCGTGGTTCGATGCGGCCGAACTGCCCCTGCTCGCATTCGATCACAACGAGATCGTCGAGTACGCCCTGTGGCGCCTGCGCAACAAGGTGGGCTACAGCAGGATCGCGCACGGCCTGCTCGCCGACGAGTTCACCCTCGCCGAGCTGCGCGAGGTCTACGAGTCGATCCTCGGCCGGCGTCTGGACCCGGCGAACTTCCGCCGGCAGGTCGAGAACTCCGGCACTCTCATCCCGACCGACCGCTTCCGCACGGGCAGCCACCGACCTGCCCGCCTCTACCGCTACAACCAGGACGTCGAGCTCGCCGACCGCGGCCCCCTCGTCGTTCGCCACTGAACCTCTTCGAGAATCGAATCGAGCACGCCATGTCCCTTCTTCTGCCGCCGCTTCCCGTCGACCCGTCCGTCGATCACGAGATCCAGGCGATCGTCTCGGGGGCCTCCACCGCCGAGACCTGCAACACGGACCTGGCCGCCGGCCCGTGGAACTTCGACGACCGCCCCGGGTACGGACCGGGCTCCTCGATGGGCGATGTGATTCCCGTCGGGTCGCCCCGGCAGGGCGATCTGCCCCTCGAATACCGCGAGGCCTCGCCCGAGGAATTGGACCGGCGCGTGCGGGCCGCGAAGGCGACGCTCGGCGATCGCGTGATGATCCTCGGCCACTTCTACCAGCGCGAAGAGGTCGTCCGGCACGCGGACTACGTCGGAGACTCGTTCCAGCTCGCCAACGCCGCGAAGGCGCACCCCGAAGCCGAGGCGATCGTCTTCTGCGGCGTGCACTTCATGGCCGAGACCGCCGATCTGCTGTCGACCCCCGCTCAGGCGGTCATCCTGCCGAACCTCGCCGCCGGCTGCTCGATGGCCGACATGGCCGACATCGACCAGGTCGAGGAGTGCTGGGAGCAGCTCGCCGAGGTCTACGGCGACATGGACGCGCCGGATGCCGACGGGCTGGTGCCCGTGATCCCCGTGACCTATATGAACTCCTCCGCGGCGATCAAGGGCTTCGTGGGTCGCCACGGCGGCATCGTCTGCACCTCCTCGAACGCCCAGACGGTGCTCGAGTGGGCGTTCGAGCGCGGCCGTCGCGTCCTGTTCTTCCCCGACCAGCACCTGGGGCGCAACACCGCGAAGGCGATGGGCGTGCCGCTCGAGCAGATGCCGATGTGGAATCCGCGCAAGCCGCTGGGCGGCGCATCCGCTTCCGATCTCGAGCAGGCGCGCGTGATCCTGTGGCACGGTTTCTGCTCGGTGCATCGCCGCTTCACGGTCGACCAGATCGAGAAGGCACGCTCCGAGCACCCGGGCGTGCGCGTGATCGTGCATCCGGAGTGCCCGATGGCCGTGGTCGACGCCGCCGATGAATCCGGATCGACCGACTACATCCGCCGCGCGATCGAGGCGGCCACGACGCCTACGACGTTCGCGATCGGCACGGAGGTGAACCTGGTGCAGCGCCTTGCGGCCGCGAATCCGCAGCACACGATCTTCTGCCTCGATCCGGTGGTGTGCCCGTGCTCGACGATGTACCGCATCCACCCGGGGTACCTTGCCTGGGTGCTGGAGGGTCTGGTCGAGGGCGAGGTGCGCAACCGCATCGTGGTGCCGCAGGACGTCGCCGACCCCGCCCGGCTCGCACTCGAGCGGATGCTGGCCGCCAAGCCCCCGGCAGCACCCGCCTCGGGATGGGAGAACGCGTCATGACCGCATCCGCGTCTGTTCACGCCGTCGTGGTGGGCAGCGGCATCGCGGGGCTCACGGTGGCGCTGCATGCCGTCGAGCGCGGCTGCCGTGTGACGCTCGTGACCAAGGACGTGCTCGAGCACGCCAACACCCGGTACGCCCAGGGCGGCATCGCCGGCGTCATGTTCGACGACGACCGCGCCGAGGACCACATCCGGGACACGCTGACCGCGGGCGCCGGACTGAGCGACCCCGAGGCGGTGCGCGTGCTCGTGAACGAGGGTCCGACCCGCATCCGCGAGCTGATCGCGCTCGGCGTCGCCTTCGACCGCGGTGCCGACGGGGATTTCGTCAAGGGCCTCGAGGCTGCGCACTCGTACCCGCGCATCCTCCACTCCGGAGGCGACGCGACCGGGACGGCGATCGAGAAGGCGCTCGTGGCACGGCTGCGCGCGAGCGACGTCCGTGTCATCGAGCACGCGTTCCTGATCGACCTGGTGCTCGATGACGGCCGCGCCACCGGCGTCGATCTCCTGATCGGGGACGTACCGGCATCCGCGACGTCGCGGCAGGTCGCGGGCGCACGCGAGCGGGTGGATGCCGACGCGGTGGTGCTGGCCACCGGCGGGGCCGGCGAGCTCTACTCCCATACGACCAATCCGCCGGTGGCCACCGGCGACGGGATCGCGGCGGCGCTGCGTGCCGGCGCAGAGGTGACCGACCTGGAGTTCTTCCAGTTCCATCCCACCGTCTTGGAGGGCAAGGCCGGCGCCGCCGGACTGGAGGCCGGCGAATCGTTCCTCGTCTCGGAGGCCGTCCGCGGCGAGGGCGCGACCCTCGTCGACGGGAACGGCCGCCGGTTCGCGTTCGACGCGCATCCGGACGGCGAGCTGGCGCCGCGTGACGTGGTTGCCCGGGCGATCGCCCATCAGATGGAGGCGCAGGCAGGCCGCCCGGTGTTCCTCGATGCGACGCACCTGCGCGCGACGCCAGAGGAAACCGCCGAGTTCCTCGCCCGCCGCTTTCCCACGATCGATGCCGCGGTCCGCGACCGCGGCCTGGACTGGGCGCGTGAGCCGATCCCGGTCACTCCCGCCGCGCACTACCTGATGGGCGGCGTCACGACCGACCTCGACGGCCGCACCAGCCTTCCCGGCCTGTACGCGGTCGGCGAGGTCGCGCGCACGGGCGTGCACGGCGCGAACCGCCTGGCATCGAACTCGCTGCTGGAGGGCGCCGTCTTCGGTGCGCGCGCCGGCGACGCGATCGCCGGGGACGCGGCATCCGGAGCCTGGCCCTACGCCCGCACGCGCGCGGCCGCGCTCCCGGTGGAGCCCGTCTCGCCTCCGGCCGCGCCGGCGGATGTGCCGCCCTTCTCGCGGACGGCGCTGCAGGATCTCCTCTGGCTGGA
Organism: uncultured Microbacterium sp.; assembly: GCF_963524805.1. GTDB lineage: Bacteria > Actinomycetota > Actinomycetes > Actinomycetales > Microbacteriaceae > Microbacterium. The sequence continues at coordinate 125,193 of NZ_CAURGG010000008.1, read as the reverse complement.
TGCCGGGCTGGTGCGGGATGCCGCCGGGCTGGAGCACGCGGCAGCCCTCATCGCCGCCTGGCGACGTGCGCAGCGCGCGCCCGTCACCGAGGCAGAGTTCGAGGACGAGAATCTGCTGCTGGTCGGTGAGCAGCTCGTCGCCGCCGCCCGGCAGCGCGGGGAGTCCGTCGGCGCCCACTATCGCTCGGATGCACCCGCAGGCAGCGAGCGGGAGCACGCTCACGAGGGCGCAGGTGCGGCAGTCCCGGCCACCAGCAGGGTCGCCTGATGCTGACCAGAACCGTGATCGACCGTGCCGTCGCCGCAGCGCTCGAGGAGGACGCCCCGTGGGGCGACATCACGAGCGAAATGCTCATCCCCGAGAGCTCCACCGCCCGCGCCGACCTCATCGCGCGCGAGCCCGGCGTGTTCAGCGGCGGCGAGGTGTTCGCGGCGGCCTTCCGGCTGACCGAGCCGGAGATCAGGGTGGAGCTGAGGGTGCGCGACGGCGAGGCCTTCGACGCCGGCGCGGTGCTCGCGGTCGTCTCCGGTCCCGCCCGCGGGGTGCTGACGGCTGAACGCATCGGCTTGAACTTCGTGCAGCGCATGGCCGGGATCGCCACGCTCACCGCGCGCTACGTCGCCGAGGTGGAGCACACGGGCGCCCGCATCGCCGACACCCGCAAGACCACCCCCGGGCTGCGGGCTTTCGAGCGGCATGCCGTCGTCGACGGCGGAGGGCACAATCACCGGTACTCGCTCTCGGACGCGGTGATGGCCAAAGACAACCACCTGGCCGTGCTGTCCGAGCGAGGCGTCTCGGTCACCGCGGCGCTGCAGGGCGCCATCGCCCGGCTTTCGCACACGACGCACGTCGAGGTCGAGGTCGACCGGCTCGATCAGATCGACGCCGTCCTCGCGGCGGGGATCGGCACGATCATGCTCGACAACTTCTCCCTCGCCGACCTGCGGCGTGGAGTGGAGCAGGTCGGCGGCCGAGCGATCGTCGAGGCCTCGGGCGGAGTCTCGCTGGAGACCGTCCGCGCGATCGCCGAGACCGGGGTCGACGTCATCTCCGTGGGCGCTCTGACCCATTCCGCCCGCGCGCTGGATCTGGGCCTGGACGTGCGCATCTCGTGAGGCGGTCGCCGTGAGCATGCTCTACCTCGACAACGCGGCGACCACGCCGGTGCGCCCCGAGGTGCTCGAGGCGATGATGCCGTACCTGACGCGCTGGTTCGGCAACGCCTCCAGCCACCACACCGTCGGCGAAGCGGCAGCGGGCGCGCTGGCGGACGCGCGAACCCGCGTCGCCCGCGTGCTGGGCATGCGGGCGGGCGACATCATCTTCACCTCGGGCGGCACCGAGGCCAACAACCTCGCGATCAAGGGCATCTCGATCGCGGCGCGCGCGGCGCGCGGCGCGGCTCACCTCGTGACGACGCCGATCGAGCACGAGTCGATCCTGGAGTCCGCCGCCTATCTGCAGCGCCTGCACGGGTTCGAGATCGCACACATCGATGTGGACGGTCTCGGCCGGGTGGCCGCATCCGACATCGCCGCCGCGCTGCGGCAGGACACCGCCCTGGTCACGTTGGGCTACGCGAACAACGAGGTCGGCACCGTGCAGGAGGTCGCCGCCATCAGCGCCCTCGCCCGCGAGCGCGGCGTCCCCGTGCACATCGATGCCGTGCAGGCGGCGGGCTGGCTGCCCTTGGATGCCGGCGCCCTCGGCGTGGACGCGGTCTCGCTCGCCGGACACAAGCTCGGCGCCCCGAAGGGAACCGGCGTGCTCGCCGTGCGTGGCCGGATCCCCCTTGAACCGCTTCTGCACGGCGGCGGTCAGGAGCGCGGAAAGCGCAGCGGCACCGAGGACGTCGCCGGCGCGGTCGGCTTCGCGACCGCGCTGGAACTGGCCGAGGCCGAGCGCGCGGAGTCCTCGGCTCGCGTCGCGGCGCTGCGCGACCGGTTCATCGCACAGGTGCTGCACGACGTGCCGAGCGCGCTCCTGACCGGCGACCCGGTCCACCGTCTGCCGGGCACCGCCAGCTTCACGTTCGCCGGCACGAGCGGCGAGGCGGTGCTGCTCGAACTCGAGCGTCGTGGGGTCGTCTCCTCGAGCGGATCCGCCTGTGCGGCCGGCAGCGACGAGCCCTCGCACGTTCTCCTGGCGATGGGGATAGCACCGGACCTCGCGCAGACGGCGGTGCGCTTCACGCTCCCCCGCACGTTGCGCGAGCCGTTGGATGCGGTGGCCCAGGCGGTCGCGGCATCCGTCGTCGCCGTACAATCGGGCGGATGAGCACCCCCGCCGCGGTCACCGTCATCGTGCCGGGCTACAACGTCGCTCCCTACGCCGCCGAGGCGCTGGAATCGCTCCGCCGGCAGAGCATGTCGGACTGGACCGCCGTCCTGATCGACGACCACTCGAGCGACGACACCGCGCGCGTCTTCGCGCGCACGGCGGACGCAGACCCGCGGTTCCGGCTCGTGCGCAACGACCGGCAGGTGGGGCTGGGCGCCGCCCGCAACATCGGCTTGGACCTGGTGTCCACGCCCTTCGTCGGCTTCCTCGACGCCGACGACGTGCTGACTCCCCCCGCTCTGGAGCGCCTCGTCGGCACGCTCGATCAGACCGGCAGCGACTTCGCGCTCGGCGCCTATGTGCGCCTGCGCCCCGACGAGGCGGGCGGCTATCGCGCGGGCGAGGTGCAGCCCTGGGTCGCGGCCTCGACCTCCCCGGAGCGTCGTCGCACGACGATCGATGAGCACCCCGACGCCTCCGGGAACATCGTCGCCTGGTCCAAGGTCAGCCGCACGGACTTCTGGGTGCGCACCGGACTGCGCTTTCCGGAAGGACGCCTCTACGAGGATCAGGTCGTCGCGCAGCAGATGTACGCGCGGGCGCGCCATTTCGACACGATTCCCGACGTCGTGGCGCACTGGCGTGTGAGAGCGGACGGCTCCTCGATCACGCAGCGCGAGGCGCAGCTGAACGTCCTGGAGGACTGCATCGCCGCGATGGATGCCGGGCTGCACGTCCTGGAATCGACCGGCCATCCGCTCGCGGCGCAGGCGCGCATCGGTCAGATGCTGCGCATGGACATCCCCCGTCTCACCGACATCGCCCATCGGCATCCCGACGACGCCTACCGTCGCGCCCTCGGCGCCTTCACCCGGGACATCTGGTCTCGCGCCGGTACCGCACGCACCGAGGTGGACGAGGCATCCGCCGCCGCCGTCGCGGCCGCGCGGCTGTGGTGAGCGCGGGCTTCGGCCGAGGTGCGGCGAACGGTCGGTGTCGGCGGCCGTTTTACGACCGATCGGCGCACTTCACTTGCGGGGACGACTCCTCCCCAGCTGCGGAACGGACCTGATCCTGCACAATGGGGCATCCACGGCGCCCGGCGGCTGCCCTGCGGGACGAGGCTCTGGCCCATGTCGCGTCAACCCGCCCCGCTGCCGAGCCACCTGGCCGGCGAGCCGTTCACCACCGCCGAGGCCGCGGCGGCGGGTGTCAGCCGAGGCCGCACTCGCGCCGGCGACCTCCGCTCACCCTTCCACGGTGTCCGCGTGCCGGCGGGCGAGATCAGCCTGGTCGCCGCCTGCCGTGCGCGGCTCAAGCCCCTCCGCGATGACGCGGTCATCAGTCACATCACGGCCGCGCGCCTCCACGCCCTGCCCCTGCCCCTCCTGCTCGCTCGCGCCCAGGTCCTCCACGTCAGCGTGCCGGCAGGAAAGCGGGCGCCCGTCGGCAGAGCGACAGTGGGCCACCATGTCGTGCTCACGCCCGCGGACTGCCAGTTCCAGCTCGGCATCCCGTGCACCACGCCCGAGCGGACGTTCTGCGACCTCGCTGCGATGCTCGACGTCGCTCAGCTGGTCGCGGTCGGCGACTACCTGCTGCATCACGGCATCGTCGGTCGGGGCGCGCTCGCCGACGCGATCAGCGCATACCCCGGACGGCGCGGAAGAGCCAACCTGCGTCGGGCCCTCGATCTGCTCGACGAAGGTTCGGAATCCCCGAAGGAATCCGAGCTTCGCGTCCTGCTCATCGAGGGCGGCTTCATGCGACCCGTCGCCAACGGTGTCGTGCGCGACGAGCACGGGCGATTCATCGCGCGCGTAGACCTGTCCTACCCCGACCTGAAGATAGCCATCGAGTACGAGGGCGACCACCACCGCGAAAAGATCCAATGGCGTGCCGACCTCGCTCGGCGGCGGCGGCTCGAGGCACTCGGGTGGATCTACCTCCCCGTCACCCAGGCGGACCTGGAGAGGCCCGAAGACCTGTTCAGCGATCTGCGGTCCGCGATCTCTCGTCGACGTGCGGCGAACGGCCGCTGAGCAGTGCGCTCAGGCGACCGAATGACGCATGTCACATGCGCGGGAGCTCGACGGAGCCGGTGAGGACCGCCACCGGATCGTCCACGGGAACAGGCACCGGCTCATCCGGCGCCCGATCCGCGCGGCGCGCGGGGCGCCCGACGGCCGGCTCGGTGGCCTCCACCTCGAGGATGCGCGATGCCGCGAGCTGCTGCGCGGCGAGGTCTGCGTACAGTCCGTTCTCCGCGAGCAGAGTCGCATGCGTGCCGGACTCGACGATGCGCCCGCCGTCGACCACGTGGATCACATCGGCTCCGATCACCGTGGAGAGGCGGTGCGCGATCGAGAGGGTCGTGCGGCCGCGGGCCGCGGCATCCAGCGCCTCCTGCACGACGCGCTCCGACACGGTGTCCAGCGCAGAGGTCGCCTCGTCCAGCAGCAGCACCGGCGGATCCTTCAGCAGCACCCGCGCGATCGCGATGCGCTGCTTCTCTCCGCCCGAGAGCCGGTAGCCGCGCTCGCCCACGATGGTGTCGTAGCCGGATTCGAAGCCCGTGATGATGTGGTGGATGTTGGCCGCGCGGCAGGCCTCTTCCAGCTCTTCCTGAGTGGCATCCGGCTTGGCGTACAGCAGGTTCTCGCGGATCGTGGCGTGGAAAAGGTAGGTCTCCTGCGAGACGATGCCGACGTGATCGATGATCGATTCCTGCGTGAGGCGGCGGACGTCCTCGCCGGCGAACAGGACTGCGCCGCCGGAGGCCTCGTACATGCGCGGAGTCAGGTACAGCACCGTCGTCTTGCCCGCACCGGACGGCCCGACGAACGCCACGTGCTGACCGGGATCGGCCGTGAACGAGATCCCCTGCAGGGTCGGGCGGCCATCGGCCGCGGCATCCGGGTACCGGAAGACGACATCGCGGAATTCGATCCGCCCGATCGGTCCCGGTGCCTCTGCCACCGTGGTCGCGTCCGGGGCATCGCTGATGGCCGGCACGAGGTCGAGGTACTCGAAGATGCGAGCGAACAGGGCCGCGGAGGTCTGCACGTCCAGCGCCACCCGCATCAGACCCATCAGGGGCATGAGCAGGCGCGCCTGCACCGTGGTGAACGCGACGATCGTGCCGGCGGTGATGACGTCGGTTCCTCCGGTGATGAGGTAGCCCGAGACCAGGTAGATCACGGCGGGGACGCTCGCCATCAACACCTGGACGACCGCGAAGAAGCCCTGGCCGCTCATCGCCCGCCGCACCTGGAGACGGACCTGGTTCACGTTCTCGGCCCCGTAGCGGGCGGACTCCGTGCGCTGCCGGTTGAAGGACTTCGACAGCAGGATGCCGGACACACTGAGCGTCTCCTGCGTGATGGAGGTCAGCTCCGAGAGCGACTCCTGGGTCTCGCCGGCGATCCGCGCGCGCACCTGCCCGACCCGTCGCTGCACGATCACCAGGAACGGCATGAGCACGACGGCGATGAGCGTCAGGCGCCAGTCGATGATGATCATCGCGACGAGCGAGGCGATCACGGTGACGACGTTGCCCAGGATGCTGGTGACGGTGTTGGTGAGCACCCCCGAGACCCCGCCCACGTCGTTCTGCAGCCGTGACTGGATCACACCGGTCTTGGTCCGGGTGAAGAAGCCGAGCTCCATGGCCTGCAGGTGCTCGAAGAGCTTCACGCGCAGGTCGCCGGTGACCCGGTTGCCGACGGTCGAGGTGAACCACGTCTGGAGCACGCCGAGTGCGGCCGAAAGCACGAACAGGCCGACCATGATCAGCACGAGCCGGAGCAGAAGCGCGAGATCAGGCGGACCGCCGTCAATCGGGAACAGCGCCTGGTCGAAGATCTGCTGGACGATGAGGGCAGGCACGACCGCGATGGCCGCGCCCGCGATCACCAGGATGCCCGTGACGAGGATCCGGAACCGGTAGGGGTGGAAGAGGGCGATCACCCGTCGGCCGAGATGCGGGATGCGCGGAGCCTCGGCGTTCAGCTTCTTCTGGGCGTCGATGTCGACCGGGCGGAATCCCCCTCCGCCACCGCCCCTGCCGCCCATGCTCACGCCCGTAAGCCTACGGTCGTGCGCCGACTCGGGGGTTGGTGCACGCTCTCGGCGGAATCTCGCGGCGAGACGCGGGATCAGCCGAGATCGATCACCAGGTTGACCACGGTGCCGATGATGACGGCACCGAACAGGTACGCCAGCAGCGACTGGGCGATCACGAGGCGCCGGATCTCGTTCGTGCGGACCGCGCTGTCCCCCACCTGATAGCCCATGCCGATGCCGAGGGAGAAGTAGGCGAAGTCGGTGTACGAGGGATCCTCCGCCTGGTTGAAATCGATGCCCCCGACCGGGTCGCCGTAGTAGAGGTGGGCGACGCGCAGCATGTAGTCGGCCTGGATGAGCGCCCACGACGCTCCGACGCTCACCACCGCGATCGCCGCGAGCAGATACGACTCCAGCTCGGAGGTGTTCTGGGTCTGTACGAGGGCAACCGCGACGGCGGCCAGGCTCGCCACGCTGCCGATCAGCGCCACGAGGCGCGCAGCCGATCGCCCCGGGTCCTCCTCCCTCGCGTGCGCACGGGTGCGTGCGGCATCCATCGGCCAGATCAGGATCGCCAGCCAGGCGACGCTCGTCCCCGCGAATCCGGACCACCCGGCGAGCAGTCCGGCCGCGATCCCGAGGAAGGGCATCACCACGATCGCCGCCACCACGCCGACCAGGACGGCGACGATCGAACGAGTGAGCACGCCGGCGCGGACGGAACTGACAGCCATACCGCATGTTTTCACGCGAACCGGGAATGCCGTGTCCGACGGGGCCGTTATGTTGGGGGCTTGTACTTTTCGTGTGACCCGCCTACGGGATGGCTGTCGTGCACGCCGACCTCCAGGAGACGCCCATGGCCACCACCGACACCGCCCCGGGAACCGACAGCATCCGTGTTCCCGCCGCTGCGAACGCCGTACTGAGCCGCGCCGACAGCCGGATCATCTGGCTGCTTCTGGGCGCGGCCTTCGTCGCGATCCTCAACGAGACGACGATGGGTGTGGCGATTCCGCACCTCATCGACGACCTCGGCATCACCGCCGTGGCCGCGCAGTGGCTCACGACGGCCTTCATGCTCACGATGGCCGTGGTCATCCCGATCTCCGGCTTCCTGCTGCAGCGCTTCACGACTCGGCAGGTGTTCATCGCCGCGATGGGGCTCTTCTCGCTCGGCACGCTGATCGCCTTCCTCTCCCCCGGCTTCCCGATGCTCCTGGTCGCGCGCGTCGTGCAGGCTTCGGGCACCGCGATCATGATGCCCCTGCTCATGACGACGCTGATGACCCTGGTTCCCGCGCATTCCCGCGGCCGGATCATGGGCCGCGTGAGCATCGTGATGTCGCTCGCGCCGGCGATCGGGCCCACGATGTCGGGTCTTCTGCTGGACTCCGTGGGCTGGCGCTGGATCTTCGGCATCGTCCTGCCCATCGCGCTGGTCGCACTCGGGGTCGGCATCCGCTGGATCCACAACCTCGGCGAGCCGACCGCGGCGCCGATCGACGTCCCTTCGATCATCCTGTCCGCCCTCGGGTTCGGCGGCATCGTCTTCGGGCTGAGTCAGCTGGGCGGCGGTGCTGCGCACGGCGACAGCGGAGCGGATGCCGCAGCCGCGGATGCCCTGTCGGCCATCACCCTGTCGGTCTCGTTCGGCGTGGGCGTGATCGCGCTCGGCCTGTTCATCTGGCGTCAGCTGATCCTGCAGAAGACCGACCGCGCTCTGCTGGACCTGCGGGTGTTCCGCTCGCTCAACTTCTCGCTCGCGATCGCACAGATGGGGCTGCTCTCGCTCGCATTCTTCGGCGCGATCACCGTCGTGCCGCTGTACATGCAGAGCGTCCTGCAGGTCTCGGCCCTCACCACGGGCCTGGTCGTCTTGCCGGGAGCCCTGGCGATGGGCCTGGCGGGTCCTGTCATCGGCCGCATCTACGATCGGTGGGGCACGCGAGTGCTGCTGATCCCCGGCTCGATCATCGCGAGCGGCATCCTGTGGTTCTACACGACCTTCGACGAGTTCACGCCGATCTGGGTCATCGCGGTCTCGCAGACGGTGCTGTCGATCGGCCTGGCCCTGTCGTTCACACCACTGTTCACGGCGTCCCTGGGCTCGCTGCAGCCGCGCTTCTACTCCTACGGGTCGGCGGTCCTGGGCACCGTTCAGCAGGTCGCCGGTGCGGCGGGCATCGCGCTCATGATCACGATCATGGCATCGGTCACCGCTGGCGCGATCGAGGGCGGCGCGGGCGAGGCGGCGGCCGGGGCGCAGGGCGCTCAGGCCGCGTTCACCATCGCCGCGATCGTGTCGCTGCCCCTGATCATCGGCGCTTTCCTGATCCGCAAGCCGGCCGACCAGCAGGGGCCCGTTCCCGCCGCCCACTGACCGCGTTCGTCGGGTCGTGAAGTGAGCGACGGACCGACACGGCGCGCAGGATCTCAGTGGTGGATGAAGGCCTTCAGGAAGATCAGCACGCCTCCGAAAGCGGCAGTCAGCAGGGCGCTGGCCAGGCGCAGCCAGAAGTGCCTGGTCCACTTGGCAACGGCCAACCAGCCGAGGATTCCGAGGGCCAGTGAGTCGATGAACAGGGCGAACCACACCGCGCGGTCATCATCCACGACGCGGGTAACGCCGAGCAGCAGCACCGCCACCGGAGCGAGCGAGATCAGCAGCATCCCGAGTGAATGGTGTACGGCGCCGCGGATGCTCTCGGGCAGTCCGGCCTTGCCGTCGGTCGCCGCGAGGCGCGCGAGGGTTCCCGCGTAGACGTGTGCGCAGAAGAAGACCAGCACCGTTACGACCACCGTCACCAGGGCACTCAGAGAAGTGCCCGTGAGGTTGTAGCTGACGACGATCATGCCTGAGACGAGGATCAGTCCATAAATGGCCTCTTCGGACATGAGGATGCGGGTCACCTTGGGCGTCGTACCCAGCAGCTTCTCGTCACTCATCGCACACCTCCTCCGCCACTGCGGCAGAACGACGCGGTGTTCTCAGTCGCCCCAGTGGGGCGACCGCGAACCTCAGTTGCCGGTGCCGCAGGCGGAACCGCCGCAGCACGAGGCACCGGACTCGGTCACCGTGAGCAGATTCTTGTCCTCGCCGACGGGGAGAAGGGTCAGGGGGGAAGGCTGCTGCGACGTGGTCATGGATCCATCGTAGCCGCGCCCGTGCCGACGTCGCGTCAGTGGGTCAGGCGAGTACTGTTCCGCCGGTCTGGCACGTCGGACAGTACTGCGCGGCGGCGCCGGACGACGTGAACTCGCGGATCTCATCGCCGCAGACCGGGCAGGCCGCTCCGGTCTTGCGGTGCACGTGAAGTGCGGCGTGCTTGGCCGCCCGCAACTCGGAGGGCGCGACCCCGACTCGAGCCGCTGTCGCCTCCATCAGCACCGCACGCGTCGCATCCGCCAGCCCAGCGACCTCGCGGGGAGAGAGGCGGGCGGCGTGCGTGAGAGGTGAGATCCGCGCGGCGTGCAGGATCTCGTCCGAGTATGCGTTGCCGATGCCCGCCAACGCGGTCTGATCCTGCAGCAGGGCCTTGATCTGCTTCTTGCGGTTCCCCACGATCGCACGGAACCGGTCGGCGTCGAATTCCTCCGACATCGGGTCGAGGCCGAGCTTGGCGACAGCGGGGACGTCGGAGGGATCCGCGACGAGGTGGATCGTCAGCATCTTCCACTGCCCGGCATCCGTGAGGTCGAGACCTGACCCGTCATCGAGCCGAACCCGCGCCATAAGGGTCGCGTCGCCGGCTCGCTTCAGATCCTCGGGCACGAGATCGTGCCACAGGACCCATCCGTCGTGGCCGAAGTGGACGATCACGTGCAGCGGTGCGCCCGCAGCGTCGAGCGTCGCCACATCGATCATCTTTCCCACCCGCGAGACGCGGGCGATGCGGCGGCCGACGAGATCGCCGGGCGATGGCTGCGACGTCTTCAGCGCCTTCGGCAGCAGGACATCGAAGGAACCCACCGTTCGACCGGTCGTGTGGGCGGTGAGGAACGAGGCGAGCTCCTGCACCTCGGGTGACTCGGGCATGCCCCCATGCTGGCATGAACCCCCGACCGGTGTCGGAGTCGCCGGGCTGCGCAGACCGCGTCCGACCCCGCCCGCAGCAGGCTCGAGCGAGGATCAGATCAGTTCGTCCCAGTCGGGTTCCCGAGCTCCCAGAGGAGGCACGTACGCCGGCACGAGCACGGCGGAGTGGCGTCGAGCACCGAGCTGGACAGCCTTGTGCTGCATCGTCAGGACGGTCTCGATCTCCGTCGGCTCGTCGTCGAAGTGGGGACCCGAGACCGCCGCGGTGTCGGTGAGCCAGCCGATCCTCAACTGGATGCGCCGACGAGTGCCGTCGGTGGCGATGAAGGGCAGGTCGACGACATCGACCGCGTGGCAGCGGGCGAGTGCGAGAGCGTAGTCGGTGACGGCGTCGGCGATCTCGGTTCCGGTGGCGAAGGACCCGATCGTGGTCACGATGGTCTTCATGCAGACCTCCCGGTCAGACGTTGAACACGCCACCGGGGCCTGGGATGACTCTTTCGAGTCTACGAGGTCGGCTCACGGTGCACCAGGGCACCCCCGAAGGGTCAGAGGTGCAGCGTCCGGTTCACGATGCGGGCGGCAACGAGACTCAGGCCCGTGCTGTGACTGCGGGCGTATCCGCGGATGAGCGTGAACGCCTCGTCGATGCTCACCCCGCGCGTGTGAGAGACGACCCCCTTGGCCTGCTCGATCACGATGCGGCTGTTCAGCGCGGACTGAAGCTGCTCCGTGAGGACGGTGCTCTCGCGGACCGTGCGCTCGTGCAGGATGCCGATCGTCGCGACGTCCGCGAAAGCCTGTGCGGCCGCGACGCTCTCCTCGGGAGCGGCGCCGGGGCTCTCGCGCATCAGATTCAGTGTGCCGATCGTCGTGTCGCGCAGCCGCAGAGGCAGCGCGTCCATGGAGTGGAACCCCTGTCGCAGCGCACTGCCGCGGAATTGCCACCACTCCTGTTTGGAGTCGGCGATATCGGGCACCGACACGCGTCGCCCGGAGCGGAAGCTCTCGATGCAGGGACCTTCCTCTGCGCTCAGCTGCATCACCTCGACCAGCCGGCTCGCCTCGCTCGTCGAGGCGATCACCTCGAGTTCCCCGTTCTCGTCGGCGAGGAGGATTCCCGCGGCCGTGGTGTCCAGCACATCCCGACAGGTGTCCACGAGCAGCTGCAGCAGGTCGACGACGTCGTAGTCGGCGACCAGTGTGTCGGCGAGCGTGACGAAGGTCTCGAGCAGGCGCCGCTGCATGGCCTCGTTCATTCGGCGACCTCGATCCGGCTCCCGTCGCGGACGAAGCGCAATCTGCCGTCGATGATGTCCTGCGCCACCTCCATCATGGGCCTGCTGGTGGCGAAGGCCTGCCCCTGGATCACGAGTCGTGCGTCGTCGGCCGAGAGGTCGAGCTGCGCAAGCACCACGCCCGAGGCCTGATGCACGATCCGACGCGAGAAGGCGGTGACCGCCTCGCCCTCCTCCGCCCCGATGGCGTTCAGCGCCCGCCGGAGAACGTGTCGGCTCACGACCTGGGCGAGCGCGCCGGCCTGGCGCGCCTGCGCGCCACTGAGGTGCACGGGATGAACCGAGTAGAGGTCGACGGCGCCGAAGCGGACGGGGCCGACACCCAGCGGAAAGGCGAACAATGACGCGACCCCGTCTCTCACTGCCGACTCGGCGAACGCAGGCCACCGCGCCGAGGCGCCGGAGCGGATCTCCGGCACGAGCACCGGCTGGGCCGCCCGCATCGCGTCCCAACAGGGGCCCTCGCCCAGGTCGAACTGCAATTCATCCAGCCGGGCAGCGAGAGCGTCGGAGGCTGCGAGGGTTTCGCTGCCGAGGACCTCGCCGACCGTCGAGACCGCGGCGCCGCCCACGGGAAAGACCGACAGGAACGCCTCGTAGTACCCTTCCAGCCGATCCGGCTGGCTCTCGAGCACCTCCATCGCACCGTCGAATGCCTCGCTCGTCATGATTCCACGGTACCCCTCGCGGTTCGAGACGTCATCGACCGCTCAGATCTGGTGCAGCTCGACGTCGATGAGTGCTGCGTCGCTGACGACCGCCGTCATCATCGTGCAGCGAGGCTGGCGTCGGCGATCCGTCGGCGAGCCCGGGTTGAGCAGTCGGAGCCCGCCGGGCGTGACGGTGTCCCAGGGGATGTGACTGTGACCGAACACCACGACGTCCGCGTCGGAGTAGGCGGCATCCGCCCGCGCGTGGCGGCGCTGCGCGTCACCGGTCTCGTGTACCACGGCGAACCGGACCCCCTCGATCTCCCGTCGGGCGACCTCCGGAAGGCGCGCCCGCAGGTCGGGGCCGTCGTTGTTGCCGTACACGCCGAGCACGTCGCCATGCTGCTCCAAATCGTCCAGGACGGATGCCGCCACCCAGTCCCCCGCGTGGACGATCAGGTCCGCGGCATCGGCGGCGGTGCGAACCGCCGCGGGCAGCGCGCGGGCACGCCCGGGGATGTGGGTGTCGGAGATGAGGAGCAGACGTGTCGACACCGACCCGAGGCTACGTCATCCGCCTCGCTCAATCCCAGTCCAGGTACTCCTCGATGATGAAGGCCGTCTGGATGGGATGCGTCCGGGGGAAGTGGTGGCCGGCGCCGTCGAGATTCTTCACGCTGGCGCGTTCGGGTGCCGTGGCCTGGAGCCTCTCGCCGTTCGAGCGCGGGGTCAGCTCGTCCTCGCTGCCCTGGATGATCAGCACCGGCATCAGCGGGGGCAGCGCGCGTTCGTCATCGTCGACTCCGAGCAGGAGCAGGCCGTTCGTGCGCTCGGTGTGGGATTCGGCGAAGCTCCGGGCGACCGCACCGCCGGCGCCATGACCGCCGACCCAGGTGTGCTCCAGACCGATCTCCGACAGCACCGCCACCGCGCCCTCGACGCGCTCCTCCAGGCTCGGGGAGTCCGCCGGGGACCCGATTCGCACGACGTGGAAGCCGGCTTCCTCGACGAGGTAGTGCGAGATGACAGCCAGCCCGTCCGTCTCGAGGTCGCTCTCGGAGAACAGCACAAGCGAGACCGGGCCCTCGCCCTCGACCGCGAACGGGATGGCGCGGCCGGCGGGCTCGAAGATCGTGGTGACGGTCATCGAAGGATCCTTTCGGAAGGGTGGCGGTGCGCACGGGCGGCAGCCCGGTGCACGATCAGACGTTGAAGCGGAACTCCACGACATCGCCGTCGTGCATGACGTACTCCTTGCCCTCCAGGCGCGCCTTGCCGCGATGACGCGCTTCGAGCACCGAGCCGGCCGCGACGAGGTCGTCGAACGAGATGACCTCGGCCTTGATGAAGCCCCTCTCGAAGTCCGTGTGGATGACCCCGGCAGCCTGCGGGGCCTTGGCGCCCTGGGGGATGGTCCACGCGCGCGCCTCCTTCGGCCCGGCCGTCAGGTAGGTCTGCAGGCCGAGGGTCTCGAAGCCGATGCGGGCGAGCTGGTCGAGCCCGGACTCGTCCTGGCCGGTGGAGGCCAGCAGCTCTGCGGCGTCCTCGGGATCCAGGTCGATCAGCTCGGATTCGATCTTCGCGTCGAGGAAGACGGCGTGGGCCGGCGCGACGAGCGCCTCGAGGGCGTCCTTGGCGGCGGCATCCGTCAGAATCGCCTCATCGACGTTGAAGACGTAGATGTAGGGCTTGGCCGTCAGCAGTCCCAGCTCCTTGATCGGCGCGAGATCCAATCCGGAGTGCGAGAGCAGGATGCCGCGCTCCAAGGCATCCTTCGCCGCGACGGCTGCCTCGAGCACTGACGCATCGGCCCTCTTGGTCTTGACTTCCTTCTCGATGCGCGGAATCGCCTTCTCGAGGGTCTGGAGATCGGCGAGCTGGAGCTCCGCGTTGATCGTCTCGAGGTCGTTCTTCGGATTCACTCCGCCTTCGACGTGCACGACGTCATCGTCGGTGAAGCCGCGCACGACCTGCGCGATCGCATCGGCCTCGCGGATGTTGGCGAGGAACTGGTTGCCGAGACCCTCACCCTCCGATGCGCCCCTCACGATGCCGGCGATGTCCACGAACGAGACTGTCGCGGGGAGGATGCGCTCGGAGTGGAACACCTCGGCGAGCTTCGCCAGCCGCGGATCAGGAAGGCTCACGACGCCGACGTTCGGCTCGATCGTGGCGAACGGGTAGTTCGCGGCGAGCACGTCGTTCTTGGTCAGCGCATTGAAGAGGGTGGACTTGCCGACGTTGGGAAGACCGACGATTCCGATAGTGAGAGCCACGGGAGTCCAGTCTACGTGGGGCGGCGGTGCCCGCTTTCGGGCCTACGGTCGGACGGACCGGTAGGCGCGCGTGACGTACGGCAGATCGACGACCCGGTCCCCGACCGCTCCGATCTCATCGAAAAGCGTCTCCAGGCGCACCTCGATCGCCGCCCGGTCATCGGGTGCGGCGGTGATGAGGTAGCTGCGCGAGCGGGCCATCGCCAGGAGGGTCTCCCGGTTCATCGGTCGCGTCCACCGCCATTGCTCGGCTTCGAGCTCGCCGAAGGGCTCTGCCACGAGCGGGTCGCCCTCGGCGAGCACCTGTTCGGCGTGACTGCCGTGCATGATCTCGGTGAGCCGCGCCACCCAGGGCACCGCCTCGTCGCGGATGTTCCACACCAGCCCGAGCACTCCCCCGGCCCTGAGCACACGACCGGCCTCCGCCGAGCCCGCGGCCGCGTCGACCCAATGCCACGCCTGTCCGAGCAGGACGGCATCCACGCTCGCATCGGGAAGCGGCAGGCGCTCCGCCGAGCCCACGAAGGTGGGAACCCCGTGCACGTGCTCGCGCAGCACCGCGAGCATCTTCGGGTCCGGGTCGACGGCGACCACCTCGGCGCCGAGTTCGACCGCGGCCCGGGTGAGCTTGCCCGTCCCGGCTCCCACGTCGGCGACCCGGATGCTGCGCTCACCGCCGACGACGGGCTGCAGCATCCAATCCACCGCCTGGATCGGGTAACCGGGCCGACCCGACTCGTATGTCCGGGCCTCGGACCCGAACGACAGCGACATGTCCTCGTTGCTGGCCATGTGCAGAACACTATGCCCGGCGCGCCTGCGCCGCCGGGGGCAGAGCCGAGGCGACGCTGAGGGGGTGTCCCTGGATTTCACCGCGATCGACTTCGAGACGGCGAATTCCAGCAACGCGTCGGCGTGCGCGGTGGGCCTCGCCCGCGTCCGGGACGGTCGCGTGGTGGCCACCGCCGGTTGGCTGATCCAGCCTCCACCCGGCCACGACCGGTTCTTCGAGCTGAACACCGGCATCCACGGGCTGCGCGCCGAGGACGTCAGAGGGGCCAAGACGTGGAGTGAGCAGCTCGGCGACCTGGCCGCGTTCGCCGGGGCCGATGTGCTCGTCGCCCACAACGCGGGCTTCGACATGATGGTGCTGCGGCGCGCGTGCGAGGCGACCGGAGACGTTCATCCGCCCTATCGCTACGTCTGCAGCCTGCAGGTGGCGCGCAAGCTCTACGACCTGGACTCCTACCGGCTGCCCTCGGTCGCCGCGGCCGCCGGTTTCATCGACTTCGCGCATCACGATGCCGCGGCAGACGCGCTGGCGTGCGCGCACATCATGATCCATGCGGCCGAGCTGGTCGGAGCCAAGGACATCGCCGGTCTGGCGGAAGCCGCGTCCGTCCGCGTCTCGCGCGTGCACATCCCCGAGTCCGCCGACCAGCTGCTGCCCCTGGTCGGCGCGGTCGCCTGAGGGCTAGGCGGGCGCCTGGGCGATCCGCAGCATGTTGCCCGACGGGTCGCGGAACGCGCAGTCCCGCTGGCCCCAGCCCATATCGATGGGCTCCTGCAGGACTTCGGCTCCCGAGGCGCGCACGCGCTCGAACGTCTCGTCGAGGTCGTCCGTGTTGAACACGAGCATCGGCAGCACGCCCTTGACCAGCAGCTCCTGCATCGCGTCGCCGTCAGCCTGCGATCGGCCGGCGTGCGGATCGGACAGCACGATGCCCAGGCCCGGCTGCGCGGGCGTGCCGAGCGTGACCCAGCGGTGCCCTCCCGAGGCGACGTCATTGGTGACTTCGAGCCCCAGGGCATCCCGGTAGAAGCCGATCGACTCGTCGATGTCGGCCACGGTGACGTTGGTGAACTGCAGTGCGATCGTCATGCCTGCGACGCTACGCCGCGCTTCTGGCCCGCACTTCTCCGATCGTGCTCGATGATCCCCGCGCCGGTCGGGTGTGGGCCTTGGCCACGCACGAGGGCATGGCCTCGACCGCCGAGTGCTCGCGCGCGCGGTACGCCGAGGCGGTTTCGCCGACGACCTCCGCGAACCTCGAGCTGAAGGAGCCCAGCGAGGTGCAGCCGACGGCCATGCAGGCATCCGTCACCGTCGTCCCCGCGCGCAGGAGCGCCATCGCACGCTCGATGCGGCGGGTCATCAGGTAGCTGTAGGGCGTCTCGCCGTATGCGGCGCGGAACTGCCGGGAGAAGTGCGCCGGCGACATCAGGGCCTTGGCCGCCATGGTGGGCACGTCGAGCGGCTGGGCGTAGTCCCGGTCGATCAGATCGCGCGCACGCCGGAGGTGCGCGAGATTCGCGAGCTCCTGCGGTGTCATGAAACCGACGGTATCACCGGCCCGATGTCGGCTGCACAGGGCATCATCGGCACATGGATGCACTCACCGTCTCGATTCTCGTGCTCGGCTGCCTGGCCGCCGGAGCCCTGGCGGGGTGGTTCGCCGGCGGCGCACGAGCCACGACCCGAGCCGGGCTCGCCTCGGGAGAGCTGCGGGCCCGGCTGGCTGCGAGCGACGCCGCGCGGCAGGGTGTGCAGGCGCAACTCGACCACCAGCAGCTGCTTTATCGCGAGCTGGCGGCCCAGGCGCGCGGCGACCAGGCGCTGCGCGAAGAGCGCGAGCGCCGCGAGCAGACGGTGCTGCGAGCCCTCGCTCCGGTGCACGAGACCCTGCAGTCCATGCAATCCAAGGTCGACGACCTGGAACGCGACAGGCACGCGCAATTCGGCACGCTGGCCGAGCAGCTGCGGCAGGCTCAGCAGTCCGGCGAGGCGCTGCGGGCCACCACCGAGTCGCTCGCGAGCGCGTTGCGATCGGGCAGCGTGCGCGGGGTGTGGGGCGAGACGCAGCTGCGGCGCGTCGTCGAAGCAGCGGGTCTCACCCGGTACATCGATTTCGATACCCAGACATCGATCCAGTCGGATGCCGGGGCCGGCCGCCCCGACATGGTCATCCGCCTGCCCGGCGACAAGGCGATCGCCGTCGATGCGAAAGCACCCCTGGACGCGTACCTCGAGGCCAGTGCGATCCCGCTCACCGCAACGGGAGAGGAGGGTGCACGGCGGCGGGCGCTGCTTCAGAAGCACGTCAAGGCAGTCCGGGCGCACATCGACGCGCTCGCCCGGAAGACGTACTGGGCGGGTCTGGCCTCGAGCCCCGAGTTCGTCGTGTGCTTCGTGCCGAGCGAGTCCCTCCTGGCCGCCGCCCTCGAAGAGGATCCCGCCCTGCTGGATTACGCGTTCGGCCGGCGCGTCGCGCTCGCATCGCCCGTGAATCTGTGGGCGGTGCTCAAGACGGTCGCCTACACCTGGACGCAGCAGGACGTGTCGCAGGAAGCGCGCGCGCTGTTCGACCTCGGCAACGAGCTCTACGACCGGCTCGGAACGCTCGCCGGCCACGCCGATGACCTCCGCCGGGCGCTGGAGCGGACGGTGGACAGCTACAACCGCTTCGCCGGTTCGCTGGAGTCCCGGGTCCTGGTCACGGCCCGGCGGTTCCCCGGCATCGACCAGACCAAGCTCGATGCGCTGGCTTCGCCTCCGGTGATCGCGCGCGCACCGCGTCGGCTCACGGCACCCGAGATGCTCGATGGCGCGCTCTCCGACGACGACCTCGCGCGGAGTGATCCGGATGCCGGGGAATCGGCATCCCGCGGGAGGGTGGCCACCGCGGATCTGGGCGAGGTGCGCGGCCGGATCACCTCGGCGGACTGAGCACGATCAGGTCAGGCGCCGCCGGGGACGAAGCTGAGCAGCGCCACCACCGCGACGGACACTGCGGCGAAGGCGCCGATCATCCACCACGCCGAGATCTGGTGATCCTCGTCACGCCGGACGCGGAAGAGCACGTCGGGCCGGCGAGCGGGATCCGTCGCGTCGGCGACCACGGCGATCGCGCCCGTCTGCGGCTTGGCACCGCCGGCCTGTGCTGACATCTGGGCCCCCTCGGGTCTGAGAACACTGCTGCATCCTCATCGACACCGTCACGATTCTGCCAGAGATCGCCGCGCGAAGACATCACGACTCAGCTTCGAACACGCGATCCGTCACCCGTCGACACTGACGTGACCGCCGCTCGCGGATCCCGTCAGAGCCACTTCGAGGTGAGGTGCTCCGAGACGATCCGCCGCAGGGTGCCGGACCGTCCGCGCAGGACGACGCTCTCGCTGTAGATGAAGTCGCCCTCGCGGCGCACCCCGGCAACGAGCTGGCCGTCGGTGACCCCGGTGGCCACGAAGATCGTGTTCTGCCCGGTCACGAGCTCGTCGGCCTCGTACACGTAGCCGTCGGTCTTGAGGCCGTGATCGGCGCCCTTCTGCTTCTCGTCGTCGTTGCGCGGCCAGAGGACGCCCTGGATGTGGCCGCCGAGCGCCTTGATGGCGCAGGCTGTGACGATGCCCTCGGGGCTGCCGCCGACGCCCACGCACATGTCGGTGCGCGCATTGTGGCGCGCCGCATTGATTCCGCCGGCGACGTCGCCGTCGGACATGAGCCGGGTCCCGGCTCCCGCCTCGCGGATCTGTGCGATCAACTGCTCGTGCCGCGGTCGGTTGAGCACCGAGACCACCATCTCGTCGATCGGCTTGCCCAGCGCCTGGGAGAGCAGGCGGATGTTCTCGCCGATCGGCAGGCGGATGTCCACCACGCCCACTCCGGCCGGCCCGGTGACGAGCTTGTCCATGTAGAAGACGGTCGAGGCGTCGAGCATCGTGCCGCGGTCGGAGACGGCGATCACCGACAGCGCGTTCTGGCGACCGGCTGCCGTGAGGGAGGTGCCGTCGATCGGATCGACCGCCACGTCGCACTGCGGGCCGCGCCCGTTGCCGACCTTCTCGCCGTTGAACAGCATGGGCGCTTCGTCCTTCTCGCCTTCGCCGATCACGATCGTGCCGTCGAAGTTGACGGTCGTGAAGAAGGCGCGCATCGCGTCGACTGCCGCGGCATCCGCGGCCAGCTTGTCCCCCCGCCCGATGAAGGGCACCGCGCGGATCGCGGCCGCCTCCGTGGCACGCACGAGCTCGAGTGCGAGGTTTCGGTCGGGATGCAGCGGACTCATGTCGGCGTTAAGGCTCACCATGACGTCAGCCTAGCCAGTGGTGTCCGGGCCACTCCGAGGATTCGACCCTCGTCCGAGCGAAGGAATCGGCAATCTTTCGACGTGGATATCTCGGGCGCTCCGGCCCGACGGTCATCGCCTCTCGACCGGCGGGCGCCCTTCGCTAGAGTGACGTGGGAACCCCGCACACACAAGGAGCCGTCATGCCCGTCGCCACCCCCGAGCAGTACGCTGACATGCTGGACCGCGCGAAGTCGGGCGGTTTCGCCTATCCCGCGTTCAACGCGTCCAGCTCGCAGAGCGTCAACGCGATCCTGCAGGGCCTGACCGAGGCCGGGTCCGACGGCATCATCCAGGTCACCACCGGAGGGGCGGATTACTTCGCCGGTCACACCGTCAAGGCGCGCTCGACCGGCGCGCTCGCCTTCGCGAAGTTCGTCCACGAGGTCGCCAAGAGCTACCCCATCACGGTCGCGCTGCACACGGACCACTGCCCGAAGCCGGCGCTGGAGGATTTCGTCCTCCCGCTCATCGCCGAGTCGGAGAAGGTCGTCGCCGACGGCGGTCAGCCGATCTTCCAGTCGCACATGTGGGACGGCTCGGCCGTCCCGCTCGATGAGAACATCGAGATCGCCAAGGAGCTGCTGCCGCGGCTGAAGGCCATCAACGCGATCCTCGAAGTCGAGATCGGGGTCGTCGGCGGCGAGGAGGACGGCGTCAAGCACGAGGGCTCCAACGAGGCGCTGTACACGACGGTCGCCGACGTCACCAAGGCTGTGGAGGGTCTCGGCCTCGGCGAGAACGGCCGCTGGATCGCCGCGCTGACCTTCGGCAACGTGCACGGGGTCTACAAGCCCGGCAACGTGAAGCTGCGGCCCGAGCTGCTCGGCGAGATCCAGGAGGGCATCGCGGCGAAGTTCGGCACCGGCCCCAAGCCCCTGGATCTGGTCTTCCACGGCGGCTCCGGGTCGACGGACGAGGAGATCGCGCTGGCGGTCGCCAACGGCGTGATCAAGATGAACATCGACACCGACACGCAGTACGCCTTCACCCGTGCCGTCGCGGGATTCATGTTCCAGAACTACGACGGCGTGCTCAAGGTCGACGGCGAAGTGGGCAACAAGAAGGCCTACGACCCCCGCGCCTGGGGCAAGGTCGCCGAGTCGGCGATGGCCGCCCGCGTGCTGCAGGCCACGCAGCAGCTCGGCTCCGCGGGCAAGTCGGTCAGCTGAGCCCTACGCGGGATCCACGTACGCGTCGAGCAGGCCCGGGGCGCCGTCCGGACGCGAGAGCACCTCGATCGGGTCCCCGGCCTGAACGAAGCCGTTGCGCCGCACGCGCAGATAGGGTCCGAGACGGCGCTCGGCGGAGAAGCGCTTCACCCAGCCGCGCTGCTCGGGACCGCCGACCCAGCGGGCGAACGTCTGACACGGCGTGCGGGGCATCGTGACCTCGACGGTGCACGCCTCCCCGATGCGCCACACCTCGCCGATCCGCGCCGCGTTGACATCCAGTCCCTGGGTGCGCAGGTTCTCCCCGAAGAAGCCCGGCGGCAGCTCTCGGCCCAACTCGGACTCCCAGAAAGCGGCATCCTCTTCGGCGTAGGCGTAGAGCGCCTTGTCGAGCCCGCCGTGATGCGTGCGGTCCGCCTGCACGTCGGGGCCGACGCCGAACCGGCCGATCCTCACTCGGCCCTGCAGAGGCCGCTTGTCGATCGCGGTGACGCGATCTCGGCCGCCGTCCGGGTGCAGCTCGGCGACGGCGCAGACAGCGACAAGACGGGGCATCCGGTCATCCTACGACGGGCCGGTCTTCCCGCCGGAGTCAGCGCGCGCTGTCGAGGATGGCGTTCCACAGGGTCGGATCGGACACGATCGGCACCATCAGGAGCACTCCGGTGATGACGGTGAAGACGGCGCCGGCCACGAGGGGAATCCACCACGTGATGCGTCCGCGTGCCAGAGACCGCCACGACACATACGCCGTCAGCAGCCAGCCGATCGCCAGGACCAGTGCCGCCGTCACTCCCCACGGCCGACCCGCGGCCGGGTCGGCGAGCTCGCCGTCGACGCCCAGCAGGTTCAGCACGGTGCTCACGTAGCCGCCGTAGTCGATCATGCTCGGGATGCTGGTCACCACGTTCACGAGTGCGTAGACCAGCAGCGCGATCGTCACCACGCGGTCGGTGAACCGTCCCCGCGTCATCGCGCCCGCAGCGGGCGCCGTTGCGGGCTTGGTCGCCAGTGACGGCGAATCGGCCGGTACGGCGCCGTGCAGAGCGTCGGGGTCCTGACCGGTCTCTAGCAGGCGAGTGAGGTCGGGCTGCTTGATGCGTGCGCGCTGCTCCTCGGGAGTCGCATACTCGCCGTACTGCGGGCGCGGGCGCTCTCCGGGCTCGCTCATCCGGTGGTCCGTCCCCCGAGGGCGCGCTCGTCGCGTCGACCCGCGGCATCCTGTCGGAGTTCCTTCGGCAGCGAGAACATGAGGTCCTCCTGTGCGGTCTTGACCTCTTCGATGTCGCGGTATCCCGCGTCGGCGAGGTCGTCCAGCACCTCCTGGACCAGAACCTCGGGCACGGACGCGCCGCTGGTCACACCGACGGTCTCGACGCCGTCGAACCACTCCTGCTTCACCTCGTGCGCGTAGTCGACCCGGTAGGCGGCCTTCGCGCCGTACTCGAGCGCGACCTCGACCAGGCGCACGCTGTTGGAGGAGTTGGCCGAACCCACGACGATCACCAGATCGGCATCCTTCGCGACCTTCTTGATGGCCACCTGGCGGTTCTGGGTGGCGTAGCAGATGTCATCGGACGGCGGGTCCTGCAGCTGCGGGAAGCGCTCGCGCAGACGGCGCACCGTTTCCATCGTCTCGTCGACCGAAAGGGTCGTCTGCGAGAGCCAGACGACCTTCGAGGGGTCGCGCACCGCGACGATGTCGGCGTGCTCGGGCGAATTGACGATCGTGACGTGCTCGGGCGCCTCGCCGGCGGTGCCCTCGACCTCCTCATGACCCTCGTGGCCGATGAGGAGGATCTCGAAGTCGTCGCGGGCGAATCGCACAGCCTCGCGGTGCACCTTCGTCACGAGAGGGCACGTCGCGTCGATGGCCTGCAGGCCGCGATCGGCGGCCGCCGACACCACGGCCGGGGACACACCGTGAGCACTGAAGACGACGTGCGCGCCCTCGGGGACTTCGTCCACCTCGTCGACGAAGATGGCGCCTGCCGCTTCGAGCTCGGTCACGACGTGGATGTTGTGCACGATCTGCTTGCGCACGTACACCGGAGCGCCGAAGCGCTCCAGAGCTTTCTCGACCGCGATGACGGCACGGTCGACGCCGGCGCAATAGCCGCGGGGGGCCGCCAGCAGCACCTTCTTCTGTCCCTGGACCGGGATATCCTGGAGGCGCTCGCGCCGCCGCGGGATGCGGGGGACGGGCAGACGGACAGCCGAAGTGCTCACATCCCGAGTCTACGGGGGCGGCCTGTGCGGGGGCCGTGCACACAGCCCCCTCGACTGTGCTCAGAGCGGACGGATGACCCGAGAGGACCGGATGACGACGTTCCAGGCAGACCCCGTTCCCGGCGAGCCTCCTCCCCCCGACTCGGTCCGTCC
The DNA here is from genome assembly GCF_963524805.1 of uncultured Microbacterium sp. Taxonomy (GTDB): domain Bacteria; phylum Actinomycetota; class Actinomycetes; order Actinomycetales; family Microbacteriaceae; genus Microbacterium. Next base: position 101,898 of record NZ_CAURGG010000008.1, on the reverse strand, counting down.
GCGCGAGTCGACCTCCGAGGCTCCGACCTCCGTCGCACGGCTCAATGACACGATCCGCGGCTTCATCGAGACGTGGGGCTCCGTGTGGGTCGAAGGCGAGATCACCTCGTGGAACGTGCGCACCGGCAACGTCTTCGGGCGCATGAAGGATCTGGCCACCGATGCCACGATCTCGTTCCGCATCTGGTCGAGCACACGCCAGCGCCTGCCGGCGGACCTGTCGGTGGGCGACCACGTGATCGCCTGCGTGAAGGCGGACTACTTCGTCAAGTCCGGTGACTTCAGCTTCTCGGTGTCCGCCATGCGCCACGTCGGACTCGGCGACCAGCTCGAGAAGCTCGAGCGCCTGCGCTCCGCGCTGCGCGCCGAAGGCCTCTTCGACGCGGCACGCAAGAAGCCGCTTCCGTTCCTGCCGCATGTGATCGGTCTGATCACCGGGGAGCGCTCCGACGCCGAGAAGGACGTCCGGCACAATGCCGAGCTGCGCTGGCCGCACGTGCGCTTTCGCACCGCTTATGCGTCGGTGCAGGGCGACCGCTGCGTACCCGAGACCATCGGCGCGCTCAAGGCGCTCGATTCGGACCCCGCGGTGGATGTGATCATCATCGCGCGCGGCGGCGGAGACCCGCAGCACCTGCTGGGGTTCAGCGACGAGCGACTGCTTCGCGCCGTGGCGGCGGCATCCACCCCCGTCGTCAGTGCGATCGGCCATGAGAACGACCACCCACTGCTCGACGACGTCGCCGACCTGCGCGCGTCGACCCCGACGGATGCCGCCAAACGGGTCGTTCCGGACGTCGTCGAACAGCGCGCAGTGGTCGCCCAGCTGCGGTCACGACTGACCAGCCGGCTGTCCCAGCGGGTCGGCCACGACATCGCCCAGCTCGAGCAGCTTCGCTCGCGGCCGGTGCTGCGTGCCCCCGAATCCATGATCGACGCCCGCTCGCAGCAGCAGTGGCTGCTGATCGCGCGCGGGCGGGACGTGATCGACCGCCGCCTCGAGTCGCAGGCGCGGCGTACGGCCGAGCTGCGCGCGGCGCTGAGGACGCTCTCGCCCGCCTCCACTCTGGCCCGGGGATACGCGATCGCGCATCTGACCGATGGAGTGATCGTGCGGGATGCCGAACAGGCGCCGCCGGGAGCGGCCGTCCTCGTCACGGTCGGGCGAGGGTCGTTCGCCGCCCGTTCCGACGGGCCGATTCCCGAGCCGTAGACCGACTTAGAATGGATTCCATGAGCGCAGCGGACGAAGGCGTGATCGATGTGGCGGGCCTCTCGTTCGAGCAGGCCCGCGACGAGCTGGTCCGCGTGGTCGCCGAGCTCGAGCAGGGAGCCCCGACCCTCGAGCACTCGCTCGCGCTGTGGGAGCGCGGCGAAGCTCTCGCGGCTCGCTGCGAGGAGTGGCTGCTGGGTGCGAAGCGCCGGCTCGAGGAAGCCCGCAGCGGGTCATCCCAGGCCCGCGAGGGCGCGTGATGGCTCAGAACCCCAAGATCGTCGCCGAGCTGGGACGGCCCGAGACCCCCGACGAGACCGCAGCGCGCAAAGCGGAGTCCTCGCGGATCTACCGTTCCAGCCAGAACACCCGCAACCTGATCGCCGCGCTGCTGGTGACCCTGGCCGTCGTGGCGGTCATCATCTTCGGTGTACCGCGCGGAGCTCCGCCGGCCGCTGAGCCCATCGATGTCGCCGCGGTCGCGCAAGCGGTCGAGACCGCCGAGGGACGACCGGTCATCGTCCCGGGCGTGCCGGAGGAATGGCTCGTCAACCGCGCCTCGATCGAAGGCGATGCGACCCCGGCGTGGACGATCGTGTACGTTCCGGACGAGACGGCCGGATTCCTGCGCGTCGCGCAGGGCTTCGACGCCGATCCCGCCTGGACCACCCGCGTGCTGGGCGGCGCCGCCGTCGATGACACCGTGACGATCGGCGGCATTGAGTGGGACCGCTACGACATCGCCGATCCCTCACGGGCGGGCAACATCTCCGGCGCCCTGAGCACGCAGGCAGGGGCGGACATCGTTCTGGTCTACGGGTCCACGGACGCTGCGACGCTGGAACTGGCGGCCGAATCCGTCGCCGATCAGATCATGCAACTGCGCGCTCTCGCCGCGGACGAGGAGTCGAAGTGAGCGCACCCAGCCCGCTGAAGGCGTGGCGAGAGATGCAGCGCGGCAATGCCCGCTTCGTCGCAGGCGAGCCGCGGCACCCGCGGCAGGACGTGGAACGTCGGGCTGAGCTCGCCCTGGGTCAGCGTCCCCGCGCTGCCCTGTTCGGCTGCTCGGACTCGCGTCTGTCCGCCGAGATCATCTTCGACAAGGGGCTGGGCGACCTGTTCGTGGTGCGCAACGCCGGCCAGGTCATCTCCGACTCCGTCGTCGGCAGCCTCGAGTACGCCGTCGCCGTTCTCGAGGTGCCGCTGATCATCGTGCTCGGCCACGACGCCTGCGGCGCGGTCAATGCCGCGATCGACAGCGTCGCGATCGACGCTCCGGCCCTTCCGCCGCACATCTGGCGCCAGATCGCGCCCATCGTCCCGGCGGTGCGCCGCGTGCAGCGGGAGAGCATCGTCGACGGGAGCGTCCCGGAGGTCATCGACCCGGATCTGGTCGGGCGCGAGCACCTCCGCGACACGGTCGCCGAGCTGCTTCATTCGTCGGAGCTCATCAGCGAGGCCGTGGAGAACGGGACGCTCGCCATCGTGGGGGCGAACTACCGGCTCGCCGAAGGTACGGCGATCCCCGACATCATCCTGGGCGTCGACACCGACGCCTAGCAGCAAGCAGTCATATTCTCAGGAGGAACGACGACGTGACCGACATCGAGTATCGCATCGAGCACGACACCATGGGCGAAGTCCGGGTGCCCCGCGATGCGCTCTACGCCGCGCAGACCCAGCGCGCGGTGGAGAACTTCCCGATCTCGGGCGATGCGCTCGACCCCGCCCAGATCGTCGCGCTGGCGCGCATCAAGAAGGCCGCCGCTCTCGCGAACAAGGAGCTCGGCACGCTCGATGGCGCGATCGCGGATGCGATCGCGCGCGCCGCCGACCGGATCATCGCCGGCGAGTACGCCGACCAGTTCCCGATCGACGTGTACCAGACCGGCAGCGGCACCTCCTCGAATATGAACATGAACGAGGTGCTGGCCACCCTTGCCTCGCGCGACCTCGGCTCGCTCGTGCACCCGAACGACCACGTGAACGCGTCCCAGTCCTCGAACGACGTCTTCCCCACCTCGGTTCACATCGCCGTCACCCAGGAGCTCATCGACGATCTGATACCCGCACTGGATCACCTCGCCGTCGCGTTCGAGAGCAAGGCCGACGCGTGGAAGACCGTCGTGAAGTCAGGTCGCACCCACCTGATGGATGCGACGCCGGTCACGCTGGGCCAGGAGTTCGGCGGCTACGCCCGGCAGATGCGGCTGGGCATCGAGCGGGTGCAGGCCGTGCTCTCGCGCGTGGGCGAAGTGCCCCTGGGCGGCACGGCCGTGGGCACCGGAATCAACACTCCCCTGGGCTTCCCGCAGAAGGTCATCGAACTGATCGCCGCCGACACGGAGCTGCCGATCACCGAGGCGAAGGACCACTTCGAGGCGCAGGCGAACCGAGACGGGCTGGTGGAGGCATCCGGTGCCCTGCGAACCATCGCCGTCTCGCTCACCAAGATCAACAACGACCTGCGGTGGATGGGCTCGGGACCGAACACGGGCCTGGGTGAGCTGCACATCCCCGACCTGCAGCCCGGCTCGTCGATCATGCCCGGCAAGGTGAATCCGGTCGTCCCCGAGGCGACGCTCATGGTCTGCGCGCGCGTCATCGGCAATGACGCGACGGTCGCCTGGGCCGGTGCCTCCGGGTCGTTCGAGCTGAACGTCGCCATCCCGGTGATGGGCACCGCGGTCCTGGAGTCGATCCGCCTGCTTGCGAACTCGATGCGCATCCTGGCGGACAAGACCATCGACGGCCTCGAGGCCAACGTCGATCGGGCTGCCGCCTACGCGGGCATGTCGCCCTCCATCGTCACCCCGCTGAACAAGCTCATCGGCTATGAGGCGGCTGCGAGGATCGCCAAGCACTCGGTGGCTGAGGGCATCACCGTCCGCGAAGCGGTCATCGGGCTGGGCTATGTCGAGCGCGGCGAGCTCACCCTCGCGCAGCTGGACGAGAAGCTCGATCTCCTCTCGATGACCCACCCGGGCTGACAGACCCGGCATATCGCGCATGGCTCTCCGGCGGGATAATCGGGAGGTGGCTCGTCCGGTCCGCCCCTTATCGGCGCGCGCCCGCATCCTGGGCGCGATCCTGGCCGTGGCCTGCATCGGCCTGGCGATCGTCGGGAGCGTCACCTTCCTGGTGCAGCGCGAACGCGTGCTGAACGAGGTCACCGATCGTCTCGACACCCAGACCGAACGCCTCATCACCGTCGCCGGCGGAGAGCAGGCGCCGACGGACGCGTCCGGTTCGGGAGCGACGACCGCCAGCGAGAACCTGGACGTCGAGGACTTCACCTCGGTGCAGGACTACCTGTACACCGCTGTGGCGCGCCTCGTGCCGGCCCGCAACGAGGCGGCCCTCGCGATCATCGACGGCAAGGCACGCTATCGCCCCTCCACCCTGTCCGGATTCGACATCTCCGGCAATCAGCAGCTGATCGACCGCGTCGTCGCCGAGACCGCCGACGGCACGTCCAGAACGGGCACAGCGGTGACCGATCAGGGATCCCTGAGGTACATCGCCATCCCCGTCTCGATGGCGGGCGACCCGCAGACCGGGATCTACGTCCGCGCAATCGATCTGGGTGCGGAGCTCAGTCCCGTCACGGCCGCGATCACGACCTACTCCCTCGCGGCGATCGTGATGGTCGGCGCCATCGGGTTCGTCGGGTGGTTCGTGGCGGGGCGCCTGCTCTCCCCCATCCGCGATCTGCGCGACGCGGCCGATGCGATCACCCTCGATGACATGTCGCCGCGTCTGGCACCGCAGGGCAACGACGACATCTCCGACCTCACGCGCACGGTCAACTCGATGCTGGACCGCCTCGAGGGCTCGGTGGATGTGCAGCGTCAGCTGCTGGATGACGTGCGGCACGAACTGAAGACCCCGATCACGATCGTCCGCGGTCATCTGGAGCTGATGGATCCCTCGGATGCGGCCGACGTGGCGAGCACCAGGGAGATCGGCATCGCGGAGCTGGACCGCATGACCAGGCTCGTCGACGACATCGACCTGCTCGCCACCGTCGAGGGCGACGGCTTCACGATGACCGAGGTCGACCTCGCCGCCCTCACCTCCCGGATCGGCGAGCTGGTCGCGGTCATCCCCGGGCATGCCTGGAGTGTGGAATCGGTCGCAGACGGACGCATCGAGGGCGACTCCGACAGACTCCTGCAGGCGTGGCTGCAGCTGGCGGACAACGCCGCGAAATACACCCCGGACGGCGGCCGAATCGAGCTGGGCAGCAGCCTGGACGCGTCGGGCGCCCGACTGTGGGTCGCAGACCACGGCCCCGGCATCCCGCCCGCTTCGCGCCATCGCATCTTCCGGCGTTTCGACCGCGCGCAGGGCGCCCGGTCGGTGGGCGGCTCGGGACTCGGACTGGCGATCGTGGATGCGATCGCGAAAGGTCACGGCGGTCTGTGCCAGGTCACCGACACGCCTGGCGGCGGAGCGACTTTCACGATCCACCTGCCGCTGCCGACGGCCGAGCTGCCCGCACCGGTTCGCGCCGGCGACGTGGTGATGCAGCGGGAGGCGGCCGGATGACAAAGATCCTCCTCATCGAAGACGAGCCCCGGATCTCGGCGTTCGTCAGTCGCGGCCTCGACTCCGCGGGGTACGCGACGGTCATCGTCGACGACGGCGCCGAAGGGCTCGCCCGGGCGCTGAAGGAGGACATCGATCTGGTGCTGCTCGATGTCGGACTCCCGTCGATGGACGGCTTCGAGGTATTGCGCGAGCTGCGCGCCCAGGGCTCGACGGTTCCGGTCATCATGCTCACGGCGCGCTCGAGCACCCGCGACACGGTGGAGGGACTGGACGCGGGAGCGAACGACTACGTGTCGAAGCCGTTCACGTTCGAAGAGCTGCTGGCACGCGTGCGCTCGCGACTTCGTGAGAGCGCCTCCAGTGGCGGCGTCGCCGTGGCGCACGGTGGCGTCGCGCTGGACATCCTGGCGCGCCGGACGACCGTCGATGGGCGGGAGGTGGAACTGTCCGCGCGCGAGTTCGCGCTGGCGGAGCAGTTCCTGCGCAATCCCGGCCGGGTTCTCAGCCGCGAGCATCTGCTGAGGACCGTCTGGGGACTGGACTTCGATCCCGGTTCCAACGTCGTCGACGTCTACGTGCGATATCTGCGCGGCAAGCTGGGCCCCCAGCACATCGTGACAGTCCGCGGGGCCGGCTACCGCTGGGAGTAGTGGGCGGGCACGAAGAAGCCCCCGGTGTTGGGGGAACACCGGGGGCGGGGAGAGACCGGTCTTGGGGGATGCCGGCCAGGCAATCGCATCAGCCTGGGGGGACCTGCGATTGCTCTCTCTTCTTGCCGGACGGCGGACCAGAACGGTCGCGTCCGGACGCCTTGCCCGACGGTGGGGGCTCGATGCGCGAATCGGCATCGGGGGTCTTGAGCTGCCGGGAGGATTCCGCGTCATCCGCGTGCTGCTGGGCGAGGTCGGCCTCGAGCCGGGCGATCCACGCATCGGTTCGCCCCTGCGGCCAGCCGTGGGCGCTCGCCCAGGCGTACGCGTCGGCCCATGAGCCGGACTCCTCAGCCTGCGCCAGCATGCGCTCCTCGACCGCCGGCGCGGTCGGCACCGACTCGTCCGCGGCGTGGACGGGAGCCGCGACGTCCTCGGGTTCCGGTGCCGGCACGGTCTCGGGCTCGTCCTGCGCGAGCTGCGGTGGAGCCGGAGGCTCGGCGGCGGGCGCGGGCTCTGCGGAAGCGGCGACCGGCTCGGCAGGAGCAGGCACGAGGACCGCGGCGCCCGCGGGCGCACCGGGAGCGTCGGCCAGAGCCGCGGAGGTGGACATGGCGACCGCGCAGACGACGGCGACACTGGCGGCCACGGTGGCCATGCCACCGAGCGTCAGGCGCGTTCGAGACTCCACGCGATTCCTCCGGTTCCGGGCACGATCGCGGGCCCTCCCCCATCGTGACAGAAGGGATGCCCGGGGCGCGGCGATCCGCATGAGACTCTTCTCATGCGGGAGGGGCCGGGATGCGGCATCCCGGCCCCTCCTCAGGGAATCAGCGAACGCGTCGCCTCAGGCGAGTTCGCCCGCCTCGAGCAGATCGGTCACGAGCGCCGCGATGGCCGAGCGCTCGGAGCGCACGAGCGTGACATGTCCGAACAGGTCGTGCCCCTTCAGGGTCTCGATCACGGAGGCGACGCCGTCGTGGCGGCCCACCCGCAGATTGTCGCGCTGGCCGACGTCGTGCGTGAGGACGACTCGCGAGTTCTGACCCATGCGGCTGAGGACGGTCAGCAGGACGTTGCGCTCCAGGGACTGCGCCTCGTCGACGATCACGAAGGCATCGTGCAGCGACCGGCCCCGGATGTGGGTCAGCGGCATCACCTCGAGCAGCCCTCGCGCGATCACCTCTTCGACGACGTTTCCCGTGACGACGGACCCGAGCGTGTCGAAGACGGCCTGACCCCACGGATTCATCTTCTCGCCCTGGTCGCCGGGCAGGTAGCCGAGCTCCTGGCCGCCGACGGCGTACAGGGGGCGGAAGACGATGACCTTCTTCTGCTGCTGTCGCTCGAGCACCGACTCCAGGCCGGCGCAGAGTGCGAGCGCGGACTTGCCCGTGCCTGCGCGGCCTCCGAGCGAGACGATGCCGACCTCCGGATCCAGCAGCAGGTCGATCGCGATCCGCTGCTCGGCCGAGCGTCCGTGCAGACCGAAGACGTCGCGGTCGCCCCGCACCAGCCGATACTCGCCGTCACCGGTGACGCGACCCAGCGCCGAACCCCGCTCGGAGTGGATGATCAGGCCGGTGTTGACCGGCAGTCCCCGCGCTTCGTCGCCCGTGGCGATCTCGGTCTCGTACAGATCGCTGATGTCGTCGCCGGAGACGTCGATCGTGGCGATGCCGGTCCACCCCGAATCCACCGCCTGCTCGGCCAGATACTCCTCCGCCGTGATGCCCAGGGATGCCGCCTTCACCCGCATCGGAAGGTCCTTCGAGACGACGGTGACGTCCTGACCATCCTGTGCCAGGTGCATCGCGACAGCGAGGATGCGGCTGTCGTTGTCGCCCAGGCGCATCCCCGAAGGCAGCACCCCCGCCTCGGTGTTGTTCAGCTCGACGCGCAGGGTGCCCCCCTCGCCGACCTGCACGGGAAAGTCCAGCCGGCCGTGCTCGACCCGCAGCTCGTCGAGGTGGCGCAGTGCCTGCCGTGCGAAGTAGCCGATCTCGGGGTCGTGCCTTTTGCCCTCGAGCTCGGTGACCACCACGATCGGGATCACGACGTTGTGCTCGGCGAAGCGGAAGAACGCCCGCGGATCGCTCAGGAGCACGGAGGTGTCCAGGACATAGGTGCGCAGATCCGTCGATTGCTCACCGGCCTCATCGTGGTGCTGACGGTGCTGCTGCTGTGATGCTCGTGTGGTCACAACCCACTCCCGACCCGGGTGTCTCACCCGGCAGTCACGAGTCGACCAAGGGGTCACGAGTCGCGATCCGAAAGGCCGACCCGACCGGGCACCGTGCCCGATGACTCGACGGTACGACCGGCGCGAGTCCGTCCGGTTACCGACACGCTGGCGGATGTTACCGGCGGGTGAATTCCCCGCGCACGAGCGGAGTCGCCGGGCGCGCTCTCACCACACCCGCGCGGAGGAGAAGGCTGCGAGCGCGTCGCCGAACAGACGCAGCGTGTCGGCACCTGTGCCGACGTGCGGGGCGACGCGGACCAGTCCCGAGCGGACCGTGACGGTGATGCCGTGATTGGCCAGCGACGCAGCCAGAGGTCCCGCGTCGTGCGGCGCGGGAGCGAGCGTGACGATGCCGGCGCGTCGCTCCGGCTCCCGGGGGGTCAGGACGGGGACGTCGTACCGGTCGGCGAAGAACATGACGTCGCGCGCGCGTTCGGACAGCGCTTCGTCGATCCGATCGATGCCGACATCGCGGACGTCGCGGAGGGCCGTCGCCAGTCGAGCGATGGCGAGATGATCGGGCCTGCTCACCGTGAACGCCTGAGCGCTGGCCGCCGGCGACGGGACGACGTCGACCGGCAGGGCACCGTCAACCCCCGCCCAGCCCGACAGGACCGGTGCGATGCGCTCCAGGGCGCGGTCGCTGAAGCGCGCGAACCCGGTGCCGCGGCCGGCCCGGAGCCACTTGTAGCCGTTCCCGCAGACCACGTCGGCGGCGGCGTAGTCAGCCGAGACAGCGCCGAACCCCTGCATGGCGTCCACGATCAGCATCCGATCGCCGATCACGTCCCGCAGTGCCGAGAGATCGGCACGGTAGCCGGTCCGGAAGTCGACCAGGCTGACCGCGACCGCATGCGTCTCGTCGGTCAGCGCCTCGCGCACCGCTTCGGGTGTCACCAGGCCGTCCTCCGGGTCGAGCCACTGCAGGTCGATCGACCCGAGGGCGTCCGCCGCGCGCGTGGCGGTGACGGTGAGGCTGGGGAACTCGCCGCGAGAGAGCATGAGCCCGCCGGCCAGTCCGTAGAGGGCCTGCATCATGCCGTAGGTGGTCGAGGGCTGCAGGGTGACCTGATCGACCTCGGCATACATCAATTCCGCCAGCAGCTCGCGTGCTTCGAGCACATGCTCGGCGACCAGGTCCATCCCCGTGGGCCGCCCGGAGCCCAGCAGTTCGGCATCGGCGTGCACCTCGCTGCGCACGGACGGTGAAAGGGGACCGAAGGCCGCCCAGTCCAGGTAGCCCGGTTCACCGTCGAACGAGGCGACAAACGAGTCCAGGTCCATCACCGTCACATTCTGGCACGGAGCCGGGGCGGGGCGGCGGGAAGCGGCACCGCCCCTCAGCTGCCGTAGCGCCGATCCCGCGTGGTGTAGTCCCGGATGGCACGCAGGAAGTCGACTTCACGCAGATCGGGGCCGAGCGCTTCGACGAAGTAGAACTCGCTGTGCGCCGACTGCCACAGCAGGAAGTCGCTCAGCCGCTGCTCCCCCGACGTGCGGATGACCAGGTCGGGATCGGGCTGGCCGCCGGTGTAGAGGTGCTCCCCGATCTGCTCGGGCGTGAGACTCGCCGCCAGTTCCTCCAGCGAGCCGCCCTCCTCGTCGTGCTTGGCGATGATGCTGCGGACGGCATCCACGATCTCCCCGCGCCCGCCGTACCCTACGGCGAGGTTCACGTGCAGGCCGGAGTGGTCCCTGGTGCGCTCCTCGGCCTCGGCCAGGACGCGGGCGAGATCGGGTGGCAGCAGATGCGCCCGCCCCATGTGATGGACGCGCCAATCCCGCTCGTGCGAGAGCTCCTGGGCCAGTTCCGCGATGATCTCGATGAGCTCGGCGAGCTCTGTGGATTCCCGCTTGACGAGATTGTCGTTCGAGAGGAGGTACAGGGACACGACCTTCACACCCACGTCGTCGCACCACTCCAAGAACTCGCGCATCTTGGCGGCGCCGGCCCGGTGTCCGTGGGCTGCCGACTCGTATCCGAGCTGACGCGCCCACCGGCGGTTGCCGTCGATCATCATGGCGACGTGGTGAGGGACTGCGGACGGCTCCAGACCGCGTCGAAGGCGGTTGATGTACAGCCGATAGAGAGGTCCTCTGCCCTCGCTCGACGCACTCACACGCCTACGCTACCGCCGCGGGGTCGCGCGCGTGCCACCCTCGGCATACAGCGACGCGTAGGCTCGGGAGCGTGGCCCGCAGCACGAGTTCCGACGCGAGAGCGGACGACTCTGCGGACGACGGAGCGGACCTGCCGCAACTGCCCCTCCTCGAAGAAGCCGCCTACGACGCGCACGTCGAGCTCAAGCCCACGTGGCGCGGCTGGCTGCACGCCGGCACGTTCCCCGTCGCGATAGCGGCCGGCATCGTGCTGATCGCCGTCGCGCAGGGCGCCGCGGCGAAATGGGCCGCTGCGGTGTTCATGATCACCTCGATGCTGCTGTTCGGTGCGTCCGCGGTGTACCACCGCTTCACGTGGGGGCCGACCGCCAAGGCGGTGCTCAAGCGCATCGACCACGCGAACATCTTCCTGCTGATCGCCGGGACCTACACCCCCATCGCCGTCCTCGCGCTGCCGCCGGAGAAGGGGATGCTGCTGCTCACGCTGGTGTGGACCGGCGCGCTGATCGGCATCCTGTTCCGCGTCTTCTGGGTCGGCGCTCCGCGCTGGCTGTACGTCGCGCTGTACCTCGTGCTCGGCTGGGCGGCGGTGATGTACATCGTCGATCTGTTCCAGGCCAATGCCGCGATGATGATCCTCGTGATCGTCGGCGGGGTCCTGTACACCGTCGGAGCCGTCGTGTACGCGCTCAAGCGGCCGAACCCGTGGCCGGGTAGCTTCGGGTTCCACGAGATCTTCCATGTGTGCACGGTGGTGGCGTTCCTCTGCCACTGGACGGCATGCCTGCTGATCACGCTGCAGCCGCTGTCGCCCTCTCTGGGCGTCCCGGCCTGAGAAGTCAGGTGCGAGGCGACCCGTCCGCGTCGTCCGAGCGCTCGATGTCCTGGTCGTCGACCTCTGTCGCCAGGGTGGCCGCGGTCGCCTGGCGCTCGGCATCCAGTTCTTCCCTGATATCGGCGCGCACCCTTCCTCGCCGGATGCGGCGCATCATGTCCCACACGAGGGCCACCACGATCAGCGCGAGGAGCGCGATCACGACGAACCCGGCCGGACCCGGTGTGACCAGAGTCGGGTCGACGGTCTGCTCGGGTGCGGGCGTCGCGGTGATCGCCCGGGCGAGGGCGGCGAACGCGTCGTGCATGGGTGTCCTCGTTCCGCGCGCGAGCGCATAGCCTGGAGACACCAGCCTAATCTTCCCCGTGGTGCGCACCGCCGCACCGCCTGTCCAACGGACCCGTGATGACCACTCAGGACATGCTCGACGAGCGGTACGGTCGCGCGAGCTCACCGAGGCGCCGCTGGACCATCGGCATCGTGGCCGCCATCGCGGTCGTCCTGGTCGCGCTCTTCGCCTGGATGACCGTCTCCTCGACCCTCGACGACGTCGATGTCGACACGACCGGCTTCACGGTCGACGACGCGCGCAGCGTCACCCTCGCATTCCAGATCACCGCGCCGCAGGGCCGTTCGGTCGCCTGCGTGCTCGAGGCCCAGGACGAGGAGCACGGCATCGTCGGCTGGAAGGTCCTCGAGCTGCCGGCCTCGGACCTGCGTGCGCGGGCGTTCCGCGAGGTCATCCCCACCACCGCCGAGGCGACCACAGGTTTGGTCAACGACTGCTGGGTGACGTAGTCTGGGCGGACACTTTCGACAGACGCCCTGGCCGGAGCCGGGGCGTTTTGCCATCCGAGTGCTGCTCGGATCCGGCAAGACCGAGCCCCCTCGCCGCGACCGAAGGAGACCCGCGTGTCCAACGATGCCCCGGTGACGTTCCTCACCCAGGACGCCTACGACCGTCTCGCCGCCGAACTCGACCGGCTGTCCACGACGGGCCGCGAAGAGATCGCGAAGCGCATCGAGTCCGCGCGCGAAGAGGGCGACCTCAAGGAGAACGGCGGCTACCACGCCGCGAAGGATGAGCAGGGCAAGCAGGAGGCGCGGATCCGCACGCTGCAGCACCTGCTGAAGAACGCCACGGTCAGCGAAGCACCGCAGAGCACGGGCGTCGTCGAGCCCGGCACCGTCGTGACCGCCGTCGTGGCCGGAGGCGAGGAGGTGTTCCTGCTGGGAAACCGCGAGATCGCCGTCGATTCCGAGCTCGACGTCTACAGCGAGGCGTCGCCGCTGGGTGCGGCCATCCTGGGGCTCAAAGAAGGCGAGAAGACCTCGTACACCGCGCCGAACGGCCGTGAGATCTCGGTCGAAGTCGTGAAGGTGGAGACCTACTCGGGTCAGTAGGCCTGCCGCGGCGGACCGGCCGCCCGCGCGTGCTCAGTCGGGCACGACGGTCGGCCCAAAGCCCGCGTCCCGCAGGATGCCCATGACGTGCGCCCGGTGCTCTTCGCCGCGCGTCTCGACGCTCAGCTGCAGGATGACTTCGCTGATCTGCAGCCCCTGGCCGTGCCGGGTGTGCATCACCTCGATCACATTCGCGCCCGCCTGCGCGAGCAGCTCCGAGACGCGCGCGAGCTGTCCCGGCCGATCCGGAAGCGGGATGCGCAGGGTCATGTACCTGCCCGACGCGGCCAGTCCGTGCGAGACGACCCGCTGCAGCAGCAGAGGGTCGATGTTGCCGCCGGACAGGACCGAGACGGTCGGTCCGGTGCCCGTCACCTTCCCGGCCAGGATCGCGGCCACTCCGACCGCGCCCGCCGGCTCGACGACCTGCTTCGCGCGCTCCAGGAGCATGAGCAGGGCTCGGGCGATGTCGTCGTCGGTCACGGTGACCACATCGTCGACGAGTTCGTGGATGATCCCGAACGGCACGTCGCCCGGCCGGGCGACCGCGATGCCGTCGGCGATCGTGGGCCGGGTCTCGACGGCGAGCGGGTGACCGGCGGCCAGTGACGAGGGGTAGGCGGCCGAGTTCTCCGCCTGCACGCCCACGACGCGTACGCTGCGCCCGACCGCCGCCGCGCGCGCCTTGACCGCCGCTGCCACTCCGGCCGTGAGTCCGCCCCCGCCGATGCCGACCAGGACGGTCTGCAGATCCGGGACGGCATCGAACAGCTCGAGGCCGAGCGTGCCCTGACCCACGATGATGTCGCGGTGGTCGAAGGGGTGGATCAGCACCGCACCCGTGCGCTCGGCGAACTCCGCCGCGAGGCGCAGCGGCGTCTCGACCGTCGCCCCCTCGAGCACGACGTCCGCGCCGTAGCCGCGGGTCGCGAGCAGCTTCGGAACAGGCACGCCCAGCGGCATGAAGATCGTCGCGGGGATGCCGAGAGCCTGCGCCGCCAGCGCGACTCCCTGCGCGTGGTTGCCGGCGGAGGCTGCCACCACGCCTCGTGCCCGCTCCTCGGCCGTGAGCCGGGACAGGCGGTAGGTCGCGCCGCGGATCTTGAACGAGCCGGTGCGCTGGAGGTTCTCGAGCTTGAGGTAGACGGGCACGCCCAGCAGCTCGGAAAGGTAGTGCGACCCATCGATCGGGGTCCGCGTGATGACGCCGTCGAGCGACGCGGCGGCATCCTCGAATTCCGCCAGCGTGGGGATGCTCACGAACGAACCCTCCTCGGGCGCGGAACAGTCGTCCAGATGAGGTCGTTCGAAGGTGGGCGCGCCCCCGCCTCCCACGCGCGATCGCCGATGTAGACGGCGACCACGTTGACGAAGGCGGCGAGCGGCACCGCGAAGAGGGCGCCGGGGATGCCGGCGATCATCGCGCCGCCGGCGACGACGAGCACGACCGCGAGCGGGTGGACCTTGACGGCCGATCCCATCAGAAGCGGCTGGAGCACATGACCCTCGATCTGCTGGACGCCGAGCACGACCACGAGCATCCACAGGGCGATCCAGGGACCGTTGTAGACCAGTGCCAGGAAGACGGCGACCGCGCCCGTGACCACGGCGCCGACGATGGGCACGAAAGCGCCGAGGAAGACGAGGACGGCGACCGGGATCGCGAGCGGCACGCCGAGGAAGAAGGCCCCCAGTCCGATGCCGACCGCGTCGATCGTGGCGACCATCAGCTGGGTGCGCGCGTAGTTGACCACCATGACCCACCCGGCGCGGGCGGACCCGTCGACCGCCGGACGCGCCTTCGTCGGGAAGAGCCGCGTCGTCCAGCGCCATATGCCGCCGCCGTCGGCGAGCAGGCACAGGAGGATGAACAGCGACAGCAGTGCACCGACCGCGACGTGGCCGAGGGTGGTGCCGATCGCGAGGGCACCCGACAGCAGGAGCTGCGCCTGCTCCTGGATGAGCGCGAGCCCCTGCGAGAGCAGGTCGTCGATCTGTCCGGTGGTCAGGTGCAGGGGTCCGTCAATGAGGTATGTGCGCAGCTGCTCGACCGCACCCACCGTCCGTTCCTGCACCGACGCCCACTGGCGGGTCACCTGCCAGACCACGAGCCAGATCAGACCCCCCACGATCGCGAGGGTGCCGAGCACGACGATCGCGATGCCCAGCCACCGCGGCACGCGATGGCGCAGAAGCCAGCTGAATGCCGGCCACAGCAGCGCGGTAACCAGGATCGCGATGAGCAGCGGGATGACCAGCAGCTTGAGCTGGATGATCACCCAGATCGCGACGCCGATCGCCGCCGCGACAACCAGGAACCGCCAGGAATACGCCGTGGCCAGCTTCAGTCCGCGCGGGACCGACCCGGAGACGTCGCTGGAGACGACCCGGCTGCGATCCCGCAGCGAATCCAGGAACGAGCCACGGGGCTTGTCGTCGGATCCGCTCATCCCGCCAGTTTAGAGGGCGGCGCACGCGCCGCCGGGGCGCGCGCCGCAGGTTGCCCGCGGCGGGAGGCCGCCGGCGGTGTCGGAGCGCGCGGCTAGGCTGACCGGCGTGAAGCAGTCCCTGAGTGCCGCCGAGGCGCGGCGCGTCGCGCTCGCCGCCCAGGGCTTCGCTCAGAAGCGACCTCCCTCGACCGGCACGAGGCAGCTCAACCTCGCCATGGCGCGGATGCGCACGCTGCAGATCGACTCGGTCAACGTCTTCGCCCGTTCCCACTACATGCCGCTGTACTCCCGGCTCGGAGCGTACGACACTGCCGCCCTCGACCGGCTGCTGTTCGCCCGTCGCGCCCCGTACGTGGAGTACTGGGCGCACGTGGCCGCTTTCATCCCGGCCGCGGACTGGGGCCTGTTCCGGTTCCGCATGGACGACCTGCGCGCCAAGTACGGCTCAGCCGGTGGCTGGTTCGACACCCATCGTGAGATCGTCGACTGGGTCCGCGCCGAACTGTCCGATCGCGGCCCGCTGCGCCCTGCTCAGATCGAGCACGATGCCGAGAAGGCCTCGCGCGGCCCGTGGTGGGATTGGGACGTCGTCAAGCATGCCTTGGAGTACCTGTGGCTGTTCGGCGAGGTGGCGATCGCCGGACGCCAGGGGTTCGAACGGCGTTACGGGCTGGCAGAGCACGTGCTCCCGTCCGACGTCGCGTTGCATTCGGTTCCCCGGGCGGATGCGATCCGGGAGCTGATGGCACGCGCGGCGCTGGCATACGGGGTGGGCACCGCCTCGGATCTCACCGACTACTGGCGCATCAAGGACCGCCGCGCCGCGATGGCGGCGATCGCGGAACTGCAGGATGCGGGAGTGCTGCGACCCGTGACGGTGGAGGGCTGGCACTCCGCCGGGCGGCCCGCGCGTGCGTGGATGCATCGCGACGCGACGCTCCCCCGGCGCGTGGACGCCGCCGCGATCCTGACGCCGTTCGACCCGCTCGTGTGGTTCCGCGACCGCGCCGAGCGGCTGTTCGGCTTCGCCTACCGCATCGAGATCTACACGCCCGCCCCGAAGCGTCGTTTCGGGTATTACTCGCTCCCCGTGCTGATCGGCGACGACATCGTCGGGCGTGTGGATCTGAAAGCCGGCCGGGCGTCATCCACGCTGCTCGTGCAGTC
Organism: uncultured Microbacterium sp.; assembly: GCF_963524805.1. Lineage (GTDB taxonomy): Bacteria > Actinomycetota > Actinomycetes > Actinomycetales > Microbacteriaceae > Microbacterium. The sequence continues at coordinate 85,259 of NZ_CAURGG010000008.1, read as the reverse complement.
CGCGTGGTGGGAGCAGGGGCGTGCGGCGGATGCGGCAGCCCGCCTCGCGGAGGAACTGCGCGGCGCTGCCCGCTGGCAGGACCTGTCGTCGATCTCGATCTCACGCTGGGGCGACGCGACCGACGACCTCGCCCGAGTGCTCCCCGAGGCACGCCGTCACGATGTCGGCTCCGGTGAGCCGGTCGCACTCGGAAAGGACGAGCCCGACGGTCTCGGCGCCTGAGCGACGGTCAGGATCCCGGGATGCCGGTCACCTCGAGGCCGAGCCACGACGCGAGCTCGCGGATCTCGGCATCCACCGCTTCGGACATGTCGGCGGTGAAGGGGTCGTCCTCGTGGATGGCCGACACCCGCAACAGTCCGGCCTTGCGGTCGGCGGAGGCATCCAGCTTGCCGACGAGGCGATCCGCGTGCAGGATCGGCAGGGCGAAGTAGCCCCAGCGCCGCTTGGCCGCCGGCTTGTACATCTCCACGATGTACTCGAATCCGAACAGCTCCTGCGCGCGGACGCGGTCGAACACGAGGCGGTCGAAGGGCGACAGCAGCGCCGTGCGGGGCTCGAATTCCGACACCGCGTCCCGTTGCGCCGGATCCACGCGCCAGCTCCCGGGGACACCCTCGATCATCGCCTCCTCCCCCGCCTCTCCCACGTCGATCGGCTCGATCGGCTGCTTGATCGCCTTCGCCCGGGCGATCCCGAGGGAGCCCAGCCGGCGATCGGCGCGCAGCGCGGCCGCCTCATGATCCGACAGCTCGGGAAGATCCGCGGGGTACACCCGCTCGGCGAGGTCCCACATCCTGTCGCGTCCCTCGCGCCGTGAGACGGCGATCGCACCCCCCATCGCGAGGAACTCGAGCATCTGGGTCACGTTGCGCTCGTTCGTCCAGCCCGTCGACTTCCACGGCACCTGGCTCGTGTCGGGGATCTCTCCCCCGCGCAGCGGTCCCTCCGCACGCAGTCGGTCGAGCACGTCCCGGCGGAAGCGGTCGTTCGCCTCGAGCCACTCCCGCTGGGCGCGGTAGCGCGGCCAGGCGCGCATCATCGGGCGGTAGAGCGGGAGGTCCGCCATCGACCGGTAGAACCCCGCCCATTCGAAGACGGCCCGGTCGTCTTCGACCGCACGCCGCAGATCCGCTTGCTGATACGGCCAGCCGATCCTGCTCCACAGGATGTGGTCGGCGCTCGGGGCGACCGCGGAGGTCGGATCGATGTTCACCAGCCACAGTCCATCGACCGCCTCCACGACGCCGCCCGGGCGTTCGGCGGTCAGCAGCTGCGCGCGGACGGCGATCCGTCGCGCCTGCTCGCGGGTCAGGGTGCGCGGCATGTGACGAGCGTAGAGCCCATCGCCGACCTCAGAACCGGCCGCCCATCGTCGTGAGTCGCTCGATCCGGTCGGCGATCGGCGGATGGGTGGCGAACAGCCGTGTCAGTCCGCTCGGTCTGAGCGGGTCGGCGATCCACAGATGCGCCATGGAAGTGTTGGCGCGTGCGAGCGGCGCGCCGAACTCGCCGAGCTTGCCCAGCGCCGAGGCCAGAGCGTCGGGGTCGCGGGTGGTCATGGCGCTGGTGGCGTCGGCGAGGTACTCGCGCTGGCGCGAGATGGCCGCCTGGACGGCCCCGGCCAGCAGCGGCGTCACCAGCGCAGCCACGAGGCCGAAGATGAGGAACAGCAGCTGCGCCTGCCCATTGCCGCCGCGCCTGCCGCCGAAGAAGGCGAATCGCAGGAACAGATCGGCGAGGATGCCGACGGCCACCACGAGGCCGAAGACGATCAGGGAGACCCGGATGTCGTAGTTTCGGATGTGGCCGAGCTCATGCCCGAGGACGCCCTCGAGTTCCCGGTCGGTCATGAGCTCGAACAGGCCGGTCGTCACCGTGATCGACGCCTGTTCGGGTGTGCGACCGGTCGCGAACGCGTTGGGAGCCGGGTCCTCCACCACATACAGCTTGGGCATCGGCGTGCCCGTCGCGATGCAGAGGTTCTCGACGAGCCGGAAGAAGCGGGGCGCATCCTCGCTGCCCACCTCGACGGCGCCGGACATCGCGAGCGCCTCGCGGTCGGCGAAGAAGTACTGGAACGTCGCATACGCGGCCGCGAAGATGAGGATGAACGCGGTGATCCACCAGTTGTTGCCCGCCAGCCATCCGGCCACAAGTCCGATCGCGCCCAGCAGCAGCACGAACGCACCGAGGATGAACCACGTGTTGCGCTTGTTGCGCGCGATGGCGCTGTACATCCGCCGCTGTCAGGTCAGAACTGGACCCTGGGCGGCTCCGAGATCGCGGCGCCGTCCACGACCTCGAAGAACTCGCGCTCGCTGAAACCGAGGTTGCGGGCGAACAGGTTGTTCGGGAACACCTTGATCTTGGTGTTCAGTTCGCGCACGCCGCCGTTGTAGAACCGGCGCGAGGCCTGGATCTTGTCTTCGGTATCGACGATGGACTGCTGCAGCTGCAGGAAGTTCTGGCTGGCCTGCAGCTGCGGATAGGCCTCGGCGACGGCGAACAGGGACTTCAGCGCCTGCTGCATGTGCCCCTCGGCCACACCCGCCTCCGCGGGTCCGCCCGCCGTCAGGGTCTCCGCTCGAGCACGGGTGACGTTCTCGAAGACAGCCTTCTCATGCGCCGCGTAGCCCTTCACCGCCTCGATCAGATTCGGCAGCAGATCGGCTCGTCGCTTGAGCTGCACGGTGATGTCGCTCCATGCCTCATCGACGCGCACATTCAACGCGACCAGAGAGTTGTACGTCGCCCACAGGTAGATACCGGCGATGACGAGCAGCGCCACGACGATCAGTACCGGGATCAGCCATTCCCACATGCCTGTGACTCCGTTCGAGGTTTGCCCTCATCCTAGCCAACGTCGCCCGGGGGTATGAGAGCCGTCTCACGACTCTCAGCCCATACCCACCCGGACCCCGACTACGCGCCGAGCACCCGATCGAGGTAGCGGTTGGAGAACATCCGCTCGGGGTCGAGCCGGTCGCGCAGGGCGACGAAGTCGCCGAAACGCGGGTAGCGGTCGCTCAGCAGCGCGGCATCCAGCATGTGCATCTTCCCCCAGTGCGGCCGGCCGCCGTGAGCGAGCATGATCTGCTCGACCGCGGCGAAGTACTCGGTGGGATCCTCGCGCCAGTAGCGGTGCACGGCGATGTAGGCCGACGCGCGGCCGTGCGCGGTCGAGAGCCAGAGGTCATCGGCGGCGGCGAAGCGCACCTCGACCGGGAACGAGATGCGCCATCCCCGGTCCGAGATGAGTGTTCGCAGCGCATCGAAGGCGGGCCGGACGTCCTCCACCGGCAGTGCGTACTCCATTTCGCGGAAGCGCACCGAGCGCTCGGTCGCGAACACCCGGTGCGAGACGTCGGTGAATTCCCGATCTCCCCACAGGCGCACCGAGGCTCGGCTGATCGCCGGGACGGTCGGCGGCACGGTGCGCGCAACGCTGCAGGCGACCTGATGCAGCGCATTCCCGACGACGACATCATCGACCCAGGTGCGAACGCGCGGGAGCGGCCGGCGCACCGCGCTTTCGGGCAGTCGCGTGTTCGTCTTGGTCATCGCCCGGTCCGTGTGCGGGAACCAGTAGAACTCGAAATGATCCGATGCCGCGACGCGTTCATCGAGTCCGTCGAGGGCTTCGTCGAGGTCCTCGGGCCGCTCGACCGCGTGCAGCAGGAACGCCGGGACGCACTGGAGGGTCACCTCGACGAGGATGCCCAGCGCTCCGAGGCCGAGCGCGACCGCCGGGAGCAGTTCGGCGTTCTGATCCGCCTCGACCACCAGCAGTTCACCGTCAGCGGTGACGAGCTTGGCTCCGGTCACCTGCGTGGCGATGCCGCCGAAGCGCGCGCCGGTCCCGTGGGTGCCGGTGGAGATCGCCCCCGCGAGGGACTGCCGATCGATGTCACCCAGGTTGGGCATCGCCAGACCGTACGGCGCGAGCAGCGCGGGGATCTGGTGCAGGCGCGTGCCGGCGCGGAGCGTCACGCGCCCGGCCGCCGCATCGGCCGAGACCAGGCCGGTCAGATCGCTCAGATCCAGCAGGACGCCGGGAGCGACGGCGATGCCGGTGAAGCTGTGACCGGCGCCGACGGCCTTGACCGGGATGCCCCGCGCGGCCGCCGCTGTGACGGCCCGCTGCACCGCCGCCGTGGAGCCGGGGAACTCCACCCGCTGCGGCCGCACACGAGCGGACCGCGCCCAGTTCTGCCACTCGGCGCCCGGGCGGGTCACAGGAACGCCTGCCCCTCGCCGCGATAGGTCGGGGCCGTGCCGACGAGACGACCGCCGTCGACGAGGTGGTAGCGCTCCACACGTTCGGCCAGCTCTCCGCTCTTGGCGTGTCGGAACCACACCCGGTCCCCCACGCGCAGCGATCGGGCGGACTCGCCCTGCAGCGGTGTCTGCACCTCGCCCGCGCCCTCACGCCCAAGGGTCTTCAGACCGGCCGGCCACACCGGCAGCGGCTGCCGGGACGCGACCGGTGGCCCCGAGGCGATCCACCCGCCGCCGAGGACGGTCGCGATGTCGGCCTGCGGCTTGCGCACGACCTCGAGGGCGAAAGCGGCGGCCGGTGCGGGATCGAACGCACGATACCCGTCGAACAGATGCCCGGCGAGCAGTCCGCTGCCGGCGGTCAGCTCGGTGACGGCGAGGTCGGATGCCGTCAGCTCGAGTGAGCCCGTACCGCCCCCGTTCACGAACTCGAGCGGCGCGATCTCGCGCAGCGCCCCGACGATCTCGGCGCGACGCTCGAGCAGCTCCCGTCCGGAGCGGTGCTGCATCCAGCGGACCACGCCGTCGCCGGCGCCGGTCGCATCGCCCTGCCCCGCGATCTGCGCTTCGTACATCATGAGTCCCACCAAGCGGAATCCCGGTCGCGCGGTGATGGCGCGCGCCAGATTCGCCACTTCGCCGGGACTGTGCACCGGCGAGCGGTGCACACCGATGTGACCGAGCCCGGGTGCCCGCCACGACGCGTCGGCGTCGATCGCCACCCGCAGCACCGGGCGCGCGGAGGGCGGGAGGACGGCATCGACCACGTCGAGCTGCGCGATGTCGTCGACCATGAGCGTGACGCGACCGACCGCTCGCTCGTCGGCGACGAGCGCGGCCAGTGCAGTCCGGTCGACGCTGGGGTAGCCCAGAACCACGTCGTCATGCGTCTGCGACAGCCACAGCGCCTCGGGCAGAGTGAAGGCGAGGATGCCGCGGTATCCGGGTACCGCGAGCGTCGCGTCGAGGACCTCGCGGACGCGCACGGATTTGCTCGCCACGCGGATGGGGACGCCGGCCGAACGGACCACCATGTCCAGAGCGTTGTAGCGGAGAGCGGCGAGGTTCAGCGCGGCGACGGGCCCTGAGACGTCGGCGACCGCATCCGTCATCGCCGCCCAGTAGGAGGCGGCATCCGCCCACGGCGTGCCGGCGTCCACGGCATCCAGCAGGTCCATCGTCATCGCATCACGCAGGCGGGCGTCGGGCTCATCGTCACGGGGGCGCACATGCGCTCCAGCCTACGACTCGCGGGAGCCGCGCACCGGACCGCGTGAAGGGTACCCCCGCCGGGATTCGTCCCCGCTGCCACTCGGCTGAACCTGCTGCCCTCCGGGCAGCGTGTTCAGCCGTACCCCCGCCGGGATTCGAACCCGGACTCGAGCGATTTTAAGTCGCCTGCCTCTGCCGGTTGGGCTACGGGGGCGTGCGTGCGGACGCACCCTCCACGGTACCGGTCAGCTGCGGGCGGCGACCTTCTCGGCGGGCGCGGCGGAGACGGCGGGGGCCGGAGCGCTCTCCGCCGGCTGCGGAGGCCGCGGACGCGCGGCGAATTCCTCGAAGACGTAGCGCGGGTCCTGGACGGCCTGCAGGTTCACCAGATCGCGGCCGAGCCAGAAGTTGTTCCACCAGTCGCCGACGACGCGGAACTTGCGCTCCCACGAGGGCATCGCGAGGCCGTGGTAGCCGCGGTGGGCGATCCAGGCGAAGAAGCCCGTGATCCCGATCTTGCCCGACTGGAAAGCGCCGTTGTACAGGCCGAGCCCGGCGACCGCGCCGAGGTTCTTGTGGAAGTACTCCTTCGGCACCTCCCCGCGCAGCACCGCGACCAGGTTCTTCGCCAGCAGCTTCGCCTGGCGCACGGCGTGCTGAGCGTTGGGCACGCAGTACCCCCCGACTCCACCGCCGGACAGGTCGGGAACGGCCGAGACGTCGCCGGCCGCCCAGGCGCCCTCGACGAATTCCTCTTCGGTGCCGACGCGCAGATCGGCGCGGGTGCGGATGCGGCCCCGCTCCTCCACCGGCAGGTCCCCGCCGCGCACGACGGTCGGGTTGGCCATGACGCCCGCGGTCCAGATGATCAGATCGCTCGGGATGACCTCGCCCGTGGACAGCTCGATGTTGCCGTCGACGGCGCCCGTCACCTGCGTGTCCAGGTGCACCGACGCGCCGCGCTTGGCGAGATCGCGCAGCACCCACTCGCTCGTCTTCAGCGAAACCTCGGGCATGATCCGGCCCATCGCCTCGATCAGGTGGAAGTGGGTGTCGCTGAAGGTGACCTCGGGATAGTGGCCGACCAGCGCGGACGCGAAGGAGCGCAGCTCGGCGAAGACCTCGATGCCCGCGAACCCGCCGCCGACGACCACGACGGTCAGCAGGCGATCGCGCTCGGGTCCGGGCGGGAGGGTGGAAGCCTTGTCGAAGTTGGACATGAGCCGGTCGCGGATCGCAACGGCCTCTTCGATCGTCTTGAGTCCGATCGCGTTGTCGGCGATGCCCGGAATCGGGAACGTCCGCGACACGGCACCGGCCGTGACGACGATCTGGTCGTACTCCAGCTCGTAAGGGTCACCGGCGATCGGGGTGATGGTGGCCACCTTGTCGGCGTGACGGATGCCGGTCACCTTCGCCGCGACCACCTTGGTGCGCTTGAGGTGACGGCGCAGGGCGACCACGGCGTGGCGCGCCTCGATGCCGCCCGCGGCGACCTCCGGGAGGAAGGGCTGGTAGGTCATGTAGGGAAGCGGGTCGACGATCGTGACTTCCGCTTCACCCCTGCGCAGATGCTTCTCGAGCTTCCAGGCGGTGTAGAACCCGGCGTAGCCACCACCGACGATGAGGATCTTCGGCACGTGCTTGTTCACAGGCGCAGTGTTGCTCACGGTGGGGAGTACTCCTGGGGGTGTCAGCGGCTCGGCGTCCGGGACGCCAATCGGTATCGTCGGACAGCTGCGGTGACGCCGAGAGCCACCAGTATAGCCGCCGCCGAACCTGCCATCAGCGGAAGCGTCCCGTACAGGAGCGTGTCCGAAGTCGGCAGGAGCGGCGAGGCCGCACGCGTCGCCGTGTCCGCCGGGGGCAGCGCTTCGATCGCGATCGGTTCCGAGGTCGGCACGGGTGCCGGCCCGGCGTCGGCCCGGCGGTACAGCCGGATCCAGTCGGTGAGGCTCCCCATCGGGTTGGCGGTCACCGACGGCACGGTCGCCGACACCGCGGCTGCGGCATCCACCAGTCCGGCGCCGTACAGCAGCGAGCTCGCGCTGCCCGTCGCGCCCGAGGGAGGACGCGCCGTCTCGATGATGCGGTTGATCACGTTGTTCGCGTCGAGGTCGGGATGCGCCGCACGCACGAGCGCGGCGATGCCGGCGACGATCGGCGCTGCACCGCTCGTGCCGTTCCACAGCACGAGCCGTCCGTCGGCGGACACTCCCACGAGGTCCTCGCTCGGCGCCGACACCCCCAGCGTGATGCCCTGCGTGGAGGCCTCGACGCTCGCCTTACCGGCCTTGTCGACGCCGGCGACCGTGAGAACGCCCGGGATCGTCGCCGGCGCTCCGACCCGCGATGTCCCGCTCCCCCGGTTGCCGGCCGCGACCACGACGACGACGTCGTTCTCGAACGCGTAGAGGAATGCCGAGTCCCAGCTCTCGTCCCAGTCGGGCGTGTTCGTCGTGAGCGACAGGTTGATCACGTCGGCGCCGTTGTCGACCGACCAGCGGATCGCCTCGGCGATCTGCTCGGTGAAGGGCACCTTCGCCGAGGAGCCGAACCCCACCGATACCGCGAGCAGCTCCGCCTGCGGCGCGACGCCGATCATGCCCGTGCCCGAGCCGGTGCCCCGCGCGGCGGCGAGCGAGGCCACCCAGCTGCCGTGGTTGGCATCGACCGCTCCCACCGGCGTGCGCCCATCGGCTGAGCCGATGCCCGACACGTCGGTGCCTCCGACGACGGCGCCCTCGAACTCGACCGGACCGCGCGCGACACCGGTGTCGATGATCGCGATGCGCACTCCTGCGCCGCGGGTCGTCTGCCACGCGTCACGGATGCCGGAGGCGTCCAGCCAGTACTCCGCCGCCCGCACCGGGTCCGGGTTCGGATCGGGGGCGACCGGCGATACGCTCGCGCCGGTGAGCATCGCGGCCGCGACGAACGCGCCCGCGATGGCGAGGACGCGCCGGATCATCCGCCCACTCCCGGTTCGGCGCACACGCAGCGCTGCGGCGACCAGGCGCCGAGCGACAGCGCGCGATCGCCGATCGGGTTCACCCCCGTGCCGGCGGCGAGGGCGTGCGCGGCGAGGGCGTGCAGGCACTTGACGCGCGTGGGCATTCCGCCGGCCGAGATCCCCGCGATCTCCTCGACATCGCCGAAGGCGGAGCGGTCGCGCAGATAGGCCTCGTGCGCGCGTGCGTAGGCGTGCGCCACTCCGGCATCCTCAGCAAGCTCCTCGCTCAGCGTCCGCATCACCTGAGTGGCCTCCAACCCCGACATGGCTGCCGTCGCCGCCGGGTGGGTGAGGTAGTAGAAAGTCGGGAACGGAGTGCCGTCTTCGAGTCGGGGGGCGGTCGCCGCGACAGTCGGGTTGCCGCACGCGCATCGGGCGGCGATCCCCACCACGCCCCGCGCCGGGCGTCCGAGCTGCGCGCGCAGCACCGCCAGATCGGTGTCGCTGACGGGCGGGAACGGCGGCGTGGTCACACCGGTCAGGGTACCCGGCGCTGCTGAGCCCACGCTGGAGAAACCGGCGGCGCTGACTCTCAGGGACTCACGGCGGGCGAGCCGCTGGGAGCGGGGTCGGGCACACCGATCGTCGGTGCCTTCACCGTCTGCGCGATGCCCGCCTCCGTGACCGAGCGCACGAACTGCGACATCCAATCCGTCCGGGTCTGCTCGACGTCCTCGCTCACGGCTGCCTGCTCCTGCGGCACGAGCGCCGGGGGCAGATCGTCGTCGACGAGATAGACGACCTCGCCCGGCCGCACGTAGTAGAGCCGTTCGCGGGCCTGGGTGGTGATGTAGGCGGGGTCGGTCCATCTGTCCCGCTGCGCCTCGAGGTCGGCGACGTCTTCGCGGCTGACTTCGACCGACGCCTGCAGCGCGGCGATCTGCTGACGCTGATCGACGTAGGTTCCGATCGTCGGAACCAGGACGAAGGCGGCCAGCACCACGAGCCCCATCATGATGACCATGAATCCCGACAGCCGGATGCCGCCGAGCCAGCCGCGGACATCGACCGGTCCGCGGGGGGCGCGGCGCCGCCGCGGGGCGCGAGAAGGGGGAGCCGTCGTGTTCGCCACGGCTCCCCCTCTCGACTGCAGATCGTCCTACGCGGTGTACCTCGGGAACGCCGAGCGCCCGGCGAACTCCGCCGCGTCGCCCAGCTCCTCCTCGATGCGCAGAAGCTGATTGTATTTCGCGACGCGTTCGCTGCGGGCGGGCGCGCCGCTCTTGATCTGACCCGAGTTCACGGCCACGACCAGGTCGGCGATCGTGGTGTCCTCGGTCTCTCCGGAGCGGTGGGAGAACATCGTGGTGTAGCCGGCGCGGTGGGCCATGTCGACGGCATCCAGGGTCTCGGACAGCGTTCCGATCTGGTTCACCTTCACCAGCAGCGAGTTGGCGACTCCCCGCTTGATGCCGTCCGCCAGCCGCGTGGGGTTGGTCACGAACAGGTCGTCGCCGACGAGCTGGATCTGCGTCCCGAGCTTCTCGGTGAGATGCTTCCACGCATCCCAGTCGTCTTCGGCCAGGGCGTCCTCGATCGTGATGATGGGGTAGGCGCCGGCGAGCTCGACGTAGTAGTCCGTGAGCTGCTCCGCCGTCCAGGCCTTGCCCTCGAACTGGTAGGCGCCGTCGCGGAAGAACTCCGTCGCGGCGACGTCCATGCCCAGGGCGATCTCAGTGCCGGGCGTGAAGCCCGCCTTCTCGATCGCCGTGATGAGGAAGTCCAGCCCCTCGCGGTTGCTCGGCAGGTCGGGGGCGAAGCCGCCCTCGTCGCCCAGGCCCGTCGCGTAGCCGGCCTTGAGCAGCTCGCCCTTCAGGACGTGGTAGGTCTCGGTCCCCCAGCGCAGGGCCTCGGCGAACGATGAGGCGCCGATCGGGGCGAGGAAGAACTCCTGCATGTCGATGCCGTTGTCGGCATGCGACCCTCCGTTGATCACGTTGAACAGCGGCACGGGAAGGATGTGCGCGTTCGGGCCGCCCAGGTAGCGGAACAGCGGGAGGTCGGCGCTGTCGGCGGCCGCCTTGGCGACGGCGAGGCTCACGCCGAGGATGGCGTTCGCGCCGACGCGACCCTTGTTGTCGGTGCCGTCGACCTCGATGAGGATCTCGTCGATGATGCGCTGTTCGGCGGCATCCACGCCCTCGATGGCGGGGCCGAGCTCGTCGATGACCGCGGCGACGGCCTTGAGCACGCCCTTGCCGCTGTAGCGGGTCTTGTCGCCGTCGCGCAGCTCGTATGCCTCGAAGGCGCCGGTGGACGCCCCGGAGGGGACGGCCGCGCGCTGGACGATTCCATCGTCGAGCAGGACCTCCACTTCGACGGTGGGGTTTCCGCGCGAATCCAAGATCTCGCGTGCGTTGACAGCCTCGATTAGTGCCACAGAGGACTCCTTGTGTGGTGGAGGGTGGATCGGGAGCGTCGTCGGTCCGTGGGCCAGTCTAGCCAGGAGGATGCCGCTGCACCGGGTGCGTGTGCGGCGGCTTCACGGTGCGGGAGCGGCGGCGGCATCCGTCACCACGGCGATCGCGACGCCGTCCCAGCCCTTGAGATCCAGCGTCTGCAGCGCGGTGGCGTCGAAGCGGGGATCGCGGCCGAGCATCTCGAGCCCCCGCTGGGTGCCGATGACGTTCGCGGCGGTCGTCGCGGGGTTGGCCACCTCTCCCCCGCGCCCGATGTTGTCGACCACGATCACGGTGCCGGGGTGCCCGAGTCGCGCCGCCCAGTCCAGGTAGATCGTGTTGGACTCCTTGTCCGCGTCGATGAACACGAAATCGAACGGCTGCTCCTCGCGCAGCGTCGGCAGCACGTGCTCGGCACGCCCCACCCGGATCTCGACCTTCGCACCGACACCCGCCCGATCGAGATTCGCGCGCGCGACCGCCGTGTTGGCGGGCTCGGCTTCGATCGTGACGACGGCGCCGTCCTCGGGAATGCCGCGGGCCATCCAGATGGTCGAGTACGCGCCCAGGGTGCCGACTTCGAGCACCCGCCGAGCACCGCTGATGCGCACGAGCAGCTGCAGGAGCTTGCCCGACACCGGGGCGACCTCGATCGCGGGCAGCCCCGCCTCGTGCTGCGCGGCCACGGCCGTCTCGAGGTCGGCGTCGTGTCCGACGAGCGTCTCGGTGAGGTAGGCGTCGAGCCGACGCCAGGCGTCAGGGGTGGGTGCGGGCGGAGGTTGGGCCATGCCGACAGCCAACCCGCCGCGCCCCCGGACGTCAACCGTGGGTGCGGGTCAGGCCAGGGGCTTGAATGCCACCGTGTCGACGGTCTGGCCCGTCGCGACCGTCGCGAAGGAGGTGTAGCCGTCGGATGCCGCCCGCTCGAGCAGCGCCTTGAGGTTCTTCGGGCGCTGCTCGAGCCGCACCCGCGCGCCCTCGCTCGCAAGAGCCGCCTTCAGCGCGAGGAGCTCGCCGAGCGGCATGTCGCGGTCGTGCACCAGGACGACCGCGCGCTCCTGCCCGTCGTCGGTGTCGGAGACGAGGTCGACGAGCCGCTCGAATCCGAGTGAGAAACCGACCGCTGGAACGTCCTGGCCGAGGAAGCGCCCGATCATGCCGTCGTAGCGGCCGCCGCCCCCCAGCGAGTAATCCACGCTCGGGTGGGCGAGCTCGAAGATCGTGCCGGTGTAGTACCCCATTCCGCGGACGAGGAACGGATCGAACACGAGCGGGATGCCGCCTCCCGCGTCCTCGGACGCTCGCGTGGCCGCCACGGCATGGCCGATCCCCACCAGGTCGGCGATGACCTCGTCCGGCGCGCCCTCGGGCAGCGCCTTGCGGATCTGCCGCTCGCCGTACGGGTTGTATTCCAGGGTCTGCGGCCGTTTCAGGAAGGCTTCGAAGGCCTCGACGGCCGGGGAGGTCGCTGCGCGCTCGCGCAGTTCGGCGACGACTCCGTCGGGACCGATCTTGTCGAGCTTGTCGATCGTGATCAGCACGCCCGGCCGCTCGTCTGCCGTGAAGCCGAAGCTCTCCAGCATCCACTCCAGCGCACGACGATCGTTGACCCGCACTGTGGCCCCCTCCAGGCCGAGAGCGTCGACGGCGTCGAGCGTGGCGACGATCAGCTCCGCCTCGGCCCGCGGGGAGCCGTCGCCGAGGATGTCGATGTCGCACTGCACGAACTGGCGGTACCGGCCCTTCTGGGGGCGCTCGGCGCGCCAGACCGGCGCGATCTGCACCGAGCGGAAGACCGCCGGCAGCTCGCTGCGATGACTGGCGTAGAAGCGCGCCAGTGGCACCGTGAGGTCGTAGCGCAGTCCGAGATCGGCGAGGTCCTCGGGTGTCTCGGCCGCAGCGCGGATCGCCTGAGCGTCCAGGCCGCGCTTGAGGACGCTGTAGGCGAGCTTCTCGTTGTCGCCGCCGATGCCGGCGTGCAGACGCGCGTGATCCTCCATGACGGGAGTCTCGATCTCATCGAATCCGTGCGCGCGATAGCGCCGGCGGATGACGGCGAGCACGCGCTCGCGACGGGCCTTCTCGGCGGGGAGGAAGTCGCGCATGCCGCGCGGCGGATTGACAGGTGCCACTCGACAAGTGTGTCAGGCCCGCTCGGCGTCGCGGATCTGCTCCTGCAGCTCCCGGAGCCGCTCCCGGAGCGCCCGCTCGGCATCCCACCCGTTCCGGCGGGCAGTCGCGACCAGACCGAGCAGCGCGTCACCCAGTTCGGCCTCGGTGCGCGGCTGCTCGACGGGTTCGGCTTCCACGCCCACCTGTGACGCCCTGCCGAGGAGCTTCTGCGCGAGCGCGAGCGAGGGCATCCGCTGCGACACGCCGTCGAGCACGCTCGTGCGTTCGTGCTTCTCGGCGGCCTTCGCGGCGTTCCACAGCACGAGCACCTGCTCGGGCGTCTCCGCGACCTCGCCGGCGAACACATGGGGATGCCGGCGCACCATCTTCTCGGTGAGCCCGCGGGCGACATCATCGATGTCGAACGGGTCGTCGGGGTCGCGCGAGGCGATCTCGGCATGGAACAGCACTTGCCAGAGCAGGTCGCCGAGCTCCTCACGCAGCTCGGCGCGGGTGCCCTCCTCAACGGCGTCGATGAGCTCGGCGCTCTCCTCGACCAGGTACGGAACGAGCGCGCGGTGGTCGATCTGCTGCGTCCACACGCAGCGCTCGCGCACGTCGTGCATGGTGTCGGCAGCCGTGCGCAGCGGATCGCCGCTCATGCGGTCACCTTCTCGGCATCGGGTGCGACCCGGCGGTAGTGGCGCGCGCGCTGCGCCACGAGCACGCCGGCGATGATCAGGGAGATCAGCGACCCGCCGAGCACGCCGAGGGTCGCCTCATCGCGCAGCAGCGGATCGCCGGCGAAGGCCAGTTCGGACAGCAGCAGCGACACGGTGAAGCCGATGCCGCCGAGCGCGCCGGCCGAGAGCAGATCCGCGAAGGACAGGTGCGGCGCGGCGCCGCGGTTGCCGACGCGCAGACTCACCCAGCCGAACAGCGTGATGCCGATGATCTTGCCGACCGGCAGCGCGATGAGCACTCCCCAGAAAGCCGGAGCGAGCTGCGACGGAGCGACGGAGGGGATGATCACCAGAGCCGCCGAGAAGGCGAACAGCGGCAGGACGACCCCGTTCACCCACGGCTCGAGCGCGTGGCGCGCGTGCAGGGCCGGCTGCTGCGCCATCGCCAGGCCGAGAGCGACGCCGGCGATCGTGGCGTGCACCCCGGATTCGTAGACGAGGACCCAGGTCGCGATTCCGAGGATCACGAGCGCGATCGTGATCGGGATGCGGGCGCGCGTGTCGATCTGACGGCTGAGCACGCCGAAGACCGTGACAGCCAGGGCGGCCAGCGCCAGCATCCCGAAGTCGACCCCGTCGGTGAACAGCACGGCGATGAAGACGATCCCGACGATGTCGTCGAGGATCGCCAGGGCCAGCAGGAAGATCCGGATGCCGGCGGGCAGGCCCTTGCCGAAGACGGCCAGCACCCCGAGCGCGAACGCGATGTCGGTCGCCGTCGGGATCGGCCAGCCGCGCGCGGAATCGGTGCCGGCTGAGACGAGCAGGAAGATGACGATCGGCACGATGACTCCGCCGGCGGCGGCGATTGCCGGCTGCATGGCCTTGCGGGCGGAGTTGAGCTCGCCGTTCGTGAGCTCGAACTGCAGCTCGATGGCCACGATGAAGAAGAAGACGGCCAGCAGCCCGTCCTGGACCCAGTGGCCCACCGACAGCTCGAACACCCCGGGGATGCCGATGTACGCATCCTTGACGGCGAGCACCGCCGGCCCGATCGGCGAGTTGGCCAGCACCAGCGCGAGGATCGCCGCGGCCAGGAGGACGATCGCCGGGAAGCGTGCGGAACGAAGCAGGGACACGCGTGTCCTTTCATCGGGGATGGGCGATGGGCGCGCGCGCACCGCCGCCGACCAGACTTCCCGGCACTCCAGCTTCCGAGTGTAACGACGGTGGGCCCGGGCGGTGTCACGCGGCCGTCACACGTGACGAGCAGGAAACACAACCGCACTACCTTGGAGCGCATGCGCGAGTTCACCCAGACCGAGGCGATCGACCTCGTCGGACGCTTCGAGGCCGGCCAGGAGATCCCCGAAAGGATGCGGGGGGATGTCCGCATGCTCGGCGCGCTCCTGGGACGTGTGCTGCGCGAGAGCGGCAGTCCCGGCCTCTACGACGATGTCGAGCGCCTGCGCGTCGCGACGATCCACGCCTACACCGACGAATCGCCGGAGGCGTTCGCGAGCGCCGCGCAGATCGCCGACTCGTTCACGATCGAGCGGGCCGACGAGGTCGCCCGCGCGTTCACCGCGTACTTCCACCTGGTGAACCTCGCCGAGGAGCACCAGCGGGTGCGGATCCTGCGGGAGCGCGACGGACGGCCCGACCGCGAGGATGCGACGGACTCGGTCGCGGCCGCGTTCGTCCGGCTGGCAGCAGAGGTGGGAGACGACACGGCGCTGACCCGGCTGCAGAACCTCAGATTCCACCCGGTCTTCACCGCGCACCCGACCGAGGCCCGCCGCCGGGCGATCTCGACGAGCATCCGGCGCCTTGCGACGTTCCTGGAAGAGCACGACGCCTCGCTGCGCAACGGAGCCGACCAGCGGCGGGCCGAACGGCGGATGCTGGAGGAGATCGACACGCTGTGGCGCACCGCTCCGCTGCGGCCCGAGAAGCCCTCGCCCACCGACGAGGTGCGCGCCGTCATGGCCGTCTTCGACGAGACGCTGTACACCGCCGTGCCGCACGTGTACCGCCGCGTGGACGACGCGCTGCAGGGGCCGGGAGCCGGTGGCCGCGCACCGGTCGTCCGGCCCTTCGTCCGGGTCGGATCGTGGGTGGGCGGAGACCGCGACGGCAACCCGTTCGTCACGGCATCCGTCACGCGCAAAGCCGCCGCGATCGCGAGCGAGCACGTCCTGCTCGGTCTGGAGCGCACCGCCAACCGCATCGGGCGCGGACTGACGCTCGACGCGTCCACCACGCCGCCGAGCGAGGCGCTGCTCGCCCTGTGGCAGCGCCTGAAGGCCGCCGACGAGGAGGCCGCGACCGAGATCGCCAAGCGCTCGCCGAACGAACCGCACCGGCGCATCGTGCTGCTCATCGCCCGCAAGATCGCCGCCACCCGTGCCCGCGACGCCGACCTGGCGTACGTCGACCCCGAGGAGCTGCTGATCGATCTGCGGATCGTGCAGGACTCGCTCGTGAAGGCGCGCGCCCCGCGCCAGGCGTACGGGCACCTGCAGCAGCTGCTGTGGCAGGTCGAGACGTTCGGCTTCCATCTCACCGAGCTCGAGGTGCGCCAGCACTCCGCGGTGCACGCGACCGTGCTGGCCGAACTGGATGCCGGGGGTCCGCGGTCCGAGCTGGCCGAAGAGGTCCTCGACGTGTTCCGCGCCGTCGCATTCCTGCAGAAGCGCTACGGTCCGCGCGCGGCCGGTCGCTACATCGTCTCGTTCACCCGGTCCGCGCAGGATCTGGCGAACGTGCACCGCCTCGCCCGCTACGCCGCCGGCGAGGGCGCCGCACCGGTGCTGGAGGTCATCCCGCTCTTCGAGACCTTCGCCGATCTGCAGGCAGCCCCGAAGATCCTCGCCGAGATCGTCGAGCACCCGGAGTTCGCGGCGCGACTGGAGGCGACCGACCGCCGCCTCGAGGTCATGCTCGGGTACTCCGACTCGTCGAAGGACGTCGGACCGGTCGCGGCGAACCTGGCCCTCTATGTCGCGCAGGCCGAGATCGCCGCGTGGGCTCAGCGCAGCCGCATCGAGCTGACGCTCTTCCACGGTCGCGGCGGGGCGCTCGGCCGCGGCGGCGGCCCGGCGAACTCCGCGATCCTCGCCCAGCCGCCGCACTCGGTCGACGGACGCTTCAAGCTCACCGAGCAGGGCGAGGTGATCTTCGCCCGGTACGGGGATCCCGCGATCGCCATGCGGCACATCGATCAGGTCGCCGCCGCCATCCTGATGGCCTCCGCGCCCTCGATCGAACGGCGCAACAGCGAGGCCGCCGAGCGCTTCTCGGAGGTCGCCGCGACCATGGACGCGGCATCCCGCGCTCGGTTCTTCGACCTCGTCAAGGCTCCCGGTTTCGCGCCGTGGTTCGCTCAGGTCACGCCGATGGAGGAGGTCGGCCTGCTCGCGCTCGGATCGCGGCCGGCTCGGCGTGGGCTGTCGGTCGAGTCGCTCGAGGACCTCCGAGCGATCCCGTGGGTGTTCGCGTGGACCCAGGCGCGCATCAACCTCGCCGGGTGGTTCGGGCTCGGCAGCGCCCTGGACGCGGTCGGCGACGAAGAACTCCTGCGCCAGGCCTACCGGGAGTGGCCGCTGTTCCAGACGATGGTCGACAACGTCGCCATGAGCCTGGCCAAGGCCGATCCGCGGATCGCCCGTCGTTATCTCGACCTGGGCGACCGGGAGGACCTCGCCGAACTGGTCATGGAGGAGATGGAGCTCACCCGCCTGTGGGTCGTGCGCGTCACCGCCGGTGACGACGTGCTGGACAACAAGCCCGTGCTCCAGCGCGCCGTGAAGATGCGGAGCCCCTACGTCGACGCGCTCTCGCTGCTCCAGCTGCGGGCGCTGCGGGCGCTGCGCGCCGATGCCGCCGCCGGCGGACCGGCGGACCCCGAGCAGCAGCGCCTGCTGCTCCTGTCGGTCAGCGGGGTGGCGGCCGGCCTGCAGAACACCGGATGAGCTGCGGCGGCCTCAGTCGAGCCGCACGTCCCGGTCGTGGCGCGCCAGGCTGCGGCCGTACCGCTCCGTGAGCTGCACCATGAGGTCAGGGGTCTCCCGGTCGATTCCGAAGACGTAGCCGGGGAAGTCGAGCTCCTTCTGGGCCGCCCAGATCTCGTCATGGCGCTCGGCGGGCAGGATCCGGGCGGGATCGCCCACGGCCACCCAGCCGATCGGCACGACGCTCTCCGGCGGCAGCACCGAGCGCAGGTGCACCACGGCGTTGATGCGCACTTCGCTGCGTTCACCGATGCGTGCGCCGTTGAAGACGCGCGTGCCGGTCGCGAGGAACACCTCGTCGCCGATCGTCGCCCCGGATACGCTCGCCATCGGCCCCACGAGCGTGTGCCCGCCGATGTGCACGGCGTTGGCCGCGGTCGCGCGGATGAGCGCGTTCTCCATGACGATGACGTTCACCCCGAGCGTGATCGGCCCGCCCTCTGCCGTGATCACCGCTCCGTGCAGGACCTGGCAGTCCGCGCCGATGACGACGTCGCCGCTGATGACCGCGGTCGGCGCGATCACCGAATCCGGGTGAATGCGGGGCCGCGCCCCGAGGTGCTCGTACTGCACGGCTGCTCCATCCGTCGGCGGCGACCAGCGATCACCGCCAGCGTAGCGTCGGCGGTGCGCCTCTCGCAGGCGAGGGCGGACGCCGTCCGCAGGATGCGGTCATCTCGCGTGACGCGGGCGTCGCGGCTGCTTCACGCCGAGCATGTAGGGCAGACCCTGTCCGACGGCGGAGAACGTGTTGCCCAGTCGGGTGCGCCACGACGGCGAGGCGAGGGGCGGAGCCGAGTCGTCCAGGTCCGCGACGTCGACGAAGTACGCCCGGACGGTGCCGATCCCCTCGAGCTCCGGTGTGATCTGCTGAACCGGCTCGGGCACGGCGGCTTTCTCGGTGCTGTAGAGCTCTTCCGACAGCAGCACGTACTCGGGGATCGGCACGGAGTTCTTCAGCAGGCGGTGCACGAGGATCACATCGATTCCAATCAGCTTGCTGCGGCCGCGGATGCTCTGCGTGGCGACCTCGCCCACGTGAGCCACGAACTTCAGCTTCAGGTTGCCCGCCTCACGGCAGCCGCCGCACGGGCAGAGGTTGGTCGAGACGTACTGCCGCTCGAGGTGGAACGCGCGGTGCATCGCCACCGCGACCTGCAGGATGTCGGTCACCGTCGTCTCGGGTGCGCGGGTGCCGGTGCGGCGTGAGAGGAAGGCGGCGTCGCCCTCGATCTCCACGAGGTCGAAGCCGGGAGCCGCCTCGATCATGCGCTCCAGCATCCGCGCGGTGTTGACCTCGGCATGCGCCAGCGTCATCCGGTGGGTGCTCATGTATTCGGTGTACCCGCCGATGTCCGCGATCAGCAGCGCAGTCCGCTCGGATGTCATGGCTCACGATCCCATCTGCTGCGGTGCAGCTCAAGCGGCCGGCCCCTCACGGCGACCCCGACGCGTCTTCCGACGGACGGTCTGGCGCGTAGCGGCCGAGCTGGTCGTCGACGCCGGCGGCCGCAGCCGTGGCGCTCGGCGTGTACCCGAGGACGACCGCGATGAACCGGTCCGACTCCAGGGCGCGCAGCTCCAGCGGTGTGCGGGCGACCACGGTCGCGGTGCGCCGGCTGCTGCGCAGCAGTGCGATCTCACCGAACCCCTCCCCCGGGCCAAGAGACGCGACGACGCGGCCGTCGCCCAGCACGTCTGCTTCGCCCGACTCGATCACGTAGTAGCGGTCGCCGATCTCGCCCTGGGTGATCACGGCCCGTCCGGCGGGCACGTCGACGCTCTCCAGCCCTCGGGCCAGCTGCTCGATCGACGGAAGCGGCAGCGGCTGGAACATCGGCACGCGCTGCAGCAGTCCGATGTCCACGTCGAGGTCACCGACGGTGCCGTCCATGCGGCGCAGCCGGCGCAGCGCCAGCAGCGCCAGGACGGGGCACATCAGCCCGATCGCGATCAGTGCCGCAGGGATCCCGAACCAGCCGATCAGCGCGGACGCGAGGATCGCCCCCACTCCGATCGAGACGGCGACGAGACTCTCGAGCACGCCGAAGACGCGCGCGAGCACTTCGTCCGGCGCCAGCCTCCCGATCAGCGTGAAGCCGGCGACGTCGATCAGCGCGTTGCCGACGCCCACGAAGGACAGCAGGAAAAGCGCCGCAGCCTGTTGCGGGAAGACGCCGATCAGGGCCACTGGCAGCCCCCACAGAGTGACGCCGACGGCGAACCACACCCCCAGCCGGCCGGTGCCGACCAGGAGCGACGCCGCGAGCGAGCCGATCACCGCGCCGACGCCGACCGCCGCCATCAGAGCACCGGCGCCGGATTCGCCGGTCCCCAGCAGTTCGATCGCGACGACGACGGAGAAGACCGTCAGCGCTCCACGGGTCAGCGACTGCGCCGAGGCCAGGCCGAGGATCAGCTGCAGGTCCCGGCTGCGGGTGACCGCGCGCACACCTTCGACCGCCTCGGTGATGAGGCGGGTCCGACGCTCGGCCGACGGGCGGGGAGGGGCGTCGTACCGCACCCGCAGCAGCAGGACGGCGGCCCAGAACGAGGCGGCGGCAGCCACGGCGAACACGACGGACACGTCGGTGAAGGCCAGCAGCACCGCGGCGAGCAGTGGCCCGACGAGGGTTGCGACGGAGTCGAGCAGCCCGCGTACGACGTTGGCGCTGGCAAGTTCGTGCCCGGTGCGGCACAGCGTCGGCAGCAGCGCGGAGTGCGCCGGGCGGAACATGGTCGCCGCGATCGTCGAGACGACGGCGAGGGCGTACACGAGGAACACCGGACCGGACAGAGCCACCGTCAGCGCCGCCACGGCCGTGGCGGCGCCGCGCAGGGTGGAGACGACCACCAGCACGCGCTCGCGGCGCCCGCGGTCGGCGAACGGCGAGAGCAGCGGAGCCAGCAGTGCGGAGGGCAGCATCCGCAGCAGGCCCACCAAGCCGAGCGCGAGGGCTCCTCCGGCGTTGTAGGCGACGATCCCGAGCGCGACGGTGAAGGCCCACTCCGCCGTCCACGCCCCGAGGAAGCTCAGCTGCGCGCGGCGGAGATTGGGGTTCTGCCAGTTGCTCGTGAAGGCGGCAGCGGCCTCGCCGAGCCGGCCCCGGCTGCCCCCCACGTCCATCCGGCGACTCTATGGCCTGACGAGCGCCGGCGCCATGGACGCTGGCCCGGTGTGCCGCCGCAGGCGCATCACGAGGCGCTCGCGCCGTCCGGGGCGAGCTCCGCGGCCGGCAGCGGGAACAGCTGGTCCAGCAGCTGTCGCACCCAGGCGATGAGATCGGCATCCGACACGCGTTCGTCGCCGGCACGCGGCATCGGGATCACGATCGCCTCTCCTCCCGAGAGCACCTTCGAGCTCGGGTACAGCCGCTGCAGGCGCACGCGCATCGAGTCGGCGAGGTTCGCGGGGGCGATGCGCAGGTTGGGTCCCATCGCGACGACGTCGGCTAGTCCCGCCTGAGCGGCCCGACGGCGCAGGCGCGCGACGGCGAGGAGCCCTTCGGTCTCTGACGGCAGTTCGCCGTAGCGGTCGCGGAGCTCGTCGACGACGAGGTCGATCGCGTCATCCTTGGCGGTGGCGGATGCCGCGGCCGAGAGCTTCTGATACGCCTCCAGTCTGAGCCGTTCACTGTCGATGTACGACTCGGGGATGCGCGCCTGGACGGGCAGCTCCAGGCGCAGCTCGGTCGGCCCCTCGGTCTCCTCGCCGCGGAACGTCGCCACGGCCTCGCCGATCATGCGCAGGTACAGGTCGAATCCGACGCCGGCGATGTGTCCGGCCTGCTCGGCGCCGAGCAAATTGCCCGCGCCGCGCAGCTCCAGGTCCTTCAGCGCCACCTGCATGCCGCTGCCGAGGTCGTTGTTGACCGCGATCGTCTCGAGTCGGTCCGCCGCGGTCTCGGACAGGGGCTTGTTCTCGTCGTAGAGGAAGTAGGCGTACGCGCGCTCGCGGGCGCGGCCGACCCGCCCCCGCAGCTGATGCAGCTGGGAGAGGCCGTACTTGTCGGCGCGGTCGATGATGATCGTGTTCGCGTTCGCGATGTCCAGTCCGGTCTCGACGATCGTCGTGGAGACGAGCACATCCGCCCGGCGCTCCCAGAAATCGTCGACGACCTGCTCGAGGGCGTGCTCGCCCATCTGACCGTGCGCGACGGCGATCCTCGCCTCGGGCACGAGCTCGGCCAAGTGCGCGGCGACGCGCTGGATCGACTGCACCCGGTTGTGGACGTAGAAGATCTGCCCCTCGCGCAGGAGCTCGCGGCGGATCGCGGCGGCGATCTGCTTGTCGTTGCGGGCGCCCACGTACGTCAGGATCGGATGCCGGTCCTCGGGAGGGGTCTGCAGCGTGGACATCTCCCGGATGCCGGTCACCGCCATCTCGAGCGTGCGCGGGATGGGGGTGGCGCTCATCGCCAGGATGTCGACGTTGGTCTTGAGCTTCTTGAGCTTGTCCTTGTGCTCGACGCCGAAGCGCTGCTCCTCGTCGATGATCAGCAGTCCGAGGTCCTTGAAGATCACTCCCTCGGTGAGGATGCGGTGGGTGCCGATCACCATGTCGACCGTGCCGTCCGTCAATCCGGACAGGGTGTCGCGGGCCTGCTTGTCGGTCTGGAACCGCGACAGCGCGCGCACCTGCACGGGGAACCCGGCGAAGCGCTCGGTGAAGGTCTCGAGGTGCTGCTTGACCAGCAGCGTGGTCGGCACGAGCATCGCGACCTGCTTGCCGTCCTGGATCGCCTTGAACGACGCTCTGACCGCGACCTCGGTCTTGCCGAAGCCGACGTCGCCCGAGAGCAGCCTGTCCATCGGGATGGGCTTTTCCATATCCGCTTTGATCTCGTCGATCGTCTGCAGCTGGTCGGGCGTCTCGGCGAACGGGAACGCCTCTTCCAGTTCGCGCTGCCACGGCGTGTCGGGTCCGAAAGCGTGCCCCTTGGCCGCCATGCGCGCCGAGTACAGCTTCACGAGCTCCACCGCGATGTCGCGTACGGCCCGGCGCGCGCGGCCTTTCGCCTGCGCCCAGTCGCTGCCGCCCATCTTCGAGAGCGTCGGCGCTTCTCCGCCGACGTACTTCGAGAGCAGGTCGAGCTGGTCGGTCGGGACGTAGAGCTTGTCGCCCGGGTACCCGCGCTTGGACGGTGCGTACTCCAGGACGAGGTACTCGCGCACGCTCTTGACCGGATTGCGCCCCCCACTGGAGACCTCGCGCTGGGTCAGCTCGACGAATCTGCCGATGCCGTGCGTGGCGTGCACGACGAAGTCGCCGGTCTTCAGCTGCAACGGGTCCACGACGTTGCGCCGTCGCGACGCGAGCTTCTTCACCAGGCGCTGATCACCGCCGATCGTGCGGCCGTAGAACTCGGTCTCGGTCAGCACCGCGAGTTTCGCGTCCGCGGATTCGAAGCCGCGCTCGAGCTCGCACAGCACGACGTGGGCCACCCCGGGCTCGGGGGCGGTCAGCACCTCGTCCACCCGGCGCGCGGCGATGCCGCGTTCAGCCATCACGTCGCGGGCCCGCTCGACCAGCCCCGCGCCGGAGGCGGCCACCACGACCCGCCAGCCGGCGGCCAGGAGGTCCCCGACGTGCGCCGTCGCGCCGTCCACGTTGCCCTGGAACGAGGGCACCGACGAACCCGGGACACGCACACCGGAGCCGGCGGCGACCTCGAGCAGGCCTTCGGCCGCGGCATCCGCTTCACCCGAATCGAATGCGCTCAGCGTCCACCACGCGATGCCGCGCTGACCCGCCGCGTCGCGCAGGGCAGGCAGACTGACGAAGTCCCCGGAGCCGATGTCGACGGGGCTCGCCGCGCCGGCGGTGGCGGCGCTCCACGCCGCCTCGAGGAACTCCCTGTTGGTCTCCAGGAGCGTGATCGCCCGGGTCACCGCCCGCTCCGGATCGACCAGCGCGATCGCCGAGTCCTTCGGCAGGTAGTCCACCACGGTGACGATGTCATCGACCAGGGCCGGGATGAGCGATTCCATCCCCTCGGCCGGGATGCCCTCGGCCATCTTCTCCAGCATGCCGCGGATGCCGGGGAATTCGTCCTTCAGGCGGCGCGCGCGGTCCCGGACGGCCTGGGTCAGCAGGAGTTCGCGGCTCGCGGGCAGATCGACGGCGCGGACCTCGCCGGGAAGCGAGCGCTGATCGGCGACGGAGAAGGCGCGGATCTGATCGACTTCGTCACCGAAGAACTCGATGCGCAGCGGATGGTCGGCGATCGGCGGGAAGACGTCGAGGATGCCGCCGCGCATCGCGAACTCGCCGCGGCGCGAGACCATGTCGACGCGGTGATAGGCCAGCTCCACCAGGCGCGCAGAGACCTGCGCGAGGTCATGACCTCGTTCGCCGACCGCCAGGTGCACGTCGACGGCGTCCGCGAGCCCTGCGGCGAGCGGCTGCAGCGCGCCCCGTACCGAGGCGGTGACGACCAGCGGGGCCTGCCCGCTCCATCGTGCGATGCGCTTGAGCACGTCGAGGCGGCGCCCCACGGTCTCGGGACTCGGGCTGAGCCGCTCGTGCGGCAGGGTCTCCCACGCCGGGAAGTGCATGACCTCGGCTCCGGGCAGCAGCGCCTCCAGCGCCGGACCCAGCGACTCTGCCCGCCGCCCGGTCGGGGCGACGACGAACAGCGCGCCCTGCCGGCCGCCGGCCCTGCGCCGCTCGAGAAGGGAGGCGAGCAGGGGCGCGTCGAGGCCTTCGACGAGCGAGAAGTCGGCATCGACGGATGCCGAAGCCACGGCATCCCGGAACGACTCCGCCTGTTCGAGGGCGCGCACGATCCCGGGAACTGTCACCGGACGATTCTACGGGCGCTCGCCGACACTCGGCTCGCCCGGGGTGGACGGCGACGCACGCCCTGCTTCTAGGATGAGTGCCGTGACCGAGAACCCGGCCGGCGAAGAGGCGACACCTGAACAGACCGTGCCGCCGCAGCGGCCCGCCGGCATCCCCCCGGTCCCTCCCCTGCCTCCGCTGCCGCCTGCCGCGCAGGCCGCCGCAGCGCCGCCGGCGCCGCCGTACGCGACCGAGCAGTATCCGACGCTGCCCTACGGGTCATCGGCGCCGCACGGTTACGACCGCACTGCCTGGCAGCCCTCCGGCCCGGTGCAGGGATACGCTCCCCCGCAGATGCACGGGTACGCGCCCCCCGAGGGCTACACGGCGCCCGTGCAGGGATACGGTCCCTACGTCGCGGCGCCGGGGCCCGCCGCTCCACGGGGCGGGGCGACGCTCGGGATCGTGGCGCTCGTCCTCGCCGTGCTCGCGACGGTCGCAGCGACGATCGTCGGTTCGATCGCCGCGTTCAGCATCGGGGTGGGCACCGGTCGACAGCTGGTGGTCGACCCCGCCGACATCGACTTCGACTGGTCCATCCTCACACCGGTGCGCGAGTGGGTGCTGGTCGGCGAGCTCTCGTTCTGGGCCGGCACGATCCTCGGTGTCTGGGCGCTCGTGCAGGGCATCGTCGCGATCGTGAAGAATCGCGGCCGGGGGTGGGGCATCGCCGCGGTCGTGGTGGCCGCGATCGGTCCGATCGCTTTCGCGATCGCCGTCCAGGTGTTCCTGACCACCGGCTTCGCCTCGGGAGCGTCAGCCGGCGGCTGAGCTCTACAGCCGCGGCGCGTGGTGCTTCTGCTGCGCGGCGAGCAGACCCTCGTCCACCAGCTGCTCGACGGCGTCCGCGGCGTCGGACACGAGGATCGGCAGGTTCTTGCGCTCGCTGGGCCCGAACGGGTCGAGAACCCAATCGGCGGCATCCTGACGGCCGATCGGCCGGCCGATGCCGACGCGCACGCGAGCGAACTCCGGTGAGTTCAGGGCCTTCGCCACGTCGCGCACGCCGTTGTGGCCACCGTGCCCACCGCCGGTCTTCAGCTTGACCGTGTCGAAGGGGATGTCGAGCTCGTCGTGCACCACGACCACCCGGTCCGGCTCGATCCCGTAGAAGGCGGCGAGCCCTGCGACCGGGCCGCCGGAGACGTTCATGAACGTATTCGGCTTGGCGAGCACGAGCTTGGCGCCGCCGGGGCGCAGCCAGGTCTCCACGACGCGGGCGTTGGCTTTGTGGGAGCGGAAGGCCTCCCCGCGACGAGCGGCCAACTCGTCCACGACGAGCTGACCGACGTTGTGCCGCGTCAGCTCGTAGCGCGGACCGGGGTTGCCCAGTCCGACGATCAGCCACGTGTCTGCCATGTCTCACATCCTGCCAAAGCGGCGCGTTCGCGCCGTCGAGGCGACGCTGCAGAACGCAAGAGGGGGATGCGGCGGCCGCATCCCCCTCTCACGCACGGCGACCTACTCGGAGTCGCCCTCGGTCTCGCCCTCGGCCTCGGCCTCGGCCTCCAGCGACTGGGCGGCGGCCACGGCCGCATCCAGCTCGGCGATCTCATCCTCGGCGGCGAGGGTGGAGGACGGCACCGAGATCGCGACGATCAGCGTCTCGGGGTCGACGATGAGCGACGCGCCGCGAGGCAGCGTGAGGTCGGCAGCCGTGATGTGCGTTCCCTCCTCGAGGCCTTCGACGTCCAGCTCGATGCGCTCGGGGATGTGCGTGGCCTCGACCTCGAGCAGCACCGTGTTGGCATCCTGCGCGGCGATCGTGCCGGGGGCGGACTCGCCGATGATCGAGATGGGCACGTCGACCTGGATCTTCTCGCCCTTGCGCACCACCAGCAGGTCGATGTGCTCGATGATCTGGTGCACGGGATCCTTCTGCACGTCCTTGACGAGGGTCAGCTGCTGCTTTCCGTCGACGTCGAGCTCGAGCACCGCGTTGGCGCGGCGGATGAGCAGCGCGACCTGGTGGCCGGGCAGGGCGACGTGCACCGGGTCGGAGCCGTGGCCGTAGATGACGGCGGGGATCTTGCCGGCGGCGCGCAGGCGTCGGGCGAAGCCCTTGCCGAAGTTCTCGCGAACCTCTGCGACGACCTTGGTGTCGGTCTCGGTAACCATGGTGATTCTCCTTGCGGGCACACGGCCCGTTCGATGTCGGGCCCACCGGGCCCAGGTATTGGGGTCTGCATTCGACTCGAACGCGAGCGCGTGAGGAAAGCCGTGAGCCTGCATCACTGCGTCGATCACGGATGCCGCACCCAGGCCTTCCGGCCGGTGCGAGGCATCCCTCGCCGAAGTTCAATCGCCTAGTCTACCAGCGGCGGACGCGGGCGCCGCACCGCTACCATGGGGGACGCCCGTCTCTGCCTCCGGAGGAATGATGATCGACAGCCAGACTGCCTCAGCGATGCTCCTCGGCGTGATCGGCGTCATCTCCGCACTGGGCCTGGTGGGCACCGTGCTGGCTTTCTGGTCGATGGGCCGCGCCAGCTACCGCAAGGACTGAAGCGCGACAGCAGATGCGCCCGGCCGCGCGCCGCGCGACCGGCACGTAACGCGCCCCGGCCAGACCCTAGGCTGGAATCCAATCCCCGTTGACGGCAAGGAGCTAGGCGTGTCCTCGAACGAGAACCCGGCACAGACGAACATCTCGACGGATCGTGATCAGCATCCCGGATCCACGGAGGTGCACGAGGGCGCTCCCAGCCGCCAGGACGTGCCCCGCCCGGCGCCCTCGCCTTCCGGTCCCCGGGCCTCGACCCGGCCGACCGCCAACATCGGCGTCGTGGGCCTTGCGGTGATGGGCTCGAACCTCGCCCGCAACCTCGCCAGCCGCGAGGGCAACACCGTCGCGATCTTCAACCGCAGCCACGACAAGACCGCGCATCTGGCGAGCACACATCCCGAGGCGGAGTTCGTTCCGGCCGCCTCGTACGAGGAGTTCGCGGCGTCTCTGTCGCAGCCGCGCACGGCGATCATCATGGTGAAGGCGGGTGCGGGGACGGATGCCGTCATCGACGCGCTCGTGAACGTGTTCGAGCCCGGCGACATCATCGTCGACGGCGGGAACGCGCTGTTCACCGACACGATCCGTCGTGAGAAGGCGGTGCGCGAGACGGGGATCAACTTCGTCGGGGCAGGGATCTCGGGGGGCGAGGAGGGCGCCCTGCTGGGCCCGTCGATCATGCCGGGCGGCTCGGACGAGTCGTGGGTGACCCTGGGACCGATCCTGAAGAGCATCGCCGCGATCGCGGAGGGTGAGCCGTGCGTCACCCACGTCGGTCATGACGGCGCCGGGCACTTCGTCAAGATGGTGCACAACGGCATCGAGTACGCGGACATGCAGCTGATCGCCGAGGCCTACGACCTGATCCGGCGCGGCACGGGCAGAACTCCGGCCGAGATCGCCGACGTCTTCGCCGAGTGGAACCGCGGCGAACTGGAGTCCTACCTCATCGAGATCACCGCCGAGGTGCTGCGCCAGGTCGACGCGGAGACCGGCCGCCCGCTCGTGGACGTCATCCTCGACCAGGCCGGCGCGAAGGGCACGGGCGCCTGGACGGTGCAGACCGCGCTGAACCTGGGCGTGCCCGTTTCGGGCATCGCCGAGGCCGTGTTCGCCCGTTCGCTCTCGAGCCACCCCGAGCAGCGCTCGGTGTCGGGCGAGCTGCCGGGACCCGCGGAGGGCTTCACCGCCGAGGATGCCGACGCCTTCATCGAGGATGTCCGCCTGGCCCTCTACGCGTCGAAGATCGTCGCGTACTCGCAGGGTTTCGACGAGATCCGGGCCGGTGCGGCCGAGTACGACTGGAACATCGATCTCGGCGCGATCTCGAAGATCTGGCGCGGCGGCTGCATCATCCGTGCGCAGTTCCTCAACCGCATCGCCGACGCGTATGGGCAGACTCCCGATCTGCCGGTGCTGTTGACGGCGCCCTACTTCGTCGAGGCACTGGGCCGTGCGCAGGACTCGTGGCGTCGCATCGTGTCGACCGCTGCCGGCGCCGGCATCCCCGCTCCGGCATTCTCCTCGTCGCTGTCGTACTACGACGGCCTGCGCGCCGAGCGCCTGCCGGCGGCACTCGTCCAGGGCCAGCGCGACTTCTTCGGTGCGCACACCTACAAGCGCATCGACAAGCCGGGCACCTTCCACACCCTCTGGTCGGGCGACCGCACCGAGATCGAAGCCGAGGACACGCACTAGGCGGGACGCGCTGACCTCACGCCGGCAGCACGTTGTGGTTGCGTGAGAAGACGTTGGAGGGGTCCCACGCGCGTTTGACGGACGCCAGTCGCGCCACGGTCCCCGCCGGATACATCTTCGACGCGAACACCGGGTCGGTCGATGTGGTGAAGTTGCCGTAGACGCCGGATCCGAGCGCCTCGATCGCATCCCACGCCGCCTGGATGCGCGGTCGGGACTCGTCATCGACGAGTCCCGGGATGTCGAATGCTCCCGCCATCGCGAACCACGTGGCGTCGCGCCCGGGAAACGCCGAGTCTGCCGGCGCCACATCGCCGTAGGCACCCCCCAGCGACCGCAGCAGCAGCACCGATGCGGCGTTCGACTCGCGGAAGGACACCAGCCTGTCGATCGCCTCGTCGCTGAGCTCGTGCAGGAGGGTGTTGCCGCCGACGAATCCCGGCATCGGAACCTCCGGGTCGGCCGCCGGCATGTCCAGCAGGATGTCGGGGTAGCTCGTGGTCTCGATCGCCGCATCGGCGACGCCCTCGGCTCGCAGGAGCGGAGCGAGGGCGGCGCGCGCCGCGTCCTCATCGTCCCCCGCCCAGACGGCGGTGAGCGTCGCGCCCGCCGGAGCGTTCGGATCCATCGCGGGAACGTCCATGAATGTCACCGTGAGCTCGCGGGGCGCGTCGCGCATCACCTCACGCACGGTGCGCAGCAACGGTCTCGAATCACCGGCCAGGGTCAGCGTCGCGAACACGACAGCCGGCAGCGGGTGGGCGCGGAAGTCGAACCGGGTGATCACGCCGAAGTTGCCGCCCCCGCCGCGCAGCGCCCACATCAGCTCGGGGTGCGCGGCATCGGTCACCTCGACGACCTCGCCCGATGCGGCCACCAGCTGGGCCCCGACGAGCTGGTCCGCGGCCAGGCCCCAGGCCCGGACCATCCAGCCGATGCCGCCGCCGAGCGTGAGGCCGCCGACGCCGACCGATGCGGTGTCGCCCGAGCTCAGCCCGAGAGAGTGCCCGCTGAGCACTTCGGCCACGTGTCCCCACGTCGCCCCGCCGCCGACACGGACGGTCGAGCCGTCTAGATCGACCCCGTCCAACGCCGACAGGTCGAGTGTGAGGCCGCCAGGGACGGTTCCCCAGGCGCTGTGCCCTCCGCCGCGGACGAGGATCGGAACGTGCTGGTCGGCAGCCCAGCGCACGGCCGCCACGACGTCGGCGACCGAATCCACCCGGACGATGGCGTCGGGGTCCCCCGTGCCCGAGTGGAAGTGCCGGGCGGCCTCCCAGCCCTGGTCGCCGCGCGCCAGCACGCGGTCCGGCAGGGCGGAGACAAGTTCGTCGATCTGCATCGCACAGACGATACCGACCGGCTCGGACACCGTCCAGACGCCGCCGCTACAGCCAGCCCTTGCGCTTGAATACCTTGTACAGGGTGAAGCTCGTCGTCGCCATCAGGGCGAGCGCCATCGGATAGCCCCACACCCAGTGCAGCTCGGGCATGTAGTCGAAGTTCATGCCGTAGATCGTTCCGACAAGGGTCGGTGCGAACAGGATCGCCGCCCACCCCGACACCTTCTTGACCTGCTCGTTCTGCGACAGGCTGAACTCCGTCATCTCGGCCATCGCGTCGTTCTGGCGCTGTGTGACCAGCGTCGAGTTGAGCAGCAGCGCGTTCTCGAGGATCGTTCGGAAGCTCGCCGAGCGCTCCACGATGCGGATCGCGTGGTCGTGCGCATCCCGGAAGGCGCGCTTGACCTCCAGGTCGATGCCGAAGGAGTCCGCATCGGCCTGCAGTCTCTCCAGAATGGGCACCAGCGGGCCGACTGCGCGCTGGAAATCGATGACTTCGCGCGTCAGGCCGAAGATGCGCCGCGCCACCCCGGGGTCGTTGGCGAAGAGCTGATTCTCGATCTCGTCGATGTCGTTCTCGAGACCGATCACGACAGGCTCGTACTCGTCGACCACCTCGTCGATGATGCCGTAGAGCACCGCCATCGGTCCGCGGGCGAGCAGTTCCGGGTCACCCTCCAGTCGGTGACGGACGCGAGCCAGGTCGGGCGACTCGGCGTGGCGCACCGTCACGACGAACTCCGGCCCGGCGAACACGTGCACCTCGCCGAACTCGACCTCTTCGGCGTCGTCGACGTAGCGCGCCGGTCGGAGCACGACGAAGACCGAGTCTCCGTAGCGGTCGAGCTTGGGCCGTTGGTGGCCGTTGAGCGCGTCCTCGACGGCGAGGGGGTGCAGATCGAACTCCTCGGCGATCTCGCGGAGTTCGGCCTCGTCGGGGCGATACAGGCCGATCCAGGCCATCCCGTGCCGGTCGCTCATCTCCTCGAAGGTCTGGTCGAGCGATGAGGGGTCCGACGTGCGGTGCCCGCTCACGTAGATGGCATTGTCGACGACTGTCATTTCACTCCCGCGCACACTCTACGTGCCGTCGGGGCGGGTATCGGGCACGATGGAACGATGACTTCCCAGCGCATCCTCTACGTCGGCGGCACCGGAACCATCAGCGCGGCGAGTGTCCGGCGCTCGGTCGCCCTCGGCCACGACGTCACCGTCCTCAATCGCGGGTCCGGGCGCCGTGATCTGCCGGAGGGGGTGCACGAGCTCATCGCCGATGTGCGCGACGCCGCGTCCGTTCGCGCGGCCGTGGGCGACGCGGAGTTCGACGTCGTCGCGGAGTTCCTCGCGTTCACCCCGGAACACGTCAGGGCGGACCTCGATCAGTTCGCGGACCGCTGCGGGCAGTACGTCTTCATCAGCTCCGCGTCGGCGTACCAGAAGCCTCCGCAGCGCCTCCCCATCACCGAGTCCACTCCCCTGCGCAACCCGTTCTGGCAGTACTCGCGCGACAAGATCGCCTGCGAGGACCTGCTGGTCGCCGCGTACCGCGAGCGCGGCATCCCGATCACGATCGTCCGGCCCTCGCACACGTACGACGAACGGCTGATCCCGACGATGGGGCACTGGACCGACATCGCCCGCCTGCGGCAGGGCAAACCCGTCGTGATCCACGGCGACGGCACCAGCCTGTGGACCCTCACCCACTCCGACGACTTCGCGGTCGCCTTCACGGGCCTGCTGGGCAACCCGGCCGCGATCGGCGAGGCCTTCACCATCACCGGCACGCACGCGCCCACATGGGACCAGATCTACGGCTGGCTCGCGGATGCCGCCGGCGTGAGCGATCCGGAGTTCGTGCATGTCGCCTCCGAGGCGATCGCCGCGTTCGCGCCGGATCTCGGGCCGGGCCTGCTCGGCGACAAGGCGCACTCCGTGGTCTTCGACTGTGCGAAGGTCACCGCCCTCGTACCGGAGTTCCGCACGACCATCACGTTCGACGAAGGTGCGCGGCGCATCGTGGACCACTACGACGCGCACCCCGACGAGCAGACGTTCGACGAAGGACTGGACGCGACCTTCGACCGGATGGCCGCCTACGCGCGTTCTGCCGGCTGAGCACAGCGCTGCCGCAGTCACGTGGTGACCTCACGCAGCGTTCCCTTCTCCAGCCTCAGCCGGCGACGCGCTCGACCCGCCACGGCCGAGTCGTGCGTGACGATCACGAGCGTGAGTCCGTCGGCGTTGAGCCGCTCCAGGACGACCAGGATCTCGTCGCGCATCGCCTCGTCCAGGTTGCCGGTCGGCTCATCGGCCAGCAGCACGCGCGGGCGCTTCACGATCGCGCGGGCGATCGCGACGCGCTGCTGCTGACCTCCGGAAAGCTCGCCCGGACGATGGTCCGCACGGTCGGCGAGTCCGACGTGGGCAAGCGCCTCAGCGACCCTCGCCTGCCTCTCGGTCTTCGGCAGGCCCAGCGGTTCGAGTGCCGCGTCGACGTTCTCCCGTGCGGTCAGGGTGGGGATCAGGTTGAACCCTTGGAACACGAACCCGATCTCCTCGGCGCGCGTCCGCGCGAGCTCGGCCGAGGAGGCGGAAGCGAAATCGGCTCCTGCGAGCTTCACACTTCCGCTCGTGGGCTTCTCCAGCGCACCGAGCAGCTGGAGCAGTGTGGACTTTCCGCCGCCGGTCGGCCCCTGGATCGACACGAAGTCGCCCTCCGCGATCTCGACGTCCACGCCGGCGAGCGCCGTGACGGTGCGGCCGCGCTGCGAGTAGACGCGCGTCACGCCGATGAGGCGGTAGAGCGCTTCGGATGCGGCGGCCGGTGTGCGCGGCGGCTGTTGCGTCTGGGTCTCGGACATGAGGTCTCCTGGGGTGCCGTGGGTGATGTTCTCGAAGGGTGCGCGTTCGGGCGCTGAGGGTTCCAACCGTCGCTCACGCGACCGATCGCAGCGCTTCGGCCGGACTGAGCCGCGCGGCCCGCCACCCGCCGAACGCGCCGGCGAGAAGGCCGCCGACGATCGAGATGGCGATCGCCGCCGCGACGACCCACAGCGTCAGCGGGGCGTTCAGCACCACATCCGCCGCGCCTGTCTGGTCGAGGACGGAACCGAAGCCCGGTCCCCCACCGCCGGGGCCTGCGCCGCTCGCACCGTCGGGACGGCCGACGTTCACGGCCGACGGGGCGGTCGAAACGGTGGGCGAGATGATGTTGACGATCCCGATGCCCAGCAGCCCGAGCGCGAGCCCCATCGCGCCGCCGAGCAGTCCCCGCGTGACCGATTCTCCCGCGACCTGGCCGACCACCCGGCGATCCGACCACCCGATCGCCTTCAGAGTGCCGAACTCGCGCGTGCGGCGCGAGACGCCGGAGATCGTGAAGAGGACGGCGAGGATGAGCGCGACGGCGAGCACGATGATCGCGAGCCAGGTGCCCAGACCGGTGATCAGCCCGGAGGCGCTGGCCAGGGATCCCGACACGCTCGATGCCAGATCCGACTGCGCACTCACGGTCGCTTCGGGAAGCGCCTCCTCGATGTGGGACTGCACAGTGGCGATCGCGTCGGCGGAATCCGCCTGGACGTAGACGGTGGAGATGACGTCCTCCACGCCGGCGAGGCTCTGCGCCACGTCCAGCGGAATGTACACATTCGCCGCTGTGTCCGCGTCGCTCGATGTCGAGGCGACGATGCCGACCACCTCCAGGTCGGTTCCGCCGACGTCGATCGTGTCGCCGACGGCGAGGCCGCTGCTCGTCGCGTAGGTGGCGTCCAGCACGGCGACGTCCCGGCCGGTGTCGTCCGCTTCCAGCGCGCGGCCCTCGGTGAGTGTCACCGCGGAGAGGGGTCCCACCGCGGCGGCGGCGGGATCGACGCCGAGCACGGAGAACGCGTCGACATCGAAGCTCCCCCCGCCGAAACCGCCGCTCGGCGGGCCGGCGTCCGCGTCGCCCTGGCCGGGCGCAGCGCCCGCATCCGGCACGGCTGCGGAATCCGGCAGCTCTCCCGAGAACGTCGTGTTCGTCAGACTCAGCGCCCCGGACGCGGCTGCGACCCCTTCGATGTCCGTGATCGTCTCCAGGGCGGAGGCCTCGAAGGTGCCGCGCATGAAGTCGGTCATCAGGCGCGACTGGCTCAGATTCGTCGAGCCGTCGCCACTCTGACCGTCGGCCTCATCGAACTCGAACCGCGGGCCTCCGCCTGACCCCGGCTCGGTCATCGCACCGGTGACCGTCAGATCGGTCCCGACGCCGTACACCGACTCGAGCGCCCGCGCCTGCGCGTCGCGCACCCCGGCCGCGAGCGAGGTCACGACGATGACCAGGGCGATCGCGATCGCAAGACCGGTGGCCACGATGATCGTCTGATTCTTGCGGCCGACCAGTTCGCGCCGCAGATAAGTCCAGTACATGGGTCTCCTTTCCGACGGCCCTGTTCCGCCGTTCGAGAGCACGCTACGAACCCCGGTGATGCACGCATCCTGCGTCGGCTATGAGCCGGTGATGAGCGCCGGGGGCGGTACTCACAGCCACCGCATAGCTGCTTCCATAGGAAGCACATAGCAACGGGCGCACAATGGAGCCATGACCACCACCGCGTCCGCTCCCGCACTCCGTCGCCTGGACGGTTCCGCCCTGCGCGTCCTCGTCGTCGACGACGAGCAGATGCTCACCGACCTGCTCTCGATGGCGCTGCGGATGGAGGGGTGGGACGTCCGCACCGCCGGATCCGGATTCCACGCGCTGCAGGCAGCGCGCGACTTCGAACCCGACGCGATGGTGCTGGACATCATGATGCCCGACCTGGACGGCATGGCCGTGCTGCAGCGTCTGCGCCAGTCCGGCAATGACGTGCCGGTGCTGTTCCTGACCGCGAAGGACGCTGTCACGGACCGGGTCGCAGGCCTCACCGCCGGCGGCGACGACTACGTGACCAAACCCTTCAGCCTCGAAGAGGTCGTCGCGCGACTGCGCGGGCTCATGCGCCGTGCCGGAACGGCGCAGTCCGCCGAATCGGAGCCGATTCTGCGGGTCGGGGATCTCACCCTGAACGAGGACAGCCACGAGGTGGAGCGCTCGGGCGACCAGTTCGAGCTGACGGCGACGGAGTTCGAGCTGCTGCGCTTCCTGATGCGCAACCAACGTCGGGTGGTGTCCAAGGCGCAGATCCTCGACCGGGTCTGGAACTACGACTTCGGCGGACGCTCGAGCGTGGTCGAGCTCTACATCTCCTACCTGCGCAGGAAGATCGATCAGGGCCGTGAACCGCTCATCCACACGGTGCGCGGCGTGGGCTACATGATCAAGGCCCCGCAGTGACCACAGCCCCCACCGCGGACGCGGCAGCGGGCACGGACTCCGACGCCCCCGTGGATGCGGCGGAACCGGCATCCGCAGCCGCCCCGCACCGCTCGCGCAGGCGGTGGAGCCTGCAGACGCGGCTCATGGTCACCGTGATCGGCATCGTCTCGCTCATCCTCGTGATCGTCGCGATCGCCACGAGCGCCGCCCTGGGACGAGTCCTCGAGGAGAACCTCGATCGCAGCCTCGACAGTGCCGCGCAGCAGGCCGGACGACAGCTCCAGTCGCCGCAGTTCTCCCCGGGCGATCTGACCGCATACGACGTCTTGAACGCCGGACGGCAGGAGCCCGGGTTCCTCTTCATCGCCCAGACCGTCAGCGGAGACCTCTCCGGGGCATACGTGGGTGAGAACCTCGAAGTCGAGCGGATGACGACCGAGCAGATCCAGCGCGTCGTCGACAGCTTGAGCGAGGGGGGATTCACGACCGTCTCACTGGGCGACGGCCTGGGCGACTATCGGATCGTGCCCGTGCGGGGCGCCGGCTTCGCGGCGATCGCCGGACTCCCCGTCGCCGAAGTCCGCAGCACGATCGCGGCGACGCTGACCACGATCGCCCTCGTGACCGCCGGTGGCCTGCTGCTGCTGGCGGCAGCGATCGCGTTCGTGATCCGCGCAGGGCTCAAGCCCCTGCGGGCCGTGGCCGACACCGCGACACGCGTCGCCTCCCTCCCGCTCTCTCGGGGCGCCGTCTCGATCACCGAGCGTGTTCCCGATGAGGAGACCGACGAGCAGACCGAGATCGGACGCGTCGGTCATGCGCTGAACACCCTGCTGGACCACGTCAGCGAATCCCTCGACGCCCGGCAGCGCAACGAGGAGCGGATGCGGCGCTTCGTCGCCGACGCCAGCCACGAGCTGCGCACTCCTCTCGCCTCCATCCGGGGCTTCTCCGAGCTCTCCCTGCGCGCCCTCCGGCAGGGACCGACGGCACCGGCGGCCGCGACCGTCGAGACGACCGAGGCCTCGCTCGAACGCATCCAGGCGCAGTCCATCCGCATGACCGGACTCGTCGAAGACCTCCTGCTGCTCGCACGCCTGGACGAGGGTCAGGAGCTGGTCTACGGCACGGTCGACCTGTCGCGCCTCGCGATCGACGCGATCGCCGATGCCACCCCCGCCGGTCCCGACCACGGCTGGGAGCTCGACCTCGACGAGGAGCCGGTCATCGTCACCGGCGACTCGGCCCGGCTGCATCAGGTCGTCGGCAACCTGCTGGCCAATGCCCGCACCCACACTCCCGCCGGAACGGACGTCACCCTCACTGTCGCCCGCGACGGATCGGATGCCGTCCTGAGGGTGCACGACGATGGCCCCGGCGTCGATCCCGGCATCGCCGACGACCTGTTCGAGCGGTTCTCGCGGGCGGACCGCTCACGGGCACGCAAGACCGGCGGCACCGGATTGGGGCTCTCGATCGCCCAGGCGATCGTGACCGCCCACGGCGGCTCGCTCGCGGTGCAGAGCACTCCCGGTTCGACGACGTTCGAGGTGCGGCTGCCGCTCGCTCCGACGGCGCCGGCCGTGGCGTCCGCCGAGCTCGAGCGCGATCAGTAGCCGCTGAACGCGTCGGTCGTGATCGACCGGGCGTGCTCCAGCGCCGGCGCCAGGTCGGCGATGAGGCCGGCCGGCCCCGAGATGTAGGCGTGCCGGGCGCTGATGTCGGGCACGACCTGCAGCAGCCCCGCAGCATCCAGTCGCACACCTCTGGCCCAGTGCCAGTGCCGCGGCAGGTCCTTCGGCTCGTCGCGGGTGAAGACGATCACCGGGATGCCGGAGGCCTCGAGTTCGTCGCGGAACGCGAGTTCCGACGCTTCGGAGGCGACGTAGACGAGCACGATGTCGCGGTCGTCGTCCGCGAGCCGGATGTGCCGCAGCTGCGACACGAACGGCGTGATGCCGATGCCGGCGGCGACCATGAGGACGGCGCTGGTCGACTTCTTCGGCAGGACGAAGTCGCCCCACACGCCGGTGACGGCCAGACCATCCCCGGCGGTCACCTTCGCCAGCGCCTTCTTGTACGAGCTCTGCGACTTGGCCCCCGGGACCTCGCGGAACGCGACGGTCAGCAGCGGCAGGTCTTCAGGTGCGGAGGCGATGCTGAACTCGCGGCGCGTTCCCCGCGCGTCCGCGTGCCGGTGCGGCACGTCCAGCTCGAGGTACTGACCCGGCAGGAAGGCCAGTCGGCGCTTGGCGCGGAAGGTCAGCGCCTGGACGGTCGGGGTGATCTCGGCGCGCGATTCGAGCGTGAGCTTGACGGCCGAACGCATCGAGAACGCGAACGCGAACGCCAGCAGGTTTCCGATCAGGAGGGCGCGCTCCTGACCGAGCGTGACCACACC
Source organism: uncultured Microbacterium sp. (assembly GCF_963524805.1). Classification (GTDB taxonomy): domain Bacteria; phylum Actinomycetota; class Actinomycetes; order Actinomycetales; family Microbacteriaceae; genus Microbacterium. Next base: position 47,454 of record NZ_CAURGG010000008.1, on the reverse strand, counting down.
GAGATCGATCGGCCAACCGGCGAGCACTCCCACGAGGGCGGCGACGGCGAACTGCTGCCACCGGCGCGGCGGCATGGTCAGCGGCTCGGACAGCATGAACGCGCCGAGGAACAGGAACGGCGAGGACCACAGCACCGACCAGAGCACCGTCATGGTGTCGATCTCCAGGCCCGCCTGCTGATACTGGGTGGCGGTCCGGGCGACGGCGACCGCGACCGCGACGACCAGGAAGACCAGGATCACGCGGACCTTCTCGGTGCGCACCAGCACGGCAAGGCCCAGCAGAATGACCGGCAGCGCGAGCACGGGCGTGCCGACCCACCACGACGAGGATCCGAGGCCCGGCAGGGCGATGCTGACGAAGGTCAGGGCGGCCGCTCCGGCTGCGGCGGGGTTGAAGATGTGCCGCCCGCGCCAGGCGAGCACGTACTTGGACAGCGAGGCCACGGCGGCGGCGAGGGCGAGACCGGCCAGCCCCGGCAGTTCGAGCGTCGGACGCAGGATGAACAGCAGGATTCCGGCCGTGATGAGCGAGGACTCGATGCGCCACGGGAGCCTGACGACAGCCTGGGCGGCGGCATCCACGAGCACGCAGACCAGGACCAGCAGCGCTGCGCTCACCAGCAGCTCCCACGGGCTGGGTGCGACGAGCTGGAAGAACGAGACGGCGAGCGCGATGACCGCGAGCGCCGCGAGCGAGAGCAGGGCCAGGCGGTACATCGAGATGCGGCCGAGCACCGCGAACATGCGGTTCCACAGCGAGGTGAAGGTTCCGATCACGAGAACAACTCTGCCGTACTCCCGGGCGACCATTCGACGCGGCCGTCGGTGGTCATCCGCACCCACTCGACGTCCCACTCGAACGCGAGCTGCGGCCCGCCGTCGAAGAACAGGGCCGTCGCGATCGCGTCCGCCCGCATCGCCGTCGGTGCGACGGCCCACGTCGCGGCGATCGTGCGCACGGGCTCCCCGGTGCGCGCGTCCAGCACGTGGTGCAGTCCGTCGCCCCACGCTCGCCGATTCGTCGCAGACGCGCAGAGCGCGGCATCCGTCACCTCGATCACGCCGATGACGCGCCGCCGGTCGTACGGGTGCTCGAGGCCGATCCGCTGGGACGCACCCCGCACGGACAGATCGCCGCTGGCGTCGACCACGAGATCGGGATCGATCGACTCGAGGGTCTCCACGACCCGATCCACCAGGCGCCCCTTGCCGAGGGCGCCCACGTCGATGAGCGCGGGCTGGGTCAGCGCGAGGCGTCCGTCGGACCAGGTCAGCATCTCCCGCCACATCCGTGGCGCCGGCCGGACGCCGTGGTCCACGAAGGCGTAGGCGGCGTCGTAACCCCTCGCTGAGAGTGCGTCCCCGACGAGGGGATTGACCGCCCCCCGCGTGGCACGGTCGAGTTCGACGAAGGCGTCGAGCATGTCCGCCGCATCGGGAGGCGCCGGCACGACCCCGGAAGCGGCCGCGAGCCCCGTCACGACCGAGTCCGATCGGAACCGGGACCATTCCCGGTCGAAGTCATCGATGATGCGGGCCACGGTCGAGCGCGCGTCGGCGTCGAGCGGGCGAGCCGTCTCGATGCGCCAGGCCGTTCCGATCGCGTCGAACTCCCACGCCGACCCGGTACCCCCCGAGGGAGCGGACACGCGAGCCTCTAGGCCGCTTCGGACTTGATCGTGTCGATCGCCTGGTTGAAGCCTCCGCTGGTCAGGGAGGAGCCGGCGACGCGGCTGACGGAGATCTGGTCGATGTCCTGACCCACGACGACATCGGCGATGCCGCCGATGAACTTGCTCTGGTATTCCTCCGACTCGCGCTTCTGCGGATCGCCCGACACCGCGACGTCGGTGATGATGTCGTCCTGCAGAGTGACGGTCACCACGATCGTCTCGACCGACTCGGGCGTCGCGTACGAGCCCTCGGCGGTGTAGGTGCCGTCGGCGTAGGTGCTGGAGCCCGATGCGGCATCGGACTCGGATGCCGGGGGCGTGGTGGTCGAGTCGGGTGCGGTCGTGGCATCCGTCGCGGGCTCGGACGTCGCGGCGCTGTCGGCGGTCGACGTCGCCGAGCAGCCGGCGAGGGCGAACGCGCCCGCGACGCCGAGGGCGGCGACGCTGATGCGGACGGGGCGGGGTACGGCGGCGGTGTGGATCATCGGGTCCTCCTTGTGCGGTGCCTCGGAGATTCCACGCTAACGGCGCGGCGGGAGCCGATCGTGCCGTGGGGCTTTGAACACCCTATGAATGCACGCGAATGAAGATTCGCGGCAACGCCGTGGGAGGGTGCTACGCCGCTCCGTCGAACATGCTCGTCACGGAGCCGTCTTCGAAGACCTCGTGAATGGCCCGGGCCAGCAGCGGCGCGATCGGCAGGATCGTCAGCGACGCGAACCGCTTGGCCTCGGGGATGGGCACCGTGTCGGTCACGACGACCTCGTCGATCGCGTCGGATTGCAGACGCGCGGTGGCGGGATCGCTGAAGATCGCGTGGGTGGCTGCGACGATGACGCGCTCGGCGCCGTTCTTCTTCAGCGCTTCGGCCGCCTTGACGATCGTGCCGCCGGTGTCGATCATGTCGTCGACCAGCAGGCAGACGCGCCCGTCGACCTGGCCGACGATCTCGTTCACCGTCACCTGATTGGCGACGTTCGGGTCCCGGCGCTTGTGGATGATCGCCAGCGGCGCCCCCAGGCTGTCCGACCAGGTGTCGGCCACGCGCACCCGGCCGGTGTCGGGCGAGACGACCGTCAGCTTCGCCCGGTCATCGGCTGAGAGGGTGCGCTCGAAGTACTCCAGCAGCACGGGCTTGGCGAACAGGTGGTCCACCGGCCCGTCGAAGAAGCCCTGGATCTGGGCGGCGTGCAGGTCCACGCTCATGACGCGATCCGCCCCGGCGGTCTTCAGGAGATCCGCGACCAGCCGGGCGCTGATCGGCTCGCGGCCGCGGCTCTTCTTGTCCTGGCGGGAGTACGGGTAGTACGGCGCGACGACGGTGATGCGCTTCGCAGATGCCCGCTTGGCGGCATCCAGCATGATCAGCGTCTCCATGAGCCACTCGTTGACCGGCGGTCCGAAGCTCTGGATCAGGAAGAAGTCGCAGCCGCGGATCGAGACCTCGAACCGGGTCAGGATCTCGCCGGATGCGAACGTGCGGTACTCGGTCGGGACCAGTTCGGTGCCGATCGCCTCCGCCACATCGGCCGACAGCGCCGGATGAGAGCGGCCGCCCGCCACGACGAGCCGCTTCTTGGTCTTGGCGACCAGTCCCGGGGCGATGTCGTTGTCGCGGTCGAGATCAACCGTCTTCCTCTTGCGCGCCATCGTCCGCCTTCTGTGCGGACCGGGCTCCGGCCGCAGCGTCAGCCGCAGCGGTGCCCGGTCGGTTCGTCTCGACCCACCCCTCGACGTTGCGCTGAGGAGCCACGCTGAGCGCCAGGGCACCGGCGGGCACATCCTTGCGGATCACCGCTCCGGCCCCGGTCTTCGCGCCTGCACCGATCCTAACGGGCGCCACGAACACGTTGTGCGAGCCCGAGTGCACCTCGTCGCCGATCTCCGTGCGGTGCTTCGCGATGTCGTCGTAATTGGCCGTGATGGCTCCGGCACCGAGGTTCACTCCCGTGCCGATGGTCGTGTCGCCGATGTACGACAGGTGCGGCACCTTGCTGCGCTCGCCGATCGTGGAGTTCTTCGTCTCGACGAACGTGCCGATCTTGCCCCGCTCGCCCAAGTACGTGCCGGGCCGCAGGTACGCGAACGGACCCACCGTGGCACCGGCCCCGATCACCGCGAGCGTGGCGTCGGCTCTCGTCACGGTGGCGCGGGGCCCGACCTCGCAGTCGACCAGGCTCGTGTCCGGTCCGACGGTGGCGCCTTCGGCGACCGTGGTGGCGCGCAGGATGTGCGTGTTCGGCAGCACGGTGACATCGAGCGCGAGGTTCGCCGTGACATCGATCCACGTCGTCGCGGGGTCCAGGATCGTGGCCCCCTCGAGCTGCCACCGGCGTACGGTGCGTGCGTTCAGCAGGCGCGCCGCCTCCGACAGCTGCACCCGGTCGTTCACGCCCAGTGCAGCTGCGGCATCCGTCGCCTGCGAGACGCCGACGCTCAGCCGCGAGTCGCGCATGAGCGCGACCACGTCGGTCAGGTACCGCTCGCCCTGCGCGTTGGCCGTGCCGACCAGCGAGATGTGGGCGCGCAGCGCCGCCGCCTGGAAGACGTAGACGCCCGCGTTGATCTCACTGACGGCGGCCTCCTCGTCGGTGGCGTCCTTCTGCTCGACGATGCGCTGCACTCCGCCCCCGGCGTCGCGGATCACGCGGCCGTACCCGCTGGCATCCCCCACGACCGCACTGAGCAGCGTGGCGGCGGCGCCGCTGCGTCGATGCGTGCGGATCAGACCTGCCAGCGTCTCGTCGTCCAGGAGCGGAACATCACCGCTCAGCACGAGAACGTCGCCGGTGAAATCCGGGACCCGGGCAATCGCCATCTCGACGGCCCGGCCCGTGCCGGGCACCTCGTCCTGGTCCACGACGATCACGTCCGGCGCGTCCTCCAGCACCGCGCCGACGACCATGTCGCGCTCGTGCCGGACCACGACCAGCAGGTTCTCCGGCTGCAGTCCGCGCGCTGTGGCCAGCACGTGCCCGAGCAGCGGGCGCCCGCCGATCCGGTGCAGCACCTTCGGGAGCGTGGATTTCATCCGCGTCCCCTGCCCGGCCGCGAGGATGACGACGGCGAGCTGCGGTTCGGTGTTCTCAGACATGCTCCGCCGCCAGGATTCGAACCTGGACTTAACAGCTCCAAAGGCTGTCGTGCTGCCGTTACACCACGGCGGACCGCGGCCTGGCCCAGCGAGCGGCCGCCCGTCAAGTCTGCCAGACGGGCGTCGGGCATCAGGGTGGACGGGCCGACCGCGATAATGAGCACATGGCCCACGAGACGGACGAAGTCGACCGCATCGTCGAGGCGTGGATCGCGCAACGCCCCGACCTCGACTTCTCGCCGCTCGAAGTGCTGTCGCGGGTCGACAGGCTCTCCCGACACCTGGACCGTGCCCGCCGCGACGCGTTCCGGCGCAGCGAGCTCGAGCCCTGGGAATGGGACGTCCTGTCCGCCCTGCGCCGTGCGGGCGAGCCCTTCCAGCTGAGCCCCAAGGCGCTCCTGCAGCAGACCCTCGTCTCCAGCGGCACGATGACCAATCGCATCGACCGCCTCGTCGGCCGCCGGCTCGTGCACCGCGAGGCCGACCCGGACGACGGGCGCAGCATCCTGGTGACGCTCACCGTCGACGGCCGCACGCGGGTGGATGCCGCCATCACCCGCCTCGTGGATGCCGAAGCCCTGCTGCTGGACACGCTCTCCCGCTCCGATCGGGAGCGCCTCGCCGGCCTGCTGCGCAAGCTCAGCCTCGGCTTCGACTCCTGAGGGCCTGCCCGCGACGGGCGGGTAGAATCTCGTGTGCCCTTCGCCGATTCCTCGCCCGTCCCCGCGCCGAGCGGCATCGACCCCGCCGAGCTCGAGACGACCCTGCGCGTCCTCGCGCAGATGACCGAGGTCGACCCGGCGCATCCCGACTACACGACGGTGCGCCAGGCGACGGCGCAGATGTTCAAAGCGGTCAAGAAGGAGCGTCGCCGCGAGATCCGCGAGGCGATCGCCGACGCCGACCGCTCGGTGATCGCGGCGACCGCGACCGGCGCGCCGGACCGGATCGACGACGAGACGCGCGGCATCCCCCTCGAGACGCGCGCGAGCGCGCCCACGGCCGGCACGCTGATCGTGGCGCGGCCGTGCTACATCTGCAAGCAGCCGTACACGCAGGTCGACGCGTTCTACCACCAGCTCTGCCCGGCGTGCGCGGCCATGAGCCATGCCAAGCGCGACGCGCGCACCGACCTCACCGGCAGGCGCGCCCTGCTGACGGGCGGCCGGGCGAAGATCGGCATGTACATCGCGCTGCGCCTGCTGCGCGACGGCGCCCACACCACGATCACGACGCGCTTTCCGCGCGACGCCGTGCGCCGGTTCACGAGCCTTCCCGACTCGCCGGAGTGGATCGACCGCCTCCGGGTGGTGGGCATCGACCTGCGCGACCCGGCCCAGGTGATCGGACTCGCCGACTCGGTGGCGGCGCAGGGACCGCTCGACATCCTGATCAACAATGCGACCCAGACGGTGCGCCGCTCCCCCGGCGCCTACCAGCCGCTCGTGGATGCCGAGCTCGCCCCGCTGCCGGACGGACCCCTGCCGGAACTCGTGACCTTCGGGCACACGAACGACGCTCATCCGCTCGCGCTGGCGCAGTCCGTGAGCGCGCACCCGATCCTCGCCGCGGCGGCGGCCCGGGCCGACGAACTGACCGAGCAGGCCATGGCGGCGGGCTCGAGCTCGCTCGACCGCCTCGCCGCCGGCACCGCGATCGATGCCGGCGGGCTCGTGCCCGACCTGCACGATGCGAACTCGTGGACGCAGCACGTGCAGGAGGTCGATCCCCTCGAGATGCTCGAAGTGCAGCTGGCCAACACCACCGCGCCGTTCCTGCTCGTCTCACGGCTGCGGCCGTCGATGGCGGCAAGCCCCGCGCGGCGCACGTACGTCGTGAACGTGAGCGCGATGGAGGGCGTCTTCGGCCGCGGCTACAAGGGTCCCGGTCACCCGCACACCAACATGGCCAAGGCCGCCGTGAACATGCTGACGCGCACGAGCGCGCGGGAGATGTTCGAGACCGACCGCATCCTGATGACGAGCGTCGACACCGGCTGGATCACGGACGAGCGTCCGCACCCCACCAAGGTGCGGCTGGCCGAGGAGGGCTTCCACGCGCCCCTCGACCTGGTCGACGGCGCCGCCCGCGTCTACGACCCGATCGTGCGCGGAGAAGCCGGCGAGGACGTGTTCGGGGTGTTCCTGAAGGACTACGCGGTCGGCAGCTGGTGAGTTCGGCAGACTTCCTGCGCGGCATCCCTCTGGCAACGCGAGTGGTCGTGCGCTACCTGCTGCCGGACGGGCGCGCGACGGACGCGCTGGGATATCTCCGTTCGCGGGATGCCGAACACGTGGTCATCGAGACGAAGCGAGGCCTTGACACTGTGGCGCTGGCGGCCGTGATCGCCGCCAAGACGGTTCCGCCGCCACCAGCGCCCCGACCTCGCTGACGCGGGGCCGGGTCAGACGAGCTCGGACAGCTCGAGCCACCGCTCCTCGAGCTGGGCCACCTCGCTCTCGAGGTCCTGCAGCGCCGTCGTCTGGGCCGCCACGGCGGTGTAGTCGTTCTGATCGTGCTCTGCGATCCGCACGTGGGCCGCATCGATCAGCGCGCCGAGCTTCGTCAGCCGCCGCTCGATCGCCGCGACCTCCTTCTGCGCCGTGCGCAGGTCCGCGCCGCTGAGCCCGGTGCGCGCCGGGGCGCCGGCCGCGGCGGAGGCCGAGGCGGCGGCATCCTGCTGCTCCTCCTGCCGACGCCGCAGACGCAGGTACTCGTCCACCCCGCCGGGGAGGTGGCGCAGCCGGCCGTCGAGGATCGCGTACTGCTGATCGGTGACGCGCTCGATGAAGTACCGGTCGTGCGAGACCACCAGCAGGGTTCCGGGCCAGGAGTCCAGCAGATCCTCGATCGCCGCGAGCATGTCGGTGTCGAGGTCGTTCGTCGGCTCGTCGAGGATCAGGACGTTGGGCTGGTCCAGCAGCACGAGCAGCAGCTGCAGGCGCCGCTTCTGCCCGCCCGAGAGGTCCTTGACGGGTGTGGAGAGCTGCGCGCTGGAGAAGCCCATCCGCTCCAGCAGCTGACCCGGCGTGAGCTCCTGAACCTTCGATCCGGTCCCGAAGGAGTACGTCGTGCGCAGGCGCTCGAGGACGATCCGCACAGGATCGTTCAGGTGCGCCTCGAGCTCGTCGAGGCGCTGCGTGAGAGTGGCGACCTTGACGGTCTTGCCCCGCTTCACGCGGCCCGATGTGGGCTCGACGGTGCCGGCGACCAGGCCCAGCAGGGTCGACTTTCCCGCACCGTTCACCCCGAGGATGCCGGTGCGCTCGCCGGGCGCGATCCGCCACTCCACATCCGTCAGCACCGGGCGGTCATAGACGACGGACGCGTCGAGCAGGTCCACGACGTCCTTGCCGAGGCGCGCGACGGCCAGCGAGCGCAGCGCGACCGGATCGCGGATCTCCGGGACGTCGGCGATCAGCGCGTTGGCCGCATCGATGCGGAACTGCGGCTTCGAGGTGCGCGCGGGCGCTCCGCGACGCAGCCAGGCGAGTTCTTTGCGCGCGAGGTTCTGCCGCTTCGCCTCGGACGAGGCCGCCATGCGGTCGCGCTCGACGCGCTGCAGGATGTACGCGGCGTATCCGCCGTCGAACGGCTCGACGATGCGGTCGTGCACCTCCCACGTGCGGGTGCAGACCTCGTCGAGGAACCACCGGTCGTGCGTCACGACCAGGAGCGCGCCGGAAGTCGCGGCCCAGCGGCGCTTGAGGTGCTCGGCCAACCAGGCGATCGCCTCGACGTCGAGGTGGTTGGTCGGCTCGTCGAGCATGAGCACGTCGTGGTCGCCGATGAGGAGCTTCGCGAGGGCCACGCGCCGCCGCTGGCCTCCGGAGAGGTCCGCGACCGGCGCGTGCCAGTCGAAGCCCGCGAGCAGCCCCGCGGTGACATCGCGCACGCGCGGATCGCCGGCCCACTCGTGCTCGGGAAGGTCGCCGACGACCGCGGATGCGACGGTGTCGTCGTCATCGAGCGTGTCGCCCTGGTCGAGCACGCCGACGGTGACGCCGCGCCGCACGGTCACACGCCCGCCGTCGGGCTGCAGCCTCCCGGCGAGCATCGCCAGAAGGCTGGACTTGCCGTCGCCGTTGCGGCCGACGACGCCGATGCGGTCGCCCTCGTCCACGCCGAGCGAGACGGAGTCGAAGATGATGCGGGTGGGGAACTCGAGGTGCAGGGCCTCGGCCCCGAGAAGATGTGCCATGTCCCTCCCAGGTTACGCGCGCGCCGCAGACGGCAATCGACCGTGAGACGACGACTGCACGTCGAGACCGCGGGGAAACCCCACGGTCTCGACGTGCAGATGGCGTCTCAGCGCCGGCAGTGAAAGCTAGATCAGGCCGTTGTCGGTCAGCCACTGCTTCGCGATGTCAGGGGTCGACTCCTGGTCGACCGTGCTCTGCACGTTGAGGGCGACCAGGCCCTCGGGCGTGAGGGCCGCGCTGATCGCGTTGATGATCTCGGCCGCGCCGTCCGGCAGCTCTCCGCTGACGACCGGGACGACGTTCGACGCGAGGAAGAGGCCCTCGGGGTCCTCGAGCACGACGAGGTCCTTCGTCTGGATGGACGGGTCGGCGGTGTAGATGTTGGCGACCTGGATCGTGCCCGCCAGCAGCGCGTCCAGCGTCGTGTCGGCGGTCGGGGAGAACTCGACGGTGACGCCGTAGGTGTCCAGCAGCCCGGTGGGACCGTACGGGCGCTCGGCGAGCTCGGGCGCGCCGCCCAGGGTCAAGGGTGTGGTGACGTTCGCGAGGTCGCCGATCTCGACGAGCGAGTTCTCATCGGCGAAGGCCTTCGTCACGGTGTACGAGTCCTGGTCGGTGGCGCTGGACTGGTCCAGGACGCTCAGGCCTTCGGGAAGGGCGTCGGGCAGGGCGGCGTAGACGTCCTCGGAGGTGCGCGCCTCGGTGTCGGGTTCGAAGAACTGCAGCAGGTTGCCGGAGTACTCGGGGAACAGCGTGATGTCGCCGGCCTCGAGGGCGGGGATGTAGGCGTCGCGCTGCCCGGAGTTGAAGGCGTCGCGGGAGACCTCGAACCCCCCGTTCTCGAGCGCCTGCGCGTAGATCTCGGCGATGATCTCGTTCGAGTAGTACGCCTGCGAGCCGATGACGATCGTCTCGCCGCCGGCCGCCGGAGCGTCGGTCTCGGGGGCGAGCGGGTCGCTGGACGCGCAGCCGGAGGCCGCGAGTGCGATCCCGGTCAGGATGGCCGCGGTGAACGCGACCTTGGACTTGTTGATGGTGAACATGATTCTTTCCTCTGTGTGGTGGTGCGGGATTCAGGCGGCGCCGGCAGCCGCTGTGCGAGCGGATGCCGATCTCTGGGGAACGGAGTGGTGCGACTGACCGGCGCGGATGCCGGCGGGGACGGACGCGCGCTGGAGGAGGGCGAAGATGCCGTCGAGCACGAGCGCGAGCGCGGCGACCAGGAGCGCTCCGCCCAGGACGATGTCGAACCGGCGCAGCGGCAGCCCCGCGAGGATGTACTGCCCGAGGCCCCCCAGGTTGATGAATGCGGCGATCGTGACGGTCGCGACCACCTGCAGCGTGGCCGAGCGGAGCCCGGCGACCAGCAGGGAGAGTCCGAGGGGCACCTCGACGCGCCACAGGATCTGCCATTCGGTCATGCCCATCGCCCGCGCGGCGTCGATGATCTTGCGGTCGATCGCCTCGAAGCCGGTGTAGGCGCCGGCCAGGATCGAAGGGATCGCCAGCAGCACGAACGTGATGATCGCCGCCTCGGTGGTGCGCAGCACCCCGAGGAGCAGGAACAGCAGGATCAGCAGGCCGAAGGACGGGATGGCCCGCGCCGCACCCGAGATCGCGACGGCGATGTCGCGCCCCTTGCCGGTGTGGCCGATGAGCCAGCCGAGCGGAACCGCGATCAGCGCGGCCACCAGCACGGACACGAACGTGAACCACAAGTGCTGAGCCAGTGCCACCGGAATGGGGGCGAGACCGGCACCCGGGTCTCCGGAGAAGATCCAGGCGATCGCTTCGGCGATGAGGTTCACGCGACGCTCACCTCCAGGGGGAGCTCGGCGGTGCGGCTGCGGCGACGGCGCTGAGCGCGCGACCAGGGCATCAGCGCCCTGCCCGCGGCGATCAGCAGCCCGTCGATCACCAGGGCGATGATGACCACGGCGACGATGCCCGCGACGACTTCGGGGATGATCCTGCGCTGGGAGCCGTTCGTGAAGAGGTAGCCGAGGTTCGTGACGCCGATCAGGGCACCCACCGTGGCGAGGGCGATCGTGCTGACCGCGGTCACCCGCAGTCCGGCGAGGATCACGGGACCGGCGAGCGGGAAGTCCACGGCCCAGAACCGGCGGCCGCCACCGTAGCCCATCGCCGTCGCCGAGAGCCTCACGGCGGGGTCGACCGAGGTCAGGCCGTCGGTGACCGAGCGGGTCATGAGTGCGATCGCGTAGATGGTCAGCGCGACGATCAGGTTGATCTCGTTGAACGCCGGCAGTCCGACGATGACCGGGATGATCATCAGCAGCGCGAGCGAAGGAATCGTGTACAGCAGGCCGGTGACGGTCAGGATGCCGCCCCGAGCCACCCGGTAGCGCCACGCGAGCCACCCGAGGGGCAGGGAGAGCACGAAGCCCAGGATGATCGCGATGACCGATTGGCGCAGATGCACCAGGGTCAGCTCCCAGATCAGGTCGAGGTTGTTGCCGACCCAGTTCACGGCCGTCGCTCCCCGTCGCCGCCCTCCGCGGTGCCACTTCCGACGGTGCCACTTCCCACGATGGCCCCCTGCGTGCGTCCCTCGCTGTCGACGACGACCGGACCGCGGTCGGTCTGCTTGATCGTGAGCGCCCGCCTCCCGCGGTCGACCCCGATGAAGCTCGCGACGAAGTCGTCCGCCGGGTTCTCGATGATCTCGCTCGGCGATCCGACCTGCGCGATCTTCGCGCCCTTCTGCAGGATCACGACCTGGTCGCCGAGGAGGAACGCCTCATCGATGTCGTGCGTCACGAACACCACCGTCTTGCCCAGCTCCCGCTGCAACCGGATCAGCTCCTGCTGCAGGTCGGCGCGCACGATGGGGTCGACCGCGCCGAACGGCTCGTCCATCAGCAGGATGTTGGGATCCGCGGCGAGTCCGCGTGCCACGCCGACGCGCTGCTGCTGGCCGCCGGAGAGCTGGCTCGGGTAACGCTTGGCCAGAGCACGGTCCAGGCCCACGGTGTCGAGCAGGGCGAGCGCATCCGCGCGGGCCTTCTTCTTGGGAACGCCGCTCAGGACGGGCACCGTGGCGACGTTGTCGACGACGGTGAAGTGCGGCATGAGACCCGAGTTCTGCATGACGTAGCCGATGCTGCGACGCAGCTTCACGGCATCCCGATCGAGGATGCTCTCGCCGTCGATCGCGATCTCGCCGCCGGTCGGCTCGACCATGCGATTGATCATCCGCAGCAGGGTGGTCTTGCCGCAGCCCGACGAGCCCACGAAGACCGTCGTCCTGCGGGACGGGATGACGAGGGTGAAGTCCTCGACCGCGCGCGTGCCGTCGGGGAACTCCTTGGTGACTGCGGTGAACTCGATCATGGGCGGACCGGGTCAGGCCGTGACCTCGACCCCTTTCCAGAAGGCGACGTAGCCGGAGAAGTCGGTGCCCACGCGCTCGATCGCCGTCGGGTAGGGCGTGGGGTAGGACCATGCCCTGTCGGGGAACACATCCTCGCCGGACACGACGGAGTAGTACTGGCACACGCCCTTCCACGGGCACGTGTACGGGGTGGGGCTCTCCTGCAGCAACTCGCGGTTGACGCTCGCAGGCGGGAAGTACCAGTTGCCTTCGATGCGGACCAGGTCGGCCTCGTCTGCCTCGGCGAGGACAGTGCCGTTCAACTGCGCCTTCATTTTTCCTTCCGGGCGGCGCCGACGGCGCCGATGTTCGATGGCAGCGGACGCCGCGTTTCGAGCGTAGCGAACCCCACCGACGCGGGATCCGAATGGCCGAATCGTTGCAATGCGCCGAAATGAACGCTATGGCGCGACGCAGATCTCAGAGCAGGCGGGCGCCGTGCACCGGCCCATGCACGTGCAGGGCCTGGTATCCGGCGGCGGACAGCACGACCTGCAGCTCCAGCGCGGATTCCGAATCGCCGGCGAGGAAGGCGAGAGTGGGTCCGGAGCCCGAGACCATCCCCGCGAGCGCGCCCGCCTGTTCGCCCAGCTCGAGGGCGTCCCGCAGGTCGGGCCGCAGCGAGAGCGCCGCGGCCTGCAGGTCGTTGCGCACGTGCTCGGCGAGCACGACCGGGTCGCCTGCTCGCAGCGCCTGCAGCACGCCCGGGTGAACGACCGGGGCGCGGGCGGCCGAGACGATGTCGGGCCGGGTGCGCAGCGCATCAAGGTGGGCGTACACCTCGGGCGTGGACAGTCCCGCGCTCGAGGGCACGATCACCCAGTCGAAGCGGCCCTTGACCAGCGCCGGGCTGAGCTCATCGCCGCGGCCGGTGCCGACCGCAGTGCCCCCCATGAGGGCGAACGGGACGTCGGCGCCGAGACGGGCGGCGAGCTGGTGCAGCTGGGCGGTTCCGAGCTCGGCCGCCCACAGCGCGTCGCACGCGAGGAGTGCGGCTGCCGCATCCGCCGATCCGCCGCCCATGCCGCCGGCGACCGGCACGTGCTTGACGATGTCGAGGTGGACCCCCCCGGCGTGGCCGATCTTCTGTGCCACCAGCCGTGCCGCGCGGAGGGCGAGATTCCGATCGTCGGCGGGCACGCCCGAGACGTCGACCGTTCCCGAGATCGAGACCGTGAACTCGTCGGACGCCTGCGCCCACACGTCCTCGTACAACGAGACAGCCTGGTACGCCGACGCGACCTCGTGATAGCCGTCGTCCTGCGCATCGCCCACCTCGAAGAAGAGGTTCAGCTTGCCCGGCGCCCGGACGTGGACGCGATCGGCGACGGCGGCGGAAGTCACAGCTGGGCCGACTCCGCCCAGAGATCGACGTCCAGGCGACCCGACAGGGCGTCGATCTGCTCGAGCTCCTCGGTGTCGAAGGCCGGACCCGTCAGGGCCGCGACGTTCTCATCGAGCTGCTCGGGGCGGGAGGCGCCGATCAGCGCGGACGTGACCACCGGGTCGCGCAGCACCCACTGGATGGCCATCTGGGCGAGGGTCTGCCCCCGCTCCTTGGCGATGACATCCAGCCCGCGCAGCGCCGACAGCCCCCCTTCGGAGAGCTGCTTGTCCGGCAGCGACGAGCGGTTCTGGGCGCGTTCTGCGGGTCCGTCGCCGAGATACTTGTCGGTCAGGAGTCCCTGGGCCAACGGCGTGAACGCGATCGCGCCCATGCCCTCCTGCGTGAGCACTCCGGTCAGGCCGTCCTCAACCCAGCGATTGAGGATGGAGTACGACGGCTGGTGGATCACCAGCGGAGTGCCGAGGCTGCGGGCGACGGCGGAGGCGATCGCCGTGCGTTCCGCGCTGTACGACGAGATGCCCACGTACAGCGCCTTGCCCTGGCGGACGAGGGTGTCCAGGGCCCCGATCGTCTCCTCGATCGGAGTCACCGGGTCCACCCGGTGCGAGTAGAAGATGTCGACGTAGTCCACGCTCATGCGCTTCAGCGACTGCTCGGCGCTCGCGAGGATGTACTTTCGCGAGCCGAGATCGCCGTAGGGCCCGGGCCACATGTCGTAGCCCGCCTTGGAGGACAGGATGAGCTCGTCGCGATAGCGGCCGAAATCCTCGCGCATCATGCGTCCGAAGTTCGTCTCGGCCGTGCCGTACGGCGGACCGTAGTTGTTCGCGAGATCGAAGTGCGTGATTCCGATGTCGAACGCGTGGCGCAGCACCGCGCGCTGGTTGTCGAAGGGGATGTTGTCGCCGAAGTTCCACCACAAGCCCAGGGAGATCGGCGGGAGGTAGAGGCCGGAAGCTCCGACCTGCCGGTATTCGGTCGCGGAGTAGCGGTCGGGGTCGGCCGCATACGGTCGGTGGAGCTCGTTGACATCGGGGCGGAATCGCGGTGAATCGGTCACGCCCCGAGCCTATCCCCGGCCCGAGCGACCGGCACGGCGGGCCCCGCGGCCGCCTGCACGTTCCCGCGGGGAAGTCAATGGCGCGCGCGTGAAATCTGGCGGAAATGCGCGCCGCATAGTCTGGCCCTCCGCCCCCGAGGAGGTCCTATGGCGCCGCTTTCCGCACTGCCCGCCCACCCCCGCAGCTGGGCCGCGCTGCTCGAACGCGACGACATCGTGCTGGACCACGGCGTCCTGCGGCTGCGGCACGATCGCACGACCCCCGATGACGCCCGCACCGAAGACCTGCTGCTGACCGCATCGACGCTCGAAGCCGCCGGCATCCGCCTCCTCCTCGTCCGGCACGACCTGCGGGTTCCGGCGCTCGTGGTGGACGTGACGGATGCCGAAGCCGCGGTGACGGCCCTGCGCGAGCTGCCCGAACCTCTCTACGTCAAGCGCAAGGCCCGCGGCGCGATCCTCGCCGCGGAACTGGACGCGCCGACGGGCGCTCCAGCGGCGATCCGCGTGTATCGTCCGCGCATTTCGCGGAGCGGAGATCTGCGCTACGACCACGAGACCGGCATCCGCGTCGAGTTCTGGCGCTTCGGCCCGGATCTCATCGAGGCCCCCCACGACAACGCGGTCACCCGCCGCCTGACCGCGGCCTCGGATGTCCTCTACACCGACGTGGAGCGCTACGGCCGCGCGTGGCGGACGATCAGGGGCATGTTCGATGTCCATCCGGCCGAGTTCACGGACGACGTCGACATGGTCTTCTCGTGGGTCGACGGTTCGTCCACCGACTTCCAGCGCCAGCGCGCCGCCCAGATGGCCGAGTACGTGGTCGGCGAAGGGGACGACGGCCCCGCCCGATACCGTCACGTCGACGAGCTGCGCTATGCGCTGCGCAGCGTCCACATGTACGCACCGTGGGTGCGCCGGATCTTCATCGCGACCGACTCCCCCGCCCCGGCGTGGCTGCTCGAGCATCCGAAGGTGACGATCGTGCGCAGCGCCGAGTTCTTCGGCGACACCTCGGTGCTGCCCATCCACAACTCCCATGCCGTCGAGGCGCAGCTGCATCGCATCGACGGCCTCGCGGAGCACTTCCTGTACTCGAACGACGACATGTTCTTCGGCCGGCCCGTCGAGCCGGAGCTGTTCTTCTCCCCCGCCGGGCTGTCCCGATTCGTGGAGTGCGGCATCCGCATCGGCGCCGGCGGGTCGGCGGTGCACCGCAGCGGCCACGACAACGCGCTGCGCGTCAACCGCGCCCTGCTCCAGGAGCGGTTCGGCCGCACGATCACCCGCGACCTGGAGCACTGCGCCACACCGCTGCGCCGCAGCGTGATGGGCGAGCTCGAGCACGCGTTCCCCGAGGACTTCGCCCGGACAGCGGCCTCGCGATTCCGATCTGCGACGGACATCTCGGTGACCAACAGCCTGTACCACTACTACGCGCAGTTCACCGGGCGGGCGATCGCGACCACCCGCCCGCGCGTGCGCTATGTGCAGACCACCCTGGCCGCGTCTCTCGCCGGCATGGAGCGCCTGGCCCGGCGCCGCGACGTGGACATGTTCTGCCTGAACGACGGCGGCGCGGGCGAGATGCCCGAGGAGCTGCGGGTGCGCACGGTCACCGACATCCTCGAGCGCATGTTTCCGGTGCGCGCACCGTGGGAGCGCGCCGAGATCAGCGCAGAACGGGGATCGGCTCCGTCGGCGGAGCGATCTGTCGCGATGCGCTGAGCTGCTGCACTCCGGCCGCGGCGAGGCGCCGCTGCGCTTCGGCGGCGTCGATGTGCTCGAGCGTGTGCGGCGCGTCGACCGGAACGACCGAGTGCACGACGGTGTCGTCGTAGACGTGCACCATGTTGAACGCCTGCGCGCCGTCCTGCGGGCGGGTGCCGCCGACCGGCACCGTCAGGTCCTGTGCGTAGCAGGTCGAGGACGCGACCGACACCGGGATGCCGGCGAACGTCGCGAACGTGGAGTAGTGCAGGTGCCCGGCGATGATCGCCCGCACGTCGGTGCCGCGCAGCACGGCCGCCAGACGCTGCTGGTCGCGCAGCTCGACGCTGGCCGCGAGGGGCAGGACGCTCGGCACGGGCGGGTGATGCATCGCCAGGATCGTCCCCAGCGGCGCCGGGGTCGTGAGCACCTGGGCGAGCCACGTCAGTTGCGCATCGCGCACTTCGCCGTAGTGGGCCCCGGGAACGCTCGTGTCGAGGGTCACCAGCCGCAGACCGTCCAGCTCGTCGACCCGGTCGACGGGCGCCATGTCCGCCGCCTCGTCCAGCAGGCGTGAGCGCAGCTGCCCGCGGTCGTCGTGGTTGCCCATGACCCAGAACACACGGGTGCCCAGCCGGGCGGCGAAGGGCTCCACCAACGCCCGCAGTTCCGCGTAGGCGTCGCCTTCCCCGAGGTCCACGAGGTCTCCGGTGAACACGATGCCGTCGGGGTGCACACCCGACGCTTCGATCACCGACAGGGCTCTGGTCAGGTGCGCGCGGGCATCCACCAGGTCGAACAGCCGTGAGCCGGCCGCGCGCAGGTGCGTGTCGCTCAGGTGGAGCAGCAGCCTCTCGGGAGCGCCGTATTCGGCCGTGCGCATGCGGACCCTCCCCCACTCGGCGCCGCGAGGATGCGTCCACGGCCGCCGTCGCCGCCACGGTGACGGATCGAGGGAAATGTTACAGGCATGTTTCGTGAACACCGGGGCACGGGCGCGCGAACACGCCCTGAATACTCGCTATGCCGCCCGAGCGATGGCAAGGAAGTCCTCTACTGCGAGCTGCTCGCCGCGGGCGGTGGGATCGACCCCGGCGCGCTCGAGGATCTCGGATGCGGCCGCCGCGGAGCCGCCGAGCACGGCCGCGACCGCCTGCCGCAGCATCTTCCGGCGCTGCTGGAAGGCGGCATCCACGATCTGGAACGTGCGCAGTCGCTCGATCTCGCTGCCGCGCAGCCGGGCGTCGCGGGTGAACGCCACCAGCACGCTGTCGACGTTGGGAACCGGCCAGAAGACCTGCCGGGACACGGTGCCGGCCAGCCGCCACTGGCCGTACCACGCGGCCTTGACGCTCGGCGCGCCGTAGATCTTCGAGCCGGGCGGTGCGGCGAGGCGCTCACCCACCTCGGCCTGCACCATCACGACGCCGCGTTCGATCGCGGGGAAGGTCTCGAGGAAGTGCAGGATCACGGGGACCGACACGTTGTAGGGGAGATTGGCCACGAGCACCGTCGGTTCGCCCGGCAGATGCGTGATGCGCAGGGCATCGGCGTCGATCACCCGCAGCGCATCGTCGGCGACCCCGTGCGCCCGTGCTGTCTCAGGCAGTCGCGCGGCGAGGCGGTGATCGATCTCCACGGCGGTCACGGAGGCCCCCGCCTCCAGCACGGCCAGTGTGAGCGAGCCCAGCCCGGGTCCGACTTCGACGACGCTCTCACCGCGCTGCACCTTCGCCACCTGCACGATGCGACGAACCGAGTTGGCATCGACGACGAAGTTCTGCCCGAGCTTCTTGGTGGGAGTGACGTCCAGTTCGGCGGCCAGCGCGCGGATCTCGGACGCGCCGAGCAGAGTCACGGGCATGAGTTCACCCTAGCCGTGCAGGTCCGGGCCGCCGGTGCGCGCGCCTGCTTGACAGCGTGCGGCAACGCGCGACAGGGTGGGCCCAGACGGGCGGCGAGGCTCGTCGAAGGCTCGAACGAGGAGGACAACCCATGAGTTCGGCCCCCACTTCCGGTTCGCACATCAACGTCCCCATCGCCCGCGTGGTGCTGGTCGCCGCCACCGCAGCTCTCGGCGGATTCCTGTTCGGCTTCGACACCGCGGTGATCAACGGCGCGGTCAGCGCGATCGGCGAGCAATTCAGCACCGGCCCGTTCCTGCTCGGGTTCGCCGTCGCCTCCGCACTGATCGGCTGCGCGATCGGAGCGTGGTTCGCGGGCCGCATCGCCGACCGCTACGGCCGGATCCGGGTGATGGTGATCGCGGCGATCCTGTTCGTCGCGAGTGCGCTGGGCTGCGGCCTCGCCTTCGGCGTGTGGGACTTCTCGTTCTGGCGCATCGTCGGCGGCCTTGGCGTGGGAGCGGCATCCGTCATCGCACCGGCGTACATCGCCGAAGTCTCACCGCCCGAGCACCGCGGTCGGCTGGGGTCGCTGCAGCAGCTGGCGATCGTCTCGGGAATCTTCGTCGCGCTCCTCAGCGACGCTGCGATCGTCGCGGCGGCCGGCACCGCCACCGCGCCGTGGCTGTTCGGCCTGGAGGCCTGGCGCTGGATGTTCATCGTCGAGGTCGTCCCCGCCGTCATCTACGGGGTGCTCGCTTTGACGATCCCCGAATCGCCTCGTTATCTCATCGCGCGCGGCGAGATGAAGAAGGCCAAGGAAGTGCTCACCCGCTACGTCGGCGGTGATGTGGAGAAGGTGTCGACCGACATCCTGAAGACCGTCGAGGGCAAGTCCGACCGACCGCGCTTCTCGATCCTGCGGCGCGGCAGATTCGGCCTGCTGCCGATCGTCTGGGTCGGCATCGGGCTGTCGGTGCTGCAGCAGTTCACCGGCATCAACGTGATCTTCTATTACTCCACGACGCTCTGGCAGGCGGTGGGCTTCAACGAGCAGGACTCGCTCACGATCACGGTCATCACCTCGGTGACCAACATCGTGACGACGATCATCGCGATCCTGCTGATCGACAAGGTCGGCCGCAAGCCGCTGCTGCTGGTCGGTGCCATCGGCCAGTTCCTGTGCCTGGCCGTTCTCACGCTGATGTTCGCCACCGCCACCATCGTGGACGGTCAGCCCGTCCTGGAGGGCTCGAGCGGGACGATCGCGCTGGTCGCGGCGAACCTGTACGTCGTGTTCTTCGGTGCGACCTGGGGACCGGTGGTCTGGGTCCTGCTCGGCGAGATGTTCAGCAACAAGATCCGCGCGGTCGCGCTGTCGGTCGCCGCGGCGGCGCAGTGGACGGCCAACTTCGTGATCTCCACGACCTTCCCGGCCCTGGCCGCCGTCGGACTGGGACTGGCGTACGGCGTCTACACGTTCTTCGCGTTCGTGGCGATCTTCTTCGTGATCCGGTTCGTCAAGGAGACGAAGGGCCGCACGCTCGAGTCCATGAGCGAGGACGAACCGGTCGCCCGAGTGCGCAAGGCCACCTGAGGCCGTCCGGCGCTGCTGAGCGGCGTCCTCGGCCCCTCGTAGGATTGCCGGGTGCCATCGCTCGGGGAACTCATCGCGCCCCGGCGGCTCGGCACCGACTTCCGCTGGCTGCTCGCCTCATCCTGGACGAGCAACATCGGCGACGGCATCGCCCTTTCGGCCGCACCCCTGCTGATCGCCTCATTGACGTCCTCGCCGCTGCTGGTCGCCGCGGGCGCGATGATGCAGTTCCTCCCGTGGCTGCTGTTCGGTCTGCTCGCCGGCTCGATCGCCGACCATCACGACCGCCGGCGTCTCGTCATGATCGCGGACGGATCCCGTGCCCTGATCGTGCTGGGCCTGGTCGCTTTCCTCGTGACCGGTCAGGTCACGGTGTGGATCGTGCTGGCGACGGCCTTCCTCTACGGCACCGCCGAGGTGTTCGCCGACACCGCCGGCAGCACGCTGCTGCCCATGCTGGTGCGCCCGGCGGACCTCGGGATCGGCAACGCCCGCCTCCAGGCCGGATTCCTCGTCGGCAACCAGCTCGCGGGGCCCGTGCTCGGCGCCTTCCTGTTCGCGGTCGGATCGTTCGTGCCGTTCCTCGTCCAGATCCTGTGCGTCGGGTTGGCCGTCGTGCTCATCTCGCGGATCGCGCACACCCCGGTGCCGGCGGACGAGGCCACGCCCGGCACGAAGACCCACCCGATCCGGGAGGGTCTGCGCTGGCTCCGGGGCAACGCGCCGGTGCGCACCCTGGTGATCATCATCCTGGTCTTCAACATCACCTGGGCGGCACCATGGGGCGTCCTCGTGCTGTACGCGACCGAGTACCTGCACATGGGTCCGGTCGGCTACGGCGCGCTCACCACCGCCTCCGCCCTGGGCGGGCTCGTGGGCATCGGCTCGTTCGGCTGGCTCGAGCGCCACGTCTCATTCGCGACGCTCATGCGCGCCTGCCTGTCGCTCGAGGTGCTGATGCACCTGGCGTTCGCCCTCACCACCTCTGCGGCGGTGGCGTTTGCGATCATGTTCGGCTTCGGCGTCTACGCGTTCGTGTGGGGCACGATCTCGACGACGGTCCGACAGCGTCTGGTGCCGATGAAGCTGCAGGGGCGCATCGCGTCGGTGAACATGGTGGGCGTGTTCGGCGGACTGGTGATCGGGCAGCTTCTCGGTGGACTCATCGCCCAGACCTGGGGACTGACCGCGCCCTGGTGGTTCGCCTTCGGCGGGTCCGCGATCACCCTCGCGATCGTCTGGCGCTCGATCTCGCACATCGCCGCGGCCAAGCCCGTTCTCGATCCTCAGGAGGCTGAGCGGATCGGCCCGGACGACGAGCCCGGTGCCGGCGGGATGCCGCTGCCCGACCGCCCGTGACGACCCGGACGGTATGTCAGCGCTCGAACGAGCCGTAGACGGCGAGCGTGTTGGCCGCGAGCTGCGCGCACAGTTCGTCGAGGTCGGCGCCGAGCTCGGCCGCCATGAACCGCACCGTCAGCGGGACGAGATACGGCGCGTTCGGCCTGCCCCGATGCGGGATCGGGGTGAGGAAAGGCGCGTCGGTCTCGACGAGGATGCGCTCGCGCGGGGTGACGGCCAGCGCGTCTCGGAGGTTCTGGGCGTTCTTGAACGTGAGGTTGCCCGCGAACGACAGGTAGTACCCGGCATCTGCCGCGATGCGCGCCATCGCCGCATCGCCCGAGAAGCAGTGGAAGACCGTGCGGTCGGGCGCGCCGACCCGCCGGAGGGCCTCCAGGACGGCGTCGTGCGCGTCGCGGTCGTGGATCTGCATCGCGAGATCGTGCTTCTTCGACAGCGCGATGTGCGCTTCGAACGACCGGAACTGCGCGGGCACGCCGTCCGGTTCGGTCCGGAAGAAGTCCAGCCCCGTCTCGCCGATCGCACGCACGCGCGGCTGGGCAGCGAGCTCGTCGATCACCTGGATCGCCGCATCCAGTTCCCCGGCCGCTTCGTACGCGGGCGCCTCATTCGGATGGATCGCGACCGCGGCGAGAACACGGGGGTGGGATGCCGCCGCCCAGGCCGACCAGCGGCTCGAGTCGACGTCTCCCCCGGCCTGGACGACGCCGATCACACCGACCTGGCCGGCACGCTCCAGCTGCGCCTCCAGGGTCAGGGGCTCGTCGCCGTCGGCGATCTCCAGGTGCGCGTGGTTGTCGTACACCGGCACGGCAAGCGGCTCGGGCGCGTCCGGCCACCGCACGTCGCGTTTGCCGTCGTTGTGGCGCTCGCGCACGTACTGGCTCGGGTCGGTCACTGGCTCTGCTCGACGCGCGGGAACAGCGGCGCGAGGGCGCTCACCGTCGCACCGGCCGGCAGGATGCCCCAGCGGCCGGCCTCGCGGATGGGCTGGTCGAGGAGCCGGCCGAGCGTGTCACTCGCACCGAGTGCGACCCACAGCTTCTGCGTGGCGATGGGGGTGACGGGCGAAAGCAGCACCGCGAGGGCACGCAGACCTTCGGCCGCCGTGTACAGCACGGTCCCCAGGCGCCCGCGCTGCGCGTCGTCCTTGGCCAGCGCCCACGGCTCGTTCTCGGTGATGTAGAGGTTCAGCGCGTCGACGATCGTCCAGATGGCCGTGATCGCCTCGTCGATGCGGAACCGCTCGATCGCCTCGTCGGCCGCGACCGCGGCATCCGCCACGGTCTTCTGGATCGCGATGTCCTGCGCCGTGTACTGGTCCGCGGGCGGGACGATGCCCTCGAAGTAGCGGTCGATCATGGCGGTCGTGCGCGAGGCGAGGTTGCCGAACCCGTTCGCGAGCTCTGCCTGATAGCGCGCCGACAGGTCCTCCCAGGAGAACGAACCGTCCTGGCCGAAGGCGATCGCGGACAGGAAGTAGAAGCGGTACGCGTCCGAGCCGAACACGTCGGTGATCTCGGTCGGGGCGATGCCGGTGAGCTTGGACTTCGACATCTTCTCGCCGCCGACCAGCAGCCAGCCGTGTGCGAAGACGCCGCGGGGCACCTCCACGCCCGCCGCCATCAGCATCGCGGGCCAGATGACGGCGTGGAAGCGGAGGATGTCCTTGCCGACGACGTGATAGGCGGGCCAGCGCCGGGCGAACTCCTCGGGTTCGGCGCCGTACCCGACCGCGGTCGCGTAGTTCAGCAGCGCGTCGACCCATACGTAGATGACGTGCGACTCGTCCCACGGCACCTGGATGCCCCAGTCGAAGGTCGACCGCGAGATCGAGAGGTCCTTGAGGCCCTGCGTGACGAACGAGACGACCTCGTTGCGCGCCGATTCGGGCCGGACGAAATCGGTCCGGTACAGCTCGAGCAGGCGGTCCTGGAATTCGCTGAGCTTGAAGAAGTAGTTCTTCTCCTGCAGGAGCTCCAGCGGCTTGGAGTGGATCGCGCAGACCTTGAGGCCCTCGAACGGACCGGTGCCGTCGACGATCTCGGACTCGGTCTTGAACTCCTCGCAGCCCACGCAGTACAGCGCCTCGAACTCGCCCGCGTAGATGTAGCCACGGTTGTAGATCGCCTGAACGAACTTCTGCACGCGCTCCTCGTGGCGCTGCTGGGTGGTGCGGATGAAATCATCGTTCGCGACATCCAGTGTCTTCAGCAGCGGGAACCAGGACTCGCTGACCAGCCGGTCGACCCACTCCTGCGGGGTGGCTCCGTTGGCGGCGGCCGCGCGCAGCATCTTCTGGCCGTGCTCGTCGGTGCCGGTCAGCATCCAGGTGTCATCGCCCGCCTGACGATGCCACCGTGCAAGGGCGTCGACCGCCACCGTCGTGTATCCGTGCCCGATGTGGGGCACGTCACTCGGATAGTAGATCGGCGTCGTGATGTAGAAGGATTCGCCGGAAGTCACCCATGGATTCTAGTTGGGCGCGATGCCGGGCCCGGCCGTGTGACCAGCGGGCGGCGGACGGCGCCGTCCCGGGCGCCGTCCGTAACAGTTCTCAGCCCCTGACCGCGAGAGCGGCCTGGTAGAGCTCGCGAGAGGAGTGGCCGGTGTGTGCAGAGACCTCGCCGGCGGCATCCTTCAGCCGCGTGCCGCCGCCCACGAGTTCGAGCACCTGCGTCACGGCGTCCGGAAACGTGATCTGCGCCGCGGATGCGCCTTCGACCACGACCACGAGTTCGCCGCGCACCCCGCCCGCCGCCCACTCCGCCACCTCGGCCGTGGTGCCGCGGACGACCTCTTCGTACAGCTTGGTGAGCTCGCGGCAGACCGCCACACGGCGTCCGGCGCCGAATGCGGCGACCATGTCGGCGAGGGATGCCGCCACCCGCGCCGGCGACTCGAAGAAGACCATGGTGCGGCGCTCGGCCGCGAGGCCCCGCAGCACGCCGCGGCGCTCCCCCGGCTTGCGCGGGAGGAACCCTTCGAACGTGAACCGGTCGGTGGGAAGCCCCGAGACCGCGAGCGCCGAGAGCACGGCGCTGGGCCCGGGGATCACGGTGACCGCGACACCGGCGGCAGCGGCAGCAGCCACGAGGCCGTAGCCGGGATCGCTCACCGTCGGCATGCCGGCGTCGCTCAGCACGAGCACATCCTGATCGCGGGCCAGCGCCACCAGCTCGGCCGCCCGCTCCTTCTCGTTGTGATCGTGCAGGGCCATCACCCGGGGCCGGTTGGCCACCCCGAGACCCGCGAGCAGGCGCTGCGTCGTGCGCGTGTCCTCGGCCGCGATCAGCGTGGCGGCCTCGAGCGCTTCGATCAGACGGCGGGACGCATCGCCGAGGTTGCCGATCGGCGTCGCGGCGAGGATGATCACGCTCCCACCCTAGGCTGATGGCTGTGACAGGGCCCGTGATGCAGCCTGCGGCGGGGACGGCACCCCTCCTCCCCGAGACACGGGCGTCGCTGTACGACCGCTGGAGGATGCGCGTTGCGGCGGATCCGCGCCTGACGCGCCGGTGGGGATGGCTGGCTCCGCTGATCGTGACGCTGCTGGCCGGCATCCTGCGGCTGTGGAATCTCGGGCATCCGCACGCGTTCGTCTTCGACGAGACCTACTACGTGAAAGACGCCTGGACCCAGTGGGCGCTGGGCTACGCGGCGATGTGGCCGCCGGAGGGAGCGAACGAGGCCTTCCTCGCCGGCGACACCGACGTGTTCACCACGAGCGGGAGCTTCGTGGTGCATCCCCCGCTCGGCAAGCTGCTGATCGGGGCCGGGATGGCGCTGTTCGGAGCGGACTCGTCGTTCGGGTGGCGCATCGCCACGGCGCTGATCGGCACCGCCACGGTGCTGCTGCTCTACGTCGTCGCGCGGTCGATGACCGGCTCCATCGCCTTCGCCACCGTGGCCGCGCTGCTCATGGCGATCGACGGTCTGGCGATCGTGATGAGCCGCGTCGCGCTGCTGGACAACTTCCTGACGTTCTTCCTGCTGCTGGCGTTCTGGTTCGTGCTCCTGGATCGCCGCACCCATCTCGATCGGCTGGCCGCGCTGGTGGCCGAGCGGCGCGGCGACGGCCAGCCGCCCGCCTGGGGACCGGTGCTGTGGAATCGACCCTGGGTTCTCGCCGCCGGTGCGGCCGCCGGCGCGGCGACGGCGGTGAAATGGTCGGGCCTGTACGTGATCGCCGGGATCGGCGTCTACCTCGTCGTCACCGACGCCCTGGCGCGCCGCCGTGCGGGCGTGCGCATCTGGCCCGCGGATGCCGCCTTCCGTCAGGGCGCCGCCACCTTCCTGCTGTTCGTTCCGATCGCGCTCGTGGTGTACCTGAGCTCGTGGATCGGCTGGCTCAGCACCGACGGCGGGTACGCCCGGCAGAGCGCCATCGAGGAGCCCGTCACCGGTTTCTGGTCGTGGGTGCCGCCGGCCCTGCAGAGCCTGTGGATCTACCACCGCGCCATCTACGACTTCCACGTCGGTCTGACCGCGGCTCACGGCTACGCGAGCCCTGCCTGGCAGTGGCCGCTCCTGCTGCGTCCGACCTCGATGTATTACCAGGCCACCCCGCAGGGGCAGGCGGGCTGCACCGCACCGAACGGCTGCGTCGAGAACATCTACAGCATGCCGAACCCCCTCATCTGGTACGCCGGCGTCGCGGCCGTCCTCTACCTCGCCTACCGATTCGTCCGGGCTCGCGACTGGCGCTTCGCCTTCGTGCTCACCGGCATCGCGGTCACGTACGTGCCGTGGCTCCTGTATCCCGAACGGACCGTCTTCCAGTTCTATACGATCGCGATTCTGCCCTTCGTGCTGCTGGGGCTGACCTTCGCGCTGCGCGACATCGCCGGGGCATCGCATACCGATCGCACGCGGCGCACGAGCGGTCAACGCGTCGTACTGGTGTTCCTCCTGGTGGCGGTGGCACTGTCGGCGTTTTGGTATCCCGTCCTCACCGCGACGCCGGTGCCGTATTTCTTCTGGCAGGCGCACAACTGGATGCTGAGCTGGATCTGATCGTCAGGTGACGAGCTCGGCGGCATCGGTGACCGGCAGGCGACACGCGAAGTCCCGGCAGTCGTAGGCGGTCGCCGAGCCGTCGATCGCGCTCTTCCCAGAGAACAGCTCGAAGCCCGCTCGTTCCCAACCCGCCGCCTGCCCGCCGCTCACGATCGCGAGCACATCGCAGGGCACCGACCGCGCGGCGCTCACCAGCGGGCCGGAGGCATCGTCCGCGACGATGACGAGCTGGTGGGGCGGCACCGCCAGGCGTGCGGCCACCCGCAGCAGAGCCGCGTACGCGATCGGCTGAGCGAGCGCGGCCGTGCCGTGCGCGGTCACGATCCGCTCGGCGAAGGCGCGCAGCTCGGACGCGCCACCCAGCTGCCACAGGGAGACCGCCGCATCGGCGAGCGCCGAGGGCCCGGAGGGCTCGTCACCGTCGGACGCGGCATCGGGCGCGTCGATCCCCTTTGCCCTGAGCACCGCATCGCCGCCGCCCGGTACGACGGGCAGCCCGTCGGCTCCGATGCATGCGAGCACGAGTTCCCTCGCGCGCTCGGCGTAGGCCGGCTCACCGGTGGCGACCGCCAGGGCGGTGAGCCCGCCCGCCAGCTGGCCGTAGTCGGCGAGCGTCGCGGCAGCCGTGGACGGGATCTCGTCGAGGGAAGCGCGCACGAGCCGCCCGTCGGTCCGGACGTTGACCTCGAGCACGGCTTCTGCCGCCCAGCGGGCCGCCTCGATCCACTCGGGACGATCCAGCACCGCTCCACCGCGCGCGAGTGCGGCGATCGCCAGGCCGTTCCATCCTGTTACGAGCTTGCCGTCGACCGCCGGCGGCTCCAGCGCGCGGCGCGCGGCGGCATCCCTCGCGTAGTAGCCGCCCTCGCTGCGCGCCCCGTCGATCCAGGACTCCGAATCCTGTGCGGCACCGAAACCTCCGGACGGCTGCTGCAGCACGTCCATCAGAAAGCGGGCGATGCCGCGACCGGTCTGCCCGTCGCCCGCGTCGATCGCCACTTCGAGCAGCTGGGCGTTGTCGGTCAGCATCCGCTCGTAGTGCGGCACGGTCCAATCGCGCCGGGTGGCGTAGCGGAAGAACCCGCCCTCGACGACGTCGCGCAGCTCGGAGCCGGCCATCGCCGCGAGTGCGCGCGGGGCGACCTCGGCCGCCGCGGGCGCGGCCGCACGCACGGCGGAGGTCTGCAGGAAGCGCAGGGCTGTCGCGATCGGGAACTTCGGCGCCGTCGCGTCGCCGCCGCCGAAGCCGCCGAACTCGCGGTCCTCGCGCGCTTCCAGCAGGGCCGCCGCACGAGCCAGGTGCTCAATCGTGGGCAGCGCGTCGCCGGTGGATGCCGCTGCCCGCGTCTCCGCGAGGGCGGCGGTCACCGCGGCCGCGGTGCCGTCGACCTGCTCGCGCCGCTGGGTCCACGCCTCGCCGACCGCCTCGAGCACCTGCATGAAGGACGGAATGCCGGAGCGGGGCTCGGGCGGGAAGTAGGTTCCGGCGTAGAAGGGATGCCCGTCGGCCGTGGTGAAGACCGTCAGGGGCCAACCGAGGTGCGGACTGAAGGCGGATGCGGCCGCCATGTAGGCGGCATCCACCTCGGGGTGCTCTTCGCGGTCCACCTTCACCGCCACGAAGTCCCGATTCAGGACGGCGGCCGTCAGCGGGTCCTCGAAGGACTCGCGCGCCATGACGTGGCACCAGTGGCACGTCGAATACCCGATCGACACGAGCACCGGCACATCGCGGCGCTGGGCTTCGGCGAACGCGGCTTCGCCCCACGGATACCAGGCGACCGGATTGCCGGCATGGGCGCGCAGATAGGGACTGGCCGAGGTGCGGAGCCGCTCGTTCATCACTCCACGCTACGTCGGACGACGCCGGCCTACCAGGTGGCGACGTACTCCGAGACGCGCTGGGCGGCGGCCTGCGCGACGAGCGGCAGCGATCGGGTGACGGCCTGATCGATCCGCCGTCTGACGGCATCCGAAGACAGCTCGTAGCCCTCGAAGTCGGTGTCCGACGCGTAGACGCCGACCGGCAGCGTCAGCGCCTGGAAGAAGCCGAACAGCGGCCGCATCTGGTGTTCCAGGATCAGGGCGTGGCGCTCGCCACCGCCCGTGGCCGCCAGCAGGACGGGCGTTCCCACCAGCGCATACTGACCGACGAAATCGAACAGGTGCTTGAACAATCCGGTGAAGGACGCCCGGTAGACCGGACTGGCGACGATGAGCAGGTCGGCGGTCTCGATCGCGCGCAGTGCGTCCTCGACCTCAGGCTGCAGATCCTCCCGGCGCAGTGCCCCCGCGAACAGAGGCCCCAGCGTCGCGACCTCGATGAGCCGCGTCTGGACCTGCTCCCGTGCGGCGACCTGGTCGATGAGCTCGCGCACGAGCGCCGTCGTCTTGCTCGGTTCGCGAAGCGATCCCGAGACACCCACGATGCGCAGCGGTTCGGTCATGATCCGAGGCTAAACGGGCTGCTCGCAGTGCGCTCGGTCGCCGACACGCGGCGTCACACGATGGCGCCGACCGGCTCAGTGCACCTCGTCGGGGTGGGCGCTCACCCGGCCGCTGCCATCACCCGGATCGAGCGCATCGATCGCCGACATCTCGGCATCCGACAGGGCGAAGTCGAACACATCGAGGTTCTCCTCGAGACGCTCGCGACGCACCGACTTGGGGAACACGATGAAGCCCTTCTGCAGGTGCCAGCGCAGCACCACCTGAGCGGGAGACTTGTCGTGGCTGGAGGCCGCGTCCTTCACCGCCGGGAGATCGAACAGGTCGTACTTGCCCTGGCCGAGGGGTCCCCACGCCTCGATGCGCACACCCTGCGCGGCCGCCCAGTCGGTGATCCCCCGCTGCTGGTGAGCCGGGTGCAGCTCGATCTGGTCGACGGCGGGCACGACCCCGGTCGACGCGACGATGCGCTCGAGGTGCGGCACCAGGAAGTTGGAGACGCCGATGCTGCGGGTCAGGCCCGCCTCGCGCAGCTCGATGAGCTTCTCCCAGGCGTGCAGGTAGTTGTCCTTCGCGGGCGTCGGCCAGTGGATCAGGTACAGGTCCACCTGCTCGAGACCCAGCTTGCCGAGGCTTTCGCGGATCGCGGAGTGCGGTTCCTCCCCGTCGTGCCGGTCGTTCCAGAGCTTCGTGGTGATGAACAGCTCTTTGCGCGGGATGCCGCTGCGGGCGATCGCGGCGCCGACGCCCTCTTCGTTGCCGTAGATCGCTGCCGTGTCGATGTGGCGGTAGCCGACCTCGAAGGCCTCGCTCACTGCGCGCTCGGTGTCGGCGGGCGGCACCCGGAAGACGCCGTAGCCGAGCTGGGGGATGTCGTAGCCGTCGTTGAGCTGAAGCGTGGGGATCGTCGTCATGCGCTCCAGCCTAGAAGGCACCCGAGCTGCCCGTCCGATCCTCCGGAGAGCCGGGTCCTCGCCTCACCGGGGCACCGGGGTTCATTATGCCTCTGTTGCTGAAGGCGGCGCCGCTTCTAGAATGCGCACATACGTCCGCCGGAATTCGATTGGGGATCGAGCCGGCACGGGACGGATTCTCGCCGGGGGATGCGGCGCAGTCGATCAAGGGGGATCTGTGTTCGCGCTCATCCGCGGCGTCCAACGTCGCACATCAAGAAGTGACGCCGGGTCTCCTGGCCGGGGGGTACCGCGCCGCGACTGGCGCACGACGGTTGCGGGCATCGTCATCGCTACGATGACGGCGTCGGGAGTCATGTTGACGGCCGCCCCGGCGATGGCGGACGACACCGTCAGCCCGCCGAGCGACTCCGTCGTTCAGGACACCACCACGCGCACCGACGACAACAGTGCGCCGGTGGACGACACCGCCGTCCCTGCTCCGGATGCAGCGGCGGAGACGCCGCCCGAAGGGACCGCAACTCCGCCTGAAGAGCAAAGCGACACGTCCGAGGAACAGCCGGCTGTGGATCCGCTCGCAGAGGATGAGTCAACGGCCGCAGCCGAGGATACTGCGGCCGGGGGTCAAGCCTCGAGGACGGCCGACGTACCCTCCGAGGTGCAACTGCTGCTCGTCCCGCCGAGTGAGGCGGTCGTAAAGAAGGTTCAAATCTGCCACGCAACGTCGTCGTACAAGAATCCGTACATCGTTAATGAGCCTGCGGCCGATGGTGACGTCTCGGGTCACGCAGACCACACCGGGGAGGTCTTCTATCCCGCCATCCCGAAGCACACGGCGTGGGGTGACATCATCCCCCCGTTCTCTTACGACGGGGGCTACTTCGAGGGGTTGAACTGGGACGCGGAGGGTCAGGCGATCTACAAGAACGACTGCAACATTCCCGAAGCGCCGCCGGAACCTCCGTTCATGGTCATCGAGCCCACGACCTGCGCCGTCTACACGGCTCCTTCGCTGACTGTGTGGCTCTACGACCTGCAGGGCGATGTCTCCTACCGCGTGATCGTCAGCGATCAGGATGGCGTGATCGATACCGCGGTCGTGCCGGAGGGCGAATCGGGTGACGGATCCTTCTTCTGGGAGGGCCTGCCGGGAGGCATGTACACCGTGACCCTCCAGCAGGCGATCATCGCCGGAGAATGGGAGACGGTCGACGAGCAGGAGTTCACGGTCGAGGATTGCCCGATTCTCGGTGTCACGGCACAGGCCACCGCCTGCACGACGGGCGCCAACGGTGAGGCAGTCGTCAACCTCACCGGCTTGGTCGCGGGCGAGGATTACTCGTGGATGCTCACCGGGCCGGATGGCACCACGACGGACGGCGTGCTGGAGGACGTTGACTCCGACGCGTTCCCCGTGACGTTCCCGAACCTGCCGCCCGGTGATTACGCGTTCGACATCGCGTGGCATTCGGATGACGAGACGTCAGTCTCCGCCCAGGCTGCATTCACCGTCGCCGCGTGCCCGGTCGTACCGCCGACTCCGCCGAAGCCGGCGGCGCTGGCCGCGACCGGCGCTGAGGGCACCGGCGGTCTGCTGGCGGCAGCCCTGGTGATGATGGCCCTCGGCGGCGGCGCGCTCGCCTTCCGCGGTCGTCGTCCACTCGGAGTGAGGCAGAACGACGGGGCCTGACCCGAACGAGCGCTGAGCCGAGTGACGGGCGATACCCAGCCGGGGTCGCCCGTCACTCGGTACGATCGAAGGCTATGCCCGCGCCCGAACCCGTCATCTCGTATCCGCCGGAGCTGCCCGTCAGCGCCGCGCGCGATGAGATCGCGCGCGCGATCCGCGACCATCAGGTCGTCATCGTCGCCGGCGCGACCGGCTCCGGCAAGACCACGCAGTTGCCGAAGATCTGCCTCGAGCTCGGCCGGACCCGCATCGCACACACCCAGCCCCGCCGCATCGCGGCGCGCACGATCGCAGAGCGGATCGCCGAAGAGCTCGAGGTGCCGCTCGGCGCGACGGTCGGCTACAAGGTCCGCTTCACCGACAAGGTGCAGGACGACACGCGTGTCACGCTCATGACCGACGGCATCCTCCTGAATGAGATCCACCGCGATCGCCTCCTGCGCCGCTACGACACGATCATCGTCGACGAAGCGCACGAGCGCTCGCTCAACGTGGACTTCCTCATCGGCTACCTCACGCAAGTGCTGCCCCAGCGTCCGGACCTGCGCGTGATCGTCACCAGCGCGACGATCGACCCGCAGAGCTTCGCGAAGCACTTCGCGGATGCCGCGGGCGATCCCGCGCCGATCATCGAGGTGTCGGGACGGACGTATCCCGTGGAGGTCCGCTATCGCGGTCCGGAAGACGCCGCGGCCGACGAGGTCGACGGCATCACGGCGGCACTGCGCGAGCTCGACCGCGAGCCGGCCGGAGACGTCCTGGTGTTCCTGCCCGGGGAGGCGGAGATCCGCGATGCCACCGATGCCGTTCGCGGCATGTACGCGAAAGAAGCCGCACCCACCGAGGTGCTGCCGCTCTACGGGCGGCTCAGCGCCGCGGAGCAGCACCGCGTTTTCGAGCCCTCGAAGGTCGCGGGCGTGCGCCGGCGGGTGATCCTCGCGACGAACGTCGCCGAGACGAGTCTCACCGTGCCCGGCATCCGGTACGTGATCGACACCGGCACCGCCCGCATCTCCCGGTACAGCGCGCGCACCAAGATCCAGCAGCTGCCGATCGAGGCGATCTCACAGGCCTCCGCGCAGCAGCGCTCCGGTCGGGCCGGCCGCACCGCGCCCGGCATCGCGATCCGCCTGTACGCCGAAGAGGACTTCGAGGCCCGCCCTGCGTTCACCGAGCCGGAGATCCTGCGCACGAGCCTCGCCTCCGTGATCCTGCAGATGCTCTCGCTCGGGTTCGGCGACATCGCGGCGTTCCCGTTCCTCACCCCGCCGGACTCCCGCGGCGTGAAGGCGGCGTTGGACCTGCTGATCGAACTGGGCGCCGTCCGCACCTCCGATCGCAGGGCGGGCGAAGCCGCGCGCCTCACGGACCTGGGCCGGGAGATCTCGCGGCTGCCGATCGATCCGCGCTTCGCGCGCATGCTGATCGAGGCGAAGCGGATCGGCGTGCAGCGCGACGTTCTCGCGATCGTGGCCGGCATGTCCATTCAAGACGTCCGGGAGCGCCCCGAGGAGCGACGGGAGGAAGCGGACCGGCTGCACGCGCGGTTCGTCGACCCGACGAGCGACTTCGTCACGCTCCTGAATCTGTGGAATCACCTGCAGGAGCAGCAGGCGACCCTCGGATCGAGCGCGTTCCGGAGGCTCTGCCGGTCGGAGCATCTCAACTACGTGCGCGTGCGTGAATGGGTCGACGTGCACCGTCAGCTGCGCACCCTCGTGGGGGCGAGGCGAGACGACAAGCAGCCGGAGGGCACCACGGCCGACCCCGACGATCTGCACCGAGCGATTCTGTCGGGGCTGCTGTCGCACATCGGCATCCTCGACGAGCGCAGCCCCGCGAAGCCGAGCACCGGGGGTCGCGCGGAGTCCAAGCGTCAGCCGGCCGCGGAGTACCTGGGCGCCCGCGGCGCCCGGTTCCTGATCTTTCCGGGCTCGGGCCTGCGCAAGAAGCGCCCCTCCGCCGTGATGGCGGCGGAGCTCGTCGAGACATCGCGCCTCTTCGCCCGCACTGTTGCGAGCATCGACCCCGCCTGGGCCGAGTCGCTCGCCGGCGACCTCGCCAAGCGCCAGCTCAGCGAGCCGCACTGGTCGAAGGCGGCCGGGGCGGCATCCGTCTACGAGAAGGTCACCCTCTTCGGCGTCGAGATCATCCCGCGCCGCCGCGCGCAGCTCGCCCGCTTCGACCGGCCGCTCGCGCGCGAGCTCTTCGTGCGCCACGCCCTCGTCGAGGGCGAGTGGGATCCCGCAGGGCTCGACAAGCGCCTCACCGCTTTCGAGCGACGCAACCTCGAGCTGCGGCGCCGGCTGGAGAAGATCGAGGAGCGCGAGCGGCGCCGCGACATCCTCGTCGGCGACGAGGCGGTCTTCGCGTTCTACGACGCGCGGATCCCTCGCGACGTCTACGACGTGCGCTCGTTCGAGGCATGGTGGCGCGACGCGGCTCAGCGCACTCCGCGCCTGTTGGACATGACCGAAGCCGATCTGCTCGAGGATGCCGCCCGCAGTGACGAGCGGGCCTTCCCGGCGCGGTGGCGGCAGGCCGACCAGGTGCTGAGCCTGGCCTACCGTTTCGAACCGGGCGCCGAAGACGACGGTGTGACGGCCATCGTGCCGCTGGCACTGCTGGCGCAGATGCGACCCGACGGCTTCGACTGGCAGGTTCCGGGCATGCGCGATGAGATGATCACGGCGCTGCTGCGGGCTCTGCCCAAGGCGATCCGGCGGCACGTGGTCCCCGCCGCCGACTGGGCGACCCGGTTCGCCGAAGACCTAGCCGGCCAGGGACCGGAGGCGCACGACGGGATGCCGCCGGCATCGCTGCGAGACGCTCTGGCCGCCCGCATCCAGCGCGTCGCCAACCAGCCCGTGCGCGCCGCCGACTTCGAGCTGGACCGGGTTCCGGCCCATCTGCAGATCTCGTTCCGGGTCGTCGACGAGCGCGGCAGGCCGCTCGGGTCGGGCCGGGACCTCGCCGAGCTGCAGCGGCGGTTCTCCGAGCGCGCCCGGACGTCGGTCGAGAAGTCTCTGGCGCGGCCGGCGAGCGAGCTCCGCGGGACGAAGCGTCCCGGCCCCGAAGCTCCCGTGTCGCCCTCGCCCGCCGCGATCGGGATCACTCCGCGCTCGGGACTCACCGACTGGGACTTCGGTGACCTCCCCGAGGTCGTGGATACGCGCGTCGCCGGCGGCGTCGTCCGCGGATATCCCGCACTCGTGGACGAAGGCGCGAGTGCGGGACTGCGGATCGAGTCGACGCCCGAGGCGGCCGAGCGAGCGACCCGCGCAGGCGTGCGGCGCCTGCTGCTGCTCGCCGTTGCCTCTCCGGCGTCGTACGTGCTCGAGCACCTGACTTCATCCGAGAAGCTGGCGCTCGCGACATCGCCGTATCCGTCTGCGCGGACCCTGGTCGAGGACGCCCGTCTCGCCGTGGCGGATGACGTGCTCACCCGCACCGCGCGCGGAGCGGTCGTGCGCACCCGGGCGGAGTTCGAGCGCGTGCGCGATGCGCTGTCGGCGGCCGTGGTCGATGAGACCTTCCGCACGGTGTCGCTCACCGCCGGCATCCTCACGGCCGCGCGCGACGCCGATCGCGCCCTGCGCTCGCAGAACTCGCTCACCCTCCTCGGCGCGCTCAACGACGTGAAGGGGCAGCTGGCGGGGCTGGTCTTCCCCGGTTTCGTGTCCACGATCGGCGTCGCCCGTCTTGCCCACGTGCCGCGCTATCTGCGCGGGGCGAAGGAGCGGGTGGACGGGCTCGTCGACAACCCCGGCCGCGACCGGCAGCGCATGACGGAGTTCGAGCGCGCGGCAGCGGTCTACGCCGAGGCGGGCGGGACGATTCCTCCCTCTGCCGACGCACCGGCCTCACTCGTGCGCACGCGGTGGCTCCTCGAGGAGTATCGGATCAGCCTGTTCGCACAGCACCTCGGCACCGCCGAGCCGGTCTCGCTGCAGCGCATCCAGAAGTCGCTGCGCGAGTGAGACGGGAATAGCCCGAACGGACGGAGAAGTTGGAGAGATCATGGCTCACGCGATCGCATACACCGAGTTCGGCGGACCCGAGGTCCTCACCCTGATCGACATCCCCGATGCGACGCCGG
Source organism: uncultured Microbacterium sp. (assembly GCF_963524805.1). Taxonomy (GTDB): domain Bacteria; phylum Actinomycetota; class Actinomycetes; order Actinomycetales; family Microbacteriaceae; genus Microbacterium. The sequence continues at coordinate 11,994 of NZ_CAURGG010000008.1, read as the reverse complement.
GGCCGGGTGAGGTGGCGGTCCGCATCGAGGCGGCCGGCATCAACCCGATCGACGCGAAGCTGCGCGCCGGTGTGCGCCCGTCGGGCGAGATCAGCGAGCCGCGTCGGGCCGGCGCCGATGCGGCGGGCGTCGTCTCGGCCGTGGGCGACGACGTGGACGGCTTCCGGGTGGGCGACGCCGTCGTGGTGTTCGGCGCATCGGGCGCCTACGCGTCCGAGATCGTCGTGGACGCGGGCAAGCTGCAGCCGCGACCGCCGCAGGTCAGCGCCGCCGAAGGCGCGGCGCTCGGCATTCCGATCGGCACCGCCTATCAGGCTCTGCGCTCGCTCGCTGTGGGACCGAACGACACGCTTCTCATCCACGCCGGGTCCGGGTCGGTGGGCCAGGCGGCGATCCAGTTCGCGCGCCTGTGGGGGGCGACGGTGGTCGCCACCTCGTCCGAGCGCCGGTTCGATCGGATCCGCGACCTCGGCGCGATCCCGGTCGCCTACGGGGAGGGCCTTGTCGAGCGCGTCCGGGCCGCGGCCCCTCAGGGCGTGACGGTGGCCCTCGACGCGGCGGGCACCGATGAGGCGATCAACGCGTCGCTCGAGCTCGTCGCGGACCGGGAGCGGATCGCGACACTCGTTCGGGGTAGGGATGCCGCATCCTTCGGCATCCGAGCGTTCTCGGGCGGCGGACCCAAGCCGATGACCCAGCGCGAGCTGATCTGGCGCGCCGAAGCGGTTCCCGTCGCCCTCGCCCTCATGGCTGCCGGCAGCTTCTCGGTCGAACTCGGCCCGTCGTTCCCGCTCGCCGATGCCGCCGCCGCCCACCGCGCTCTCGACGCGGGGTCCGACGGCAAGATCACGCTGGTCCCGTAGGCAGACCCGCTCACGCCGGACCCACCCGTCCTGCCGGGGTGGGTCCGGTCGCGACCGGGCGACCTCGGGTGTTGGACCACTGGCTCCACGACCCGGGATAGACCGTGACCTCGATACCGGCGAGCGCACCGGCGAAGGCGGTGTGGGCGGCCGTGACGCCCGACCCGCAGTAGGCCGCGACGGGAGTCTCCGAAGTGATGCCGGCGGAGGCGAAGGAGGCCCGGAGCACGTCGGGTTCGAGGAATCGTCCGGCGTGGACGTGCGCCGTCGTGGGAAGGTTGACCGCGCCGGGCACGTGCCCGGCGACCGGGTCCAGCGGCTCGAGCTCACCCCGGTAGCGCTCCGGTGCGCGCACATCGAGCAGGACCCCCTCGCGCGACCAGCCCGCGGCGTCCTCGATCGATGCGACGCCGTCGGCGATGTCGGTCAGCACGATGTCCCCGGGGGCAGGCTGCACGTCTCCCGTCTGCAGCGGCAGGCCCGCCGCGATCCAGGCACGAAGGCCGCCGTCCAGCACCCGCACGTCCGACACGCCGCTGCGTTCCAGCAGCCACCACGCCCGGGCTGCGGCGACCGACTGCACGTCGTCGTACGCCACGACCGTGGTCTCGGCGGTCACGCCCCATCGCCGGGCCGCGACTTGCAGCGCCTCCCGCGTGGGGAGCGGATGCCGGCCCTCGACCGGCTCGCCCTTGCGGGCGAGCTCGAGGTCGAGGTCGACGTAGACGGCACCGGGTACATGCCCGTCGAGATACTCGGGCCGGCCCTCGGGCCGGTCGAGGCGCCAGCGGACGTCCAGCACCCGCACGGTGCCGTCGGAAGCAAGCAGGTCGGCCAGCTCAGCGGGGGTGATCAAGAGGGCCATGGAATCCATCGTGCTCGTCTGAGGCTCTCATGCGCCCCCGCAACGGAAACAGTTCGACCGCCCAGGCAACACTTCGAAACACTGGCGCGGCCCGAACGCCCGGCTGGTCAGCCGCCGCCCGCCAGCGCGCCGACGAGCCCGGAGATCACCATGTACAGCCCGATCCCCGAAACGACGACCCAGATGCCGATCCGGGCGGCCGAGACGCCCTCTTTCTTGCCTTCCAGATCAGCCATCGGTCGCTCCTCAGTTGCCCGCGCGGCGCTTGTTGTAGACATCGAACGCCACGGCCAGCAGGAGCACCAGTCCCTTGACCGCCTGCTGCCACTCGATGCCGATGCCCATGATCGACATGCCGTTGTTCAGCACGCCGATGATCAGGCCGCCGATGATCGCGCCGCCGATCGTGCCGACACCGCCCTGGACGGCCGCTCCCCCGATGAACGCGGCGGAGATGGCCTCCAGCTCGAATCCCGTTCCCGCCTTCGGGCCGGCGAGGTTCAGCCGGGCGGTGAAGATCAGCCCGGCGAGAGCTGCCAGCACGCCCATGTTGACGAAAAGCCAGAAGTCGACGCGGCGGGTCTTGATGCCGGAGAGCTCGGCTGCGTGCCGGTTGCCGCCGATCGCGTAGATGTGGCGTCCGAACACGGTCCGGTTCATGACGACCCCGTAGACCAGGACGAGGACGGCCAGGATGATCAGTGTGACCGGGATGCCCTTGTAGGACGCGAGCGCCCAGGCGAACCAGCCGAGCACGGCGGCGATCAGCACGAGCTTGACGATGAACCAGACGAGCGGCTCGACGGCCTGTCCGTACTTCGCCCGGCCGCGACGGGTGCGCACCTGCTGGACGACGAACGCGACCACTGCGACGGCGCCCACGAGAAGCGTGAACACGTCAGGTTCGGTCTCGCCGAACACGCCCGAGATGAACCCGTTGCCCAGCCCGCGGTACTCCGTCGGGAAGGACCCGATGTTGGCGTTGCCGAGCACCACCAGGGCGAGGCCACGGAAGATGAGCATGCCCGCGAGCGTGACGATGAAGGCGGGGATGCCGACGGCTGCGACCCAGAACCCCTGCCAGGCCCCGACGAGTGCGCCGATGCCGAGCGAAAGGATGACCGACAGCCACCAGGGCAGCCCCATCTCGACGGCGAAGACGCCCGAACACGCACCGACGAATGCCGCGACGGATCCGACGGACAGGTCGATGTGCCCGGCGATGATGATCATGACCATGCCGATGGCCAGAACGAGGATGTACCCGTTCTGCACGACGAGGTTGGAGATGTTCTGCGGCCGCAGCAGGATGCCGTCGGTCAGGATGGCGAACAGCGTCACCACCGCGATCAGGGCGATGAAGATGCCGTTCTTGCCGAGGTCGGACAGGACGTGCGAGATCCGCTCGGTGAACTTGTTGTCGGGCGGGTTGATCTGCGCGCCGACGGCCTCAGTGCTGTTGGACATTTCTCTTCTTCTCCAGACCCCGTCAGCGGGGCTTCTCCATGGTCATGAGCTTCAGAACGGATTCGGGCGTGGCGTCCTGGATGGGAAGCTCACCGGTGATGCGACCTTCCGAGATCGCGTAGACGCGATCGCAGATGCCGAGCAGCTCGGGCAGCTCGGACGAGATCACGATGATGCCCTTCCCCGAGGCGGCGAGCTTGTTGATGATCGTGTAGATCTCGTATTTGGCGCCCACGTCGATGCCGCGCGTGGGTTCGTCGAGGATGAGCACGTCGGGATCGGAATAGATCCACTTCGACAGCACGACCTTCTGCTGATTGCCGCCCGAGAGCTTGCCGGTCTTGACCAGCACGTTCGGAGCCTTGATGTTCATGCTCCTGCGGTACTCGTCGGCGACCTTGTACTCCTCGTTGTCGTTGACGAGTCCGCCCCGTTCGAGCTTCTTCAGCGACGCCATCGAGATGTTGCGCTTGATGTCCTCGATGAGGTTGAGTCCGTAGGTCTTGCGATCCTCGGTCGCGTACGCGATGCCGTTGTCGATCGCCTCGGCGACCGTGCGCGTCTTGATCTCCTTGCCGCGCATGAAGACCTTGCCCGAGATGCGGGAGCCGTAGCTGTGGCCGAACAGGCTCATCGCGAACTCGGTGCGGCCTGCCCCCATCAACCCGGCGATGCCGACGATCTCACCGGCTCGCACGTTGATCGACACGTTGTCCACCATGACCCTCGACGGGTCCTGCGGGTGGTGCGCGGTCCAGTCCTCGACCCGCAGCAGCTCGTCGCCGAGATGCGGCTCGTGGTCGGGGTAGCGGTGCTCGAGATCGCGGCCCACCATGTCCTTGATGATCCGGTCCTCGGTGACGTCGGCCTTCGCGATCGTCTCGATCGTCTTGCCGTCGCGGATGATCGTGACGGTGTCGGCGACCTTCTTGATCTCGTTCAGCTTATGACTGATGATGATCGAGGTGATCCCCTCCGCGCGGAGGCTGAGGATGAGCTCGAGCAGGTGGTCGGAGTCCTCGTCGTTCAGCGCCGCCGTCGGCTCATCGAGGATGAGCAGCTTCACCTCTTTGGAGAGTGCCTTGGCGATCTCCACGAGCTGCTGCTTGCCGACGCCCAGCTGATTGATGATCGTCGTGGGGTTCTCGCGCAGGCCGACCCGTGCCAGAAGCTTGGCCGCCTCGAAGTTGGTGACGTTCCAGTCGATCAGACGACCGGCGCCCTTGCGCTCGTTGTTGAGGAAGATGTTCTCGGCGATGGAGAGGTAGGGGCTCAAGGCGAGCTCCTGGTGGATGATCACGATGCCTTTGGCCTCGCTGTCGCGCAGGTTCTTGAACTGCACCTCCTCGCCGGCGTAGACGATGTCTCCGTCGTAGGTGCCGTGGGGGTAGACGCCCGAGAGCACTTTCATGAGGGTGGACTTGCCCGCGCCGTTCTCGCCGCAGATCGCGTGGATCTCGCCCTGCGCGACGGTGAAGTTCACGTTCGCGAGCGCCTTGACGCCCGGGAAGGTCTTGGTGATGCCGCGCATCTCCAGGATGTTGCTGGTCATGGTCGCAGACTTCCTCGTGGTGACTGACTGGGGGGAGCGTAGCGGACGGGCGGTGGGGACGGGCGCGAACCCGCCCCCACTGCCGATTGTTCGCTCGATATCGCGTCGACCTGGTTAGAGGCCGAGCTCGTCTGCCGTCCAGTAGCCGGTCTCGACCAGGGCCGACTCGACGTTGTCCTTGACGACGGGCACCGGGCCGAGCAGGTACGACGGGACGACCTTCACGCCGTTGTCGTACGTCTCGGTGTCGTTGACCTCGGGCTCTTCGCCGTTCAGCAGCGCGACGGCCATGGCGGCGGCCACCTTGGCGAGCTCACGCGTGTCTTTGAAGATCGTCGCGTACTGCTCGCCGGAGAGGATCGCCTTGACGGAGTCGATCTCGGCGTCCTGCCCCGAGATGATGGGCCATTCGTCACCGACCGTGTAGCCGGCATCCGTCAGAGCCGAGATGATGCCTCGCGAGATGCCGTCATAGGGCGACAGGACCGCGTCGACCTTCGTGCCGTCCGAGTAGTTGGCGGTGAGGATGTCCTCCATGCGGCTCTGGGCGGTCTCGCCGTCCCAGCGGAGCGTGGCGGCCTGCTCGATCTCGGTCTGACCGGACTGGACGACCAGGGTCCCATCGTCGATCAGCGGCTGGAGCACGTCCATCGCGCCGTTGAAGAAGAAGAACGCGTTGTTGTCGTCCAGCGAGCCGGCGAACAGCTCGATGTTGAAGGGTCCCTCAGGAGCACCCTCCGTCGGATTCCCCTCGAGGTCCGTCAAGCCGAGGCCGTTGAGCACCGTCCACGCCTGCTGCTGGCCGACGAGGAAGTTGTCGAAGGTCGCGTAGTAGTCGACGTTCTCGGTGTCGCGGATCAGTCGGTCGTACGCGATCACCGGGATGTCGCTGTCGGCAGCGGTCTGCAGGACCTCCGAGAGCGTCGTCCCATCGATCGAGGCGACGATGAGCGCCTCGGCGCCCTTGGTGATCATGTTCTCGATCTGCGAGACCTGGGTCGGGATGTCGTCCTCGGCGTACTGCAGGTCGACCGTGTATCCGGCGTCCTCCAGAGCCGCCTTGACGGCGTCGCCGTCCTGGATCCATCGTTCCGAGCTCTTGGTCGGCATCGCGACGCCGATGAGGCCGCCGTCTCCGCCGCCGTCGGAACCGCTGCCGCTGTCGGAGCTCGCGCCCGAGCATGCAGACAGCATCAGTGCGCTTGCGGCAACGGCCGCGAGCAGGATCTTCTTGCCCCTCATTGTGTTTCCTTTCGTGTGGACATCTTCGTCGTGGTGCCGATATTCAGTTGTCGCCTCGCGCCGCCGGAGTCTCCCGGCGGTCGTCGGCGTTCTGCCCGTAGACGTTCTGGTACCGGGCATAGAGCCGGTCGATCGCGTCCTGCGGAAGTGGGATGACCGCGCCGCCCTGGCGCGCGAGGTGGACGGTGCGTGCGACGTCCTCGAGCATGACGGCGGCTTTGACGGCGTCTTTCGCGCTCGTGCCGATCGTGAAGGGGCCGTGGTTCTGCATCAGAACCCCCCGTGAGCGGTGACCGGTCAGGGTCTCCACGATCCCGCGGCCGATCGAATCGTCACCGATGATGGCGAAGGGGCCGACGGGGATGGGCCCGCCGAATTCGTCGGCCATCGCGGTGATCACGCAGGGGATCTCCTCGCCGCGCGCCGCCCATGCCACCGCGTAGGTGGAGTGCGTGTGCACCACACCGCCGACCTCCGGCATGTTGCGGTACACGTAGGCGTGTGCGGCGGTGTCGCTCGACGGCGACCGCTCGCTGCCCGGGGTTCCGGGCACGACGTTGCCGTCGAGGTCGCAGAGGATCATGTTCTCGGGGCCCAGATCGTCGTAGGAGACCCCGGACGGTTTGATCACGAAGAGGTCGGCACCGGGAACCCGCCCCGACACGTTCCCGCCCGTCCAGACCACCAGGCCGTTGCGCACCAGCTCCGAGTGCAGCGTCGCGATCTCCGAGCGCACTCGGGCGATCGTCACTTCGGTCTTCACACCCTCTGCGTAGCGGTCCCGCGTCTCGGCGTCTCTGCCCTGGCCCACTGATCGACTCCTTCGTCCTGAACGTCTCCGGCGACGGTCCATGTGACCGTTCACATTGCGCAACTATAGCTTCGAGGTGAGTTGCGGTGTCAACCGAGACGTGTCTCAGGTTGGTAACGGATCCTCGACGTCAGCGGACGGGGCCGGTCGAGGCCCGAACGATCAGCTCCGGCATGATGACGGCTGCCGGCACGGCGGACTGTCCGTCCGCAGGACCGAGCAGGAGATCGACGCACCGGCGGCCGAGTTCGGGGAAGTCCTGCCGGATGGTCGTCAACGGCGGCCAGAAGTGGGGAGCCTCGGGGATGTCGTCGAAGCCGACGACGCTGATGTCACGCGGCACCTCGAGCCCTTCGTCCCTGATGGCATGGATGAGCCCCAGAGCCATCTGGTCGTTGGACGAGAAGATCGCCGTGAAATCCCTGACCTGCAGCAGCTCACGTCCGGCGTAATACCCGAACTCGGCCGTCCAGTCACCGAGGACGGGCGCCGTCGTGGGGATGTCGCTGGCGGACATCTCCTCCAGGAATCCCCGCATCCTCGACTCCGCCTCTATCCAGTCCTGCGGCCCGGCGAGGTGATAGATGCTGCGATGTCCCAGATTGATCAGGTGTTTCGTCGCAAGCCGCGCACCCGCGATCTGGTCGACCGTCAGCGCGTGATCCTTGTCCAGACCGGTGGACTGCAGCGTGACGTAGGGCACGTCGATGCGCTGCGCCGCCAGAGAGCGGAACACCCGCATCTGAGGCGCGATGACGACGAGCCCCTCGACGGACTGCCCCATGAGGTGGGCGACGCCGGCCTGGATGGAGTCGGGCTCCGACGCGACGATGTTGACCGTGCTCACCCAATATCCGCGCGCCTGCGCCGCCGATTCGATGGCGGCGATGCTGGATGCGGGCCCGTAATCCGTTCGCGAAGCCGAAAGGATGCCGATCGTCCGCGACCTGCTGGTCACGAGCGCGCGGGCCGCGCGATTCGGCGTGTACTGCAGCTGCTCGATCACCTGCAGCACGCGCTCACGCGTCTCGGGCCGGATGCTGGGGTGGTCGTTGAGCACACGGGAGACGGTCTGATGCGAGACATCGGCGAGCCGGGCGACGTCGCGGATGCTGGGCCTCCGACCGGCGGCATCCTCCGTCATCGGTCGCTCCACCCCCATCGGCACGTCGCAGCGGAACCCGCCGAATGCACGAAGCGGCATGCGCACGGTCACACGCTTTGTCTGTCATTATGCACGAAGTAGTGCCAGCCGGAGGCGCGTCCATGTGACTGTCACACGAAGACCACCGTGAAGGCTGGGCGGAGTCGGCTCGTCGTCACATCTCTGTCACATCGGCGTCGGAGCGTACGCTGATCGCATGTCGGACTTCGCGCACGATCTGCCGCTGAGCAATCGGCCTCGGGTGGACGAGTCGCAGGTCACATCGGATCGGCGCGTCGCTCTGGCCGACGTCATCGATGAGGCAGCCCGCCTGCTCTCGACCAGCTCGGCGGACGAAGCGACGAGCGCGATTCTTGCCCGGCGATTCGTCGTGGACGCTCGCCTGGACAAGGATGCGAGCGCCATCGCCGGTGTCGGCCCGGTCTCCCTCCTCAGCGAACTCTCCTCCGGCGTGCGAGCGGGGCGTCGCCGAGGGGTCCGGGCCCTCTCCCACGCCGTCCGCGCCGTTCTGCGTATCGGCGCTGCGCTCGATGCAGAACCCCGCCTGTCTGCCACGACGTGGGGGGCCGTGGCGCTCTACGCCGCGACGGCAGCGCCCTTGGAGCGACGGGTAGTCGTGGCCGGTCACGCCCTCCGCGCCACGGACGCGGACTGGGCGTTCGGGCGCGGACCGACGCTGGAGGGAAGATCCATCGACATCGTCGCGTTCCTGCTCGGCACGTCGGAGGTGCCCCCCGCGCCGGGAGGCACTGCCGGGGCTCCCTCGTAGGCGGCGCGCAACACTTCGACACGCGACGGCGCGAACTCGGGCGCTCCCCGAGGATGGAAGCATGTCCGAGGCTTCCCGTTCGTTCGCTACGGCGCAGGTGCAGGCGGGATACGTCGCCGGCGCGGCGCAGAACACCGCCGTGCCGCCCATCTACCAGTCGAACGCCTTCGAGTTCGCGTCTCTCAGCGAAGCTCGCGACCTGTTCGCACTGCGCCGCGACGGCAACATCTACAGCCGGGCCGCCAATCCGACCGTGCTCGTCCTCGAAGAGCGCGTGGCCGCGCTGGACGACGGCGTGGCAGCCGCCGCGGTCGCATCGGGGCAGGCCGCCGTCGCGGTCGCGCTCCTGGCCCTCGCCAAACGGGGCGAGCACATCGTGGCCGCCAGGCAGCTGTACGGCGGCACCGTCGACCTGCTCCAGGACACCTTCGCCGACTGGGGCATCGAGGTCACTTTCGTGGACCAGGACGATGCGGGCGCCTGGGCGGCGGCCGTCCGTCCGACCACCCGCGCGCTGTTCGCCGAATCGGTCACGAACCCCAACGCCCAGGTGCTGGATGTGCGCGCGGTCGCAGCGGTCGCCCGCGAGGCCGGCGTTCCGCTGGTGGTCGATCACACCGTCGCCACTCCCTACCTCCAGCGCGTGAAGGACCACGGCGCGGACATCGTGGTGCATTCGGCCACCAAGTTCCTGGGGGGCCACGGGACCTCTCTCGGTGGGGTGGTGGTCGACCTCGGCACGTTCGATTTCACCCGGGAGCCTGACCGATGGCCGCAGCTGACCCAGGCCTACCCGCGGGCGCCCGGCGGCAGCCTGGTGGAGCGATTCGGGACGACCGGTTCAGCCTTCATCGCTCTGGTCAAGACGAAGTACGTCCACGACCTCGGCCCGTCGCTGCCCGCCTTCAACGCGTTCCAGCTGCTGCAGGGGCTGGAGACGCTCGATCTGCGCATGGCACGCCACAGTGCGAGCGCGCAGGCGGTTGCGCAGTTCCTCGAGCGGCACCCCGCCGTGGCGCGTGTCAACCACCCGGGGCTGCCGTCGAGCCCGTGGCACGACCTCGCCCACCGGTACCTGCCGCGGGGCGCGGCATCCGTCTTCTCGTTCGACCTGCACCCCGGCAGCGACGACGCCGACGACTTCGCCCGGGTGGAGGCCGCGATCGCGCGCCTGCGCGTCGTGCGACTCGTCGCGAACATCGGCGATGCGCGCAGTCTGATCGCCCACCCGGCATCGATGACGCACAGCCACCTCTCCCCCGCACAGCGGGCCGAAGCCGGAATCTCGTCCACGACCATCCGGCTGTCGATCGGCCTGGAGGATCCTGCGGACGTGATCGCCGACCTGGAAGGAGCGCTTGCGCCGCTGGCCCCGCTGGCCGATACCGCCCCGCGGCGATCATCGCGTGCCCCCGGCGCTACGCTCGAGGCATGACTGGACTGCGCTGGGGAATCCTTGCCACGGGCGGCATCGCCCATGCCTTCGCGAGCGACCTGCGAACGGCGGCCCTCGACCTCGTCGCGGTGGGCTCCCGCTCCGTCGAATCGGGTGAGCGGTTCGCCGCGGAATTCGAGGTTCCGCGCGTCCACGGCTCGTACGAAGCGCTCGTCGACGACCCGGACGTGGACATCATCTACGTCTCCACGCCGCACCCGCTGCATGCCGAGAACGCGATCCTCGCGCTCGAGCACGGCAAGCATGTCCTCGTGGAGAAGCCCTTCGCCCTCACCGGGACCGAGGCGGCGTCGATCCGCGACGTCGCCGCGCGCACGGGTCTGCTCGCGATGGAGGCGATGTGGACCCGCTACCTTCCGCACATGATCCGCGTGCGCGAACTCGTGGAGTCCGGTGCGCTGGGAGAGATCCGCGCGGTGCTCGCCGACCACACGCAGAAGATCTCCACCGACCCGGCTCATCGCCTCAACAATCTCGACCTCGGAGGCGGCGCGCTGCTGGACCTCGGGATCTACCCCGTGTCGTTCGCCTGGGACATGCTCGGCGCCCCGGTGAGCGTCACTGCGACGGCCACGATCGGTGCGACCGGCGTCGACGACGAGGTCGCCACGATCTTCACGCACGCCGGCGGGGCGCTGTCCACCTCGCTGTCGGCGTCCCATGCAGGCGGCCCCAACACGGCTCACGTGATCGGCACCGAGGCCCGCATCGACATCGATCAGACCTGGTACACCCCTACGACCTTCCGGCTGGTCGGCTCGGATGGCGCTCTGCAGGAGGCCTACGAGTCGCATATCCAGGGTCGTGGCATGCAGTTCCAGGCGCTCGCCGCCGAGCGCTACGTCGCCTCGGGCAGCAACGACAGCGACATCCTGCCGATCGATGAGACCGTCGCCATCATGGGCACGCTCGACGAGGTGCGTCGCCAGATCGGACTGCGGTACCCCAGCGAAGGCTGAGTCCTCGCTGCCGCGATCGGCGAGTCCGTCGCGCGCGCCTGTCAGACTGGAGCAATGCCCGACTCGCAGACCTCCCGCGTCGCCGTCTACCTGGACTTCGACAACATCGTCATCTCCTGGTACGACCGCGTACACGGCCGCAACTCCTACGGTCGCGATCGACAGCGCATCATCGAGACACCCGATGACCCCGAGATCGCCGAGCGCCTCAGCGCCGCCACGATCGACGTCGGCGCGATCATCGACTACGCGGCGTCGTTCGGCACGCTCGTCCTGACGCGCGCGTACGCGGACTGGTCCTCGCCCGTGAACGCCGTCTACCGCACGCAGCTGGTCGCGCGGGCCGTCGACCTCGTCCAGCTGTTCCCCGCCGCGGCCTACGCGAAGAACGGCGCCGACATCCGTCTCGCGGTCGACGCGGTCGAGGACATGTTCCGCCTGCCCGACCTGACGCACGTCGTGATCGTCGCCGGCGACTCCGACTATGTGCCGCTCGCGCAGCGGTGCCGGCGCCTCGGCCGCTACGTCGTCGGAGTGGGCGTGGCCGGCTCCACGGCGAAATCGCTCGCGGCCGCCTGCGACGAATTCGAGGCGTACGACTCCCTTCCGGGCGTTCCTCGTCCGGTGCGGCCCGCCGCGAAGGATGCCGGTTCGCGCACGCCTTCACGGGGTTCCGGCGCGCGCGGCAAGTCCGCGACAGCGTCGGCCGACCAGAACTCCGGCGACCCGTCAGCCGCCGAGCCGGTCGAGGCCGCGGATGCACCGGCGGAGGACGCACCTCCCGCCGCGACGACGGCGCGCCCGCGCGGCGGCCGCGGCAGGAAAGCGCCGGCGAAGGACGCGGC
>NZ_CAURGG010000007.1:0-171785 GCF_963524805.1 uncultured Microbacterium sp. | reverse complement strand
GCTCGTGAGCGCCTGGCAGGCCTCGGGGGAGCCGATCGTGGGGGGGGGCCACGCGGCGGTGGCGGCGGGGGCGGTGGCGGAGGTGGCTCGGGCGGCGCCGTCAGCGGCACCGGCTGGGCGCGTCCTGGATCAGGCGGCGTGACCTCCGGTTACGGCCCGCGCTACGTGCAGTGCGGCAACGGCTACTGCTCGAGCGGCTACCACGAGGGCACCGACCTCGGTCAGGCGTGCTGGTCGGGCATCTACGCGGCGCAGTCCGGAACCGTCGTCTACGCCGGGTACAACGGCGGGTACGGCAACTACATCAAGATCGACCACGGCGGCGGCATCGCCACCGGCTATGCGCACATCTCCTACGGCGGCTTCTATGTCGGCTACGGACAGTGGGTGAACGCGGGCCAGCTCATCGCGGCGACCGGCCAGACCGGCAACTCGTTCGGCTGCCACCTGCACTTCGAGGTCTACGTGTACGGCCGCACGGTCGACCCGCAGCCGTTCATGGCCGACCGGGGCGTCTGGCTCTAGCCTCAGTCGCCGACGCAGAAGGCGGACGACGCGCCGGGGCGCGGCATCCGCCTGTCACGCGGAACCGGTCAGACGGTCTTGGGCGCTTCGCCCTCACCCTGCGTCTTGGTCTGGCCCTCGTGATCGGCGAAGCGCACGATCGACTCGGCGAGCAGGCGATCGGCCTCGTCCTTGCCGCCCCACTGATCGACCTTGACCCACTTGTTGGGCTCCAGGTCCTTGTAGTGCTCGAAGAAGTGCTCGATCTCCTTGCGCGTGTACTCCGGGATGTCTTCGAGGTCCTGGATGTGGCTCCAGCGCGGGTCCTTCGTGAGCACCGCGACGAGCTTGTCGTCGCCGCCCGCTTCGTCCTTCATCTTCAGCACACCCACCGGGCGGACGTTGACCATCACACCCGGGAACAGCGTGACATCCAGGAGCACGAGCACGTCGAGCGGGTCGCCGTCCTCGCCCAGGGTGTTCTCGAAGAAGCCGTAATCCGCGGGGTAGCCCATCGGGGTGAACAGCACGCGGTCCAGGAACACGCGACCGGTTCCGTGGTCGACTTCGTACTTCACGCGGCTGCCGCGGGGGATCTCGATGACGGCGTCGTGTGAGGCCATGCGTGTGCTCCTTGGTGAGGGGGTGGATGCCGCGCACCAGCCTACTCGCGGCGTTTCGACCTGCCGAACTCAGGCTGGACGCCGGCGGCGGCCGCGGAATCCCGGCGTGTCGGGGCCGCCGCGCACAGTGAGCCTGAATTCGGCACGTGCGAGGCGCGGTGAGCCGGATACCGTGGGGTCGTGGAACACCGCCCCGGGCTCGATCCGGCTGTCGCCGAGGTGCGACGGGCCGTGCGTCAGGCGCTCGGAACGGTCCCTGCGGGCGGAACGGTCATCGTCGCGCTCTCCGGCGGCGCGGACTCGCTCGCGCTCGCGGCTGCCACGGCGTTCGAGGCCGGCAGGCTCGGCGTGCGCGCCGTCGCCGTGACGGTCGACCACGGTCTGCAGCCGGGCTCGGCGCGGGCGGCCGCCACCGCCGCCGACCAGGCGCGTGAACTCGGGCTCGAGACCCGGGTGGTCAGCGCGCAGGTCGGCGCGGACGGCGGGCCGGAGGCGGCTGCCCGCGACGCGCGATACGCAGCACTCGACACTGCGGCGAGCGGCCTCGGCGCGAGCGCGGTGCTCGTCGGGCACACCCTCGATGACCAGGCCGAAACGGTGCTGCTGGGGCTCGCTCGCGGCTCCGGCGCCGCGAGTCTGAAGGGCATGGCCGCCGTTTCAGAACTCGCCTCGGGTGTCGCACTGCTGCGGCCGCTGCTGGAGGTGCGACGCGCGACGACTCGGGCAGCCTGCGCGGCCGCCGGCCTGGATCCGTGGGAGGACCCGCACAACGTCGATCCGCGTTTTGCGCGGGTGCGCGCGCGGGTCACCGTGCTGCCGGTGCTCGAGGCCGAACTCGGACCCGGGGTGGCCGAAGCGCTCGCCCGCACCGCGGCGCAGCTGCGCGAGGACGCTGACGCGTTCGACGAGATGATCGACGAGACCATCGAAGACATCGTCGAGCACGCCGAGGCCGGCATCTCGGTGTCGGCGGCCGCACTCGCGGCCAATCCGGCGGCGCTTCGCCACCGGATCATCCGTCACGTCGTGGCGGCGGAGTTCGGCGCGAGCCTCACCCGATCGCAGACCCTCGAAGTCGCCCGGCTCGTGACGGAGTGGTCGGGTCAGGGACCGATCGACCTGCCCGGATGCCGCGCTCGACGCGTCGGTGGACGCGTCGAGTTCACGGCATCCTGAGCCGGATCTACTTCTTGCCGCCCAGCAGTCCGCCGAGCAGGCCACCGATGTCGATGCCGCCGGCGGACGCGCCGCCGGACGTCGAGCCGCCGCCGAGCAGGCCGCCGATGAGATCGCCGAGGCCGCCGCCGCTCTCCTGCTGCCCTGTGGGGACTTTGCCCTTGCGGCTGTTCGCGATCAGGCCCATGACGATGGGCGCGAGGATCGGCAGCAGCTTGCCGAAGTCGATCCCGGCGGTCTGCGGCTCGTCGGTCAGCTTCTGAGCGACGGCCCTCTCCTTGCCGCCGAAGACATGACCGAGGATCTTCTCGCCGTCGGCGGTGTCCAGAGCGTTCAGGTCGACCCGGCCGCCGGCCACCTCACCGCCGTGCTTTCCGAGCGCCTTCTCGAGCGCCGCCGCCCCGTCCGGAGTCTGCGCATTCCGCTGCAGGCCGGCGAGGATCGTGGCGCCGCCCTCCTGAACGGCACGGCGTGCTTCGGCCGGTGGCACACCGAGTTGCTTTGCGATGTCGTCGATCGGCAGTGTCTTGAGGATGTCGTCGATGCCGGCCACAGCCAACTCCTTCGTCGTCGTGGGCCTGGTCGCCCGCTGACCTAAACTCTCCCCATGCGCGCCGCCGATGTCCAGAGCGAGATAACGAAGGTCCTGGTGACCGAGGAGCAGATCCTCGGGAAGCTCGAGGAGATCGCGGCGCAGGTGGCCGAGGACTACGCGGGCAAGGACCTGCTGCTGGTGGGTGTTCTCAAGGGCGCGATCATGGTGATGGCGGACTTCTCGCGCGCACTGCCGATGCTCGTGCCCATCGACTGGATGGCCGTGTCGTCCTATGGAGCGGGCACGCAGTCCAGCGGCGTCGTGCAGATCCGCAAGGATCTGGACACCGATCTGCACGGCAAGGACGTCCTGATCGTCGAGGACATCATCGATTCCGGCTTGACGCTGAGCTGGCTGCTGAAGAACTTCGCCTCTCGCGGTGCGGCATCCGTCGAGGTGTTCGCGCTGCTGCGCAAGCCCGACGCCGCGAAGGTGCACGTCGAATGCCGTTACGTCGGCTTCGACATCCCGAGCGAATTCGTCGTCGGCTACGGCCTGGACTACGCCGAGAAGTACCGCAACCTGCGCGACGTCGCCGTTCTCGCGCCGCACGTGTACGCCTGACGGCGTACGCCGAGGGCGTGCCTCGATACGCTCGCTGACGCTCGCTACTCGACAACCGATTCGCCTCGGCGTACGCCTGACGGCGTACGCCTTCGGCGAATACGCAGTCAAGGCATAGAAAAGCCGGGATACCCTGAATCCACTGCTGCTGCGGCACCTTGATGCCGCCAGCGGATCGTCGACGAAAGGGAACGGGCGCCGCCCGCACCATGGACTTCAAGAAGATCACCCGCAATCCGCTCTTCTACGTGCTGCTGATCGGGATCTTCCTGATCGTCGGGTTCTCGCTCATCTCCAGTCTCGGCGGAGCGAAGCAGATCTCGACTCAGGAGGGTCTGAAGCTGCTCAGCGGCGGAACGGTCACCGAGGTGCTCAACACCGACGGCGACCAGCGCGTCGACATGAAGCTCTCCAAGCCCTACGACGGCGCCTCCGACGTGCAGTTCTACTACGTGACCGCCCGCGCGTCCGAAGTCGTCGATGCGATCAACACGGCCGACCCCGCCGACGGTTTCAACGACGCCGTGCCGCGCCCGAGCTGGTTCGACGGCTTCCTGTCACTCATGCTTCCGCTGCTCCTCCTCGGCGTGCTGTTCTGGTTCCTGCTCTCCAGCGCCCAGGGCGGTGGCAGCAAGGTCATGCAGTTCGGCAAGTCGCGAGCGAAGCTCGTCTCCAAGGAATCCCCGACGGTGACGTTCGACGACGTCGCGGGCGCCGACGAGGCCATCGAGGAGATGCAGGAGATCAAGGACTTCCTGAAGGACCCGTCGAAGTTCCAGGCCGTGGGTGCCCGCATCCCGAAGGGCGTGCTGCTGTACGGCCCTCCCGGAACCGGCAAGACCCTGCTCGCCCGCGCCGTCGCCGGCGAGGCCGGAGTGCCGTTCTACTCGATCTCAGGCTCGGACTTCGTCGAGATGTTCGTCGGTGTCGGCGCGAGCCGCGTGCGCGACCTATTCAACCAGGCCAAGGAATCCAGCCCTGCGATCATCTTCATCGACGAGATCGACGCCGTCGGCCGCCACCGCGGTGCCGGCATGGGCGGCGGTCACGACGAGCGCGAGCAGACGCTCAACCAGATGCTCGTCGAGATGGACGGATTCGACCCGAAGGTCAACGTGATCGTCATCGCGGCGACCAACCGTCCCGACATCCTCGACCCCGCGCTGCTGCGCCCCGGGCGGTTCGACCGTCAGATCGGCGTGGACGCCCCCGACCTCAAGGGCCGCAAGAAGATCCTCGAGGTGCACGGCCGCGGCAAGCCGCTCGCCGAGGGCGTCGACCTCGAGGTCGTCGCCCGCAAGACTCCGGGCTTCACCGGCGCGGACCTCGCCAACGTCCTGAACGAGGCGGCCCTCCTGACCGCTCGCTCGAACGCCCAGCTGATCGACAACCGTGCGCTCGATGAGGCCATCGACCGAGTGATCGCCGGCCCGCAGCGTCGCACCCGCGTGATGCGCGACAAGGAGAAGCTCATCACCGCGTACCACGAGGGCGGTCACGCGCTCGCGGCGGCGGCGATGAACAACACCGATCCGGTCACGAAGGTCACCATCCTTCCCCGCGGCAAGGCGCTCGGCTACACGATGGTGCTGCCGCTCGATGACAAGTACTCCGTCACCCGCAACGAGCTGCAGGATCAGCTCACCTACGCGATGGGCGGACGCGTCGCCGAGGAGATCGTCTTCCACGACCCGACGACCGGCGCCAGCAACGACATCGAGAAGGCGACCGGGATCGCCCGCAAGATGGTCACCGAGTACGGCATGACCAACGAAGTGGGGCCGGTCAAGCTCGGCCAGGCCAGCGGCGAGGTGTTCATGGGGCGCGACATGGGCCACGGCCGCGAGTTCAGCGAGAAGATCGCCGAGCGCATCGACAACCAGGTGCGGGCGCTCATCGAGCAGGCCCACAACGAGGCCTATCAGGTGATCAACGACAATCGCGACGTGCTGGACCGGCTCGCGCTCGAGCTGCTCGAGAAGGAGACGCTCGATCACATCGAGCTCGCCGAGATCTTCAAGGACGTCAAGCGCCTGCCGCCGCGCCCGCAGTGGCTCTCGAGCGACCAGCGGCCGGTCTCGTACCAGCCGCCGGTCGAGGTGCCGCGCCGCGTGCACCCTGAGGGCATCGCCGCGGCCGTCGAAGTCGAGCAGGGGGCGCCCGAGAAGGCTCCGAAGCGTCGTCCCACCGGTCAGGCGCGACCCGCGACCGCGTAGGCTCGGCCCGTGGCCGTCGATCGTGAGCGCATCGCCGCGCTCGTGCACGAACTGCTCGCGGCGATCGGGGAGGACCCCGATCGGCCTGGGCTGCGACTGACGCCCGGGCGCGTCGCCGACGCGTATGCCGAGTTCTTCTCCGGCGTGGGGGTGGATGCCGCTGCCCCGTTGGCGCACACGATCTCCGTGGCCCGCGGGCCGGCGCCCGAAACCCTGCCGTCGGGCGCGGTCATGTTGCGCGACATCGCCTTCCGATCCGTGTGCGAGCATCACCTGCTGCCCTTCCGCGGCCGCGCCCACATCGCCTACCTTCCGGGGGAGCAGGTGGTGGGGCTCGGAGCGCTGCCGAAGGTGGTCGAGATCCTCGCCTCGAGGCCGCAGGTCCAGGAGCGGCTGGGAGAGCAGATCGCCGATACCATCGCGGCATCCCTCGACGCGCGCGGCGTGCTCGTCGTCCTGGATGCCGCTCACGAATGCGTGACGATGCGCGGTGACCGGCAGCCCGAAGCCTCCACCGTGACGATCGCCGCACGGGGAGAACTGTCCGAACCGGCAGCACGGGCGGAGTTGATGACGCTCCTCGGAGCGTCCCGCGCATGACGACCCTCATCATGGGGATCGTCAACGTGACCCCGGACTCCTTCAGCGATGGGGGCAGGTTCCTCGACCCCGACATCGCGATCGCGCACGGGCTGTGGCTGCGATCAGAGGGCGCGAACCTGCTCGACGTCGGCGGCGAGTCCACGCGCCCCGGGGCGCAGCGCGTCGCGGCCGGCGTCGAGCAGGAGCGCGTGCTGCCGGTGGTGCGCGCTCTCGCGAAGGCGGGGGCGGTCGTGAGCATCGACACGATGAACGCCTCCACCGCGCTCGCCGCCGTGGAGGCGGGCGCCCGGATCGTGAACGACGTGTCGGGCGGTCTCGCCGATGCCGACATGCTCTCCGCCGTGGCGTCGACGAACGCCGATGTCGTCCTCGGCCATTGGCGGGGACCGTCGGCGGACATGTACGCGCGCGCGGAGTACGCGGATGTCGTGCAGGAGGTGCTCCGCGCGCTGACCGAGCGCGCGGAGGCGGCTGCGGCCGCCGGCATCCCGCCCTCGCGCGTCGTCGTCGATCCCGGCATCGGCTTCGGCAAGAAGGGCGCTCAGAACTGGGATGTGCTGCGGGCGCTGCCACGCATCGCCGGGCTCGGACACCGCGTGCTGGTCGGCGCGAGCCGCAAGCGCTTCCTGACCGAGGCTCTCGGCGGCGACGGAACCGCCGAGGACCCCACGGTGACCGAGGAACGCCGCGACCTCGCGACCGCAGTCACGAGTGTGCTCGCAGCGCGCTCCGGGGCCTGGGCGGTGCGCGTGCACGATGCGATCGCGACCAGGGACGCCCTGCGCGTCGCCGACCTCTGGGAGGGGGATGACCGATGGACTTCATCGACGAGATCGCTCTGAGGGGGTTGCGTGTCTTCGGCCGCCACGGCGTCTACGACCACGAGCGGCGCGACGGGCAGGACTTCGTCGTCGACGTGGTGCTCTACGTCAGCACGGCCGCCGCGGCGGAGAGCGATGACGTCGCCGATACCGTTCACTACGGCGAGGTGGCCGAGCAGGTCGCCGCGATCGTCGGCGGCGAGCCGGTGAACCTCATCGAGACGCTCGCCCAGCGCATCGCGGATGCCGTGCTGGCACGCGACGGAGTGAGGATGGTGGCTGTCACGGTGCACAAGCCGAATGCGCCCATCGATCGGGAGTTCTCGGACGTGTCCGTCACGATCCGCCGATCGAGGCCCGACGCCTGGCCGACGCCCCCGGAACAGGAGATTTCCGCATGAGCCGTCGCCTCGCCGAGGGATTCTCGTCAGAAACCACCCGGGAACCGCGACCGCCGGTCCGCGCCGTCGTCGCCCTCGGTGCCAACCTGGGGAACCGAGAGGCGACCCTGAATGCCGCGCTGGCCGATCTGCAGCGCCTGCCGCTGGTCGATGAGGTCCGCGCATCCGGCGCAGTCGAGTCCGTTGCGCTCACCCAGGAGGGTCCGGATGCCGAAGCCCCGGCGTACCTGAATGCGGTGGCGCTGGTCACGACACGACTGGCCCCGTCCGTGCTCCTGTCGTTCCTGCACGCGATCGAGGCGCGCCATGGCCGCGAGCGTCGTGAGCGCTGGGGCGACAGAACTCTGGATCTGGATCTGATCGCGTACGGCGACGTGGTCAGCAACGACGCCTTCCTCACGCTGCCCCACCCCCGCGCCGCCGAGCGGGACTTCGTGCTGGTGCCGTGGCTGGCGCTCGATCCGGATGCCGAGATCCCCGGTGCGGGGCGTGTCGATGACCTGCTGCGGCAGTTGCAGGCGCGGTCGTGAGGCGCACGGGTGCCGGCATCCTGATCGTCGCCGTCGCCATCGGCGTGGCGGCAGGGTTCCTGCTCGATCAAGCGCTGACGGCGGCGGGTCGGGCGACCTTCACGCCCTCGGTCACGCTGCCGATCTTCCTCGTGCTGCTGGGCGCCATCGTCGTCGCCCTCGCCCTCCCGATCCGCCGGGCCACCCGAGGCACCCTCGCCGCCCCGGTCAATCCGTTCTGGGCCCTGCGGATCGCGATGCTGGCGAAGGCCTCGAGCATCGTGGGGGCAGCCGTGGCCGGTCTCGCGGGGGGACTCGCGCTGTTCCTGCTGACCCGCCCCGTGTCGCCGTCGCTAGGCTCGTTGGGCGCCGTCATCGCCACCGCCGTGTGCGGGGCGGCGCTGGTGGCGGCGGGGTTGTATGCGGAGTACCTCTGCACGATCCGGAAGGACGATGATGACGAACAGCCCGGAGGAGACGCCGAGCTCGGTGCGTGAGCAGGCGCCCGCTGCCGGCGACGTGCTCGATCTCGACACGTACGACGCGATCCGGGAACCGCGCTCCGCCGCTCGGCTGCCGCTCGGCGACGGCACGTGGCACCAGCTGGCACGCCAGTACGTGTGGGTGCAGCTGATCTCCACGGGGGCGTTCGCGCTCGTCGTGCTCGCCGCCGTCCTGCTGCTGACGCTGCTGTGGGGCCAGTGGTGGGCATGGATTCCGGGGGGGATCTTCCTCGCGATCCTCGCGTGGACGATGATCATCACGCCCCGCCAGGCGCGTGCGTACGGCTATCAGCTGCGCGACGACGACCTCGTGTTCCGCCGCGGGATCCTCTGGCAGCGGGTCGTGGCCGTGCCCTACGGTCGCATGCAGCTCATCGACATCACCCACGGACCGCTCGATCGCGGGTTCGGAATCGCGCAGCTCAAACTCGTCACGGCCGCCGCGTCCACCGGAGTTGTCATCCCCGGCCTGAAGCAGCAGGCAGCCGAGCAGCTGCGCGACACACTCGTCGACGTCGCCGAATCGCGCCGGACGGGCCTGTGAACGCACTTCCCTCCCCGCACGAGCAGCCGGGGGCCGCTGCGCCCCAGCCGGCGCGCGCCGCTCCCGAGCTGACCGACGGAGAGTGGCATCGGCTGCATCCGCTGACGCCGCTCTTGCGCGGGGGGCTGTTCCTGGTCGTCATCGCAGGTGTGATCATCACGAATCTTCGCGATCGCCTGGTGTTCCTCTTCCTCCCCTGGCTGGATGAGGACATCGATGTCGACTCGGAGGACTTCACCCGCGGCGACCCGATCGATTTCATCATCGCGAACAACCTCTACCTCATGGCCGGGCTCGTGGTGCTCGGCATCCTGCTCGCCCTGATCGGGCTGTTCTACCTGTCGTGGCGCTTCCACACGTTCCGCATCACCGGAGACGATGTGGAGGTGCGCAGCGGGGTGCTGTTCCGCACGCACCGCCGCGCGCCCCTGGACCGCGTGCAGGGCGTGAACCTGACGCGCCCGATGTTCGCGCGCCTCGTCGGCATGGCCAAGCTTGAAGTGGTCGGCGCGGGGCTGGATTCCAACGTCAAGCTCGAATACCTGTCGACCTCGAACGCGGAGGCCGTGCGCGCGGACATCCTGCGCCTGGCCTCGGGAAGCCGCGCGGCGGCCACACGACGGGATGCCGGTGCCGGGGCTGTCTCGCGCCGATCGGCGGCGGCATCCGCGGTCAGTGCCGGCATCTCGGGGCTCATCGCCGGAGCGGAGGAGCCGGTCGACGAGCCGGAATCCGTCGTGCACATCCCGGTCGGACGCCTGATCGCCTCGCGCCTGCTGAGCACATCGACCCTCTGGCTGCTGGCCCTCGTCGTGGCGATCGTGGTCGGCTCGATCGCGGGGACACCGTGGGTGCTGTTCACGCTGATCCCGGCGCTCATCGGCTTCGCGGCGTACTGGCTGCGCACCATCACCCGATCGCTGCGGTACTCGATCGCGCCGACCCCCAGCGGGATCCGCATCACGTTCGGGCTGTTCACCACGATCACCGAGATCCTGCCGCCGGGCCGCGTCCATGCCGTCGAGATCGACCAGTCGCTGCTCTGGCGGCCGTTCGGCTGGTGGGGCATCACCGTCAATCGACTGTCGGGTCGCGGGCTCGCCGACGGAAGCACCGATCAGTTCGCCACGGTTCTGCCCGTGGGCACCCGGGCCGATGTCGAGCGGGTGCTTCGACTCCTCCTGCCCGACCTGCCTGAGAGCGAGTGGCCGCTCGTCTTCGACCACGGGCTGCTCGGACCGCAAGCCGACGACCCGTTCGTCAACACGCCGCGCCGCGCGCGGCTGCTGCGGCTGCTGTCCTGGAAGCGGAACGGCTTCCGCCTGCTGCCCGACGTGATCCTGTTGCGCCGCGGCGTCATCTGGCGCACCCTGTCGGTGTTCCCACTCGCCCGCATGCAGAGCATCGGCATCGATCAGGGCCCGCTGGACCGCGCGCTGCGCGTGGCGGGGCTGCGGGTGCACACGATCCAGGGGCGTGTTTCGGGACGCCTGGCCGCGATCGATCGGGATGCCGCGCTCAGCCTGTTCGATGGTGCGGAGGCGTCGGCCATCCGAGCCGCGGTGCGCGATCACAGTCACCGCTGGGCCGACGGCGATGTCGTGAGCGAGGGGGACGAGGTGGGATCCGGCGATCAGGTGCCGCCGATCGGCCCCACCTCCGCGGGGGACGGCCCCGTCGAGGAGACCCCGATCGTCTACGCCGCGCCCGCGCCGGTCCACCCGCGAACGGAGCCGTCGTGAAACGCGACGGTCGCCTCGGCGTCGGCATCATCGGGGCCGGTCGCGTGGGTCCGGTCATCGGTGCGGCGCTCGGAGGCGCCGGCCACGCGATCGTGGGCATCACGAGCGGATCCGACGACGAACGCGCGGAGGCGATTCTGCCGGGAGTGCCCGTGCTCGACGCGCTGGAGGTCGTCCGTCGCAGTGAGCTCGTCGTGATCGCCGTGCCGCACGAAGAGCTCGCCGGACTCGTCGCGGGACTCGCCGAACTGGGCGCCTGGCAGCCGGGACAACTGGTCCTTCACACCGACGCCGCCCACGGCACCGGCGTCCTGGCGCCCGCCGCCGCGCGGGGAGCCATCCCGCTCGCGGTGCACCCCGCGCTGGCCTTCACCGGCAGCTCCATGGATCTGCGCCAGCTCTCCCACGCGTACGCTGCCGTCACGGCACCCGCTCCGGTGCTGCCGATCGCGCAGGCGCTCGCGGTCGAGATGGGGTGCGAGCCCGTGGTCGTCGACGAGGAGTCCCGTCCCGCCTATGCCGAGGCGCTGGCCACCGCGACGGAGTTCTCGCGTTCGATCGTGCGCCAGTCGACCGAGCTCCTCGCCCAGGCCGGCATCCCCTTCCCGGGCCGCTACCTGTCGGCGCTCGTGCACTCGACGGTCGATCAGGCCCTCTCCGAGGCGGGCTCCGCCGGGACGGGAGGACGGGGTGAAGGCCTCGAAATCTGACAAGCCGAGGGTATCTTTGGGGAATGCTTCCAGCACCGTCGCGCTCGAGAAGTGTGGAGCGGGAGCGGATACCGCCCTGGCTGATCGCGGCAATGGTGGCGTTGATCGTCGTCGCGTCCCTATCAAGGCTGTGGAGGCTTGGCCTGCAGCCGTACTGGGTAGATGAGACCTGGTCGCTGGGTGCCGCATCGCTCGCTTTGCCGGACAGCCTGCATACGATCAAAACAGAGATTCACCCGCCGACATTTCAGCTCCTCCTCTGGGGCTGGATCAGGATCGGCGGCGTCGAACCCGAGTGGACCCGACTGCTAGGGGCAGTGTGTGGGGTGGCCGGAGTGTGGCTCGCATATTGGCTGCTTCGCGCGTCGCCCTTCCCGCTCGGCTTGCGCTTGATATGGGTGGCGTCGGTGGCCGTCTCCGGTTTCGCGATCGTCTACTCGCAGGATGTGCGCTCCTATAGCCTCGCTTGGCTCGTGGCCGTCGCGTTGACTGCCATGACATTGCGATTGTGCATCGATGTGCATCCCCCGGCACGCGTGGTGATGGTCTCCTGGGTCATGTGGGGCGCGATCGGGTCTGGGATCCACCTCTTCAACGCGCTCCTCGTCCTCTGCGCAGCGATAGCGATAGGGCTTCGTTGGCGGAGTCGAATGGGGCTCTTGTCCGCACTTGCATCGCTCGCCCTGCTGCCGCAGATACTCTGGCTGCTGCTCGCCAAACTGATTGCCCCAGGCTTTGCGGGGGGGTCCTCGTGGATTCCCGCTCCCGTCCTGGCAGACTTGGTTGAGGGCGCGACCACTCTCTTCGCAGCGGATGGCCTGCACCATACTGCACGGGGTTTCGTGTGGGGGTCACCCGCTGCGCTCCTGATCTTGGCGGTCTTGACCCTGG
Source organism: uncultured Microbacterium sp. (assembly GCF_963524805.1). Classification (GTDB taxonomy): domain Bacteria; phylum Actinomycetota; class Actinomycetes; order Actinomycetales; family Microbacteriaceae; genus Microbacterium. Next base: position 159,383 of record NZ_CAURGG010000007.1, on the reverse strand, counting down.
CGCTCATTTCAAGCACCCTCCTCCGACGCAGAAGAGGCACTCTCGCCTCGCCGACGGCAGACGATTCACTCGCGTGGCTCGCCGCACGCGTCCTTGGGACAATGCTGGGGGTTGCGCTGTTGCTCGCGTTCGTCGGTGCGCAGGTCATCCATGTATGGACAGCGCGAAACCTGATTGTCCTGCAACCGGCGGCTGCCTGGTCCGTCGCTGCCGTCCTCTTTGCGTACGCCAACCGGTTGCGCTGGGGGAATATGCTGGTTGCCCTCGCGGTCGGGCTCCTCACACTCAACCTCATCAGCATCCTCTTGAACATGTCCGCCGAGTACAAGCCCGCGTCTACGCTCACGGCTCACTTGGAGGACGGCTGAGCCAGAGCTCGACGGGCATCGCCGTCGTGTCCCGACTCTGGGTACCGTACGCCGGGCTGTCGTTGCTCGGCCGCCGTAGACTTGGGCGGACTTCTGAGGAGCCCACACGATGAGCACTGCGCCCCCGCCCGCCGACGCCCCCGAGCCGACCGAGGAGGACGTCTTCGAGCAGAAGGCCGTGCGCCTGGCCAAGCGCGAACGGCTCATCGCCGAGCGGGTGGATGCCGCGGGTGGGGCGTATCCGGTCGCCCTGCCCATCACCGACACCATCCCCGCCCTGCGCGCCGAGTACGACGAGCTGGAGGCGGGAGCCGAGACCGGCGTGACAGCCGCGGTCGCCGGACGGGTGGTCTTCAGCCGCAACACCGGCAAGCTGTGCTTCGCGACGCTGCAGGCCGGTGACGGCAGCCGCATCCAGGCGATGGTCTCCCTCGCCGGCGTGGGCGACGAGTCGCTGCAGCAGTGGAAGGAGCTCGTCGACCTCGGAGACCACGTGTTCGTGCGGGGCGAGGTCATCTCCAGCCGCCGCGGTGAGCTCTCCATCATGGTGGCGGACTGGCAGATCGCGGCCAAGTCCATCCTTCCGCTGCCCAACATGTACGGCGAGCTCTCCGAAGAGAGCCGCGTGCGCAGCCGCTACCTCGACCTGATCGTGCGCGATCGGGCGCGCGAGACGGTGCGAGCTCGGGCCAAGGTCAATGCGTCCTTGCGTCAGACCTTCGCCGATCGGGGCTACATCGAGGTCGAGACCCCCATGCTGCAGGTGCAGCATGGCGGCGCCTCCGCGCGCCCCTTCGTGACGCACTCCAACGCGTTCGACACCGAGCTGTATCTGCGCATCGCGCCTGAGCTCTTCCTCAAGCGCGCCGTCGTGGGAGGCCTCGACCGGGTGTACGAGATCAATCGCAACTTCCGCAACGAGGGCGCGGACTCCACGCACAGCCCGGAGTTCGCGATGCTCGAGTCCTACGAGGCGTACTCCGACTACAACGGCATCGCCGACCTGACGCAGGATCTGGTTCAGAACGCGGCCATCGCCGTGGCAGGCTCGACGACCGTCACGTGGGCTGACGGCACCGAGTACGACCTGGGCGGTCAGTGGGATCGCATCTCGATGTACGACTCGCTCAACGATGCGGTCGAGGCCTGGTGGAGCGAATCCGCCCCGTTGACGCGCATCTCGCCCGAGACCTCGGTGGAGGAGCTGAGCGCGCTGGCCGCCCTCGCCGACATCGACGAGCCGCCGCTGGCCACGCACGGCAAGCTCGTCGAGGAGCTCTGGGAGTACTTCGTCAAGGGAGACCTCGTTCGTCCCACGTTCGTCATGGACTTCCCGCTGGATACCAGCCCCCTGGTGCGCGAGCACCGCTCGATCCCCGGCGTCGTGGAGAAGTGGGACCTGTACGTCCGCGGCTTCGAGCTGGCGACCGGCTACTCCGAGCTCGTCGACCCGGTCATCCAGCGCGAGCGGTTCACCGAGCAGGCGAAGCTCGCCGCGCGGGGCGACCTCGAAGCAATGCGGATCGACGAGGAGTTCCTGCGGGCTCTCGAACACGGGATGCCGCCCTCGGGCGGGCTCGGGATGGGCATCGACCGTCTGCTGATGGCCATCACCGGCCTCGGCATCCGCGAGACGATCCTCTTCCCACTGGTCAAGTGAGCTCGTCGCCGCCTCCATTCCGTCACTGACCAGGACGGCGGAAGGCCCAGTCCGGCAGGTGCCCGGCCAGCACGAAGGATCGCACGATCTCCGCGAGTCCGTGCTCCGGCTCGATCTCGCACGCGAGGAGCGCGTAGCGCTCCGCGTGGGTCGACCGGCCGAGTGCCCAGCCCAGCCAGCCGCACGTCGCCAGGGCACCCGCGCGGGACGCGCGCGGCGCGGCTGCGGCGATGCGTCGGGAGAGTGCGAGCGCGGCTTCGAGCCGGTCGGGATCCGGCCGCTCGCCCTCCCCCCACATCTGCATCGCCAGATGCGCCGGGTACTCCTCCCCGGATTCCCAGCGCAGCTGGGCATCCAGCGCCTCATCCCCGGCCGACATGCCGCCGCACCACTGCACCAGAGCGATGTCGCGGAGCGCGGGGCGGTCGAGGCACCACGTGAGGGCTGCCGCGTCGAACGGGGCGAGAGCGCCGGCATCCCACCCGAGAGCCGCTTCGAAGAGCGTCGGCAGGTCATCGAGCATGCACACCGCGGCGAGGGCCTGCGGGTCGATACGGCGCGTGCTCGGACTGTGCTGCCGGTCATCCTCTTCGCTGACGGGGGAGCGTTTCGCGACCCGGCGCGTCGCGTCGGACGAGTCCGGACCGCACAGCAGCTGCACCGCATGCTGCAGTGCGGCCAGGGCCTGGGCGAGGCGCTCCTTCTCAGCGAGGTCGACGCGCGGCAGGTCCGCACCGGCGGACTGATCCCCCGCCGAGACGGGGAGGTGCTCCGCCCCCTGCGGCTCATCGGTCAGCTCCGTGAGCGGGCGACCGCCATCGGGGCACGAGGGATCGAAACGCGAACCCCATGCGTCCGCCGCCACGCACAGCGCATCGGTGACACGCACCCCGCAGGCGTCGGCGCGGATCTCGAGCGCGTCGATGAGCTCGCGGTGCGGCATCCCTGCGCCGTCGAAGCCTTCGTCCGTGTACGCGACGGCGGCGACGGCGTCGGCTTCGGGGAGCCGGCACACCATGCCGATGAAGGTCGCCGCGAGGCGGTCGATCTCGTCGAGATCGCCGCCCGCGGGCAGATCGAAGCGCATGGCGCCGATGCTGCGTGAGCCCGAGAAGGGGATGAGCACCAGACTCCGAGACGGCTGGTAGCCGAGCATCTTGGGGACGATGGACAGGAATTGCGCGGCGTTCGCGGCCTTGACGATCGTGGTCATGGCACGAGCCTCTTCGTGCGCGTCCGGGCGCGGACGGGTACGCGGGAACCTGTGGATCGAAGGACGTCGGCTGCGGGCTGGGGAGGAGTGGCGGCGGGTATCCTGGAGGTATGGATGACTACTGGGTCGCGGTGTTCTGGTCACTGCTGCCGACGGTGGTCGTCAGCGCGCTGTTCTTCTTCATCCTGCGCAGCATCCTGCGCGCGGACCGCACCGAACGCCGCGTCTACGCGCGCATCGAGGCCGAGGAGCGCGCGAAGCAGGGCCTTCCGCCGGCCGCGGCGGCCTCCGAGCGCTGACTCGCCCTCCCACTACGCTGGGAGAAGTCCGCCGGGGAGGCCCATTGATCACTGTCACGTTCGACGCGACGTGGTGGCTGATCCTCGTCTTCATCACCGACCTTGCGATCCGCATCGCAGCGATCATCGTCGTGCCGCGCAACCGGCGCCCGACGGCGGCGACCGCGTGGCTGCTGGCGATCTACTTCATCCCCTTCATCGGCGTGCTGCTGTTCCTGCTCATCGGCAACCCCCGCCTGCCCCGCAAACGGCGGCGCAAGCAGGAGCAGATCAACACCTACATCCACGACACGAGTGCGCACCTTGACTTCGGCACGCTGCGGCCGCACGCGGCCGAGTGGTTCACTTCGCTGGTCACCCTCAACCGCAACCTCGGCGCGATGCCACTCGCCGGCGACAACGCCGCGCACCTGATCTCGGAGTACCAGAAGAGCCTCGATTCGATGGCGGAGGCCATCCGAGAGGCGACGAGGTACGTGCACGTGGAGTTCTACATCCTCCAGACCGATGAATCCACGGACAACTTCTTCCGCGCTCTCGAGGAGGCCGCCGCCCGCGGCGTCACCGTGCGGGTGCTCATGGACCACTGGGCCAATCGTGGCAAGCCCTTCTACAAGAAGACCATGCGGCGCCTGACCGACATGGGCGCGCAGTGGCACCTGATGCTTCCGGTTCAACCCTTCAAGGGCAAATATCAGCGGCCCGATCTGCGCAACCACCGCAAGCTCCTCGTCGTCGACGGCACGGTGGCCTACATGGGTTCGCAGAACGTGACGGACTCGACGTACAACCTCAAGAAGAACATCCGCCGCGGCCTGCACTGGGTGGATCTGATGGCTCGTCTCGAGGGGCCGGTGGTCGCCTCCATCAACGCGGTCTTCCTCTCGGACTGGTACAGCGAGACCGACGAGGTCCTCACGGAGGAGATCGACCTGTTCAGCGTGAAGTCGGGGCCGGGCGACCTGGACTGTCAGATCATCCCGTCCGGGCCGGGGTTCGAGTTCGAGAACAACCTGCGGCTGTTCCTGGGCCTGATCTACTACGCCCAGCGCAAGATCATCATCGTGAGCCCGTACTTCGTGCCCGACGAAGCTCTGCTGAACGCGATCACGACCGCGTGCCATCGCGGCCTTCACGTCGAGCTCTTCGTGTCCGAAGAGGGTGACCAGGCGATCGTCTACCACGCGCAGCGCAGCTACTACGAGGTCCTCCTGCGGGCCGGCGTGAAGATCTGGATGTACCGCAAGCCCTACATCCTGCACAGCAAGTCGATGACGATCGATGACGAGACGGCGATCATCGGCTCGAGCAACATGGACATGCGCTCCTTCGGTCTGAACATGGAGATCTCCATGCTCGTTCGCGGGGAGCCCTTCGTGGCCGAGATGCGCGACGTCGAAGCGAGCTACCGCGCGCTCAGCCGGGAGCTCACGCTCGAGGAGTGGGAGACGCAGCCGCTGCGCTCGACGGTGCTCGACAACCTCGCCCGACTGACCAGCGCACTGCAGTAGGCGTCGATGTCACGTAGCAGGGCAGAGAGCAGGTAATGATGAGCGAAACCGAAACTGTCGCCATCCCCCCGGGCGTCAGACTGCTGTTGGGGAGGGCGGCTGTGCAGGTTATAGCAGACCGAGAAGGCGTGGACCTGCTCCATATCAAGGGCGACGCCGTCGATCAGTCTCTCCGAGACCCACTTGCCCCTGGTGCGTCTGGCACAGACGTCGACGTCATGGTGCGACCCGAGCAAGCCGCTCGCATGGATCGGGCACTGAGGCGCCGCGGATGGAGCGTCTACAGTACTTACCTCAACGGCTCCCCCTTCGGGCACGCCCAGACGTATCTTCACGAGACGTGGGGGTACCTGGATTTGCATCGGGCCTTCCCCGGTTTTGAGGTCGATGGGTCGGCCGCTTTCGCGATTCTGTGGTCGCAGCATTCGGCGTCAAGCGTCGCTGGTGTTCAGTGTGCGGTTCCATCCGTCTCCGCTCAATCGCTGATCCTCATCCTCAATGCCGCGCGCTCGCCGTCGAGGGGCGATTCTGACGTGCAGGCCGCATGGGACGCTGCTGACCCAGTGAGACGCGGCGAGATCCAAAGCCTCGCTGAGAACCTGCGGGCTCAGGTTGCCATGGCTGCTGGGATCGGACGGATCGAGGATTTCCGAACTCACCGTTCCTATCGTCTCTGGCATGCGGTCTCTCGGGGCGGGACCCGATCCGAGGAGTGGTGGGGACGGCTGCGAGCCGCCCAAACCTGGCGTGAACGCGCCCGGTTGGTGGGACGCTTGCCGCTGGTGAACACGGAGCACTTGGCGATCCGCCTGGGTCACTCACCGACGTTCGGGGAGGTGGCGGTAGAATTCATATCTCGACCATCCCGGGCACTGCGCGAGTGGGGGGGATCGTGGCGTCGAAGGTTCCGCTCGTGACTCGGCTCGCCACCGGGCCGGAGGTTGCCTGGGTCGAGGTCGAGCGCACCGTCTACGTAGCGGTCCTACCCGATCCGCCGATCTTCGTGCTCGAGGGAACCGCAGCCGTGATCTGGGTGACTGCGCTCCAGGAAGAATACGAGATGGTGCACGAGCACGTCGCGGCCAAAGCCGGAATCTCGCCCGAAGGGGCACGCGAGCCGGTCGCCGCGTTCATCGATGACCTTCGCGCACGAGGGCTGCTGGTCCGCGAGTGAGCGCACCTGCGATACTTGGACGGTCCTGAAGGGAACCGCCATGGCATCGCCCGGTATCGTCCGTCTGCGCGAACGCGCCGGCGATTGGTGGAGCGGCGCTTGGCGCTGGATTCTGCTGGCAGCGGGCATGGCCGTGGTCGTCTTCTACATCCTCGAATCCGGCGCTGTCAACGGTACCGTCGCGGCGCTCGCCATCGCGGTGCTCGTCGTGGCGGCAGCCATCACGAGGAGCGCCTCCATGGCCGTTCCTCTCATGATGATGCCGTTGCTGTTCGTGGTCTCTCGTGTCGGACTCGGCGGCAGTATCCTCTCGGTGTCGGACGTGGCGTTGGCGGCGGCTTTCGGAGCGGCAGTACTCCTCGGGGAGCGCCCGTATAGCCCTCCGCTCCGCCGCCTTCTTCTGTTCAATCTCATCTATCAATTCGCCACTCTCTTCACCGTTATCGTCAACCCGTATGCGCAGAACACCATCGAGTGGTTCCACGCCTGGCTTCTCATTTCAGGTGCGCTCATCGTCGGCTGGGCAGTCGGACGGGCGGGCCAGGCTCGGACGGCTCTTCTGCTCACAATCGGAGCGGCTGGCGTCCTGGGGGTGGGGGTGTATTGCCAAGCCCTCCTCCAGTATGCGCAGGGTGATTTCACGGCGGCCTACCCCACATGGCCGTTCCCCTTACAGAAGAACGCCGCCGGCTGCATGTTGGCATTCGCCGCGCTGATCGTATACATACGTCCCGATTGGATGGCATGGTCGCCTCGTTGGGCGATGCCGCTTTTCTGGGCATTCGTCGCGGGTGTGGCCATGACCCAGTCCCGCCAGGCACTGATCGGCCTCATCGTGGCCATCGTCGTCATCAGCTTCCGGCGAGGAGGACGTCGCTCGGGGCTGGTTCTGCTGGCTGCCATCCCGGGCGCCTGGTTGATCGTGACGATGGTGATCGACCAGATTCAGTCCCAGAACCAATTCAACTCGTACTTCACGCGAATCGACTGGACGCGCGAGGTGTACGCCCTATGGAAGTTGTCACCCGTATTCGGCCACGGGCTGCGCTACTGGTATGTGCACGAGTGGGCCAACTTCCAGCCGCCGCAGGCCGAGCTCGAGGTTGCCGCGTCGAGCGGGCTCGTGGGGTTGGCCGGCTTCGTCGTAATGTCCGTCGGCATCCTGGTCGTGCTCTGGCGCGTTGACCCCAGGTTCGGCACGCTCGCCTTCGCGATCGTGCTGAGCCGCCTGGTCCAAGGCCAGTTCGACCTGTTCTGGGTCGCCGCTCAGGTGTCCATTCCGTTCGTGGTGGCCGGCATCTGCCTCGGGGCGCAGTCGCTCGATGCGAAGCGCGGGACCGCCGCGAATTCGATCGCGGGCGCTGAAATGACCGTGGTCGGGACCATCGCAAGGAGCGGTCCCGACCGCGTGGCATACCATTGAGCCTGGGGCCGGTCGCCACGCGATCGGAATGAGAGCTCGGAGGAGCGATGGAGTTGCGCGACTATATCCGCGGACTTCGGCGACACTGGATCGCTGTCGTGCTGATGACAATCGTCGGCGTCGCCGTCTCCTACGGGTGGTACGCGGTTCAGACCCCTGCGTACGAGGCGACCGCCGTCGGTCTCGTGAAGACCCGTGAAGCAGCGATCGCGGACGAAGTCAACCAGAGTTTGATGGAGTCGGCCAACGACTCGGTGGCCCGCGGCAAGGTGCCAACATACCTCGATATGGCCACGTGGAAGCCTGTCGCGGACCGGGTTATCGAAGACCTGGGGCTGACAACGACGCCGGATCGGGTGGTGACGCGAGTCGCCTTCGAGAACCCCGAGAACACCAACATCATCCGCGTCACGGCTTCGGGTGGTTCGCCGGAGGACGCGGCTGCACTCGCGCAGTCGTGGCTCGAATCCCTCGCCGTGCAGATCGACGAAGTCGAAGGAGACGGAGCAGCCGGTTCCGCGCCAGTGTCGATATTCGTCACGGGCTCGGCCATCCTGCCGCAGACGCCGGTATACCCCGATTTACAGACTGCGCTCATTGTCGGGGGCGTGCTCGGCCTCGGCGTGGGGATCGCATTTGCTCTCATGCGGACAGCGTCGGATCGTCGTATCCGTGGTGCCGATGATGTAGAGGCGAGGACCGGGCTGCCGGTCGTGGGGATCATTCCGCTTACGGACCTGCCGTCGGACAGTCGGCTCCTGGATGCCGGGTCTCTGCGCGACTCGAAGGCCCGTTTCGCCGTCGCCGAGGCGCTCCGAACGCTTCGCACGAACCTCCAGTTCATGGATGTGGACCACCCACCGCGCATCATTGTCGTCACGAGTCCCGTACCCAGCGACGGCAAGTCGACCATCGCCTGCAACCTGGCTATCACTCTTGCCGCGAATGGAAAAGCGGTCGTCCTCGTGGACGGCGATCTCCGCCGCTCCACGGTCGCGACGACGATGGGCCTGCCTGGCAGCGTCGGGTTAAGCGACGTCCTCGCCGGCAGAGCGGAGATCGCTGACGTCCTGCAGTCGACCCCCCGCGCTGAGAGCCTTTTCGTGCTGGCTGCTGGCAGTACGCCGCCGAACCCCAGCGAGGTGCTCGGATCGGAGCGCATGCGGACGCTCATTCATGACCTTGCCAAACATGCCACCGTAATCATCGATGCGCCGCCCCTCCTTCCCGTGACGGATGGCGCTGTCCTCACCCATCAAGCCGACGGGGCCCTGCTGGTGGTCAGCATGGGCAAGACGACGTACGATCTGCTTGAAAAGGCGCTCGACACGATCGGGAAGGCTGGAGGACGAGCGCTGGGTGTGGTCCTCAACAAGGCGCCGATGAAGGGCATCGACTCGTCGGCCTACTCTTACGAGTACCGCCGCGAGTACACGAAACCCACCAAGAAAGGCGGCGCGCGCCGAAAGCCCGCGGAGACTGATCGTGTCAGCGACATCCTTCAGACGGGCCAGGCCGTTTCCGCGCCCGACACGGTGGTCGACACGCGCGTCAAGCGTGGCTGACTCGACTCCGGTCGAGACCGACCGCGTGGCGGAGGACGACTTCGCCGTTCGCGCGCTCGCCTTCTACCTGCCACAATTCCACCTCATTCCCGAGAACGACGAGTGGTGGGGTCCGGGGTTCAGCGAATGGACCAATGCCGCTCGGGCGCGTCCGCTCTTTCGGGGCCACATTCAACCGACGCTGCCGGCGGATCTCGGCTTCTACGACCTGCGAGTGCCCGAAACGCGACACAGCCAGGGCGAGCTCGCCCGCAGGTACGGTGTCGAAGGATTCATCTACTGGCACTACTGGTTCGGCGGTGGTGATCGGATCCTCGAGCGCCCGTTCCGAGAAGTGCTCTCAACCGGCGAGCCGGATGTCGGATTCGCCCTGGCGTGGGCGAATCAGTCGTGGACGGGAACCTGGCACGCAGCCCCTGATCGAGTCCTCAAGCTGCAGACGTACCCCGGCGTCGAAGATGATCGAGCGCATTTCGACTCGCTGCTTCCTGCATTCCGCGACGATCGCTATCTGCTGGTGAATGGCAAGCCCCTGTTCTACGTCTTCCGGCCGGAGGAGCTTCCGAATGCCGGCGCATTCGTCGAGCGATGGCAGGCGATGGCACGAGCGGCTGGACTCGACGGCCTCTATCTGGTGGCGGAGGCAAGTGATCTGCTAGGCCAGGGCCCGCGCTACACGAGCGCGGATGCTGACGGCTTCGACGTGAGTGTGTACATGCGGCTGCCCGTAGAGGTCAACCCATGGACTACCCTCCGAATGCGGGCACGGCGCAAGCTGCGGGGCGGGCCGGAGGTCTGGCCGTACTCTGACACGATTATGGACACGTATCCGCGTGGTCGACGTATCCAACCCTGCGTGTACCCGAACTGGGACAACACCCCCCGTGCGGGAAGGCGCGGTCTCGCAGTCACGCACGCCGAACCCGCCAAGTTCGAGAGGAACGTCCGCGCCGCCGTCGCGCAGCTGATGGACAGACCTCACCAGGAGCGCCTGTTGTGGGTCAAGTCCTGGAACGAGTGGGCGGAGGGAAACCACCTTGAGCCGGATCTGCGCGATGGCCACGGCTGGCTCGAAGCGTTGAGAGCGGGCATTTCGCGGTGATCGACGCGCGCGCATCCCGGCCGCTTCGCATCGCGATGATCTCGTACTACCTCCCGAGCGAAAGCAAGATCGGGGTCGGCTACCAAGTGCACGAGCTTGCGTCCGAGCTCGTCCGGCGGGGGCACACCGTCGACGTCTTCAGTCCGTGCGCGCCCGTCGAAGGAGCGGTGTACGGCCATATTCGAGTGCCGCTTAGCGGGTCCTTGCGGACCTTCAAGTTCGGCCTTGAGATGCGCAAACGGGACCTGTCCTCCTACGATGTGCTGCACGCTCACGGTGAGGACTACTGGATGTGGCGACGGCGCGTACCCATGCACGTGCGCACCCTCCACGGATCGTGCTTCGAGGAGGCGCTACACATCCGAGGGGTCAGGGAGAAGGCCAGGATGATCGCGCTCGGGTTCACCGAGGTGCTCGCAAGTCTGGTGGCGGACCGAACCGTACTGGTGTCGCCCCAGACGCGCCGGTGGACGCCCTGGGTAAGCGTCGTGATACCGAACGGGGTGGATGCCGCACGTTTCGCGCCGGACGGGACGCCCAGGTCGACCGACCCGACTGTGCTCTTCGTCGGAACATGGCTACAGCGCAAGCGGGGTGCGGATCTGGCTCGCATTTTCGCGCAGAACGTGCGAACGCGAGTGCCGGATGCGCAGCTTCGGATGGTGACGCAGGATGCACCGGAGGTACTGCCCGAGGGTGTGGTCGCGCTCGGTCGACTTACCGATGCACAGCTTGCGCGCGAGTACCGGAAGGCGTGGCTCTTCTGTCTGCCGTCCGCATACGAAGGCTTCGGCATCCCGTACGCCGAAGCGATGACGGCAGGAACGCCGGTGGTCGCAACCCCGAATGCCGGCGCCCGGTTCGTCACGGAGGAAGGGCGATACGGAAGCCTTGCGTCGCTGGACGACGTCGGCGATGCGATCGTGCGGCTTCTGGAGGACAGCAGGCTGCGGGAGGGACTGGGCAAGCGGTCCCTCGAGCGCGCACGCGAATTCCAGATGCAGAGTGTCGCCGCCCAGTACGAGGACATCTACCGCTCGGCGCGCGGCTTCCCTGACCCTCGCGGGCGTCGGTCACGCCGAACGCCGGCGTTGTGATGGACGAGTCACGCCGATCGCCTCTCCGGGTCAACGCCTATGTCATGCTCGCCGACCCGTCCTTTCTCCGCGAGAGCCTGACCTCGTACTATCACTTCGTGGATCGCATCGTGCTCTCCTTCGATCGAGCGGCGCTCTCGTGGACGGGCACACCCCTTCCGATTGAACAGTGCCTGCGGATCGTGGAGGAGCTGGACGTGGAAGGGAAATGCGTTGCCGCGCCCGGTCATTTTGCATTCGTAGACCGAGACCCGCTGGAGAACGATACTTTTCAGCGCCAACATGCCCTCGACATAGCCTCCGCTGACGCCGACTGGGTCCTGCAGCTCGACACCGACGAGGTTCTGCTCGAACCACAGCTCTTCTTCGACTGCTTGGCGCGTGCGCATGCAGCGGGCAGTGGCGGGATGGACTTCCCTGCCATGTGGCTGTATTCACGTGTTTCGCCCGGTCGTTATCTCGAGCGCTCCGGCCGCTTTTGGAAACGGGCAGCGTCGTACCCGGGGCCCCTGGCGGTGCGGCCGGGCACCCGTCTTTCGCTTGCTCGGCAGACCGACGTCGACCTGTACCGCGTCGACATTCAACCAGCGAACAGCGACCCGTGGCATCCGCGCCAAACCGTCGTTGATGAGGCGATCGCCCCCGGTCAGGCCGTGGCGCATTTCTCCTGGGTGCGCCATCCCGATGTCATGCGGCGCAAGTTCGGCTGGTCGGGGCATGCCGAGGACCTCAGGCCGCCCTCGGTATACCGCGCCTGGGCCTGGCGCACGCGGCATCCGCGCATTGCGGTGGCGACATCGGTATTCCGCCCACTCGGAGCCTGGTACCGGCTTTCGAGGTTTCCGGAACCTCCAGGCGGCGAGCCGATCGAGGTCCAGGCCCGCTGAGGGCCGAACATGATTCCGCACCGTGCGGCAGTCGTAGGCTGTGGGAGTGACCCAGTTCGCATACGACGTGGTGATACCCACCCACGGTCGCACGCTCGGACTTCTTCACGAGACGGTCGAGAGTGTTTTTCGCCAGACGATTCCTCCACAGGGGGTGATCATCGTCGTTGATGGGAACACGGCCGCCGTTGACTCCATCCAGGTGCGGTGGCCGGATGCCGTAGTGCTGGATCATCCCGGTCCCAGTGGTGAGGCAGCCGCGCGACAGGCCGGCATTGCTGCGACGAGCGCGGAGTGGGTTTGTTTCATCGACGACGACGATCTCTGGCCAAGCTACAAGTCAGAGGTCACGGCGGCTTATCTGAGCGGGCACCCGGACTGCGACGCTGTTCGCGCGACCTACATGATCTTCGCCGCCGAGCACTACGCCAATGAGATGTTGAATGGGCAGTACATCGATATTCGCGGCAACGCTCTAGATGAGCTAGAGGTACAGGCGCGAGGGCTGAGTCCGCGCAATGATTTTGCTTACCTCGACATTCGGGGACAAAGCCTGGCAAGACTGATGGACCGCAACCGCAGCGTCATCGGAACGACGTGCGTTCGGCGTCACGTGCTCAGTCGGCTGCCCGCTGTCCCTCCAGGAACCCGACCGGGAGCCGACTACGTCCTGGCTTGCCTGGTCGCCACGCAGACCGAATGGCATCTGATCGACCAACCCTTGATGTTTTATCGGCTGCACGCGGCACAGGACTCCCGCACCCCCGATCCCCGGGGCGTGCTCGGCATCCTGGCAGCTCGAGCCACGGCATGGCGGCTGTGCGGCCCATTCGTGCAGCGCCGACTGTCCGATTACGGGCCGGCCTACCGACGCGAATTCCGGTCCCTGATCTGGCCGCTCGTGCGCGATCGTCATGTGCGCGAGGCCATCAGCGCCGTTCGACACTCTTTCGAACTCTTGCCGCGGTGGCGGGATCGTGCGCTGCTGATGATTCCGGAACCCATCGTCTGGCGCTGGCGCTATGGACGACATCGCGGCCGCCTCACTCATTCCGGGATCACCCCGTGACCGGCGAGGATCTTTCGATGTCGGTATGCATCGTGACGTTTCAGCGCCCCCGGTTCCTAGAACGTTGCCTGCGAGCAATTGATGCAAATCTCTCTTCAGAAGTTGGGGTGGTCATCGTCGATGCGTCAGACGAGGACTCTGCCGAGTTGGTCTCAGCCATCCGCCCGTCCGCTGTCTACGTCCATGACCGATCAGTTGCGGGCTGGATGACCAAGGCACGCAATATCGCGCTGCTGCACGCGACGGGGGATGTGGTCAGCTTCCTCGACGATGATGTCGTCGTCAGCAAGGGTTGGCAGGAAGCGATTCTCGCGGCGTTCGTCGATCCCGGAGTGGATGCTGTCGCCGGGCGGACTCGCAATCTCCAGCCGGGCGAGGAGGTCTACGACCTGCCGATCGGTCGACTCCAGCAGGACGGGTCCCTGACCGAGGGATTCGCGTCTCTCCCCGCGGGTCAGGTCGATGTCGACCATGGGATCGGGGCGAACATGTCGTTCCGACGCGGCGTGCTCGCAAGACTTGGCGGATTTCGCGACGACTATCCCGGGACGGCGATGCGTGAAGACACCGACGTGTACCTCCGTATATCGAGGATCGGCGGGCGGGCCGTGTTCGCACCGGATGCCGCTGTCGATCATCTTCCGGCGCCGCACATCACGGGCGCGCGCTTCGACACGCGATACAAGCTGTATGCGCGTCGCAACCACATGGTGATGCTCGCCCGCCACGACGGCATCGGGTCGCCCCTCCTGCGCCGATGGATTGCTCGCGAGTACCGCATGGTCTCGGGCGCTGGGGGCGCCCTCAGGCGGGTGCAACGCTGGGGCATCACTACCCTCGGAATAGCCTGGGGTACCGCAGCGATGATGCGTCATGCTCGCTGGCGCCCCTCCGACCCCGAGAAACAGGATGTCGGCGGTCGCCGCGTCCGTGCCGCGCTCTCGCGCTAAGAGTCGACCAGGATACCTGCGTGGAGAAGAGCCGATGAATACACATCCGATAGTTCCCGTCGGCCTCATTGTGAACGTGTACGAGCGCACCTACCGGGACGTGCTTCGGCCGGGCTTCTTCGCCGGCATATCGGACCAGAATCGTGTCCGGTTCGCGGAGACGTTCGCTCTGATCAACAATGTCGCAGACCTCGTCGATGCGACCGCACGGGCGGACGCGCTCGTATCCAGCGGCGAATTGACCGGCTTCCGGATCGTCGCCGCCGACGTCGATCGAGCGCTCCGTGTCGCCCACCTGCCGAGGCGGGTGCTCCGCGACCGGGGCTACTTCCTGGACTACGGCCTGGTGATGTCCGTGACCGGATCCTCCCAGTTCGTCCTGGGTTGGGATGCTGAGACACAACTCGCAGAAGACTTCGACTGGGTGAGCCCCGCCGTGAACTTGCTGAACTCAGAACCTCGCGTCTTCTCGGCGGCGCCACGCTGGCCACTCGACCGCGACACGCTCGACGAAGAATCATTCGCGCGGCGCGGTTCGTGGTCGCTCAATTACGGATTTTCGGATCAGGTGTTCCTGGTCCGAAGAGCGGACATCGCCGGTCCGATCTACCGCTCGTTCGCACCAGCGGCATGGGCGCGGCACGCGAGTCACCCCAATACGTTCGAGGCTCGGCTGGAAGCACATCAGCGCGCAGCCCAGACGCCTCGGGCAACACACCTCCGCGCGTCATATCGCACGAATGACCTCGACCCGGTCATTCCCCGCACCGGGGGCTACACCGCCTACGAGGTGCTCCGCAGGAAGGCATGCTCCTTCGTTCGTCACGTGCTGAAGCGGGTGCACATCCACCACCCGCGCTTTCGGCTTCCGTGAACCTTCGAGCGGCTTAGCGAAGCTCGCCGAGGGAGACGAGTCGGGCGAAGTCCGGGCTCGCGTCGCGAAGCTCCGAGAAGGTTCCCTGAGCCTCAATGCGGCCGTCCTTGAGAAAGACGAGGTTGTCGGCGTCACGGACCGTCGAGAGCCGGTGAGCGACGATGACGATAGTCAGGTTTCCCGACAGCGCGGCGAGAGCCTCGGTGATCTGGCGCTCGGTTTCGTTGTCGAGCGCCGAAGTCGCCTCGTCGAGCACGAGGATCGATGGCCGCCGGTACAGGGCGCGAGCCAGGCCCAGCCGCTGGCGCTGACCTCCCGACAACCGCGTCCCGCGTTCTCCGAGCAGAGTATCCACGCCCGCCGGCAAGGCGTCCACCGTCGTTGTCAACCGGGCGATCGAGAGCACCTCCCGAACGCGATCTCGATCGATCGCGCCCTCGGGTATGCCGAAGGCCACGTTGGCGGCCAGTGACGCATTGATCACGAAGACGTCCTGGGGTACGACCCCGAGACCGGCATACCACCCCGTCAGGTCGCGGTTGATCGGTCGTCCACCGCACTCGATCGAACCCGCAGTCGGCTCCAGCAGGCCGAGGATGAGATCCAGCAGTGTCGACTTGCCCGCGCCGCTCGCTCCCACGAATGCGGTGGTGGCATTCTCAGGGATGACCAGGCTGATGCTGTGCAGAACCGGGATGTCGGCATCCGGGAATTCGAACATGAGGTTCGAGAGGACGATGTCTCCTCGATATGGTGCGCTCTGGTCAGGCGTTTCGTCATGACGGCCTTCCGCATCGAGCATCGTCATCGACTCGGTGACGATGTGTAGCCCGACTCGCCCAGCACGGACGATGGCAAGACTGCCGGCGACGCGATTGAGGATCGGCAACCCGCGCAGCGACGCCGCGGCGAACACTCCCAGGATGGTGAGCGCTTGAGCCGGGTCGCCTGAGGTGAACAAGAGCAGGGAGATCGCTGCGATCATCACGACGAAGCCGATCTCCAGGGCGTAGCGGGGTAACTCGGAGACGATCGCCAGTTTCCGCGACGCTTCGGCGTTGCGCAGCTTCGCCGAGCGAAAGCCATCGACGAACACCCGTGTGCTCGAGCTCAGTCGGGCCTCACGAAAGCCGTCGAGTGCAGGCATGATGTAGCCCCATGCTTCCAGATTCGACTCCGCGCTTTCTTCACCGATCCTCGACTGCATCTTTCGCAAGCTCAGCTGCAGGCCGAGCACTCCTGCCCCGAACAGCACCACAGCCATCAGCGTCACCAGTGGTGAAGTGATCGCCAGCACGACGATGATCGCGATGAGTGTCAAACTGTCCGTCACGATCGTCAGACTCGTCACCAAGACCGAAGCGCCTTGGGTCGAGGCCTCCCCAATGTTCCGATAGACCTCACTCAGTCGCCGCTGCCGGTGCGCGGCATACGGGGCAAGGAGATACCGGTGCATCAGTTCGGCGCTCACGAGGGCAGCCACCTGACTCGTACGCCCGAGCAGCCACCAGCGGAATGACATCGCCGCGATGCTCTTGACTATGAAGAGGACTGTTATGCCGAGGGCGACGAGAGGGATCAGCGTGGCGGGATCACTTGTGCCCGTCAGATCAGAGATCACAGCAAGGGCACCCGTGTCAGGGTCCGCGCCGCTCACGAGCTGCATGAGCGGGATCATGGCCGCCACGCCGGCGGTGTCAAGTAGAGCCAGGATGACGGAGGCCATCAGCACTCCCGTAGCCCACCTACGTGGTCGCGCGCCGGCCATCTCCAGTAGACGCGCGAGTTCGCGCACCAGACTGTCGCCGCGTGCAGCCGACATGTTTTCCCTTCGGCCGGTTGCTGGCCTGAGCACGCCGGCCGGCTGTGCAGATCGGTTACCGAACGTCCATCCGATTGTACCCGTCGCGGCTCGCCGGTCTGGGTCTTCCTCCACTTCTAGCCTCGGGGATTAGGGAAGGCGCCGGGAGACAATCCGGTGGCGGTCTGACGCGGAGTACGACATCTCGTTGGCCGACTCGGGAGTCCCCGTCCACCGCGGACTCAGGACTGCGGTCTGGACTCCCAGCGGATTTACGGTATTCTTCTCGGAGATCGACCAACATGGGGACGAGGTTCGGGCTTTTGGGGAGTCCTGACTCAGGGTCGGCCGACCCGCAGAGAGAAAACGTCCACGTCACTGACCCGTTAACCGCCAGCCTCGTCGGGGCCCAGGCCGCACACTACCGAAGGACTCGACCATGAGTGAATTGAACGAACCGCAGAAGTCGGGCGTGAGCCGCCGGACCGTCACAAAGGCCATGGCGTGGTCCGTTCCGGCCATCGCCGTCGCGGCCACAGTGCCCAACGCCGCGGCGTCTCCCATTTGCCTGACGGCGACCTTCTCAGGAACCAGCTGCAAGGACCCGGGTAATCCTACTAAGGGCTACCGCCTCCAAGTCTGTTTCACCAACTCCTGTAACGCGGCCATCACGGTCAACGTCATCTCAGTTCGGGGAGACACCGGCCAGGCTCCTACGCAGGCGGTAAATCAGCAGATCGTCATCCCTGCTAATTCGGGGCCAGTCTGCACTACGGAGTTCGTTTACTGCAGCACCAGCAGCGCCAATTTCATCGAAGTGTCGTACTCGCTCGCAGGGGCCCCCGGCACCGTCCTGACGCAGAATGTCGCCTCGCCTCCCCAGGAGTGCGCAAACACTCTCAACTGCCCCTGACGTCGCCGCTCAGGTGTAGGAGCGGATATTAGGTCTACAGATCGCGCAGGTGCTTTCCGCACCTGCGCGATCTGCCGTATTCACTGGGCGGCCTACGGCTTGGGTGAGCCTGTCTCCACGGGGTCGAACTAATAGGACATCCGGTCGAGCACTGCGCACATGGCTGTCACTCGTTCCGCCCAGTCCGCGACGGTCCGGTTCGGCGAGTTGACCGAGGGAGAATCGAGCATAGACCGGACGGTCGCTGCGAACCCCGACGACGAATCGACGATGTGGATACGCGGATCGTCGGTGTCCCGGAAACCGGCAACCGCTGTGGACACGATCGGTCGCCCCGCCGCTAGGTACTCGTACAGCTTGAGCGGGTCGAGGCTCTCGGTGAACGGTGTGATGACATGGGGCACGATGAGTGCATCGCCGTGCGTCAGGTATCCGATGACATAGTCGGCGCGGCGCGCACCGAGCACGATGACCCCTGCGGTGCGCAGCCGTCGTGTGTCTGCCTCGCCGAGGGCGTTCGGACCGACGAGAACCACGCTGGCTTCGTCCTTCAGCTCCCGCGCTGTTTCCTCACAGAGGTCTATGTCGAGACGGTCGGTGTGCAGCGTGCCGACATACACGGCGGTGCGACCCGGCGGAAGATCCCTCGGCCGTTCTCGAGGTCGTTCGTACGCAGCCGTGTCCACGGCGTTGCGGATGACTTCGATGGGAGCGGAGCCGCGCGGGCGGTCGGCGCCCTTACGGCGCGCGAGCTCCGGGGAACACGCGACCACCTGCGAGGCGTGTTCGAGAAGGAACCGCTCGACCTCGCGCAACCGCGCCAGCTCCCGGGGAGGGCGGTCGGCCGCCAGCCAGTCGTCGGTGATGTCATATAAGGTGGGCCATCCAGTCGACTTCGATAGAGCGGCCCCACCCGGATCATTGACCCACACGATCGGATGCTCGAACTCGAGTCGATGTGCCGCCCGTCGCACTTGAGTGGCCAAGCGCTTATCCGCGCTCCGGTCCACGCGGCGCGGCAGTGCCTTGAGCGGGCGCATCGTCCACAGGTGCTTGCACCTGGACGACTGTCGTGGGCCATACCCGAGCTGCGGCATTGCACCGTGCGTCAGGCGGTGAATCGGATCGGCGGGGGGCTCGACGAAGAGCACGCGGAGCGAGGGGTCGCGGTCGAGCAGACGAGAAACGAGATGCTGGTTGCGACGCCACACGCCGTCCCACGCCTCGAGCGATACGACGATGAGATCGGTCATGGTCGGCTCGCGCGCGAGCCCCGGCGGAGCGCAATGGCGGTCCGGTACACCGAAATGGTCGCATCCGATTGCGCGTCCACACTGAAGTCCTGCCGCTGACGGTCGCGCTGCGCACGTCCGAGGCGGGCGCGGCCGACCGGGTCATCGGCAAGAGAGGCGAGCTTTCCGGCGGCGTCGGCGACGTCGTCGGGTGCGAACAGAGCGCGCGCATCGAGGCCGCTGAGGAGTTCTCGATGCCCGCCCGCTGATGCTGCCACCACGGGCAGACCATCCGCCATGGCCTCCAGCACCGTCAGGCCCAATCCCTCGACGGGGCACGGGGCCAGCAGCATTCCCGACCGGGTCATGAGAGCCGGGACATCATCCCGGAAACCCAGCATCCGCACTGCATCGGACACACCGAGGGCGTCAGCAAGCGCGCGTAGCTCTTCCTCGAGGGGCCCGGAGCCCGCGATGTTCAACTGCCAGCCCTGGCCTGCAAGCCCGGATGCTGCGAAAGCACGCAGTCCGATATCGGTGCGCTTCTCCCTCTGCAGCCGCTGTGCCATCAAGACGGTCGACTCGCGAGCCTCCGGATCCGTGGTCGCGACCGGGTCGACCCCTGAGTGCACAATCGTGCTGGCAACGCCGATCGACCCGGAGACGGCGTGACTGATGGCGATCTCGGCGTCGATGCGCGCCTCCACCGCGCGGTACAGCCAGGAAGGGCCGCGGGAGCCGCGCCGCTGGGTGAAGTGCCGCGTCGACACGACGGCGGGGCGTCGCCGCAATCCCATCACTCCGAGCACTGCAGCGACGTCAGCATCCGTCATGTGGGCATTGACCACGTCGACGTGATTCCCGAGGTTCAGGATCGAGCGCGCCATGGATGCGAGGCCTTGAGAAGGGTGGAAGAGAATCCCGGTACGAGTGAATCCCCGCCGCATGCGGGCTGGGTCTCCGCCGATGACGCGCACACTGTGCCCGGCAGCTGCCTGTGCGATCGCGAGTCGCTGCACGAAGCGCTCGACTCCCGCGAACCGATCGGATCGCACTACGTGCAGGATTCGAAGGGGCGCGTTCACGAGATTCCACGCTCCTGCTCGATCTCATCGGCGAGCAAGAGGTACTTTTCCGCGATCGCCCGCCACGACAGATGTTCCACGCTTGCGCGCGCTCTCAATCGCCACGGCACGGGGTCCGCGGCGGCCAGCTCCTCGAAACGGTCGCCGATCTGCTGCGGATCCGCGTCGACGAGGAAGCCGTTGATTCCATCCGCGACCAGCTCTGCTGCATATCCGACGGGTGTCACGACCACGGGAAGGCCGCTCGCCAGCGCCTCGAGAATGACGAGCGCATTCGCTTCGTACGCACTCGGCAGGACGAACATGTCGGATGCTGCGAACATCGCCTGCAGGTCGTTGCGCACGCCGACGAAGAGGACTCGTTCGGCAACGCCCGACGTCTCCGCCTGCGTGCGAGCTGCAGCAAGGCTGTCTGTTTGTCCGCCCACCACGAGAAGAAGGACTGTGGGGGCGAACGTCAGCGCGTTGATCGCGTGCTCGAGCCCTTTGCGTCGGAATTCGTGACCGATGAAAAGGGCCACCCGGTCCTCGTCGTCCAGTCGCAGAGTCTCGCGCGCCCGGAGTCGCTCGTCCGCAGTCGGCGGGTGAAAGCGATCGAGGTCGACCCCATTCGGAATGATGGCGACACGCGGCTTGACTCGGCCGTACACTCGCCGCAGCGTCTTGCCCTCGGACTCCGATAGGACGACGATCGCGCGGTGGGCATCGCTGCGATAGCGGATCGAATCGCGCAGCGTCGTGAAGATGTGTGTCGGATTCCTCAACACACGCCACACTCCCCATCCCCGGGCTTGCATGCTGGCCGCGACGATGCCGTGATTGACGTAGATGTCGCCGGTCATGATGTTGTTGTGGCAGATCGAGATGGCGTCCGGTCGATCGCTGAGGAAGATCCGCGCCTTCCGGGTTCCGACAATGAAGAACCAGAGCATGTCCCACGTCAGCGCAAGTGCTTGCGTGAAGCGTCCTCGCCCAGCCAGGCGCAGCGACCTCGGCTCCGTATCGGAGTGGGTGAATCGTTCTGTCCGCACACCCAGTTCTCGGAATTCCCGATCGAGGTTCCATGCAACGCCGGCGACTCCGCTCCCATTGTGCATGTATGGGACGATCTGGACGATGTGAGTCATGCGGCATCCGAGGTGGTGAACAGCGTTTCGATGCGGATCGGCCCCAGCCGGTACAGCGCCGCTCGCCGGCGCGCCTCGAAACCACGAGCACCGGGAAGGATCGCGGACCGTGCGATGGCTCCCAGCCACGCAGCGGCTCGGGCGCCCTGCCATCCGGCCCAGCCGAAGTGCTTTCTCAGGTAGCGCTCCTGCGAAGCATGGAAGTGGGCTTCGCGGAGCCGGCCGTCCGAGCTTGTTCCTCCCCCGGCGTGCACTGCGCGCGCCCCCGGTACCGCGCGATGATGCCAGCCGAGCCGATATGCGCGATACGCCCAGTCCGTCTCCTCCGCGTAGAGAAAGAAGCGCTCATCGAAGCCGCCGACCTGGTCCAGCGCCTCCGCGCGCAGCAGCAGGACGGAGCCAACCACGAACGTTCCGCCACGCTGTAGCCTTGCCAGCCCCAGCGCCTCGAGCCAGGAGTTCAGTGGCGAGGGGAAGTACCACTCGACGCGGGCCGAACTTCCTTCCCCGTCGACTTGCTGGGGGCCTACGCTGGCGAGGTCTGATCGCGCACGGAGCGCACGCTGAAGGACGGCGATGTCCTCGGGCTGAACGCGTGCGTCAGGATTCAGCAGCAGGACATCTGCTCCCGGCAGCAGGCGATCAGCGAGAGCGATGTTTACCGCCGTCCCGAAGCCGACGTTGCGTCCGGAGTCGAGGTAGCGCACGCCGAGTTCCTCGCAGAGTGACGCGATCTCGGGCATCGAGGAGTTGTCCACGACGGTCACCGTCATCGCTGCGACGGGCTCGAGAGCAGTTCGCAGCATGTCGGGGTGGCCATAGGCGACGACGATGACCTCGATCCGGGGATCGAAAGAGCTGGACGGCTCATGCAGCACCGCACCGTAGAGGTCTCGATAGTCTTCGGCCACCGCGGCCCACGTGCAGCTCCGGGCCCGGACGAGCCCTGCCGCCCGCAGTTCCGCCGCCCGCGGTCCGGCTGCCTCCACCAGCGCGTCGGCGAGCGCGCCCACGTCGCCTTGAGGCACGACGATCCCAGCGCCCCCCACGACGTCCGGGAGTGCACCGGCGTCACTCGAGACGACCGGCACGCCGCACGACATCGCTTCGACCGCAACGCGTCCAAACTGTTCGGTCCATCGCGAGGTCGGCAATGACGGGACAGCCAGGACATCGATCGACCGGTAGAAGGACACGATCTCATCGGGTGGGACAGCCCCATCGAACTGAACGCGGTCGGAGAGGTCGAGATCTGCGGCCAGACGCTGAAGTCGGTCGCCCTCAGCGCCAGCTCCCGCGATTCGGAGTCGCATCCGCTGGTCGCGGTGCACAGCGCGCAGCAGGAGACCCACACCCTTTTCGGGTACCAATCGCCCGAGGTAACCTACCGTGACTGTCCTCGCGCCCGGGTCGGTAGCGGAGGGACGCGCATCCGAGGGCGCGAAGCGAGTGGGATCGATGCCCAGGGGGATGACCCGAGCACGACCCGCGAAGCCCTTTTCCGCGGCGATGCGTGCGGCCGCGGTGTTGCATGCCGAGATGCCCGCTGCGTTCCGCAGCGCGTGGCGTTCCAGCCACCGGAACGGAATCGGGTAGCGCTTCTGCAGATTCTGTGCTGTGTACAGCACCACCGGGGCGCCATTGCGGCGCAGCGCGCGGAGCAAGAGCACCTCGGCGGTAGCCAGCGCGAATGGCTCCTCGTGGATATCGATGACGTCCCAGTCGTTCCCGAGCGCTCGCCACAGGGGACGGGGGTCGTAGAGGAAGAGGGCGGGATGTCGACCTGCCGTGCCGACGCCCTCGACCTGTTCGCCGGGCCGCGGCTGCAGGGTGACGACGGAGCCGCCCTCCACGCTCTCACGCGCACTCATCAGCGACACATGGACTCCGAGTTCGCGCATCGCTCGCTCTCTCCCGCGCCACTCGTCGACCACGGCGCTGTGCGAGATCCTCAGTACGCGCACCCGAACCTCCCAGTAGGCTTCCCAGTAAAGATAGTCGCCGTCATCGGTTCGATGGGTGGCACCGCAGGTGGGGGCGCGTGATGGACGATCGATTCTCGATCCTGACCGTCTGCACAGGCAACATTCACCGATCCGCACTTGCAGCGGCGCTGCTCGAGCGATGGCGCACCTGGTATCTTCTCGACCCCGTCGCAGCGGCTGTGACCGTGACCAGCGCGGGGTTCGACGCGCCATCGGGCGCGCCCATGGGCACCCGAGCTCAAGCGATCGCTCGCGCGCTCGGGGCGGACGGTTCCGCTCATCTTGCCACCCGGATGACTGACCGCATGATCTCCGACGCCGACCTCGTGCTCGTGGCCAGTGTGCATCACCGAGATGAGACGGTTCGGCGGGTGCCGGCGGCGCTGCGCAAGACCTTCACGATCCGCGAGGCGGGACGGATCGCCGCAAGTCTCGACTTGCCACACCCGCCTGCCGGTGTCGACGATCTCCTGCGTACCGTCGCGTTGCTTGCCGGGAACCGGGTCCAAGCCGACGATTCGGATGACATCATCGATCCTCAGGGCCGCAATGAGGAGGCCCACCTCCAGATGGCGAACGAAGAGGTGCCCGCTCTCGCGCGTCTTGCACACGCGCTCTTAGGGATGCCGAAGTCCGACGCGGATGCCTACATCGACGTTGCGGGCACGCCTGAAGCGCTCCGTGCACAGCTGCGGAAGGTGCGGCCCGGCGCATGACTGTGCGTTCCCATCGACCCGATGCCCTCCCGCGTATCGTTCATCTCGATCACACGTCGGTGGCGGGCGGTGCCGAGTACGCCCTGGTGCGGATGCTGCGCGCCTCCCCCCGGTGGCACCCTCTTGTTCTCGTTCCTCGCGGCTCGTCCGCCGGCGTCTTCGCGGAGCTGGGCGAGACGGCGAGGATCCGGGAATGCGGCGTACGCCAGCGCGCAGGCGTGAGCGCAGGGGCGGCCAGCGTTCTGTTCGCGGCGGGTGCGGGGCTGGCCGCCCAGTCCGTTGCGACGCGAATGCACCCAGGCTTTCGGAGCGCCGATATCGTCGACGCCAATACGTCACGCGCCGCTGCCTACGGAGCCCTCGCTGCGTGGTCGTCACGCACCCCGTTCGTCGTACACGTTCGTGACATGACCGACGCTGAGGCGATGGGACGCTTCGGTTCACTCGCGATGCGCAAAGTCGCGCTCCCGCGCGCGGATGGCGTCATCGCGGATACCCACGCGGCACTGGAATCCGCCGCGCGCTTCCTGCGGCCGGATGCCGTCACCGCCGTCATCCCAAGTGCCTCGGGTGTCCGGCGCTCGCTGACAGGGCAGGCGTCCTCTGAACCGCTCCGTGTCGGCATGCTCGCGCGGATCGACCCTTGGAAAGGCCAGCGGCTGCTCATCGATGCGTTCGCCGCGGCGTTCGCCGGCAGCGAGGCAGTCCTCGAGTTCGCGGGAGCAGCGCCGTTCGGTCACGAGCAATTCGCCACCGAACTCAGGAGTCGTGCCGCTGAGCTCGGGCTCGGGGAGCGCGTGAGATTTCTCGGTCATGTCGCCGACGTGGACGAGCTGCTGGCGGGATGGGACATCGCCGTGCAGGCCTCGACGCGGCCGGAGCCGCTAGGTCAGAACGTGCTGCAGTATCTCGCCGCGGGGTGCGCGGTGGTCGTCGCGGACGAGGGCGGCCCTGTCGAGTGGGTCGATGACGGCGTCAACGGGCTGCGATTCGCGCCACGGGACGGGGCCGCCCTCACCGCTGCCCTCCGCCGACTGGGTGCGGATCCCGAGCTGCGCGTTCGGATGGGGCACGCTGCCCGGCGGACGCCAGGTCTGATGGAGGATGCTGAGGTCGCCGCAGCGCATGCAGAGTTCTACGCGGACGTGCTCAGCCGTGCGGAGAGGTGATCCAAGCGGCACGACCCTGCCAGCGGCGACAACGCCCGTAGAATCGAGCAATGCCGGGACCACTATCCATTTCGTTGCCGCTCGTCTTGGGGGCCGTTCTGATCGCGAGCGGTATTGCGAAGTTCCGTCATCCCGATGACCTATCCGGCTGGGAGCAACTCGGAGTACCTCGCATCTTCCGCCGGACGGCGCTTCTCCGCCTACACCCATGGGGAGAGCTCGCGCTCGGCGTTACCTTGATCGCGCTCGGCGGGGTTCTCGGCCTGGTCGCCGCTCTCGCGACACTTGGACTGATGGCCGCTTACCTGTGGCTTGTCGTGCGTGCAGTACGCCGACCTGGGGACACCTCGTGCGCCTGCTTCGGTTCCGCCAAGCCGGTGACTCGCGTGACCGTTCTACGAAACGCATGGCTGACGGCTCTGGCTGTTGCGGTCGCCGCTGTGATCTGGGTGAATCCGCCGTGGGGGGGCGCCCTGGCAGCGATTCGGATGGATGACGGCCTTTGGGTCCTGGCGATGGCTGTCGCGGCAGTAACCACAGCTCTGATCACGGCATCGGGGGAGTCGGCTGCGGACGTGCCGTCTATCGAGGTGGCGACAGCAGCACTCGATGGAGACGACGACGAGGATGCGCTGGATTACATCCGCTTGCGCATACCCGCAGTGCCGGTCACCCTCGCCGACGGCAGCACTGTTAACCTGCGCACTCTCGCCGCGGCCCGCCCCATCCTGCTGCTCGCGGTGTCGGAAACATGTGGCCCGTGTATGAGTGTTCGCGATCACCTCGGGGAATGGCGCGAGCTTCTCCCCGAGGTCGACATCCGTCTACTGCTCGTGGCGGATCCGGAGCTTGCGGGCTGGGCCGAGAAGAATGAGCCGCAGTCCCTGCACGATCCGGCCAAGTACGTGAGCGGATCTATCGCCGACTGGCCCACACCGACAGCAGTCCTGCTGGGCTCTGATGGCCTGCTCGCCGGGGGACCGGTCTCGGGTTTCGCAGAGATAGCGGCTTTTGTCAATGACGTCCACACGACTCTGCATCCTCAGCCCATGCCCGCGTGACTACCCCGTGACCTCCCCGTAACCGGTTTCCCGGGCGTCCCACAGCCGCCGTGGGGAAGGATCGGCACATGATCCTCGCCCCTCGCCTCCTCGCGCTTCCGGCGGTCCTGCTTTTGGCCGGCGGTGCGCTCGCCGGCTGCGCCAGCACCCCCGCCGCGGCGCCCCCGACCGCCCCTCCGTCCGGTGACAGCACGGAGGCGCAGATCGATGCGGCATGGCTGGACGACGGTCGGATCATCGGGCTCGTGACGACTGGCAGCTCGACCTGCGTGCCGGCCGCCGACGAGGCGACCCTCCAGGCCGACGGATCGCTCGCGGTCACCCTCGTCGAGCCGGATGCCGACACGGCGTGCACGCGCGACCTCGTTCCCCGCGTGACCCTGGTCGAGGTGCCCGAGGGCGTTGACCCGTCCGAGGATCTCGCGATCACCGTGACCGGCGACGGATATTCCGGCAGCACCGATCTCGAGGGGGTCGACGGGCTCGCCGGCGGCGGAATGACCGACTACCTGCCCAGCGCAGGCTGGACGGGGACCGACGGGCAGTTCGTCCTGCTGACGTGGGGATCATCCTCCTGCGTCCCGTTCATCTCCGACGTGGCGGCATCCGGCCCCGCCGAAGTGACCGTCACCCTCCAGGCGCCCCCGGCGGATCAGGTCTGCACCATGGACATGGCCCCGCGCGCCACGGTGGCGGTCGTCGACGGCCTGGAGGAGGATGGCGACGTATCGCTCGTCCTCGCCGGCAGCGCCGAGTTCGACGACGTCCGCGTTCCGATCCACGGAGAGAACTGACATGACCCCTCGCAACCTCGCTCTGCTCGCCGCCGTCACGGCCGTCTCGCTGACGGCGCTCCTCGGCGGGTGTGCCGGTTCCTCATCCGGCTCGGCGCCGAGCGAGGATCCCGCGGAGACCCTCGACACCGATCTCGGCGCCGCATGGCTGGACGGCGGCCGGATGGTGGGACTGATCACGCAGGGCTCGTCCACCTGCGTGCCGACCGCGGAGGGCGAGTACGCCGACGGTGTTCTGCAGGTCACCCTCACCGATGTGTCCGAGGGCGCCTGCACGTCCGATTTCGCCCCGCGCGTCTCGCTCGTCGCGGTCCCGGAGGACGTCGATCCGTCCGCGAACCTGGTGATCGAGGTCACGGGCGCCGGCTTCGGCGGCGAGGTCACGCTTCCCGGCGTCGACGGGCTCGCGTTCGAAGGCGTCTCCGAGCAGACACCCAGCGCCGGCTGGACCACGGCGGAGGGCGGCGTGATCGTGCTGCTCTGGGGCTCATCCGGATGCCCGGAGCTCGTGACCGCCACGGAGGTGACCGGCGACGCCGCCGCGACCGCCACCCTGTCGGGCGTGGAAGAGGACAAGGTCTGCACCGCGGACTACGCCCCGAACCCGCAGCTGACGGCGATCGACGGACTGGGCGGCGTCCAGGACGTGCAGCTCACCATCAGCGGACCCGTCGGCGAGTCGTTCACGACGACGATCCTGGGCGTGAACCCGGCCTCAGCCGGCTGAGCCCAGCCCGTCGGCCCGCACCAGCAGGTCGCCGATCTCGCAGTCCAGTACGCGGCAGAGCGCCGACAGCGTCGAATACCGGATCGCCCGCGCGCGATCGTTCTTGAGCACGGACAGGTTGACCACCGACACCCCGACGAGTTCTGACAGGCGCGTCAGCGTGAGCCCGCGCTCCTCCAGCAGTTCGTCGAGGCGGCAGTGGACCCCGGTGGGGCCTTCGTCCTCCGCGGGGCTCACACCAGCCCCTCGGTGTCGCGCTGCAGACGGTCTCCGACGGTGAAGGTCGTTGCCGCGAGCGCCGCGATGAAGGCGACCGTGAAGAGCTGACTCAGATCGGCCGCCAGGATGACGTTCTCGAACGTCCGGTCGGAGATCCACGCGAAGGCCCCGTTCGCGCCCATGTTCGCGAAGAAGGGCGCGAGTGCGACGCCGAAGAACGCGACGATTCCCGCAGTCGTGACGAGCCGCGTGTTCTTCCGGCTGAACACGCGCCCGTGCAGGACGTTCCACGTCAGGCCCAGGAGGCACGTGACGACCGTCGCGACCGCGGCCACGATCACGAGCTGCTCGATCACGAGCGCGACGGTGGAGGCGACAGGAAGTTCCGGCGCGATCAGATACGCCGTGTCCAGCTCGACGGCGACCGGTGCGCCGTCCGGTCCGATCGGAGCCTCGGCCATCGTCCCGGAGAACCGGGCGAACACGCGGACACTCTCGCCTCCCAGCACTTCGGCGATCCGCGCTCCGGATCGGATGACCGTGAACATCGCGTACGCGGCGCCGATCACCATGAAGATTCCCATCGATACGGCATCCCACCGCGACATGATCGCGTCCTGCTTCGGCCTCGTCGACATCACCATCAA
Source organism: uncultured Microbacterium sp. (assembly GCF_963524805.1). GTDB lineage: Bacteria > Actinomycetota > Actinomycetes > Actinomycetales > Microbacteriaceae > Microbacterium. The sequence goes on along the minus strand of NZ_CAURGG010000007.1, from coordinate 130,715 downwards.
CTCCTTATCGATAATCGTTGTTATCGAAGAACGATATGTCGACGGGATGCCGCTGTCAAGGAAGCGCCGAGCGGGCCCCTTTCGCGACGCTATGCCCATGGCGAACACCGCGCTATCGGCATCCCCCCGTCGTTACCCTCGATGTAAGCGCGCGGAAGTGCGCCACATGGCCCCGAGGCCGGAGGAATGGATGATGTTCGAGAGATTCACGGATCGCGCCCGTCGGGTGGTTGTGCTCGCCCAAGAAGAGGCGAAGATGCTCAATCACAACTACATCGGCACCGAGCACATCCTGCTCGGGCTGATCCACGAGGGTGAGGGTGTCGCCGCCAAGGCGCTCGAGTCGCTGGGCATCTCGCTCGACGCCGTGCGCGAGCAGGTGCAGGACATCATCGGGCAGGGGCAGCAGCAGCCGACGGGGCACATCCCGTTCACGCCGCGCGCCAAGAAGGTGCTCGAGCTGTCGCTGCGCGAGGCCCTGCAGCTGGGTCACAACTACATCGGCACCGAGCACATCCTGCTCGGGCTGATCCGCGAGGGCGAAGGCGTGGCCGCTCAGGTGCTCGTCAAGCTCGGTGCGGATCTGAACAAGGTCCGCCAGCAGGTCATCCAGCTGCTCTCGGGCTACCAGGGCAAGGAGCCGGCCGCCGTCAGCGGTGCGGCGCACGACAGCACGCAGGCAGCGCAGGGAGGTTCCGCGGTGCTCGACCAGTTCGGCCGCAACCTGACGCAGGCGGCTCGCGACAACAAGCTCGACCCGGTGATCGGGCGCGAGAAGGAAATCGAGCGGGTCATGCAGATCCTCTCGCGTCGCTCCAAGAACAACCCCGTGCTGATCGGCGAGCCGGGCGTCGGCAAGACCGCCGTCGTCGAAGGCCTCGCGCAGGCGATCGTGAAGAACGACGTGCCCGAAACCCTCAAGGACAAGCAGGTCTACTCGCTCGACCTGGGTTCGCTCATCGCCGGTTCTCGCTACCGCGGTGACTTCGAGGAGCGCCTGAAGAAGGTCACCAAGGAGATCCGCACGCGCGGCGACATCATCGTCTTCATCGACGAGATCCACACGCTCGTGGGTGCCGGTGCCGCCGAGGGCGCGATCGACGCGGCCTCGATCCTCAAGCCGCTGCTCGCCCGCGGCGAGCTGCAGACCATCGGCGCCACGACGCTCGACGAGTACCGCAAGCACTTCGAGAAGGATGCCGCGCTCGAGCGCCGCTTCCAGCCGATCCAGGTCGCCGAGCCGAGCCTGCCCCACGCGATCAACATCCTGAAGGGGCTGCGCGACCGGTACGAGGCGCACCACAAGGTGCAGATCACCGACGGCGCGATCGTGGCGGCGGCGAACCTCGCCGACCGGTACGTGAGCGACCGCTTCCTGCCCGACAAGGCCATCGACCTGATCGACGAGGCCGGTGCACGCCTGCGGCTGTCCATCCTGTCCTCGCCCCCCGAGCTGCGGGAGTTCGACGACAAGATCGCGAGCGTCCGCCAGCAGAAGGAGCAGGCCTCGGAGGACCAGGACTTCGAGAAGGCCGCATCGCTGCGCGACGAGGAGAAGTCCCTGCTCGCCGAGCGCCTGCGCCTCGAGAAGCAGTGGAAGTCCGGCGACGTCGCGACCCACGCGGTCGTGGACGAGGGCCTGATCGCCGAGGTGCTCGCCCAGGCCACCGGCATCCCGGTGTTCAAGCTCACCGAGGAGGAGTCCTCGCGCCTGGTCTTCATGGAGAAGGCTCTGCACGAGCGGGTCATCGGTCAGGAAGAGGCGATCGCCGCCCTCGCCAAGACGATCCGTCGTCAGCGCGCGGGTCTGAAGGACCCCAAGCGCCCGAACGGCTCGTTCATCTTCGCCGGCCCCACGGGCGTCGGCAAGACCGAGCTGGCCAAGGCGCTCGCCGAGTTCCTGTTCGACGACGAAGCCGCTCTCATCTCCCTGGACATGTCGGAGTTCGGCGAGAAGCACACCGTCTCGCGCCTGTTCGGTGCCCCTCCGGGCTTCGTCGGCTTCGAGGAGGGCGGGCAGCTCACCGAGAAGGTGCGCCGCAAGCCGTTCTCGGTCGTGCTGTTCGACGAGATCGAGAAGGCACACCCCGACATCTTCAACTCGCTCCTGCAGATCCTCGAAGAGGGTCGCCTGACCGACGGTCAGGGCCGCATGATCGACTTCAAGAACACGGTCATCATCATGACGACCAACCTGGGCGCGCGCGACATCGCGGGCGGCCCGGTCGGGTTCCAGGTCGAGGGCGACTCGTCGACCTCGTACGACCGGATGCAGGGCAAGGTCAAGGAAGAGCTCAAGCGGCACTTCAAGCCCGAGTTCCTCAACCGCGTCGATGACATCATCGTGTTCCCGCAGCTGTCGAAGGAGGAGCTGGTGCAGATCGTGGATCTGTTCACCCGCCGCCTCGGAGAGCGTCTGCTGGATCGGGACATGACGATCGAGCTGTCGCTGCCGGCGAAGGAGCGACTCATCGAGATCGGGTTCGACCCCGCCCTCGGTGCCCGCCCCCTGCGCCGCGCGATGCAGCACGAGGTCGAGGACCGGCTGTCCGAGCGCATCCTGCACGGCGAGCTGAACTCGGGAGACCACATCACGGTCGACGTGCAGAACGGCGAGTTCGTCTTCGAGAACGGTCCGCGCGGCGAGAAGGTCGCCGTCGGCGCCGTCGCCGCGGGCGAGATCACCGCGACGCCCGACCTCGCGATCGGCTAGCAACCCACGAACGAAGAGCGGATGCTGCGGCATCCGCTCTTCGTCGTTCTTCGCCCCCTTCATCCGTCACCCGCGTACGCTTTTCCGCCCGATCGGCGTACGCGGGTGACGGATGAACCGGGGGGATCGGCGCATAAGGTTGACGGGTGAGCGAGTACAGGGTCAGGGCGGCGCGGTCAGCGGACGTCCGCGGCATCCGCGACCTGCTGGAGCCCTATGTGCAGCGCCGAATCCTGCTGGGCAAGGACCTCGTCGTGCTCTACGAGGCGGTGCAGCAGTTCGTGGTCGCGGAGGATCCGGACGGCACGCTGATCGGCTGCGGCGCACTGCACGTCATGTGGGAGGACCTGGGCGAAGTGCGCACGCTCATCGTCGCCGACGCGTGGCTGCACCACGGCGTCGGGCTCGGCATCGTCGAGGCGCTCGAGCAGAATGCGCGCGCCCTGGGACTCTCGCGACTGTTCTGCCTGACGTTCGAGGTCGACTTCTTCGCCCGGCGGGGGTTCGAGCCGATCGGCGAGCAGGTCGTCGATCCCGACGTCTACTCGCAGCTGATCCGCAGCCCCGACGAAGGTGTGGCGGAGTTCCTCGACCTCGCCCATGTGAAGCCCAATACGCTGGGCAACACCCGCATGCTCAAGCGCCTCTGACGGCGCGCCTGACAGGTTGCCGCCAGCTCGCGCGTGCCGTTCCGGAGTGCCGGAAGCGCCCACGTAGCCTGGAATCATGAGCGGCGCACCTCCTCGCAAGCGGCATCCGCCGGCCGTCTACCGCCGGCGGCGGATCGTGCTGATCGTGGCCCTCGTCGCCGTGATCGCCCTGGTCTGGCTGCTGATCGCGCAGCCCTGGCGCGGCGCGGCCGCCGAAACGTCATCGATGCCGGCGCCGACCTCCTCTCCGGCGCCCGCCGTGACGACCCCTGCGCCGACGACCACGCCCGAATCGACGATGGATGCCGCCGCCTCGGCGACTCCGACACCGCCGGCGTCGCCCGAGCCGGAGTCCACCGCGACCCCGGCGGCCAAGCCCTGCGTGGCGCGCGACATCGCCGTCGAGCCGGTGAGCGACCAGGACACGTACGCCGAGGGACAGAACCCGCAGCTGTCGATCACCCTCACCAACAACGGCGCCGCCGACTGCACCCTCAACGTGGGCACGAGCGCGCAGGCCTTCACGATCGCGAGCGGCAGCGACGTGTGGTGGCGCTCGACCGATTGCCAGTCCGAGCCGAGCGACATGGTCGTGCTGCTCGCGGCCGGCCAGAGCGTCTCCAGCGCCACGCCGCTCGTGTGGGACCGCACCCGGTCCTCGGTCGGATCCTGCGAGGACGAGGGCCGGCAGAGCGCGCCGGGCGGCGGGGCGTCGTACCACCTCAGTGTCGAAATCGGCGGCATCCCGTCGACGCAGTCCAAGCAGATCCTGCTCTACTGATCGCTGCCGGCAGACCCAACGCCGAATCTGTCCCCCGAAGAGGGGACAGACGAATTTCGACGGCCAGCGTACCGTTGAAGACAGCTCCCGTTCGATGGCTCATAGCTGTCCCCAGCAGCGTCTCGTCCCCAGCGAGGTATTGAGCCCCGGAGAGCACTTGGCCCTCTCGAGTCACTCCCCGCGCAGGGGGTGGCCCGAGGGGGCCGAGTCATTCCACCCTGCCGACGGCTCGCGGATGCCGCACCCCTCGTTCGCGAGAAAGCGGGGCCGCAGCATCCCCCCGGACCACTGCGACCCCGCCGCCCTCTGCGGGCTGTCTCTCAGGGTTTCGGCTCAGGTGTCTCGCCGAAGACCTCGCCCTCCATGGTGTCGTAGCCCTCCGCCTGCGGATCCCAGTGCTTGCCATCCGAGAGGGCGTACTCCTCCTCGGGGGAGAGGACGAGGCGGTGGCGGAAGAACACCGCGAATCCGATGAGGATCACGACGTAGACGATCGCGATCGCGATGATCGCCGGTCGCGCGGGCTCGTTGATGAAGAATCCGAAGAAGATCAGCACCGAGATGACCAGCGCGATCACGGCGCCCGGAACGCCCCAGGGGCTGCGGTAGGGGCGGTTCGCGTTCGGGAACTTGCGGCGCAGGATGATGAACGACACCATCTGCAGCGCGTACGCGATCACCGCACCCCAGATCGCGATGTTCAGCACGATCGCTCCGGCCACACCGCCCGCACCGCCGAGGGACTCGACCAGCACCAGGGCGATGAACCCGATCACCGCACCGACAAGGAGCGCGACCCAGGGCGTCTGGCGCTTGCCGGTGAGCGAGAGGAACCGCGGGTAGTACCCGGCCCGCGACAGCGAGTACATGTTGCGTCCGTAGGCGAACATGATGCCCTGCAGCGAGGCGAGAAGGCCGATGAGCGCGAACAGCGCGAGGATGGCGGCGAGCTGGTCGCCGACGATCGCGCGGAAGCCGTCGAGCAGCGGCTCGCCCGCGGTGCCGGTGGCCTCCGCTCCCACGACGCCGGTGTTCAGGAACAGCACCAGCAGGCCCGTGACGATCAGCGTGGTCCGGGCGATGAAGCCGGCGCGGGGGATGTCGCGCTCCGGGTTGTGGGACTCCTCGGCGGCGAGCGGGAGCTCCTCGATCCCCAGGAAGAACCACATCGCGAACGGGAGGGCGAACAGGATCGGCACCACGCCGTGCGGCAGGAACTCGGTCTGGCCCGGGTCGGGGGCGATGTCCCACAGGTTCGCCCACTCGAAGGCGCCGGAGAAGATCGCCATGGCCGAGAAGACCAGGATGATCGCGATCGAGATGATCGACACGACGATCGCGAATTTGAATGAGATCGCCGCGCCGGCGGAGTTCAGACCGATGAACACGGCGTAGAGGATGATCCACCACACCCAGGCCGGCAGGGAGAAGTTGAGCAGCTCACTCGTGATCGCGTCGGCGTACGACGCGGAGAAGTAGACGATCACGGCCGTGGTCGCGACGTATTCGATCGTCTCGGCCAGCCCCGTGACCAGACCGCCCCACGGCCCCATCGCCGACCGGGCGAAGGAGTACGCACCGCCGGTGTGCGGCATCGCGGCGGCCATCTCGCCGATCGCGAAGATCATGCCGTAGTACATCGCGACCAGGATCACGAAGGCGATCAGCATCCCGCCGAATCCGGCGTAGTCGATGCCGAAGTTCCACCCCGAGAAGTCGCCCGAGATGACTGCGGCGACCGCAAGCCCCCACAGGCCCCAGATACCGGCGGAGCGCTTGAGCGTCCGCTTCTGGAAGTAATCCTGGCCGGCTCGCGTATAGGTTGCTCCGGCAACCTTCGCGGAGTCCTTGCGCGTGGACGCATTGCTCGGTTGCGACATCGATCCTCCGGTGCATTCGGGTGCGGCGCGGGGGTGGCGCCTTGCGCATGATTGTGATGCCTATTGGTGGGTTCTGTCTACCTTTGCGACGAACTTCGTGGTTACAGTGGACGCAGCGTGCGGCAGGTCCGGGCGCGGGGCTCCCATCGTCGGGCGCCGCAGATGCGCGGACATCGCGCCAGGAAGGTGACGGATGCCAGGCAACCTCAGCGTCTCGGAGCTGCACGCGGCGATCGCGGCGGACGAGATCGACACCGTCATCGTGGCCTTCGCCGACGCGCAGGGCCGCCTCGTCGGCAAGCGCGTCTCGGCACGCCTCTTCCAGGAGGAGGTCCTTCCTCACGGTGCGGAGGCCTGCAACTACCTGCTGTCGGTCGATGTCGACATGAACACGATCGACGGGTACGCGATGTCGAGCTGGGAGAAGGGGTACGGCGACATGATGCTGCTGTCCGACCCCGAGACGCTCCGCAGGATCCCGTGGATGCCGGGCACGGCGCTCGTGATGGCCGACCTCGGCTGGGAGGACGGCGACCCGGTCGTTCAGTCGCCCCGCGCGATCCTCAAGCGTCAGCGCGAACGCCTCGCCGAGCGCGATCTCGTGGCCTACGCCGGCACGGAGCTGGAGTTCATCGTCTTCGACGACACGTATCGGGATGCCTGGGCGAAGGGCTACCGCGACCTGAAGCCCTCCACCGACTACAACGTCGACTACGACCTGCTCGCCTCCGGCCGGCTCGAGCCGCTGCTGCGCGACATCCGCCGCGGGATGGACGGCGCCGGCATGTACTGCGAGGGCGTGAAGGGCGAGTGCAACCTCGGCCAGCAGGAGATCGCCTTCCGCTACGCAGAGGTGCTCGAGACCGCGGACCAGCACACGCTCTACAAGAGCGGTGCGAAGGAGATCGCCGAGAAGCACGGCAAGTCGCTGACCTTCATGGCGAAGTTCAACGAGCGCGAGGGCAACAGCTGCCACATCCACCTGTCCGTGCGCGGGAAGGACGGCACCCCGGTCATGGCCGGCGACGAGGAGCACGGCTTCAGTCCCTTCATGCAGCACTGGATCGCCGGCATCCTCGCGACGCTCCGCGAGTTCACGCTGCTATACGCGCCCACGATCAACTCGTACAAGCGCTACCAGATGGGCACGTTCGCGCCGACCGGCGTGGCCTGGGGGCTGGACAACCGCACGTGCGCGCTGCGCGTGATCGGACACGGTCAGTCGCTGCGGCCCGAGAACCGCGTACCGGGGGGCGACGTTAACCCGTACCTCGCGATCTCGGCGATCATCGCCGGGGGCCTGTACGGCGTGGAGAACGAACTGCCGATGCCGGACCCGCTGACCGGCAACGCCTATTCGTCCGAGGTCGACCACTTGCCCACGACGCTGCGCGACGCCGCCGATCTGTTCGAGAACTCCGTCGTCGCCCGCGCCGCGTTCGGCGACGACATGGTGGAGCACTATCTGCACCAGGCGAGGATCGAGGTCGCCGCCTACGACGCCGCCGTGACGGACTGGGAGCGCATCCGTGGCTTCGAACGTCTCTGACCCGGTCCCCGAGCCTGTCGAGGGGTCGCTGACCCGGCCGCCGGTCATCGGGCTCACGACCTACCTCGAGCAGGCGAAGCAGGGCGTGTGGGACGTGCGAGCCGCCTTCCTGCCGCAGCAGTACTTCGACGCCGTCACCGCGTCCGGCGGGATCGCGGTGCTGCTGCCCCCGCAGCCGGCGCGGGATGCCGTCGCCGACGCGGTGCTGGAGGGCCTGGACGGACTGATCCTCACCGGAGGGCTGGACGTGCAGCCCGAGCTGTACGGCGCGCAGCGGCATCCCCTCACCGATCCGGCGCGTCCTGACCGCGACGCGTGGGAGCTCGCCCTGTTCCGCGGAGCGGAGAAGCGCCGGATGCCGGTCCTCGCGATCTGCCGCGGGCTGCAGCTGGTGAACGTGGCGCGCGGCGGAACGCTGCACCAGCACCTGCCGGAGGCGATCGGCACCGACCGGCACCGCGTCGGCGGCGGGGTCTTCGCGACCAACACCGTCGAAGTGGAGAGCGGAACCGCCCTCGCCTCGCTCGTCGGCGACGGAGCGCTCGACGTGCACAGCTACCACCACCAGGGAGTGGACCAGCTGGGCGACGGGCTGCGGGTGACCGCCCGCGATGACGGCGGCCTGGTGCAGGCTGTCGAATCCACCGGCGACGGGTACGTCGTCGGCGTGCAATGGCATCCGGAGCAGAACGTCGAGGACCGGCGCCTGTTCGCGGGGATCGTGGACCAGGCCGCGGTGTATGCCGATGCGCGCATGAGAACGGAACGAACGAGCACTGAGGGCATGAGAGTGGGAAGAACCGCGTGAGCACCTTCACCGTCATCAATCCGGCCACGGCCGAGCCGCTGCGCGAGGTCCCGCGGGCGAGCGTCGGCGAGGTGGATGCCGCGATCGCGCGCGCCGTTCGTGCCCAGGCGTCGTGGTCGGCGCTTCCGCCGCTCGGGCGTGCCGATGCGCTGCGCTCGTTCGCGCGGGTCGTCGAGAGCCACGTCGAGGAGCTCGCACTGCTCGAAGTGCGAAACTCCGGGCATCCCATCAGCTCGGCCCGGTGGGAGGCGTCGCACGTCGCGCAGGTGCTGAACTACTACGCCGGCTCACCCGAGCGGCTCGTCGGTCAGCAGATCCCGGTGGCCGGCGGGATCGATGTGACATTCCACGAGCCGTACGGCGTGGTCGGCATCATCGTGCCGTGGAACTTCCCGATGACGATCGCAGCGTGGGGGTTCGCGCCCGCGCTCGCGGCGGGAAACGCCGTCGTGCTCAAGCCCGCCGAGCTCACCCCGCTCACCGCGATGCGGCTGGGCGAGCTCGCGCTGGAGGCGGGCCTGCCGGAAGGACTCTTCGAGGTCGTCACCGGCTCGGGATCGGTCGTCGGGCAGCGCTTCGTCTCGCACCCGGAGGTGCGCAAGGTCGTCTTCACCGGGTCGACCGAGGTCGGCACCGATGTCGCGGCCGGCTGCGCGCGCGCGCTCAAGCCGGTCACGCTGGAGCTCGGCGGCAAGAGCGCGAACGTGATCTTCGCGGATGCCGACCTCGAGCGCGCGGCCGCGTCGGCGCCGGGCGCGGTGTTCGACAACGCCGGGCAGGACTGCTGCGCGCGCAGCCGGATCCTGGTGCAGCGCTCGGTGTTCGATCGCTTCCTCGAGCTGCTGGAGCCGGCGGTCGCCGATTGGCGGGTGGGCGATCCGCTGCTCGAGTCCACCGAGATGGGGCCGCTGATCTCGGCGGCGCATCGCGACACGGTGACCCCGTTCGTGAAGCACTCGCGGGTCGCCTTCCGCGGGTCGGCGCCGAACGATCCCGGGTTCTGGTTCGCGCCCGCCGTCGTGATCCCCGACTCGCGCCACGACCGGGTCGCCCAGCACGAGATCTTCGGACCCGTCGTCGCGGTGCTGCCGTTCGAGGACGAGGCCGATGCGATCAGCCTCGCGAACGACACGATCTACGGGCTCGCGGGATCGATCTGGACCGAGAACCTCGGTCGTGCCGTGCGCGTGGCGCGTGGCGTCAAGAGCGGCGTGCTGTCGGTGAACTCGCACTCGTCCGTCCGATACACCACACCGTTCGGGGGGATGAAGGCGTCGGGGCTGGGCCGCGAACTGGGTCCGGACGCCGCCGAGCACTTCACCGAGACGAAGAACGTCTTCTTCGCCACGGACGCGCCGTGAGCGGCATCCACCCATCGAATCCGTCGAACCCCGAGACACAGGGAGCACCACGCATGACCGTCGATCTCACGCAGCGCCTGAAGGACCGCGTCGCCATCATCACCGGAGGGGCGAGCGGCATCGGCCTTGCCACCGCGCGGCGGTTCGCCGCGGAGGGCGCTCTGGTCGTGATCGCCGACGTCGATCCGGTCACCGGTGAGGCCGCCGCATCCGAGGTCGGCGGGGTGTTCCGGCGGGTGGACGTGGCGGATGAGGCGCTCGTCAACGAGGTGTTCGACGGGGTGGCGGCCGAGTTCGGGCGCCTGGACATCGCGTTCAACAACGCCGGCATCTCGCCCGCCGACGACGACTCGATCGAGACGACCGAGCTGCCCGCGTGGGACCGCGTGCAGGATGTGAACCTCAAGAGCGTCTACCTGTGCTCGCGCGCGGCGCTTCGGCACATGCTGCCCGCAGGCAAGGGCTCGATCATCAACACGGCGTCGTTCGTCGCACTGCTCGGCTCGGCGACCTCGCAGATCAGCTACACCGCCTCCAAGGGCGGAGTGCTCGCGATGACGCGGGAGCTGGGCGTGCAGTTCGCCCGGCAGGGCATCCGGGTGAACGCGCTCTGCCCCGGGCCCGTGAACACGCCGCTCCTGCAGGAGCTGTTCGCGAAGGACCCCGAACGCGCGCAGCGCCGTCTGGTGCACGTGCCGATGGGGCGCTTCGCGGAGCCGGAGGAGCTCGCGGCGGCCGTCGCCTTCCTCGCCTCGGACGACTCGTCCTTCATCACCGCGACCGCCTTCGTCGTCGACGGCGGTGTCACGAACGCGTACGTGACACCGCTCTGACCCTCGTCCGCCGGTCGGAACTGGAGCCTTCCCCGATGTCGATGTGCCGAATTCAGGCTGGCCGCGGAGCGACCCGGCGCACGTCGGCGTGTCGGCGGCATCCCCACGCGCTCAGCCTGAATTCGGCATCTGGTGGTGGGGGGCACTCGTGACCGAGGTTCCGCTGCGCGAAGTCGGCCGGGTCGTGTACCGGCCGCTCCGCGAGGGCAATGCCCTCGAGGACACCGTGGCGCGGCTCGTGCAGACCATCCGGCTGGGCGTCGTCGCGCCGGGGGAGTCCCTTCCGGCCGAGCGCGAACTCGCCGCCCGCTACGAGGTGAGCCGTGACACCGTGCGCGAGGCCATCCGGGAGCTCGCCGACACCGGCTTCCTCGTGCGGCGCCGCGGCCGCTACGGTGGCACGTTCGTGGCGGATCCGCTGCCGCGGGCACCGCACCCGGAGGTCGTGCCGCTCGCGGAGCTGGACGACGTCCTGGGCCTGCGCCGTGTCATCGAGGCCGGCGCCGCGCGGGCTGCGGCCGGCCGCACCCTGACCCCCGAGGTGCGCGCCGATCTGTGGGAACGGCACGAAGCCGCCACGGGTGCGGATGCCGCCGACTACCGGCGCCTGGACACCCTGCTGCACCTCACGATCGCCGAAATCGCCGGCATCCCCTCGCTCGTGGAGATCGCGGCGGAGAACCGCGCCCGCGTGAACGCCTGGCTCGACTCGTTTCCCCTGCTGCCCCGCAACATCGAGCACTCCAACGCCCAGCACGAGCGGATCGTGACCGCGATCCTCGCCGGGCGGGCCGAGGCCGCGGAGACGGCGACGCTCGAGCACCTCGCCGGATCCGAGTCGCTGCTGCGCGGCTTCCTCGCCTGATCCGGTCGCTGCCGGACTGGGTACGCTGATCGGATGCCGGACGCCAGCCCCGCCGAAGAACAGCCCGAGTTCCGCAACATCGCACTGACCGACGCGCTGCAGACCCAGGACCTGGCCGCCGTCGCGTTCGCACTGCGCCACGGCCCCACGGTCGTGCCGCTGCTCCCGCCCGGGGCGGAAGACCCGCTGGAGGCCGGGGTGTGGACCTACCGGGACCCCGGAAGCGGCGCCATCACCCTTCTGCTCTTCAGCGACGCCGCCCGCAAACCGGATTCGCTGCCGCCTCAGGTGGGGCTGAACACTCCAGGATGGCTGCGCGCGTTCCTCGGGGTGCATGAGGACCGGATTGCGAACGTGGTCTTCGATGTCGCCGGTCCGCATCCCCTGCAAGCGTCGCCGAGCGACCTCATCGCCGCGCTCGACGCCTGAGCGGCACGCCGCGGCGGCAACTCGACATCGGCGCGGGTCTTTGGCACACTCGCCGGATGGAGTTCCTCATCGTGGGCCTGGTCTGTGCGGCGGGACTCGTGATTCCCGTCGCCCTCGGAATGCGCGACACCCGCTACCGCCGCACGCACCGCCGCTGAGACACGCCGGCTGCCGGATCAGAACTCGGGGATGTCCTCGCCCCGTCCGCCCTTCGCGCGTGCCCGCACATCGTTCAGCGCTCCGCGCACCGAGCCCGAGCGGTTGTCGATCAGATCGGTGTAGCCCAGGCGCGCGGCCTCGCTGCGCCGCTGAGCGGTCTGCGTGACCGGCCGGATCTCGCCGGCGAGGCTCAGTTCGCCGATCGCGGCGAGCTTCTTCGGCGTGGCTTCGTTCAGGATCGACCCGGCCACCGCGATCGCGATCGCCAGGTCGGCTGCCGGCTCGGTGAAGCGCACTCCGCCCACGGTGGACACGTAGACATCGAGATTCGACGTCTTGATGCGGGCTCGCTTCTCGAGCACCGCGAGCACCATCGCCACGCGGGCGGCGTCGACTCCGTTGACGATGCGCCGCGGGTTGGGCGCACCGGTTTCGATCGTGAGCGCCTGCACCTCCACCGGCAGCGCGCGCCGCCCCTCGAGCGCGATGGCGACACAGGTTCCGGGCTCGGGGCTGCCGTGCCCGAGGAACAGCGCACTCGGGTCGGCGACCTCGGCGATCCCCGAGCCGGTCATGTCGAAGCAGCCGACTTCGTCGGTCGGGCCGAACCGGTTCTTGAGCGCTCGCACGAACCTCAGCGACGTCTGCCGGTCGCCTTCGAACTGGCACACGACGTCGACGAGGTGCTCCAGAATGCGCGGGCCGGCGATGGATCCGTCCTTGGTCACATGGCCGACGATGATGACCGGCAGCCCGCGCTCCTTCGCCACCCGGATCAGCGTCGAGGCGACCTCGCGCACCTGGCTCGGGTGGCCGGCCATCCCCTCGGAGAGGGAGGAGGACACGGTCTGCACCGAGTCGACGATCAGCAGTTCGGGCTGCACCTGGTCGACATGCCCGAGGATCGTCGCCAGATCGGTCTCGGCCGCGATGTAGAGCTCGTTGTGCAGGGCGCCGGTGCGTTCGGCGCGCAGCCGCACCTGCGCGGTCGACTCCTCGGCACTCGCGTACAGCACCCGTCGGCCCGCTCGCGCACTCTGCGCTGCCACCTCGAGAAGCAGCGTCGACTTGCCGACGCCCGGCTCGCCGGAGAGCAGGATCGCCGCACCGGGGACGATGCCGCCGCCCAGAACCCGGTCGAACTCTCCCACCCCGGTCGTGCGCCGCGGGGCGTCGCGCGTGTCGATCGCCGTGATCGGCCGGGCGGCGCGATCGGCGCCGGGCGATACCGGACTGACCGTGCGTGAGAGGCCGACGGTCTCAGCCGCCTCGACCACCGTGCCCCACTGCTGGCATTCGCCGCAGCGACCGACCCACTTCAGCGCCGTCCACCCGCACTCGGTGCAGCGGTACGGCGCAGTCGTGGTGGTGCGCCGGGTCGCCATGACTCCAGGGTAGGCGGGACATGCGACAGCCGGATGCCGCACCTCCGGCATCCGTTCGACCGACGTTGCGGCTCTAGGCTGAACCCATGCGCGTCGACACCGCCCACCGTCGTATTGCCGCCCTCCCCGAGGAGGTCTTCCGGGCCTTCCAGGATCCCGGCCTGCTGGCGGTCTGGCTGCCGCCCGAGGGGATGCACGCGCACCTGGAGCATTTCGATCTGCGCGCGGGCGGCGGGTTCCGCTCCGTGCTGACGTACGAGACCCACGACGCGCCCGGCAAGTACTCGGCGCACAGCGATGTCACCGAGACCAGGATCCTCTCCATGGAGCCGCCGCGCCGCGTGGTGTGGTCGGTGCAGTTCCCCTCGGAGGACGCCGCCTTCGCCGGGACGATGTTCATGGAGTGGACGTTCGAATCGGTGCTGTCGGCCGATGACGCGCAGACGCCCGGGTCGCAGGTGCACGCCGAGGTCGGCACGGTGGTCACCGTGCAGGCGAAGGACGTCCCGCACGGAATCGATGCCGATGAGCACGTGGCGGGGATGCAGTCCTCGCTGGGCAAGCTGGCGGCGCTCTTCGAGCACCGCCGCCGCTGAGGAACGGGTTCAGCGCAGCGACGCCGCCACGTCGCGCAAGGCGTCCGCCGAACGGCGGAGCAGGCCGAGCTCGCTCGCGGAGAAGGGCGTCTCGCGGATGGGCCGGGCGCCGGACGCGCTCACGACCGACGGAACCGACAGGGCCACGGCGTCGATGCCGTGGAAGTCGTGCAGCACCGTGCTCACCGGCATGACCGCGTGCTCGTCGTTCAGGATGGCCTCCACGATGCGGGCGCTGGAGAGCCCGATCGCGTAATTGGTGGCACCCTTGCCGAGGATCACCTTGTAGGCCGCATCGCGCACGTCCACGGCGATGGCGTCGAGCTCGTCGACGCTCATGCGCGGGTGATGCTCGCTCTCCCACTCCAGGATGGGCACGGTTCCGATCGTCGCCTTCGACCACAGGGGGAATTCGGTGTCGCCATGCTCGCCGACGATGTACGCGTGGACGCTCGCGGTCGACACTCCGGCGCGCTGGGCCAGCTGCCAGCGCAGCCGCGAGGTGTCCAGCACCGTGCCCGAGGCGAAGATCTGCTCGGGCGGCAGGCCGGTCTGCTCCTGCGCGAGCACCGTCAGCACGTCGCAGGGGTTCGTCACGATCACGTAGATCGCATGCGGGGCGACCTCGAGCAGCTGCGGCATCATCGTCCGCAGGATGCCGGCGTTGACGCCCGCGAGCTCGATGCGGGACTGTCCCGGGTTCTGTTTCGCACCCGCCGTGATCACCACGACGTGCGAGCCCTCGACGACCGAGATGTCACTGCCGCCGACGATGTCGCTCGTGCCGGTGAACTGCGTGCCGTGTGCGAGGTCGAGAACCTCGGCCTCGACTTTCGCCGTCGCGATGTCGTACAGCGCGACGTGCCGGGCCGACCCGCGGATGAGGGCTGCGTAGGCCGTGCTCGCGCCGACGCTTCCGGCCCCGACGACGGTGAGTTTGGAGTTCTCGATGACGGTCATGCGACCAGTGTGGCAGTGCCCGGCACCGGGCTCGCACCGGCCCGGTCAGCGGGCGCCGGGCTTATTGCGGTGCGGGCGCTGCGGCATCCACTCGGGTGGGATTGCGGATGCCGAGGAACGAGACCAGCCCGCCGAATGCCATCATGGCGGCGGCGACGATCGCGGCCCGGTAGAACCCCGGCAGGTCGAGGCTTCCGCCGATGATCGTCGCGAGCATGGCTATCACGAGCAGGCCGGCGACGCGGGAGACCGCGTTGTTCACCGCGGAGGCGATGCCCGAGCGGCTCGTGTCGACGGCGCCGAGGATCGCGGTCGTGAGCGGCGAGACCGTCGCGGCCAGTCCCAGGCCGAAGACGATCATGCTGGGCAGCACCTGGGTCCAGTAGTTGAAGTCCTCCTGCACGTTCAGCAGCAGGAGCACCCCCACGCCCATCACGAGCGGTCCGACCGTCATGAACAGGCGCGGCCCCCACCTGCCCGCGAGCGCTCCCATGCGCGAGCTGAGAAGAATCATGAGGATCGTCGTCGGGATGCTGGCGAGGCCGGCGAGCGTGGCGGGCAGTCCCGCACCCTGCTGCAGGTACACCGCGACGACGAAGCCGTTCAGTGAGAGCGCGCCGTAGATGAAGAAGGTCGCCACGTTGCCGGTCCAGAAGTTGCGGATCTTGAACAGGCCCAGGGGAAGGATCGGGTTGGGCGTCGTGCGCTGACGGATCAGGAAGCCGGCGAACAGCGCGATGCCGACGGTCAGGGGGATCCAGATGGCGGGGTCGGTCCACCCGAGCTTCGGCTGCTCGATCAGGGCGAACACGGCCGCACCGAGGCCGAACGTGCACATCAGCCCGCCCAGCCAGTCGATGTGCGTGTCGGGCTTGCGCACGTCGTGGGCGGTCAGCCGGGTGAGCAGCCACAGTGTGATCGCGATCGGCACGACGTTGATGAGGAACACGAACCGCCACGACAGCAGGTCGACGAACAGGCCGCCGATCAGCGGTCCGACGAGCATGGCGCTCGTGGTCATGGCCGTCCACAGGCCGATCGCCCTGCCCTGCAGCGGCCCGCGGATCGTCGAGGTGATCAGGGCGAGAGAACTCGGCACCAGGAAGGCGCCCGCCGCGCCCTGCACCGCCCGGGCGATGATGAGGAACAGCGGTTCGGGCGCGACGGCGATCGCGATCGAGGCGATGCCGAAGCCGACCAGCCCGATGCGCATGACCAGGATGCGGCCGAAGGCATCGCTGACGGAACCCGCGAGCAGGATCAGGGCACTGAGGGTGATGAGGTAGGCATCCACCACCCACTGCTGGGTGACCAGGCCCCCGCCGAGCTCGCGGCTGATGGCGGGCAGGGCGACGTTGACGACAGTGCCGTCGAGGAAGGCGACGAACGACGCGAGCGCCGCGATCCAGACGACGAGCCGCTGCTGCGTGTCGAGGGTCAGGCTCATTTTCTCAACCTAGACCTCACTGCGGACCCGCGGGCCGGCCGGTGCCCCGATGGTCGTAGCCTGATCCAGAGCGGCGGATGCGGCATCCGATCCGCCGGGACGGAGATCGCAGCATGGAATTCGGACTGCACATCGCGGACTTCACCTGGCGCACCGGCGCTCGACAGCTCGGGCCCGCGCTCGCCGCTCACGTGCGCAATGCCGAGGCGGCCGGCATCCAGCGCATCACGGTCATGGACCACTTCTGGCAGCTGCCCGGCATCGGTCCGGTCGACCACGAGATGCTCGAGGCGTACGCGACGCTCGGGTTCATCGTCGCTCACACCGAGAAGGCTCTGCTGCACACCCTGGTCACCGGCGTGATCTACCGGGAGCCCGCTCTGCTGGCCAAACAGGTCACGACGCTGGACGTGCTCTCGGGCGGGCGCGTGGGGCTCGGCATCGGCGCCGCGTGGAACGAGCAGGAGACGCAGGGTCTGGGTTTCGCGTTCCCGCCGGTGGCCGAGCGGTTCCGCCAGCTCGAGGAGACGATCCAGATCTGCCTGCAGATGTGGTCGGAGTCCGAGGAACCCTACGACGGAGCGATCTGGCAGCTGGAGCGCACGCTGAACTCGCCGCAGAGCCTGACGCGGCCGCATCCGTACCTCATGATCGGCGGCGGCGGGGAGAAGAAGACGCTGCGACTGGTCGCCCAGTACGCCGACGCGTGCAACCTGTCTGCGATGGGTGCACCTCCGGCGCACAAGCTGGACGTGCTGCGGGGTCACTGCGACGCGGTCGGCCGTGACTACTCCGAGATCGAGAAGACGGCGATGATCGCGGTGAACCCCGACTCCACCTCGGAGTCGGTTGCTCAGGCGGTCGCGGGCCTGAGCCCCCTGGGCTTCACAGCGACGTACGTCTTCTCGGTCGGGATCGATGAGCCCGAGCGGGTGGTCGAGCTGATCGCGGGGGCCGCTGCGCTCTCGTCGTGAAGGGCTGCCGGACCACCGATCGGAGCCCCTGTCAACCCCGTCTCCGCGGGGGCGCCGGCTTTCTAGCGTGTCGGCATCCGATGCTGAGGAGCGCCCATGGCAGACGACCAGGGGCCCGCGACCGCCCGGCGGTCATCGCGGGAATGGGGGAGACCGGCTCCCCCCGTGCCGGCGGCCGTCGACGTCCTGATCCCGACAGCCGGGCGGGTCGCCGAGCTGGCGGTGACGCTCGCGGGCCTCGCGTCGCAGGACGAGCCGGGCTTCCGCGTCGTCGTGAGCGACCAGTCCGACCAGGAGGCGAGCTCGCGAGCCGCCGTCCAGGCGATGGCCCGGGTCCTGCGTGCCCAGGGCCGGGAGACCGTCTTCCTGCGCCATGTCCCCCGGCGGGGAATGGCCGAACAGCGGCACTTCCTGCTCTCTCACGCCACGAGCGAATCCGTGCTCTTCCTTGACGACGACGTCTGGCTGGAGCCGGGACAGCTCGCGCGCATGTGGGACGCCCTGCAGACGCTGCGCTGCGGGTTCGTCGGCGCGGCAGTGCAGGGGCTGTCCTATCTGAGTGAGGAGCGGCCGCACGAGCACGTGTCCTTCGAGATCTGGGGCGACCAGGTCTCCCCGGAGGCTGTGCATCGCGGCAACGGCGCCTTCGAGCGCTGGCCGCTGCACAATGCGGCGAATCTCACCCACATCGCGCGGGACATCGTCGTACCCGATCGCGGATGGATCCCCTACAAGGTCGCGTGGGTCGGGGGATGCGTCCTCTTCCGGCGATCGGACCTCCTCGCCTCGGGCGGATTCTCGTTCTGGGAGCAATTGCCTCCGGAGCATTCCGGCGAGGATGTGGCGGCGCAGTGGCATATCATGGCGCGTTCGGGCGGAGTCGGACTGCTCCCGAGCGGGGCGGTGCACCTGGAGGCGCCGACCACCATCCCGCACCGGCCCGTGGATGCCTTCGACGTCCTCCCGGACGAGCCGAAAGGGGCGGCATAGGCGAGTCGGGCACCCGAGGCGTCGGCATTGTGACAGAAGTGCGCCACTTCTCAACCCCCTCGGAGAAGTGGTGCCTCCCGCCTCAGCATGCTCGCATGAAGGACGCCGACCTCTTCGAGGGCACCCGGACCGGGTCTGGCGCAGGCCCGGACCGCCTCGTTCTCGAGAACCTGTCACTGGCGGAGGCGGTTGCGCGGCGCTTCTTCCGGCACCAGGGCAGCCGCGACGAGGATCTCGTGCAGGTCGCCTGCATCGGACTGCTCAAGGCGGCGCGCCGGTTCGATCCCGAGCGGGGAACGGATTTCGTCGCGTTCGCGGTTCCGACGATCTCCGGCGAGATCAAGCGGCATCTGCGCGATCACGGCTGGTTCGTGCGCCCACCGCGTCAGGTGCAGGATCTGCGTGCCCGCATCTCGGAGGCCTCGCCGCGACTGGCGCAGCAGCTCGGCCGGGGACCTTCGGTCGCCGAGCTCATGGCGGATCTCGGTGAGACGAGCGACCGCGTGCGCGAGGCCATGGGGTGCCGATCGCACCGGTACCCGGCATCCCTCGGCGTCCCCGTCGGCGAGGACCACGAGTCGACCCTGGCCGACCTGATCCCGGGACGGGACGATCAGTGGGAGCGCGCCGAGATCTGGGCCGTCCTCTGGGCGGCGATGCGCACCGTGCCGCCGCGCGAGCGCCAGATCCTCCACCTGCGCTTCTTCGAGGACTGCACTCAGCAGGAGATCGCCCAGGAGCTCGGGGTCACTCAGATGCAGATCTCCCGCATCCTCGCGCGGACGCTGCGCACGCTGCAGGACCGGATCGTCAACGGATGCGTCGAGGACAAGCGCCCGGCCTGACCTGCGTCCCGCCTCAGTCGGCCGGCAGCCTCGAGACCACCGCGACCGCAGCGAGGACGTCCGCGGGGGTCACTGCGAGCAGGGCGGGATCCGGGTCGGCCGCGAAGGCGTCACCCCGCCGCCGGGCGGCATCCGTCAGGACGGCGTGCGGGCCCGGTGGAGGTCCCCAGTGCTCTGGAGCGGCAGGACCGAACAGCACCACCGACGGGCGTGCGTAGGCCGATGCGAGGTGAGCCGCGCCGGTGTCGGCCGAGACGATCACCCGGGCGTCTTCGATCAGAGCCGCGAATTCGGCGAGATCGAGGCGCCCTGCCCACACGGTGTCGTGCGCGAATCCGGCGAGGTCGGCCACCTCGAGAGCCCGGCCGCGCTCGTCCGCGCTGCCGGTGAAGATCACCCGATGACCGGATGCCGCCAGCCGTTGCGCCACTTCCGCGAAACGGTCGGCAGGCCAGCGGCGCGACCCGTAGAAGGCACCGACGTGCACGACGGTGGCGCCGACGATCTCGGTGCGGCGCGGTGAGGACGACAGCCGCACCTCATCGGCATCACCCGGCACGTCGTACGCCCCCACGAGCCGCACCCACCTCGCCCGCTCGCCGAGATCGTCGTCCCACTCCGGCATCCGAGAATCGCGGGGGAGGTGTCCGTCGATCTCCGCAACGCGGTGCACCATGGCCAGCCGGGCATCGAGTGCGTCGATCAGGCGCCTGCTCTCCGGCCCGCTTCCGTGGAGGTTCACCGCGACATCGACGCGGCCGGGCCCGATCGGAAGCAGGTCGTCGAGACCGGGTGTCGGCAGGAGCCACGCACCTGCGACAGGCGAAAGAGCTCGGCGACGTGCTCGTCGTCGCGCTGAACGACGACGCTTCGGTACAGCGGCTCAAAGGCCACGGCCGGCCGGTGAACCCGATCGAGGACCGGACCGCGGTGATCGAATCGCTCGGCTGCGTCGACTACGTCGTCGTCTTCGCGGAGGATTCCCCCGTACGTCTGCTGCGGGAACTGCGGCCTGAGATCTATGCCAAGGGCGGTGATTACACGCCCGAGATGCTGCACGAGACCGACGTCGTCCGCGCCTACGGCGGAGACGTTCGGATCCTCGACTTCATTCCTGCGCGATCGACGTCGGCGGTGATCGACCGCATCACGGCGCGAGCATTTCAGCGGTGATCGTCGCGTGCCCGCCGATCACCGGTCGCCGACTGTCAAGGCCGGCCCACCGATACCGTCGGCGCGGATAAGCTCTGGTGCTGTTCGGCCGCCGAAACGAAGGAGACGCCGTGAGCGATGCAGGAGATTCCCCGGTCATCACCCGGTCCAACCGCGGGCAGTGGGAGAACTCGGTGGCCGGTCGACCTGAGCTGTCTGCCAGCTACACCAGTCGCGAGGAGGCGATCGATCAAGGGCGTTCGATCGCGGACGACCTGGGAGTCGCTCACGTCGTCGACGAGGCCGAACCGACCGGTGCGATCACCGACGAGCAGGACGGCACGGACGAGCCGGTCCAGCCGCTGGACGGCGCCGACCTGTAGCGCGTCGGCCCTTTCAGTTCAAGCCCTTCGCGCACGCCTCCGGTCACGTCCGAGACTGTCCGTCCGGAACGACCGAGGAGGTCCGACATGGCTGAGCAGCCCGGAAACCAGACGCCCGACACTCCACAGGTGAGCGAAACGGAGTTGCGCGACCTGAAGGTCGATGAGCTTCGTCAGAGGGCGAAAGAGGCCGGTGTGTCCGGCGCATCGAATCTCAAGAAGGAAGAGCTGGTCGAGGCGATCGCCCAGCAGTCCGGCGGCGGCTCAGGAGCGGCATCCGGCGGCGGCGAGCGCGGGGACGACGATCTCGGCGCGGGGCCCGACGACGGTCGCGTCCGGCAGGGACCCGAGGCGAGCCGATCGCTCGACTACTCCCAGAAGGTCACCTCCACCGACGACGAACCCGAACGGGAGGGACGCAGTCTCGCCACCACCCACCACGAGGTCATCCGAGAGTGGGCGGAGGCGCGCGGCGGCCGGCCGGCAACGGTCGACGGCACCGAACACGGCGACCACCTCGGCGTGCTCCGCTTCGATTTCGGCGAGTCGACGGATCGACTGCGCGAGGTCACCTGGGACGAATGGTTCGAGACGTTCGACGCCCGCCGGCTCAACTTCATCTATCAGGAGACGCGCACCGACGGCGCGCAGTCGAACTTCTTCCGCCTCGACAACCCGGAGCGTGAAGACGGCTGACACCGGGTTGTCGAGGCGGACGAAGGAGGCCGGGCTAGCCCTGGATGAAGGCCAGCAGGTCGGGGTTGATGACGTCGGCGTGCGTGGTCAGCATGCCGTGCGGATAGCCCTCGTAGATCTTCAGGGTGGAGTTGCGGAGGAGCTCGTGCTGTTTGAGTGACGCATCCTTATACGGCACGACCTGGTCGTCGTCGCCCTGGGTGACCAGGACCGGCACCGAGATCGCCTTCAGGTCGTCGGTCTGGTCGGTCTCGGAGAACGCCTTGATGCCCTCGTAGTGAGCCAGCGCGCTGCCCATCATGCCCTGACGCCACCAGTTGGCGATCACGGGATCGGAGACTGTCGCGCCGGGGCGGTTGAAGCCGTAGAACGGACCGGACGCCACCGCCTGGTAGAACTCGGCGCGGTTGGCGGCCAGAGCGCTGCGGAACCCGTCGAAGACCGAGACGGGGGTTCCGTCGGGGTTGGATTCGGTCTGCACCATCAGCGGAGGCACCGAGGAGACCAGCACCGCCTTGGCGACGCGTTCCTGCGGTTCTCCGTACTGGGCGACATAGCGTGCGACCTGGCCGCCGCCGGTCGAGTGGCCGATGTGGATGGCGTTTCGCAGGTCCAGGTGCTCGACGACGGCCGAGGCATCACTGGCGTAATGGTCCATGTCATGGCCGGTGGCGATCTGCGAAGACCTGCCGTGCCCGCGACGGTCGCTGGCGACCACGCGGAAGCCCTTCGAAAGGAAGAACAGCATTTGCGCGTCCCAGTCATCTGCCGACAACGGCCAGCCGTGGTGGAACATGATCGGCTGGGCGTCCCGCGGACCCCAGTCCTTGAAGTAGATTTCTGCGCCATCTTCCGCGGTCACGAACGCCATGGTCGACCTCCAGTTGTGTGTCGGGCCCGAGTGGCGTCGGGGCCGACGATCGGAAAGCTCCCTGTCTCGAATGGGGGGAGTGCGATCACCATAACGCCCGCACTTCACCGGCCGACTCCTACAGGTGTTGAGACTGGGCGGCTCGCGTGGTCGACTTCTGTCGAGCGTCCGCGATGGTCCGGAGGTGTAGCGTCGGCACGCACTCTCCTCCTCGGACCACAGAAAGAGGCCTCGCGATGTCGGACGGAACTGACCGTATGCACCTGGATGGGAACCATCGGACGACGCTGGACCAGATCGAACGCCATCCGACGACTCATAATCTCGAGTGGCACGATGTGATCGGTCTGCTCAACGAGGTCGGCGACGTGGTCCAAGAGCACGACGGCAAGTTCCGCGTGACCCTGGGCGATCACCGGCTCATCCTCACCAAGCCGAAGCACAAGGACGTCCCGGAGCAGATGGTGCTCGACCTGCGGAGGCTGCTGGCGGGCGCCGGCTACGTCGAGTCCAAGGACTGACCCCTCGCCCGTCAGAGCCGCCCCGTCGCCTCCCACATCCGGATCAGCTTGAGCGCGAGGTGCAGAGTGCTGCGCTTCATGCCGTCGGCGAGTGCCTCGCGCACCACTGCCGGCATCCGCTCGAGCCGGTAGTACAGGGTCGTCCGGTGCACGAACAACAGCTCGCAGGCGGCCACCACGTTCCCGCTGACATCGAGGTAGGTCTCCACGGTCCGCCGCTGAGACTCTCCGCTGTCGTAGTAGAGGGCGTGTGCGGCCGGCGAGAGCACCGAGAGCTGCGAGGGCTCCGCGCCTGATGATGCGAGCAGCATCCATCCACCGAGCTGGCTCACATCGACGCCGGGACGGAATTCCTCGAAGATCGACGAGAGATCTGCCGCGCACGATGCCTCGCGGGCGGTGGGCAACAGGTCGTCGGCGCGCGGCGACGCGGACGCGGAGCCGATTCCGAGGACGTGGATGCCGCGGTTCGAGGCTTCGACGATGGTGTCCTCGTCAACGCGCGATACGGAAGGGGCGCTCAGCAGGTACAGCGTGCTCCTGTCGACCGCGAGATACGTGAACGGCCGGTGGCGGTCGGCGGACAGTCGGCGCCCCCATGCGACGAGCATGACGCTGCTGACTGTGGCGTCGACGCGCACGGCGTGGATCCTCGCGCCGTCGCCTCGACGGATCCACCTCTGGTCGAGGGCGATTGCGAGGGATGCCCTGCGCGCGGCGACGTCGTCGGCGAGCAGGTCGGACATGACCTGATCGCGTCCGGCCGGAGCGGCCGGAGCGTGATCGTCGAGAGCCGCGCGCACGAGCGAGACGGCGGCATCCAGCGCATCGAGGTGACCCCGCGGAAGCGGTCGGCTCGCGTCGGCGAGCACACGGACCTGCCCGAGAAGCCCGGCACGACCGGTGACCGGCGCCTCGATGTCGACATCCTCCGCCCTCGACTCGTCGGCTGAGGCGACCGCGCGAAGGTGACGGGTGACGTCGGTTGTCGCGCCGCTGCGCATGCTGATGGCACGGCGCGCGTCGTGGATCACGACAGTGCGATCAAGAAGCGACGCCAGCTCTTCCACCACGTCTCGGAGCGCGTGGACCTGGTCTGCGTATGGTGCGAGGGCAACGTTGTTCATGGACACTTCCCTGCATGCATCGTGTCGCGCGACGCCTCGGCCGAGCCGGCCGACGCGTGTGACCGATTCCCGGACGCGGGAGACGGTCGCAGAACCATTGCACAGCCATCAGGCGACGAGGACCACGCAGAAAGCATGCAGAAGTGAGATGAAAAGCGCTCTCGCCACGGCAGAGCACAGCCCGAGCAATCGTCGAGGGACGGATATCGGAAGGACGCTCGACAGTTGTCGCGTCTTGCATCGCGAGCCGCGCCGTAGCGTCGGAGGACCGCTCCCACAGTCCGAGGCAGGCGAATGGCACCGCGTTTCACCTACGTGCTCGTGCATGGTGCGTTCACCGACGCATCCTGCTGGTGGCCGATCACACTCCGGCTTCTCGGGAGCGGACACCGCGTCCTGGTCCCCCCCGTCGCAATGCGCAGCTTTGCGGGGGACTGCGCGTACATCAGGTGCGTCATCGACAGAATCGAGGGTCCGGTGATCCTCGTCGGACACGGTTACGGCGCCGCGGTCACCGCAGTCTGCGGGTCATCGCCCGCCGTTGCCGCGTTGGTGTTCGTCAACGGGTACGTGCTCGACGGTGGCGAGAGCATCACCGAGCTGCGCGACCTCTTCCCCAGCGTCGACATCGGCCCATTCGTCGTCGCCTCGCTGTTCCGCGAGGAGGGCGACGGGGTGGGCACCGAGCTCAGCCTCGACATCGGACACTTCCCCTCTCTCGTCGCACAAGGCCTCGCCGATGATGAGGCGCAGGTGCTGGCCGTGTCGCAGCGACCCATCGCGCTCGCGGCCCTCTCCGAGCGCGCGCCGTGGGCTGCCTGGCGGACGAAGCCGACATGGGGCGTCCTCTCGGACGGCGACAACACGATCCATCCCGAGCTGCAGCGTTTCGGGTGCAGAAGGGCCCACGCCCGACGCATCCTCGAGCTGGACGCACCGTATTTCGTCATGCGCACGCACCCTGCCCTCATCGTCGATCTGCTGCTCGAAGCGGCCGTCGAGATCGACTCCTGACAGGCCGGCCTTCGGCGGCACTACGCGGCGCCGGATTCGGCCGCGGCTGTGCAGATCTGCAAGCATTGCAGGAGGGACGAATCGCGAGCGCATCCCCACGAAGGCCACCGCAGCTTCGAGGTCCCCGTTGCAAGGAGACGAGACTTCGTGCCGCAGCATCCCTTCGGAGAAGCCTTGCGCCGGCGACGCCAGCAAGCCGACCTCACGATCGAGCTCCTCGCTGAGGCCTCTGGGGTGAGCAGCCGGACCATCAGCGACATCGAGCGTGGGATGAGCGTGGGCCCGCAACGTCGCACCGTGGTCGCGCTCGCCGATGCGCTGGGACTCGCCGATCGCGAACGGTCGGATTTTCTCAGCTCGGCGCGCCCTGGTCGGAGAGGAGCGGCGATCGAGACCGCGTCCGCATCCGTCCGCCCGTTCCGGTTGCCGGATTTCGTCGGCCGGGACGCGGAGATGGACCTCCTGGCGTCGGTGCTTTCCCCGTCGCCCAGCGCGGGCATGGCTCCGGTCCTCATCAGCGGCACAGCCGGCATCGGCAAGACGACTGTCGCCCTGGAAGCACTCCACCGCTCCGCCGACGACAGTTCCGACATTCTGTTCGTCAACGTCCACAGTCCCGATGCCCTTCCGCTGTCGCCACTCCAGGTTCTTCAGGCCCTTCTGCGCCAGACCGGCGTGGCCGACGAACCCGGAACGATGGACGAAGCCGTCGCAGCGTGGCGGCGGGTCAGCACGACCCGGTCCCTCGCCGTCCTGCTCGACAACACGACCACTGAGGCGCAAGTGCGAGCCGTGCTGACGGCGACGCGGCCGGTCCGAGTGGTCTTGACGTCCCGACGATCGCTGACGGGGTTGGAGGGGTGTCGGCGGGTCGTTCTCGGCGCACTGGCGCGGCCCGCCAGCATCGCCCTGCTCAGCCGGATCATCCCCGCTGCCCAGCGCGTCAGCGGTGACGTCGGTGAACTCGCCGAGTTGTGTTCCGATCTGCCCCTTGCGCTGCGGATCGCGGGAAACCGGATCTCGTCGCGGCCTGCGTGGACCGTCGAGGATTTTGCCAAGCGGCTGCGCGCGCACGAGACCCGCCTCCGTCAGCTGGTCGCGGGAGATCTTCGCGTCGAGGCCACGTTCGCGCTGTCCTACGAGTCGCTCACACCGCGATCTCAGCAGGTTTTCCGAAGCATCCCGCTGATTACCGGATCTTCCTTCCGAGCCGACATGGTGGCCGCGATCCATGCGTTCGACGAAGAGACGACGGCGGACATCCTCGATGAGCTGACCGATCTTGCGCTGCTGGAGCCGCTCAGTGGCGACAGATATCGCATCCACGACCTGCTCCGCATCTTCGCCGAGGCGCGGCTGACTGCGACGCAGTCGACGAGCGACATCTACGCTCTGCGTGACCGCCTTCGCCGGTGGACACTCGACACCGCCCGCAGCATGGCCTTGGTCCGGGAGGAGCAGGATGCGGCTGCCGGGCCCGGAGACCCCACGCTCGCATCCGCGCGGGAGTGGCTCCGAGCGGAGTCGGACACGTGGCTGGAGGCCCTCAAAGTCTCCGCAGCAACACCGGCGGACTCGCTGGTCGCGGTGCTGGAGACCGCGAAGGCACTCCTCCGGTTCGCCGAGCGATGGCTCAGCTTCGCGCACTGGCGAACGGTCGCAGGCATCGGGGTCGCTGCGGCAGAGGAGGTGGGAGATCCGGTTGCGCTGGCCGAACAGCTCCACTGGATGGCTGCGGTCGAACTGGCGCAGTTCGACGGAGATGCGGACGTCGCGCGGGCCGCTGCGCTGCGCGCTCGCACGATTGCCCAAACCGCCGACTCCGGCAAGACTGCGACGTGGGCGCTCGTGTCGATCACGTGGAGCGAGGTGCGGCGAGGCGAGTTCGATGCGGCGTTGCAGGCGGGGAGACAGGGACTCGAGGAATCACTCGCCCAACGGGACATCGAAGCGCAGATCCAGTTCCGCTACTGGATGGCCATGGCGTTGATCCAAGATGACCCGGATGGCGCACTCCAGCAGGCACGTGAGACACGTAAGACCTTGGATGAGAACGAGAACACACTCGCTCTTCGGGAGTGGAACAACGCGATCAATCTGGCCACCGCGCTCTCGGCGAAGGTCCTGCTCCGGCTCGAGCGCTACTCGGAAGCCGTCGACGTGGCCAATCAGATCATGGACAACGCATCGTTCTTCCGCCACGAGTCGGATTTTCTCGCCCGCGGCTACCGTCATCGCGGGTTCGCCTACCTCGGGCTGGGAGAGCTCGACAGAGCGCGCGAGGACCTACGGCGTGCACTCGACCTGGTCGAGGAGCACGAGCGCCCCGACTGGTGGGCAGCCGAGATCCAGGATGCGCTGGACTCGCTCGATCAGCCATGACGCTCCGTCGAGCGCTGTGCCCAAGGCGCCCGCGGCCACGCACTGTCCACCCATCCGGCGCGCTCGGTAGCGCGGTCAGCGTATCGGCGTGATTCCCTGCGTGGTGCGCGGGAAGGTGGCCAGGACCGTGGGATCGATGTTCAGGTGTGCCGACACCAGCTGCGGCGGTACGTGCGCGAGCCAGTTGGCGAGGGAGATCTCTTCATAGGTGGGCGCGCGGAACACTTCGAGGAATTGCAGAACGTCCTCGCCCGTGTTCTCCACGTAGTGGCCGAAGTTCTTCTTCACGACACCGACGTCGCCGGCACGGAAGTCTGTGGTGTTGGCGTGCGGCCCGGTGTTGAAGACGGTCATCCGCGCGGAGCCGCGAAGGTAGTACTGCCACTCGTCGGCGTTCGGGTGCCAGTGCAGCTCCCGCATCGACCCGGGTTCGACCGTGACCAGTGCAGCGGCCACGGTGTTCGCGAGTGGGAAGGTGGTGCTGTCGGCGATCTGGATGCTGCCACCGCTGTTCTGGTGGCGCGGCTGTGACCGGGACAGACGGAAGATGACCGGCTCCGAAGCCCCCCAGCCGACGCCTGCGGCATCCTGATCCGCGGCGAGATCGCCAGGCTCGTCAGCGGGGAAGATCCACAGGTTGTGGAGCGGGATGTCGGCGAACACTTCCTGCGCGACCCCGAAGTTCTTCGCGAGCACGTCGGGAGGCGTGTGTGCGAACCAGTCAGTGAGCAGAAGCGTGTTGCTCTCGGACTGATTGCCGTCGTCGAGGGCGAGGACGAACTCTGCGCCGTCGGGGCCGAGACCCTGCAATGAGTGGGGGGTTCCCGCGGGGAAGTACCAGAGATCACCTTCCTCGACGTCCTCGACGCTGGGGAGCCCCGCGCGGCTGAGTGTCGTCACCCGGCACCTGCCCCGGGTCATGACCGCCCACTCCGCCGTCTGGTGCCAGTGCAACTCGCGAACGCCCCCGGGCTCGAGGTACATGTTCACCCCGGCGATCTCTTCCTGGATCGCGAAGTCCTGCTTCGTGAGCTCGCGCGCCCAACCGCCCCTCTGCACGCGACGGGGCGAGATATTGAAGGAGGACCAGAAGAACGCCTGCGTGCTGATGTCGGTCGCGGGCGCGTCGATCTGATTGGGGAACTGGCTCTCGATCACCGGATTCTGCGGACCGTCCATGGTGGTGCTCTTCGGGTGATCGAAGGTGTTGATCTCCCCTTCTGCCGGAAGATCAGGGTTTCCGAATGTCGGCGCCTCGTGATTGGGCGCTGGGCTGTCGGTGGGTTCCATGAGTCTGCTCCTCGATCGTCGACAGGTTCCCGCCAGCATCCATGGCTCGGCGTCCGGATCTCTCCTGCAGATGTTGAAGATGTCTCGGCAGCTGTCGTGGATGCTGACGCGCCGAGGCGGGTGTGATGGTCCCGCTGGCACATTCACCCCGCGCGGAAGGACCGACCGATGCCCTCGGCAATGTCGACAGAACGCATGCGATATCCGCTTCTCGAGCGCCTTTCGGCCGCTATCGCTCTCGCCTTCGCCGCCGGGCTCCTGAACGCGTGGACCTTCGCGCACACGCAGACGTTCGCGACGGTTCAATCCGGAAACGTCGTGACCATCGGCTACTTCCTCGTCGCCGGGGACATCGGGCGCGTCGGGGTGGCCGGCATCTCGGTCCTCGCGTTCTTCGTGGGCGCCTGCGTGTGCAGCATCTTCATCCTGTGGCTGACCCGTCGGAGCCGCCCCTACTCGAGGATCATCCTCGCCCTGGAGGCGATTCTGCTGCTGGTGCTGGCCGCCGCCTCGACGATCGGCTCCGTCGATCCCTGGTGGATCGCGTGGACGATCAGCTTCCTCGCCGGAGTGCAGGGCAACGCCTTCCACCGGGAAACGGGCATGCTGTACGGCAACGTGGCCGTGACGCTCGTCGTGCAGACGTCGGGAAGTCTCCTCGGGCGGGCCATCGGGCGGCGTATCGCATCGGACGGTCAGCCGCATCTGCGGCCAGCGGGTGGGTTCCTGCTCGTGCTGGTGGGCTTCGCCGCAGGCGCTGCGGCGGGATCCGCTGTCGATCCCGTCTGGTCGGGTGGCCCTCTCGTCGCCGCCGCGCTGGTGCTGGCGGTGCTGTCCGTCGTCGCGGCCCGGCATCGTGGCCCGGTGGATCCGGCTCAGAACGCGCCGACGCCCTAGTCGCGGTCAGCGGGTGTGGCTTGTCCGTGGCGCTTTCTTTCGAGGGAGGTCCGGTTCGGGAAAGTAGTGGGTCTCGCTCGGTTCGCCGTCGACGTACGCGTGCGCGGCCGCCCTTATCTCGCGATCGCGGCCGGTGAGCCGCTGCGTCTGTTGCCGGCGATACTCGCCCCACGAGGGCACCATGAAGGACTCGAGCAGAACGTCCTCGACTTCGCCGCTGCGAAGCAGCGACCATCGGTACCCTCCGGTGCGCCGCCGAGATCCCTCGACCAATCGCATGGCATCGCGGAACGCGTCGACGTTCTCGGGATGCACGGTGTACGAGATCTGCACGAGCACCGGGCCGTCGGTCGGATCAGGCTCGATGACGAGCGTCGGAGTGGGCCATGAGGTCGAGACCGTTCGATCGACGGTTCCGGTGCCGGGCAGAAGCGGGAGCCACCGCACGCTCACGGCGACCAAGGCGAGCAGCGCCGCGGCCGAGCACATCGAGATCGGGGTGCCCAGCGCTTGCGCCAAGAGACCCCAACCGAACGAGCCGATCGCCATCGTCCCCATGAACACGAGGATGTAGACAGACGCACCCCGGGAGCGCACCCATTGGGGGAGTGTCAGTTGCAGCGCGGCATTCAGCACGGTGAGTGTGCCGATCCAGGCCACGCCGGCGAGGACGAGCAGCAGCAGCACCGGGACGAATGGCAGGAACGCCGCGGCGAGGGTGCCGATGGCGAACAGAAGCGCACTCACCGTGATCACCGCGTTGTCCGAGTACCGCTTTCGAGCAAGAGGCAACGCGAAGACCCCCAGCACGGCGCCGGCGCCGAGAGCGCCGAGGAGCAACCCGTAGCCGCTCGAGCTGAGCCCCAGTCGTGTGGCGGTCACGGGAAGCAGTGCCCACAGGGCGCTCGCCGGAAGTGCGAACAGGGCCGACCGGAGAAGGATTCGGCGCACCAGATGTGCAGATGCGACATAGCGGACGCCGGCACGGAGCGCGGCGGTGAACGGCTCCCTGTCGTCGAGGCCCATCTGGGGCGGACGTCGCCACCACCAGAGCGCCACGGCGGCTCCGATGAAGCTGAGCGCGTTGATCCCGAAGACGACGGGGGCACCGAACAGGGACAGCAGCACGCCGGCGAGAGCTGGGCCCGCCGCTCGCGCCCCATTCACGGTCACGCCCCCGAGTGCCGACGATGCACCGATGAGCGGGCGGGGCACGAGTTCGGGTTGGATCGCCTGCCACGCCGGCGAGGTGAGGGTCGAGGTGACGCCGAGCAGGAACGTGAAAGCGAGAATCGTCCACGGTGTGAGCACATTGAGGAACGCGATCACGGTGAGTGCCGCGGCGATCACCGCGCTGGCTACGGACCCCCAGATCAGCAGCCTCCGGCGGTCGAGGGAATCGGCGAGCACCCCTGCCGGAAGGGAGAACAGCACGGCCGGGGCCAGGCTGGCCGTCTGTACGAGGGCGATGACCGTCACGCTGGCTGCGGCTTCGACGAGATACCACTGCGCGCCGACCGTCTGCATCCAGCTGCCGATGTTGCTGCCCAGCTGCGCGAACCACAGCACCCGGAATGCAGTGATCGCAAGGGGGGCCCAAGCCGAGACTGCGGTGGGACCAGCGGCAACAGGTGTGGAGCTCATTTGTGCATCACCCTTCAGACTGACGAACCCGCAGAAGTCCCATGGTCACAACCCAACCGAACTTCCTCATCGCCACGTTCCGACAGGAGTCGTGACCTTCAGCGGCTGACTCTACGGTCTGCGGGAACGGTCTTGCGCTTTCCTCGCACGGTAACCTCACTGGCCTGCAATCACGCTGCCGTCGGGTTCTCAGCCACTGCACTCGGCTGCACTCGATCTCCTCAGTTGTTCACGCCGATGTTCACACGCCGCGGGCCGGATCGACTACCGGCGGTCACTCCACGGCCGCCGGGCACTGTGCGGCAAGGTTGGGCCAGTTGCCGCAGTAGATGCTCGGGACGGGGTTCTTCCACGCGCAGAATGCGGTTGAGTGCGGCAAGGTCGTGCAAGGCGGGACGTTTCAGGGCGCCGCTGGCTTTGAACTATCCGACGAGCTAGGCGAACTTCGTTGTCGGCGCTTGGCCGCCGCTTTCCACCCGAAGTCCAGGATCACAGCGAGGGCGATGATCGCAATGAGTGCGATCGCGGTGGCCGGCTCGTCGATGAGCGTAGTCGTACAGAACACGACGAACGTCCCGAGTGTAGCGACCAGCCCGACCACCAGCACGATCACACTTGCACCGGTCTTACGGAAGAGCCGAAGATGCGCGACGGAAACGGCCGAGAAGACGAGGAGTGCCACCGCGCTGCCAATGGAAGCGATCTTGTTCAGGTCGAATCCGATGACGAGGACGATCGCCAACACCGCCATCACGATCAGCCCGACCGGGAATCGGCCGACCGAGCGACCGAAGACCGGGGGGAACTGCCCGACCGACGCCAGGTGCGCCGACATCCCGATCGACGGGTAGAGACCGGCATTCACCGCGCCCGTTGTCGAAAACAGGGCCGTGATCACCATCAGTACATACCCCGCCTGCCCGAGCGTCGGTTTGGCGGCCTCCGCGAGGGCAGTGGTTCCGTACTCCACAACCTGATCTGCAGTGAGCGTGCCGAAGACTCCGAGCGATACGGCGACGTAGACCGTCGTGGCGATCGCGAGGGCGAAGTAGATGGCCTTGGGCAGCTGTCGTGCCGGATTCGGAAGGTCCTTGGCGGTGAAAGTGATGACACCGAACCCGAGGAAGGCGAAGAAGGTGAGTGCGACGCTCGCGATGATCTCTTGAACGCCGGGGTACCCAGCGGGCGAGAGCAGGCTGAGGTCCCAGTTGGCGATCGTGACGACGGCAAAGAGCACCAGGATCACGAGGACGATGACCACGATCACGGATTGCACTCGGGCCACAGCGGTCGACCCGATGGTGTTCAGGCCCGACATCACCAGGATGAGCGCGACCGCGAACACTTTGGCCCAGCCGGCGTCGTCGTCGGTGAGCACGGCGCTCGCATAACCGCCGAACGACGTGGCGATCATCGCAACGACGATCGAGCCTGCTGTGAAGAAAAGCCATGAGCCGATGCCGGCGACGTGGCCCTCGCCGAATCCCCGCGAGAGGAAAGTAAGGATGCCGCCCCCCGACGGGTACGTTGCTCCGAGCTTCGCGAAGGAATACCCCTGGAGGGCGGCGATGATGCCGGCGATCAAGAAGGAAACCCAGACTGCAGAACCCGCCACAGCACCTGCCGCACCCAAGAGGGCGAAAATTCCGGCGCCGACCATGGAGCCGACGCCAATGAAGGTCGCCTGCAGGACGGTCATGCGCTTCTCGGTCTGCGGAACGGACATCACCCGACTCCTGCCTTCTCGTCGCCCCTCACTCTCGGACGGTTTCGGCGAGGTTGCGGATGAAGAGCGTCTGGGCGACGATCATCCGCTCGATCTCTGCGGGATCGACCGATTCGTCGGAGGCGTGGATGCGGGACTGCGCTGTGTCTTCAGCCCCCCAGAGCAGGATCGCCGCGTCGGGCGACACTTTCTTCAGAGAGGCCACGAGCGGGATGGACGCACCGCTGCCGATGTTCTCGACGGGCGCGCCGTACGCCTCTTCAAGTGCGGCCTCGGCTGCGACGATGGCGGGGTGGGACTCGTCGACCGCGAATGCGTGTCCGACCTTCACCTTCTGCACGTCCACTTCGCAGTTCCACGGCCGCTGTGCGCGCAGATGCGCCATCAGAGCCTCGAGTTGAGCATCGCCGTCAGCACCGGGCACGATGCGCATCGAGAGCTTCGCCGTGACTTCGGGAAGGAGGACGTTCGATGCCTCAGCGACGTTCGGCAGATCCATCCCCAGCACGGTCACGGACGGCTTCGCCCAGATGCGATCGGAGAGCGACCCCGTTCCGAGGAAGTCCACCCCGGGGAGGATCGCCGAGCCCTCCCGGTAGACCGCCTCGTCCATGTCGGCGCCTTCCCACCGGGAACTGTCCACCCCGGCAATGGCTGTGTCTCCGTTCTCGTCGTGCAGCGTGTCCAGGATGCGAATCATCGCGGTCATCGCGTCCGGGGCCGCCCCGCCGAACATGCCCGAGTGCACGGGATTGGCAAGCGTGCGCACTGTCACCGTGCAGGCGACGTCGCCGCGCAAAGCGGTGGTCAGACCCGGGCGACCGACGCGCTGCGGTCCGATGTCGGCGATCACATAAGCATCCGCTCCGAAAATCGCGGGATTGTCTTCGACAAAAGCCTCAAGGTGCGAGATCGTCTCCTCCTCACCCTCCACGAGGATCTTCACGTTGCACGGCAGGTCGGCGCCGAGCATCTTCAACGTGCCGTAATGGATGACAAGTCCGGACTTGTCATCCGCGGCTCCCCGCCCGTAGATGCGGCCGTCATCCTTCGTCACCGGCTCGAACGGCTCGCTGGTCCAGTTCTGGCTCTCGGGCGCCGGCTGCACGTCGTAGTGCGCGTACAGGAGCACTGTCGGCGATCCTTGCGGGCCGGGGATGTCCGCGTAGACGCAGGGGTAGCCGTCCGGAACGTCGAGAAGCCTCGCCCCGACGACGCCGGCAGCCTCGAAGAGGTCGACCACCGCCACTCCCATGGCGTGAACGGGCGCCGGGTCGAACCCCGGAAAGGCGATCGATGGAATGCGCACGAGCGCGTCGAGCCGCTGGAGGACATCGGGCATCAGCGCGGCCACAGAGTTCTTGAGGTCCGTGAGGTCGGTCATGATTCTGCCTCTCTTTACGTGGCGCGCGTGCGCGTCGGGCGCTGCGCGTTCCGGATCATGCGGGAATGACGAGCTGGATCAGCAGGCCCGCCACCACTACTGCGACCCACGACACGAGCATCGGGATCGTGAACGAGTGCCAGACCGGCACCTGGGTCAACTTGGTCGACCCGGTGAGGTCGGTCTCGACGGCCGCGATCTGCGAGCCGTTCGCCGGGAACAACCACACCCCGACGAGCGAAGGCCACATTGCGACGACGATGCCGGGCGCGAGGCCTGCGGCCAGGGCGATCGGTATCAGCGTGTTGGTCGTGGCGGACTGGCTTGTGGTGAGACCGGCCACGATGAAGAGGGCGACGGCCAGCCAGAGCGGGTTGTTCTTGATCAACTCTCCGAGCGGCTCGATGATCGTCTCCTCGTTGGCGGAGATGAAGGTGTCCGCCATCCAGGCGATACCGAACAGTGCCACGGCCGCAGTGAAACCCGCCCTGAGCAGAGGCTGCTCGACCACGACAGACGGCTTGACGTGGCGCACCAGGATGATCACGAGCGCAGCCGAGAACATGACCATCTCGATGATCGTCGTCATCCCGATCGGCACGAGTTCGCCGTTCTCGTCGGGGAAGGCCGGACGCAGACCCGGGAACAGCCCGAACAGCACGATGAGGAACGTGCCGGCCACGAAGATCATCGCAGCGGTCTTCCCGCCCTTCGGCACCGGATGCTCGATCAGCACGGGCTTCGCCACCGGAGCGGCCGGCGCATCCGAGCCGCTTCCTCCCACCGAGGGTGCCGCTGAGGAGGTGACCGGGGCGCCTGTGCCCACCATGGCCGCGTACTTCGCCTTGAGTACCTCGGGAACCTCGACCGTTCCCTCCTCGACCCGTTTGAGGTACTTCGGGTCATCCAGCAGGTCCTTACCGATGCGCTGCTGCACGAACGCCGCAACGATGCATGCCACGATCGCGGCAGGAATCGTGATCAGCAGAATCTGCGGCAGTCCGTAGCCGGTGCCCTCCATCAAAACCAGGAACGCAGCCATGGCCGCCGACACGGGGCTGGAGGTGATGCCGAGGGCAGAAGTGACGGTGGACGCGGCGAGAGCCCGCTCCGGGCGCTGCCCATTGCGGTATGCCGTCTCGTAGATCACCGGGATCAGCGCGAGGTAGATGTTCGAGGTGCCCGCGAGCAGCGTGAACACGAACGCCACCAACGGGGCGACGTAGGTGAGCCGCTTCGGATTTCGCTGAATGATCTTGGACGCGATCGACACGAGGTAGTCGATACCGCCCGCCGCCTGCATCGCGGAGGACGCGGTGATCACCGCGATGATGATGAAGAAGGCATCCACCGGGATGGACCCGGGCGGAAGGTGGAAGGCGAACACCAGAACCACGGTGCCGACGACTCCCCACAGACCGAGACCCAGACCGCCGGTTCGCACGCCCATCACGATCGCGCCGATGACGACCGCCCCTTGCAGGGCAACGATTGCGTACTCCATGACTACCCCTTCCCGCCGATCAACCGTGTGACCACGCGTGCACGTCCAACCGTCGTCGCTTCGCGCCACCACGAAGCACGGCCGGAAGTCGAAGGTGAAGAAGAGCCAGACTCGACCTTTTCTGAGCGGTTCTCAAACGCGAGCGGCAAGACTGCTGATTCCGGGGCATCTGCATAGCGGCCGCTGGCCATCCGGGACTGTGCGGTCGGCATCGACGGAATCATCAGCAGTCCATTCGGCGAGAATCGAGCTGGATAGCGCTGACTATACGGCTGTTCGTAAACGTCCGCGAGAGGTCTCCGGTTTCGTCCCTGGGCGCGCCGCTCGTGGTCCCGTGACCGACCCAGCTGATCCACGATTGAGCGACAAGGTGGGTTCGGATGAGTCCCGATGCCCAGAGTTCACATTTTTGCGGCGGACGAAACGATAGCGGGAACTGGCCCACCACATCGATCCGGCATACCGCGCGGGCGGGCTGAGTGTCGAGGTCGTGTTGGGTGCCGTTTCGGGGCTGACGACGAGCGTCAGGGCGATGTTGTCGGGTCTGTTGCTTCGGCGGCTTCGACCTGAGGAGCTACCGCGTCGACTTCGGCAACCGCCTCGTCGCTCGGACTAAGCACGTGTGCGTCGCCACCGAGCTCGGTGAGCTTGTTCATGACCCCCGCCGCCTCGGAGGACTTCACCAGCGCTCCGACGGCCGCCTGGCCGTTGCCCAATGCGGCTGACAGGCGCTCGCGCTCGTCGCTGTCGATGCCGAGCCCCTTGTGATGCAATGCACCGATCAGGCCACCGCCGATGGCCCCGGCCAACAGCCCCACGGGGGTCAAGGCAGCGAGGATAACACCGATACCGGCACCCTTGCCCCAGCTTCGACGACCCATCTTCTGGGTCTTGACCTTGCCCTCGTCGTCGAGCACGAGCACACCGATCGCGTTCAACTTCACGTCGTCGTCGAGCTTGTCCCACTCTTTCAGGGATTGGGCAGCAGTGTCCGCTGCTGCCTCATTCGGAAAGATCGCCAATACGACCTGCTTCTCGCCCATCCGGCTCCCCTATTTCGCGCGCGTTCAGCGCTCTTGCAGAATGGCTGAGGGCCCGTGCGGCGTCAAGGGGGTCTGTCGTGCGGCGCAGAGAAAAGCCCCTGGCGACGACATGACGGCCGCTATCGGCGGTACGCCACGGAACTTCGCATAGGCCGTTCGCGGTGTACGAGCGCTCGCCGCGCACCTTGCGCCGCGGCCAGTGCCACAGCGCCCGGAACTGGTGCGACATCGACCGGTGGGGACGGGGGGGTGACGAACCCCTACGGTGGGGCAGATCCCCACCCCTAGGTCGCGCTGGTCGGATTCGACGGAAGTCCCGTGATTCCGCGGGGTGAGAGCGACCGCCCTCGACTCGAATGCATCGCAAACCGCCTGACTGTGAAGGAAGTGTGAACAACCGCTGTTCCACTTTGTTCACACCCGGACACTGGCGATAACCGCCGAACCACGCGGATTTCCGGCCATGAGACGGGCCCGAAACCTCGGGATTGTTCACACTTCCGTTGAACGGAAGCAAGAACCACCCTCTGACCAGGGATTTATGGCGGTGACGGTGGGATTTGAACCCACGGTAGGGGGTTACCCTACACAACTTTTCGAGAGTTGCACCTTCGGCCGCTCGGACACGTCACCGCCGAAGAGTTTACGTCACGACGCGCGCACCCGCTAATCGGCGGCGCACGCGTGCGGGACTAGAACCGGGGCGGGTTCAGCGGGAGCCACTCCTCGAGGTGCGTGGCGAAGATCTCCGCGCCTTCCACCGGGAGCAGAGTCCGCTCGTCGATCTTCGCGCCGTAGTAGGGAGCGTCGTCGTCCCGGACGACCGTCCGCGAGTCTCCCCGGAACGTCAGTCCCCGCCGGACGAACTCATCGAGACCGAACGCCTCAGGCCCGGCCACCTCGATGTCGCCGACCGGCGAGCCGGCCGCGGCGCGGGCGACGGCGGCGGCCACGTCGTCGGCGGCGATCGGTTGGATGAGCGCTCCCGGAAGGCGGACGGTGCCGCCGTCGGTGGAGATGTCGGCGATGCTGCCGAGGAACTTGAAGAACTGCGTCGCATGCACGAGCGAGAACGGCACGCCGGACTCGCGGACCAGTTTTCTCCTGGGCGGCCTTTGCGGCGAAGTAGGGGATGTGCTGGGGGCGGTCGGTGCCGACGATGGTCAAAGCGACGTGGTGGGTGACGCCCGCTGCCCTCTCGGCCTCGAGGAGATTGGTCGTCGAGGTCGTGAAGAACGACATCACGTCGTCGGGCGCGAACGACGGCGAGTTCGAGACGTCGACGACCACATCGGCGCCCGCGAGCACTTCAGCCACGCCCTCGCCGGTGATCGTGTTCACTCCCGTGTTCGGAGATGCCGCGACGGCCTCGTGGCCGTGTGCCGCGAGCTTCGCGACGACCTTCGAACCGATGAGACCGGTGCCTCCGATGACGATGACTCTTGCCATGTTCCTCTGCCTTTCCGATGGGGTGCCCGAAGCGGGCGTCATCAGGTTCGACCGGAACCCGGCATCCGATGTGACACCGCCGTCACATCGGGTTCCAGTGGTGCAGCTTCTCCGCGTTCACCACGATCCACATCTCGTGCACGCGTCTGCCCCGGCGCACGGCATTGATCACGCCCACAACGCGGCCCTCGCAGTTGATGACGATTCCGGGCCGGCCGTTGATGTGGCCGGGCTTCATATCGAAGCCGGGATACTGTCGCAGCAGGTCGATGATGGCCGCTGCGATCGGCGCGGGAGCGTCGGCGCGGGAAACGCCGGCAACGGATCCGCCGCTGTCGATCGTCAACGCGGCGTCGCGACGCATCAGGCTGGCGACAGCTGGGGGGTCGGCTCCCTCGCATGCCGCGATGAACGCTTCGACCAGGCGACGGGCTCGGCGCGACCACGCTGCGCGCAACGGCGCGCGGGCGCTGTGTCGAGTCATGTCGTGGACGGCGCGACGTGGTGAAGCTTGTCGGGACTCATGATCCACAGCAGCCGCGTGATGCCGTGGGCGGATGCAGTGGTCGCCAGGGCTGTCGTCACGACCCCGTCTTCGGTCAGCGTCACCGCCGGGCGACCATTGAGCTCCACCCAGTCGACCTGCTTGCCGCGCCAGAAGTGAGTCGAGAAGGCGGCGACGAACTTCGCGACGCGTTCGACTCCGCTCACGGGAATCCGCGCGGCGAGCTTCACCCCATTGCCGTCGCTGTAGCTGACGATCTCGGTGGCGAACAGGGATTCGAGCTCGGAGGTGTTCCCGCTCTGCGCCGCTGCGAGGAACGCGCTGAGCAGTCGGCGCTGCTCATCGGAGGATGCGGTTCGCCTGCGCTCGGCGGCGAGGTGCTTGCGCGCCCGGCTGACCAGCTGACGGCACGCCGTCGGTGTGCTCTGCACGATCTGGGCGATCTGCTCATAGGGATAATCCAGCGCTTCTCGCAGCACGTAGGCCGCCCGCTCGGTCGGGGTCAGCTTCTCCAGGAGCAGCAGCACCGCGTACTCCAGCGCCTCTCCGCGCTCGGCGCCCAGGGCGGGATCATCCTGCGTGTTCACGGGCTCGGGCAGCCAGGGGCCGATGTAGGTCTCGCGCCGTGCGTGCGCCGACTGGAGAAGGTTGATGCAGGTGCGCGTCGTCATCGTCGTCAGGAAGGCCTGCGGCTCGCGGATCTCGGCGCGATCCGCCTTCTGCCAGCGGATCCAGACGTCCTGAAGGATGTCCTCGGCATCCGCGACACTGCCCAGCATGCGGTACGCGATCCCGAACAGGCGCCGGCGCCCGGCCTCGAACTGGTCGCTCGCCCAGACGATGCCCGAGGATTCCGTCTGTGGTCCGTTCATCGGCTGCTCCTCCCCTCGTGTGCTCGGCGGGACGACGCGAGGGTCCTTTTTCATGATGCCCCGGGATGCCGTCCGGCCGCGACCCGGGAATGTACGCGCCACCGGTTCACCCGGTCGACGAGATGAGCGCACGGCGCCCTGCCTCCTTGACCGGGGAGCGCGCGGATGTGTGACGGGTGCGCCGAAATCTCCTGTGCGGCTTCCCCCCGAGGTGCCCGCCGGGTCATGCGCGACGGAACTCGCCACGAATCGCCCTAGCCACGCCGACCGAATCAGCGAATGATCGAGGTGACGAAAGGTGCCTCCTCATGGCTGATCCCAACTACACACTCCTCATCGCCGCGTACGACGACGAGGCTTCCGCGAGGGCCGACTTCACCGCGATCAAGGACGTGGACGATGTCGCTGTCGTCGCCGCCGTCGTGCTGTCGCGGGATGCCGACGGCAAGGTCGCAGTGAAGGAGCACGGTGGCGGGCTGATCTCGCGCGGCACGGCGATCGGAGCCGTCGGTGGCCTCGTCGTGGGGCTGTTCGCTCCGCCCCTGCTGCTGTCGGGGATCGTCGGTGCGGGCATCGGCGCCGGTGTCGCGAAGATCGCCAAGCACCACGAGGAGAAGAAGCTCGGCGTCGAGGCCGAGGAGTGGCTTCCGGCCGACTCGTCCGCCATCGTGGCCGTCGTCGACGACCTCTATCTGGACCGGATCGACGCCGCGTTCGAGCAGGCGACCAAGAAGATCGGCAAGGCGATCGACAAGGGCGACTACGACGCCGTGGTCAAGGCGGTGAACGAGGGCGACGAGAAGATCGTCGACGCGATCGACTCCTGACCGATCACATGACCTCGACCCCTGTGACCTCGACCCCTGTCGCGTCGACGCGCACGGAGATCGTGTGGAGCCTCGTGCGGGCACTGCTGTCGATGACGATCCTGGTGGCGCTGTACTACGCCGGGCCGCTCGACGGATTGCGCAGCATCCCGATCGGAATTTCGCTGGCGGTGGCGGTGGCCATCCTCGTCGGCATCGGCGTCTGGCAGGTGCGCGCGATCTCGACATCGGATCATCCCCGCCTGCGCGGCGTCGAAGCGCTCTCGGTCACGGTGCCGCTGTACATCCTGCTCTTCGCGGCCGCGTATTACGCGATGGCGTCGCAGGACGCCGGCGCCTTCGACGTCGCCGAACTCACGCGCACCGACACCCTGTACTTCACCGTGACGGTTTTCAGCTCGGTGGGCTTCGGCGACATCTACGCCGCCAGTCAGGGCGCGCGCGTTCTGGTGACCGTTCAGATGATCCTCAATCTGCTGGTCCTCGGGGCAGGCATCCGGGTGTTCGTGAGTGCGTCACGACGACGCCGGGGCGATGGGACTTTCGGCCCTACACGCGGCGACGGTCAAGGAGTGGACTGAGCACATCGGGGGGCGTCGCGGGCTTCGGATCCCGCACGCAACGCATCGTGCGCCTCGAGGGCCCGTGCGGTCTCCGGGGGGACGCCGCACGGGCCCCTTCTGCGCAGGCGGTCACTCGTGCTCGGGCAGCAGCGGCGTCGACCAGCCGGGGTCGCGTCCGAGCTGGGTGGCGCGCGAGACGGATGCCGTGCCGAATCGATCGCGGACGGCATCCAGCACCGCGTCGAGGCTCGCGCCGTCGTTCCAGTCGATCGGCAGCTCCGGCTGGATGCTGTCGGCCCTGCCGAGCTGCGACAGCGAGACGCCGATCAGCGTGATGCCGCGCTCGGCGATCTCGGGAAGGGCCACGGCGAGCAGTCCCCGGGCGACCGTCACCAGCACGGCCGTGCGGTCGGTGGGGAAGCGCAGGGTGTGCGATCGGGTGGCCTTGACGAAGTCTCCGTATCGCAGACGGAGCACCACCGTCCGGCAGACGCGATCCCGGTCGCGGAGGCGGCCCCCCAGGCGATCGACGATCTGCGCGAGGATCACATCGAGCTCCTCGACGGAGCGGGGACGGCTGCCCAGTGCTCGCTGCGATCCGATGGAGCCCCGGCGTCGCGTCGTGTCGACCGGACGCGGGTCGCGCAGTCGCGCGAGGGCGTGCAGGTGGGCGCCCGTCGCCTTGCCCAGCAGTCTCTCGGCGGTCGCCTCTTCCAGCTCCGCGAGTTCACCCACGGTATGGATGCCGAGACCGTGCAGTTTCGCCGCGGTCACCGCTCCGACTCCCCAGAGCCGCTCGACGGGCAAGGGGAGAAGGAACTGCTGTTCCCTCTCGGGCTCGACCACGAGCAGCCCGTCGGGCTTGCTGACGGCACTGGCGACCTTCGCCAGGAACTTTGTGCGCGCGACTCCGACCGAGATGGCGAGCCCGACTTCGGTGCGCACGCGCTCGCGCAGTCTGACGGCGACCTGTTCGGGCGTCCCCGCGATGCGCCGCAGACCTCCGACTTCGAGGAACGCCTCGTCGATCGAGAGGCCCTCCACGAGCGGTGTGGTGTCGCGGAAGATCGCGAAGACATCCTTGCTGGCCGCAGAGTACGCATCCATCCGCGGCGGCACGACGACGGCATCCGGGCACAGGTCGCGCGCCTGCCGTCCGCCCATCGCGGTGCGGACACCGCGTGCCTTCGCCTCGTAGCTCGCCGCAAGCACGACGCCCCCGCCCACGATGACGGGCCGACCTCGCAGCGCGGGCGCGTCGCGCTGCTCGACCGACGCGTAGAAGGCGTCGAGATCGGCGTGCAGCACGGTCGCCTCACCCCGCATTCGCCCTCCCGCCGATCGCCCGCTGTGCGGATCGTCGCACGCACCGGCGACATCGACTTGGGCGGCCGTCAGGGCTGGAGGCGCTCCAGCGACCAGGCTCCGGCCCCCGCGCGCTCGCGCGTGAAGACGATGCGGTCGTGCAGCCGCGACGTGCGCCCCTGCCAGAACTCGAAGCGCGACGGAGCGATGCGATAGCCGCCCCACCTCTGCGGCCGAGGGATGTCCTCCACGTCCGCGTAGCGCTTCTCGACCTCATCGACGTTGCGCTCCAGCACCTCGCGCGAGGGGATCGGCTGGGATTGGGCGCTCGCAGATCCCGCGATGCGCGATCCGCGAGGCCTGCTCGACCAGTAGGCGTCGGACTCGCGATCGCCGATCAGGGCGACCTCGCCGGTGACGATCACCTGACGGTGGAGGCCGTACCACGGGAACAGGGCCGTGGCCACGGGGTGCGCGGCGAGCGCCCGGCCCTTTCGGG
This sequence comes from uncultured Microbacterium sp., assembly GCF_963524805.1. Classification (GTDB taxonomy): domain Bacteria; phylum Actinomycetota; class Actinomycetes; order Actinomycetales; family Microbacteriaceae; genus Microbacterium. Next base: position 87,836 of record NZ_CAURGG010000007.1, on the reverse strand, counting down.
AGGACCGGTCGGTGTAGAAGGCCAGGCCGCGCTCGTCGATTCCCCTCAACAGCACGGTGCGGCTGGACGGAGTGCCGTCGGCATCGACGGTGCTCAGCACCATCGCGTTCGGCTCGTAGACCCCTCGGTCCGACGCCTCGGTCAGCCAGCGCTCGAACTGCACGAACGGGTCGCGTGAGATCTGCGCCTCGTCGAGCGCCTCCGCGCCGTAGTCGGTGTGGCGGGCGAGGGGAAGCTCGGCGTCACTCATCTCATTCCGGGCTGTGCAGGTGATCGCGATGCTTGCGCGCCTGCCGGGAGCTGACCTGCAGATCGATCGGGCCGGTGACCGACAGCTCGTCCTCCCAGCACTCGATGCCGCCGACGTCGGGCAGGAGGGCGCGGGTGAAGACCGGATCGCGACCCTCACGACGTTGGGTCGTGTAGTCCTTCAGGAGTCGGAACGCGATGCCGGAGAGCAGGCCGATCGCGATGAGGTTCGTGAGTGCCATCAGGCCCATGACCCCGTCGGCGAAGTTCCACACGAGGTCGGCGCCTGCGACCGACCCGGCCAGAACGGCGACGACGACGAGGATGCGGTAGCCGGTCAGCACGGAGGGCCGGGTGGTGATGAACTCGATGTTCGACTCGCCGTAGTAGTAGTTGCCGAGGATCGACGAGAAGGCCAGCAGGAAGATGATCACGCTGAGCGCGATGTTCGACCACTGGCCCAGAGTGCCCACGAGGGCGTCCTGGGTCAGGCCGATCCCACGTTCTGCGCCGGCGAGATCGGGCACGGACACGAGGATGATGAACGCCGTGATCGAGCACACCAGGAACGTGTCGAAATAGACCCCCAGGGTCTGCACCAACCCCTGCTTGACCGGGTGCGTCACCGCGGCACTGGCGCCGGCATTCGGCGCCGAGCCGAGTCCGGCCTCGTTGGAGAACATGCCGCGCTTGACTCCGGTCAGGACGATGTAGCCGAACGTCGCGCCGACCACCTCGTTGTATCCCCACGCAGAAGTGAAGATCTCGGCGAAGACCGGGCCGATGCGGTCGACGTGCAACCCCACCACGATCAGTCCCAGCAGAAGGTAGGCCAGGGCCATGATGGGGACCAGGATCTGGGTCACCGACGCGATGCGTCGAACGCCCCCGAAGACGACAAGGCCTGTCAGGACGGCGATGCCCAGGCCGATTCCCCAGGGGAGCCAAGCGGCCTCCACGCCGACGCTGGAGGTGATCGTCGCGGAGATGGTGTTCGCCTGCAACGAGCTGAACGCAAAGGGGAAGCAGATGATCAGGATGATCGCGAACCAGATTCCGAGCCATCGTGCCTTCAGTCCGCGCTGCATGTAATAGGCGGGGCCGCCTCGGAAACTGTCGCGGTCACGGACCTTGAACAGCTGGGCGAGAGAGGACTCGATGAAGCTCGACGAGCCGCCGATGAATGCCATCACCCACATCCAGAACACGGCGCCGGCGCCGCCCACGGCGATCGCGGTTCCCACTCCTGCGATGTTGCCCACCCCTACTCGAGACGCCGCGGAGATCGTGAATGCCTGGAAGGCGGACACCGATTGCGGCTGCCCCGAGGCATCGCGCGGAGTCTTGTCCGTCAGTGTGCGGAACATCTCCGGAATGAGGCGAAACTGCACCACCCCCGACCGGACGGTGAAATACAGCCCGAGGATGACGACGACCGGCAGGACGATCCACGTCCAAAGATTGTCGCCCCAGGTCAGCAACCACTCATTCACGGAGTCCATGCTCGCCAGTATGGCGAACGCGCCGCATCATCGGCCACATCGGACACGGTTCGGTGGAGGTCGGCGAACCTGACCCACGGGATCGCGTGCCCTGCATAATTGTGTAGACGCTATGAATGGGACCGACGGAGTGATGATGCCCTTCCGCAACCTGGACACACTCGAGTCGTGGCTTCAGGAGTTCCGCGCGCTCGGCTACCCCATCGCGGGTTCGGTGCGGGTCATTCCTCAGGACGGAGACGGCGGCGCGAACACGGGCCTGGTGACCGTGCGCCTCGCCAACGCTTCCACTCCGACGTCGATCCAGCCCAGCGACGAAGACCCCACGCGGTGGGTGGCCACCATGGAGCCGCGGGACGCCTCGGTCATCCTGGATGCCCCACGGCTGCTCGAACTGTCGGGCGAGCTGGCGATGATCTCGGCGCTGTGCGGCTTCCTCCAGGCGAAGTCGCAGGCGTACACCTCCGCCGACGAGGCCTGACCCGGCTTCGGCTCAGCGCCGCGCGCCGACCACGCTGGCGGTGAGCTCCGCAAGGAACGTCGCGAACTGGTCCGCGATGGAGATGTCGGACTCGCTGCTGGCCCGCTTGAAGTCCTCATCGAACTGGCACAGCGCGCACCAGGGCTCCTGTGCGATGTCGATGGTCGCCGTCAGGCGGTTCACCCGGCGGTCGGCTTCGTCGACGTCCCGGCGCACGACCTCGCGGCTCACCAGTCGGTCGATCAACGTGGTTGCGCCCGCGCCGGTGATGCCCAGATAGTCCCGCAAAGTGGTGGCCCGCGTGCCGGGATTGTCCACGACGAACATCAGCGCCTTGGCGTCCGTCTCGCTGATGTTCAAAGTGCGCCGGGCGATCATCATCGCGGTGTTGCGCGCGTCGACGTAGCCGCGCAGGGCGTCGGCCAGGGTGGGTGCAGACGACGCATCAGGCATTCGTCCATCCTTCCCTCGGTGTGGCCTCACTGCTCACCCTAGCAAGTTTTGCTAAGGAAAATTGATGATTAGCAAAATTACCTAAGACGGTTAAGTGTCTGGTAGATTCATCGATGAAGCGGCACGGTGCTCGCCCGGTATCGATGAGGAAGAAGGCAGACATGGTCCGTCGTCTTCTCGCACTCCTCCGGCCCTCTCCCGTTCGCCGAAGCAGCTTCGTCCCCCTGCGCGCCGTGTCGTCGATCTCCACTCGGTCGCTGACGTGGCGCAACACCTCCCCCCAATAGAGAAACGAGCCATCATGGGCCAGCTCTACTACGGCAACTCCGCCGAACCGATCATGATCCCCGACGAGCAGCTGGCCTACCTCAAGGCCGTGGCGACCGTGAAGCTGCGACGCAACGAGAGCTTCACGTTGAACTGGCGGCACGTGGACGACACTCCCGGCGCACGCAGCACCATCTGGTTGCAGCCGTCGATCCCCCTTCGCTTCGTCTTCGACGAGAAGGAGACCGCGCAGCTGAACGGCGCACAGCTGCGCGACCTGGCGGCGCAGGCGAATTCGTCCGCCGGTCTGACTCTCGACCTCGCCGCTGACCTCGAGGCCGATCTCGACAACCTGTCGAACATCAAGCGCGAGCCCGCGATCGCGTAGTCGCGGCCGAGCGAGTTTCCGACGATCACCGGATTGTCAAGACCGTGTCGGGACGCTCCCGGTGCGGCCTACCGTGCTGGCATGAAGCACGTGAGTCTCGGAGACAAGTCCCTTCTGATGGGGGACGACCTTGCTGACACCCTGCTGGAGTACGCGCGCCTGGTCGGAGACTCGGACGGTGCGGACACCGTGACGCTGAGGGCGATCGGACCGGACGGCTCGACCGCGGAGGTGGGTATCCTCCTCAATTCCAGCACGAGTCTGGTCGTCGAGTCGACGCACTCCGACGTGGTCCCGCCCGACAACAGCGAGGTCGTGGAGGACCTCAGGGAGCGGATGCGGGCGATCACTCGTCCCGCGTCGGCGCAGCCCGAGGAACGCTGGGTCGAGAGCGAGTACGACAACACCGACATGATCTGATCCTGCTGACGCCGAGATGCGTCTGCCGGCTCCGATGCCGAGGACGCGGATGCCGCGCCGCTCGGCCTCGGGGGCGCTGACGGCAACGACACCCGACGGGTGATGCGCCTCGACATCCGTCGAAGGCGCAGGTGCGCGCGGTCGAATAGGTTGGACACACGCCGCGGCACGATCGGCCCGAGGGGAAGTGTCGATGAGTGCATCACACCCGGACCGCCGGGCCGCCACCCGTCCTCGTGGGTGGCAGCGCCCGCAGGCACCCCATGGCGCGGGCTTCTGGATCGTTGCGACCACGTTCGTCCTCGTGATGGCCTACTCCACGGTGCCGACCCCGCTGTACCCGCTGTACGAGGAGCGCGACGGCTTCGCGGTGTGGATGATCACGGTGATCTTCGCGGCGTACGCCGTCGGCGTCATCATCAGCCTCTACCTGCTCGGTCACGTCAGCGACTGGTTCGGCAGGCGGCGGATGCTGGTGATCGCGGTGCTCGTCTCGGCCCTGTCGGCCGTCCTGTTCCTGATGTGGGCGGACCCGGTGGGACTCGTGACGGCGAGGCTCGTCAACGGCGTGAGCATCGGCACCCTCGCCGCCACCGCCACCGCCCACCTCGGCGAGCTGCGCTCCGTGGCCAAGCCCGATGAGAACCACATCGTCGCCGCATCGGTCGCCGGCGCCTCGAACCTCGGCGGGCTGGCGCTCGGACCGCTGATCGGCGGTCTGTTCGCCGAGTTCCTGCCCGACCCGCTCGTGCTGCCGCACGCGGTGTTCCTCGTCGTCCTGCTCGTCGCGGCCGTCGTCGTCATGTGCGTGCCGGAGACTGTCGATCCGCCCATTCAGCCCGTGCACTACCGGCCGCAGCGGCTCTCCGCCCCGCGCGGCGGCGGCCCGGCGTTCACTGCCGCGGCTTTCGGAGCCTTCGCGGGCTTCGCGGTCCTCGGTCTGTTCACTTCGCTCGCGCCCACGTTCCTGGTCCTGTCCTTCCACGAGGGAGACCACCTGCTGGCCGGGGCGACGACCTTCGCCGTGTTCGGCGCCGCCGCCCTGGCGCAGCTCGTGTTCGGCCCCCTCTCCACGCGCACCCAGCTCGCAATCGCGGCGACAGGCTGCTTCTTGGGACTGACCGCCGTCGCGGTGGGCGCCGTGACCCTTCAGCTGGCGATCTTCCTGGCCGGTGGGGTGATCGCCGGCATGGGGGTCGGCATCCTGTTCAAAGGAGCCATCGCCACGGCGACAAGGCTGGCCGATCCGCAGCGGAGGGGCGAGACGCTCGCACTCGTCTTCCTGATCGCCTATGCGGGACTGGCTCTGCCGGCCCTGGCCGTCGGCGTCGCGCTGATGTTCGCGCCTGCGACGACAGTGCTGCTGATCTTCGTCGCACTGGTCATCTTCGCGACGGTCACCGCCGCCGTGGTGATGCGCCGCCAGGAGCGGCTCCCGACCGGACCCGAGAGGCACCCCGCATGAGCATGTCCACCCCCGCGCGGCGAGTCCCGATCGAGCCCCAGAGCGTCGACGCGCCGCTCACCGTATCGGCGGTGTTCCTGGTGCTGGCCGTCGTGGATACGCCCGAGGCGCTCGCGGCCGCACGCGACGCGGTTTCCCGGGTGCCGGACGTGCTGAAGAACGTCGCCTTCCGCGACCTCGGCGCTTCCCTGTCGTGCACGGTGGCGATCGGCGATGCGGTGTGGGAGGGCGTGATGCGAACGCCCAAACCGTCGGAGCTGCGCTCCTTCCAGCCGGTGGTCGGCGCGGTGCACACCGCACCCGCCACAACAGGCGACATCCTGCTGCACATCAGGGCAGACCGGCGCGACCTGTGTTTCGAGCTCGAACGCCAGCTGCTGGATGTCTTCGGCGACGCGGTCACCGTCGTGGATGAGACCGTCGGATTCCGCTCGTTCGACGTCCGCGACCTGCTCGGCTTCGTGGACGGAACCGCGAATCCGGTCGGGCAGGCGCTGGCCGAGTCCACGCTGGTCGCCGACGAGGATCCGGATGCCGCGGGGGGCTCCTACGTCGTGGTGCAGAAGTATCTGCATCCGCTCGCCGCATGGCGGGCCCTCACGACCGAGCAGCAGGAAGCGGTGATGGGGCGCACGAAGTCGGACAACATCGAGCTGGACGACGCCGACGAGGGACAGAAATCGCACAAGACCCTCGCGACGATCGTCGATGACCAGGGCGAGCACGACATCCTGCGCGACAACATGCCGTTCGGCAGCCCTGCGTCGGCCGAGTTCGGCACGTACTTCATCGGCTACGCGCGTCACCTGTGGGTCATCGAGCGGATGCTGCAGCGCATGTTCCTGGGCGACCCTCCGGGACTGCACGACGGACTGCTGGACTTCTCGACCGCGACGACGGGGACCGTTTTCTTCGCTCCGTCGGCCGCGGCACTGGACGCGCTCGCCGAGATCGCCGGCGGCGCCGGCTCGTAGGCGCGGGGACTCAGCCGGATGTCGACCGGCGGACGATCAGTTCGGGGAGGAAGACCGTCTGCCGCGCGATGCTGTCGGGGTCCGCGGCCTCCTCGAGCAGGATCCGCAGCGCGGTGCGCCCGATCATGCGGCTGGGCTGACGCATCGACGAGAGGGGGACGGCCGCCGCTGCGGCGAAGGCGATGTCGTCGAAGCCGATGATCGCGATCTCGTGGGGAACCAGCATCCGTCCCTCCACGATGAGCGACTGCAGCAGTCCCAGCGCGATCAGGTCGTTCGCCGCGAAGAGCGCGTCGGGCCAGTCCCGACGCGGGCGGGCGAGGATGCGGGCCCCCGCCGCGGCACCCTCTTCGACGGTCATCGCGCCCGTGGCGATCACCTCGATCTCGACCGGCCGTGCGGCGTTCTCAGCGGCCACGCGCGCGCCGGCGAGCCGGTCGTTCACCTGCCGGATGTCGAAGGGTCCGCCGACGAAGGCGATGCGCCGGCGGCCGGTCTCGATGAGGTGCTCGACGGCCATGCGTCCGCCCATCACGCTGTCGACCGAGACCGACGAGAACCGGCCGTCTCCGCTGAAGCGGTCCACGAGCACCGCGGCGATGCCCCGGGCGCGCAGGCGCTGCAGACGCGCGGTGATGTCGCCGTACGGTGCGATCAGCACGCCACGCACCTGCTGCTCCTCGAACAGGTCGAGGTACACCTTCTCGCGCGCATGATCTTCGTCGGTGTTGCCGTAGAGGATGGCGATGTTGTGCCGGGTGCCCTCGTCCTCGGCGCCGCGCACCACGTCGTTGTAGAACGGGTTCTGCCCGTCGAGCACCACGAAGCCCACCGTCGAGCTGGTTCCGGCGCGCAGCTTGCGCGCCGCGTCGTTGCGCACGTACCCGAGCTCCTCGATGGCGCGGCCGACGCGTTCGACGGATTCGGCTGAGACCTCTTCGGGCCGGTTCAGGACGTTCGACACGGTGCCCACGGAGACGCCGGCGCGCTGCGCGACATCTCGGATACTCGCCGGCACTGGCGTCCGCCCTTCATCGGTCACGATTCGGTCAAGGTTCCTCGGAGACTTGACCGCTTCACTCGGTCTCCATAGAGTATCTGAAATCAACCTGAATCGATTCAGGAACTTTTCACCCTCGACGAGGAGGCCGCCGTGGCAGATGCCGACGCCGAAGCTCCGACCACCGCGCACGCACTCGAACTGCGCCGGGTGGTCAAGTCCTTCGGGCCCGTTGTGGCGCTCCGCTCCGGCAGCCTCACGCTGGACAGAGGCTCGATCCACGCGCTGATCGGCGAGAACGGAGCGGGCAAGTCGACTCTCGTGAAGGTCATCGCGGGCCTGTACCGCCGGGACTCCGGCGAGTTCCTGCTCGACGGCGAGCCGGTCGACTTCTCGAGCACCGCGCAGTCCAAGGCCGCGGGCATCGCCGTCATCTACCAGGAGCCCACGCTCTTCCCCGACCTGTCGGTCACCGAGAACATCTTCATGGGCCGGCAGCCCACCAACCGCCTGGGGCGCATCGACCGTCGCGCGATGCGCGATGAGGCGACGCAGATCTTCACCCGCCTCGGGGTCGCGCTCGACCCGGAGCGGATCACCGAGGGCCTCTCGATCGCCGACCAGCAGATCATCGAGATCGCCAAGGCCATCTCGCTGGATGCGAAGGTGCTGATCATGGACGAGCCCACCGCGGCGCTGTCCGGCGTGGAGGTGGAGCGGCTGTTCGCCGTCGCCCGGAGCCTGCGCGACGAGGGACGTGCGCTGCTGTTCATCTCGCACCGGTTCGACGAGGTCTTCGCGCTCTGCGACACGGTCACGGTCATGCGCGACGGATCGTACGTCGACACGACGCCGATCGCCGAGACCAGCGTCGACGAGCTCGTCCGGCAGATGGTCGGACGCGATGTGACCGACCTCTTCCCCAAGCTGCCCTCGCAGGTCGGCGATGTCGTGCTCGAGGTCGCCGGTCTCACCCGCGCCGGGGTCTTCCGCGACATCTCCTTCTCGCTTCGCGCCGGCGAGATCGTGGGTCTGGCCGGTCTGGTCGGTGCCGGTCGCAGCGAGGTGGCTCGCGCGATCTTCGGCGTCGACCCGTATGAGAGCGGAAGCGTCCAGCTGCACGGCAGGTCGCTGCCGAAGGGCAATCCCCGCGCCGCGACCTCTCGCGGCCTCGCGCTCGTTCCCGAAGACCGCCGCAAGCAGGGCCTGGTGCTCGACGAGAGCGTCAGCCGCAACGTCACCCTGGCGATCCGCCAGAAGCTCGCGCGGTGGGGCCTCCTGTGGGGCGGTGCCGAGAACCGCGCCGCTCAGGAGTGGGCGAGCCGGCTCGAGGTCAAGACCGCCGCGCTGGATGCCGAGACCGGCACTCTGAGCGGCGGAAACCAGCAGAAGGTGGTGCTGGGAAAGTGGCTCGCGACGGAGCCGACCGTGCTGATCGTCGACGAGCCGACCCGCGGCATCGACGTGGGAACCAAGGCCGAGGTGCACCGCCTGCTCAGCGAACTCGCCCAGCAGGGCCTGGCGATCCTCATGATCTCGTCCGAGCTGCCGGAGGTGCTGGGAATGGCCGATCGCGTCCTCGTCATGCGGGAAGGCCGCCTCACGGGCGAGTTCGCCCGCGCAGAGGCCACACCGGAAGCCGTGATGTTCGCGGCCACCGCCGATGCCGAGGTGGCGAAGTGACCGCCCTCGACGTGCGCCCCGTGGCCCCGGGATCGAGCTCGGCCACCGCGCTGGTACGCCGGATCGCCACGGCGCGCGAGACCGGCATCCTGATCGCCCTCCTGCTGGTGATCGTGGCGGCGACGCTCGCGAACCCGTCCTTCCTGTTCTCCGGCGACGGATTCCGCGACCTGCTGCTCACGCCGTCGCTCCTGCTCCTGGTCGCCATCGGCTCGGCGATCGTGATCATCACGCGCAACGTCGACCTCTCGGTCGGCTCCATCGTGGGGCTCACCGCGTATCTGACCGGTCGCATGTTCATCGACATCCCGGGCATCCCGCTGATCGGCGTCTTCATCGGGGGAGTCCTGCTGGGCGGATTCCTGGGTCTGATCAACGGTGCGCTGGTGGCCTTCGCGCGGGTGCCGGCGCTGGTGATCACACTGGGCACGCTCTACATCTACCGCGGCATCAACGTCGCGTGGGCCGGCGGCAACCGCATCAACGCGTCGGACCTACCTAAGGACTTCCGTGCCCTGGGAACGGACCGGATACTCGGCATCCCGATCCTCACGATCATCGCCGCCGTGGTTCTGATCGCGGCCGCGTGGTACCTGCGCAACCTCCGTTCGGGTCGAGAGCTGTACGCGATCGGCTCCGACCCCGCCGCGGCTCACCTCTACGGGCTGCGGGTGACCCGCCGCGTCATCGGCGCCTTCGTCGTCAGCGGAGCGCTCGCCGGGCTCGCCGGCGTGCTCTACGCCGCCCGTTACGGCACGGTCAGCTCGGCGGCCGGATTCGGCTGGGAGCTCCAGGCGATCGGCGCGGCCGTGATCGGCGGGGTGGCGATCTCGGGCGGCGTCGGCACGGTCTGGGGTGCCGCGATCGGCGCCTTCCTGCTGCTGACCATCAACCGCGCTCTGCCGATCCTCGGCATCGACGACTTCTGGCAGCGCGCCGTGGTCGGCGCGCTCATCATCGGCTCGATCGTGCTGGACCGCGTCCTCGCGGTGCGCCAGCATCGACGACTCATCGCTCAACGGGAGGTGGACCGATGACCGCCGCCACTGCGACGAGCGCTCCGGCGCGCGTCTACAAGCTGCACGCGCGTCCCGCGTGGCGCCGCTACCTGCTCACCCGCGAGACCGCGATCATCGCCCTGCTGATCCTCGTGATCGCGGTCGCATCGCTCACGGTCCGGAACTTCGACAGCCCGCTGACGGTGACGTACCTGCTGCGCGACGTCGCGCCCATCCTGCTCATCGCGCTTCCGATGACCCTGATCATCATCACCGAGGAGATCGACCTGTCGGTGGCGAGCATCGTCGGCCTGTCGAGCGTGACCACCGGCATCCTCACCAACGCCGGATGGCCGTTCCCTCTGGCCGCGGTGACCGCGATCCTCGTCGGAGTGCTGTGCGGCGTCGTCAACGGGTTCCTGGTGACGGTGGTCGGGTTGCCCTCGCTCGCCGTGACGATCGGCACGCTCGCACTGTTCCGCGGCATCGCGGTCGGGCTGCTGGGCACCACGGCCATCACCGACTTCCCCGAGTTCTGGACGGACCTCGCGAAGGCCAACATCCCGGGGACGCCCATCCCGGTGATCACGATTCCCTTCGTGATCCTCGCGATCGTGTTTGCCGTCCTGCTGCACTTCACCCCCTTCGGGCGGTCGCTGTACGCGATCGGCCTCAACAAGGAGGCCGCGCAGTTCTCCGGCATCGATGTGGGCCGCACCAAGTTCATCCTCTTCGTCCTCAGCGGCGCGGTCTCGGGCTTCGCCGGTGTGTACTTCACGCTGCTGTACAGCAACGCGCGCGGCGACAACGCGATGGGCATGGAGCTGCAGGTCATCGCCGCCGTGCTGCTGGGCGGCGTATCGATCTTCGGCGGCCGGGGCGCGCTGCACGGCGTCATCGCCGGCGTCCTGCTCATCGGCACCCTCGGCAGCGCGCTGCGCCTTGCCGGCGTGACCAGCGACATCATCAACGTCATCACCGGAGTGCTGCTCATCCTCTCGGTGGTCTCGGCAAGCTTCCTCGCCTGGCTGCAAGCACGTCGCTCCGCGGCCGTCGGCAAGAAGAAGGGCAGAGCCGGGACGTCATCCGACGGATCCTGACCGCATCGCCCCGCACGCACCACCCTGCACCGCATACCCCGCACACCTCGTGCACCAAGGAAGGAAACAATGATGTTCGGAATTCAGCGAAGGGGGCGCCTGGCGCTCTCGGCAGCGGCGATCGCCGTGGGCGTCGCGCTCGTCGCGACCGGGTGCTCCGGCTCCGGCGGCGGCTCCGCGAGTGAGGGCGGAGACAGCGGCGACGCGAACCTGTCCATCACCATGCTGCCCAAGAACCTCGGCAACCCGTACTTCGACACCTCGACCGGCGGCGCCCAGGAGGCCACCGACGAGTTCGGCGGCACGTTCGAGGAGGTCGGCCCGAGCGAAGCCTCGCCCACCTCGCAGGTGCAGTACATCCAGACGGCGGCCCAGCAGGGCGCCGGCGGACTCATCGTCTCGGCGAACGACCCGGAGGCCATCTGCGACGCCCTCAATGAGGCTCGGGATGCCGGCGTCAAGGTCGTCACGTTCGACTCGGACACGAACCCCGACTGCCGCGACCTGTTCATCAACCAGGCCACCGCCGAGGGCATCGCCAAGATCCAGGTCGACCTGATCGCGGAGCAGATCGGCGACGCCGGCCAGATCGCCGTGCTGTCGGCATCCGCCAACGCGACCAACCAGAACGCCTGGATCGAGACGATGAAGGAGCTGCTCGCGTCGGATCACCCCGACATCGAGCTCGTCGAGGTCGTCTACGGCGACGACGACGACCAGACCTCGTTCGACAAGACCGCCGCGCTGCTGCAGACCTACCCGGAGCTCAAGGGCATCGTCTCGCCCACCACGGTCGGCATCTCGGCCGCGGCGCGCTACCTCTCCACCTCGGAGTACAAGGGCAAGGTCGCACTGACCGGCCTCGGCACCCCGAACCAGATGCGCGAGTACGTCGAGGACGGCACCGTCACCGCGTTCGCGCTGTGGAACCCGGCTGACCTCGGCTACCTGGCCGCGTACGCCGCGCAGGCCCTGATCACCGGTGAGATCACCGGTGCCGAAGGCGATTCGTTCGAAGCGGGCAAGCTCGGCTCGTTCGACGTGGGGGCGGACGCGACCGTTCTGCTGGGCGACCCGTACGTGTTCGACGCGGAGAACATCGGCGACTTCGACTTCTAGGCCGATGGACCACGACAGCGCGCCCGATTCCACCGAACCGGGCGCGCTGTCGCGCTCAGAACCGTCGACCGGCACGAAGGGAATACCGATGACCACGCCCACCCGCGTGTGCTTCCAGCTCCAGGTCGCACCCGCGCTGCTCGACGAGTACATCCAGCGCCACACTCCGGTGTGGCCGGAGATGCTCGCCGAGATCGCCGCCTCCGGCCGGCGCAACTACTCCCTCTACCTGGGGTCAGGCGGAATGCTGATCGGCTACTACGAGACCGATGACGATGAGGCGGCGCGCGCGTATCTCGCGGCCTCGCCGATCGCCGCGCGGTGGGAGGCGCAGATGCAGCGCTTCTTCGTCGGGCTTCAGGGTCGGCCCGATCAGGCGGCCGCCCCGCTCACCGAGGTCTTCCATCTCGAAGACCAGCTTGCGGCTGCGCCTTCGGACCCGTGAGCAGCAGCAGGCTGTCGAGCCCCTGCTCGGAGCCGGTCCAGTGCCGGGTGACCGCCTCGACGCCGGCGTGCCTGATCGCGAATCGCAGGGCGATGACGATGGCGATGGCGTCGTCGGCGAAGCCGAGCACGGGGATGAAGTCCGGGATGAGGTCGAAGGGGAGGAGCAGGTAGGCGAGGAGTCCGATCAGCCACCAGCGCGTGGCGCGCGGGACGGTCGGGTCGGCCACCAGTGCTCGGACCAGCCGCACGACATCGGGGACAAGGCGAGCCGTCTCGCGCCAGTCGACCGAGTGGCCCAGGTGCCGTTGCTGCCGCCAGAGCACGAGAACCAGGGCGACCCAGATGACCGCCAGTGCGCCGACGCAGGCGACCAGGAGCAGCATCCCGTCCGGCATGGCGTCTTTCAGCCGTGGATGGTGCCGGGGAGGTTCGCCGCGAACACCCGCTCGGAGTAGGCGGCGAGCGCGGCCGTGGCTCTTTCGAGCCGGGCGGCGGCTTCGGCGGCGATGTCGAGCTCGAAGACGTTGCGTCGCAGCAGGTCGCGGTACCAGCGGCGGAGGCGCTCGAGGCTCTGCTCCTCCTCCTCGAGCTCGCCGAACGTGAACTTCTGCTTCTGCACCTCCCGGTCGATCTCGGCGTCGAACTTCCCGCAGTCCGCGACGAACTCGTTCCACTCGTCCACGCGTGCCGCGGTGAACGCGTCGCGCAGCACCGCGACGTCGTCCTCGCCGTACGAGGTCGCCGCCAGCACGGCGACCGATCCGCCTCCGGCTTCGGCGAGCGAGCGCACCACCGTGAGCGATTCGGTGAAGGCCGGCAGGTCGGGAATCGTCCAGGCGCCGGATGCCGCGGGCACGGCTCCGACCCGCCGCAGCTCTCGCCAGACGGCGACGCGATGGCGAGACGGCTCGGCGGGCACGCGGGGGATGACGAGCAACCAGCCGGGCGATGTATCAGGCGTCATGCAATCACTGTAACAGTCGTTACAACGCCGCCGCACTACAGCACGGGGATGTCCGCGGGCAACTGCCGGGTCGATTTCAACACGAAGGCTGCGGAAAGCGGAGAATACAGCGAACGGATCACCCGTCAGCAGATGCCGTCAGCGACGGCGAGGGAGAAGAGCATGCGACTCGGAATGGTCGGCCTCGGCCGAATGGGAGCGAACCTCGTACGGCGCCTGATGCGCGACGGTCATGAGGCCGTGGTCTTCGACGTCAGCGCGGAGGCGGTCGCCGCGCTCGCCGCCGAGGGTGCCGTCGGCATCGGCGACGTGGCGGAGTTCGCGGCCAACCTCGAATCCCCTCGCGTCGTCTGGCTCATGATCCCCGCCGGAATCACCGGCAAGGTGGTCGATCAGGTCGCCGACGTGCTCGAACCCGGCGACATCATCATCGACGGCGGAAACTCGAACTACCGCGATGACGTCCGCCGAGCGGCCCGGCTCAAGGAGCGCGGCATCCACTACGTCGACGTGGGCACCAGCGGCGGAGTCTTCGGCCTCGAACGCGGATACTGCCTGATGGTGGGCGGTCCCGACGAGGCAGTGCAGATCATCGAGCCGATCCTGCGGACGGTCGCGCCGGGCAAGGGCGAGATCCCCCGAACGCCCGGCCGCGAAGGCGATTACGCACCGGAGGAGCAGGGATACCTGCACTGCGGGCCGTCGGGCGCCGGGCACTACGTGAAGATGGTTCACAACGGCATCGAGTACGGCATCATGGCTGCGCTCGCGGAGGGGCTGAACATCCTCGAGAACGCGGATGCCGGCATCCGCGAGGCGGAGCATTCGGCGGAGATCGCACCGCTGGAAGAGCCGGAGTTCTATCAGTTCACGATCAACACCCCGAAGGTGGCCGAGCTGTGGCGGCGCGGGTCCGTGATCTCGTCGTGGCTGCTGGACCTGACGGCGGCGGCACTCGTGGCCAACCCGACGCTCGACGGCCTGGCCGGCCGGGTCTCGGATTCGGGTGAGGGGCGGTGGACGATCAAGGCGGCGGTCGACACCGGCGTGCCGGTGCCGGTGCTCGCGGCATCCCTCTTCGAGCGCTTCGCTTCACGCGGCGAAGACCACTACGCCAACCAGCTCCTCTCGGCCATGCGCCTGCAGTTCGGCGGACACCAGGAGCTTCCGGCCGGCGACGTGCTGGAGGCGGGCAGCCGCAAGGCCGACTCGGACAACGCGTAGCCCACGTTCTGCCCAGCGCCCCCGGATAACCCCGGGGGCGCTGTGCTGTCAAGCCCCGCGCGGGTCGGGCACGCGGTGACGAGACTCGTTGACGTCCACAAAGTCCGTGGCAACGGTTGGGGCCGCTGCCGCTGAGGCACTCGCATTGTGAAGAAAAGCGCCCCGACCATGCAGATCGACCGCCCGGCACCGGAGGACATCCGGTCTTCCGGCCGCGGCATCCGTCATGTTCGGTGTGCCGTCTCGCGCCCGCTCGACCGGCGTCGAGACAGGTCCTCCGAGGCCCGCAGGGGGGCAGACGGAGCCTCGGAGGACCATCTCCGCTCGACGCGAGTACCGCGTCCGCGAGGAGTTGAGCTGCGATGTCGATGAGAACCGAACGAGGTCACCTGGAAGCCACCTCCGTGGGCGAGGAGGCATGGCGCGTCAGCGATGTCTCCGTGCCCGAGGAGGACGCGCGCCACGTGGTCGCGTTCATCGAAGAGCATGAGGACGACGTCGAAGTCGTCTGGCTGCGCGGCGCCATCTCGGCGCCCGGGCGCTTCGGCGATCTCGACGCCGCTCTGGACGCGATCGACGACGTGCTGACGATCGGCGAGGTGCGCGAGCCGCGCGAGATCGCACCCGAGTGAGCGAGACTCCGGTCCCTTTGTCTCACCCTCGTGACGCCGCACGTCAAGCCCTTCCCTCGCGTGCGAGCCGAGCGGATGCTGGAAGACCGATCACCGATGGAGGCATTCCGATGACGAGCGATTCCCAGGCACCGCGCGAGCACGAGA
Organism: uncultured Microbacterium sp.; assembly: GCF_963524805.1. Classification (GTDB taxonomy): domain Bacteria; phylum Actinomycetota; class Actinomycetes; order Actinomycetales; family Microbacteriaceae; genus Microbacterium. The sequence continues at coordinate 72,323 of NZ_CAURGG010000007.1, read as the reverse complement.
GCAACGAGACCCCGTCGACCGAAGAGCTCGAAGAGCCGAGCACCGAGAAGGACCCCGGCAACGAGCCGAAGGCCCCCGAGCCGGCTGAGCCCGAGCCGAGTCACGAAGCTGTCGGAATCGGCGTCATCGGTGGACCGCTCGTCGACCCCGCGCCCAACCCCGACCCTGATCCGACCGACGCGGCGGAGAGCGATCAGTCCGGCAGCTGAGAGCGACGCTCGCCGATCGAGACGAGCGCGAACTCGCGAACGGATGCCGGACGCGTTGCGCCGCACGTGCTCAGCAGCGGCGCAGATCGCATCTCGCGCAGGACCACCCGCATCACGCCCTCGTGTGTGCCCAGCTCGACCGTCCAGGTGCCATCGTCCTCCCGCCGCTCGTGCAGCGGTGGGTAGGCCTGGATGCGTGCATCTCCGTATCGGCGGCGTGCGAAGGACTGGGCGGCCTGCACCACGTTCGTGACGGAGCTGCGCCCGCGGAACAGTTCGTCGACGACCTCGCCGTGCAGATAGCGCTCCACCACCGTCACCGCATCCGTCGCGCTGACCCGGCCGTAGTACAGGCCGTGCGGCAGCAGGATCATGGTCGCCGCGAAGCGGTCGCCGCCCAGGTGCGAGCTCTCCCACGTCTCCTCCGGAAAGGCGCGGGCGAGCCGTTGCGCGACGGGACGCCCGCGCACGGCGCAGCACTGATCATGACGGGCATGCGTGCAGACGAGCAGGACCGGGCGGTCGGAGGGACCGCCGGCGGCGCCGTCGAGCGGGACGGTGAGCAGCTCGGCGGGATCCGTGGCCTCTCCCCACCGGACCGCCTCGCGTCCGGGACGCGCGTCCACGATCGCCCACCGCCAGCGCGGGCGAGCCCGGCGCTCATCGGCGCGGCGGCCGAAGCGCCGGATCGCGACGGGGCGGATGCCGGCGGCTTCGGCCCTGGCGACCAGAGCCCGTCCGAGCCCCGGGTCGAGCGCGGACTGGAAGAACGCATGCATTCCCCACGCGCCATCGATCTCGACCAGCAGCCATCGCGCGCCGTAGCCGCCGGTTCCCGCGAGCGGGTCGTTCCGCTCGAGCGACCGATCGCTGCACGGCGCCCACCCACCGGCCGGGCCACCGGTCGCCGGCAGTGCCGTGGCACTCACGGCGACCCGCTCATCCGGGTACCACGATCCCCTCGCGCAGCAGTCTGCGCACGACGACCAGCGCGGAGTCGGCATCCAACCCCGGCAGAGCGCCGGCCGCGAGGGTGCCGCTTCGCAGGGCGTGCACCGCTTCGGACGCCTCCACCGGCAGCGACACGGCCTTGTCCTCCAGAACGATCCGGACCCGCGGACCATCGTCTTCGATCCGCGCGCGCAGGCCGCTTCGCCAGCGGAAGGTCATGTCGGGAGCGATCTCGGACGTCAGCTGCACGGTCGCGAGGGGTCGCACGGGCGGAGGTCGCACGGCGCGGGAGAATGCGTCGTGCAGCGCGTGCTCGATGGTGTGATCGTCGCGTGCGGCATCCATCAGCTCGGAGGCGGCAGCGATCGTGGCGGCGATATCGGCATCCAGCCTGCGCCCTTCGCCCGCGCCCAGCGGCAGCGGCCGCCGGAGTCGCTCGTCGTCCCCGCCGCGGGCGAGGAGCTGTGTGAGGATGTCCTGCCTCGTCGCCGCGCGCACCCCGATCGTCAGATGGATGGATGTGCCGCCGAGCGCCTCGGCGGAGTGGATCCAGCCGCGCGGCAGATACAGGACATCGCCCGTCTCGAACGTCGCGTCGATCGTCGGCTCCTCGCGGGCGCGCGCGGCGACGGAGTCGCGGTGGTCGGTCCACGGCTGGTCGGCGAGGGGATGCCGGTGCACCGGCTCGTGGATCCTCCAGTGCTTGGCACCGGCGATCTGGATCACGAAGACGTCGTGCGTGTCGTAGTGCGGATCGAAACCTCGTGAGGAGGCGGGGGTGATGTAGGCGTTGACCTGCGCGGGGTGCCCCAGGTCGTCGATGAGCCGGCGGGTGAATGCGGCGATCGGCGCCCAGGTGCGGTGCAGTCCCTGCAGGACCAGGGTGGCGCCGCCGGCGAACTGCTCGAGCACCTTCGCCGAGTCCAGCTGATCTCCGACTTCGGCGCCGAAGCCGCCGGAGGACGTGAACTTCGCCGGGGGGAGCACCGTGCCCTCGGCGGCCATGCGGACGAAGGGCGTCCGCAGTGCCCGCTCCGCGACGAGTTCGTCCACGGCGTCGGCGCTGAACAGGTCGTCGAAGCCGGAGGGGCTGCGGCGAAGCAGCGGTCGTTCACCCCAGTGCTCGCGTTCGAACTCGTCGGCCGACAGCCCGGTCAGCCGAAACAGCGCGGGCCGATCACTCGGCCCGCGCTCGTCGCTCTCGGTCAAGCGGAGCCGTCAGCGCCGCCGTCGTGGCCGCCGGGGTTCGCGCCGCCGTCCGCGGGACCCTCGTCAGCGGAGCCGTCGGCACCGCCGTCGTGGCCGCCGGGGTTCGCGCCGCCGTCCGCGGGGCCTTCGCCGGCGGAGCCGCCGGTCGTGGTGATGTCGTCGTCGTTGATGCTCATGTGCGGACCTCCGGGAGGATCGGAATGGCCCGGGCGGGCCGTTGCCGACGATACTCGCGCGCGGCGACCGCGGGCGAGACCTTGACAGCGGGCATCCGCACGATTCACCCGGGGTGGGTGAGCGCCCGAGGCGGCCCGCGCAATAGCCTTCGGGTGTCCGCACACGACTCGAGCTGCGGCGCGCCGAAAGCGGGGACCGCCGTGTCCGACCAGAAGAAGACTGCGAAGAAGCCCCGCAGCGAGCTGAAGAGCACCGGATACGAGATCTTCATCGGCATTCTGTCGATCCTCTCGATCATCAATCTCGTTCTGATACTGGTGTTCCAGGAGAACTCGCTGCAGACCGTGCTCGGGGTGATGAATGCACTGTTCAGCCTGATCTTCCTGATCGACTTCACGTACCGGATCTTCACGGCTCCCTCCGCGGCCGCCTACTTCTTCAGGCACTTCGGCTGGGCCGACCTGCTGGCGAGCCTGCCCTTCGCCCAGCTGAAGGTGCTTCGCATCTTCCGGCTCGTCCGCGTCTACCGACTGCTGCGCGATGTCGGGCCCCGCACGGTCGCCCGGACACTCATCAAGGACCGCGCGGGCAGCGCCCTGTACGTCCTGCTGCTCATGGGCATCTTCGTGCTGCAATTCGGCAGCCTGACGATGCTCGCCCTCGAGCAGGACGCCGAAGGCGCGAACATCACGTCAGCGTCGGACGCCCTCTGGTACACGATCGTCACGATCTCGACGGTCGGGTACGGCGATCAGTACCCGGTGACCTCACTCGGACGGCTCTGCGGCGTGGCGATCATCGTCGTGGGCGTCGGCATCTTCGGCACGTTCACCGGCTACCTGGCGACGGTCTTCCTCGCGCCGAAGTCACCGGATGCCGCAGCCGCGGATTCCGTCGGCGCACCGCTCTCCGAGGCATCCGTCGAGACCCTGCGCGGGCTGCTGGCCGAATCGGAGGCGAAGATGGCGGAGATCAAGCGGATGCTGAGCTGAGGCGCGGCGGCGGGAAGGCCGGGATCGGGATCGGCTTTGTCGGGCCTTCCCGCGGGCGTTCCCATCGCTCGAGGCTCTCCACGGCGTCCTGCGGGGTGGCGAAGATCACCGGGAGCGGCAGGGGCGCGGTCCAGGTCACCTCCGCCATGTCGTCCTCATCCACCCGGATGTGCGCGAGCGGGCGGACGGCCAACTCGGGCGCATCAGCGTCGACGATGACCCAGTTCTGATCCATGGTCCGTCGCAGCGCGAAGCGCGCTGGGCGTCCTGAGCTGCGTCTGCCGCCGCTCGAGCGCGTCTCCGACATGTCTGCCCCCGAATCCCTGGCGAGGGTTCGTATGAGACGATTCTCATCCGGTCGGGTCCGAACGTGACGGGCCTTGACAGGTCGAGGCAGGAGTGCTCCGCTGAGCCGAGCGGTCAGACCGCGAGGCTCTTCAGGTGCTTCTTGGCCTGCTTCTCGACGAGGACTTCGACGAAATCCTTCACGCGGGCATCGCGCAGCTCGTCATACGCCGTGGTGACGGCATCCGCGATGGTGGGCTCCGGCAGATCGGGAAACCGCTTCTGCAGGCGTTCCACGATCTCGGCGATCGTCTTCTCCGGCGAAGGTGGCTGGTGGGTCATGAGGGGGTCTCCCGGGCGAGCGGCATGCGATTACGCTACCTGCCCGCACGCGATCCGTCACCGCCGTTCTCTCGCTCTCTGCGTACGGCGATGGCTCGTAGACTCGGCTGCGTGAATACCGCACGGGATGGCATGAGGCCTGTCGTACTCTTCGTCTGCGTCCACAACGCCGGCCGCTCGCAGATGGCCGCCGGGTACATGCGCGAACTCTCCGGCGGTCGGGTCGAGGTGCTCTCGGCCGGCTCGGAGCCGAAGGAGCAGATCAATCCGATCGCGATCCAGGCGATGGCGGAGGAGGGGGTCGACATCGCCCGAAGCGTCCCCAAGGTTCTGACCACCGAGGCGGTCCGAGAGTCCGATGTGGTCATCACGATGGGCTGCGGCGACGCATGCCCGATCTTTCCCGGCAAGCGCTACGAGGACTGGGAGCTCGAAGACCCCGCGGGCAAGGACATCGTCACGGTGCGCCGGGTGCGCGATGAGATCAGGGGCCGCGTCGAGGTGCTGCTGTCCGAGATCCTGCCGGTCGCGCGCTGACCGCATCGACGCGCCGCACCCTCGGCTCAGGCGCTGCGCGGAGTCATCGAGCGCACCGGGCTCGGGGGCGCGATGGATGCCGCGGACTCGTCGGGCTCGGGCACGATGGTCAGGCCGTTCGGGCCGCTGGCCGACTCCATGAGTGCTTCAATCCAGAGTCGGTTGATGTGGACGGGACGGTTGGTGAAGAACTGGAACTGCAGGGGCACTCCCGGATGCAGCCAGAAGCTGCGGTGACCGCTGCCGTCGTGCATCAGCACCTCGAACATGAACGGCTCCGACCGCCGCAGTTTGTTCATCACGACGATGCGCAGATGCGCGAGAGTCCGATCATCCAGCTCGACGTGATTGGACGTGCTGTCGTAGATGAAGGTGCCCATGCGCTGCCTCCGGGTCGCGTGCGGTGTGCCTGCTCTCTTTAGGACGCCGCTGCGCCGGTTCCATTACGCGAAGCCGAGGGATAGATCGTCACCGCGTCCGACGCGAAACCGAAATGCACACGCGTGCCGACGGTGATCTGCGCGTCCGCGACCTCGGCCGGAGTGAGGTCGGCCGAGATCGTCTCGGATCGCACGCGGATGATGTCCCCGCGCGGCTCGAGGTCCAGGACGATCCCGGTGAGCCGGTTGAAATCGGCGCCGTCCGGCGCGTTCGGATAGATGCGCACCGCCGAGGGCCGGACGGTCGCGGCCACGGCCTCGCCCGCCGCCGCGTCGCTGTGCACCGTGCTCGCGATCTCATCCCCCGCCGCGGTCGTCATGCCGTGCGCGGTGCGGGTGCCGGTGAGCAGGTTCAGCGCGGCCAGATCGGCGGTGAACCGCGTGCGCGGACGCTCCAGCGTCGCGCGGGTCGGGCCGTGCTCGACCACGCGACCGTGCGAGAGGACCAGCACCCGGTCGGCGAGGGTCAGCGCATCGAGGATGTCGTGCGTGACGATGATCGCGGTGCGATCCTTCAGCACGCGCAGCAGGGTGCGGCGGATCGCGGGGGCGCTCGCGACGTCCAAGGCGGTGAGGGGTTCATCCAGCAGGAGAAGCCTCGGATCCGAGGCGAGCGCGCGCGCCACCGCGATGCGCTGTGCCTGACCTCCCGAGAGCTCCGTCGGTCGCCGGGACGCCAGCGGGGCGGCATCCACTTCGTCCAGCCAGTGGCGCGCCACCTGGTGCGCGCGCGACCTGCGCACGCCCTTGCTGCGCGTTCCGAACGCGACGTTCTCGAGCACGCTGAGGTGGGGGAACAGGTCCGCGCTCTGCGCGAGTGTCGACACCCCGCGCGCGTGCGGGGGAGTCCAGACGCGGCGGCCATCCTGCAGGTCGAACAGCGTCGTGCCGTCGAGCTCCGCGTGGCCGGCGTCGGGACGGACGAGTCCGGCGATGATGTTCAGCAGCGTCGACTTGCCCGAGCCGTTGGGGCCCAGCACCGCGACGGTCTCGCCGGTCTCCAGCCGCAGGTCCACCGAGAAATCGCGGGCTGCGACCTCGGCCGAGAAGGTCAGAGTCATGGCGCGCTCCGGGCGAGAGCGGACGAACTGCCGGCGCGGTGGGCGAGAGCGACCACGATGACCGCCACCACGATGAGCACGAGAGACAGCGCGACAGCCGCGTCGGGGTCGACCTCCCGCTGCAGGTAGATCTCCAGCGGCAGGGTACGCGTCGTCCCCTGCAGGCTGCCCGCGAAAGTCAGAGTGGCGCCGAACTCGCCCAGTGCCCGCGCGAAGGACAGCACGGCGCCGGAGATCAGGGCCGGCAGCACCAGCGGAAGGGTGATGCGTCGCAGCACGGTCGTGGGACGGGCGCCGAGCGTCGCGCCGATGGCCTCGAACCGCGTGCCGACGCTGCGCAGCGCGCCCTCGAGGCTCAGCACCAGGAACGGAAGGGCGACGAAGGTCTGCGCTATCACGACCGCGGTCGTGGAGAACGCGATGTCGATGCCGAGCACCTCCAGGCTCGATCCCAGAAGCCCGCGGCGGCCGAACGTGGTCAGCAGCGCGATCCCGCCGACCACGGGCGGCAGGACGAGTGGCAGCAGGACCAGTGCCCGCAGGAGTCGCTGACCGCGAAAGCGCGTTCGCGCGAGGACCAGCGCCATCGGGATGCCGAACACGATGCACAGCATGGTCGCGGCGATCGATGTGCGAAGGCTCAGCCACAGTGCCGCCAGCGAAGACTCCGACGTGATGAGCGGCACGAACTCGGCCCAGTCGACGCGCGTCAGCATCGCCATGATCGGCAGGAGCACGAACAGCGCCCCGATGGCGGCCACGCCGATCACCCAGCGGGGCACGCCGGAGAAGGACGATGAGCGGGCCATGTCGGCTACGGCGCGCCGAAGCCGGCGGCGTCGAGGACGGCGCGGCCGGCATCGCCCGTCACGAAAGCCACGAACGCGGCCGCGGTCTCCGGCGCTCCCGCGCCCGTCAGAGCAGCGACGGGGTAGGTGGTGACCGCCGCGGTGGACTCGGGGAACGGGACGCCCTGGACCGCTGGGCCCGCCGCCTTCACGTCTGTGACGTAGACCAGTCCGGCATCCGCCTGGCCGGAGGTCACCTTGCCGAGAACGTCTGTGACCGACGACTCCTCGCTGACCGGCGTCAGGGTCACCCCGCCCGCCTGGGCGGCGGCGACAATCGCCGCACCGCACGGCACCTCCGGTGCGCAGACCACGACGGCCACTCCGGGGGCGGCGAGATCGGTGAGGGTCTGGATGCCGGCCGGGTTGTCCGGAGGGACGGCGATCTCGAGCGTGTTGGTGGCGAAGTCCACGCTCTCGCCCTCGACCAGGCCCTCGCCCACGACCTTCGCCATGTTCTTCTCGTCGGCCGACGCGAAGACGTCGGCCGGTGCTCCCTCGATGATCTGAGTCGCCAGATCCGCCGAGCCGCCGTAGTTCAGCTGCACGGTCGTGCCGGGATTGACGGCCTCGAACTGCTCCGCGATCTCTGCGAACGCGGCGCGCAGGGAGGCGGCCGCGAAGACGGTGATCGTGCCCTTCGGGGGCTCGTCGCCGCTGACCGCGCCCGCGCCGCCGGCAGCGCAGCCGGTGAGCGCCAGAAGCGCGAGCAGTGCGCCGGTGGCGGCGCGCCTCACGTGGAGCTCCGGGACGCAGGGGTCTCGACGAGTACGGTCGTCGCCTTGACCACCGCGGTCGCCACCGACCCGGGCTCCAGGCCCAGTTCGCGCACGGCCTCGGTGCTCATGAGGGACACCACGCGGTGGGGCCCGCACTGCAGCTCCACCTGAGACATCACGGTGTCGGAGATGACCTCGGTGACCAGACCCACGAATCGATTGCGGGCGGAGCGTCCGATGCGCGAGGGGTCCACCGGCAGGACGGAGTTGCTGCGCGCCAGGCGAGCCAGTTCCAGCCCGTCGACGACCGTGCGACCGGACTCGTCCTGAGCGCTGGTGAGAACCCCGTTGTCGATCCAGCGGCGCAGGGTGTCGTCGCTCACGCCGAGGTAGGCGGCGGCATCCCGGACCCGAATCTGCGTCATAATGGCGATCTTACAGCCGCAGATGCGGAAAGGGGCGGATACCCCCGTAGGCTTGAGCCCTATGGCCCTCGGCGCGACGATGCACACCTTCACGGTGCAGCTCGCCGACGTCGACCGCGGTGTCTACGAAGAGCTCGCCGTCCGCGTCGCCCGGCACCCTTCCGAAACGGCGGCGTTCCTGCTGACCCGTGTGCTCGCGTACTGCCTGGAGTACGAGGAGGGCATCGTCTTCAGCGAGGGCATCTCTTCGACCGACGAGCCCGCCGTGCTCGTGCGCGATCTCACCGGCCGGCTCACCGCGTGGATCGAGGTCGGTGCTCCGGATGCCGACCGACTGCACTACGGCAGCAAGCTGGCAGACCGCACCACCGTGTACACCCACCGCGATCCCGAGAAGCTGATGGCGGCGTGGGCGGGCAAGCGCATCCACGCGGTGGAGACGATCACGCTGCACAGCTTCGATCCGGGCTTCATCGACTCCGCAGTCGCCGCGCTCGAGCGCCGCAACAGCATGACGGTCTCGGTGACGGAGCGCCAGCTGTATCTCGACCTCAACGGGACGAGCCTCAGCACGGCGATCCACGACCGCCCGCTGGCTTGATTCCGCTACTCCGACGCCACGACGACGGGGCTGTCCGTGCTCCACTCCTGCCGGGGCGTGGCGGCCAGAGCCGTCCAGCGCAGCGGCGGAAACTGCGCCGGCCAGTGGATGAACACCGTGTGGAAGCCCCGGCGGATGCGGGTCAGGAATGCCCGCCCCTCGCCGAAGGGCCGTGCCGAGATGCCCATCGGCAGATTCGCGACGTAGCGGATGCGACGCCCCTCGCCGAGGTGGAACGCGAGATCCAGGTCGTCGTGCACCAGGTCGTCGTGACGATGCACTCGCCCTGAGACGCCCACCCAGGCGTCGCGCCGGATGGCCATATTGGAGCCGAAGAGCGGGACGTGGCCCAGAGTGACCGTCAGCACGATGTAGTACGCGCCCAGATACAGGGCCGGCAGCACGCGGCGCAGCCGACGCGGGCCGTCCACGAGGCGGGCACCCCCTGTCACCGCCGCGAGCCGCGGATCCGCGGCGAACGCCGACGTGACCCGCTCGAGCCACTCGGGTCCGGGAATGCAGTCGGCATCCAGCCGCGCGAGCACATCCGAGCGCGCGGCGTCGTAGCCGGCAGCGCTCGCGGCGAGCACGCCGAGCTCAGGCTCCGCGACCACCCGCGCCCCCGCCGCGCGTGCGACGACGGCCGTCGCATCGGTCGACCCGTTGTCGACCACGATGACCTCGTCGGCTCGCCGCGTCTGCTGTGCCAGAGCGGCGAGACAGCGCCCGAGCAGGTCCGCGTCGTCCCGCGACGGCACGACGACTGAAACGGTGAGCATCCGACCTCCTCCTTGCGCGATGAGTCGACATCGACTGGACCACAACCCCCCGGGGGACGCCAGGCGCTGGCAGCGTCGGGGCACGTGGGTTACCATCCGCCGGCGTGTGGAGGTGCGCGACCGCGCGGATCCAATAGCGAGAGCGGGTTGGTTTGGCAAGGCCCACTCGCGCGGTCGAGCCGCGCGTGAGAATTCTCGTCCGGTCCGCCGGATCGTCCCCGACGGTATGACCGTCACCGCCCGTCCCCCAGGCCAGGAGCGCGAAATGAGCACCGACACCGCAACACAGAACCGCCGAGACGGCGCCGCCCCCGATCCGGAGTCGTCCGGCAAGCCCGATTCGCCGGACGATCTCGAGAAGCGCTCGTGGAAGTACGTGTTCGGCAAGACCTTCCGCGAGTTCTCGTCCGACCAGTGCACCGACATCGCGGCGGCGTTGACGTACTACTCGGTGCTGTCGATCTTTCCGGGGCTGGTGGCGATCTTCTCGCTGCTGGGCATCGTCGGCCAGGGGCAGGCTGCGAGCGATGCGGTGCTCGAGATCATCGGACAGGTGGCGCCGGGCGACACCGCCAAGGCCATTCGCGGTCCCATCGAGCAGATGGCGAGCTCGCCGGCAGCCGGGTTGGCCCTGGTCACCGGTGTGCTGCTGGCCATCTGGTCGGCTTCGGGTTACATCGGCGCCTTCAGCCGGGCGATGAACCGCATCTACGAGATCGAGGAGGGGCGCCCGTTCTGGAAGCTCAAGCCCGCCCAGCTTCTCGTGACGATCATCTCGATCGTCCTGGTGCTCATCTGCGTCCTCATCCTCGTGATCTCCGGGCCGGTGACCGATGCGGTCGGCGGGGCGCTCGGCATCGGGGATGCCGCGCAGACGGTGTGGTCGATCGCGAAGTGGCCGGTGCTGGCGTTCATCGTCGTGCTGACCGTCGCGATCCTGTACTACGCGACGCCCAACGCGAAGCAGCCGAAGTTCCGCTGGATCAGCCTCGGTGCTCTGCTGGCGATCGTGGTGCTGGCGATCGCGACTGTCGCGTTCGGCTTCTACGTGGCCAATTTCTCGAACTACGACCGCACGTACGGAAGCCTGGCCGGCGTCATCGTCTTCCTGCTGTGGCTGTGGATCGCGAACCTCGCCCTGCTCTTCGGCGCGGAGTTCGATGCGGAGCTCGAACGCGGCCGAGAGCTGCAGGCCGGCATCGCCGCCGAGGAGGAGATCCAGCTGCCGCCTCGCGATACGCGCAAGAGCGACAAGGCCGCCGCGAAGGAGCGCAAGGACGTCAGCGAGGGCCGGCGCATCCGGGAGCAGCACGACGACGACAGCTGATCACGGTGTGAGCCGTGCGCGCAGTGCTCTCGCGTCGCGCACGGCGTTTCCGCCGCCGTCGTTGTTGAAGTAGGCGTAGACGCGATGACCGCCCGACTCCCACTCGCGGATGCGCTCGGCCCACCAATCCAGATCGGCGGGCGAGTACGAACCGGCGTACAGCGCCGCCGGGTCGGGTCCGTGCAGGCGGACGTACACGAGCTCTGACGTGGCGCGCAGGACGCACGGAAGCCGGGCTCCGCTCATGACGCAGTAGGCCGTGCGGTGACGTTCGAGAAGTGCGAACACGTCGTCGACCACCCACGAGGCATGCCGGAATTCCATCACGGGCTGCATCCATGCGGGCACCTGCGCCAGGAACCTCTCCAGGCGCTCGTCGTCGCGCTCCATCGTGGGCGGCAGCTGCACGAGCAAGGGTCCTCGGCGTCCCGCCAGTTCGTGCAGGCCGGCGGTGATCCGCTCGATCCACTCCTGCGGATCCCGCAGCCGCCGGGCATGCGAGAGGCCGCGCGGCGCCTTCACCGTCATCTCGAAACCGGCCGGCAGGCGCTGCCGCCAAGAGGCGAAGCTCGCCGGTCGCGGCCACCGATAGAACGTGGCGTTGACTTCGACCGTGTCGAACTCGCGCATGTAGTGGGCGAGTCGTTCACGCGGGGGAAGTCCGGGCGGATAGAGGACGCCGGACCAGTGATCGTAGCTCCAGCCCGACGTCCCGATCCTGGCCACGGAAGGTCCGTCGGGGGCGCCGGCCGTTACGCGCCGAAGCCGACGCGGTCCACGCGCCGGTGGTACCGCATCCCTGTCACGCCGCCGAGCATCGCGCCGATCAGTGCGACGACGGCCGCGCCCACGGCGGTGAGGATGCCGGTGAGGGTGGCCGTCTCGGGCGTCACCGGGATCCGCGGGAAGCTGTCGAGGTTCGCGAGGATGTCCCACTGGCTTCCGGCGACCGCCGTCACGATGGCGACGACGATGGCGATGACCACCGCCCAGAGCCACACGGCGATGCCCTGCTTCAGCCCGCTGAAGCGTGCCATGCGCCCGGCGACGTAGCCTCCCGCGAAGTACGCGATGAACAGCACCAGCGCCAGCACGATCCCGCTCACGACCGCGGTCGCCACCGGGTTGTCGGCCGCCGCCTCTGCGGCGTCGTCCACCGTGCCGGTGTTCAGTCCGATCGCTCCGCCGATCGCGGCGACCAGCGCGGCCAGCAGCACGGCTGTGCCGGTGGCGGTCAGCCAGCCGAAGAACGCCGACCCGAACTTGAACCCGCCGAACCGCTCCTTCTCGCGGGCGAGCACGTCTTCGCGTGCCAGGCCGTCCTGGCGATATGCGGCCGCATCGGCGTCAGCAGGGCGGTCGTCGCGGTACTGCGGGACGGTGGCCGGCTGGGTCTGCCGGGGCTCAGGCGCATTCGAGGTCATGCCCGAAAGCTACTCATGCACCACCGGGGAGTAAGTGGGGTTGCGAACACGCGCTCGCCGACGTAACCTCTCGCACTTTCGGGCGGCGCGGACGGCCGCGCCCCGCCTCGCGATAACGCAGGTCCGGCGCATTTGCAAGGGGGGTTTCGCGGCTCTCGAGCAAGCGTAGAAAAGGTCGTCAACCGATCTGTTCGATCGGCCCGCGAAAGGAAGAACGATGTCTAACAGCTATGACACGAACGTGTCGGAGGGAACGCGAGTCGGCACCATGGGCTCGCCCGGCACGCGGGACACGGCAGCTCCCGACGGTGCTTCGCTGAAGCAGACGACCACCGAGCAGGCCAAGGGCGTCGTCGACACGGCCAAGGACGAAGCCTCGTCGGTCGTGAGCGAAGCGAAGTACCAGGCGAAGGACCTGTACGCGCAGACCCAGCGCGAATTGAAGGACCAGGCCGGCACACAGCAGCAGCGGATCGCCGGAGGTCTGCGCTCCGTCAGCGACGAGCTGAATTCGATGGCGGCGAACTCGCAGACAAACGGTATGGCTTCGGATCTCGTGCGCCAGGTCTCCAGCCGCCTCTCGACGGCTTCGACGTGGCTCGGCGACCGCGACCCGAGCTCTCTGCTTCAGGAGGTCAAGGGGTACGCGCGGCGCAAGCCGGGGACCTTCATCCTCGGTGCGGCGCTGGCCGGCGTCCTCGTCGGACGGCTCACGCGTGCGCTGGCCTCGAGCGCATCCGACGCCGCATCCTCCGGCAGCAATGTGGGCCGCACCCCCACCGCGCAGCCGGACGCGTGGGCGCCGCCCACGGCCGTGCCGGTGGTTGCGCCGAGTGCCGCCGTGATCGATGAGACCCCCATCTACGCGCAGTCGGCCGATGGGATCGACCCTGCGTATACGGAGGATGAGAATGTCCGACGCGACTCCTTCTGAGCAGAAAGCCGCGACCACCTCGCTCGGCGACCTGCTCGCCGAGGTGTCACGCGACATCTCGACGCTCATGCGGCAGGAGGTTGCGCTCGCCAAGGCGGAACTGAAGGAGACGGCGGCCAAGAGCGCGAAGGGCGCCGGCCTCCTCGGCGGGGCAGGGTACGCGGGCCTGATGGCCGTGTTCTTCCTGTCGATCGCCCTCTGGTGGGGGCTCGGCGACCTGATCGACAGCCTGGGGTGGTCCGCAGTGATCGTCGCGGTCATCTGGGCGGTCATCGCCGCGATCCTGTACGCGATCGGCCGCTCCCGACTGAAAGAAGTAGACGGCGCCCCGCAGACCGTGGAGACGCTGAAGGAAATACCCGAAACGCTGAGAAGGAATGAGGAGAACCGATGAGCGATTCACCGGACGTGATCCGCGCGAACATCGAACAGACGCGGCGTGAGCTCGGAGGAGACGTCGACGCGCTCGCCGACAAGGTGTCGCCGTCGAAGATCGTCGAGCGCCAGACGGACAAGGTCAAGGGAGCGGTGGGTTCCGTTCGCGACCGGCTGATGGGAACCGCCGACGACGTCGGAAGCAACATCGGCGACGCGAAGGACAGGGTCGTCGCGAAGGCGGAGGGCAATCCGCTGGCGGTCGGGCTGATCGCGTTCGGCGCGGGCCTGCTCCTGTCGTCGCTGATTCCCGCCTCGGCGAAGGAGAAGGAGCTGGCTCAGAACGTCAAGGAGCAGGCTCAGCCTCTGGTCGACGAGGTGGCCGGGGTGGCCAAGGACGTGGGCCAGCACCTGAAGGAGCCGGCCAAGAATGCGGCTGCCGCGGTGAAGGACTCGGCCGCCGATTCCGTGGACGCGGTCAAGAGCGAGACGCAGTCCGCGGCGGGCGAGGTCAAGGACCAGGCCGGCCGATCGCAAGAGACCGTTTCCGGGTACTGATCCCGGGAACCCGCAGGCGGGGCCGCCCTCTGGTGGCCCCGCCTTGCGGTGGACGCGGGCGATTATGCAGACAAACTGCGGGAGAGGCAACCCCTTCGCGGCGCAGGTCGGCTCCGGGAGATGGTGGTGACATGCGTCGACTTCACTACTCGGGCGGATACGTGCTGACTGCTGACGATGTCTGCAGGGCGCTCCTGCGGTACGCGCGAGCTCTCGCCGATACGCAGAGCTCCGACGTCGTGAGCATTCCGGTGCTCACCGAGGGGGGTGCTCGCGGCAACGCCCACTTCCTCATCGGTCCGGCCAGCCAGCTCTACTCCACGCCCGTGTCCGAAGCGGTCGAGGAGATCGAGGACGCGTCGCTCGTGGAGGAGCTGCAGCGCCGCACACGACGGCTCCAGACGGATGTGGCCGAGTGGCCGGACATGATGGAAGACGCCAATCTCGGCTACGGCGAGGACGAGTACTGACCATGGGAAAGTTCATCTACGACGGCCTGGTGAAGGTCGACTTCGAGGATCGCCTGCTGCTGCACCTCGAGATGGTCATCGGTGCCAAGCTGCGCCGCGGCGAGGCATTCCACTTCACGTGGAAGGACGACACCAGCATCGGCGACGGTCGAACGACGGTGTGGGTCAACCCGCGTTCGTCGCTCGTGTACAAGTTCTACGGCAGCCGCCGGCCCGCCGTGAACAGGGCCTGGATCGAGGCTCTGGCCTACACGGCCAATTCGCCGGCAGGACTGCACATCGTGCCGGAACCGGCCGAGCTCGACGCGGCGCCCGAGAGAGAGAGCCTGACGTGAAGCGGATCGACATCAGTTACGGCGGCCAGACCTACAGCATCGGAGGTCGTGCGCTGGCGGACATCACCCGAGAGGTCGAGCAGGCCGTGCAGGACGGCGGCGCCTGGCTCACCGTGAACGACGGCGAGGGTGAGCCCCGTGAGGCGCTGCTGTTCGTCGGCCCGGGCACTCCGGTCGCCATCATCCCGATCCCCGACCAGAACGACCCGGCAGAAGACGGAGCTGTGACGTGAAAGCACTGACATGGCAGGGAACGCGCAAGGTCTCGGTCGACGAGGTCCCCGATCCCCGGCTGGACTACGACACCGACGCGATCGTCCAGATCACCTCGACGGCGATCTGCGGTTCGGATCTGCACCTGTACGAAGTGTTCGGGCCGTTCCTCGAATCCGGCGACATCCTGGGGCACGAGCCGATGGGCGTCGTGGTCGAGGTCGGGGCCGCCGTGCGCAACCTCTCGGTGGGCGATCGGGTCGTGATCCCCTTCAACATCGCGTGCGGCATGTGCTTCATGTGTCAGCGCGGGCTGCAGTCTCAGTGCGAAACGACCCAGGTGAAGGAGTACGGGAGCGGGGCCGCCCTCTTCGGGTACACCAAGCTGTACGGCCAGATCCCCGGCGGTCAGGCGGAGTACCTGCGCGTGCCCCTCGCCGACTACAACCACATCCGCGTGGGCGACGATCTGCCCGATGACCGCTACCTGTTCCTGAGTGACATCCTCCCGACCGCCTGGCAGGGCGTGGAGTACGCGGACGTGCCCGACGGCGGCACGGTCGCCGTCATGGGTCTCGGCCCGGTCGGGCAGTTCGTGTCCCGCGTCGCCGCCCACCGCGGTCATCGGGTGCTGGCCGTCGATCCGGTGCCGGAGCGTCGCGCGATGGCCGAGCGCCACGGCATCCAGACGTTCGATCTCACCGACGACGTCGTCGGCGAGCTGCGCGACGCCACCGAAGGGCGCGGGGCGGATTCCGTCGTCGATGCCGTCGGCCTCGAGGCGCACGGCAATGCGGGAGTGAAGTTCATCCAGCACGCCGTCGGTCTGCTCCCGGACGCCGTCGCACGCTCGCTCATGGACAAGGCCGGGATGGACCGCCTCGCCTCGGTGTACCAGTCGATCGACGTGGTCCGCAGAGGCGGAACGATTTCGCTCAGCGGCGTGTATGCCGGCGAAGCGGACATCCTGCCGATGAAGACGCTCTTCGACAAGCAGATCTCGCTGCGCATGGGTCAGTGCAATGTGAAGCGGTGGGCGGACCGGATCGTCCCGCTCGTAGAGGACCCCGCGGACCCCCTGGGTGTGATGGACCTCGTCACCCACCACGCGCCGCTTCAGGACGCTCCGCGACTGTACGAGACCTTCCAGAAGAAGGAGGACGGCTGCATCAAGGTCGTGCTCCGCCCGGGTGCGGCGTGACCGGCGAGCGGTCTTGCGCGCGCCCACGCAGCCATGGTGATCGACGAGCGAGAGGATTATCCTGACCTCGTGGGTACCATCTTCTACGGTGGGTCAGCCACGCCGATTCACATCGAAGACCGTGCGCTGGCGCATCTCACGGTCGTGATCGCAACGAAGCTGCGGCGAAGCGAGAGCTTCACGCTGTCGTGGGAGCATCCGGAAGGCCAGCCGCCCGGCCGGAGCACTCTCTGGCTGCATCCGTCGATCCCGTTGCGGTTCGTCTTCGACGAGCCGGAAGCGCCGTCGCTCAGTCGCCAATGGATCGAGGATCTCGCTCACTCCGCGAACTCATCCGGGGGGATCATGCTGGTCGCCGAGCAGGTGGAGGGCCCTCAGGTGCATGTCCTGGCCCCGGAGGGTGCGATGTCGGTCGGCAAGGTCGAGATGCAGGAGGTCGCGATCGACAGGCTCACCGTCGCGGGGCGCGAAGTGACCGAGCCGGTCGCACCTCAGTCCATCACGCCGTAGCGCCGGGCGAGCTGCTGCGTCATGAGCGCGGCGATCGTCGACTCCGCACCGCGGTTGGCATTGCGCCCGGCGGGCTGCAGGCCGTCGAACCCCGCCCCCGCGGAGGGATCGTAGAGCTCGATGCCCACGTCGTTGCGCCCCGTGAACCATCCCCAGGCCGCCTCGAGGCCCACCAGCCACGCCGGATCGGCGGTCACCTCGAACGCGGACGCGCACGCCTCCGCGATGGCGGCCGGCTCGATGGGCTGCTGATCGAACTGCTGCTGTCCGAGCTCCCCGGGACCCCGACCCTGAACGCCCGTGACGGACAGGTGACCGTCGGCGGATTCCGCGTCCAGCAGGAACCGCAGAAGCTCGAGACCCCGCTCGAGAAGATCGCGACGCCCCAGTCCGGCACCGGCGAGCAGCAGCACCTGCGGAATGACGCCGTTGCCGTAGCGCAGCCGATCCTCCGGCCACGGCCACCGGGTGCCCCTGCCGGGGCCGATCGAAGAGGCAGCGGCACCCAGGAGCGCGCGTGCGCCCGCATCGTCGTGCCGGCCGCGCAGGACCGAGGCGGCGCCCACGCCGGCGAACGCCATGGCGCGCATGTTCACGCTGCGCTGTGTCGCGGCTCGGGCGAACGCACGCCCCGCGCGCCGCCGATGCGCAGGGCTCGGCGCGGTCGAGGAGACTTCACCCAGAGCCCAGACGGCGCGGCCCCACCAATCGCCCGTGTCGGGCATGTCGGTGAAAACGCCCTCGGGTGACATGCGGTTGTGGAAGCGGCCGTCCCGGGTGAGGGCAGCCTCGAGGAACGCGAGATAGATCTCTGCCAGGTCGGCGAGGCCAGGGGTCTGGTTCGGCTCGCGCGACACGAGGATCAGCGCGCGGGCGACGTCGTCCACGCAATAGCCGTGCTCGACTCGGGGTGTGTCGTACTCGGCATGCTCGAAGATGCCCCGTTCGTCCGTCAGCGCCGTCAGATGCGCGTACGACGGTTCCAGTGCGGTCCGCGCGGACCTCATGCGGCGCGTTCCGCGAGAAGGCTGCCCAGAAGCCGGACGTAGGAACGCCCCACCGTCGACCACGAGGTCAGTTCGGCGGCGGCCGTTCCGCCCGCCGTCCCGCGCGTCTCACCCCGGAGCAGCGCCGAGACGGCAGCGGCCATCGCGACCGGATCGCGGTGCGGGACCACGAGGCCGGCCCCATCGGAGAGCAGCTCGATCGCGTGCGGGAAGCCTGTCGAGACGACGGGGATGCGCGCGGCGACCGCTTCGGCCAGAACGCCCGATGTCGCCTGATCCGATGACTCGTACGGAAGCACGACGACATCGGCGTCGCCGATCAGCTCGTCGAGCGCCGCGGGGGAGAGGTAGTGATCGACGAAGTGCACCTGGTCGCTCAGGCCCAGGTCGCCGACCAGTGCGATCAGCGAATCACGGTATGCCTCGCCCTGCTCGGCGACGAGCTTGGGATGGGTCTGTCCGGCGATCACGTAATCGACGAGCGTTCCGGATGCCGCGAGTTCGGCCACCGACCGGATGGACCACTCGAGTCCCTTGCCCGGGGAGATCAGCCCCCAAGTCAGCAGGCGGGGTCGAGCGCCCTCCGGCGCGGTCCGCACGCTGGGGATCGGCGTGCGTGCGCCGTGGGGGATCACGCGTATCCGCCGCGCGTCCAGGGTGACGGTGCTCAGCAGCGTCTCGCGTGCGTGCTGCGTCATGACGATCACGAAGCTGGCATGGCTGCACACCGACTGAAGGACCGCGCGCTGATGGGGGCTGGGGTTCGGCAGAACGGTGTGGAGCACGATGATCGCCGGCACGGTCAACTGCTCGAGCAGCGAGATGACCTCGGCGCCGTCCTGCCCGCCGAAGATGCCGTACTCGTGCTGGATCACCGCCGCGCCCGACCGGTTCAGCATCGCCGCCGCCTCGCGGATGGACTGCGGGTCGCCGTTGACCAGGTGCCCGGCCACCCGGTCGTCCCGCTCTGCCGCTGCAGCTGCCGACTCGTCCGGAGTGAGGATCCGCACCACCGACGGCGTCACATCGGCGGCGTCCGCGACGGCGTCGCTCAGTGACGCCGTGAAGGTGGCGAGTCCGCAGCGCGTCGGCGGGAAGGTGGAGAGGAATCCGATGGATGTCACGGTGTGCTCCGAGTCTTCGTCTCGGCACTTTTGGTGTCGAAGGGGGATGGTGACCTGGGTGATCCCGGGCGCTCTTCGGCCCACGGGATCGGGCTCACCGTAGGCCCAAGATCTCCGTGAAAACGGGGGGCTTGACATCACCTGCGGGCTATGGCACTTCTCGGCTGCGGCCGCCAAGGGTCGGTCGGGGCCTCGCCGCTGTCAACCCCCTCGGACCGAACCGCCGCCCCTCGTAGCCTGACCGCCAGGACGACAACGCACGGGCGAGGAGCAGAGCATGGCGCGATTCGGGTACACGCTGATGACCGAGCAGAGCGGACCCAAAGAGCTCGTTCGCTACGCACAACGGGCGGAGGAGGTCGGCTTCGACTTCGAGGTCTCGAGCGATCACTTCACGCCCTGGCTCACCACTCAGGGGCATGCACCGCACGCGTGGACCATGCTGGGCGCCGTGGCCCAGGCCACCTCGTCGGTCGAGATCATGACGTACGTGACGTGCCCCACCATGCGCTATCACCCGGCCGTTGTCGCGCAGATGTCGGCGACACTCCAGATCCTCTCGGAGGGGCGGTTCATCCTGGGGCTCGGCTCGGGTGAGAACCTCAACGAGCACGTCATCGGCGAAGGCTGGCCGGCGGTGCAGGTGCGGCAGGCGATGCTGCAGGAGGCGATCCACATCATCCGCGAGCTGCACACCGGCGAGTTGATCACCTGGGAAGGTCAGTACTTCCGCGTGGATTCGGCGCGGATCTGGGATGTCCCCGATGACGGCGTGCCGCTGGCCGTCGCGGTGTCGGGCGACAGCTCGATCGAGCGGTTCGGCGACCTCGCCGATCACCTGATCGCGGTCGAGCCGCAGCCCGACCTCATCAGCAGCTGGGACGAGACGCACGGCGCCGGTTCCCGCAAGATCGGTCAGATCCCCATCAGCTGGGATCCCGATGAGCAGGCCGCGATCGATCGTGCCCACGACCAGTTCCGCTGGTTCGGCGGCGGATGGGCCGTCAACTCCGACCTTCCGACACCGGCGGGTTTCGCGGCGGCGAGCCAGTTCGTGCGCCCCGACGATGTGGCAGGTTCGATCCCCTGCGGACCGGACCTCGACAAGATCGCGGCCGGGGTCAAGGAGTACCTCGACGCCGGGTTCACCGACATCGCGCTCGTGCAGGTCGGCGACGAGGGTCAGTCGCGCTTCCTGGACGAGGCGGCCGCGCCGCTGCTGGCAACGCTGCGCGCTCTTTAGGCAGCAGCAACCAGGTCGGAGACCGCGAGTGCCGGCTCGGCCAGCATGTCGAGCTCGATCGTCAGACCCTGCGACGAGTTGGATGCTTGAGCGAAGCTCACCAGCAGGGCGGGGTCGAGCGAATCGGACTCCGAGTGGAACACGAAGCGCAGCGGGATCGAGGGCTGCAGCCAGATCGTCGAGCGGCCGCCCGGAATGTCTTCGGTGTGCCGCCACGAGAGCGTGAAGCTCTCACTTCGTCGCAGTTTGGTCGCCACGACGACCTTGAGGTGGGCGAGCAGGCGATCCGGGATCTCGATCGGATCGGCACTTCCATAGAACAGGTAACCCATCAGAACAACTTCTCTCGATCGAAATGGATGCCGACCCCCATCGACGTCCTCACTCTAGCAGTTAGTACGGAAATTTAGATAAATTCCCGAACATTAAGAATCTCTAACAGTCTGCTACGGTGTCAGCAGAGACACGCGAGCGGGGAGGATGAGGACGATGGCATCACTTTCCCCGTCGAGCCGTTCACCTCTCAGCGGCGCACTGCACCGGTACGTCGAAGCGCGCGGCGCCGCCCTGACCTCCGCCAGACATCAGCTCGGCGTGAATGAGCTCGACGCCCGCGCACTTCTGCACATCGATGCGCACGCCGGTACGCGTCCCGGAGACCTTCGCGAGTACCTCGGCATCACCTCCGCCGGCGTCACGACGCTCATCGACCGACTGGTCGAACGCGGTGCGGTGCGTCGCGACATCGATGCGGATGATCGGCGCGTCAGCCGACTGACGACCACCGCAGACCTGCACACCGAGCCGTGGTCGGTGCTGACGCGATTCGACGATGCGTTCGCGGCGGCGGTCGCCGCCGCGAAGATTCCGGACGCGGAGCGACTGGCCGACGTCCTCGACGGCTTCACGTCGACGGCCGCGCTCGCGGTCTCCTGACGACTCCGGGCCGGCCGCGCGGTCAGTCGGGCCGCTGCTGGAGCATGTAGTCGCGCGACTTGGTCTGCAGGAAGGACCCGAGCGCGGACACGATGGTCAACTCGTACGCGAGGCTCAGCACCGTGGCGGGATTCATGGTGGCGGGTGCCTCCCGAGCCTCCATCGTCACGTGCCACTCCAGGGCCGACATCTCCGGCTGCAGATAGGCCAGCGTGGGCGCGTTGGTCAGCTGGAAGACGACCAGGCCGGTGTCGGCTCCGTCGTCACCGTCCTGCGGAATGACCTTCGCTGCACCTGCGGTCGGGTAGCCGAGCTCTTCGAACTCGTCCAGCCATGACTGCAGCGTACTCATGCTTCGAAACGGCATCACGGCCTCCCACCGGCATCGGAGCGGACCATCCCGCTGATGTAGCAATTATGGGGTAAGCCGGGTGCTTTGCGGCGGGTTCGGAATCAGGCCCGGATCGTGAGGCTGTCAAGCCCCCCCTCTTGCCGGGTTGCTTCGGGCTGAATGGAGAGACATCCGATCCAGAGCAAGGAGCATCCCATGGTGCAGATCATCGAGACCATCGACGTCGACGTGCCCGTGCGCACGGCCTACGACCAGTGGACCCAGTTCGAGAGCTTCCCGAAATTCCTCGACGAGGTCGAGTCGATCACCCAGCTGGATGACACCCACACGCACTGGAAGGTGAAGGTCGGGCCGGCCGAGCGCGAATTCGATGCCACGATCACCGAGCAGCACCCTGACGAGCGGGTGGCCTGGAACAGCACCGGGGGCGAGACCGAGCACGCTGGAGTGGTGACCTTCCACAAGCTCTCCGACACGAACACGCGAGTGACGGTGCAGATCGACTGGGAGCCCGAAGGTCTCGTCGAGAAGGTCGGCAGCCTGGTGGGCGCCGGCTCGCACGCGGTGAAGAAGGACCTGAAGAACTTCAAGGAGTTCATCGAGTCCCGGGGTGCCGAAACCGGCGCCTGGCGCGGCGACGTCCCGGCCTGATCCGAGGCGGCACCGTCATGACGGTGAGGGAGCTGTGGCTTTCGCGGCACGGAGAGAGTGTCGCGAACGCCGCAGCCACCCGTGCCGATCTCGAGGGGCTCGATCGCATCGAGATCGACATCCGGGACGCCGACGTCCCCCTGTCGGCGACGGGGCGGGATCAGGCCGCCGCGCTCGGCACGTGGATGACGGCGAATCGCGGCGCGGTGGATGTCTTCTGGGTCTCACCGTATCGGCGCGCCCGCGAAACCCTGGGGGTGGCGCTCGGCGAGGGCGGGCCGGCCGCTCGCATCGCCGTCGATGAGCGCCTGCGAGACCGCGAGCTCGGCATCCTCGATCTGCTCACCATCAGAGGCGTCGAGCGATTCCACCCCGAGGAAGCCGACCGGCGGAGGCATCTGGGAAAGTTCTACCACCGCCCACCCGGCGGTGAATCATGGGCGGACGTCGCACTGCGACTGCGCTCGTTCCTCTCCGACGCACTGGAAGGACCGGGCACGAGCGCGATGGTCGTCGCTCACGACGCGGTCGTGATGCTCTTCCTCTACCTGCTGCTCCCCCTCGAAGAGGCCGAGCTGCTGGACTTCGCCGCGTCGCACACGGTGCTCAACGCATCGGTCACCCATCTCGTCCGCGGCCCGGCCGGCTGGGAGCTGAGGGCGTTCTCCTCCGTCGACCATCTGGAGTCCCAGGGCGCCCCCGTGACCGTGCACCCCGGGAGTCGTGATGTCGAACCAGAGTGAGAAGATCACCCCCGAGCTCCTGCGCGGCTGGGGCCTGCCCGAGCCGGGGGATTCGAAGAAGTCGCGCGGACGCGTGATGGTCGTCGGCGGGTCGACCCGCTCCCCGGGTGGCGTGCTGCTGGCCGGCGAAGCGGCGCTGCGGGTCGGTGCCGGACGACTGGGCCTGGTCGTTCCGTTGCCCACTCAATTGCCCATGGGCGTGGCGATCCCGGAGGCGGCGGTCTTCGCCCTGCCCGAGCGCGCGACCGATCCTTTCACCGACCCGGTGCGGCATGAGCTCGAATCCGCGGATGCCGTCCTCGTCGGGCCCGGATTCGACGACGCCGACGAAACGCGCGCGACGGTGCTCGCGGTCGCCGAGGTCGGCATCCGCTGCCTCGTCCTGGATGCCTACGCGCTCGGGATCCTGCCGGACATCGACCGCGGTCTGCTCCCGGAGGCGCTGATCCTGAACCCGAACGAAGAGGAGGCCGCGATCCTGCTCGAGCGCGACCCGTCCGACGATCGCGCCGCCGACGTCGCGGAGATCGCGGCTCGCTTCGACGCGGTCGTCAACTGCTACGGGACGGTCGCGGCGCCAGACGGCGTGCTGGGCGAGGTGCCGGGCGGCGGAGCGGGGCTGGCGACCTCCGGCAGCGGCGATGTGCTGGCCGGAGCGATCGCCGGCTTCGCCGCGCGCGGCGTCGAACCGCCTCGGGCGGCGGCCTGGGGAAGCTGGTCGCACGCGCGCGCGGGCGACCGCCTCACCGAGCGCTCGGGGCTGGGGTTCCTCGCCCGCGAGCTCGTGGTCGAACTCGCCGCAGCGCTCGACGAAGTCGCGGGCTGACCGTCACCCGATGCGCGTGTCACCAGGCGGCGACACCCGCAGCCAGCGGTACCCGTAGGGATCCAGCTCGGTCTCCACACGGCCGTTCGCCCCGACGTCGATCCGCTCCGAACCGTGCAGGTCGAGCAGGGCGGTGCCGTCCTCGACAGGTCCGAGCTCGACGCGCAGGCGCACGGGCACGTCGGTGAAATTGTGCAGGGCGATCATCCGCCCGACGTCTGCTCTGACCTCGTGCGCCAGCACCCCCACCCCGTCGTGGTCGAGGATCGAGAGGGTGCCCCAGCCGATCTCGGGCGAGACGCGGTACCGGCTGATCAGGTGTCGGACGAACTGGAGCAGCGAGTCGTCGTCGTTGCGCTGCCGCTGCACGTTCACGTGCACCGGCGCGTAGCCGTCCGTCGGGAGCGGCGCCACCAGCCGGCTCGCGGCCGCGTGCGAGAACCCGCCGTTCTTGCCGTCGGTCCACTGCATGGGCGTCCGCACCGATCCCCGACCCGGCACCTTCGGGTTCTCGCCCATGCCGATCTCCTCGCCGTAGAACAGCACGGGCGTGCCCGGCAGCGAGAAGAGCAGGCTGTAGACCATGCGGATGCGGCGCGGATCCCCCGCGAGCATGGGCGGCAGTCGGCGCGTGATCCCGCGTCCGTACACGCGCTGCGACTCATCGGGGGCGAAGGCCGTGAAGACTTCTTCGCGCTCGGCATCCGTCAGCTTGTCCAGGGTCAGCTCGTCGTGGTTGCGCACGAAATTGGCCCACCCGACCTCGGGCGCAAGCGGCGGCCGCGACCTCAGCGCGGCCGTCAGTGGGGAGGGGTCCTGGCGGGCGAGCGACAGGTAGAGCGCCTGCATCCCGATGAAGTCGAACTGCAGATCCAGCTCCCCGCCGTCGGGACCGCCGAAGAAGGAGAGCTGCTGCGAGTAGGGCAGGTTGACCTCGCCGAGCATCGCGGCGTGGCCCGACCTGCGCTGGAGGAAGCGCTTCAGATCCCGCAGAAGCTCGTGGGGGTCGCCCATGTCGGCACCCTCCGGAATCTCGAGGAAGAAGGGGACGGCGTCGAGCCGGAACCCCGAGACGCCCAGCGCCAGCCAGAAGCCGACAGTCTTGGCGATCTCGTCGCGCACCTGCGGGTTGGCGACGTTCAGATCGGGCTGGTGGCGGTAGAAGACGTGCTGGAAGTACTGCTCGGTGCGCTCGTCGTACTCCCACACGCCGGCCTCCTCGCCCGGGAAGACGGTCGGCTGCTCCTTGGCGGGCGGCTCGTCGCGCCAGACGTAGAAGTCACGGTGCGGCGAGGTGCGGCTGCGCCGGGCGGAGACGAACCACGGATGCTTGTCGGAGGTGTGGTTGACGACCAGGTCGACGATCACGCGCATGCCGCGGTCCTGCGCGGTGCGGATCACCTCCACGAAGTCGCCGTGATTGCCCAGGCGCGGATCGATGCCGTAGAAGTCGCTGATGTCGTAGCCGTCGTCGCGGTCCGGGGTGGGATAGAACGGCATGAGCCACAGGCACGTGATCCCGAGGTCGGCCAGGTAGTCGATACGGCGGGCGAGGCCCGCGAAGTCGCCCACGCCGTCGTCGTTCGCGTCCATGTACGTCTCGACGTCGAGGCAGTAGATCACGGCGCTCTTCCACCACAGATCGCTCGTGTCGGTGATCTTCACCGGGCACCCGCTCTCACAGTGCCCTCCGCAGCGCGGGCAGCAGATCCCGCTCGGCGCGCGCGAGGAAAGCCGACTGGTCGGTGCCGATGCCGTGCAGGTAGACCCGGTCGAAACCCAGCGCGACCAGAGCTGCGATCCGGTCGGCCAGCTCCTGCGCGTCGTGCGAGATGAGCGCGCCGGAGCGCAGCTGCTCGTCGCTCGGGTCGCCCGCCAGGGCGTCGAAGTCCTCGGGCTGCTCGACATCCCACAGTGAGACCCCGCTGATGGCGGAGTGCCGCCACTGGTCGCGAGCGACCGCGACGGCTGCCGCATCCGTGTCCTCCAGCGAGACGTGCACCTGAAGCACCCTCGGACCCGCGCCTCCGGCTGCCGTGTACGCCCTCGCGACGCGCTCGAGCACCTCGACCGGCTGGGCGACGGTCGCGAGGCCCTCGGCCCAGCCTGCTGCCCATGCCGCGGTCTGCGGGGTCACCGCGGCGCCGAGAAGCGGCGGGGACGCGTCCGGGCGGCTCCACAGCCGCGCGCGGTGCACCTCGATCTCCCCGCGGTGCGTGACCTCTTCGCCGGCCAGCAGCGAACGGATCACGGAGACCGACTCGCGCAGCCGTGCGTTGCGGCGGTCCTTGGGGATCCACGGGTCGCCGGTGACGTGCTCATTGACCGCCTCCCCGCTGCCGAGCGCCGCCCAGAACCGCCCCGGGAACATCTCCTCGAGAGTCGCGATCGCCTGGGCGGTGACCACCGGGTGGTAGCGCTGCCCCGGCGCCGTCACCACCCCGAGCGAGAAGGACGTCGAGGCCAGCGCGGCGCCGAGCCAGCTCCAGGCATAGCCGGACTCGCCCTGGCGCATCCCCCACGGCGCCAGATGATCCGAGCACATCGCCGCGTCGAAGCCGGCCGATTCGGCCCGGATCACCGCGGCGAGCAGGCTGCTCGGGGGCAGCTGCTCATGGGAAGCGTGATAGCCGACGAGAACCATCCTTCGAGTCTTTCCGCCGGGGTGCCGGCCCGACAAGGCCTTGCGGCATCGCCGCAATGCCCGTATGGACTGCGCAGCCGGGGCTGACGGACCGTGTCAAGCCTGGTGGGGTCGGGCGATTCCGACCGTACGCTCCTGGCATGGCCACCACACCGCTCCCCGCCACCTCCGATGAGCACGACGATCGACGTGCGGCCGATCGCGCCGTGCTCTCGCCCATCTCGCCGTCGGAAGCGGGCGAGGTGCTCACGATCCAGCGCGCGGCGTTCGTCTCGGAGGCGCTGATCTACGGCTCGGTCGACATGCCGCCCCTGACCCAGACCCTCGCCGAGCTCGAGGCCGAGCTGCGCGCCGCGCAGGGCTGGGTGGCACGGGTCGACGGCCGCCTGGTCGGCGCCATCCGGGTGCGGGAGGAGGATGGTCTGCTGCTCGTCGGCCGGATCGCGATCGCTCCCGACCAGCAGGGTGAGGGCATCGGGCAGATGCTGCTCGACGCCGCCGAACGCGCCTCGTCAGCGGAGGAGGCCGAACTGTTCACCGGAAGCCTGAGCGAGGCGAACATCCGGCTGTACGAACGCTGCGGCTACGTCGAGACCGAGCGGGTCGAGACGGGCGACGGCATCCAGGAGATCTACTTCCGAAAGAAGCTGCGCGCAGCCCGCTGACCGATCGAGATCGGTCGTCCGCTCAGGATTGGTCGTGGTCGAACGAGAACGAGTCGCGCGGAACCTGACGGACGGCGGCGACTGAGGGGCGCAGCATCCTGGTCCGCTTTTCGATGTCGTCGATCACGTCCTGATCCCGCCCGCGCTCTTCGACGCCCTCGAGCGGTACGGCCAGCAACTGACTCGCCGGACCGACGAGGAACTCCGCCGTGGTGAGAACCCCCGTATCGGTGACCACGGGCACGTACAGCACGTCGGATTCCTGTGTGGCGGCGAGTGCGCGCGCGTACTGCAGCACCGACTCGGCCACATCGTTCGCCATCACTACCGTTCCCCCGGTGTAGTGCATCGTCATCATGCTCCCATCCTGCTCCTCGGGCCGCCCGGGCGCAGGGGGTTGTGCGATGCGCCGCACCATGCATGCGCGCGACGGCGCCGTGCACGCCTGAGCACGCGGCGTCAATCCCACCTGCTCCCCGGCTGCACGCCCTATCGTCGTGATCAGCGCCGTTCGCGCTGACGTCACCACCCGAGCGAGAAGAGCCCTCGATGACATCGCACATCGCCGTCGTCTGGAACCCGTCCAAGACCGAGAAGGAGACCCTCGAGGCAGGGCTCACCGATGCGATCGGCGAGGGTGCCACGCCCGAGATCACCTGGTGGGAGACCACAGTCGAGGATCCGGGCGTGGGCGCGACCCGGGATGCGCTGGCGGCGGGAGCCGACCTGGTCATCGTCGCCGGCGGCGACGGCACGGTGCGGGCCGCTGCCGAGCACCTGGCGGACGCGTCCTCCGACGCGCAGCTGGGGATCATCCCGCTGGGCACCGGCAATCTGCTCGCCCGCAACCTCGAGGTGCCGCTCGGCGATGTGCCGGCGGCCTTCGTGCGTGCCCTCGACGGCGACGCACGCGCGATCGACGTCGGGTGGGTGGAGGTGGAACTGCCCGCCGGCACGGAGCGTCACGCGTTCGCGGTGATGGTCGGCTTCGGCATCGACGCGCACATGATCGCCGAGACCAATGACGACCTGAAGGACAAGGCAGGGTGGCTGGCGTACGTCGAATCGCTGGGCCGCGCGCTCGCCGCGAGCGAAGTCGTGCCGTTCCACATCACCAAGGACGACGAGCCCGGACGCGAAGAAGAGGGTCACACCCTGCTGATCGCCAATTGCGGCAGCCTGCAGGGCGGGATCACCCTGCTTCCGGATGCTGTTCCGGACGACGGCGAACTGGACTACCTCGTGCTCAGTGCCGAGGGATTCGCGCAATGGGCCGCAACGCTCAAGACGATGATGTGGGACAACGGCTTGAAGCGCCTCATCACGAAGTCGGACGATGTCACGAGTACGGATGCCGTGAACCACGGCCGGGCGAAGTCGATCGCGGTGACGCTTCCGGAGGTGCGCGCCTTCGAGATCGACGGCGAGGAGATCGGCGAGACCAAGTCGTTCACCGTCTCGATCCAGCCCGCGGCGATCCACGTGCGCTGACGCCTCCGGCGCACCAGGTGCCGCCTGCCTGCATCCAGACGAGGCACTTCTGCGGAATGACCTGGTGAGCGCGTGCGATGAGGCAGTACTCCTCGACCGCAGTGCGCCGACTCATCGAGCGAGAGGCGCCGGGATCATGGTGAAGAAGCTGCAGCAGTCGATGGTCGTCGAATACGACCGCACGGGCGACACCGGGGTGTACGAGCTGAGGCGGCACCCGCTGACCGAGCCTGCTCCGGGCGAGGTCGTGGTCGAGGTGATCTGCGCGGGCATCAGCCACATCGACGGGTTCATCCGCGAAGGGCGCGAGACGGATTGGGTCGAGCCGTGGCCGCGTCGGTCGGGCAGCTGCTTCGCCGGCGTCGTCGTCTCGGGCACCCGGGCCTCGCGGTTCCCACCCGGATCCGAGGTGATCGGCCATGTCCGCTCGGGCGCTCACTCCACCTACGTGACGGTTCCCGAAGCCGCTCTGGTCGCCAAGCCCAAGAGCCTCGCATGGGAGGCGGCCGGTGGACTGTTCCTCGCCGGCGCGACGGCGCTGGACACCCTCGACGAGCTGAAGATCGGGCCGAACGACACCGTCGTGATCTCCGCGGCCGCCGGCGCCGTCGGCAGCGTGGAGGCGCAGCTGGCCAGGCATCGCGGCGCCACGGTGATCGGCACGTGCGGCGACCGCAACTTCGACTACCTGCGCCAGCTCGGGATCAAGCCGGTGCGCTACGGCGAGGGCATCGTGGACCGCATCCGCGCGGCGGCGGGCGGGCCCGTGACCGCGCTGATCGACAACTTCGGACAGGACGGGCACGACATCGCGGCCGAACTGGGCGTACCGCAGAGCCGCTACCGTTCCAGCGCCGATCGCCGCCACACCGAGCTTCGGCTGCTACGCGATGATCCGGAATCCGTCACGCGCGGCACAGCGCTGCTCGAGCGCCTGGCGCAGCTCGCCCAGGCGCGGGCGTTCACGCTGCTGATCTCGGGACTGTATCCGCTCGAGGAGATCTCGGATGCCTATCTCGACCTGCAGAAGCTGCACTCCCGCGGGAAGGTGCTGATCGGCACGCACCTGGTGACGACGTTCCGCACCCTGAAGGCGCGCGACGTGCACGAAGCGGCGCTCTGAGCGCCCCGACCGGTCCGCTGACTTGTCGTATATGCACGTCCCGCCCGGCGTGTCGCGCGCATGTACGACACGTCGACGCGGGGGACCGCCCTCGCTAGAGGCCCTTGCCGCCGGTCACCGGCAGAACCGCGCCGGAGACGTACGACGCGTCCTCTGATGCGAGGTAGACGTAGGCTCCGGCGAGCTCCGCCGGCTGCCCCGCACGCCCGAGAGGCGTGTCCTGACCGAACGAGGCGAGCCGCTCGCTGTCCCAGCCGGTCGCGGGAATCAGGGGAGTCCAGATCGGCCCGGGTGCCACCGCGTTCACGCGGATGCCCTTCTCGCCGAGCTCCTGCGCGAGCGCCTTGACGAAAGCGACCTGCGCGGCCTTGGTCATGGCGTAGTCGATCAGGCCGGGCGACGGATCGAAGGCCTGGATCGATGCGGTCACGATGATCGAGGCTCCCGGCTTCAGATGCGGCACCGCTGCGCGGGCCGTCCACACGAGACCGTAGAGGTTGGTCTTGAATACCCGGTCGAACTCGCCGGTCTCCAGCGACTCCAGCCCCTCGCGGTCCTTCTGGTAGGCGGCGTTGAGCACGAGGATGTCGATGCCGCCCAGCTCGGACACGGTGTCGGTGACGATCGAGCCGGCGAACTGCTCGTCGCGCAGGTCGCCGGCGAAAGAGACGCCGCGGCGGCCCGCCGATTCCACCAGTCCGACGGTGGTCTCGGCATCCGGTGCCTCTTCCGGCAGATGAACGATCGCGACATCGGCGCCCTCGCGGGCGAACGCGATCGCGACCGCTCGGCCGATTCCCGAGTCGCCACCGGTGATCAGGGCTCTGCGATCGCGAAGCCGGTCGTGGCCGACGTAGGAGTCCTCGCCGTGGTCGGGGGTGAACTCCGTCTGCTCGGTGAGTCCGGGCTGATCCTGCTCCTGCGCGGGGAAGCCGTCTTCGGGGTGCTTGGATCGCGGGTCGGTCATCGTTTCGCTCATGGTGCGCCTCCGTCGTCGCGAGTCAGGACGAGGCATCTCCTCGTCGTCGGCCAACGTAAGCAGGCGCGCGGCACCGGTCAGCGGGGTTGACCGGCCGGATCGGCCGCGCTAGCGGGGTTCGCAGATGACCACCGGAATCTGCCGCGTGGTCTTGCGCTGATACCCGGCATAGCCGGGATAGGCGCGCGTGATGCGCGGCCACAGCTCCGCGCGCTCGGCCGGCGTGGCGGTGCGTGCGCGCATCGGAACGGTGCGTCCGTCGACGGTCAGCTCGACGTCGGGGTTCGCCACGAGGTTGACGTACCACGAGGGATGCCGGGGGTCACCGCCCTTGGAGGCGACCAGGACGTAGCGCCCGTCCTCGCGCACGGGCGCCGTGAGCATGGCGCTGCGCCGTTCGCCCGAGCTGCGGCCGATCGTGTGCAGCTCGACGACGGGCATCGATCCGAATCGGGAGCCGATGCGACCGCCGGTCACCGCGAGCAGGCCACGATGGAAGCGGTTGATCAGGCGGTGGCCGAAGTCGTTCATCGATCGATCGCATCCATGATCGAAACCCTACGTGGCTGCGCGCTCAGCGGACGCGGTGTCGTAGGGTTGCGCTGGTGAGAGACGCCACCCGCGCGTCGCTCGCTCCAGACAGGAGGTGGCGTGATGACCTCTGACGCCCCGGTTGCCCCGGTCCCCGACGTCGAACCGGTCGAACCCGATTCCCGGCGCATGATCACCCTCGTGGTCGGCATCGCCGCGACCGTCGGTTTCGCGATCCTGCGCTATGTCATCACCCTCGACGACGAGAAGCCGCTGGGGATCGACGTGTGGTGGAACGATCTCATGGTGCAGAGCCGGAACGACTTCTGGCTCGTCATGGCCTGGATCCCGGGGTGGGGCGGTGGCATCCTCGGGATGATCATCACGGCGATCATCATCACCGGACTGTTCCTGCTTCGCCGGCGATGGTGGGATGCCGCGCACTTCGCGATCGCCCTGGTCGTGGTGGTCGGTATCGGGGCTCCCATGTCGTACCTGGTCGCTCGCGTGCGACCGGAGAGCTCGCTCGCCGAGAAGGTCGCGACGTCGTTCCCGTCGGGCCACACCGCGGTGGCCGTGACGGTCGCCATCACCCTCGGCCTCATCTTCCGCCGCTGGTGGGTCTGGCTGCTCGGCGTCGTCTGGGTGGTGTGGATGGTGTGGGCCCGCACCTACCTCAGCGCCCACTGGCTCAGCGACGTCCTGGCCGGGCTGCTCGAGGGCATCGCG
This sequence comes from uncultured Microbacterium sp., assembly GCF_963524805.1. Classification (GTDB taxonomy): domain Bacteria; phylum Actinomycetota; class Actinomycetes; order Actinomycetales; family Microbacteriaceae; genus Microbacterium. Next base: position 40,357 of record NZ_CAURGG010000007.1, on the reverse strand, counting down.
GTGGCCACGCTCGTCTGGTACGCGCTCGAAGCGATCCGAGATAGTCGCGCGCGAAAGCACCAGGGCGTGACCCTGCCGTCGCCCTAGCCCAGCAGCGCCGATGCCTGCGCGATGAAGGTGCGATAGTCCGCTGGGTCGTCGCCGGGGGTGATCGCCCGCAGCACCACTTCATCGACGCCGACGCGGTAGCTCTCCAGGCGGTCGGCGGGATGCTCGGTCGCGGCATCCAGGACCGTGTCGTTCCCGTCGATGCCGAGACGGTCGAAGTTCGCCGCGTACGACGGGTACCCCGCATAGCGGGCGGTCTCATCCTGCAGGCGGGGCGACGCGGCGGGGTCGAGTGCGGTGCGCACGTACAGCGCGACATGCGCCGTCGAGCGCACCGTGCGAGCCTCCCCGGCCTGGGCGCGGGCGATGTCGGGCGTCAGCCAGCTGAGCAGCACGCCGTCGGACCGCTCCGCCGCGAGGCGGCGCATCTTCGGCCCGAGCGCTCCGATGAGCACCGTCGCATCCAGCGCCCCACGAAGTGCGGCGGCGGCATCCCGCACCGAATCGAGGACGCCGGTCCGGGCCTGTCCGGATCCGATCCCCAGCACGAGACGGTCCTGCGGCAGCCGCGCCGTCTGCACCTCGGAGGCGATCTGCTGCGGTGACCGACGGTCGATCGGCAGCACACCGGTCGCCAGCACGAGGGTGTTCGTGGTGGCCGCTGCCGCCTGCAGCACGGCAAGGGCATCGGCCCCGGGAGTGTCGTTGACCCAGAGGGCGTGGAAGCCCGCCTGCTCGGCCAGCGGGGCGAGCTGGGCCGCGAGATCCGGGCCGATGGATGCCGCGACGCCGAGTGAGACAGTTCCGCGCTTGCTCATCCTTTGAGCATGCACCACGGTCGGCGGTTCAGCGTCCGCCGGTGAAACGCGGAGCGCGCTTGTGCTGGAAGGCCTCGAAGCCTTCGCGGTAGTCGTCGGTGTCGCAGAGCGCCGCCTGCGCCGCGTTCTCGACGGAGACCGCGTCCCACAGGCCCAGGCGCTCGTCCCGGATGCGGCCGATCAGGGCCTTGCTCGCGAGGAACGCCTGCGTCGCTCCGGCGGCGGCGCGTTCGGCCGCCTCGAGCGTGCGGTCGTACAGCTCATCGGCCGGCATCTCACGGGAGAACAGACCCGACTGCACCGCCTCGGTGCCGCTCATGAGCCGCGCGGTGTAGATGAGGTCGAGGGTCTTGTGCGCGCCGAGCCGCTCGTAGAACAGGGCGTGGCCGCCGGAATCGAGGGTCGCGCCGAGCGCGGCGAACGGCGAGCCGATGCGCGCGGAATCAGCGACGTACACGACGTCGGTCGCGATGAGCAGTCCGAGGCCGACCCCGAGGCACGCGCCGTGCGCCGCCGCGAAAGTCGGCGCGGGAAAGCGCGACATTCGGCGCAGCAGAGGGGTGACCAGGCCGTCGAGGTACCGCATGACGTCATCGTCACGGGGGTCGACCGCGGAGATGTCGCGCCCGGCGCAGAACGCCGGGCCCGCCCCGCTGAGCACGAGCGCGCGAACGCCCGCCGCCTCGGCCTCGTCGTACGCAGCTGCGAGCTCTGCGAGGGCGGCCTCGTCGAGGGCGTTCCGCTTGGCGGGCGCGTTCAGCTCGACGCGGGCCACGCCGGCGTCGATGGTCAGCTCGATCATCGTGTGCTCCGTTCAGACGTCGTAGTCGACGACCACGCGGTCGCTCGTCGGGTGGGACTGGCAGGTCAGCACGTACCCGCGCTCGAGCTCGTCAGGCTCGAGCGCGTAGTTCTCGGTCATGTGGACGCTCCCCTCGACCAGCCGCGCCCGGCACGTGCCGCACACGCCTCCCGCGCAGGCGAAGGGCACGTCGGCGCGCACCCGCAAGGCAGCATCCAGGATCGCCTCGTTCGCCGCCACCGGCGAGTCCACGCGCGAGGACAGCCCGTCGAGCGTGAACTCGATCGCCACCGTCGCGTCCCCCGCCCGGGTGACGATCGGCCGGCCGCGATCGGCGCGCGGGGTGTCCGCGTCGGTGGTGAACAGCTCGAAACGGACGTCGGATGCCGCCACTCCGCGCTTCGCGAGCGCGTCGCGGCACAGGGCGACGAGTTCGAACGGCCCGCAGAGGAACCATTCGGTCACGGTCTGCGGGGGCACGAGCCTGTCGAGGATCGCATCCAGCTTCTCGGCGTCGATGCGGCCCGACAGCAGGGGAGCCGCGCGCTGTTCCCGCGAGAGCACGTGATGGAGGGCGAGACGCGCCGGGTAGCGGTCCTTGAGGTCGGCGAGCTCCTCGAGGAACATGACGTCCTGCGTCGCGCGGTTCGTGTAGACGAGCGTGAACCGCGACGTCGGCGAGGACGCCAGTACGGAGGAGGCCAGCGCCATGAGCGGCGTGATGCCGGAGCCTGCGGCGATGCCGGCGAGGTGCGCGTGTTCCAGGTCGGGCAGGTTCGAGGTGAATGTGCCTTCCGGGCTCATGACATCGATGCGGTCGCCGACGGCGAGATGCTCGTGCGCCCACACCGAGAACAGGCCGCCGAGGTCGCGCTTGATGCCGACGCTGATCGTGCCCGATGTCGGCGGCCGGCAGATCGAGTAGCTGCGACGGACCTGGTGGCCGTCGACCTCGGTGCGCAGCGCGACGTACTGTCCCGGCAGGTAGTCGTACTCGCCCTGCAGCTCGGGCGGCACGGCGAAGGTCACCTCGATGCTGTCGGCGGTGAGCGGGCGGACCGCGGCGACCTCCAGCTCGTGGAAGCGTGCGCGGCGGCGGGTCACCGTCGCCATCAGATCACCTTGAAGTGATCGAAGGGCTCGAGGCAGTCCTCGCACTCGAACAGGGCCTTGCACGAAGTGGACCCGAACCGCGCGATCTCCCGAGTGCGCAGCGACCCGCATCGCGGGCACTTCACGGCCAACTGCAGCCGGACGATGCCGTGCTGCAGGGCGGCCCGGCCGCTCGGCGGCGCGATGCCGTACGCGGTGAGCTTGCGCTTGCCGGCATCCGTCATCCAATCCGTGGTCCAGGCCGGGGCGAGAACCAGCCGGACATCGACGCGGTCGTACCCCGCGGCGGTGAGCGCGAGGATCACGTCGTCGCGCATGACGTCCATCGCCGGGCAGCCGCTGTAGGTCGGCGTGAGCGTGACCGTCGCGCGGTCGTGGTCGACCTCCACGGCACGCAGCACGCCGAGGTCCTCGATCGTGAGCACCGGGACCTCGGGATCGGTGACGGTGGCAGCCACGGCCCACGCGTGCTCGCGCGACCGCTCCTGTATCCGAGGGGTCACCACGTCACCCCCGGATGCTGACGGGCGAGCACCTGCATCTCGGCGAGCACGAAACCCAGGTGCGGGGAGTGGATGCCGCGTCGTCCGCCGCCCGAAGACAGGAAGCCCCGTGGCTCCTCGAGCTCCGCCTCGGCGAAGACGACCGCCATGACCTCGTCGAAGCCGGTGCGCAGGGCGGACGGCCGCGCCGCGATGCCGTCGAGCCGGTCGATGAGCGGTTCGTCCCGGAACAACTCGTCGACGTACGGCCAGACGTCGCCGATGGCGCGCATCATGCGGGATCGCGACTCATCGGTGCCGCCGGCGAGCCGCAGCGTCCACTGGATCGCGTGGTCGCGGTGGTAGTCGACCTCCTTGACGGCCTTGCCGGCGATCGCGGCGAGCGTCTCGTCGCGGGAGTGCTGCAGGACGCGGTACTGCTCGAACATGAAGGTCGCGGCGACGAGCTGCCGCGCGATCGTCTGGGCGAAGTCGCCGTTGGGCTGCTCGACGATCCACGCGGAACGGAATTCGGGCTCATCACGGAAGAACGCCAGGTCGTCCTCCGAGCGTCCGTCCGCGGTCCCGGCGTACCGCAGCAGCGACCGCGCGTGGCCGAGCAGATCGAGCGCGATGTTGCCCAGCGCGACGTCCTCCTCGAGCTCCGGCGCGCGGGCGATCCATCCCGCGAGCTGCTGGGCCAGGATCAGAGCGTCATCGCCCAGCCACAGCGCATACTCCGCGACGTCGGCGGATGCCGGGGCTGCGGCATCCGCCCCGGTGAACTCGTCGGCCAGTGTCAGCTCGTCGACGGTGACCTCCCCGTGCGCCTCGGTCACAGGTGCGGCACCCCCTCCGAGGCGGTGTAGTACACCGCGTGGCGGTAGTTCTTGCCGGCCGGGCTCTCGAAGAACGCACCCTTCGCGTCGGGATCGCTCGTGGTGATCGCCTCGGCCGGCACGACCCAGATCGAGACGCCCTCGCCGCGGCGCGTGTAGAGATCGCGGCCGTTGCGGACGGCCATCTCTGCGTCGGGCGCGTGCAGCGAGCCGACGTGCACGTGACTCAGGCCACGGTTCGCGCGAACGAAGACCTCCCAGAGCGGCCAGGTCTCGGCCGCCTCGTTCGCTGAGCCTGTCGAAGCGCCGGGCGTGGCCATCACGCGACCGCCTTTCGCGTCTTCGCGGCCTGCTTGCGTGCATACTCCGCCGCCGCCTCGCGCACCCAGGCGCCCTCTTCGTGGGCGGCGCGGCGGGCGCGCAGGCGCTCGGCGTTGAGCGGTCCGCGGCCGGCCAGCACCTCGTGGAACTCGGTCCAGTCGATCTCGCTCATGTCGTAGCGCTGCTCGGCGTCGTTCCAGTGCAGGTTCTCGTCGGGGAGAGTGACACCGAGCGCCTCCGCCTGGGGCACGAGCATCGCCACGAACCGCTGGCGGAGGTCGTCGTTCGAGAAGCGCTTGATCTTCCACGCCATCGACTGCGCCGAGTTCGGCGACTGCTCGTCGGGGGGACCGAACATCATCAGGCTCGGCCAGTACCAGCGGTTCACGGCATCCTGAGCCATCTTCTGCTGCGCGGGCGAGCCCTGCATGAGGGCCAGCAGGATCTCGAATCCCTGACGCTGGTGGAACGACTCCTCCTTGCAGATGCGCACCATGGCCCGCCCGTAGGGACCGTACGAGGCGCGGCACAGGGGCACCTGGTTGCAGATCGCGGCGCCGTCCACGAGCCAGCCGATCGCCCCCATGTCGGCCCACGCGGGGGTGGGGTAGTTGAAGATCGACGAGTACCTGGCCCGGCCGTCGATCAGCTGCTGCATCATCTCGTCGCGGGTGATGCCGAGGGTCTGGGCGGCCGAATACAGGTACAGACCGTGTCCGGCCTCGTCCTGCACCTTGGCTATCAGGATCGCCTTGCGCTTGAGGCTGGGCGCCCGGGTGATCCAGTTGCCCTCCGGCTGCATTCCGATGATCTCGGAGTGCGCGTGCTGCGAGATCTGGCGGATGAGCGTCTTGCGGTACGCCTCGGGCATCCAGTCGCGCGGCTCGATGCGCGAGTCGGCGGCGATGATCTCGTCGAAGCGCTCCTGCTCCGAGACCTCGGTGGGGAATGCGGTCATCTTCGACTCCGATGTATTTACAGAACGATCGTTCAGATATTATTGCAGACATGGAGCGCCCCACGAAAGCGATGATGCAGCGCGACCTCGCCTCGGCGGCGCTCGGGATGGTCGTGGAGCACGACGAGCCCGGCCGCGCCGTGGTTTCGATGCTCGTGCGGCCGGACATGACGAACGGTTTCCACATCACGCACGGCGGGCTGGTCTTCGCGCTCGCCGACACCGCGTTCGCGATCGCATGCAACGAGGACGAGCGGATCACCGTCGCCCAGGGCGCCGACATCACGTTCCTGAGCTCGACGACGGCCGGGCAGACGCTCACTGCGACCGCCATCCGCCGCGCCCGGGCCGGTCGCTCGGGCCTGTACGACGTGACCGTCACCGACGAGACGGGAGCGGTCGTGGCCGAGGTGCGCGGCCGTTCCCTCACGACCGACCGGACGCTGCCGCCCCGCTGATCGCGGGTCCTGCGGACAGCCCGGCCGGCCGCGCACCGGTCTGTCGCTCTGCGCGTGCCGAATTCAGGCTGGGTGCGGGAAGAGGCGGGACCGGCCGGCGGGATTCCGGGGTTCCGAAGCCGGGAGCGGTGCGCCCAGCCTGAATTCGGCACCAGGCCCTGAGTTCGGCATCAGGCCCTGAGTTCGGCATCGGGCCCCGAGTTCGGCATCACGCGCCGAGGAGCAGTGCCGATCGACGCCGCAGAAGCGGGCTCAGACCGCGGCGAGCTGCTTCTCGACGAGCGTCAGCACGTCGTACTGCGCCACGATCTCGTCGTTCTGGTTGCGGATGACCGCATCCCACCGCACCTCGCCGTACTCGTCGGTCTCGCGCGGCGTGATCTGCTTCGCCGTCAGCTCCACGCGGATCTCGTCGCCCGGTGAGACCGGGGTGACGAACCGCAGGTTCTCCAGCCCGTAGTTGGCCAGCACGGGTCCCGGGGCGGGGTCGACGAACAGCCCCGCAGCCCAGGAGACGAGCAGATAGCCGTGTGCGACCCGGCCCGGGAAGAAGGGATTGGCGGATGCCGCGGCCTCGTCCATGTGCGCGTAGAAGGTGTCGCCGGTGAAGTGGGCGAACGTCTCGATGTCGGCCAGGGTGACTTCCCGCGAGGCCGAGACGATCTGGTCGCCGATCCGCAGTTCGTTGAGGGACTTGCGGAATGGATGCTCGCCGCCCGGCTGCGACGCCGCGCCGGCGTGCCACACACCGGTCAGCGCGGTGAGCATGTCGGGCGAGCCCTGGATGGCCGTGCGCTGCATGTGGTGCAGCACCGCGCGGATGCCGCCGAGCTCCTCGCCGCCGCCCGCGCGACCCGGACCGCCGTGCACGAGGTTCGGCAGCGGTGATCCGTGCCCGGTCGAGGAGCGCGCGTCGTCGCGGTCGAGTAGCAGCACGCGGCCGTTGAAGGCCGAGATCCGCCCGATCAGCTCGATCGCGATCGCGGGATCGTGGGTGGCGACGCTCGTGACCAGTGAGCCGCCACCGCGCGCGACCAGGTCGGCAGCCTCGGCGGTGGAGCCGTATGCGAGCACCGAGGCCACCGGGCCGAACGCTTCGACCTCGTGCAGCGCATCGGACGCGGCATCCCGGAACCGCAGCAGGAGCGGCGCGACGAAGGCGCCGTCCGAGGCACCGATCGAGCCGTCGGCGCGGGTCACCTGCGGCGGTGCGGTGGAGCCGATGACGATCTCGCCGCCCGCCGCCTCGAGCTTCGCAACCTGCCGCAGCACCTCGTCGCGCTGCGCGGTCGAGGCGAGCGGACCCATGGTCACGCCCTCCGCACGCGGATCGCCGAGGACCACGCGTTCGTCGATGCGCGCACGCACTGCCTCGACAAGGGCGTCGACGGATGCCGTCGGTACGAGCGCCCGCCGGATCGCGGTGCACTTCTGCCCGGCTTTGGATGTCATCTCGGTCACGAGCTGCCGGACGAACGCGTCGAACTCGGGAGTGCCTTCGGTCGCATCGGCGCCGAGGATCGAGGCGTTGATCGAATCGGTCTCGCTGGTGAAGCGCACGCCGCCGGTCTGGACGCTGTCGTGTGCGCGCAGCTTCTCAGCGGTCGACGCGCTCCCGGTGAACCCGACCAGGTCGCCCAGACGCAGGTGGTCGAACAGGGTGGGCACGCTTCCGCTGACCAGCTGCAGCGAGCCGTCGGGCAGCAGCCCGGACTCGACGAGGATGCGCACGTACGCCTCCGTGAGGTACCCCGTCGGCGTCGCGGGCTTGACGAGCGTCGGCATGCCGGCCAGGAATGCCGGGGCGAACTTCTCGAGCGAACCCCACACCGGGAAGTTGAAGGCGTTGATCTGAACCGCCACTCCGGGAAGGCGCGTGTAGATATGCCGTCCGAGGAATGAGCCGTCCTTCGACAGGGGCTCGACCGGCCCGTCAACATACACCTGCGCGTTCGGCATCTCACGACGGCCCTTGCCCGAGTAGGAGAACAGCACGCCGATGCCACCGTCGATGTCGACCCACGAGTCGGCCTTGGTCGCCCCGGTGCGCGCCGAGATCGCGTAGAGCTCCTCCTTGCGCTCGGTCAGCGCGAGCGCGAACTCCTTGAGCAGCACCGCCCGCTGGTGGAAGGTGAGAGCACCGAGGCTGCGCTGCCCCGCCGTGCGCGCGTATTCCAGAGCGCCGGCCAGGTCGAGCCCCTGGGTGCTCACGCGCGTGATGAGCTCTCCGGTCGCGGCGTCGCGCACGTCGGATGCCGCGGCGGGGGCATCCGGACTCCACCACTGCCCGCGGACGAAGCTCGGCAGGATCTCGGTCATCGGTCGTTCTCCCATTCGTAGAACCCGCGGCCGGTCTTGCGGCCGAGGTTGCCTTCGGCCACCAGACGGCGCAGGAGGGCGGGCGGTTCGAAGCGTGCGCCGAGCCGCTCGTGCAGTTCCTCGGCGATGGCGAGGCGGACGTCGAGTCCGACCAGGTCGGTCGTGCGCAGGGGGCCGACCGGATGCCGGTACCCGAGCATCATGGCCGTGTCGATGTCCTCTGCGCTCGCGACGCCGTCCTCGAGCATCCTGATGGCCTCCAGACCGAGCGCGAGTCCCAGGCGGCTGGACGCGAAGCCCGGCGAGTCGCGCACCACGATCGCGGTCTTGCCGATCGCGTCGACCCAGCCGCGAGCAGCCGCGACCGCCTCCGGCGCGGTCGCGGCGCCGACCACGATCTCCACGAGGGTCGAGGCGGGCACCGGGTTGAAGAAGTGCAGCCCGAGGAACAGCTGCGATCGCTCGAGGCCCTCGGCCAGATCGTCGATCGAGAGCGAGGAGGTGTTGGTCGCGAGAACGGCCGTGGGGGGCATCGCCCGCTCGGCGCGGGTCAGCGCCTCCGTCTTCAGGACCCGGTCCTCGGGGACCGCCTCGATGACGAGCTCGCAGTCCACGAACGCCGCGGCATCCGTCGCGGTCGAGAACGCCGCCTCGATCTCAGCGAGGGAGCGAGCGGCGTCCCCGCGGTCGAGGGACCGCTCGATGCTCGTGCGGACGCGCTCGGCGGCGGCATCCGCGGCATCTTCGTCGCGCTCCACGATCACCACCTCCGCTCCCGCGAGCAGGAATGCGTGTGCGATGCCCGCGCCCATGCGCCCGCCGCCGACCACGCCGACCGTGCGCGGCGGCGTCATCGTTCCGCTCGCTTCTCGAGGAAGGCGGTCATCAGGCGCTGCTTCTCGGGGCGCTCGAACAGCTCGGCCTGCAGCTCGCCGTCGATGGCGGGATGCCGCTCCCGCGGTGCCCGCAGGGCGCGCTTGGTGTACTGCGTCGCGAGCGGGTCGTTCGTCGCGATGCGGTCGGCGATCGCGTGTGCCGCGGCCAGCAGGTCGGCGGCGGGGTGCACGCTCGAGACCAGCCCGATCGCGGCAGCCTCATCCGCGTGGACCACCCGGCCGGTCAGCAGCAGCTCGGCGGCGCGGGCGTGGCCGACGATCTCGGGCAGGCGCCACGTCGCGCCGGCCGCGGCGAGGATACCCAGGCCTGTTTCGGGGTTGCCGATCCGCAGCGTCGTGGAGCCGATGCGGATGTCGGCGGCGTACGCCAGCTCGGCCCCGCCGCCCAGCGCATACCCGTCGATCGCGGCGATCACCGGCATGGGCAGCTCGCCGACGCGGACGAATGCCGTCGCGTTGATGCCGCGGAGGGCGTCCTCGGCCCGCCGGTCGCACAGCTGCGCGATGTCGGCGCCCGCGGCGAACGTGCCGCCCGCCCCCGTGAGGATGAGGGTGCGCGGCTGCGCCTCCAGCTCCGCGCACAGCTCGTGCAGGCAGTCGATGGTGGCCTGGTCGATCGCGTTGTGCTTGGAGGGCCGGTCGAGCGTCGCGACGACGCGGTCGGGCAGGCGCTCGACGAGGAGTGGGGCGTCACTCATGCGCTGCTCTCCTGACCGCGATGTGCAGAACGGCGCTCGAATTACCAACCGAGCGTTCAGGAAATCAGTATGCCAAGCGGATGCGGGTTCCGGCAAACCGCCGTGGCGGTGTCAGACTGAGGGGATGACCGAGCCTGTGGCGCATGCGGAGCTCGCGCCCGCACGCCGGGGACGGCCGGGCTACGACCCGCAGCAGATCCTCGCGGCGGCTGTCGAGCTCTTCATCGCGCACGGGTACGACGCGACGTCGGTCGCGGCGGTGGCTGAGCGGCTGGGCCTTACGAAGTCCGCGCTGTACCACCACTACGACTCGAAAGAGCATCTGCTGCGCGTCGCCCTGGACGAAGCGCTGGGCGGGTTGGAGGGCGTGCTCGATGAGCGGGGCGCGCGGAAGGGTGCCGCCGGCGCGCGCCTGGAATACGTCCTGCGGGGAGCCGTGCGGGTGCTCGTGGAGCGACTGCCCTACGTCACGCTGCTGTTGCGGGTGCGCGGCAACAGCGACGTCGAGCGCGCGGCGCTGGAACGGCGGCGGGCGTTCGACCACCGGATCACGGGTCTCGTGCGCGACGCTCAGGGCGAGGGCACGGTCCGCGCGGACGTCGACCCCTCGGTCGCCACGCGACTGGTGTTCGGAATGGTCAACTCGATCGTCGAGTGGTATCGACCGACCGGACCCGAGGGGGCCGCCGAGCTGGCCGACGACGTGCTGCGGATCGCGCTGGACGGCCTGAGAACCCGCTGACCGAGGGGCCGGGCTGGGACGCGAGCTCCAGCGGCGCTGCCGCAGGAGCTCTTGCGCGGCGAAATTCGCGCGAGGACAATGAGGCCCGGGTCGCCGGATGGGGGTGCGGAGCCCGGCACCCGGCGAAGGTCTCTTGAGAGGAGGCCAACATCAGCGGTCGGGTCGGTCACGTCGACCTAGAGGACTATGAGAGCCTCCAGCGGACTACACCGACGCCACCGACCAGTTCGCCGCGATGAACGAGGTGCTGATCGCGCTGGGGCGATCCTCGTCCGACCCGGATGCGGTGCTCGACACGATCGTCGAGAGCGCGCGCCGGCTGTGCCGGTGCCAAGCGGCCGCCATCATGCTGATCGACGGCGATCACTTCGCGCTGGCGTCCGCAGTCGGCTTCTCGGACGAGTACGTGCAGCACGTCGCCGCCCATCCGTTCCAACTGGACCGCGCCTCCCTGGTCGGACGCGTCACGGCCGACCGCACTATCCAGCAGATTCCAGATGTCCTGGCCGATCCGGAATACGGCCGCCAGGACGTCCAGCGCATCGTGCGGTTCCGCACCTCGATGAGCGCGCCGATGCTCCTGGACGACGAGGTGGTGGGAACGATCTCCCTTGTCCGCACGGAGGTCGATCCATTCGACGAGCGTGGCATCGCCCTCCTGGAGGCGTTCGCCGCGCAGGCGGCCGTCGTGGTGCGCAACGTGCACCTCGTGCGCGAACTCGAGGAGCGCGGTCAGGAGCTGGGGCGCAAGGTCGAGCAGCTCGAGGCGCTCAGTGAGGTCGGGGGCCTGGTCAGCTCCAGCCTCGTCCTGGACGAAGTGCTCTCGAACATCATCATGAACGCCGTGCGCTTCTCGGGTTGCGACGGCGGGTCGATCATGGAGTACGTCGAGGACGAGCGCTGCTTCTCGGTGCGCAGCGCATACGCGAGCAGTGCCGAGCTGCTGACGAAGCTGCGCACGATCCGCGTCGAACTCGAGACCACCCTGGTCGGCCGATCGGCGCTCGAAGGACACCCGATCGCGGTGGCGGACCTCGGGGCGGTCGAACTCGACCCGCACCTGCGGCTGCTGTACGACGACGGCTGGCGGTCGATGATCGCGGTGCCGGTGCTGCGCGGCGAGCGGATCATCGGGGCTCTCGTGGTGCGCCGGAAGACGACGGGTGAGTTTCCGGCCGAAACCGTGGAATTCCTCGAGACGTTCGCGGGGCAATCCGCGCTCGCCGTGTGGAACGCACAGTTGTTCCGAGAGCTCGAGACCAAGTCCGCCGAACTCCAGGTGGCCAGCCAGCACAAGTCCGAGTTCTTGGCGAGCATGTCCCACGAGCTGCGAACGCCGCTGAACGCCGTGATCGGGTTCTCCGAGGTGCTGCTGGAGCGCATGTTCGGCGAGCTGAACGATCGTCAGGATGAATATCTGCACGACATCCTGAGCTCGGGCCGCCACCTGCTGCAGCTTCTGAACGACATCCTCGATCTGTCGAAGGTCGAGGCAGGGCGCATGGAACTGGAACGGTCGACCTTCCCGTTGCGGGGCGCCCTCGAGTACGCGATCTCGATGGTCCGGGAGCGCGCGTCCGCGCACGGCATCGCCGTGAGTCTCGATGTCGACGTCGATCTGGACACACTCGACTCCGACGAATTGCGGTTCAAGCAGGTGCTGCTCAACCTGCTGAGCAATGCGGTCAAGTTCACGCCGGACGGCGGTCACGTGCGGGTCTCGGCCGAGCGCAAGGGGAGCGAGATCGCGGTCGCCGTCACGGACGACGGCGTCGGCATCCGGCCCGAGGATCGCGAGCGGATCTTCGAGTCTTTCCAGCAGGGCCGGCGCGGTGCGCAGAGCGAGGAGGGCACCGGTCTGGGACTGACACTCTGCCGACGGATCGTCGCGCTGCTCGGCGGCACGATGTGGCTCGAGACGGAACTGGGGGCGGGCAGCACATTCGGCTTCACCGTGCCGATCGACGGTGCGGACGACCCGACGCGCGGTGCGCCGAGCGCGGATGCCGATCTTCCCGTGGTTGTCGTCGTCGATGATGACCGCGCCTCGCTCGACCTGATGACCGCCTACCTCGACGGACTCGGTGTGAGGCTCGCGCTGGCACGCAACGGCCTCGAGGGGCTCGAGCTGATCCGCACGCTGAGCCCCGCAGCAGTGGTCCTCGACATCCGACTTCCCGGTCTGGACGGCTGGCAGATCCTGGAACGCGTGCGTGCCGAGGACGCGACGCGCGATGTTCCCGTCGTCATCGTGTCGATCCTCGACGAGAAGCATCGCGGCATGGCGCTCGGGGCGGCGGACTATCTGATCAAGCCGGTCGCTCGAGAGGCTCTCATCGCTGCTCTTCGGCGCACCGGTGCCGTGCCGGTAGAGCGCGCGCCGGCTCGGTCGAAGGGAGCGGTGTGATGGCCTCCGCGCGCATACTGATCGTCGAGGACAATCCGATCAATCTGAAGCTCGTCCGTGACGTGCTCACCATCTCGGGCTACGAGGTCGTCGCCGCGCCGTCGGGCGAAGAGGGAGTCACGCTCGCGCAGAGCTGCGCGCCGGATCTGGTCCTCATGGACATCCAGCTGCCCGGGATCGACGGATACGAGGCCCTGCGGATGATCCGGCAGAGCCCGCACCTGGACTCCGTGCCGGTGGTCGCGGTCACTGCATTCGCCATGCCCGAAGATCGTGAACGCGCCTCGGGCGCGGGTTTCGACGGCTACCTGAGCAAGCCCCTCAGCGTGCGGTCGCTGCCCTCCCAGATTCAGGATTACCTGAGCGTCGGGCGAACCGATGTCCGGTGAACCGGTGACGATCCTCGCGGTCGACGATCTGCCTCAGAATCTGCGGCTGCTGGATGCCGTACTGACCCCACGCGGCTATCGGGTGCTGACGGCGGCCTCAGGCGAGGAGGCGCTCGAGCTGCTGCCCGACTCGGACGTGGACCTGGTGCTCCTGGACATCCTCATGCCGGGAATCGACGGGTACGAGGTGTGCCGTCGCATCCGGACGATGCCGGGGTGGGAGTTCCTGCCCGTCGTGATGATCACCGCGAGCGGCGACCAGGAAAAGGTCCGCGCGATCGAGGCGGGCGCCGACGACTTCGTGAGCAAGCCTCTCAACCAAGGTGAGCTGCTCGCCCGGGTAGCCTCCCTGGCACGGGTGAAGCGCTACCAGGACACGATCGAGCGGCAGTCGCAAGAGCTGGCGCGCTGGAACACCGAGCTCACGGCGCGGGTCGATGCGCAGGTGGCCGAGCTGCAGCGGGTGAATCGACTGCGCAGGTTCCTCTCGCCGCAGCTCGTCGAGGTGATCATCGACTCCGGTAACGAGGCCTTCCTCGCCAGTCACCGACGCGAGATCGTCGTGCTGTTCTGCGATCTTCGCGGCTTCACGCCCTTCGCGGAATCGAGCGAGCCCGAGGAGGTGATGGGGGTGCTGTCCGAATATCACCAGACACTCGGCGAGCTCATCCACCGCTTCGAGGGCACCCTCGAGCGGTTCACCGGCGACGGGCTGATGGTCTTCTTCAACGACCCGCTGCCTGTCCCCGACGCTGCCGAGCGCGCCGTGACCATGGCGATCGCGATGCGCGACAGCGTGGCCGAGCTCGCGGCCGGCTGGAGCCGGCGCGGCTACGACCTCGGCTTCGGGATCGGCATTGCGCAGGGATTCGCGACGCTTGGCCGCATCGGCTTCGAGGGGCGCTTCGACTACGCGGCGATCGGCAGCGTCACGAACCTGGCCGCCCGGCTGTGCGGTGAGGCTGCCTCAGGGCAGGTGCTCGTCGCGCAGCGCGTGTTCTCGGCGACCGAGGGCCTCGCCATCGGCATACAGGTGGGCGATCTCGATCTGCGCGGTTTCAGCCGGCCCGTCCGGGCATTCGATGTGACCGGCATCGATGAATCGAAGGTGAAGCTCATCCCATGACGACACTCGCGACAGCGCCCGTCCAGACCCTTTCGGACCTCGACGACGACGCCCGCATCGCTCGGTTCCAGCGTCTGCAGGATCGGATGCCGTCGGTCTGGGACGCGATGAGGCACGACAGTGACGACGAGTCGGTCGTCGTCATCCCGTCCGTGACGCCCAGCGGAACGACCGTAAGCGGCAGCACCACGCAGGCCTACGAGGAGCGGTTCCTCTTCCTGCTCCTGCTGCTGCGACAGCCGCGGCTGCGCATGATCTACGTCACATCGATGCCGATCGACCCGAGGATCGTCGAGTACTACCTGGCGCTCCTGCCGGGTGTCATTCCGAGCCACGCCCTTGCGCGACTGACCCTGATGTCGGTGGGCGATGCATCGGTGCGCCCGCTCAGCGTGAAGCTGCTCGAGCGTCCGCGGCTGCTCGCCCGCATCGCGGACCACATCCCGAATCGAATGCGCAGCCACCTGATCCCCTACAACACGACCGACCTCGAGCGCGACATCGCCGTGACCCTGGGCATCCCGATGTACGGCGCCGACCCGCGGCTGGCTCCCCTCGGGACCAAGACGGGCTGCCGGCGCCTGTTCGGGGAAGTGGGCGTCGCCTACCCGCTCGGTGTCGAGGACCTGCACAGCATCGAAGACGTCGCGGCGGCGATCGACGGGATGCTCGAGATCCGCCCGACCATGGGCGAGGTCATCGTGAAGCTCAACGACGGCGTGTCGGGCACAGGCAACGCGCTCGTCGAACTCGCCGGGATCGCCGGCCTGTTGGCATCCGAGCGCCGCACGGCGATTCTCGAACGCCTCGACTCCATGCAGTTCGAATCGCCCAGCATCCCGTTCGACTGGTACGTCGGCAAGCTGGCCTCGGATGGAGGCATCGTCGAGGAGAGGATCGTCGGCGAAGACCTCCTGAGTCCGAGCGTGCAGCTGCGCGTGCGGCCCGACGGCAGCGTCGAGCTGCTCTCCACACACGATCAGCTGCTCGGCGGCGCGACCGGCCAGAGCTACCTCGGGTGCACGTTTCCCGCCGACCCGGCGTACTCCCGCCTGATCAGCGAACCCGGAATGGCGATCGGGCAGCGCCTCGCTGGGGAGGGTGTGATCGGACGATTCGCCGTCGACTTCGTCGTCGTGCGGGATGCCGCGGGCCAATGGTCCGCGTACGCGATCGAGTTGAATCTGCGCAAGGGCGGCACGACGCATCCGTTCCTCACACTCCAGTTCCTGACCGATGGAAGCTACGACGCCGAGTCGGGCCGGTTCGTGACGCGCGAGGGCGACGAGAAGCACCTCGTCGCGACCGACCACCTCGAGGCCGACGAGCTGCGGGCCCTGTCGATCGGCGACCTGTTCGACGTGGTCGCCAGGCACGGACTGCACTTCGATCAGTCGAGGCAGGCGGGCATCGTGTTCCACATGATCAGCTGCCTGACCGAGCACGGCCGCGTCGGCATGACCGCGGTCGGCGACACCCCCGCTCAGGCGATGGAGCTCTACGAGGGCGCGCAGCACGTGCTGCTGGATGAAGCCCGCGCCGCGCGCCGCGAGAACCCCCTGCCCGACTGACGCGCTGAGTTGCGGCGAACGGCCGCAATGCAGCACGTCGAAGCGGCCAGATGGCGCAACTCGCACCGACCAGCGGCTAGAGGCCGGCCAGCGCCTGCTCGAGGTCGGTGAGCAGGTCGTCCACGCTCTCGATGCCCACCGACAGCCGCACGAGCTCGTCGGGCACGGCGAGCTCCGTGCCGCGCACCGACGCGTGGGTCATCGCGTCGGGGTAGTTGACGAGCGACTCCACGCCGCCGAGCGATTCGGCGAGGGTGAAGAGCCGGGTCGACTCAGCGAATCTGCGTGCCGCCGGCCCGTCGGACAGCGCGAGCGAGACGATGCCCCCGAACGCGGACATCTGCCGGGCAGCCAGCTCGTGTCCCGGATGCGAGGAGAGGCCCGGGTAGTAGACGCGCGCGACCCGGTCGTGCCCCTCGAGGAACGCGGCGACCGCCGTGGCGTTCTCGCTGTGCCGCTGCATCCGGATGCCGAGCGTCTTGATTCCGCGTGTGGTGAGCCACGCGTCCAAGGGGCCGGAGACGGCGCCCGCGGCGAACTGCAGGAACTTCGCCTGCTCGGCGACCGTGTCGTCGTTCATCACGAGCGCTCCGCCGACGACATCCGAGTGTCCGCCGAGGTATTTGGTCGCGGAGTGCACCACGACGTCGGCGCCGAGGTTCAGCGGCTGCTGCAGGGCGGGGGAGGCGAAGGTGTTGTCGACGACGACGAGTGCGCCGGCATCCCGGCCGAGGCGGGAGAGCCCGGCGATGTCGGTGATGCGCAGCATCGGATTGCTCGGGGTCTCGACCCAGAGGATGCGGGCGGGCTTGGTTTCCAGCTCGGCGGCGACGGCGGGCAGATCGCTCATGTCGACCACGCGCAGCCCGATGCCCCACGGGCCGAGGATGCGGGAGATGAGACGGTAGGTGCCGCCGTATACGTCGTTGCCCAGGAGCACCTCGTCGCCCGGCTTCAGCACCGCGCGCAGCAGCGCGTCCTCGGCGGCGAGCCCGGAGGAGAAGGAGAGCGCATGCCGGCCGCCCTCGAGCGCGGCCAGCTGGGTCTCGAGCGCGGTGCGCGTCGGATTGCCGCTGCGGCCGTATTCGTACCCCTGGCGGAGCCCGCCGATGCCGTCCTGCGCGAAGGTCGTGGAGAAGTGCACGGGCGGGATGACCGCGCCGGTCGTGGGGTCCGGCGTCTGGCCGGCGTGCACAGCCAGACTGTCGAATCCTCGTGCGGCGTCGCGCTCGCTCATGCGTTGCTCCTCGGGGCGGGGATGGTCGTCGGTTCGGCAGTCGGCTGCTCCACCTCGAACCCGCGCTGCCGCATCCATTCGTCGTTGAAGATCTTGCTCACGTAGGCGCGGCCGTGGTCGGGAAGCAGCACCACCACGACGGCGTCCTCGGGCAGGTCGCGCGCGGTGCGCAGGGCACCGACGACCGCCATGCCGCTGGACCCGCCGACGAGCAGTCCCTCTTCGCGGGCCAGGCGACGGGTCATCGCGAACGACTCCGCATCGCCGACCCGCTGGTATTCGTCCACGACGGTGGGATCGAAGGTCTCGGGCCAGAAGTCCTCGCCCACACCCTCGACCGCGTAGCCGTGGATCGGACCGCCCGAGTAGATCGAACCCTCCGGGTCGACGCCGACCACCCGCACGCCGCCCTGCGACAGCTCGCGCAGGTATCGGCCGGTGCCGGTGATCGTGCCGCCGGTGCCGATGCTCGCGACGAAGTGCGTGATCAGGCCGTCGGTGTCGCGCCAGATCTCGGGACCGGTCGTCTCGAAGTGTCCGCGGGGTCCGTTCTGGTTCGCGAACTGGTTCGGCTTGAAAGCGCCGGGGATCTCGCTCGCGATCCGGTCGGAGACGCTGTAGTACGAGCGGGGGTCGTCGGGGTCGACACTCGTCTCGGTGATGACCACCTCGGCGCCGTAGGCGCGCAGCACGTCGACCTTCTCGCCGGCGAACTTGTCGGGCACGACGAAGATCATGCGATAGCCGCGCTGCAGGGCGACCAGGGCGAGGCCGACACCGGTGTTGCCGCTCGTCGGCTCGACGATCGTCCCGCCGGGGCGCAGCAGGCCGTCGCGCTCGGCCGTGTCGATGATGTTCTTCGCGATGCGGTCTTTGGCCGAGCCGCCGGGGTTGAAGTACTCGACCTTGGCGAGCACCGTGGCACGGATGCCGGTGGTGACGCGGTTCAGCCGGACGAGGGGGGTGTTGCCGACGAGGTCGGCCACGCTCTGCGCGTATCGCACGATGGCATCCTGTGGGAAAGGCCGCGCATCGGAAGCGCGGCGGCTGTCGGGGGTCGTCGAAGAGGAGTGCGGGGCACTCAGCGACAACAACGACAGGTCAGCACCCGTCCACGATAGCCGACGCGAATGGATGCCGCGACCCGCGCGTCAGCGCAGGGCGAGCACCGCATCCCAGAGCGCGTCCGCGACGTCCCGCTTGCTGCCGGAGACGGTGGCGACGACCTCGTCGGCGGCGTCGATCAGCATCAGCGTGTTCTGCGGGCTCTCGAAGCCCTTCTCCCACCCGACCTCGTTGACGGCGAGCAGGTCGACGCCCTTCCGGCGGCGCTTGCGGCGGGCGCGCTCGAGCAGGGCCGCGGCATCCGTCTCGGTCTCGGCGGCGAACCCGACGATCGTCTGACCGGGTCGCCGGTCGCGGACGAGAGCGGCCAGGATGTCCTCGGTCTCGACCAGCCGCAGCGTGACCTCGCCGCCGGTCTCCTCTTTGGCGAGTTTGCGGTCGGAGGCCGCGGCCACCCGGTAGTCGGCGACGGCGGCAGCCATCACGATCACGTCGGCAGCGGCGGTGCGCGCACGCACCTCAGCGGCCAGATCGGCCGCGGTGGGTGCGGATGCGACCTCGATGCGCGAGTGGGCCCGCGCCTGGAAGAGCACCTCCGCGTCGGCATGCGCAGCGACGAGCACGACATGCGCGCCCCGCTCGGCGGCCGCGAGCGCCACGGCGACCCCCTGCCGCCCGCTCGAGCGATTGCCGATATAGCGCACCGGGTCGATGGGCTCGCGCGTGCCGCCCGCGGTGACGAGCACTCGCAACCCGGCGAGGTCCTCGCGCGGGGACAGCAGGGTGGTCGCGAACGCGTGGATCCGCTCGGGCTCGCTCATGCGGCCCGGGCCGACGTCGCCTCCGGTCAGGGGCCCGTCCTCGGGGCCGATGATCTGCACGCCGCGGCTGCGCAGCACCTCGACGTTGTGCCGCGTCGCGGGGTGCCGCCACATCTCGGTGTGCATCGCCGGCGCCACGACGACCGGTGCGGTGGTGGCCAGTAGGCTCGTTCCGAGCAGGTCGTCGGCCAGTCCGGCGGCCATCTTCGCGAGGAAGTTCGCCGTGGCGGGAGCGACGATCACCAGATCGGCGGCCTGCCCGAGCGCCACGTGCCGGACTCTCGCCACATCGTCGTGGACAGAGGTGGTGACCGGATGACGGCTGATGGCCTCCCACGTCGGGATGCCGACGAACCGCACCGCGTCGTCGGTCGGGACGACGTGCACCTCATGACCGTCGAGGACGAGCAGCCGCACGAGCTGCACGGTCTTGTAGGCGGCGATCCCGCCCGTCACTCCGACGATGACGTACACGCGCCGATTCTCGCACGCCGCGCGAGCGCCCGCTCCGGCGGCATCCCCCCGGAGAGGACGTCCCCGTGTGCACGGTGATCATCACGGTTCCCGAAGACCGCACGGCTCCGGTGCGGCTGCTCGCCGTCCGCGACGAGGATCCCGGCCGCGCGTGGGATCGCCTCGGCGCATGGTGGCCGGAGGCCTACCCGGGCGTGATCGGCATCCGCGACGCGCGCGCGGGCGGCGCCTGGCTCGCAGCCGCACCGGAGGCTCGCCGGCTCGCGGTGCTGCTCAACCGGCACGACCTTTCGGATCGTCCGGATGATGCGGTGCGCACCCGAGGCGGCGTCGCGCTCGAGTCGGCGGCCGGGCGCTCGCCCGGGCCGCACCCGCCGACGCGCGGCTTCAACCTCGTCGAGGTCACCGCCCACACTGCGCGAGTGGTGTCGTGGGACGGCCTGCAGCGCCGCACCGTCGACCTCTCGCCCGGGACGCACATGGTGGCCCACGACGACGTCGACGACCCGGCCACCGCGCGGATCGTGCGATGGCTGCCCGAGTTCCGCGAGGCGGCATCGTCGGGCGCGCACGACGGCGCCTGGTGGCGTGAGTGGATGCCGATCATCGAGCGCAGCGCCGATCTGCCGGGCGATGACCCGGCGGCGATCATCCGCAGGCAGACCTACGAGGGGGTCCCCTCGTACTCCCTGCTGATGTGCGTGGCGACCGTCGCCGACGACGGGCTGGACGTGCTGGATGCGCCGTTCACGACGCCCGGCGAATGGACGCCGAAGCCGTTGCACCGGTAGCGCGGCTGCGGCTGTCAAGCGCCTACCGCCCGGCATCCGCCGGCGCCAGGATGCGGACAACGGAAGGAAACCGAACATGAGCGACCCCACCCCGCACGAGCGCCACTCCGACGACGCCCGGGCCGATGACGCCCCACCCACCGACGCCGTGAGCGACGAGGTGCGTGAGGATGCCGCCCGGGCCGAGTCCGGCTCGAGCCTGGAACAGCCCGAAGCACCGGATTCGGACGCGGCGCAGCCCTAGGAGCCGCGCCACGCCGAACGACGTCACGCTCCGCCGCGGAGGCGGGAGCGTGACATCGTTGCGTGGCGAACCCTCAGACGCGCCCGGCGCGGCCGGTGGTCGTCGCGCGGTCGCGCCCGACGAGGAAGCCGAGCAGGACCATCGCGATCCCCAGCACGAGGTGCAGCCAGTTGTCGGCGCTGTTGAGCGGCACGAAGTTGCCGCCCATGTCGGAGCCCGCGACGAACAGGCCGTACAGCCAGAGCACGAGATAGATCACGCCGCCCACCAGCAGGTAGAGCCGCGAGGCGCGGGCCGTGGCGGCGGCCGCGAGCCCCGCCACCCCGAACAGCAGGTGGACGATGTTGTGCAGGATCGACACCTGGAAGATGCCGAGCAGCAGGGCCTCGGACTCGTGCCCGGCGAACTGCATGGTGTCCACGTTCGTGGTCAGCCCCGGGATGAAGCCGGCGATGCCGACCAGGGCGAACACGATGCCGAAGGCCAGTGCGGTCTTCTGGATGGCCGTCTCGGCGTACCTGTGCCGCACGGCGGAGCGGGTGGTGTCGTTCATTTCCTTCTCCTTCGGTGAGGAAGCCTGGCGGCTTCGAGGGGGTGCGGGGCGCGCCGGTCACGGCGTCCCGGGCTTACGAGAGCTTGTCGCGGACGACGCCCTCGGCTTTGTCGATCAGGTTGGGCTTCGCGTCTGTGCCGAACAGGCGCGGGTCGGGGGTGGTCGGCGGCGGCATCGGCGCGAAAGTGTCCGGACCGTCGAGGTAGGTGAACTCCCCCTTCCCGTCCGGGGTCGGGCCCGACGCCCACGCGCCGTCTGCGGCGGCGGCCCCGTCGGAGAAGTTGATGTACTTGTAGGCGTGCTCGCGGGCCTCCTGGGAAAGCGGGAAGTTTCCGGGCACCGGCAGGTCCTCCACTCCCTCGTCACGCAGCTCCTGCGCGGCGCGCAGCCACTGGTTCTGGTGCATCGTGTCGCGCGCGAGCAGGAACGAGAGCAGCTCGCGCACGCCCTTGTCATCGGTCATGTTGTAGATGCGCGCGACCTGCAGCCGCCCCTGCATCTCGGCGTTGGCGTTCGCCGTGAAATCGGCGAGGAGGTTTCCGCTGGCCGTGATGTACGAGCCCTGCCAGGGATTGCCGTTGCTGTCGACCGGACGCGCTCCGGCACCCGCGACGATCGCGTGCTGCACGTCCATTCCGCCCATCACCGCCCCCAGAACCGGGTCGGATGCCGCGGCGGCCTCGGACTGCTCGACCGGCGCCTTCTCCAGCAGCTGCGCGATCATCACGGCCAGCATCTCGACGTGGCCGAATTCCTCCGCGCCGATACCGAAGAGCAGGTCGCGGTACTTGCCGGGAATGTGGCTGTTCCATGCCTGGAACCCGTACTGCATCGCCACCGTGATCTCGCCGTACTGGCCGCCGAGCACCTCCTGCATGCGCCTGGCGAAGACGGCATCCGGCTTGTCTGGCGTGGAGCTGAACTGCAGTTCCTGCCGGTGAAAGAACATCTATTTCTCCTTTTCTCGAGGGGACAGGGGGGCGTCGGTCCTGTCGGCGTCGACGATCGCCGTGTCAGGGGCGTCCTTCGCCGGGCCGACGCCGACCGGGATGCCGGCCTCGGGGTGGTTGAGATCGAACGCGGGCCGCTCGCTGCGGATGCGCGGAATCGAGGTGAAGTTGTGCCGCGGCGGGGGGCAGGAGGTCGCCCACTCCAGCGACGCCCCGTATCCCCACGGGTCGTTCACGGTGATCCGCGGCGCCTTGCGCGCCGTGATCCACACGTTGAACAGGAACGGGATCATCGAGGCGCCGAGGATCATGGCGCCGGCGGTCGAGAGCTGATTCATCCAGGTGAACCGATCTTCGTCGGCGTAATCCGCGTAGCGTCGCGGCATGCCCTGCACCCCCAGCCAGTGCTGGATGAGGAAGGTCATGTGGAAGCCGACGAACAGCATCCAGAAGTGGATCATCGCGAGGCGCTCGTCGAGCATCTTGCCGGTGAACTTGGGCCACCAGAAGTAGAAGCCGGCGAACATCGCGAACACGACGGTGCCGAACACGACGTAATGGAAGTGCGCCACGACGAAGTACGTGTCGTGGAGCTGGAAATCCAGCGGCGGCGATGCGAGGATCACGCCGGTCAGGCCGCCGAACACGAAGGTCACCAGGAAGCCGATCGCGAACACGATCGGCGACTCGAACGTGATGGACCCGCGCCACATCGTGCCGATCCAGTTGAAGATCTTCACCCCCGTCGGCACCGCGATCAGCATCGTGGTGAGTGCGAAGAACGGCAGCAGCACGGCGCCGGTCGCGTACATGTGGTGAGCCCACACGGCGACCGAGAGCGCCGCGATCGCGATCGTCGCGTACACGAGCGTGCGGTAGCCGAAGATCGGCTTGCGGCTGAAGACCGGGAAGATCTCCGTGATGATCCCGAAGAACGGCAGCGCGATGATGTAGACCTCGGGGTGCCCGAAGAACCAGAACAGGTGCTGCCACAGCAGCACGCCGCCGTTCTGCGGGTCGTAGATGTGGGCGCCGAGAACGCGGTCCGCGGCCGCAGCCAGGATCGCGGCGGCCAGCACCGGGAACGCGAGGAGGACGAGGATGCTGGTCACCAGCGTGTTCCACGTGAAGATCGGCATCCGCCACATCGTCATGCCGGGGGCACGCAGGGTGATGATCGTGGTGATGAAGTTGACCGCTCCGAGGATCGTGCCGAAGCCGCTCATCCCGAGCCCCAGCATCCACAGATTTCCGCCGACCCCCGGTGTGAACGTGGCGTTCGCCAGGGGCTGGTACGCCGTCCATCCGAAGGCTGCCGCTCCCTGAGGGGTGAGGAATCCGGCGACGGCGATCGTCGAGCCGAACAGGAACAGCCAGAACGCGAAGGCGTTCAGACGCGGGAAGGCCACGTCCGGCGCACCGATCTGCAGCGGCATGATGACGTTCGCGAACCCCGCGAAAAGGGGCGTCGCGAACATCAGCAGCATGATCGTGCCGTGCATCGTGAACAGCTGGTTGTACTGCTCTTTGGTCGGGACGATCTGCATTCCCGGTTCGAACAGCTCTGCGCGGATGATGAGGGCCATCACCCCGCCGAGCATGAAGAACATCACCGACGAGATGAGGTACAGGTAGCCGATCGTCTTGTGGTCGGTGGAGGTGATCCACCGGACGATGATGTTGCCTTTCTGATCGACCCTGGTGCGATGCAGCAGCGCCGCCTGCCGCGGCGGCAGAGTGGTCGGTCGGCCGGGCGGGGCGGGGGTGGAGGGCGCTTCCCGTGTGCTCATGGCCCTGCGATCTCCCGGCTCACCGCGCGCGGGCGCGCATCACGAGCGCCGTGGCGACTCGCACGCACTGCACGGCCACCAGCCCGGCGAGCACCCAGGGCCTGGTGGCTGTGCGCTCCGGTCGTGCGCTCACGCGGCGACCGTGATCACGGGCTTGATGATGTCGTCGAGCTTCGACGAGAAGACGTGGTACGCCTCGGGGATGTCCTCGAGGGGGAAGCGGTGGGTGATCAGGTCCTTCGGGGAGATGTATCCCGCCCGGATGTGCTCGAACAGCCGCGGCCACTGCCGTTTCGCCGGCGCCTGGTTCGTGCGGATGGTCAGACCCTTGTTCATCGCATCACCGAACTTCACGGCGCTGAAGAGCGGTCCGTAGGCGCCCATGACCGACACCGTCCCGCCCTTGCGCACGGAGTCGATCGCCCAGTTGAGCGCGACCGGCGAGCCGCCCTGAAGCTTGAGCTTGGCGGAGGTGACGTGCTGCAGCACATGGCCGTCGGCCTCCGCTCCCACCGCATCGATCACGACGTCGGCCCCGAGTCCGTCGGTCGCCTTCTTGAGGTCGCGGACGATGTCCGGGACGTGCGCGAAGTTGATCGTCTCGGCGATCGCGAAGTCTTCCGCTTTGCGGAGGCGGTAATCGAGGTGGTCGACGACGATCACCCGCCCCGCGCCCATGAGCCAGCACGACCGCGCTGCGGCCAGTCCGACCGGGCCGGCGCCGAAGACGACGGCCGTGTCTCCCGAGGAGATGTCTGCCAGCTGCGCCCCGAAGTAGCCGGTCGAGAAGGCGTCGGTCAGCAGCAGCGCGTCCTCGGGGTGGATGTCGGCGGGGATGACCGACGGGCCGACGTCGGCGAACGGCACCCGCACGCGCTCCGCCTGGCCTCCGTCGTAGCCGCCGGCGGTGTGGGAGTAGCCGAAGATCCCGCCGACCGCGGTGGCGTTCGGATTGACGTTGTGGCAGTTCGTGAACAGTCCGCGTGCGCAGAAGTAGCAGCTGCCGCACGAGATGTGGAACGGCACCATCACGCGGTCGCCCACCGAGAGGCTCTGCACCGACGAGCCCACCTGCTCCACGGTGCCGATGAACTCGTGTCCGAAGGTATGGCCGATCCGGGTGTCCGGGAGCATGCCGTGGTACAGGTGCAGGTCCGACCCGCAGATCGCGGCCAGCTCCACGCGCACGATCGCGTCATTGGGGTGCTCGATGCGCGGATCGGGCTTGTCCTCGACCCGAAGCTTGTAGGGGCCGCGGTAGGTCATTGCTCGCATGTGCGCCTCCTCGAGGGCGGACGAAGTGAGAAGCGAGTGTCACCGTCGTCGCCGCGCTGTGCAGAGGGGGTTGCGCCGGGAGAAGCGGCGTGGCATAAGCGCGAGGGCCGTTGCATGCCTTGCATCCCACGTGGCCTCGCGCAACCCCCTCGGACGGATGCCGACCCGTGGGCACGCTCGGGTGACCAGCGAAGGCGAGGCACGGCATGGGCGCGGACGAACGCGAGAGTGTGACCGAGGTGGCGGCCGGGGTGCTGCGCATCCATCGGGCCGGCGTGAACTGCTACCTGCTCGATTCCGGCGACGGACTGACCCTGATCGACGCGGGTCTTCCGGGGATGTGGCGCACGCTGAGGTCGGCCCTCGGGCGGCTGGGTGCGAGACCCGAGCACCTCTCGGCCGTCCTCCTCACGCACGGACACTTCGATCATGTCGGCCTCTCGCGACGTCTGGAGGACCGGCATGGGGTGGCTTCACGCGTCCACGCCGCCGACCGTGAGCTCGCCCGGCATCCCTATCGCTACCGTCGGGAATCCGCCCGCTGGCGCTACCCGCTGCGGTACCCCCGCGCGGTGCCGCTCTTGGCCCGCATGACCGCCGCCGGTGCGCTGTCGGTGCGCGGGGTCGACGCACGCGAGGTGATACCCGGTGCCGCGCTGGATGTGCCCGGGCGTCCGGTGCCGGTCTTCTCGCCCGGGCACACGGACGGCCATTGCGCGTACTTCCTCCCGGATGCGGGCATCCTCTTCAGCGGCGACGCACTCGTGACGCTCGACCCGTACACCGGGAACCGCGGCCCGCGCATGGTCGCTCGGGCCGCGACGGCCGACGTCTCAGCGAACGTGGTGAGCCTCGGCCGGCTCGCCGCCACCGATGCGCGACTGACGCTTCCCGGCCACGGAACGCCGCACCGGGACGGCATCCGAGAGGCTGTCGCCGAGGCGCATCGCGCCGGCGCGGCCTGAGCGCCGTCAGATCAGGCCGAACATCCGCAGCAGGAGGATTCCCGTCAGTGTCGCCCAGAGTGTGAACATCCCGATGAACCACGAGCCCCACACGCGCAGACGCCGTGCGTCGCGGCTGTAGCGGTCTACGGCCTCCGCCAGTTCGGCGGCCGTCGGTCGCAGGGCGTCGTCGAATGGGGCGGACGGCCCGCGGTCCCGGGTCGGCGTCGGGAGGGGGCGGCCATCGAAAAGGTAAGGGGTGGGCATGCTGTCGGGTCTCCGCTTCACGCGCGGGGCGCGCTCGATCCTGTGGTGGCCGGCCCCAACCGGCTGTGCCGCCATTCTGCGCGCGGCCACCGCCGGGAATCCGGGGATTGACAGAGGGAGAAACGCCGCCTACGCGGTCACGACATCGGCGTTCGACGACTCAGGCAGCCCACCACGGTCGCAGCGGCAGATCGTGGCGGCCGTCCTCATGGGGTTTCACAGCCAGCACGTGATGCAGCTGGATGCCGCCGGTCTCGAAGGCCAGCCGTGATCCGGCCATGTACAGTCCCCAGACCTTTGCGGCAGGCAGGCCGACTTCGGCCACGGCGTCGTCCCAGTGCTCCACCAGGTTCGCGCACCAATCGCGCAGCGTCAGGGCGTAGTGCGGCCGCAGATTCTCTTCGTGCAGCACTTCCAGGCCCGCGTCCTGCGCTTCGGTGATGATCCGCCCCGAGCCGGTCAGCTCCCCGTCGGGGAAGACGTAGCGGTCGATGAAACCGCGCGCCGATGGTTCGGTGCGGTTGTCCGAGCGCGTGATGCAGTGATTGAGCAGCATCCCTCCGGGCCGGAGGCGGGACTGCAGGAAACGGAAGTACGACGCGTAGTTTCGCACGCCGATGTGCTCGAGCAGGCCGATGGATGACACCGCGTCGAAGCTCCCCTCGGCGACGTCACGGTAGTCGCTGAAGCGCACCTCGGCGAGATCGCCCAGTCCTTCGTCCTGGATCGCCTGCCGGGCCCAGTCGGTCTGCTCGCGCGAGAGGGTCACGCCGATGGCCCGAACCCCGCGTCGTGCCGCATAGCGCACCATTCCGCCCCAGCCGCACCCGACATCGAGCAGGCGGTCACCCGGCTGCAGCCGCAGCTTCTCGAAGATCAGGCGGTACTTGTTCTCCTGGGCCTCCTCGAGGCTGGCCTCGCCATGCGGGTAGCACGCGCACGTATAGGTCATGGACGGTCCGAGCACCCACTCGTAGAAGGTGTTCGAGACGTCGTAGTGGTGATGGATCGCCTCGGCGTCGCGGGACTTGCTGTGACGCAGTCCCCCGGCGATGCGCCGCCATCGCGGCGGCACCTCCTGGGGTGGTGGGGCGATCGGCCGCAGGTGCTCGATCCCGATCGAGCGGACGATCCGCGCCATCTGCTTCACGGGCGGGCGATGGAACTCGAGGCTCTCGGCCAGCGCCTTGAGCAGCTCGTAGGGATCACCGGGATGAACGCCGTGGATGTCCAGGTCGCCGGCGACGTAGGCCCGCGCGAGTCCGAGGTCCCCCATCCCCGTGGCGAGGTACGTCGTTCCTCGCGGCGTCTTCAGATCGAGACCGAACGGTGCGTCCACCGGCCCCGCTGTGCTCCCGTCGTAGGCCGTGATGCGCAGGGGAAGCCGGCTGCCGGCGAAGATCTCGAGAACCTCCGCGAGGGTCAGCTTCGCCTCGTCGGGTGCCGGGCGACCGGCATCCGGTGTGTGCGGTTGAGCCGGGTCGGCGGCATCCGATCTCTCGTCCTCGAACGTCGTCATCGCCGTTGCACCGCCTTCGCGTACAGATCGAGCATCCGGGAGTCCGGGTCGTAGCGTCCCTTGATCGCTCGGTACGTCTCGCCGCCGTACAGCTCGTCGAACTCGGCGCGGGAGTAGAACGCGTCGGAGTAGAGCGACTTGTGTCCGTCCAGCTCGCTCACCCGGCGCTCGATCAGGCGGTTCGTCGACCCTTCGGTCGGGCCGATGGGCACGGTCGACCAGAAGCCGACGTTCACGTAGGTACGGTGCGGCGCGATCGGGTACAGCGGCCAGCCGCGGTCGTCCCGCAGACGCAACGGGCAGAGCCAGATCGGCTCGATCGGGACGTGCGCCAGGAACCAGTCCAGGAACTCCACCGTGCGCTCGATGGGGATCTCGACGTCCTGGATCACGCGCTCCCGCGGCGGGCGACCGCGGAGCTTCTCGAGGCGGTCGCCGATGTCGAAGCGCCGCTCGAGCCGCATGAGCTTGGCGTAGGAGTCGCTGCGCAGGTGCCGGCGGGGCCAGACGCGACGGACGAGAGGATGTTGCGCCCCGAACGCCGCGGAACACCAGAACCAGTCGGTGTCCCAGCGCCACAGGTAGTCGGCGATGGTCAGCCGGTCTGTGGTGACGCCCGTCTCGTGGACGATCGAGCGGTAGTAGATCTGCCGGCCCGTGTAGTCGCTCACCGGGCCCGGCTCGGCCGTCTTCGTGCCCAGGCACAGGTAGCTCTCGTCGGCGCCGAAGACCACGCCGTCGAGGTAGTCGACCGCGACGCCGTCGTGACGTCCGGTGGCCACGATGTCGTCCATCTTCGCCACGAGGGCGTGCAGGTCGTGGAAGCGCAGATGCGTGAGCGCGACGAACGGCTGCACGGGCTCGAGTTCGATGCGCAGGCGGACGGCGTACCCCAGCGTCCCGTAGGAATTGGGGAACGCGCGGAACAGGTCGGCGTTCTCCTCCGGCGAGGCCGTGACCAGCTCACCGGCACCGGTGAGGATGTCCATCTCGAGCACCGACTCGTGCGGCAGCCCGGCGCGGAACGAGCTGGATTCGATGCCCAGCCCGGTGACCGCGCCGCCGAGGGTGATCGTCTTCAGCTGCGGCACGACGAGCGGCGCGAGACCGTAGGGGAGGGTGACCGCGACCAGGTCCTCGTACGTGCACATGCCGGCCACATCCGCCGTGCGATGCTCGGCGTCCACCGAGAGGACTCCCGTCAGACCCGACGTGTCCAGGCCGCGGGTGAGCGGTGCCGCTCGGCCGCGGAACAGGTTCGAGGTCCGTTTGGCCAGCCGGACGGTCTCGCCCGGTCCGATCGCCCGATAGCTCTCGACAAGCCGCTCCACGCCGAGGACGTGGGCGGTGCGGGCGTCGGTCGCGGGAGCGGACACGGCTCCAAACTAGTCCGCGCCCGGCGCGGCGCAAAGGGCCTGCGGGTCCCTCACGTCCGCGGGTTCACTCCTCGTGGCCGGGGCCGTACAGCCGGGCGATGTCCTCGGAGCCGCCCCAGCCCTCGTAGGTCGGATTCTGCGGCCAGCCTGCCGGGGAGTCCTGCCACTCCTCCTGGCGCCCGTAGGGCAGCAGGTCGATGAGCGGGAAGGTGTGCGTGAGCTGCTCGGTGCCGCGGCCGTTCGTGTGCCACGTCCGGTAGACCTTGTCGCCGTCGCGCAGGAACACGTTGACGGCGAAGCCGCCCCCGGGAGGAGCGTCGACGTCGGCGCCGAACGGACTGTCGTGCGTCGAGTACCAGTCCATCCGGTTGCCGACCTTCTCGCGGTAGGCCAGCGCCTCGCCGATCTCTCCCTGCGTGACGATCACGAAACGGGCGTCGTAGGGGTCGAGGAAATCCAGCCGGGTGAACTGCGAGGTGAAGCCCGTGCACCCGGGGCACTGCCAGTCCTTTCCCGGCCACCACATGTGGTGATACGTGATCAGCTGCCTGCGTCCTTGGAAGAGGTCGGCGAGTGCCACCGGGCCGTCCGCGCTCTGCAGCACGTAGTCGGGCATCTCCACCATCGGCAGGCGGCGCCGCTGCGCGGCGATGGCGTCCAGTTCGCGCGTCGCGGCCTTCTCGCGGATGCGCAGCTCATCCAGCTGCCGGCGCCAGTGATGAGCGTCGGTGACGGGGGGAAGCGCAGCTGTCGTCGTCGAATCCATCGTGAACCTTTCGCCGGGATCCTGCCGTGCGGGAATCAGCATGTGAACGTCGTCCACATGCTATGTTCACAGAGTACACATCCGTTCACCCGAGTCAAGGGCACCCGATGAGAATGAAACTCGAGCTCGTCCCCCTCCCTGTCGCCGACATCGAGCGGTCGCTGCGCTTCTACACCGAGCAGGTGGGATTCACCCTCGACGTCGACGTCGACGTCGCGCCGGCGGACGGCGTCCGATTCGTCCAGCTCACGCCCGAGGGCTCGTCGTGCTCCCTTTCGCTCAGTCATGGAGTGCCGATGCTCGAAAAGGCGCCGCCCGGTTCTGCCCGCGGCATCCACCTCGTCGTCGAGGACATCGAGGCCGCGCGTGAGGAGCTGATCGCGCGCGGGATCGAGGTGTCCGAGATCGTCCACGTCGGCGGCGGTGTGCGGTACGCCGACTTCGCCGACCCCGACGGCAACAGCTTCTTGCTGCAGAAGATGTCCTGGCGGACCGGCTCGGCCTTTTAGGCGGTGCCCTCGCGCACCGGGCGCTAGGAGGCGACGACCTCGATCTCGACGCGAGCGCCGAGCGGCAGGCCGGCCACGGCAACGGTGGTGCGAGCGGGGTACGGCGGCTGGAACACCTCGGCGTAGACCTCGTTCATCGCGGCGAAGTCCTGCATCGAGGTGAGGTACACGTTGACCTTGACCACGTCGGCCAGATCGCGACCGCAGGAGGACAGCACGAGCGCGAGGTTCGCGAGCACCCGCTCGGTCTGAGCCGTCACGTCTCCCTCGACGAGCCGACCGGTTTCGGGATCGATCGGCGTCTGGCCGGAAAGGTAGAGCGGAGAGCCGTGGGCTCCGGAAGCGGCATGGGAGTAGGGACCGACCGCACGCGGAGCGGCGGGGGCGTGGATGGTGTGGCGGGGCATGCCGCGATTATGCCGCGTTCGGCATCGCCGCGGCATGCCCGGACGGTCAGCGCGTGCGCGTGGCGCCGCGGCGCGTGACCAGCACGTAGATGCCCAGCACGATGATGGCGCCGATGATCGAGCCGATGATGCCGGCCGGCTGCAGGAAGCCGCCGTTGGGGTCGCTTCCGAAGATCAGGAAGCCGAGGAAGCCGCCGACGAACGAGCCGACGATTCCGAGCACGATCGTCAGCAGGATCCCCATGCTCTGCTTGCCGGGGATGACCGCGCGGGCGATGAGACCGGCGATGAGGCCGATGATGATGAGACCGATGATTGTCCAGAGCATGATTTCTCCTTCGGGTTGTGGGCGCCGACAGGGGGGCAGCGCACCTTGTGAGACGCCGATCAGGCTATTGCCTGGTCAGCTTGCGGTCGGTGCTCTTCCCTCCAGGGCCGCGGCGCTGTAACATCCGCGGCTTCCGGGGTCAGAATGCGGAGAGATTCGCCTGCAGACCGCCGGGAACGAAGTCGCTGCGCAGGATGCCGCGGCGTCGCAGGATCGGAACCAGCTCGTCCAGGGCCCGATGCAGCGTGACCGGATGCAGGTCGCCCGAGAAGATCAGTCCGTCGTTGTCCGCGTCGTCGCCGAGCGCCTGGATGAGATCCGCGAGCTCTTCAGCCGTGCCGACCGTGCCGCTGATGCCGTCGCCGATGCGGCCGAGCCGCGCTTTGCCGGCGAGGATCTGGCGGAAGGGCACGTCGGCGAACGAGTCGAATCGGCCGCGCAGTCCCTTGATCGTCCCCTGTGAGACGTGCTCGCCGAAGATCGCCGGGTCCAGCGGTCGATCCAGGTCGAGTACGGTCAGGTCGGTTTCGAGGTCGCTCGACCACTGCTCGGCGACCGCGACAAGAGCCCCGTCGTCAGGGTCGGCGGATGCCGCCACCATCCGATCCGCCTCCTCCGCGGACGCCGCCACGATCGGCTTGAACACGAACATGGTCTTGATCGACGCGGGATCGCGCCCGTGGGCCACCGCATCCGCGCGGACGCGCTCGCGGTAGGCGCGCACCGACTCGACGTCGAGATTGGACAGCGCGAGCTGGATCTGCGAATTCTCTCCGGCGAAGCGGATGCCGCGGGGCGAGCCCCCGGGCGAGGCGATGACCGGCTCGGAGGGCAGAGGCTCCGCGTTGAGCGGTCCGTCGAACGACCAGTACTGGCCGCGGTGCTCCACCGCGCGGATCTTCGAGCCATCTGCGTAGACCTGCGAGTCGGGGTCGGCGATGAGCGCTCCGTCGTCCCAGCTGCGCCAGAGCAGCCGCAGGGCGTCGAGCCATTCCTGGGCACGGTCGTACGCGCGGTCGTGCGGCAGCCGATCCTGGCCGAAGTGGTGCGCGGACCCGACGTCGGTCACGACGTTCAGTCCCACCCGCCCGGCGGACAGGTGCTGCAGCGAGGCGAACTGACGTGCGGCGGTGTAGGGGTGCCACCCCGCGGGGTTGGCGGTCGGGATCACGCCCAGGTGCTCGGTCGCGGCGAACAGGTAGGGTGCCAGCGTCCACGGATCGTGTTTCGGCCCGCCGTACGCCTTGCGCACGCGCAGATCCAGCGTCTCGGGACTGATTCCCACCGAGAGCGCGTCCTCGATCAGGACGAAGTCGAATCCCGCCTGCTCGAGGGCGCGGGCGCCCTCCTGGTACAGGCCGGGCCTGCGCCAGTCGTAGTTCCACTCCCAGTACGGGCGCGCCCAGCCGTGCGGACCGAAGCCGCGCGAGAGGAACCACCCGAAATGCTGCGGCCGGCTCATGCGATGCCCGCCCGCTCGAGCAGTTCGGCCGCCTGCACCGCTGCGAGGGCGCGGTCGAGGTCTGCGATCAGATCATCGGCGTCTTCGAGGCCGATCGATACGCGCAGCAGTCCCTGGCCGATGCCCGCCGCCGTCCGCTCCTGCTCCGACCGGTTCACGTGCGTCGTGGACGCCGGGTGCAGCACGAGGGAGCGGACATCCCCCAAGTGCGTCATCCGGGTGAACAGCTGCACCGCGTTCATGAACGTCCGTGCGGCGTCCCTGCCACCGTGAAGCGTGAAGGCGAAGACCGAGCCCTGCCCCCGCGGCAGGTATCGGCCGGCGAGGTCGTGGTGAGGGCTGGAGGCCAGTCCGCTGTAATCCACGCTCTCCACGGCGGGGTGCGCCTCGAGCCACTCGGCGATGCGCAGCGCCGATTCGCAGTGCCGCTGCACCCGCAGCGACAGCGTCTCGATGCCCTGCAGGATGAAGAACGCGTTGAAGGGAGACGGCGACGGGCCTTGACGCAGGGCGATCACCGACCGTGCATAGTCCAGGAACGCGGCGCGGCCCGAGCGTTCGGCGAAGGTGCGCCCATCCGCGCCGGCGGTGCGCGCCAGGTGGGGGTATCGGGCGCCGGCGCCCGACCAGTCGATGCGTCCGGCATCCACGATCACCCCGCCGAGCACCGTTCCGTGACCGGCGAGGAATTTGCTGGCCGAGTGCACGACGACATCGGCCCCGTGCTCGATCGGCCGCAGAAGATACGGCGTCGCGAGGGTGTTGTCGATGATGATCGGGATGCCGTGGCGATGGGCGACAGCCGCGACGGCGCGGATGTCGAGCACGTCGTTCTTGGGATTCGGGATCGACTCCGCGAACAGGGCGCGGGTCTCGGGTCGGATCGCCGCCTCCCACGCCGCGGGATCGTTCGCGTCGGTCACGAACGAGGTCGTGATCCCCAGGCGTCCGAGGTTGTCCCGGAACAGCTCGCGGGAGCCCTCGTAGATGCTGTTCGCCGAGACGAGGTGATCGCCTGCCCCCCCCAGCGCGAGGACGGCGGTCGAGACGGCCGCCTGACCGCTGCCGACCAGCAGTGCGCCGATGCCGCCTTCGAGGTCGGCGATCCGCCGTTCGACCGCCGTGTTGGTCGGGTTGCCGACCCGCGTGTAGCTGTACCCGTCGTCGGACTGCACGAAGCGTTCGCTCGCCTGCTCGAAGTCGTCGAAGACGAACCCGGCGGTCAGGTAGATCGGCGTTGCCCGGGGACGATGGGAGTCATCCAGCTCTGCGCCGGCGTGGATCTGGCGCGTGGCGAAACCCAGGCTGCCGCTTTCTGTCATGCACGGAGACTATGGGCCAGCATCTGCGCCCCCCGCATCGCCCGTTACGCACCGAAACATGCGCCGGCTCCCCGCCGAACCCATGCGTCTCGCGCGAACCCATCCTTCCGGTGCCCCTCGAGCCCATGGGTTCGCGTGGAACCCAGGGGTTCGAGGCGACCGGATGCCGTCAGCCCGCGAGTGCGCGATGCACGGACGCGACGGCGCTGGACCCCTCGCCGACGGCCGCCGCGACCCGCTTCATCGATCCGCGACGCACGTCGCCCGCCGCGAACACGCGGGGGAGCGATGTCTCGAACGGCAGCGGCTCGCGCCCGAGGCGCTGCCACTGCGCGAGCGACTGCGCGGCGATGTCGGTGCCTGTGCGCAGGAACCCGTCGACGTCGCGGTCCAGCGCCGGCAGCCACGTGGTGGCCGGATCCGCGCCGATGAAGCAGAACAGCCCCCGGGCGTCGACCGTGCCGACGGTGTCGATGCGGACCTGCTCGAGCGCGTCGCCGCCGTCCAGACCCACGACGCGGGATCCCGTGTGCACCTCCACCCGGGGCTCCTCCAGCAGCCGGTCGACGAGATAGGACGACATCCGCGCGCCGAGGTCGCCGCCGCGCACGACCAGGCGCACGGGGCACCCGTTCGCGGCGAGGTAGAGCGACGCCTGGCCGGCCGAATTGGCTCCGCCGACCACGACGACGGGCGCGTTCATCACCTGCCGCAGCTCGAGCTGCGTGGCCGCGTAGTAGATGCCCGCGCGCTCGAAGTCGCTCCAGCGGTCCAGCTCCAGCCGGCGGTACGCCGCTCCGGCGGTGACGATCGCCGTGCGGGCGCGGATGATGCGCCCATCGGTGAGCGTCACATCCAGCAGGTCCCCGGCGGGCTCGAGCTTCACGGCTTCGCACGGGGCGTACACCCGCACACCGAACTTGAGGGCCTGAAGGGATGCCTGACCGATCAGGTCGCCGCCGCTGACGCCGAACGGGAAGCCGAGGAAGTTCTCGATGCGGGAGGTCGCCGCCGCCTGACCGCCCGGCGCGACCGCATCCAGCAGCACGGTGCTCAGCCCCTCGGACGCGCCGTAGATCGCCGCCGCCAGTCCGGCCGGGCCGCCCCCGACGACCACGAGGTCGACGATCTCGTCGCCGTTGGCCTGATAGCTCAGCCCCAGTCGTTCGGCCACCATGCCCGGGGTCGCGCGCAGCATCGGCTCCCCCTGGATGAACGCGACCGGAAGGTCCTCGACGGTGAGGTCGTGCCCGCGCAGCGACCCCAGCTCGCCGGCCGGCAACTCCACGGCTGCGTGCACGAGGTCCAGCCGCTCGGCGAAGCGGCGCAGGGCCAGGAAGTCGGCCGAGGAGCTCGTGCCGACCAGCTTGAGCGTCAAGGCGGCCGGGCCCTTGCGCAGGGACTCCCGGCGCGCCCAGAGCGCGTGCAGGATGATGTCGCACAGCTCGTCGTCCTCGGTCATGAGCTTGCGCAGCTGCGCCCGCGACACGCGCAGCACCCTCCCCGGACCGGTCACGCGCGCGGAGAGGAACGCGCCCTGGCCGTTGAGCAGGCCGAGCTCACCCACGAAGGAACGCGGACCCATCGTGGCGATCACGGCCTCCTCGATCCACCAGAGCGAGTCGCGGACGATCTGCACCTCGCCCGATTCGACCAGGATCAGGTCGTAGTCGCGATCGCCGGAGCGGAAGACGTACTCACCCGCGGTCACCTCGTGCTCGGTGCCGAAGGTGCACAGTCGCTCCCACTGGGCGTCGGTGAGCTCCGGCCGCTGTACAGGGTCCTGTTCGCTGCCCATCGTGGGGGTTCCTCCGGGGGAGTCGGCGTGTCAGAGAGTGGGCATCGACGCGGTTGCGCTGCCCTGTTCGGGTCGCGCGAGCGCGCGGATGAGTGACTGCGCATCGTACGGGCCGGTGTGCCGGCGCCCGTTGATGAAGAGCGTCGGCACCGAGGTGATGCCCATGGCCTCGGCATCCAACATGTCGTCGCGGACCCGCCCGGTGACCTCGGGCGAGGTGAGGTCGCGCTCGAACCGCTCGACGTCCAGGTCCAGGTCGCGGGCGAGGCGGATGATGTCGGACGGACGCTGATTCTCCTGGTCGGCGAACAGGCCGCGCTCGAATTCGAAGAACTTGCCCTGCAGGGAGGCCGCCTCCGCAGCTTCGGCTCCGGCCAGGGCGTTGGGGTGGTACGCCGTGAGCGGCGCATGCCGCCACACGTAGCGCAGGTCGTCGCCGAGTTCGTTCTTGACCTCCTGGATCGACCCGGAGGCCTTCAGGCAGAAGCCGCACTGGAAGTCGCCGTACTCCACGATCGTGTACGGCGCGTCGGGGCTGCCGAACACGTGGTCCCGCCTGTCATCGACCGGACGCGCGAGCGTCTGGCCCGCGTCGTCGTCGGGCCGGACGGCGTCGGAGATGCGGAAGACGAGCGTCGAGATGAGGAACGCGATGACGGATGCCGCCAGGACGCCCACTCGCGCCTGGTTCTGGGCGTCAGGGTCGTCGATGGCGAGATCGACGATGAACAGCGAGATCGTGAAGCCGATGCCGCACAGGGCTGCTCCTCCCGCGATGCGATCGAGGGTGAGGCCGGGGCCGAACTCGCCGACGCGGAGGACCTTCAGCACCGCCGCGGATCCGAAGACCCCGATGAACTTGCCGGCGACGAGGCCGACGATGATGCCCCAGGTCAGCGCCGAGGTCATCGCCCCGGCCAGGATCTCGGGGTTGATCACCACGCCGGCGTTCGCGAGGGCGAACAGGGGCAGGATCACGTAGGCGACGTACGGAGCGTAGGCCGACTGCAGCCGCTCGTTGATCGAGATCGACTCGCGCAGGCTGTTGGCCGCGGCGCGGGCGTATTCGGTGTTCGGCGATTGACGGAAGGTGCGGGCGAGGTCCAGGGCGTGCTCGACGTCGCGGCGATCCGGCCGGTAGACCGGCACGAGCAGCGCGATCGCGACCCCGGCCAGGGTCGGGTGCACGCCCGAGGCGAGGAAGGCCAGCCACACGATGACGGCGAGGGTCGCATACACGGGCCCGCGTCCACCGCGCAGGTAGCGGGTGAAGTAGACGCCGACCAGGCCCGCCGCCGCGATCAGGAGCGGCATCGGCGTGAAGTTCTCGGTGTAGACCAGGGCGATGATGCTGAGCGCGCCGATGTCGTCGACAACCGCGAGCGCCAGGAGGAACACCCGGAGTCGTCCCGGTATGCGCGGCCCGATCAGAGCGAGGGCGCCGACGAGGAACGCCGTGTCGGTCGAGATCACCACTCCCCACGCGCCTTCGTGCCCCGACCCCGCGGCGATCATGACGAACAGCAGCGCCGGGATCACCAGCCCGGCTACCGCGGCCACGACCGGCACGAGGGCACGCGACCAGCTGGTGAGCTCCCCGATCGCGAACTCACGGCGAACCTCGAGTCCGACGGTGAAGAAGAAGATCGACATCAGGGCGTCGTTCACCAGGGCATGCAGCGTGAAATCCAACTGCAGATCGCCCACGCCGACCGTGAGGTGGGTGTCCCAGAACGTCTCATACGAGCCGATGGAGACATTCGCCCAGATGATGGCCGCCATCGTGGCCAGCAGCAGGATCAGCGCTCCGATGCGGTTCTGCCCGAGCGCGCGGATCTTCTCCGCGATCGAGCGGCGGCTGCGCGACTGCGCAGCGGACTGCTCGGGGTCGGGAGAGCGCTGGATGATCGTCAGTTCAGCCATCAGTGAGCATTGTCCTCGGCTCGCATGAGAGCGACAAGTCGTGCCGGGCGGCTCTCATTCCCGTGCGACCCGCTTCCGCTCACAGCGCAACGCCGCGCGTGGGAGGATCAGACGTTCCTCCAGCAGACATGGACAACCTCGTGATCCCGACGTTTGCCGCGATCGCCGCGCTCCTCGCAGCGGCGGTCATCCTCCTCAGCATGCGCGGGCGCGCCGTGCGCGACATCTCCGAGAGCGCGCGGTCCGCGCTGATCACCGGGGCCCTGCCGGTCGCCGAGAGCGACAAGCCGGACGCCGCCGCTGCCCTGGCCGCGGCGGAGGCTGTCGGCAGTGCCATGATCCAGGCCGGGTATTCGGTGGAGACGGTCCAGGATGTCCTCGGCGACATCGCCCGGGTGAATGGACTGCCCGAGAGCGAGGTGCTGGTCTTCCCCAATGCCCTCCTGGTCTCGGCACGCGGTCAGGGTCAGCATCGGACGGGCGCGGTGGCCAGCGGCAGCGGACAGTTGCTCTTCTCCCAGATCGACGAGGTGCAGCGGACGGTGGACGCGGCGCGCACCGGCCTGCTCGATCCGGTCTCGACGGTGGAGAGGATCGACCGGATCCGTGCGATGGTGCCCAATCACGGGCCGGTCGCCCGCGTGATCGGCTACGCCTTCCTCAGCGGCGCGCTCTCGGTGCTGCTCGGCGCATCGTGGACAGGCGTGTCGCTCGCGGCCGGGCTCGGCGTGATCACCGGCGCGGCGCTGCTGGTCAGCGAGCGGGTGCCGCGACGATACAGCGCGCTCATCACGGTGGGGATCGCCTTCTGCGTCGCACTGGTCGTCTTCCTCCTCCTGCGGGGCGGCTTCGGCTCCGGCATCCTCGCCGCGCTCCTCGCGCCGCTGGTGGTGCTGCTGCCCGGAGCGCTGCTGACCACCGCCGTCCTCGAGCTGTCGACCGGCCAGATGATCTCCGGCGCGGGGCGCCTGGCGGCAGGGGCGATGCAGCTCGTGCTCCTGGGGGCGGGCATCGTGACCGCCGGCGCCCTGGTGGGCGTCCCCGACTTCGACTTCAGCGAGAATCCGGAGCTGCTCGGTCCCATAGCGCCCTGGATCGCCGTCGCCGTCTACGGCGTCGCGATCTCGGTGCACCGGTGCGCACCGCGCCGATCGCTGCCGTGGATCCTGCTCGTGCTCTACGTCGCCTATTCGGCGCAGGTTCTCGGCGACCTGGCCGTCGGCGGCGTGCTCTCGGCATTCGTCGGCGCCCTGGTGGTCACCCCGGTCACGGCGCTGGTGGCACGCCAGCCGTCCGGCCCTGCCGCCCTGGTGAGCTTCACTCCGGCCTTCTGGCTGCTCGTGCCCGGAGCCCTGGGCCTGCTGGGGGTCGCGGATGTTCTCGGCGGCGACTCCACGGCCGCGGCATCCCTCGTCGCCACGCTCTCGACGATGGTCGCGATCGCCCTCGGCGTGCTGGCGGGCTCGGCCCTGTCGAATCGGATGCAGCGCCCCGCGCTCTGACAGCCGCTCCTTTCACACCGACCGCGATCGCGCAAGCCCCTGAGGCGGCGCGCGCGGCGGCGTAGCGTTTTTCGAACTCTCTAGGAGCGGGTTCAATGAGCACTCCCTCGACACTCGTCTCAGGCCGCTACCGACTGGTCAAGATGCTCGGCGCGGGCGGCATGGGCGTCGTCTGGCATGCCTGGGACGAGAGACTGCAGCGGCCGGTGGCCCTGAAGATGCTCAGAACGCAGCCCGAGCTGACCGACGAGGAGCGCCAGCGCGCGACGGACCGCGCTCTGCGCGAGGCGCGCATCACCGCGGGTCTTCATCACCCGCACGCGGTGACCGTGTTCGACGTGGTCGAGCAGGACGGGCAGCCGTGCATCGTGATGCAGCTGATCGAATCCACGCCGCTGTCGGTCCTGCTCGCCGAACACGGCACGCTCAGCCCGGCCGAGACCGCGCGGATCGGTGCGGAGGTCGGCTCGGCGCTCGCCGCTGCGCACAAGCTCAAGATCGTGCACCGGGACGTCAAGCCGGGCAACATCCTGATCACCGAGGACGCGTCGGCGCTGATCAGCGACTTCGGCATCTCGCACGCCTTGGGCGACACGACGATCACCGCGACCGGCATGATCCACGGGACACCCGCGTATCTGGCCCCCGAGGTCGCCCGGGGCCTGGCGACCAGTTTCGCTTCGGACGTGTTCTCCCTCGGCGCCACGCTGTACGCGATGCTCGAGGGCGCGCCGCCGTTCGGGTCGGACAAGAACGCCATCGCGCTGTTGCACCGGGTCGCCCGCGGCGGGTATCCGGCACCGAAGCACGCGGGGCCCCTCGCGCCGCTGCTGGCCGACATGCTCGACGCCGATCCGAAGCGCCGGCCCACCATGGCAGCCGCCACCGCCGCCCTGACCTCGATCCGCGACGAGCTGCGTGCGGCATCCACCGCGGCGGCGGCTCGGGTGGTGATCCCCGCGACCACGCGGGTGCTGCCCGAAGAGCCGCCCGCCGCCCTGGCGGCGGCGGCGACCGTGGCGGAGCCGCCTCTCACGGTGCCGGCCC
>NZ_CAURGG010000006.1:0-174921 GCF_963524805.1 uncultured Microbacterium sp. | reverse complement strand
GTCCGAGGGCGCCCAGCCGGCCGACGCGCACCCTGTGACCGCACCCATCCCCGTGATCGGCGCACCGCCCGTCGCGCGCACCACGGCGCGCCCGGCCGCCCGCCAGCCCATTCCGGCGCAGGCGCCCGCCGTGGCCCCGTCCGCGAGTGCCGAGAACCCCGAGGACGACAAGGTCACGGTCCTGAAGGGCATGACCAAGGCGCTCGCGGTCAACATGGACGAATCGCTCAGCGTCCCGACCGCGACGAGCGTGCGTACGATCCCGGCGAAGCTGATGATCGACAACCGCATCGTCATCAACAACCACATGTCGCGCACCCGCGGCGGCAAGATCAGCTTCACGCACCTCATCGGCTGGGCGCTGATCCGCGCGCTCAAGGAGTTCCCGAGCCAGAACGTGTTCTATGCCGAGATCGACGGCAAGCCGTCGGTCGTGGCGCCGGCGCACATCAACCTCGGCATCGCGATCGACCTCCCGAAGCCGGACGGCACCCGTGCCCTCCTGGTCCCGAGCCTGAAGCGCGCCGACACGCTGACCTTCAGCGAGTACCTCGTCTCGTACGAGGACCTCATCACGCGGGCCCGGGCCAACAAGCTGACCGCCGCAGACTTCCAGGGCACGACCATCTCGCTCACCAACCCCGGCGG
This sequence comes from uncultured Microbacterium sp., assembly GCF_963524805.1. Classification (GTDB taxonomy): domain Bacteria; phylum Actinomycetota; class Actinomycetes; order Actinomycetales; family Microbacteriaceae; genus Microbacterium. Next base: position 174,273 of record NZ_CAURGG010000006.1, on the reverse strand, counting down.
CATCGGCACCGTGCACTCCGTTCCGCGCCTCATGAGGGGGCAGGGCTGCATCGTCGGCGCCGGTGCGCTGGAATACCCGGCCGAGTTCCAGGGCGCGAGCGAGAAGACGCTCAACGAACTCGCGATCGGCAAGACGATCACCCTGACCAGCACGTACGACCACCGTGTCATCCAGGGTGCGGGCTCGGGCGAATTCCTCAAGAAAGTGCACGAGCTGCTCATCGGACAGCGCAACTTCTACGAGGACATCTTCGCCGCGCTGCGCATCCCGTACGCGCCGATCCACTGGGGCAACGACATCAACGTCGACCTGGCCGAGCGCGTCGACAAGACCGCCCGGGTGCAGGAGCTCATCAACTCGTTCCGCGTGCGCGGCCACCTCATGGCCGACATCGACCCGCTCGAGTACGTGCAGCGCACGCACCCGGACCTGGAGATCGAGCAGCACGGACTGACGTTCTGGGACCTGGATCGCGAGTTCGTCACGGGCGGCTTCGGCGGCAAGCGCCAGATGAAGCTGCGCGACATCCTCGGCGTGCTGCGCGACTCGTACTGCCGCACGATCGGCATCGAGTACATGCACATCCAGGATCCGGCTCAGCGGCTGTGGTTCCAGGAGAACGTCGAGCTGAAGTACCAGAAGCCCGGCCACGACGAGCAGCTGCGCATCCTCAGCAAGCTCAACGAGGCCGAGGCGTTCGAGACCTTCCTGCAGACGAAGTACGTGGGGCAGAAGCGCTTCAGCCTCGAGGGCGGGGAGTCGCTCATCCCCCTGCTGGATGAGATCCTGCAGGGTGCCGCCGAGGCGGGCCTGGACGGCACCGCGATCGGCATGGCCCACCGCGGCCGCCTCAACGTGCTGACCAACATCGCCGGCAAGACGTACGGCCAGGTCTTCCGCGAGTTCGAGGGCTCGGTCGCCGTCGGCAGCAAGAGCGGCTCGGGCGACGTCAAGTACCACCTCGGCACGGAGGGCACGTTCGTCGATGACCGCGGCGAAGAGCTTCCGGTGTACCTCGCGGCCAACCCGTCGCACCTCGAGACCGTCGACGGCGTGCTCGAGGGCATCGTCCGCGCCAAGCAGGACCGCAAGCCGATCGGGACGTTCTCGTGGCTGCCGATCCTCGTGCACGGCGACGCGGCATTCGCCGGCCAGGGCGTCGTGGTCGAGACGCTGCAGATGTCGCAGCTGCGCGGCTACCGCACGGGCGGCACGATCCACGTCGTGGTGAACAACCAGGTCGGCTTCACCACCGTGCCACAGGACGCGCGCACGTCGGTCTACGCGACCGATGTCGCCAAGACGATCCAGGCGCCGATCTTCCACGTGAACGGCGACGACCCCGAAGCTGTCGTCCGGGTGTCGCAGATCGCTTTCGCGTACCGTCAGCGCTGGCACCGCGACGTCGTGATCGACCTGGTCTGCTACCGCCGCCGCGGGCACAACGAGGGTGATGACCCCTCGATGACGCAGCCGCTCATGACGAACCTCATCGAAGCGAAGCGGTCGGTCCGCCGGCTGTACGTCGAGGCGCTCGTCGGTCGCGGTGACATCACCGAGGAGGAGTACGAGCAGGCCAAGAGGGACTTCCAGAACGGTCTGGAGATCGCCTTCGCCGAGACGCACGCCGCGGAGACCGGCACGTCCCCGATCGTCGAAGAGGCCGTGGTCGAACCGGCCGTCGGGTCGCCGGAGACGACGGGTGTCTCCCGCGAGGTCGTCCAGATGATCGGCGACGCGTTCGTCAACAAGCCCGAGGGCTTCACGGTGCACGCCAAGCTTCAGCAGCTGCTGGAGAAGCGCCTGGACATGAGCCGCAACGGCTCGATCGACTGGGGCTTCTCGGAGCTGCTGGCTTTCGGATCGCTGCTGATGGAGGGCACGGCCGTCCGCCTGGCCGGACAGGACTCGCGTCGGGGCACGTTCGTCCAGCGCCACTCGGTGCTGCACGACCGGGCGAACGGACAGGAGTGGATCCCGCTCACCAACCTGAGCGAGTCGCAGGGCAAATTCTGGGTCTACGACTCGCTCCTGAGCGAGTACGCCGCCCTCGCCTTCGAGTACGGCTACTCGGTGGAGCGCGCGGATGCGCTCGTGCTCTGGGAGGCGCAGTTCGGCGACTTCGTCAACGGCGCCCAGTCGGTCCTGGACGAGTTCATCTCATCGGCCGAGCAGAAGTGGTCGCAGCAGTCGAGCGTCGTGCTGCTGCTTCCCCACGGCTACGAGGGACAGGGGCCCGATCACTCGTCGGCGCGCATCGAGCGCTACCTGCAGATGTGCGCGCAGGACAACATGACAGTCGCGCGTCCGTCGACCCCCGCGTCGTACTTCCATCTGCTGCGCCGCCAGGCCTACATGCGCCCCCGCCGGCCGCTGATCGTGTTCACCCCGAAGGCGATGCTGCGCCTGCGCGGCGCGACGAGTCCGGTGGACGCGTTCCTGACGGGCAAGTTCGAGCCGGTGCTCGATGACGATCGCGGTCTCGATCGCGACAGCGTCAAGCGCGTGCTGCTGCACGCCGGGAAGATCCACTGGGATCTGAAGGCCGAGCTCGACAAAAACCCCAATCCCGAGATCGCACTCGTCCGGCTGGAGCAGTACTACCCGGCCCCGATCGAGCAGCTCAACGCGATCCTGGACAGCTACCCGAACGCCCAGCTGTTCTGGGTGCAGGACGAACCCGAGAACCAGGGCGCGTGGCCGTTCATCGCGCTCGAGGTCGTCAAGCACCTGCACGGCCGGACGATCCGCCGCATCTCGCGCGCGGCCGCCGCATCCACCGCGACCGGCTCGCCGAAGGTGCACGCGCTCGAGCAGGCGGCGATCCTCAAGAAGGCGCTGACGCTCTAGCCGTCGCATGACCAGGACCGGATGCCGCGGCATCCGGTCTTCGTCATCTGCGCGTGGATGCTCCCCGGCGCCGCTGCACGAGCGTCACGACCACGGCGGCGATCGCGAGCACCACGACCGGAAGCATCGAGCGGACGGCGAGCACCAGCATCCCGACGCAGAGGACGACCGCGACCCACGCCGTCCACCACCCGCGCGACCCCGTCGGCAGGATGCGCACCGCCGCGATCATGCCGATGACGTAGATCGCGACCATGCTGCTGGTGTGCACGAGGATGAACGGCGTCAGATCCAGCCCGCTCCACACCATGAGCGAGACGTAGACCGCCACGACGGCGCCGGTGAGCGCCAGAGCGCGCCGGGGGATGCCGCCGCTCTCGGCTCCGGGCGCGAACCAGCGGGGCAGATCACCGTTCGCGGCGAGCGACGCTCCGAGCTTGGCGAAGGCGGCGAGGTACACGTTCAGCACGCCGAGCGCCACGATCGCCGCGATCACTCCCACGGCGACGGACCCGAATCCCGGCGACCCGAGGCCGGCGAGGGTCAGCAGCGGCACCCGGCCCGCCCCTGCCGCGTCGCCGAGCGCGCCGACGGTGACGATCTGCAGCGCCAGGTAGCACGCACCGGTCACCACGAGCGCCACCGCGGTGGCGATCGGGATCACGCGGCGGGCATCGCGGAACTCGCCCGACACGTGCGTTCCCACTTCCCAGCCCGCGAACGCCCAGACGAACAGGCTGACCGCGGTGCCCACGCCCGCCCACCCGTGCGGAAGGAACGGCTGGAAGTTCCGAGGCTCCACCGAAGGAGCCGCGAACGCGACCACGGCCACGACCACCGCCAGCAGCAGGGCCGTCAACACGAGCTGCAGCCACCCGGCCACCCGCACGCCGAACGTGTTCACGCCGAACGGCAGGGCGAGGAAGACCAGGCCGAGCAGCGGAACGACCGCTCGATCGGCTCCCACGACAGCCGCCACATACTCCGCACCCAGCATCGCCACCACCGGAGCGCCCGCGCACACGCCGAAGAAGAACCAGTAGCCGGTCACCCGGGCGGCGGTCGGACCCAGGGCGCGACGCGCGTAGCTGGCGACTCCGCCCGCATCCGGGTAGCGCGCCGCGAGGGCGGCGAACGTGCCCGCCAGCGGCACGGACAGGATGATGACCGCGACCACGGCGACGATGCTCGCCGGCCCGGCAACCTGTGCGGCGAGTCCGGGAAGGACCAGCAGCCCGGTGCCCAGCACGGAGCCGATGTACAGCGCGATGCCCTGAGTGAGCCCGAGCGACGCGGTTCGCGGAGGTGACGGGGCGAGGGCGGCGAGGGGGCGGGTCACTGCTCCAGTCTCACGTTCCGGCGTCCGCCCCACGCCGCCGCACCTGCCAATCGTGACGCGGCGCCTGCCAAACGCCGCTTCGAGCGGCTAGTACCAGACGCTGAGATACGGCACCTGTGCCGAGGCGAAGACCGCATCCAGGCGCTGCACGGTCGCCTCGTCCGCCGTCACCATACCCGCCGCGCGCAGGGTCGATGCCCGCACGCCGCCCAGCACCAGGGACGACAGCGCGTTCACCGACAGGCGGGCATCGGGGGTCCCCTCCGACGCGCTCACCGACGCCGAGCCCGACGCGTCGACCGCCAGCATCCACGTGCCGTCGGCGAAGCCGAGGGGGTCTTCGACGCGCAGCCGGAACGAGCCGGCGACCGGATAGCTGCGGGCGCCCAGCACCGCGGGCACATCCAGGATGCGCAACCACCCGTGCTCACCGGTCTCCACCTTCGTGCTGCGCTGGTCGGCGATCATCCAGCGCAGCGGCTCGTCGACCGAACGCAGCTGCGCCTTCACCGTCGAGACGAGGTCGTGCTCGAGCGCGAACCGCCACAGCGACGCATACGCGTCGTCGGTCTCGGTCAGCAGGTACTGCAGATGCAGCTCGTGCTTGGTGAAATCCGAGTCCTCGTCGCCGAGGCGGTACACCGCGAGCCCCCGCGTCGCGCCGGCCCGGTCGGCGTAGCGCACCGCCCGCAGCTTGTCGCCGCCCTCCTGCCCCGGCGCGAGGCCGGCCATGCGGCGCCAGAGTCCGGGCCATACCGCGATCTCCCCGGGTCGATCGGCGCGCACCCGGTCGTGCAGTGCGGGCAGTTCGTCGCGCAGGCGCGCGCGATCGATGAAGTCCAGCCGCCCGTCGGGGCGCGGGCCGATCCACACGGCCCGCTTCGTCTCGATCGACCAATCGGTGGCATACGTCGCCGGGGCGAATCCGAACCGCCCGTAGATGGTCGCCTCGGACACGGTCAGCCCGGCGATCGCAACGCCCGCGGCGGCGGCCGTGCGCAACTCCCCCTCGAGCATCGCGCGGGCGATGCCCCGACGCCGGTGGGTCGGAGCGACCGTGACGCCGCTGATCGCCCACATGGGCAGGCCTCGCCGGCCCGGCAGCGACAGATCGGCGACCCAGGAGTTGACCGTGCCGACCGGCTGCGCCGGATCGAGCGAGGCGGGGTCGTAGATCCCGACGAAGCGCCGGAAGCTCAACCCGTCGCGCATGCCGCCGAGCTGCTGGTCGCTCTGCTCCCCCGCCAGGAATCCCCGCATCTCGGCCTGCAGATAGGGGTCAAACACTGCCGCATCGGCGGTGTCGATCACCCGGTACTCCAGGCCGTTCCCGGCGACGGCCTCGGCTGCGGTGGGATCCGCCGGGGCGCTCTTCGCATCGTTGACAGACATGCTCCGAGGCTACCGACTGCGTCGGACAGGCACGCGGTCAGTCCGCGAGGGCTGCGGCGGCGGCATCCGTCGACGCTTCCCGATCGGCGGCGACCAGACCCAGGCGAGTGCGCCGATCGAGCAGGTCGTCCACGTCCAGGGCGCCCTCGACCCGCACGCCCCACCTCAGCTCCTGGGCCGTCACGCCGCGGGCCGAGGCCGGTCCGGCGGGCAGATCCGCGACGAAGGGCGCCTCCGCGCCGTAGCGGCGCACGAGGCGGGCGGGTGCGGCGATCTTTCCGGATCGGTCGCGTGGCCACGCGCCCACGAGGGGCAGCGAGCGTGTCCGGGATGCCGCCACGGCTCCCCCCGTGAAGCGCGTGGTCACCGCGGCATCCACCCCGTCCTGTGCCATGCGCCGGTAGGTCGTGAGCTTGCCGCCGACGACGGAGAGGATTCCGTCGTCGGACTCGAGGATCGCGTGGCGGCGGGAGAGGTCGCTCGTCGGCGCCCCCTCCGCGTCCGCCGACATCAGCAGAGGGCGGAGGCCGGCGAAGGTGGCGATCACGTCGGACCGCTCGAGCGGTCGCTGCATCACCGTGTTGGCAGTCTCCAGCAGCATGTCGATCTCAGCCTCCGTGGCGTGCGGCACCTCGGGCAGCGGGCCGTCCGCCGGCACGTCGGTCAGGCCGATGTACGTGCGATCGTGGGGGGCGGGCACCGTGAAGACGAACCGGCTGCTCGATCCGGGGACGGGGATCGTCAGCCCGGCATCGGAACCGCCCAGTCGGCGCGTCTCGACGACCAGATGAGTGCCTCGGCTCGGGCGGAGGCGCACGCGAGGATCGAGCTCTCCCGCCCACACTCCGGTCGCACTGATCACGGCTCGGGCGCCCACCTGCAGCTCGCTCCCGGTCAGCGTGTCGCGCAGGACGGCGCCGTCACCCTGCACGTTGCGCGCCTCGACACGCGTCAGGATGCTCGCACCGTACCCCGCCGCCGTGCGGGCGACCGCGACCACGAGCCGGACGTCGTCGAACAGCTGCCCGTCCCATCCGCGCATCGCCCCTCGCAGACCCTGTTCGCGGACGGCGGGGACGAGGTGGAGCGTGCGATCGCGCCCGATCGGCCCCGGACTGCTCAGCACCGCGTCCGGAGTGCCGACGAGCCGGCGCAGCCCGTCGCCCAGGCCGAACCCCACGCCGACGTATGCACCGCGGGCCATATAACCCGGCGCATACAGCGGCAGCACCTGGGCGAGCGGTCGGATGAGGTGGGGAGCGATGCTCGTCATGAGCAGATGGCGTTCTGCTGCGCTCTCGTGGGCGATGGCGAACTGCCCCGAGGCGAGGTATCGCAGGCCGCCGTGAACGAGCTTCGAGCTCCATCGGCTCGTGCCGTGGGCGAGGTCGTGGCGCTCGACGAGCACGGTCCGAAGCCCCCGGCTCGCAGCATCCAGCGCGATCCCGGCGCCCGTGATGCCGCCGCCGATCACGAGCACGTCGATGCGGCCCTCGTCTCCCAGCGCGGCGAGCTCGCGGGAGCGGCGATCCGCGTTGAGCGCGCTGGGGTGCGGCCGGCGCCCCTGGATGCGGCTCATCTCGGCGCGCCCGCCGGCGCCAGGTAGCCGACGATGGCCGCGCGCAGTTCGCTGCGCCACGCCTCGTGCGGCAGCCATTCCGCGACGAGGGGTGCGGACTGGATCGCGGACTGGGCGATCAGCAGCACCATGGCGGCGAGGCGGTCGGGGTCGCCGCCGCGGACGAAGCCGGCATCCTGGCCGGCCTGAAGGCGCGCGGCGATCTCGCGGTGGATGCCGCGCTGGCTCGTGCCGAGGCGCTCGAGGATGTACCGCGCGAACAGCTCGGAGTCGGTCTCGCGCAACCGGGCCAGCAGCGGCAGCGCCTGGATCCGATCGGCCGTCTCGACGAGGCGATCCGCCAGCTGGTCCAGCGACACCACGCTGCCCCCGTGCGGCACGACCGCGAACAGCTCCCGGGTCACCAGCGCGGCCAGCAGGGCCTGGACGTCGGACCAGTACCGGTAGAGGGTCTGGCGCGACATCTCGGCCCGTCGAGCGATGTCCGAAGCGGTGGTGCGGCGGATGCCGTGCGCCAGGATCTCGGCGAGGGCGGCGTCGAGCAGCGCCGTGCGGGTGTCGCTCGCCTCGTCCGCCATGTGACAACCATACAGAATGTGTCATACTGTCGCGATGTCAGCTCACGACGACGGCGCGGCAGAACCGCTTGCGCGTCCCGCGGCGCGGGCCCGGTCCGCGTGGGACGCCTGGGGCAACGACACCGCACGGCTGCCGGCCGGAGCGAAGGCGCTGGTGGCGACGGTCCTCCCCGGCAAGGCCCACCCCGTGCCGCGCCGCGCCGCCCCGCGGCTCACGCCGTCGCGCATGGACGGTACGGACCTCTCGGCGCTCGCGGCGATCGTCGGCGGGGACGCGGTGAGCGTCGACGACGCAGTGCGCATGCTGCATCTCGGCGGGAAGAGCACGCCCGACCTGCTCGCCCGGCGCCGGGATGACCCTCAGGACGCCCCGGACGCGGTGGTCGCGCCCGCTTCCCACGACGAGATCGCCGCTGTGCTCGCCGTGTGCGACGAGCGCCTGATCGCCGTGGTGCCCTTCGGGGGTGGGACGAGCGTGGTCGGGGGCGTCGACCCCGAACGCGGCGCCCATACGCGCGTCATCGCCCTCGACCTGGCCCGGACTGCCGCACTCGCCGATCTCGACGAGACCTCGCTGCTGGCGACGCTGGGCGCCGGGACGACCGGACCCCAGGCGGAAGAGCTGCTGAACGAGCGCGGCTGGACCCTCGGTCACTTCCCGCAGAGCTTCGAGTACGCCTCGATCGGGGGCTACGCGGCGACCCGCTCGAGCGGTCAGGCCTCGCGCGGGTACGGCCGGTTCGACGACCTCGTGCATGCGATGCGCATCGCGACGCCTGCCGGCGAGCTGCGTCTCGGGCGGGCGCCGGCGAGCGCGGCCGGTCCGGACCTGCGCCAGCTCTTCCTGGGGTCGGAGGGCGCCTTCGGCGTCATCACCGAGGTGACCGTCCGCATCCGCGCGCTGCCGGCGGCGACCGCGTACGGCGCCTGGACGTTCGGCGACTTCGCCGCCGGAGCCGACGCCCTGCGCGAACTCACTCAGCGCGGCATCCGGCCCACGGTGCTGCGACTGAGCGATCCGAGCGAGACGCGCGTCAACGCCCTCATGGGCGGGCACCTGACGCGTGCCCGCGGTGCGCTGGCGGTGGCCACCTTCGAGGGGACCGACGCCGCTGAAGCCCATGCCGGCATCGCGCAGATCGATGGGGTCTTCGGCCGGCACGGCGCCAAGGCGCGCGGCGAGGACCCCGCGTGGTCGTGGGAGCGCGGCCGCTTCGCCGCGCCTGCCCTGCGCGACACCCTCCTGGACATCGGCGTGCTCGCCGAGACGCTCGAGACCGCGACGACATGGACGAACCTCCGCCCCCTGAAGACCGCCGTGACGCGAGCGCTCACGGACAGCCTCAGCGGCGAGGGAACGAAGCCGATCGTGATGTGTCACATCTCGCACGTGTACCCGGCGGGGGCATCGCTGTACTTCACGGTGGTCGCCGCCCTCACGGCCGATCCCGCCGCGCAGTGGGCCCGGGCGAAGGATGCCGCCTCCCACGCGATCGGCGCGGCGGGGGGCACGATCACCCACCACCACGCTGTCGGTCGCGATCACCGTCCCTACCTGGCGTCCGAGATCGGGGATCTCGGAGTCGCCGTGCTGCGAGCAGTCAAAGCGACGGTCGATCCGCGCGGCATCATGAACCCGGGCGCGCTCGTGCCCGCCGAGGGTCGCACCCCGGAGAAGTCGGAATGAACGTCACCCTGCTGGTCAACCCGGCCGCGCGCGCCGGCGCCCACACGGGCTCGGGCACGCGAGCGGCAGAGCGACTGCGGGCTCGGGGTGTGCGAACCACGATCATCAGCGGCGGAAGCGCCGCAGAATCCAGCGAACTCCTTCGCGCCGCCGTCGCCCTCGGAACCGATGCCGTCGTCGTCGCGGGCGGCGACGGCACGGTCCGCCTGGCGATTCAGCACCTCGCCGGCACGGGTGTGCCGCTGGGCATCGTGCCTGCCGGCACCGGCAACGACATGGCGGCCGCCCTGGGGCTTCGCGAACTCGACGCCGAGGCGGCCGCCGATGCGATCGTCGCGGGTCGGACCCGACTCGTCGACCTCGCGCGAGTCACGAGGGAGGACGGCACGACGGCGTTGTTCGGAAGCGTGCTGGCGAGCGGATTCGACTCGCGCGTGAATGACCGCGCCAACGCGATGCGCTGGCCGCGCGGCGGCTCGCGCTACAACATCGCGATCCTGATCGAGTTCCTGACGCTCAAGGGCATCCCGTACGAGATCGACCTCGTACTCGCCGACGGCACGCGCCAGCACATCGCCGGCGATCTGGTGATGGCCACGGTCGGCAACGGCCCGAGCTACGGCGGCGGCATCCCGATCTGCCCCGCTGCCGACATCACCGACGGCGAGCTGGATGTCACGCTGGTGCGCCCCGCTGGACGGCTCCGGCTGCTGCGACTGCTGCCCCGCGTCTACCGCGGCACGCACATCACGGTGCCCGAGGTGTCCACTCACCGCGTCACGTCCGTGACACTGACCTCATCCGGCGTGACGGCGTATGCCGACGGCGATCCGATCGGAGCGCTGCCGCTGACGATCGAGATCGCCCCCGCCGCCCTCACGGTGTTCGTTCCGCAGGGTGGCGGCCTCTAGGTCAGTGGGTGGCCTGTGCGGCGCGCAGCCGCTCGAGAACCTGGTCGCGCAGCTGCTCGGGGGCCGTCTCCTTGCACGCACGCGCGACGACGTCGGTCAGCGTCCGCGCCACGAGCGCCTCGTCCTGGCAGCTCGCGCAGTTCTCGAGGTGCTCGGCGATGTCGGTCTGCGAGGTCTTGCACACCTCGTGCCGGAGATACTCCTCGAGGTCGCGTCGCGCCCTCTCACATCCGCAATCGGTCATTTCCCGCTCCCTGTGGCCGCGCTGATTCCCCGCTCGGCCGCGTAATCCGCCAGCAGCTCACGAAGCATGCGCCTGCCACGATGCAGGCGGCTCATGACCGTGCCGATCGGCGTCTTCATGATGTCGGCGATCTCCTGGTAGGCGAAGCCCTCGACGTCGGCGAGGTACACCGCCAACCGGAAGTCCTCGGGGATCGCCTGCAGCGCGTCCTTGACGACCGACGCCGGCATGCGGTCTATGGCCTCCGCCTCGGCGGACCGGCTGCTGGTCGCGGTGGTCGACTCCGCGCCGCCGAGCTGCCAGTCCTCCAGCTCGTCGATCGTGCCCTGGTAGGGCTCGCGCTGCTTCTTGCGATAGATGTTGATGTAGGTGTTGGTGAGGATCCGGTACAGCCACGCCTTGAGATTGGTCCCCTGGGTGAAGGTCCCCCACGAGCCGAACGCCTTGACGAACGTCTCCTGCACCAGGTCGGCGGCATCCGCCGGGTTGCGCGTCATCCGCATGGCCGCCGCGTACAGCTGGTCCATGAAGGGGAGCGCCTGCACCTCGAACTGCGTGCGCGCGTCGGTGGCGGCTTCTGCCTCGTCGTTCATCACCCGCCAGTCTACGGCGGCGGGATCCCACGCCTCGTCGGCCTGATCGAGGTCGACGAGCCCGGGGCGTTCCAGCGTGGCGAGCATCGGACTCCACTTCTGCTGCGTTGCCGCCGACGGTTGTCAGCGGCGTGTCAGTAGGGTAGAACCCGATGACAGGCGACCGGTATTCCCACGTTCCCGCACCGACTGTGCGCGGCCGCTGGCATGCGCCCCGCGCGGGCGGTGCCATGCGTGCGACCGTGACCGTGCCGGGTTCCAAATCCCTCACCAATCGGGAGCTCATCCTCGCGGCGCTGGCCGACGGTCCGAGCCGGCTGGCCGCCCCGCTGCACTCGGACGATTCCGCGCGGATGATCGATGCGCTGCGCACCCTGGGAGTGGGGATCGAATCGACTCCGGGCAACGGCCGGTACGGCGACGACCTCGTCATCACGCCGATCTGGCCGCTGCAGGGCTCGACCGTCATCGACTGCGGTCAGGCCGGCACTGTCATGCGTTTCGTCGCCGGTCTGGCGGGTTTCGCGCGGGGCGATGTCACCCTCACGGCGCACGAGAGCGCGCTGCACCGACCCATGGGGACCATGATCAAGGCGCTGCGCGATGTCGGAGTGGACATCGACGACGGCGGGCACTGGTCCCTGCCGTTCACCGTGCGCGGTCACGGCCACGTCCGCGGCGGAGAAGTGGTGGTCGATGCGAGCCAGTCCAGCCAGTTCGTCACCGGACTGCTTCTGGCCGCGCCCCGCTTCGATGTCGGCCTGCACCTGATCCACCGGGGCGAACGCCTCCCGAGCATGCCGCACATCGACATGACGATCGAATCCCTGGCCCACCGCGGCGTGCACGTCGAGCGGCCGGCTCCCGGGGAGTGGGTCGTCCCTGCCGGACCCGTGCGGGCGAAGGACACCCCGATCGAGCCCGACCTCTCCAACGCGGCGCCGTTCCTGGCCGCGGCGATGATCGCCGGCGGAAGCGTCTCGGTGACCGGCTGGCCGGCCCACTCGACGCAGCCCGGCGCGATGCTGACCGAGATCCTCACGCTCATGGGCGCCCGCGCTTCCCGTCGCGGCGGTGCCTTGACCGTCACCGGCGGCGCCGGCATCGCCGGGGTCGACCTCGACCTCTCCGCCGCCGGAGAGCTCACTCCCACCCTCGTGGCACTCGCCGCCTTCGCGGACTCCGAGAGCACGTTCTACGGCATCGGCCACATCCGCGGACACGAGACCGACCGCATCGCGGCGCTCGTGAGCGAGCTGCGCGCGCTCGGCGGAGAGGCGCACGAGCTGGCGGACGGCATCCGCATCGTCCCGCGTCCTCTGCACGGCGGCACGTGGCGAGCGCACCACGACCACCGTCTCGCCACGACCGGTGCGCTGATCGGCCTGGCAGTGGACGGTGTCGAGATCGACGACATCGGCACGACCGCCAAGACCATGCCGGAATTCCCGCAGCTGTGGCTCGACATGCTCGCCGGCTCCCCCGGCGATGACGCGCACGCCGAACCGCTGCACGACGTGGCGTCCTAGGTGGTCCGCGCACGGTGAGCTGGCTCTCGGAGGACGACGACGAAGACGAGTTCGACGAATCCACCCTGCGGGCACGGCCCAACCCCAAAGCCAACCGTCCCCGCACCAAGCGCCGCCCTGCCCACGCGGATGCGCAGATCGCGCGGGTGCTCGGCGTGGACCGCGGACGCTACACCGTCCTCGCCGACGAGGACGGCCCCGACGAGCGTCGTGTGCTGGCCACCCGCGCCCGCGAGCTGCGCCGGATGCAGATCGTGACGGGGGACCGCGCGCGCATCGTCGGCGATCGGACGGGGGCGGAAGGCACACTCGCACGCATCATCGGCATCGAAGAGCGCACGTCCCTGCTGCGGCGCTCGGCGGATGACACCGATCAGGTCGAGCGCGTGATCGTCGCGAACGCCGATCAGATGCTCATCGTGGTCGCCGCCGCCGATCCCGAGCCCCGCGAGCGCCTCGTCGACCGCTACCTCGTGGCGGCCCTGGATGCCGGAGTGAAGCCGCTCCTCGTGGTGACCAAGACCGACCTCGCCGATCCCTCCGACTTCCTCTCGCATTTCGAGGGCCTGGATCTCGAGGTGTTCACGAGCGCCCAGGAGGAGATGCCGCTCGAGCGCATCGGCGCGCAGCTGATCGGGCACTCCACCGTCTTCGTCGGCCACTCGGGCGTCGGCAAGTCGACGCTGGTCAACGCGCTCGTTCCGAGCGCCATGCGCGCCACCGGCCACGTCAACGAGGTCACCGGGCGCGGCCGCCACACCTCCTCGTCGACGGTCTCGCTGCGCTACCGCGGCGACGGAGGCAACGGATGGGTCATCGACACGCCGGGTGTGCGCTCCTTCGGTCTCGGCCACGTCGACCCGGCCAACATCCTCGGCGCCTTCACCGAGCTCGCCAGGATCGCGGAGGACTGTCCGCGGGGCTGCACGCATCTTCCGGACGCCCCGGACTGCGCGATCGTCGAGGCCGCTGCGGAGGGCCGCTTGGGACCCAACGGCGCCGCGCGCCTGGACTCCCTGCAGCGCCTGCTGCTCACCTTCGCCGGAGCGCCCTGAGCGGCATCCGGGTTACGTATCCTGGAGCGATGAGCTCAGTCGTCCTCGCACCCGGAACGCCCGCCCCCGACTTCACCCTGCTCGACCAGGACGAGAAGCCGGTCTCGCTGAAGGACCTGCGCGGCCACGGCGTCGTCCTGTTCTTCTACCCCGAGGCGATGACCCCCGGCTGCACGACCGAGGCCTGCGACTTCCGCGACAGTCTGGCGCCGTTGCAGGCGGCGGGTTACACCGTGCTGGGGATCTCGCCGGATCAGCCCGAGAAGCTCCGTCGGTTCCGCGAGCGTGACGCTCTTCCCTACGACCTGCTCAGCGACCCGGATCACGAGGCGCTCAACGCCTACGGCGCGTGGGGCGAGAAGAAGAACTACGGCAAGACCTATCAGGGCGTCATCCGCTCGACCTTCGTGATCGATGCCGACGGTCGGGTACAGGAGGCGCTCTACAACGTCAAGGCCACCGGTCACGTCGCGCGGGTGCGCTCGCTGGTGGGCGTCGGCTAGGACGCGTCGGGGGATGCCGCATCGCGGGACTCGCGCCCGGCCGCGCGCACCGCGATGACCAGCAGCACCAGCGTCACGATCGCCGGTGCGGCGAGGAGCAGACCGGTCGCCGGTTCCGCGTACACCCCGGTCACCGCGCCGAGGGCGACCGCGAGGATGAGCAGCTGAGTCACGATTCCGCCCGAGCGGCCCCACGACTGACCGCGCCACGTCGCGACGGCGAACGCGAACACGGCGACGGCGCCGATCGCCGTGAGGACGAGCAGCGCGATCGCGCTCTCGAGCGAGTCGGTGTCGCCGGCCAGCAGCGCGCCCAGCTGCCAGAGCACCAAGCCCGCGATCGCGATCGCCTCGAGGGCGAGCAGGGCGGCTGCGGCGCGCGCGGCGGCGTGTGTCGGCATCCTCTTCGCTCCTTCGTCTTCGCTCGGCACCCGCCGGATCATGCGGCTCACGCAGGGGACACCCAGCATCTGCACACATACCGGCAGGCTCGGACCCTTGATAAGCACTGACCGCTGTGGGACCATTGATGAAGCCGTGTGCTCCCACAGCGAGGTGGGGCGAGCATAACTCGCATCTCCCACAGGGTATCGGACCCGAATCCGGGCTCTGAACACCCGATCATCATCAAGGAGCACCCCCATGGACTGGCGCGATAAGGCCGCCTGCCTGACCGTCGACCCCGAGCTGTTCTTCCCCGTGGGGAACACCGGACCGGCCGTCGATCAGATCGAGAAGGCCAAGTCGGTCTGCGCACGTTGCACCGTGACGGAGATCTGTCTGCAGTACGCCCTCGAGACCGGGCAGGACTCCGGCGTCTGGGGAGGCCTCTCCGAAGACGAGCGTCGCGCGCTCAAGCGCCGCGCCGCTCGCGCTCGCCGCGCGTCCTGAAGGTCAGGCCCGTTCGCGCTCGATGTAGCGCATCGGGATGTCGATCGTGACCTCGGTCCCGCTGCCGACCAGCGTGTGCCAGTCGATCGTCCCCCCCAGTTCGCCCTGGATGAGGGTGCGCACGATCTGCGTGCCCAGACCCCGACCGACCTGACCCTCGGGAAGGCCCGAGCCGGTGTCGCGCACCCGCACCGCCAGGTTCTCCTCGCCGCGCTCGGCGATGATCTCCACGTCGCCCTCCTGCCCGGCGAGGCCGTGCTCGACGGCGTTGGTGACCAGCTCGGTCAGCGCGAGCGCGAGCGGAGTCGCATACTCGCTGGGCAGGGTGCCGAACTTTCCGGACGACCGCGTGCGCGCGCGCGTATTGGGTGCCGCGGCCACCTCGGCGACGAGCTTGAGCACCCGGTCGAAGACGTTGTCGAAATCGACGGTCTGCGACAGCCCCTCCGAGAGCGTGTCGTGCACGACCGCGATCGCGGCGACGCGGCGCATCGCCTGGGTGAGCGCCTCGCGCGCTTCTTCCGAGTGCGAGCGGCGGGCCTGGATGCGCAGCAGCGACGCCACGGTCTGGAGGTTGTTCTTGACGCGATGGTGGATCTCGCGGATCGTGGCGTCTTTGGTGATGAGCTCCTGCTCCTGGTGACGAAGCTCGGTCACGTCGCGGCACAGCACGATCGCTCCGATGCGGGTGCCCCGGTCGCGCAGCGGAATGGCGCGCAGGGACACGGTGACGCTGCGCGCCTCGATGTCGGTGCGCCACGGCGCACGGCCGGTGACCACGAGCGGCAGCGACTCGTCGAACTCGCGCTTGTCGGGCAGGATCCGGGTGGTCACCTCGCTCAGCGACTCCCCCTCGAGCTCGTCGTCGAAGCCCATCCGGTTGAACGCCGAAAGCGCGTTGGGGCTCGCGAAGGTCGTGACGCCGTCGACGTCCAGCCGGATGAGCCCGTCGGAGGCGCGCGGTGCGCCGCGGCGTGGAGCGGTCGGCGCGGACAGGTCGGGGAACTCCCCCGACGCGATCATGCCGAACAGATCGTCGGCGCAGTCGTTGAAGGTGATCTGCTGACGCGACGGCGTGCGCGTCTCACCGAGGTTCGTGTGGCGAGTGAGCACCCCCATGGTCAGAAGCGGCTCGCCATTGCGGGCGCGGACGATCGGCACGGCCCGCACCCGGGTCGGCGTCTCCTCGAACCAGTCCGGTGAGGCCGAATCGACGATGCGGCCGCTCTCGAACGCCTCGCGAACCTGCGTGCGCCACTGGGGCCGGACGCGGTCGCCGACGATGTCGCGGTAGAACAGCGTCGCCGCGCCGCCCGGCCGCGTGTGGGCGACCGCGACGAACGAATCGTCGCCGGTGGGCACCCAGATGACGATGTCGGCGAAGGCGAGGTCCGCCAGAAGCTGACCATCGCCGGCGAGACGATGCAGCCACTCGACATCGGCTTCGCTGGACCGACCCTGGGCGTAGACGAGATCGCTGAGCGTCGACACCACTCCAGGCTATACGTGGCGCGACGCGCCCCTGCTACGCGGGCACGGCCTGCGCCGAGCGACGACGTGACGAGCGACGGATGCCGGCGGCGGCGACCTCGGCGGGTGCCACGGCCTCGCCCACGAAGCGTCGCACCGCCGTCGGGATGGGCGAGCGCGCCGCCCCGCCGGCGATCGGTCGGGCCGCGAGCAGGGCGGCATCCGCCGCACGGGAATCGGCCGGGACGAACCACACGTCCGAGATGCCGCCGAACCGGTCCAGCGTGCGGCGTACCTGCCCGCGCGCATCGATCCCGAGGGCCCCGGGGCGCAGCCGGTTGGCCAGCACCGCGACCGGCGTCGCGCCGATCGTCGCCTGCAGCTCGGGATAGGACCGCAGGAACCGCGAGATGCCCAGGGGATCGCACGCCGCGACGGCGACGACCAGGTCGGCGGACCGGAGTGCCGCGAGGGTGGCGGCGTTGCGCCGTGGTCCCTCGAGGTCGCTGACGATCTCCTCGTCGCGCTCGAGGGACGCGGCGACGTCGACCACCGTGTAGTCGGCCCATTCGCGACACGCGGCGAGCGCCGCGGCGACACGGCTCTCAGTGAGCTCGGGCCAGCGCGACGGGCGGTTGAGCCCCGTGAGCACGTCGATGCCGGTGGTCCCCAGCGGGGCGCTGATCCTCGTCAACTCGCGCGCATCGAGCCCGCCCAGTTCGGCCTGCCGGCAGGCCCCCGCAAACCCGGGGGCTTCGTCGGCCAGCCCGAGCGCGAGCGCGATGGAGGGGGCGTGGGAATCGGCATCCACCAGCGCGACACGGCGGCCGCCACGCCCGAGCTCGACGGCGAGTTCGATCGCGAGCGTCGAGCGGCCGGGAGACCCGGCCGGTCCCCACACGACGATCACCCGCGGCCTCGGTGACCCGGCATCGGCGGATGCCTCGGCCGCGCGAACCGGTGGCGCGCCGAGGCGCTCGGCGAGCTGCCTCGCCTCCACCCCGAGCGCCAGCGCGGGTTCGAGCCCGAACGTCGCGACCCGCCGCTCATCGGAGCTGTCCACCACGAGGGGGACGATGCGCACCGCACGCCGATCGCACATCGCCACGACCTCGGCGCTGATGCTCGCCCGGGAGGTCTCGAGCACGACGGCATCCGCCTGGTCGAGCGCAGCCTCGAGGGCCTCCCCGCCCGGGCCGCCGCCCCGGCTCCGGCGCGCCGGTGCGGGCGCTGCGTCACCGTTCTCGGCCTTCGCCGCGAGCGCCGACGCCGGCACGAGCGCCAGCACGGTCACTCCCTCCGCCTCGAGTCCGGCCGCCAGATCGCTGCCGTGCGGCTCGTCGACGGCGACGATGACCCTCACTGCGATGCTCCGGATGCCGGCACCACCGAGAGTGCGGACTGCGCCGCCATCGCAGCGAGCGTCGCGGCCACATCTGCGCGTGGGATGACGATCTCCAGCGCCGCTGAGCCGCCGCCGATCATCGAATCGTCGCGCGTGACGGAGACGACCGTCGCGTCGGCGACGAGAATGCGCGGCGTGTCGTACAGGCCGCGCTCGATCAGCGGCGCCGCCCACACCTCGATGACCGAGCCGGCGCGGACCGAGGCGGGGACATCGACGGCGCTGCGCAGCACGACGCTGGTCGTGCGCACCGCGGCTGCATCGCCGACGGCGCTGCGCGCCACCAGCTCGCCGGAGGGGATCGTGCGGGTCGCGACCAGACCGTCGGCGAGCGCTTGGGGTTGCAGGTACGCGTCGCCCAGCTGTCCGAGAGAGACATCCACCAGCCGCAGGTCATCGCCCGAGATCGCCTCGCCCGGCACGATCGTGCGATTCGCGGCGAAGGCGGGAGCGGTCTGACGCGCCGCCGACACCACGAACCAGACCCCGGCGACGGAGGCGATGACCAGCAGGATGCCCAGGAAGAACCGGGCATCGCCCCAGAAGGCGCGCGATCGGGGACGGACGGCATCGAGTGCGGACATGAGACCATCGTGACGCAGAGCGCGAAAGCGGCGTCGCGGTTATCCACAGCGGGTGCGCCGCGGAGGACACACCGCCCGGAGCGCTCCATAATGGGGGCATGCCCGAGATTCCGACGTCCGACGTGCGCCTGCTGGCTCCCGCGCAGGTCGCGGAAGTGCTCGGCGTCACGGTGGACGAAGTGATGGCTCTCGTCGAGCAGGCGCGGCTGCGCGGGCTGCGCGTCGGCTCCCCGGCCCGCTGGCGGATCGAAGAGTCGAGTGTGGCGCAGTACCTGGACGAGCAGGCCGAAGAGGCGCGTCGCATGGCCCTATGGCGTCAGTCGAACGAAGCGAGCTTTCCCGAGCTGTGGGGAACCGGCGTCGTCCGAAACGGCGACTGAGCCGACTCCGGCGCTCAGCCGAGTGTGGCGCCCTCCTCGAGTCTGATCCACGCGACCGCGGAGAACGGCACGATGCGGTGACCCGTCACCTCGCTCGCGCGCCGAGGTGTTCCCGGTTCGTGCAGCGCGATGTCCAGGTGATCGGCTCCGGCGCGGTCGATCGTGCCGCTCAGCGCACGCCCGCGCGTGAGATGGATCGTGACCGGGATGCGCCGGCGCACGAGGTCGCGTGCGATGAAGCCCAGGCTCATCCGCTCCACCAGTGCGGAGCGGGCCGGAGCGGGCCGTGCCGTCCGCAGCACGTCGGCGTGCGGCATCCCGATCGCGGCGAGCGCCGAGAACGGCACGATCATCGCGCCGGACCGCCCCCCGTCCAGAGCCGCCCAGTCCGCACCCACGCCGGTGACTTCGGCGGAGAGCACCGTTCCGTCGATCAGGTCGAAGGAGGGGACGGAGGAATCGCCCTCGCGGTCCACGAGCATCGCCAAGCGCTCTCGAAGAGTGACGCGCGAGAGCCGCAGCCGCTCGGCCTCCGTGTCCAGGGCAGCGCGCTCAGCCTCCCATTCGGCAGCGAGCTGACCCTCGAGGTCGTCGAAGAAGTTCTCCCAGCGCACCCACCGAGGGTAGGGCAGATGATCACGAGTCGATGAGAAGTTCTCCACAGGTCGAGGCTGGATCTTCTCTGCGAAGAAGCTCCTATGTTGTACTTTTCGCCAGGACATCCCCCTGTCGAGATTGGCTTCCATGGCAACGACGCCTTCGCGCTCCCCCCGCGCCACGTCCGGACCCGTCGCCGCGCGCGACCTCTCCGAATTCTTCGCCCCCCAGCGCACACCGTCCGCGGATCTGCCCGATCCTGAGCCCTTCCTGCGCAACCTCACGCGCGGCGTGCTCGAGGTCTTCGCGGGAGTGCGCGAAGTCGATCAGCTGGCCCGCTGGCTCACCGAGGACGCTTATCGCAAGCTGCTCACGCGCGCCAATCTCGCCGCACGGGCGCGAAGCGCACGGGGTGTTCCCGCGATCCGGCCGGTCTACACCCTGCTGTCGGTGCACCACTCCTCCCCGGCGGACAGCGTGGTCGAGGCGGTGGTGGTGGTTCAGAGCGCCGCCCGGGCGCGCTCGGTCGCCCTGCGGCTGGAAGGCATGGACGGCCGCTGGCGAGCCACTTCGCTCGCCATCCTCTGACCGGCGGCGGACCGACCCCAGCGTCGTGGCCGGTTCGCTCGTCGACTCTGCGCGCAAGGCCCGGGGCGTGCGCTCACCGCCGCGCCGGAGTCAGTCCTGATCGATGAGCTCGAGCAGCTTCTTCAGCGCGTCCCGGATGTCATCGTGATCGTACTGTCCGGCGCGGCTCTCGCCAGAGATCACCCCCGAGCGATGGACCTTCCGGAAGTCGCCGAACGGGAAGGTGTATCGCCCCTTGGTCTCGGCGCTCTCGGCCTTGTCGATGCCCAGATGCCAGTGCGAGTACTCGGTCCATCCGTGTTCCTCGATGAAGGCGTTCTCCTCGTCGGCGGTCGGCGCCGCCTCCGACCAGTCGTCCCGCTGATCGCGGACGACCTTGCCCTCGCGCACGAGGGAGCGGGCGTGCTTCAGAGCCGGTTCGTTCAGTTCGATAGCCATACGCAGACTCTACGAACCGCGCCCGCGCGCGCGGCAGGGGCTTGACCGGTCGGCTACGGCCGGTACGAGGCCAGAAAGTTGCCGAGCCGCTCGATCGCCTCGCTGAGCACGCGCGCCTCCGGCAGCGTCACGATCCGGACGTGATCGGGGGTCGGCCAGTTGAACCCGGTGCCCTGCACAAGCAGCACGTGCTCGGCGACCAGGAAGTCGTACACGAACTTCGCGTCGTCGCGGATCTCGTGTACGTCCGGATCGAAGCGCGGGAAGGCGTACAGGGCGCCCTGCGGCTTGACGCAACTCACGCCCGGGATCGCCTCGAGGCTCTCCCACGCGGCATCCCGCTGCTCATGCAGCCGCCCCGAGGGACCGATCAGAGCGTCGATCGACTGCACCCCGGACAGCGCCGCCTGCACGGCGTGCTGCGCCGGGACGTTCGGGCACAGCCGGGTCGATGCGAGCAGGGTGATGCCCTCGATGAAGCCGCGGGCGTGTCCCTTCGGGCCGGTGATCACGAGCCAGCCGGAGCGGTACCCCGCCACCCGGTAGGTCTTGGACAGCCCGTTGAAGGTGAGGACGAGCAGATCGGGGGCGACCGAGGCCATCGGGATGTGGACGGCATCGTCGAACAGGATGCGGTCGTAGATCTCATCCGAGAGCACCAGCAGGGAGTTCTCCCGGGCGATGTCGGCGATGCCCTCCAGCACCTCCCGCGAGTAGACCGCGCCGGTCGGATTGTTGGGGTTGATCACCACGATCGCCTTGGTGCGGGGGGTGACCTTCGCGCGGATGTCCTCGAGGTCCGGCTGCCAGCCGTTGGCCTCGTCGGCGAGGTAGTGCACGGGCGTTCCCCCGCCGAGGCTCGTCATCGCGGTCCAGAGCGGGTAGTCCGGTGCGGGGATCAGCACTTCGTCGCCCTCGTCCAGCAGCGCCTGCATGACCATGGTGATCAGCTCGGAGACCCCGTTGCCGAGGTAGACGTCGTCGGGTCCGAACGGCGGGAAGGTCGGGTCCTGCTCGTACCGGTACACCACGGCGCGGCGGGCGGAGATGATGCCACGGCTGTCGCTGTACCCGTGGGCGTGCGGCACGGCCTCGATCATGTCCCGGACGATCTGGAACGGCGCCTCGAAGCCGAACACCGCCGGGTTGCCGGTGTTGAGCTTCAGGATCGTGTGGCCCTCGTTCTCGAGCCGATCGGCCTCGACGAGCGCCTGCCCGCGGATCTCGTAGAGGACGTCTCTGAGCTTGCTCGACTGGTCGAGGGGGCGTAGGGGGCTCATCGGTTCAGGATAGACCGCAGTCGATCCGGCCAATCGCCATCCGCTGGACCGACCCGATCGCCGTCAGCGGCGCACGCGGCTCGCCCGACGTGCGGAGACGACCTGGAAGATCAGCGTCGCGGCGATCGCGATGAGGAAGACCGCCGACGCGATGACGTTCGCCTGCGGAGGGATGCCGCGCTGGGCGGCCACGTAGATGTAGACGGGGAAGGTCTGCACCGTGCCGGAGGTGAAGTACGTGATGATGAAGTCGTCGAAGCTGAGGCTGAACGACAGCAGCGCCGCCGCGACGATGCCCGGCAGCAGCAGCGGGAAGGTGATGCGCCAGAACACTTCCCGCGGCGAGCCGTACAGGTCGCGCCCGGCCTCCTCGAGCGCCGGGTCGAGGGAGAGCACCCGGGCGCGCACGGTGACGACGACGAAGCTCAGGCAGAACATCGTGTGGGCGATGATGATCGTGACGAGGCCCTTGGCGACCCCGATGGTGAGGAACTGCGAAGCCAGGCCGGCGCCGATCACGACCTCGGGGGTGGCCATCGGCAGGAACAGCAGGAGGCTGATCGAGCTGCGGGCGCGGAAGCGGTACCGCACCAGGGCGAGGGCGATCATCGTCCCCAGAGTCGTCGCGATGAGGGTGGCGATCGCACCGACGAGCAGGCTGTTGCCGAACGCGACGCAGACATCGGGCTGCGCGCACACCGTGAGCCAGTTCTCCAGCGTGAAGCCGTTCCACGAGATGTTGGAGCGGTTGGCGGCATTGAACGAGAACGCGAACGTGTAGATGATCGGGATCAGCAGGACGAGGAAGGCCACGGTGACATAGAGCGGAAGCAGCCACGATCCGACGGGTCGGCGTCGGCGGGTGTCCCGGCTGCGCATCTGGATCGTGCTGGTCTGCACGGCGGTCACAGCAGATCGTCCGTTCCGGCGCGGCGGACGTAGAACCCGACGATGACCACGATGACGGCCATCAGCAGGATCGACAGCGCCGCGGCCTGCGGATAGTTCACAGTGATCAGGAACTTCGACTGGATGACGTTTCCGATCATGGCCGTGCCCGGTCCTCCGAGGAACGATTGGCTCGCGTTGACGTAGTCGCCGGCGGCGGGGATGAAGGTCAGCAGCGTGCCGGAGATGACGCCGGGGAGCGACAGCGGAAAGGTCACCTTCCAGAACGTCGCGGCGTTGCTCGCGTACAGGTCGCTTCCGGCCTCGATCAGCCGCTTGTCGAGGCGGTCGAGCGAGGCGAACAGCGGCAGGGTCATGAAGGGGATGAAGTTGTAGGTCAGGCCGAACACGACAGCGAACGGGGTGCCGGTGATGTGGTCCTGCGGCCCCATCAGCCCGACCACCTGCAGCACCCCCACGACCGGTCCCTCATCCGACAGGATCTGCTTCCAGGCGAGCGTGCGCAGCAGGAAGGAGATGAAGAACGGGGCGATGACCAGCACCAGCAGCAGGTTGCGCAGCAGCTTGCGCTCCCGGATCGTCACCCCGATGAAGTAGGCGATCGGGTAGCTGATCAGCAGGGCGAAGACCGTGGCGAGCAGGGCATACCAGAACGAGCGCAGGAACTGGGGCCAGTAGGCCGCGATCACGTCGATGTAGTTCTGCCAGTAGAACGCGTAGTAGTAGCCGCCGTACGTGGCAGTGTCGTTGATGCCGAACGAGGTGATCAGCAGCGACACGAACGGCACGAGGAAGAACAGCGCAAGGTAGGCCAGTCCCGGCACCAGCAGCGCGAGCGCGATCACCCCGCCCCGGCGACGCTCGGGTTCGCGTGCCGCCTGAAGTCCCGCCGGGACGAGGGCCGAGATCGCCATCTCAGGCGGCTCCGATGTCCGCCAGGTCGGGCTCTTCGCCGCGCTGCGCTTCCGCGGCCTCGACGCGGGCGGCGGCATCCAGTCCGAAGGTGTGCTCGCGCCGCCACGCGACCCACACCTCGGAGCCGGCGGTGAAGACCGAGCCGAACACCATGTTCTGCTCGAACACGGAGATCTCGCCCAGGCCCGGCATCTGCAGGATGTACTGCGTGCTGGCGCCGGCGAAGGAGGCATCGATGATCCGACCCGGGCCGAGCACGTTCTCCAGACCGTCGCGCGGGGGCTCCTCGCTCAGCAGGCGCAGCTTCTCGGGCCGGACACCCACCGTGATGGCGCCGGAGGTGACGACCGCGCGCTCCTGCGGCAGGGCCAGGACGCCGCCCGCCGTGCGAGCGGTCAGAAGGCCGCCCGCGGTGGACTCGACCTCGGCGGGGAAGAGGTTCGACTGCC
The DNA here is from genome assembly GCF_963524805.1 of uncultured Microbacterium sp. Classification (GTDB taxonomy): domain Bacteria; phylum Actinomycetota; class Actinomycetes; order Actinomycetales; family Microbacteriaceae; genus Microbacterium. Next base: position 150,106 of record NZ_CAURGG010000006.1, on the reverse strand, counting down.
CGAGGAAGCTGGCCACGAAGCCGGTGCGGGGCAGTTCGTAGAGCTCCTGCGGCGAGCCGAGCTGCTCGATGCGGCCGTGGTTCATGACGGCGACGGTGTCGGCCATCGTCATGGCCTCCTCCTGGTCGTGGGTCACGTGCAGGAAGGTCAGTCCGACCTCGGCCTGGATGGACTTGAGCTCGAGCTGCATCTGCCGGCGCAGCTTGAGATCCAGGGCGCCGAGGGGCTCGTCCAGCAGGAGCAGGGCCGGACGGTTCACGATCGCGCGGGCCAGCGCCACCCGCTGCTGCTGGCCTCCGGAGAGCTGGCTGGGCCGGCGGTCGGCGACGTGGTCGAGCTCGACCAGCCGCAGCGCCTCGTGGGCCTTGGAGACGGCATCCGTCACCCTGCGCCGCTTCAGACCGAACGCCACGTTCTCGATGACGCTCATGTGCGGGAACAGCGCGTAGCTCTGGAAGACGGTGTTCACGGGCCGCTTGTGCGGCTTGATCGTCGTCACGTCCGTGCCGCCGATCAGGATGCGGCCCGCGGTCGGCTCCTCCAGCCCGGCGACCAGACGCAGCGTCGTCGTCTTTCCGCAGCCTGACGGCCCGAGAAGCGCGAAGAACGATCCGGCCGGGATGAGCAGGTCCAGCTCCTCGATCGCGGTGAACCCGGGGAAGGTCTTGCGGATGCCCTCGAGCTGAAGATCGGCTCCGGACTCGGCGAATTCTCCCGCTGCCACGTCAGGCGCCGAGGCCGACGGCCTCGAACTCGGAGTTGTACTTCTGCTGCTCCTCGTTCGTCAGGGTGCGGAAGATGTGCGCCTGGGCCAGCGTCTCCTCGTTCGGGAAGATCAGCTGGTTCTCCACCAGGTCGGGGTCGAGGTCGGCCATCGCGTCCTGAGCTCCGGCGACGGGGGTGATGTAGTTCACCCACGCGGCGACCTCCGCCGCGACGGCCGGGTCGTAGTAGTAGTCGATGAGCTTCTCGACGTTGCTCTTCTGCTGCGACCCGATCGGGATCATGAAGTTGTCGCTCCAGAGCGTTCCACCCGAGTCCGGAAGGGCGAAGCCGAACTTGTCGCCGACCTCGGCGTTGATGGCCGTGATGTCGCCGGACCACACGATCGCCGCGAGGGTGTCCTCGTTCTTGAGGTCGTCGGCATAGGAGTTGCCCTTGATGTTGCGGATCTGGCCGTTGGAGACCTGCTCGGCGAACACATCGAGCGCGTTCTGGAACTCGGTGTCCCCCCAGCTGGCGCCCGAGATGTCGACGCCCTGGCTCAGCATGATGAGGCCCATCGTGTCGCGCATCTCACTGAGCACGCCGATGCGACCGTTCAGCTCCGGGTTCCAGAGGTCCTCGACGCTCTGCAGACCGTTCGGCAGCTTCTCCTTGTTCCAGGCGATGCCGGCGAACCCGGACTGCCATGGCAGGGAGTTGGCCCTGCCCGGGTCGAAGTCGGGGTTCTGCAGGCTCGGGTTGAGGTTCGCGAGCGCGTTGGGCACGTTGGCTTGATCGAAGGCCTGCGTGTACCCGGATTGGATCCAGATCGAGGCCATCCAGTCGGTGAGGCAGACGACATCCGCCCCGATGTCCTGTCCGAGGGCGAGCTGGTCGCGCACCTTCGCGAAGTAGGTGTTGTTGTCGTCGATCGACACGTCGTAGTTGACCGTCAGGCCGCTGTCCTTCATGAAGGCGTCCAGCGTCGGGTGGTTGCCGTCGTCGTCCTCATCCAGATAGAACGACCAGTTCGCCCAGGTGAGCGTCTTCTGCGACGCGCTCAGGTCCTCCCCCGCGCTGGCCGACGCGGCCGGGCCGGAGCCGCCGACGCGGCCGGAGCAGGCGGCCAGGAACGCGGCGAGCGAGAGCGCGCCGGCGCCGCCGATCAGTCCGCGGCGGCTCATCTGCGCTGAGCGCGCCTGGGCGATCAGAGCGCGGACGGCCGGGTCTTCGGGCAGGGGTCCACGGGGCATGGAGCACTCCTCATACAGAAGGGACATATCGCTGACGCGACGACGGGTGAACCGATCCTGCCAGATCGACCCGCGAATCGACGACGGAATCCGTACATCGAAACAAAACTTTCACATGAATGCGTTGCGCCTTCGCACGGGAAGTGCGAAATCCGTCGCGTCCTGTTGTCGCTCGTCCGTGCGGGTGCCAGGATCTGACCATGTCCCAGCCCGGCGCGATCGACGCCCTCTCCAAGCGGATCATCGAACAGCTGCAGGAGGACGGCCGGCGCTCGTATGCCGAGATCGGGCGCGCGGTGGGCCTGAGTGAGGCTGCTGTGCGGCAGCGCGTGCAGAAGCTGACCGAGAGCGGCGCGATGCAGGTCGTCGCGGTGACCGACCCCATGCAGCTCGGGTTCCACCGGCAGGCCATGATCGGACTGCGCGTGGCCGGGGACACCCGCGACGTGGCAGCGGCTCTCGAGAAGATCTCCGCGGTGGACTACCTCGTGCTGACAGCGGGCAGCTTCGACATCCTGGCCGAGGTCGTCTGCGAGTCCGACGACGACCTCGTGGACCTGCTCAACAGCCGCATCCGAGCACTCCCGGGCGTGATCTCCTCCGAGACCTTCGTCTACCTGGGCTTGCGCAAGCAGTCGTACGACTGGGGCACGCGCTGAGCGCGTGCCCTCCCGCACCTACTTCTTCTTGTCGGCGGCGCGGCGCTGCGCGCGGTTCTGTGCAGCCGCAGCCGGGGCGACAGTGTCCGTGCGCTGACCGAACGCTCCGCGAGGAGCCTCGGCCGCCGGTGCCGCGGCGGGAGCGGTGGATGCCGCCGCCTGGCGCAGCCTGTTGGTGGCAGCCTGCTGCACCTGACCGCGGTCGTTGCGCACCTCGACCTCCCCCGCGTCGTTCGCGGCGGAGTACTGGAGTCGCTGCCCTTCGACCGGCGTGGCTCCCAGCCCCTTCGCCTCGACCTCGGCGGTGAGGTCGCCCTCGCCCTCGGCGGGGCGACGGACCTCGACCTCGAGGTTGTAGAGGTAGCCGACCGACTCCTCCTTGATCTGGCCCATCATCGCCTGGAACATCTGGTAGCCCTCGCGCTGATACTCGATCAGCGGGTCGCGCTGGGCCATCGCGCGCAGGCCGATTCCGTCCTTGAGGTAGTCCATCTCGTAGAGGTGGTCGCGCCAGCGACGGTCGAGCACCTGCAGCACGACCCGCCGCTCGAGCTCGCGCGTGGCCGCACCGCCCAGCGTCTCTTCGCGGTTCTTGTACGCGATGACCGCGTCCGAGAGGATCTCGCGCTTGAGGCCCTCCGGAGTGATCCGGCCCTTCGTCCCCGCCTCGGCGACGACCTCGTCGATCGTGACGCCGACGGGATAGAGCGTCTTGAGCTCCGTCCACAGGGCGTCGAAGTCCCAGCTCTCGGTGTGACCGGAGCCCGTGTGGTCGTCGATGACGGCATTGATCGCGTCCTCGATGAAGTGCTGCACGCGGTCGGCGATGTCATCGCCCTGCAGCATGTGGCGCCGATCGGAGTAGATCGCCTCGCGCTGGCGGTTCAGGACGTCGTCGTACTTGAGGACGTTCTTGCGGATCTCGGCGTTGCGGCCCTCGACCTGCGACTGCGCGCTCTTGATCGCACGGCTGACCATGGTCGATTCGATCGCGACGTCATCGGGGAAGTTCGTGCGCGCGAGGATCGCCTCGGCGGCTCCGGACTGGAACAGCCGCATCAGATCATCGGTCAGCGACAGGTAGAAGCGGCTTTCGCCCGGGTCGCCCTGACGCCCCGAGCGTCCGCGCAGCTGGTTGTCGATGCGACGGGACTCGTGGCGCTCGGTGCCGAGCACGTAGAGCCCACCCGCCTCGACGACCTTGGTGGCCTCGACCGCGACCGTGTCCCGGGTGCCGTGGTAGACGGCATCCCACTCCGCCTCGTACTCGTCGGGAGTCTCGACCGGGTCCAGGCCCTTCGCCTTCATCTCCTGGACGGCGAGGAACTCGGCGTTGCCGCCGAGCATGATGTCGGTGCCGCGTCCGGCCATGTTCGTGGCGACCGTGACCGCGCCGAATCGGCCGGCGCGCGCCACGATCTCGGCCTCGCGCGCGTGGTTCTTGGCGTTGAGGACCTCGTGCTTGATGCCCTTCTTGGCCAGCAGTCGCGAGAGGTACTCGCTCTTCTCGACGCTCACGGTGCCGACCAGCACCGGCTGGCCGTTGGCGTGACGCTTGACGATGTCCTCGACCACCTGGTCGAACTTGGCCTGTTCGTTCTTGTAGACGAGGTCGGACTGGTCCTTGCGGATCATCGGCTTGTTCGTCGGGATCGGCACGACGCCCAGCTGATAGGTCGACATGAACTCGGCCGCCTCGGTCTCGGCGGTGCCGGTCATCCCGGAGAGCTTGTCGTACAGGCGGAAGTAGTTCTGCAGGGTCACGGTGGCCAGGGTCTGGTTCTCGGCCTTGACCGGCACCGCCTCCTTCGCCTCGATGGCCTGGTGGATGCCCTCGTTGTAGCGACGGCCGACCAGGATGCGACCCGTGTGCTCGTCGACGATCATGACCTCGTCGTTCATCACGACGTAGTCGGCGTCGCGCTTGAACAGGGCGAGGGCCTTGATCGAATTGTTCAGGAACGAGATGAGGGGCGTGTTGGCCGACTCGTACAGGTTGTCGATGCCGAGGTAATCCTCGACCTTCTCGATGCCGGGCTCGAGCACGCCGATCGTGCGCTTCTTCTCGTCGACCTCGTAGTCCACGCCCGCCTCGAGCGTCTTGGCGATCTTGGCGAACTCCACGAACCAGCGGTTCGCCTCGCCCGAGGACGGGCCGGAGATGATCAGCGGCGTGCGGGCCTCGTCGATCAGGATCGAGTCCACCTCGTCCACGATCGCGTAGAAGTGACCCCGCTGGACGAGATCCTCCTTGCGCCAGGCCATGTTGTCGCGCAGGTAGTCGAAGCCGAACTCGTTGTTCGTGCCGTACGTGATGTCGGCCTCGTACTGCTGGCGGCGGATGTCGGGGGTCTGGCCGGCGACGATCGTGCCGGTCGTCATGCCCAGCGCACGGTAGATGCGCCCCATGAGCTCGGACTGGTACGACGCCAGGTAGTCGTTGACCGTGATGACGTGCACGCCCTTGCCGGCGATCGCGTTCAGATAGGCCGCGAAGACGGCCGTCAGCGTCTTGCCCTCACCGGTCTTCATCTCGGCGATGTTGCCGAGGTGAAGGGCGGCGCCGCCCATGATCTGCACGTCGTACGGACGCTGCCCGAGGGTGCGGCGAGCGGCCTCGCGCACCGCCGCGAAAGCCTCGGGCATGAGCCGGTCGAGGGTCTCGCCGGCTTCGTAGCGCGCGCGCAGCTCGACGGTCTCGCCGCGCAGCTCTTCGTCGGTCAGCTGCGTGTAGTCCTCTTCGAGGGCGTTGACGGCCTTCACGACCTGCTGGAGGCGCCGAAGGATTCGTCCCTCTCCGGCGCGAAGCAGTTTCTCGAGAGCGTTGGCCACGGAGCATCTCCATCTGTCAGGTGCGACGCCGTCCGGCGCCGGTGCCGCCCGGCGGCGAGCGCGCAGGCATACACGGCCATGTTATCCGCCCGTGACCTTGGAGTGCGCTGGAAAGCAGCGGGCCGGCGACACGCGGGCGGCGGCATCCGCGCTCGGAGGTGGTCGTGCCTAGACTCGGCAACTGCATACCCGGTATGCACCGCACCGAGTACCGGCACAGCGACAGGAGTCCGACATGTCAGTGAGACAGAGCCTGCTGGCGATCCTCGGCCAGGGGCCCTGCTACGGATACCAGCTGCGGGCGGAGTTCGAGCGGCGGACCGGATCGATGTGGCCGCTGAACGTCGGCCAGATCTACAACACGCTGGACCGCCTGGAACGCGACGGGCTGGTCTCCAAGGGCGCCACCGACGAGCATGGTCATGTCTTCTACACGATCACGGATGCCGGTGCGCGGGAGGTCCTGGCGTGGCTCGGCTCGCCGGTCGAGCGCGGGCAGACGACCCGCGACGAGCTCGCGATCAAGCTGGCCGTCGCCGCGACCCTGCCCGGCGCCGACATCGCGGCGGTGATCGGTGCGCAACGGGCAGCATCCCGCGCGAGCCTCGACGCGCTCACGCGGCGACCGAGGCTGATCGCCGAGACCGGACCCGAGGCCCTCGCCCGAGCGGTCGTCATCGACGCGATGATCGCGCACACCGAGGCCGACCTGCGCTGGCTCGACCACACCGAGCGGCGCCTGAGCACGCAGCCCCCGCAGGCGATGACGCTGGCACCGGCCGCCGACCGGCCGAAGCGCGGGCGGCCGGCGAAGGCGCCCGCAGCCTGAGCGCGCGGCATCCTGTCGCCTCACATCGGCGCGCACTAACCTGAAGCGTGACTTCCGCTGATGCCCCCGTCGAGGGCGAGGCTCCCGCAGAGCCCCCCGCGATGACGTTCGCCGACCTGGGATTGGGTGAGGCGGTGCTCAAGGCCCTGCGCGATGTGGGCTACGAGACCCCGTCCGCCATCCAGGCCGCGACGATCCCCACCCTGCTCGCCGGACGCGACGTCGTCGGGCTCGCCCAGACCGGAACCGGCAAGACGGCGGCGTTCGCGCTGCCGATCCTCGACCGGCTCGACGTGTCGCAGAAGACGCCGCAGGCGCTCGTTCTCGCGCCGACCCGCGAGCTCGCGCTGCAGGTGTGCGAGGCGTTCGAGAAGTACGCGTCGCACACGAAGGGAGTTCACGTCCTGCCGGTGTACGGCGGGCAGGGCTACGGCGTGCAGCTGTCGGCGCTGCGTCGCGGCGTGCACATCATCGTGGGCACCCCCGGCCGCATCATGGACCACCTCGACAAGGGCACTCTCGATCTGTCGGAGCTGAAGTTCCTCGTTCTGGACGAGGCCGACGAGATGCTCAAGATGGGCTTCGCCGAGGACGTCGAGACGATCCTGGCCGACACGCCGGCCACGAAGCAGGTCGCGCTGTTCTCCGCCACGATGCCGGCGACGATCCGCCGCATGTCGCAGCAGTATCTGCACGATCCCGAAGAGATCACGGTCAAGACCAAGACCACCACGTCGGCCACGACCACGCAGCGCTACCTGATCGTGTCGTACCAGCAGAAGATCGACGCCCTCACGCGCATCCTCGAGACCGAGAACTTCGAGGGCATGATCGTCTTCGCCCGCACCAAGAGCGCCACCGAGGAGATCGCCGAGAAGCTGCGCGCCCGCGGCTACTCCGCCGCCGCGATCAACGGCGACGTCGCCCAGCCGGTGCGGGAGAAGACCGTCAACCAGCTCAAGTCGGGCAAGCTCGACATCCTCGTCGCCACCGATGTCGCCGCCCGAGGCCTCGACGTCGAGCGGATCTCGCACGTGGTCAACTTCGACATCTCGACCGACACCGAGTCCTACGTGCACCGCATCGGCCGCACGGGTCGCGCGGGGCGCTCGGGTCAGGCGATCAGCTTCGTCACCCCGCGTGAGCGCGGGCTGGTGACCGCGATCGAGCGCGCCACCCGTCAGCCGCTGACCCAGATGCAGCTGCCGACGGCCGATGACGTGAATGTCACCCGCCTCGCGCGCTTCGACGACCGCATCACCGCCGCGCTCGCCCAGACCGAGCGCATCGACGGATTCCGCGACGTGATCGCCCACTACGTGCGCAACCACGACGTACCCGAGGTCGACGTGGCGGCAGCGCTCGCCGTCGTCGCGCAGGGCGAGTCCCCCCTGCTGCTGGAGCCGGAGCCCGAGCAGCAGCGCCGCGGCTTCGAGGATCGTGCCGAGCGCGGCGACCGTCCGGGTCGCTTCGACCGGGACGACCGCCCCGAGCGCCGGCAGCGGCCGACCAACAGCCGCATGGCGACCTACCGGATCGCCGTCGGCAAGCGGCACCGGGTGGAGCCGCGGCAGATCGTCGGCGCCCTCGCGAACGAGGGCGGCCTCAGCCGCGGGGACTTCGGTGCGATCCAGATCCGCCCCGACTTCTCGCTCGTCGAGCTGCCGGCCGACATGCCGCAGTCGACGCTGGACCGGCTCGCCGACACGCGCATCTCGGGCAAGCTCATCGAGATCCGCCTCGACACCGGCGGTCCGGGCAAGCGCTCCTACGACGATCGCCCTCCGCGCAAGCCGCGGCACAAGGACTGACGGCGGACTCCCGGGCGTCGGCATCCCCCCATTCATCGACTTGTCGTATATGCGCGTCGCGCACGGCGTGTCGCCAACAGATACGACAAGTGAACCGCGGCGGGAGGCTTCTGCGCCGAGCGCGAACCCGGGCGGTCGTTCAGCCGGCCGAACCTAGGATCGATGCATGGCTGGTTTGTGGGGCAAGCGGAAACGCGAGGAGCAGGCGGCACTGGACGCGCAGGATGCCGAGCTGGCACGGCGGGCACGCGCGGGTCTCGTGGCCGTCGACGAGCGCATCCGCACGACGACCGACGAGCTCGTCTTCGCCGAGGCCGAGCTGGGCGAGGGCGCGACGAAGGACCTGCGCGAGGCGCTGACCGCCGTGCGCACGCACCTCGGCGAGGCGTTCCACCTCAATCAGCTCAACCACGACGAGATCCCCGACACGCCCGACGAGCTGCGCACCCGCAACGCGCGGATCGCGCAGCTGTGCGAGTGGGCGGACGAACTGCTCGATGACCGCACGGCCGCGCTCGAGAACGACATCGAGCGCGTGCGCCGGGCCCCCGAGATCCTCGCGCAGGTGCGCACGGACATCGCCTCGCTGAGCGAGCGGCTTCCGCACGCCCGCGAGACGCTCGAGCGGCTGGCGCTGCGCTACAGCGAATCCGCTCTGCGTCAGGTCGCCGAGGGTGCTGACGAGGCGGAGCAGCTGCTGACCTTCGCCGCTCACAGTGCCGACGTGTCGGCGCGCCGCCGTGAGGCGGGCCGCCGGGAAGAGGCGAACCTCGCGCTCGAGACCTCCACCGAGGCGGTGCGCCGGGCGGCGGCGATCGTCGACGGCATCGAGGACTTCGAGATCGAGGCCCTGCGCGCAGAATCCACGCTCGCCGACGTGGTCGCGGATTCCCGCGGCGACCTGGTGGCCGCGCGACAGGCACCGCAGGTCCCCGCCGTCACGCAGGCCGTCGCGGCGCTCGAACAGGCGCTGGCGGCGCTGCCCGCGTCGCGCGTCAAGGCTGACCCGTTCGCCCATCTTTCCCAGCTGCGCGAGGCCAACAGCGGGCTGGATGCCGCGATCGCGGTGGCCCGCGAGCGCGCGGCGCGCCCGATCCCCTCCCCTGCCCATGTGCGGCATTCGCTGGATGACGCCGATCGCCAGATCGCGGTCGCCCGCAGCGTCATCGCCGGTCACCGCGGGTGGATCGGCGCGGATGCGCGCACCCGTCTCGCCGAAGCCGAGCGCACCCGCACGGATGCCGAGCCGCTGTCCTCGGACGAGGACACCCGTGAGGAGGCGATGAGCCTGGCGCGGCGCTCCGGCAGCCTGGCCAGCGAAGCCCTCCAGCTCGCCCAGCGCGATATCGACTCGTCCCGCCCGCAGGACCCCGGCTGGGGCGGTCAGGGCGGCGGTCGCCGGGGCGGCATGAGCGACGGCATGGGCGGCATCCTCGGAGGCCTGGTCATCGGCAGCCTGCTCGGCGACTTCTTCGACGGCTGAGCGGGCGCACGAGAACGGAACGGGACGCCTCGGTGGAGGCGTCCCCTCCCGTCGTGCGCTCCTGCTACGAGACGGCCAGCGGCGCGCTCTGCGTGGTCAGCGAGATCACACCGTAGTCCCAGCCCTTGCGGCGGTAGACGACGCTGGGGTGATCGGTGCGGGCGTCGATGAAGAGGAAGAAGTCGTGTCCGACCAGCTCCATGCGGTCGACGGCCTCTTCGACCGCCATCCATTCCGGTTCGAACTCCTTGGTGCGGATGACGACGGGCGTGTAGTCCGCCTCGTCTTCGTTGCCGGTGATGATCGGGATCTCGCCGGTCGCGACCGCGCGCATGACGTCGATCGAAGCGGGCTGCAGGTCGATGCCCGACAGCTCTCCGCTCTCCTTCTCGAACTTCGCGCCGCGAGGGTGGTTGCGGGCGTCGACGCGCTTGTCCTTCGCGCGCCGCAGCTGCTCGCACAGCTTGTCGACCGCCATGTCGAGGGCGGCGAACTTGTCGGCATCCGTCGCCTCTGCGCGGACGATGGGACCCTTTCCGGTCAGCGTGAGCTCGACCGTGTCATCTTCCATGCGGCCGTTGTGGTACGCGCGGTGAGTGACCTTCACATCCACGCGCTGAGCGCGGGGCGCAAGGTGCTCTATGCGGACGGCCTTGTCCTCGACAACCGAGCGGAAGCGATCGGTGATACCCACTCCCACGCCGACGATGCTGGTTTCCATCCCTGACCTCCTTGTTCCGGTCCACCCGGCCAAGGGCGGACCCTGAGTCGCCTTGTGGCTCCCCACGCTAGCCCGCCGACACCTCCCTGTCACTCTTTCGGACCGTGAGAATTCGCAATGAGTCCGCCTCACCCCCGGCGGCGCGCCGTCGCCGCGATCGTGGCAGCTCCGAGCACCTCCGCTCCCCCGGCCCGCAGGGCGCGGGCGGCCTCCTCCAGAGTGGCGCCGGTGGTCACGACGTCGTCGATCACGACGATGCGAAGCCCCGCGACGGCGCCTGCTCGCATCGAGCCGGCCACGTTGTCCCGTCGCGCCTCGCGTCCCAGACCCCGCTGGTCGGCCGTCGTCCGTGACGCGCGCAGCAGCCGCGCGGGGTGCAGGCCCGCGTGCCGGGCGACGACCTCGATCACGCGGTATCCCCGACGCCGGAACGCCGCGCGCGAGGTCGGAATCGGGACGAAGACGATGTGCGGATCGGGGGATTGCGCATCCCCCGATCCGTCTTCGCCCGCTCGCAGCGCCGCGTCCACCGCTGCCCGAAGCGCCGGGGCGAGCTCGCGCCCGAGTCCCGTGCGCCCTTCCTCCTTGAGCGCGCGCACCACACGAGCAGGAACCCCCTCGAAGGCCAGGCCGCTCCAGATGCGCACACCCCGCCCCTTGCTGGTCACCCGCGGGTGCAACCGCGCCCGGCACTGTTCGCAGAGTGCGACGTCGGGTTCGTCGCACCCTGCGCAGCACACCGGGAGCACGAGCGCGAGCGCCTCGGCGAGCGCGCTCCGCAGAGTGGCGCTCAGCCACACCGCGTCACCCATGGCCTCATCGTCCCGTGGCGACCTCCCTCAGCGGGGACGGGAAGCGGCCCCGGTGCACGCGAGGCTCGCGCACCATCCTGGGGAGGAGAAGCTACTGCGGTGAGCCCTGCTGGGTCGCGAGGATCAGGATGCCGCTCGTGGTGCGCTGCCAGTTCGCCCCGCGCTTGACGTAGAGCGATCCGTCGTCGGTGCGCAGCCGCGCGGTCGCGATCGAAGTCGCGCCGGCGACCGACGCCGCGCCGATCGGTGCATCGGTCGCGGTCGCCGGACCGCCGACGAGCTGCTCGGTGAACAGCGGCCCCCCGGACTCGGTGCTCAGCACTCCGAGGGTGGTGTCATCCAGCCAGGCGAGCCCCGAGCCGGAGCCGGTGACCGCCCCGAGCGGGAACGCTTCGCCCAGGCGGACGGGGACCGCCTCCGAGCCGCGGACGATGCCGGCGATCCAGACCTCGGATCTGCCGCCGGTGACCAGCAGCGCCGCGATCCTGGTGCCGTCGCGCGAGACCGCCATCGCGAGGATCTCCGAGGCACCCGGCCACGCGTCGGCGACGGCGAACTGCTGGCCGGCGATCGAGAACGCCGTGATCGCCGACGGCTGGTCGCGGGGAACGCTCCAGAGGTAGCCGAACGGGTCCGCCCCGGGGTCGATCAGCGCGGGACGACTGTCCACGATCGCGACCGGGGCATCCGAGGGCACGCGCGCCGCCCCTCCGTCGACCAGCCGCACGGCGGCGAAATCGCGGTCCGGTGAGACCTGGATCGACGCCGGCGCGACCAGGCGCATCGCCTCGGAAAGACCCGGCACGGGTGTCAGCTCGTCCCCCGCCAGGAAGCCGAACCCCTCGTCGGTCAGCACGAGCGGCGGGCCGGTCACGCGGGTCGACCGGGTCGAGACCGGCTCGGCATCCAGCTCCGTCGAGGCGACGAGCATCTGGGCGCCCGACACGCTGGCCGTCGCCAGGCTCGCGTCCAGCTGCGTCTGCATGCGGTCCAGCGTCGTCGGCTCCACCAGCAGCGCCTCCGCGCTGAGCGTCACCTGGGCCACGCCGGAATCCAGCGGCACCGACGGCCGGGCGAGCGAGACGCTCTCCGGGAACGCATTCTGGACGGATGCGGCCAGCCAGACGCTCGGCGCGCCGTTGACCAGGGCGCGGGCGATCCGCGTCGCGGCATTCGTCGTGGGGAACCACCGCACGTCCGGCACCAGGAACCGCCAGTCGGGGTCGAAGTACATGAGCGAATAGCGGTGGAAGACGTTGGTGAACACGTCGCGGTCGATCACCACGCCGTCCGGCGCCTCGGTGATCCGCCACTGGCCGTCATCCTGCTGGGCGAGACGGAAGGACAGCCGGGTGACGCCGGAGTCGGGCTGATATGCGCCGGAGGAGTCAACGGTCGCGACGGCGACCACCGAGAGCTCGACCGCGCCCTCGCTCGGCGAAACGGGCAGACGCTCATCCGGAAGGTCGATCGTGACACTGGCTTCGGGATTCCAGGTCTCGCGGATCGACGGCGCGAGGAACATCCGCGCGACCTCCCAGTTCGCCGCCGGCCCCGGACCCGACCCGGCCCGGATGAACCCCTCGACGATCTGCTCGGGGGTCGCACCCGGCTGCGGCTCGTCGGGACGGAACAGGAACTCGGGGGATCCGGCATCCTCGCCGACGGCGAGCCCCGGGTTCACCGATCCGCTGACCGGCAGTCCCCCGCATGCGGACAGGACGAGCGCCGAGATCAGGACGAACACCGACAGGATGCCGCGCGCGCGGGTCACGGGGTCCCCCTGCGGACGGCGGCTCCGGTGGCGACGTCGGTCGAGAGCACCTCGATCGGCTGCGTCAGCCCGAGCGCATCGATCGCCGCGATCGCGTCATCGCCCGGATCGACCGGGACGGGAGAGGGCGCGGTGAGGCGACCACCCTGCCGCGGAAGGGTCAGCACGAAGTTCGAGCCACGGCCGAGCGCCGACCAGACCGCGAGCTCGCCGCCGTGCAGCTTCGCGTCGCCGAGCGCGATCGACAGTCCCAGGCCTGTGCCTCCGATCGTGCGGGTACGTGACGGGTCGGCGCGCCAGAACCGATCGAACACGCGCTCGACGTCCTCGGGTTTCATCCCGAGCCCGAAGTCGCGCACGCCGATCGCAACCGCCTGCTGGTCGCTGTCGACGGTGATCACGATCGGTCGGCCCTCGCCGTGCTCGATCGCATTGCCCAGCAGATTGCGCACGACGCGGCGCACACGCCGCGGATCCATCTCGACCGGCGAGTAGCCGCCGGGCGCCACGAAGCGCACGTCGGTTCCGTGCTGCTCGGCCAGCTGCTGCATCGAGCCGATCACGTCCTCCGCGAGGTGGGCGAGGCTCGTCGGCTCGAGTTCCAGCTGCACCGAACCCGCGTCGTAGCGGCTGATCTCGAGCAGGTCGGTCAGCAGTGTCTCGAAGCGCTGCACCTGGGCGTTCAGCAGCTCCGCCGCCCGAGCCGTGGACGGGTCGAACTCGGCGCGCTGGTCGTTGATCATGTCGGCGGCGAGCCGGATGGTCGTCAGCGGCGTGCGCAGCTCGTGCGAGACGTCGGAGACGAACCGCTGCTGGACGAGAGACAGGTCGGCCAGCTCCTTGATCTGCGATTCGATGCTGTCGGCCATCGCATTGAACGAGCGTCCCAGCGTGGCCAGCTCGTCCTCGCCGCGCACCGGCAGGCGGACGCCGAGCTCCCCGGAGGCCAGCTTGGCGCTCGTGTCGGCGGCCTCGCCGATCGGGATCGTGACGGAGCGCAGCACGAACCACGAGATCGCACCGATCAGCAGGACCAGCGAGATGCCGACGATCCACAGCGTGGTCTGGACGAAGCCGAGGGTCTGCGAGGCGCTGCCCAGGTCGTACGCGAGGTACAGCTCGTATCCGCCGAAATCCGGCACCTGCAGCTGCTGACCGACGATGATGCCGGGGGTCGCTTCGCCCGTGCGCTGGAGTGCGACGGACTGCCACCACTGCTGCTCGGGGTCGGACTGCACCGCATCGCGCAGCCCCTCGGAGATGACGTCCTCCGTCAGGCCCAGCGTGTTGAAGTTCTGCGGAGCGAGCTGGGAGGGGGCGCGATCGATGCGGAAGGCCGCGATCATGTCGCTGGAGGACTGCTCGGCGAGCGTCTCCTGCACACCTCGCCAGAGGTTCTGGATCTGGATGCTGTCGCCCTGCACGGCGGCCGCATCCAGGCTGGTCTGGGCGGCCTCCGTGGCACGGCGGGAATCGGCGAGCACCTGGTTCTTGCGGTCCTCGAACAGATTGTTCTGGATCGCCAGCGCCATCCAGATGCACGCGACCAGGATCGCCAGGGCGGTCAGCGCCAGCGTGACGAGGATCGTGCGGAACCGGAGCGATCTGCGCCACAGGTTCGCCAGGCTGTCCGGCCACCCGCGCCAGTCCCGCCACACCGCCAACGCCGGCCGGGAGGTCGTCACCGCCGCGGTCGACGGCCTCGTGACGCCGAGCGCTCCGGTCGTGCCGGACGACACCGGCGCCTCACACCACGGCGCCGGCGCGGTAGCCGACACCGCGCACCGTCGTGACGATCTTGGGGTTGTCGGGGTCGAGCTCGACCTTCGCCCGCAGACGCTGAACGTGCACGTTCACCAGGCGCGTGTCGGCCTTGTAGTGGTAGCCCCACACCTGCTCGAGCAGCATCTCGCGCGAGAAGACCTGCTGAGGCTTGGAGGCCAGGGCGACGAGCAGCTCGAACTCCAGCGGGGTCAGCGCGATCGGGGCCTCGTCGCGGCGGACTTCGTGGGCTGCCACGTCTACCGTGAGATCGCCGATGCGCAGCGTCTCGTTCAGCGGCTGCGAGGCGGGACGAAGACGCGTGCGGATGCGCGCGACGAGCTCTTTCGGATTGAAGGGCTTGACGATGTAGTCGTCTGCGCCCGATTCGAGCCCTTTGACGACGTCGGCGGTGTCGGTGCGCGCGGTCAGCATGATGATGGGCACGCCGGATTCGGCGCGGACGCGGTTGCAGATCTCGATTCCGTCCATGCCGGGCAGCATGAGGTCCAGCAGGATGAGGTCGGGCCGCTCAGAACGCCAGATGTCGACCGCCTTCGAGCCGTCCGCGCAGAACACCGTGTCGAACCCCTCGGTGCGCAGCACGATGCCGATCATCTCGGCGAGGGCGGTGTCGTCATCGACCACCAGGATGCGGGAAGTCATTCGCGCGTTCGTGTCCTTTGCTCCGGCCGGGGGCGCGACGCTCATCGCGCGTCCCCGTGCGCTCCCCACAGAGTAATGGAAGTCGGCTGTGGGCACGCCGAGCGTCGGGGCGCACCGGGTTGCCGACCGCGGCGGCGCCCCCGCGATATGGCACGATGAAGGCTCAGCACGCCGGCGCGTGACACGAGCCGTGACACCAGGGAGGCCATCTGTGACCGCCTATCCGACCTGGACTCCGGCATCCCGGCCCGGCATCATCCCCCTGCGGCCGCTCACGTTCGGGACCATCCTCGGGCGCTCGTTCGCGGCGCTGCGTCAGAACCCGCGCGTCCTCCTCGGATTCGCCCTCTGCGTGCAGACTGCCGCGTACCTGCTGGTTCTGCTCGGTGTCGGTGCGGTGGCGCTGGCCTCGTTCACGCGGCTGGACACGCTCCGCGAGGGCACGGACGAATTCGAGGCCGTCATGGCCGGCTCCATCGCGCTGACGGCGGTGACGGCCTTCGTCCTCGGCCTCGCCGCCGGCGCGCTCGGCGTCATCGTGCAGGGCGTCGTCGTGAGCGAAGTCGCCCACGCCGCCCTCGCGGAACGCCTCACCCTTCGTGCCCTCTGGCAGCGGGTCAAGCCGGTGGCGTGGCGCCTGGTGGGCTATTCGCTGCTGCTCGCCCTCGCTGTCCTCGCCCTGATCGCGGTCGTCGCGGGAACGATCGCGGCGATCGCCTTCGCCGCCCTGCCCCTCGCGGTGGGCCTGACGATCTTGATCGTGCTGGCGGCGATCCCGCTCACGCTCTGGATCTCCACGAAGCTCCTGCTCGTCCCGGCGGTGATCATCCTCGAGCACGCGACGATCCGCGGGGCGATCTCTCGGTCGTGGCGCCTCATCCGCGGGCGCTTCTGGCCGGCGCTCGGAGTCGTCCTCTTGATCTCGCTCGTGTTCGGCGCGATCGCCCAGGTCGTCAGCATCCCGTTCTCGTTCCTGACGACCGCCCTGACCACGATCGTGACTCCGACGGGCGATCCCACTCCGAGTGCGATCGTGGGCGTCGTTTTCGGGGCGATCCTGACGCAGGTCATCACGCTGCTGATCCAGTCCGTCGCGGTCGTCGTGCAGGCGACGGCGACGGCCATCATCTACATCGACTGCCGGATGCGCCGCGAGGGTCTGGACATCGACCTGCTCACCTACGTCGAGAGACGGGATGCCGGAGCCCAGGGGCTGCCCGATCCGTACAGCCAGAACGTCGGCCGGGAGATCGCGCCCCGCCCTGTGTTCTCGCCCGTTCCGGGCACTGCACAGGGGTACCCGACACCGGGGTACGCGCCGCCCGCATACGGCCCGCCGCACCGCGCTCAGGCATACCCCTTCCCGCAGGGCTATCCGCCGCCGCCCCCGGCGCCCGCCGCCGTGCCGCCGTACGTCGCGCCGCCCGCGCCCATCGTCCCGAGCCGTCCGGCCGACCAGGAGCCGCGTCCCGAGCAGACGCGCTGGACGGCGCCGAACGCCCAGAGCGACGCACCGGACCCCGACTCGCCGTGGTCCTAGCGCCCGTCCTGCTGCTGCCGACCGACTCCGTCCCGCCCCTGACCCCGGACGGTGACGAGGCGCGCCGCTGGGCCGAGCAGGAGCTGTCGAATCCCGCCTACGACGCAGCGCAGCCCACGGCATTCGACCGGATCGCGCGCGCCGTCGGCGACTTCCTCGAGTCGCTGTTCGCCACACGGCTCGACGGGGACTGGGGACCGTGGGCCGCGCTGGTCGCGGCGATCGTGATCGTCCTGGTGATCATCGCGGCGTTCCTGGTCTGGGGCGTCCCGCGCGCGACCGGACGCACGCGCGCATCCGCCCCGCTCTTCGGAGGCGACGAGGAGCGCAGTGCGGCCGAGCTGCGCCGCGACGCCGAGGGCTTCGCCGGGCGCGGCGACTGGGATTCCGCCGTCGTGCTGCGCTTCCGGGCCCTCGCGCGGGCTCTCATCGAGCGCGGGGCCGTGGACACGCCCCCGGGCGCCACCGTGCACGCGTTCGCCCGCGCCGCGTCGCGCGCCTTTCCTTCGCAGGCCGACGCGCTGGAGGCCGCGGCCGGCGCGTTCGACGACGTCCGCTATCTCCGGCGTCCGGGCACCGAGGCCCTGTACCGGCGCGTCGCCGCCGTGGACGAGCAGCTGAGGGCCGCCCGTCCGCTCCTCTCGGATGCTGCGGGAGTGCGCGCATGAGGCGGCTCGCGTGAGCGCCGTCTCCGACGCCGTCGCGGCAAGCCCCTCCCGGACGCGGTCGGAAAGACGCCGACGGATCACGGCATGGGCGGTCATCGCCGCGGTCCTCGTGGGCGTCGGCATCCTCGGCGCGGTCCTGGGGGGCATCGGGCAGTGGACCGAGCGCGACGTGCTCGACCCGCAGTCCGCCGGTCCGTCGGGCACGCGGGCGCTCGTCACGATCCTCGGCGAGCACGGTGTGCGGGTCGTGATCGCCCGAGACCGCGCGGCGGTCGAGGACGCGCTGGCACCGGGCGGAGCAACCCTCGCCGTCGCCGACGCCCCGTATCTCTCCGACGATGCTCTGGTGGAGCTGACGGATGCCGCCGCGGACGTCGTGCTGATCGATCCCCGTGCGCGCACCCTGCGGCTGCTGCTGTCGGGATCGGACACCTACGGGGTGGGGCCGGGAGAGCCGGTCGATCCGGGCTGCGCGCTCCCCGAGGCGAACCGGGCCGGCGCCATCATTCCCGGCGCGATCTACCAGCCCGCCGAAGGCGCAATGGCGTGCTACCCCACCGGCGGCGGCTTCGGCCTGCTGGCGCAGGAGCGCGACGGCGGCCGGGTGGTCGCCGTCGACGGGCGGGCCGTCTTCACGAACGAGCTCTTGGCGGAGAACGGCAACGCGGCACTGGCCGTCAACCTGCTCGGCCGGCATCCGACCCTCGTGTGGTACATGCCGAGCATCCAGGACAGCGACCTCGCCGAATCGGATCCGACCCTCGGCGAGCTCACGCCGCCATGGGTCAGTCCGGTCATCGTGCTGCTGCTGACCTCGGGCCTGGCTGCCGCGATCTGGCGCGGGCGCCGCTTCGGCCCCCTGGTCGCAGAGCGGCTGCCCGTCACGGTCCGCGCCGCCGAGACCACTGAGGGGCGCGGGCGGCTCTACGCCCACGCCCGCGACGCCGTGCACGCCGCCGACCAGCTGCGCCTGGGCTGCCTGGGCCGGCTGAGCGGACTGCTCGGCCTCGGTCCCGGCGCAACCGCAGCCGAGATCGCGGATGCCGCGGCCGCGCGCACCGGATACGACCGCGGCGCCGTGCGCGGGATCCTGATCGATGAGATCCCGCGAAGCGACGCGGAGCTGGTCGATCTCGATCGGCGGCTGCGATCCCTGGAGCAGGCCGCGCGCGCCCGTGTGCGACCCGATGCCGTCCGTCCCGAAAGGAACACCCCATGAGCGACCCCACCCCGGCACCCGAGGCGCCGACGCCCGCCGAGGGGGCCACGGCCCCCGACGACGTCGCGCTGCGCGAAGCGATGAACCGGGTGCGCATCGAGGTCGGAAAGGCCGTGATCGGGCAGGACGGCACGGTCACGGGCCTGCTGATCGCGCTGCTCGCGCGGGGGCATGTGCTGCTGGAGGGCGTGCCGGGTGTCGCCAAGACGCTGCTCGTGCGGGCGTTCAGCGCCGCCCTGGGGCTGGACACGAAGCGCATCCAATTCACCCCCGACCTCATGCCGGGCGACGTCTCGGGTTCGCTCGTGTACGACGCTCGCGAGGGCGAGTTCGAGTTCCGCGAGGGACCCGTCTTCACGAACGTCGTGCTGGCCGACGAGATCAACCGCACGCCGCCCAAGACGCAGTCGGCGCTGCTGGAGGCAATGGAGGAGCGGCAGGTCTCCTCCGACGGGGTGACCCGTGCACTGCCGGACCCGTTCCTGGTCGCCGCGACCCAGAACCCGATCGAGCAGGAGGGGACTTATACGCTTCCCGAGGCGCAGCTGGACCGCTTCCTCCTCAAGCTCATCGTCGACATCCCGGCGCGGGAGGCGGAACTTGCCGTGCTGCGCCGGCACGCCGACGGCTTCGACCCACGGGACCTCGCCGGCGCCGGCCTTCGCACGGTGATCACCGCCGACGAGATCCGCGCTGCTCAGCGCGCCGCCGCCGCGGTCACCGTGGCGGACGACGTCCTGGGCTATGTCGTCGACCTCGCGCAGGCCACCCGGCGGAGCCCCTCGGTGCAGCTGGGCGTGAGCCCTCGAGCGACCACCGCGCTGCTGGCCGCCGCGAAGGCGTGGGCATGGCTCGGCGGCTACCCCGCGATCACACCCGACCACGTGCAGACGATGCTCGTGCCGACATGGCGGCACCGCATCCGCCTGCGCCCCGACGCGGAGCTCGAGGGCGTCTCGGTGGACGCCGTCCTGGGCTCGGTGCTGCAGCAGACCCGCGTGCCCATCTGATGTACGTCACCGGCCGACTCCCGCTGCTGGTCGCCGTCGGCGCGGTGCCCGTCGTGCTGCTGGCGATCGCGGGAGCCTCGCCGTGGCTCAGCGCCGCAGGGTGGATCCTCGTGTGCGCCGGCGCGGCGATCGCGGATGCCGCCGCGGCCGCCGACCCGCGCCGTGTGCGCCTCCAGCGCCGCATTCCGCGAAGGGCGCTGCTGGCCCAGCGGGTCGAGACGGAGCTCTGGCTGCACAACACCGGCGAGCGCCGTCTGCGAGGACGCGTGCGCGACGCGTGGCAGCCGACGGCCGGCGCGCCCGACCAGCGGTTCCCGATCGACCTGCCGCCGGGTGAGAGGCGCCGCATCGTGGTGCCCCTGCTGCCCCGCCGACGCGGCGAACTGAGCTCGGAGTTCGTCGCCGTGCGCTCCGACGGTCCGCTCGGACTCGCCGGGCGGCAGACCGCGATCGGGGAGCGCGGCGCCCTGCGCGTGCTTCCGCCCTTCACCGCGCGCCGCCACCTGCCCTCGCGGCTGGCGCGCCTTCGCGAACTCGACGGGAACACCAGCGTGCAGGTGCGCGGTCAGGGGACCGAGTTCGACAGCCTGCGCGAGTACGTCCGAGGCGATGACGTCCGCTCGATCGACTGGCGTGCTACAGCCCGGGCGGGCACCACGATGCTGCGCACCTGGCGCCCCGAGCGCGACCGGCACGTCGTGATCGTGATCGACACCGGGCGAACCGCCGCGGCCCGTGTCGGCGACGGGGTCCGTCTGGATGCCGCGATGGAGGCCGCGCTGCTGCTGGCCGCCCTTGCGACGCGGGCGGGCGACCACGTGCACCTGCTGCTGTTCGACCGGGTGATCCGTGGGCGCGTGAGCCGCATCGACGGCCCCGCACTTCTGCCGGCGCTCGTCGATGCCATGGCTCCGGTCGAGCCGCAGCTGATCGACACCGATTGGGACGCCGCATTCGCGCAGGTGCGCGCGCTCACGTCACGGCCGTCGTTGGTCGTCCTGCTCACCGCGCAGGACGCGCCCGAGGCCGCACGAGGATTCCTCGGGTCGCTGCCGGCCCTGTCCCGCCGCGCGCACGTCCTGGTGGGAACCGTCACCGACATCGAGGAGGTGCCCGGCGATCGCCTCGACGCGGCCGCGGTGTACCGCGCCGCAGCGCAGGAGCGCGGCATCCGCGATTCCGCGGAGGTCGCCGCAGCGATCGGCCGTGCCGGCGCCGAGGCGGTGGCCGCATCGGCGGAGGCGCTGCCGCCGAAGATCGCCGACCGCTACCTCGACCTGAAAGCGGCGGGCCGGCTCTGATCGCCGTCCGTGACGCACCGTGACGGGCATTCGGCGCCCCGCCGCGGGCGCACCTGTGAAGTTCCTGAACATGCCCTAGGCTCTCGCAGTGCGGATATTCCGCCCATCACCGACTGCGAAGGGAACGAGTCATGAGCGACCCGCGTCCAGACAAGCCCGTCGAGCCCACCGAGCTCAGCCACACTCCTCCCCCGGGAGACCCCCGGCCCGAAAAGCGCGTGCGCCCGACCGAGCTCGATCACACTCCTGACAAGGTCGCGGCAGGTCCCTCCACCGCGGCGACCCTCGTGGCCGAGGCTTTCGGCACGCTCCTGCTCGTGCTGGGCGTCCTGAGCACGGCCCTCTTCGCCGCCGGATTCGGCGAAGGAACCGAATCGGCCAACAAGGGCGTCGGATTCCTCGGCGTCGCACTCGCGGTCGGCATCACCGTCATCGCGGGAGCCTACGCGTTCGGTCCGATCTCCGGCGGCCACTTCAACCCCGCGGTCACCCTCGGGCTCGCGGCTGCCGGGCGCTTCCCCTGGCGCGGGGTTCTCCCGTACATCATCGCGCAGATCATCGGCGGCCTCGTGGCCAGCACGCTGGTCGTGCTCATCGGCCTGTTCGGCCCCGAGGGCTGGCTGAGCAACGCACAGGACGGCGGCTTCGCGAGCAACGGGTGGGACGAGCTCTCACCCGGCGGCTTCGGACTGGGTGCCGCCGTCATCGTCGAGGTGCTCTTCACCGCTCTGTTCGTCATCGTGATCCTCGGCGTGACCCACGCGACACGCGGGTCGAACTTCGCGGGGCTCGCGATCGGCCTCGCGCTGGTGCTGATCCACCTCGCCATCATCCCGATCGACAACGCGTCGGTGAACCCCGCGCGCTCGATCGCATCGGCGATCTACGGCGGTCCGCTCGCCCTCGGCCAGCTGTGGGTGTTCATCGTCTTCCCCATCGTCGGCGGTCTGATCGCGGGCTTCGCGTACCGCGCGCTGTTCGACGGCACCAAGAAGGCCTGAACCGGAGTTGCGTGAAGGGCCGGTCGCTTCGGCGGCCGGCCCTTCTTCGGTCTCATCGACCCGACGTCCTCAGCCGGCGACGAGCGTGGGCGTGCCGGCCTCGTACTCGCCGAGGTCTCCGGTCTCGCCCTTCCGGTGAGCTCGGCCGCCGACGAACACCATGTAGAACACGAAAGCCGAGAGCGCCAGGGCCCCGATGCCGATCTTGACGGGCCAGGGCCACGGCTGCGCGGTGACGAAGCCCTCGATCGTGCCGGCGACGGCGAGCGCGAGGACCAGGCCGATCGCGATCGTCGCGAGCGACCGGCCGGCCGAGGCGAGCGCCTCGCCGCGGGTGCGCCGGCCCGGCGCCACCCAGGCCCAGAAGATGTGCAGACCCGCGGCGCCGGCGACGAAGATGCACGTGAGCTCCAGCAGGCCGTGCGGAAGGATGAACAGCAGGAACACATCTCCCCGGTCGAAGGCGAGCATGATCGCCGCGGCCGTTCCGACGCCCACCGCATTCTGCACGAGCACCATGAGCGGCCAGACACCGGTGATCCCGAACAGAACGCACTGCGCGGCGATCCAAGCGTTGTTCGTCCAGACGGTGCCGGCGAAGACCGCGGCGGGGTTCTCGCTGTAGTACTCGGTGAAGCTGTTCTCGGCGTAGTACTCCAGCTGCGCCTTCGGCCCCAGCGACGCCACGAGCGCAGGATCGCCCGACACCCAGAACGCGACCAGGGCGACCACCGCGACGAAGGCGACGGCGATCACGAGGGTCGTCCAGCGCACGCGGTACAGTGCGGCCGGAAGCTGCAGGGCGAAGAAGCGCGGAATCTGCCGGGCGACGTTCTCGGGTGCGCCCGTCAGGCGCAGGCGCGCCCGGGCGAGCATCGTCGAGACGTGGTCGCCGTGAGCGGTACGGCCGGCGGAGGTCTTGATGTCGGCGAGGTCGGCGGATGCCGCGCGGTAGCGCATGACCAGTTCGTCGACCTGCTCACCGCTGAGCCGGCGCGATCGGCTCAGCTCGTCCAGACGCGCCCACTCGTCGCGCCGTGCGGCGGAGAGGGCGTCGAGATCCATTTGGTTAACTGTACGCATGCCCGCCCCGCAATCCGCCGACGCCTCCCGCCGGCCGAGCGCCGCCCCTCGAGCGATGGAGGTCGCACAGGACGAGATCCTCACGGGCGAGGCTGTCGCCCTCGACGTCCAGCCGGTGGGATTCTTCCTGCGCGCACTCGGGACGCTGATCGACGTCGTGCTCGGCGTGCTGGTCTTCGTGCTGCTGGCCCTCGTCGCATCGTGGCTGATCGGCCAGAGCGTCCTGGATGCCGTGGCCCTGCCGATCCTGACGGTGACCGTCCTGGTCACGGTCACGGTCGTCATCCCGACCGTCGTGGAGACGATGACGCGCGGGCGCAGCCTCGGCAAGCTCGCGGTCGGCGGTCGCATCGTCCGAGCCGACGGCGGAGCCTCGGGGTTCCGCCAGGCCTTCATCCGGGCCCTGGTGGGCGTGTTCGAGATCTGGCTGACGCTCGGCGCCGTCGCCGCGCTCGTGGGCGCCTTCACCCCGCGCGCCCAGCGGCTCGGCGACCTGATGGCCGGCACGTACTCCGAGCGCACGCGCACCCCGCGCCTGCCCGCACCGGCGGCGGGAGTCCCGGGGCCGCTGGCCGCGTGGGCGCAGGTCGCCGATGTCGCACGGCTTCCCGACCGGCTCTCCCGGCGCATCGCGCAGTTCGTGCAGAACGCCGACGACATGCAGCCCGCCGCCCGCATGCGGCTGGCGGCGTCGCTGGCCGCCGAGACGGCGGCGCATGTCTCCCCCGTCCCCGACGTCGACGCAGAGACGTTCCTGCGGGCCGTGGTCGCGGTGCGCCGCGATCGCGAGCTGCGGGCGCTTCAGCTCGAGGACCAGCGTGTCGCCGCGCTCACCGCGACGGCATCCGGCGTTCCCCGCGGCTTCCCCGCGCGCTGAGCGCGTTCGTCAGTATCTGTAGTGGTCGAGCTTGTAGGGCCCCTCGACCGGAACGCCGATGTACGCCGCCTGCTCGGGAGTGAGCGGCGTCAGCTCGACGCCGAGCGCGCCCAGGTGCAGGCGCGCGACCTTCTCGTCGAGCGCCTTGGGCAGCGTGTGGACGCCGAGCGGGTAGGCCTCGATGTTCGTGAACAGCTCGAGCTGCGCGAGCACCTGGTTCGTGAACGAGGCGCTCATCACGAACGACGGGTGCCCCGTGGCGTTGCCGAGGTTCATCAGGCGCCCTTCGCTGAGCACGAGGACGCTGCGTCCGGTGGGAAGGCGCCACTCGTGCACCTGGGGCTTGATCTCGACCGCCACGGCACCTTCGAGGGATTCCAGGCCCGCCATGTCGATCTCGTTGTCGAAGTGCCCCACGTTCGCGACGATCGCGAGGTGCTTGAGACCGAGCAGGTGCTCCACGGTCACGACGTTCTTGTTGCCGGTGCCGGTCACGACGATGTCGATGTCGCCGATCACCGCGTCCAGCCTGGCCACCTGGAAGCCGTCCATCGCGGCCTGCAGCGCGCAGATCGGGTCGATCTCACCGACGATGACCCGGGCACCCTGGCCCCGGAGGGCCTCGGCCGCGCCCTTGCCCACGTCGCCGTACCCGACCACGAACGCCGTCTTGCCGCCGATGAGCACGTCGGTGGCGCGGTTCAGTCCGTCGGGCAGCGAGTGACGGATGCCGTACTTGTTGTCGAACTTCGACTTGGTCACCGAGTCGTTGACGTTGATCCCGGGGAACAGCAGCTCTCCGGCGGCGGCGAGCTCGTACAGACGATGCACACCGGTGGTGGTCTCCTCCGTGACGCCGATCAGCTCGGCGCTGATCCGCGTCCATCGCTGCGGATCGGCATCCAGGCTCGCACGGAGGGTGTCCAGCACGACGCGATACTCGTGGGAGTCCTCCGCGGTCGCCTGCGGCACGGCACCGGCGGCTTCGAAGGCCACGCCGCGGTGCACGAGCAGCGTCGCGTCGCCGCCGTCATCGAGGATGAGGTTGGGGCCGTCGAAGCCCTCTGCGCTCCAGTCGAAGATGCGGTCGGTGCACGCCCAGTACTCCTCGAGGCTCTCGCCCTTCCAGGCGAACACCGGCACGCCGGCGGGCTCCTCGGGTGAGCCGCTGGGGCCGACCGCCACCGCAGCTGCCGCCTCGTCCTGCGTCGAGAAGATGTTGCAGCTTGCCCAGCGCACCTGCGCGCCGAGGGCGACGAGCGTCTCGATCAGCACCGCGGTCTGCACCGTCATGTGCAGGGAGCCGGCGATGCGCGCGCCGGCGAGCGGCTGGTGAGGTCCGAACTCCTCGCGCAGCGCCATGAGCCCCGGCATCTCGTTCTCGGCGAGCCGGATCTGGTGGCGGCCCGCCTCGGCGAGGCTCAGGTCGGCGACGCGGAACTCGAGGGCGCGGCGGGCGGCGACGGGGGCGCTCAGGTCTGTGCTCATCCGCCCATTGTCCCAGACGCCGGGAGGAGCGTCATCCGTCGGCGAGGTCCTCGATCAGCGCTGCGCGAGCGTCTCGTGCCGAACGACGACCCACCCGCGCGGCATCGACAGCCGGTCCGTGTGGATCGCGCAGAGGTCGTGCGCGTGCGGATCGCCGCCCAGCCCGAGCGGGCCGAGCACCGCCATCTGATCGGGGTAGTCGTAGGTCAGGGTCGAGACTGCCTCTCGGGCACATCCCACTTTGGAGCAGAGTCTCGTGCGCATCGGAACCACGTTATCCAGCGCGGCCGTCGGCGGCGGGGTGCCGCGCCGCGGGGCGCTCGCCCGGACCTCGCACCGGGATCGGCGACGTGCCCGGTCCTAGGATGGAGTCATGGCATGGCGCAGGAGCAAAGAGGTCGCCTCGGCGGCCCGGCGCCCCGCTCGCCACGGCCGGCACGGCCGCGAAGGACGCAGCCCGATCGTCCGGCCGCCGCTGCCGCCGCTCGAGACCCGGGTGGACCGCTTCGACCTGGCCGTGGGCACCGCTGCGGAGTTCCTGCGATCAGCCTGGCCGGAACTGCGCGATGTGAGCTTCGAAGTCGGGGACATGCCGCCGACGACCGACGATGACGGCATCCCGCGCTGGCGCGCGCTGACCGCCGAGAAGCGCATCATCATGTACCGCCTGCCCATCGAGCGCCTGAGCCACCTGCACCGCGACGATGACCTGCACCGCCGGATGATGGTGGAGAGCAGCGTCTTCCGCGCGGCCGCCGAGTACCTCGACCGGGACCCCTGGGATCTGGGGCCCGAGCGGTTCAGATTCTTCTGACGTCTTCGCTCAGGGGTAGACCGTGATGCGCTGAGCCGCGGCGTCCGAAGACCACACCGGGAATCCGGCGAGCGCGCCGTCACCGGACTGCGAGACCATGGCGCGGATGCCGTCACCGCCGGCATCCAGCAGGTACACGGTTCGCGACGTCAGCCGCACAGCCTCGCCCGCGCCGGGCGCGACCGTCACCTCGTCGCTGGAGGTTCCGTCGACGGCGCTCACCGTGACCGTGATCGGCTGATCGGTCGGATTGGACAGCGCGAGGATCGGCTCGGGCCCTGCCGGTGCCGCGAACAGGCTGGGCGAGGTGACGGGCGGCGCGGCGGCGTACCAGGCGAAATCCGCGCCCTCGCCGAAGCCGGTGGTCTGCCAGACGGCGGCCAGCACCTCAGCGCCCGCCGACACGTCCACGGTGTACTGGCCGGCCGCCAGACCCGGCAGCTCGACCTCGGTGGGAATGCCCGCCCCGAGCGGCACCGTGGTCGGGGCAGACGCCACGACCGCCGCACCGACGGGCGTCGTGGTGATCGTCGCTGTGGTGTCGGCGTTCGGCGAGAGAAGCCGCACGACCGTGGATGCACCCGGCGTGGCGTCGGCGCCCGGGTTCTGCGTGACCGTGACTCCCGGGATGATCTGACGCTCACCGGCCACGGGGATCGCCCCGATCTGATCGATTCCGCCGGGGACCAGCGTGCGCGTGATGCTCGCCTGCAAGGCCGCCTGCACCGGCGCCCCGGTGGCCGTGACGCGGATGACCGGGCTCTCCTCTCCCAGGATCAGTCCGGCCAGCGGCACGACGATCTGCGCGCCGGGTGCCACCGTCAGCTCTTCGCCGCCCGCGGGCACCTGGGCGCCCGCCGCGCCGTACGTCGTGAGCTGCACGGACGCCGGAACGGAGCCCGGGTTGGCCAGCAGCACCACGTCGGCCGCGCCGGTGGCCGCCGATCCGCCCACGAGCCAGGACTCCATGAGTGGCGGTCGGCAGGCGGACGCCGCGAAGCCACGCAGGTCGTCGGCCGAGACGGTGGCGGACCCGGATGCCGCGACGTCCGTGCGCGCTCCCCCGGCGGGCTGCGCCACGACGGCGGTCGCGGGTGCGGTCGCATCGGCGGCAGGAGATGACAGCGCCTGCTCGCTCGGAGGGGCCTCGTCCAGGCCGACGCCGGTCGTGATGCTCTGCGGCGCCGCGGTGACGATGCGTCCGGCATCCGCCGCCTCACGACCGAGGGCGAGCAGACCGCCGGTGCACACCAGCACGCTGGCCGAGGGCGCAGGAGTCGCGGCGACGGCGACCGGTTCGCGGGCCACGACCGGCCAGGGCACCGAGACCGCGGTGACCACGGCGATGACGAAGGCCACGGCGACCAAGGTGCCGGCGAGCAGGCGCGCACTCGTGGTCGCCCAGCGGAAGACGCGGCGATCGCTCATCTGCCCTCCTGCCAGTGGGGCCCGACGACGCGGGGCGTGCGGCGCGCCTGGCGCCGCGAGGCCGCCGTCGGCACGGCGAGCAGCACGGCCACCGCGACGGCGATCAGCTCGGCGAGGGCGATCGCCCGCGCAAGATCGTGGACGGATGCCGAGGCGGCGGCTCGCGCCTCGACCGGCTGCGTGACCCGCCAGAGCGCGCCCTTCTCGGTCTCGCCCACCGCATCCAGTCCGTCGCGCTGATTCAGCGCGGTCTCCGCCGCCAGCCGGAAGCCGCGGGCGACCTCGGATTCGGGCTCGGCGGCGGGAGCGAGCAGGATGAAGCTCACGCCGTCGGCGGCGAGGGCGCCGATCACGTCTTCCGCGGCCGAGGTGACGAGGTTGGCGGTGAGCGTGGCCACCTCCTCGTCCGCCGCGCTCTGCGTCGCGCGGCTCGAGATGATCGTCGCCTGACCGTCGAGGGTCTCACTGCCGCCCCAGACGATGCGCGACGAGACTCCGCCGGCGTTCTGGGGGGTCATGATGATGGTGCCCACGTTCGGGTCGTCCCGGCCGGCGGCGTCGACGTATGCGGGCAGCGTGCTGGCGGGGCCGTTGGTCAGCAACGCCGTGCCGCGGGCCATCGAGGTGAGTGCGGGAACGGCCAGGATCAGCAGGCAGACCATCACCGCCGCCGCCGAGAGCGCCCGGACGGCCGCGAGGCGCGGGGCGAGGCCGACATCCAGGGCGGCCAGAGCCCCACCCAGCGCGCCGAGCCATGCGAGGCTCAGGCCCGCGCCGGGCCACAGCGCGACCGACAGCGATTCGGCGAAGGCGACGGAGATCCCCACCGCGGCGAAGGCCGTGGCCAGGCCCAGCGCGGCGACCACCAGCAGGGCGATGCCTGCCGCCCACCGCTGCGTGAGCGGCGCCGCCAGGGCGAGGATGGCGACCGGCGCCGCGAGCAGCGGCACCCACCACGTGGGCAGGTCAGGCACGAAGCCGGCCCAGCCGACGAGATCAGGAGTGGGGATGCCGGCAGCCAGCAGTGCGCGGCCGGCCGCATCCGCGGCCACCTGCGCGCCGGACCACGTCATGCCCGGATCGGCCAGCAGACCCCATGCGTTGCCTGCACGCAGCTGGTACCAGACGACCGGCGCCGCGAAGAGCGCAGCCGGCACCGCCGTCCACACGAGACGGGCGACCCCGCGCCCCTGACGCAGGACGATCGTGAGGACGATCGCACCGACGAGGATCACGACCAGCGCCGGCGCGAGCGACGGAGCGCAGGCGATCACCGCTGCCAGCAGCAGCGACGCGGCCCCCGACGCCACCCACGAGCGCTGGGCGACCGCGCCGGCGTAGAAGAGCCACGGCAGGAGCAGGTGCGCGAGCACCGCACTGGGCCTGCCCTGCGTGAGCGCCGCGAGGAAGGTGGGCGCCAGCGCCCATCCGGCGCCGCCCGCGAAGCGCAGCAGCGACCTGTCGGTCACGCGCGTGGCGGCGAACCACCCGCCGAGCGCCGCGAGCGGCAGCGCCGCCAGCCACAGCACGACCAGCGCGCGCGACGGCTCGAGCGGCCAGAGCGACCCGAGCACGGCGAGCACCGCCGCGAACGGATCGGGCGGACCGATCGTGTCCAGGCCCGACGCCCGCAGGCCGTACACCGCCGCGCTCCACAGCTGCGCGGCATCCGTCGCCAGTGGCTGCAATCCGCCGCCCCCGAGCACCGCCCAGGCAGCCAGAGCCGGGAAAGCGGCGATCGACAGTACGAGGGCGCCGAGCACCAGCCAGGCGCCGCCGCCGGTGAAGAAGCGCAGTTCCCCGCGGCGCACCGGCGCGGCGGAGTCGGCGTCATCGTCCAGATGTTCGCGCAGCGCCCGTTGCGACACCCGAAGCGGAGCGATCTGCGCCCACGATGCGGTGCGGGCGCTGCGGATGCGCGCGCGCGAACGCGCGATCGACGGCAGGCGCACCATCGAGAAGATGGCCGCTCCCCATTCGGGCAGAACGAGCCCGGGCTGCTTGCGCACGATCTGCAGGACCGTCCGCCAGAGCGCGACGGGCAGGATCGCCAGCCAGAGGAACGGAACAGCCGCCGGACGCGCATAGGCCAGACGGCGGTGGAGCTGGGCGGTACGAGACGCGAATGCGCGCCGGCGCTTCCGGGCGGGGGTCCTCGCCGCCGGCAGCCCCGCCACCCCGTCTCCGGCGACGGCGACCAGCGCCGTGGGGACCAGCAGCACGCGCGAGCCGGCAAGCCGGGAGCGCACTCCGAGGTCGAGGCCTTCGTCCGCCCCCGCGAGCGCCCGGTCGATGCCCCCGAGGGCACGCCATGCCTCTGTGCGGGCCAGGACGCCGCGGATGTCCGACCCGAGCACGTCCTCGCGGGCATCGTGCTGTCCCTGATCGAGTTCGGCATCGGCGAGGCCGACGGTGCGGCCGAACACCGTCATGCTGACCCCGAGGGAGACGATCTCGGTGCGGTCGTCCCAGCGGACCAGCTTGGGCGCGACGAAGGCGACGGAGGGGCCGAGCTCGAGCGCCCCGACCAGACGCGCGAGCGCCTCGGGCTCGGGAGCGGTGTCCTGAGCCAGGATCCAGACCGCATCCCCCGACACCCGCAGCGTCGCCATCGCCGTCGCGGCGGCGAAGCTCGTGGATGCCGGAGCGCTGATCACCGACTCGGCGCTGGATGCCGCCGCCACGCCGGCGACACCCTCGTCGTCGCCGCACACCACGATCGTCAGAGCATCGACCCTGACGGTCTGCTCGGCCAGCCCCGCGAGCGTGCGCCGCAGATGGTGTGCGGCGGGCGTGCGCCCGTCGGGGCGCACGACGAGGATGGCGTGGACTCGGGCGGGCATGACCTGGTCAGCCTACGTGCGAGGCCCGGCGGCGACCCGGCGCACGCGCCGCGGATCGCCGGAACGGGCCGCGACGCCCCGCGCAGCCGAGATCGCGCGGACGCGTCAGCTCGCGCGACGCTTGAGTTTCCGACGCTCGCGCTCGCTGAGGCCGCCCCAGATCCCGAATCGCTCATCATTCTGCAGGGCGTATTCGAGGCATTCGCCACGGACATCGCACGTCGTGCAGATCTTCTTCGCGTCCCGTGTGGAGCCGCCCTTCTCTGGGAAGAACGCCTCCGGATCTGTCTGTGCGCACAGCGCATCGGTCTGCCACCCGAGCGGATTGCCGTCTTCCCCCTCAAGAGGACGGCGCACCCCCGGAACCCCGAGCTGGACCGGATCGACGAACCAATTGTCGGGAACGCCTGAACGGTAACCCGTCATCTCGTTCTCCCACCTTCTCACCCCCACGCTGGTTCGCGTGTACGAGTAATTACACCGGTGTAGTTCGCCGCGGTCAAGTCGCAGATCGTAAAGCCTCACCCCGCGCTTGAACGTTTACGACGCGCCGTCGGCGTGTCGCGCTCCGGGCTGGGCGATGTAGAGCTCACCCTCGCCTGTGATGACCATCCGCTGCTCGTCCGGGGTCACCACGACCGCCTGCCCCGGGGTCATTCGCTCGCCCGCGCGGCTCTTCGCGCCGTCCACGACGACTTCACCACCGGTCGCCAGCGCGATCGCCGTTCCGTCCAGACCCACCGCGACCTCCTCGCCGGGCGCGACGGCGACGCGTGTGAGCGCGAAATCGGGTACATCCGGCGCGAATCGCCGAACCCCGTCGCGCTCGTGCGGCCGCAGCACCGGAGCCGGCCCGGGGGTGGGATCGAGGACCCTGATCAGCTCCGCGACGTCGATGTGCTTCGGAGTGAGCCCCCCGCGCAGGACGTTGTCGCTCGCGGCCATGATCTCCACGCCGAGTCCCGACTGGTAGGCGTGCAGCACGCCCGCCGGCACGAACAGCCCCTCCCCGCGCCGCAGCACGACGAGGTTCATCAGAAGGGCGACGCCGATGCCGCGGTCGCCGGGGAAGTCGGCCGCGAGTCGACGGACCAGATCCAGTTCGGCGGAGAATTTCTCGGATGCCGCGTCCTGGGCGGCCGCGACGATCCCTGCGATCGCGGCCGTGGAGTCCCCCGCGAGCAGCCACTCGACGGTGTCGCGGACCGCGGCGGCGGCATCCCTCCCGCTCAATCGCTCGGCGACCGCCGCGCCGCCGTCTCCGAGGAGGGCCAGAAGCCGGCGCGTCGCGTCGAGCTCGCGCACCCCGGCGAGCGCGGTGAAGGTCTCGCTCAGCGCGACGATCAGCTCCGGCTTGTGGTTGCGGTCCCGGTACGTGCGCTCCGGAGCGTCCCGGGGGATGCCGGCGGCGTCCTCCGTCGCGAACGCCTCGACGGCCTCCTCGCGCGACGGATGCACCTGGATCGAGAGCGAGGATGCCGCCGCCAGCAGCTTCATCAGGTACGGCAGGTGCTCGGGGGCCCCCGTGCCGGCGGCATCCTCCGCGAGCCACGCTCCCAGCGTGCGTCCGTCGGTCACGTGCGAGGGACTGCCGGGGTGGTCACCGAACCACACCTCCGCCTCCGGGCGGCCCGACGGAACACGGTGCTCGAGATCGGCGATGAGGGTCGTGGACCCCCACGCGTAGTCCTGCGGAGTGTTCGTCACAGTCACGAGCATGCCTCCAGCGTAGAGGGACGCACCCGGTACCCTGATGGGACGATGGCCGTCCACACCAAGCACCCCGCGTCGGCGCCTCCCGCGGCTCCGGCTCGCGAGAAGACGGGCCACCTGATGCTCCGCGCCTGGTGCGTGTTCGTGGTGTTCACGGCGCTGTCCGGCACCGCGTGGATCAACGCGATCGGAGAGCTCCCCACGGCGATCATCACGATCGCCGGTGGTCTGCTGTCGATCGGCCTCTGGTTCGCCGTGCGTCCGCCGGTGCAGTGGCGGCGCCTGCCCTGGTTCACGATCGCCTATGTGGCCTGGGCCGCGCTGTCGATCATCTGGTCGCACTGGCGCGAGGCGACCGCCGTCACGCTGCTGCTGCTGGTCATCACGACGCTGCAGGGACTGTTCATCGGCAGCGTGCTGACATGGCGTGAGCTGGTGCGCACGATCGCTTCGGCCCTCAAGTGGGTCATGGCCCTGTCGCTCGTCTTCGAGCTGTGGGTCTCGGTCTTCATCCGCGGCCCGCTGCTGCCGGGCTTCGTCATTCCTAGCGAGCCCGCCGACGATCCGATCGTCTACTGGTCGCGCGACAACCTGTTCGACGGCGGTCGCATCCAGGGGATCATGGGCAACGCCAACCTGCTGGGCCCGGTGGCCCTGCTGGCGGTCATCGTCTTCTCGATCCGCCTCGCCGCCGGAGCGCCGCGGCGCACGCTGCTCGGAGTGTGGATCGCGCTCTCGGCGTATCTGTTCTACCGCGCCTCGTCGGCGACCGCGTACGTGGCCGCCCTCGCCGTCGCGATCGTCCTGGTCACGGTGCTGCTCATGCGCCGGGCACGCCGACCCGGCGAACGGACGCGCTACTACATCGCGTACGCCGTCATCGGACTCGGCGGAGCCCTCACCTTCTGGCTGCTGCGCGGCCAGATCTTCACGGCACTCGGCCGCAGCGCAGACCTCACCGGCCGCGAGGCCATCTGGGAGAAGGTTCTCGCGCGCGCCGTCGAGCACCCGCTGATCGGCTGGGGGTTCTCCACCCCCTGGGTCACGGGCGATCCCGCCTTCGACGGATGGATCATCGATCACGGCCAGACGGTGATGCAGGCGCACAACATGTGGCTGGATGTCTTCCTCCAACTGGGCCTGGTGGGTGTGTTCCTCATGGGAATGCTGTACCTCGCCTTCATCTGGCGCTCCTGGTTCTTCGCGGTCGACCGGCCGCGGTGGGACCTGCGCGACGACCGCCCCTACTCACCGCTCACTCTGCTGCCGACCCTCGTCGCGGCGATCCTGCTCGTGCAGGGGCTCGCGGAGTCCGGTCCCCTGCTGCTGTGGGGATGGCTGTTCGTGGTCATGCTGGCTTTCAAGATCAAGCAGTCGCCCCACATCGGCGAGGGCGCGTCGGAGATGCGGATCGCGATCGAGCGCGGCGAGCTGACCGCGCGACTGCCGTGACGGAGGTGCCCCGCAGCGCCTCGCCCGGGCGCTGGCTGGGGGGAATGCTGGCCTCGGCCGCCCTCGCTCGGGCATTCACGATCGCGGTGCTCGGAGCTGTCTTCTCGGCCTTCGTGATCGAGCGCGTGGCGGGGCGGGTCACCTACATCTCGATCATCGTCGGGCTGTGCGTGATCGGGGCCGGCATGCTGATAGCGCGACGACGGGAGATCTCGCTCGTCCGGCTCGTGCCGACCACCGTCGTCCTGTTCGTCGGCTGGGCGTTCGCGAGCGTCTTCTGGAGCCAGGACGCCTCGAGCTCGTTCTGGAGCTGGCTGTACACCGCGGGACTGGCTTTCCTGGCCGTCACGATCGGCCACGTCCGCGACACGCTGCAGACCGCGCGCGCCTTGGGCGACGTGATGCGGGTCCTGCTGTCCCTCTCGCTCGCGGTGGAGATCCTGGCCGGCGTGCTGCTGGACATGCCGATCCGCTTTCTGGGCATCCAGGGCAACATCGCCCAGCTGGGGCCGATCCAGGGCATCTTCGGCACCCGCAACCTGCTGGGCTTCGTCGCGGTGATCGCGCTGATCACGTTCCTCATCGAGTACCGGACGCAGTCGGTCCGCGTCGGCGTCTCGGTGTTCTCGGTCGTGCTGGCGGGGGGCCTCGCCGCCCTCAGTGACTCCCCGACCGTCCTGGTGCTCGCCGTCGCCGTCGGGCTCGCGGTCGGCGCCCTGGCGCTCGTGCGCCACGCGAAGCCCAGAGACCGCTCGGCGCTGCAGTGGACGATCGGCGGAACCGTGGTCGCGGGTCTGGCGATCGGCTATGCGGCGCGGCATCCGATCATCGCCCTCCTCGGGGCCGGCTCGGACTTCGCCACCCGGGTTGGTCTGTGGACCACGATGGTGGACTACCTGCGCTCCAAGCCGGTGCAGGGCTGGGGCTGGTTCGGCGCGTGGGATGCGAGCGAATTCCCGTTCAGTGCGATCAACTACGCGCTGCGCACGACCCACGCGAGCGGGTTGAACGCCTACTTCGACGTCCTGCTCCAGCTCGGCTGGATCGGTCTGCTCCTGTTCACGGCGATGGCCGGTGTCGCGCTCGTGCGGTCGTGGCTGGACGCGAGCGAGCGTCGGTCGGTCATCTATGCGTGGACGCCGCTCGTGCTCGTGACGCTCCTGGTCGACTCCATGTTCGAGAGCTTCACGCTCACCGGCTTCGGATGGATGCTGCTCGTGCTGTGCGCCGTGCGCGCCGGGCAGTCGCGGTCGTGGCGTGAGCGGATCGGAGTCGGCGAAGACGACCCGGTGCTGCCCCACGTCCAGGAAGGCCCGAGTGGCTCACGGTAGGATGCTCAGGCCATGCCGAACACAGCCGACAGCCCCCAAATGACGTCGACGACCTCCTTCGACCCCGCCTCCGCAACGATCGCGATCGTGACCTACAACCGGTCAGGACTGCTGACGCGGCTTCTGGAGAGCATCACGCGGATGGACCCGAAGCCCGGGCACGTCGTCGTGATCGACAACGCGTCGGTCGATGACACGACCGAGCTCGTGGCGTCGTTCCGCGAGCGCCTGGGCACCGAGCTGGTCTACCGCCGACTCGAGACCAACACCGGCGGCTCGGGTGGATTCAGCGAAGGCATGCGCGTCGCGTACGAGCTGGGGTCAACGTGGATGTGGCTCATGGATGACGACGTCGAAGTGCTCCCGGACGGACTCGCCCGGATGGGTGCGTGGGCGCCGCGGTTCAAGAGCATTCAGGGCCGGCGCTACGACTACGACGGCAGCGAGTTCTACTGGCAGTACCGGGTCGCCGAGCCCCTCGGCATCCCGATCCCGTTCGCACCCGCCGGCTTCGACGAGTCCGGCTTCAAGCCGATGAACTCGGGATGCTTCGAGGGCATGTTCATCCACCGCGACATCGTCGAGCAGATCGGCCTGCCCGACCCCCGCTTCTTCATCTACTGGGACGACCAGATGTACGGCTGGCTGGCATCCCGGATCACAACGTCGGTCATCGTGAACGAGTTCGTGCTCCGACGCACGCGCGAGATCAAGCAGTGGGACATGGGCATCCGCCACATGAACGCCTCGAGCAACGCATACCGGTACTACATCATGCGCAACCGGGGCCATATGAAGAACTACTACCGCTCGTTGGGCGTGTACAACCCCCTGCTGTTCGGGGTGGGGACGGCGCTGACGTTCGTCAAGGAGCTCGTGCGGCTGCTGGCGGTCGAGCACACCGTGCGCGGCACGTCGAATCTGTTCCGAGGCGTGCGGGACGGCCGGAAGATCGCGCGCGATCGCGCCTGGAAGCCGATGCCCCCGCTGGTGGCCACGGCTCCGGGAGATCAGCCCGCGTTGTAGTCCGCGTTGTAGCGGTCGAGCACGGCTGCGATCGGCGCATCCATCGCGAGCGCGCCCTTGTCGAGGTAGAGGCCTCGCGTGCAGAAGCGGCGCAGATCCTTCTCGTTGTGGCTGACGAAGAACAGCGTGCGTCCGTCGGCCAGCAGTTCATCGATGCGGGTGTAGCACTTCTCGCGGAAGGCCTTGTCCCCCACCGCGAGCACTTCGTCCACCAGGAGGATGGGCTCCTCGAGCTGCGAGACCACGGAGAACGCGAGCCGTACCTTCATGCCGTTGGAGAGGTGCTTGTAGGGCGTGTCCACCGAGTCCTGGAGTTCGGCGAAGTCGATGATGCCGTCGAAGCGTCGGGAGACCTCGGCGCGGGACATGCCGTGCAGGCCCGCAGTGAGGCGGACGTTCTCGCGCACCGTCAGATCCCCCACGAAGCCGCCGGTGATCTCGATGAGCGGCGCGACCCCGCCCTGCACCGTCACCCTGCCCTCATCGGGGAGGAGCACGCCCGCGACGAGCTTGAGCAGCGTCGACTTGCCCTGTCCGTTGCGGCCGACCACACCGATCGACTCGCCGGGCTGAACATCGAACGAGACGTCTCGGAGCGCCCAGAACTCGCCCGGCTTGGACCGCCGTGACGAGTCCGAGAACAGGTCCTTGAAGCTGCGCCGCCCGCGCCGGTTGCGGCGGAAGCGGACGCCGAGGTCGCGAACCTCGATCGCGGGACCGGCCATCACAGTTCCTTCAGCACGGGTCGCTCGAGACGGCGGAAGACCAGGATGCCGAGACCCAGGAAGAGGAGGCTCATCACGGCGCCGACCACGACGCTCAGGGTGTCCCACTGATCCGGGAAGAACCCCACTCGGAAGAGTGTGAAGATCCCCGCGAGCGGATTGAACGCCGCGATCTCGTCGAACGGCGCCGGAAGATCGGAGACACCGTAGATGATCGGCGACGCGTAGAAGAGCGCGCGCAGGATGAGCTTCGTGGTCCGTTCGAGGTCCGAGTACAGCACGCACAGCGGAGCGACGAGCAGGCCCAACCCCACAAGGAGCGCCGTCTGCAGAAGCACCGCCACGGGAAACCACAGGATGCCCCATCCGACCGTTGCGCCGGAGAACACGGCGAACAGCACGAGCACCGGGATCGAGCAGAGGAATTCGACGCCTTTGCTCAGAACGATGCGGTTGACCCAGATCGAGCGCGGAATGCTCGTGGAGCGCACCAACCGCGCGTCCTTGTTGAATGCCCTCGTGAAATCCGACACGGCGGCGTTGAACCAGACCCAGGGCAGCAGTGCCGTGATGAGGAAGACGATGTACGGCTCTTCGCCGACCCCGCGGCCGAAGACCTGCGTGAAGACGAACCAGTAGATCAGGCTCATCACGAGGGGATCGAGGACCGACCACAGGTAGCCGAGCGCGCTGGTGGCGTAACGAACCCGCAGGTCACGTGCGGAGAGGAGCCACAGCGAGTGCAGGTAGCGCCGGGGCGATCCGGGGGCGCCGACGGCGGTCGTCACGCTGATGAGCCTATGCGCGCGGCGCGCGGCCGCTGGCGAGGTAGTGCTCGATGACGTATTCGGCGATCGCGATAGAGGAAGTCGCCGCCGGCGACGGGGCATTGCGGAGCAGCGTGACGGG
Organism: uncultured Microbacterium sp.; assembly: GCF_963524805.1. GTDB lineage: Bacteria > Actinomycetota > Actinomycetes > Actinomycetales > Microbacteriaceae > Microbacterium. The sequence goes on along the minus strand of NZ_CAURGG010000006.1, from coordinate 112,372 downwards.
TCCGACCTGGTCGACGGCGAAGTCGTCGAGGAGTTCGCCGCCCTTGCCCCAAGCCTGCGCGCGAACACCGGCAGCGCTCTTGTATTCCAGATCCGACATGCTCAGCTCGGGAACGAACCGGCGGGCCTTCTGAAAGTAGAGCGGTTTGATCAGCGACCCACTGATCTCATCAACCCCCATCCGCCAGTGCTGCTTCGCGAGCGGCCACGCACCCGGCCACCGCAACGACTCCCACGTGTCCTTCAGCGAGATCTGAAGCCAGGTGTACCCCTCGCGGGAAAGGGCGGGGACCGCATTAGGACCGACGTGAACGTTGTCGTACACGCCGCGCGTGAAATGCACACCCAGGAACGGGAAGCGCGGATCCGGCACTGGGTAGATCATCCCTTTCACCAGACCGGTGCGCTCGGCCTTGAGCTCCCAGTACTCGCCGCGGAACGGAAGGATCTTCGGCGACGGGTCGGCCCCGATGAGCTTCGCCACGCCATCGGACTGCAGCCCGGCGCACGCGATCACCTTGTCGAACAGGTGCTCACCCAGGGGCGTGATAACCCGGACCTTCCCGTTTTCGAGCCGCATCCCGGTCACTTCGCTGTGCAGCAGTATCCGGCCTCCCGCGGCACGCACGTCCTGCGCCATGGCATCGGTGATCGCGGCATAATCGACAGCCGCGGTGTGCGGCGAATGAACCGCAGCGACTCCCGCGACGTGCGGTTCGATCTCACGAAGCCGCGCGACATCGTCGATTCGCGCCAGATCCGGGACGCCGTTCTCGATCGAACGGCGCTCGATCTCGGCGAGGGCACCGAGCTCGGTCTCATCGACGGCGACGACCAGCTTCCCGACCTCGCGATACGGCAGACACTTCTCCTCGCAGAACTCGCGGATCGAGATCCGGCCCGCAGCGCACAGCGTCGCCTTCAGTGAGCCCGGCTTGTAATACAGGCCGGCGTGAACGACACCGGAGTTGTTCCCGGTCTGGTGCTGCGCGAGCCGCGCCTCCTTCTCCAGGACCGTCACCTCACCCGCGCCGGACCGCGCGAGGGATCGCGCCAAGGCGATTCCCACGATCCCGCCGCCGATGATTCCGATCCGCACGGTCGACGCCGCCATGGTCATGCCCTCCCTGTCATGCGAGCCGGCTGTTCCACTACTAGGTCGCGCGGCCGGAAAGACCCCGCCGCTTTCACTGAGGGACCGGCGCGAATGCTCGCGCTACAGCCTCAGGGAGCGTCCAGCGTCCAGCGTGGAAGGGTTCACCGCTCACGTACGAACTGTCACATGCCTCGACAGCGGAATCGGGGACACCGGCGCGCTGCAATCCGACGCGGTTGGCTCCACGAACCCGCGCCGGCGAGCCGAAGACGAGCGAGAACGGTGGGATGTCATGAGTCACGACCGAACTCATTCCGACCATCGCGCCTGCCCCCACCGTTCTGAATTGGTGCACCGTCGCGCCCATGCCGAGGTTCGCGCCGTCCCCCACGGTCACGTGGCCTGCGAGAAGGACGCTCGATGCGAGGGTCACTCGGTCGCCGAGTCTGCCATCGTGCGCCACGTAGACCTGGTTCATGATGAAGCCGTCGTCACCGAGGGTGGTCGTCGCGATGTGGCCCTGATGGATCTGTGCATATTCGCGGATGACATTCCTCGACCCGATCGCTACGCCTGCCGGAGCATCGGCGACGCTCGCGGATCGCGGATGCGCGAACGACCGGATCTCCGGTGGTGCGCCGATCACGACCCCCGCGCCGATCCAGTTGCCGTCGCCGATGGATGTCGGACCGGTGATGACGGCGAACGGTCCGATGTAGTTCCCATCACCGAGGAGGACATCGCCTGCGATGACAGCAGTGGGATGAATCTCATTCACCGTCGGTCCTCTGGTAGTCGTTGGCCACATTGGCCGGCAGTTCTGAGTCCTCAGGAAGCGCTTCCACGTTCACGGAACCCTCGGAAGCGAGGCGCTTTCGCATGATGATGACCGCCAGCACTGCTGCCCCCGCCGCCAAGATGTCGGCGAGGGTGAACATCATGCGCGACACGACGCTCATCGCAGCCGCCTGCGGGATCGTGAGAAGCATGCCCATGGCGCCGATGAGCACGGCTTCGCGAGCACCGAGGCCTGACGGCAGCAGGAACGCAACGAGTCCGACGGTGAATCCGATCGACATCGCGCCGGTCAGAAGAATAAGGGTCCCGATGTCGGGGTCGACGAGTGAGTTCACGAGAACGAAGAGATGGATGCCATAGCAGATGTAGGAAGCCAGCGCGGCGCCCAACGAGCGAAGCACGACCGAGAACGAGACCTCATGATCCAGCGGAGGACGTCGGAAGAGCTTCAGCGTCAACGATGCGAGCCAGGTCATCACCTTCGGATGCAGGCAGATCAGTCCGACCGGCAGCAGGGCGAAGAGCCACAGCAGCTGCGGGTAGTCGTCGATCAGCACGGGTAACGCCAGGGAGCCCAGGATCAGCGAGGCGACAACGCCCACTCCAGCGGCGTAGAGAGCGGTGATGAGAATCCGAGGGCGGGCGACTCCATACTGCCGACCGAGTTCCATCTGCATCACGTAGGACCAGACCGACCCGGGGACGTACTTTCCCAGCTGCCCGACGAGAAGGATCTGCGCTGACCTGAGGATCGGAATCCGATGTCCCAGCCCGTTGAGGATGGCGATCCAGCTGACGGTGCCGAAGCCGAGTCCAAGAGCCACGAAGAAGAAGGACACGATGATCGAAGCCGGAGCGATGAGCTTGATCGCCTGCGAAACCTCATTCCACTGGGAGATCAGATAGTAAGCCGCGAACCCCAGAACCACCGCGAGAAGGACGTAGCGAAGCGTCAGCAATGCCCAGTTTCGCGCGCTTCGAGTAGCAGTGATGACGGGCGCCTTTCAGGGGTGCGGAACGTGGATGAACTCAGACGGGCTGTGGCGGCGTCGCCAGTATGATTGTGAGGTTCACCTTCGGAAGTCAGGTTTGAGTAGGTTTCATGATACCCATCACGGTTGTGGAGTTCGGAAGCGAAGAAGAGGACCTGGTCCTGGAGGTGCTCCGGTCGGGGCGAATCGCTCAGGGGCCGCTCGTCGCTCGTTTCGAGGAACTCTTCGCCGAGCTGACCGGCGTGTCGCACGCGATCGCAGTGAACAACGGCACCACCTCGCTGGTCGCATGTCTGCAGGTGTTGGACCTCAAGCCTGGTGACGAGGTCATCACCACCCCGTTCACCTTCGCTGCGACGCTGAACGCGATCCTCGAAGCGGGCGCGGTCGCGCGCTTCGCCGACGTCTCCGAGGACGACTTCAACATCGACCCCGACTCCATCCGCGACCGGATCACGGACCGAACCCGTGTGCTGATGCCGGTGCACCTGTTCGGGCAGATCGCCGACATGGACCAGATCGCCTCCATCGCCGACGAGCATCATCTGCACCTGGTCGAAGACTCCGCGCAGGCTCATGGGAGCAGGCAAGGTGATAACGCGGCCGGAAGCTTCGGGCTCGGTTCGTTCTCGTTCTACGCGACGAAGAACATCACGACTGGTGAGGGCGGTATCATCACGACGAACGATGACGCGACCGCCGATCGCCTGCGCATCCTTCGCAATCAAGGCATGCGTGCGCGGTACGAGTACGTCATGCAGGGGCACAACTACCGTCTCACCGACCTGCAGGCGGCGCTGGCCATCCCGCAGATCCAGCGGTACCCCGCGACGATAACGCAGCGCGGGATCCATGCGGCGAAGCTCAACGACGGCCTCGCGGGCATTACCGGCCTGATCACCCCGACGGAGATGACCGGACGCACCCACGTCTGGCACCAGTACACGATCCGGATAACCGAGTCAGCACCGGTCACCCGCGAGGAGTTCGTGGAGAAGATGACCGCCGCCGGTGTCGGTGCGGGCGTCTATTACCCTCATCTGGTCTTCGACTACGACGCCTACCGCGATCGGGAGGATGTGATCATCGAGCCGACGCCCGTCGCCGAACGGATGGCCGCGCAGGTGGTCTCCCTTCCGGTGCACACCCATCTGACGGAGGCGGACATCGACCACATCGTGTCCTCCGCACGAACGATCCTCGGAGCGTCCACGTGATTCAGGTGGCGCTGGTGGGCGCCGGGACGATGGGGTCGTACCACGCGCGGGTCGTGGCGTCGTCCGGACGGGCCTCCCTCGCCCGGGTCATCGATGGCTATGAGCCGGTCGGTCGGGGGGTGGCCGAACGTTACGGGTCCGCCTGGCAGCCCTCGCTCGGCGACCTCGACGGCATCGACGCGGTCATCGTCGCAGCCTCTACGGAGGCCCACTACGACCTCGCGAAGCAGGTTCTGGAGGCGGGCGTTCCCCTGCTGGTGGAGAAGCCCGTCGTCAATGATTTCGAGAAGACGAACGAGATCATCGCACTGTCCGCTTCCGCCGGGGTTCCGGTGCTGTGCGGCCTGCTCGAGCGCTTCAACCCTGCGGTGATCATGGCGCGTCAGCTCGTCGCCGACCCCATTCACATCACGGCGACACGCCACTCGCCCTACGCGCCCCGCATCAAGACGGGCGTCGCCTGGGATCTGCTGATCCACGACGTCGACCTCGCGATCGGCCTCTTCGGCGCAGAGCCCTGCTCGACGAGCGGAGCGCTCGGACACTTCCACCCGCAGTCGGCTGCCGGTGCAGAGGATGTCGCATCGGCGACGATGACGTTCGCAGGCGGTCAAGTCGCCCAGCTCTCCGCCAGTCGCATCGGTCAGAAGAAGGAGCGAACGATGACCGTGCATGAGCTCGATCGGCTCATCGAGATCGATCTTCTCCGGCGCGACGTCACACTGTATCGTCACGTCTTCGCCGACGCCGTCGAAATCGACGGGCGCGGCTACCGTCAGCAGACCACGATCGAGATCCCTGAGATCACGAACGCCCGCGAGCCGCTCGCCGCCCAGTTCGACCACTTCGTGGACCTGGTCGAGGGCTCGGCGGACGCCGATGCGGAACGCCGTTCCATTCTGCCCCCGCACGCGGCCATTGCCACTCTGATCGACCCCGCGCACTGATCCGTCGGGATCGCCGGCGGCCCGATCCGCCCCGTCGAGCGTCGACGCCGATCCACCCGGTCGCCGGTCAGGAGAACCGTGGTGCCCTCGGATCCGTGAGATCCACTTCCCCGATGCGACGCGCCGGGACGCCACCGACGATGGTCCTGGGCAGCACGTCACGTGTGACGACCGCTCCCGCACCCACGATGGATTCGTCACCGATCGTCACTCCCATGTTGATGACCGCGTTGGCCCCGATGAAGACCCGATCCCCGATCTTCACCGGCTGGCGCTCGACCTCTGTGAACCGCCGTCCCGAAACGCAACGACGAGCACTCGAGTGTGTGTAGATGTGCACGCCGGAGGAGATGTCGCAGCCTGACCCGATCTCCAGACCCCCAGACCCGTCGATGAGCGTGAACGCGCCGATCCAGGTGCCCTCGCCGATCACGGGCTCGCCGATGATCCACGCGTTCGGGTTGTAGGGGTTCTCCGGAAGGCTGGTCATCGCACGCGAGCGCCCCGTCTCAGGAGTTCAGGACCAAGCGCGTCATGCCGTCGTTGACATCGACCAGGGCCTCGAATCCGAGCACTTCCTTCGCACGAGTGATGTCCGCGGCGCGGCGCGATACAAGAACATCGCGAGGATTGAACTCCGGCTCGACATCCGCGCCGACGGCGGCGATGAGGATGCGGGCGAGTTCCTCCACCGTGGTGTCGATCCCGGTGCCGACGTTGATGGGCACATTGCCCTCTTCGGCCGTCAGAGCGAGGACGACAGCGCGGGCGATGTCGGTCACATGGATGAAGTCCATCGACTGCTTCCCCTCGCCGTCGATGACGGGCGGTTCGCCGTTCTTGAGTCGGTTGACGAAGTGGTTGATCACCGACGTGTAGTACGCCGTGGTCTTCTGACCTTCGCCGTACACGTTGAAGAATCGAAGGGCGATCCAGGAGAGTCCGGCGCGGCGCTCGTAATAGGCCAGGATGTCTTCGCCAGTGCGCTTGCCGATGCAGTACGGGGTGAGCGGGTTGAGCCGGTCGTCCTCATGCATGGGCAGCTTCTCAGGGTCGCCGTACACGGACGCGCTCGACGCGTAGACGATCCGCGTGACGCCCAGTGCGGCCGCGGCGGCAACGACGTTGTGAGTTCCCACCACGTTGATGTCGAACGACGAGAAGGGGTCTGCGACGCTCTTGTTGATCGAGTCCGCGGCCAGGTTGATGACGTAGTCGTAACCACGCATGGCGCTCATGACAGCCGCGCCGTTGCGGATGTCCTGATCCACCACGTCGACTCTGCCCGTGGCCACGAGCGCGTTTGCGCGGTCGCGGTCGCCCCGCACCATGTTGTCGAAGATGCGAACCGTCCACCCCTCGTCCAGGAGGCGATCCACCACGTGCAGGCCGATGAAGCCCGCTCCACCGATCACAAAGGCTTTCTTTTCAGACATCTTGATGGTCTCTCCTTGGTTCGTGAATGTCGGTTCGCGAGTCGCTCAGCGAGCGCTCGCCACAGCATCCGTCAGCACATCGACAACTCGGTCGACGTCGTGCTCCGACAGATTGGCATGCATGGGGATCGCCAGATGCCGCCAGAAAAGGTCCGCCGACACGGGCAGAGACCCCGAGAAGTTGTATACCGGCTGCAGGTGCGACGCGTATGTCCCGAAATTGCACTGGATTCCATTGGCGCGCAGGTGGTGCGCCACCTTGCCGCGGTCCACTGAGGCGTCGAGCGTCACAACGTACGACTGCCAGGGGTGCACCCGATCATCGAGGGCAATCGGAGCGGCGACGCCGTCGATGTCCAGCAGCCGCTCCTGATACAGCCCCGCGAGCTCCCCGCGCCGCCCGACCAGCCCAGGCAGGCGATCCAGCTGGGCGAGCATGATGCCGGCGGCGACGTCCGAAAGCCGGTAGTTGTATCCGGCTTCGTCGAACGACGGTACCGGCAGGTCGGTGCTGTCCTCACGGCTCAGCGCGGGTGCGATGCCGTACGTGTGCAGCTTTCGAGCGTGGTCGGCGAGCGCGCCGTTGTTCGTCGTGAGCGCTCCGCCCTCGCCGGCGGTGATGCCTTTCCGTCCGTGGAAGCTGAACGTCGCGATGTCGGCGAGGCTACCCGCGGCACGGCCCTTGTACGAGGCGCCCGCGGAGCACGCAGCATCCTCGATGATCCACAGACCGTGGCGGTCCGCGATCGCGCGAAGCTCGTCGTAGTCGGCCGGCTGTCCGAAGACGTCGACGGCCAGGATGCCGACCGTCCGGGGCGTGATCGCCGCCTCGACCGCCCGCGGATCTACGGTCCAGATGTCGGGACGGATATCGGCGAACACCGGTGTCCCTCCAGCCCAGACGACGGAGTGGCCGGTCGCCGGGAACGTGTAATCCCCGACGATGACTTCGTCGCCGGGCTCCACACCGAGAACCTCGAGGGCGAGGTGGAGCGCGGAACCGCAGTTGCTCGTCGCGAGCGCGTGCTCCGTTCCGGCGGTGACTGCGAACCTGGATTCGAACTCTCGGCAGGTGGGGCCGGCGCCCGAAAGCCATCCGGACTCGAAAACGCGGCTTACAGCGGCGAGTTCCGCTTCACCGACCGTCGGCTCGCCCAGCGCGACCGTATGCGCCATCGAACGCCTTTCATCAGAGGGGAGTGTCGACCCGCAAACACTGCCGGTGCGACCTGGATATTGTATCCGACCGTCTTCGCTACCCACCGCGATGAGTGATTCGCGCCCGGTCTGAGGAACCCGGACGGGTCGACGGGTCGTCAGTTCGCTGTTGTCACCTCGTAGATCCGCATCGTCGTGGGGCCTTGGGGGACTGTCGAGACGAGCGTGACGCATGACTGATCGACGGGTACTTCGGACAGGATCCACTGGACGTTCTCCTGAGCGAATTCATTGCACGAGTCGAACGTCATCTGGATCTGATCCGGTGCGGGATTGCGCGGCGCGGGGTCGCCGCTTCCGATCACCCAGGACACATTCGCGAGGCGGTTCCAGTTCGACTCGAACTTCGACTGGGGGTCGATCTCACCCCACATGTCCTCGGACGGCGCGCTCTGAAAGCCGTTGAAGGAGGAGACTCCGGATTCCACCAGCATCATGGTGGGCAGGACACTGGTGTTGATTCCGACCCACTCCCCGGGCCGCTCGTCGTTGAGCCGCTCGATCTCGGCCACGGTCTGGGTCATCCGCAGGTCCAGGACACCGCGGTAGAGCGGATTCACGCCGACGGATGAGACGACGGAGACGACGAGGAGCACCGCCGCCCCCCACGCGATGCTTCCCCGGCCGAACAGCCAGACGCTGAGCACGAAGAGAACCACGAGAAGGGCACCGGCGGCGATCGCGATCGCGGGCACGTGAGCGACGATGACCGCCGGGTCGTAATCGCGGGCGACCACCCAGACGATCCTCGCCACCATGAGCGCCGCGAGCACCGTCCCCACGAGCGGTACCCACGATGGAATGCGGTCCAGGCCCGCCTCGGAGCGCTCTTTCACCCGCACCGCGACCAGAAGGATCATCACGATGCTCAGCAGACCGAAGCCCAGCCGCATTCGTCCGTAGGTCGTCCGGTCCAACAGCAACAGGTGGGCGATCGCGTCCCATCCCGGTATGAACAGGAATGCGAGCATGAGCGCGCCCGACGCCAGGACGGTGATCGACAGCCAGTCGATGCCGCGCCTCGTTCGGAATCGGTCGACGATGAGCCAGATCAACACCACGAACATGAACAATCCGGGCAGGAGGAACGTGGAGGCTTCGGAGCTGTTGGGCCCGAACGGGCGTCCTCCGGTCCGCTCCAGACCGACCGAGAAGATGCCGCTGAACAGAGCATTCACCTCGGCGAGCCCAGCGGAGCCCACCGGCTGCAGTCGCTCCCCCGGGTAGACCGTGCTGGTGAAGCCGACGATCGTCTGCCATCGTGTGACAGCCCAGATGCCGAGCACCAGCGCGCCGGCGGCGCCCGCGATGAAGATGGGCGCGACGCGGCGCAGCCGCTGTCCAACCGAACCGTCGTCCCCGGTTCGAGTCAGCACCGCGCCGACACTGAAGCCCAGCGCGACCACGACGGCGGGGACGATGAAAGGCACGTAGATGCCGGTCCCGAGTGCCACCGTCAGGTAGGCCAGGAGGCCGGCGAGCAACCATTGCCCCACGCGGCCCCTGGTCTTCAGACACCACACGACGGCCGCCATTACCAGGAAGGCCCATGCCGGCGGGTAGAACGTGATCGAGAGGAACCACCACTGCAGGAACGGTGAGAAGAAAAAGCCTGCGGCGATCAGCAATCCGGAGATCGGCCGCCGAGGCAGAAGTGTGACAGTGAGAAGGAAGAGCGACGCCATCATCGCGAACGCCGGAAGCCACCACTTGACGGCCATGGCTTGATCAAGCGGCAGGAAGAGGAATCCGATCAGGTGCGGGCGCAGCGCGGTGGACCAGTCCGTGGTGGGGAGGTCGTGCTGGACGGTGGCGTCCATGCCGCCCGGAAAGGTCTCGTTGCGCAGGGGCAGGCCCTGCTCGACCTGCGAGATGGTCCAGCTCGTCTGCACGAACCATTCGTCGCTTCGAATCGCTTGAGGGTCTCCGGCGATGAGGTCGGCGTCTTCCCCCGTACTGATCAACGAATGCACGAAACCGGTCGACGTGCCGGTGATGCCCAGCGCGACGAGGCCGACGAAGAGCATCGCGAGCAGAAGCAGCGGAAGAGCGAGGACGCGGCGATTCGGAAGCCCGTCTTCTCGCGGCTCGACGAACGTCCCCCAGCGACTGCGAACTCGTGCTGCGCGCGACGGGCCGGCCGTCGTCGAGTCAGCCGGGGCGGTCATGGTCACGATGCGACCGAGGCGACGTGAGCGTGCATCTCCTCCAGCACCGCCAGGTGCTTGTCGCCAACCGCCTCGATCGTGAAGTGATCGTCGATCAGCGCCATGGCATTCGCCGAGACGTGCTCCCTCGCCGCTGCCGGGTCATCCAATACCCGGCAGATCGTCGCCGCGAGCCCCGCGATGTCTGCCCGTTCGTCAGCGGGTCCCCGAGGCGGAACCAGGAACAGCTCGACGCCGTCTGTCAGCGCCACCTCGATGAAGTTGTCGGACCGCACACCCGCGACGACCGGAACCCCCGCCCCGAGCGCTTCCAGACTCGCGGTGCCGAACCCCTGACCTTCCAGCTCGTGGACCTCGAGGGCCGCCGCGGCTAGGGTGTCGGGGATCTCGCTTTGCGGGCGCGCGCCGATCGCGAGAATCGAGTCGCGGACTCCGAGCTCGTCGGCAAGCTTGAGGAATTCGTCGTGATAGACGCCCCCCACCACGACCACGAGCGCCCGAGGGTGCTTTTCCAGCACGGCCGGCAACGCCTGAACGAGAGCGATGCGATTCCGTTGCGGGATGACGTGGCCGAGCGAGACGATGATCGGACGGTCCCCGGTCTCCAGCCACGCCGGCAGCACGCGCGGATCGCCGCCGCGCATGCGCTCCGGATCGATCCCGACCGGGATGACGACCTTGCCGGAGATGGCGCGACGGTAGCGTCGGTCGATGTATCGGTCCATCAGGCGATCCATGACGACGAGGCGGGGGCGGTGTAGGCGCATGAGAGGTGTCACCAAGATGGTGTCGGCAACGGCATAGACGAACGAATTGAACCGACTGAGGGGGCTCTCCAGCCGGGTGTGGATGCTCAGCAAAGTCGGCTTGCGTCGGCTGCGTGCCCACCAGCCGGAGAGCCAGGTCAGGTCGAAAAACTGTCCGTGCTGATGCACCGCATCAGGTGCGAAGGCATCGAGGGCGTCGAAGACACGACGCTTCGCGCGAGGTGAGATCGTGAAAGCGATGTCGAAGTTCGCCGCGAACCTGGTCTTCGGCAGCGTCCACGCGGGGATCCGGACGATGTCGAACCCATCGCGCGACTCGCGACCAGGTGCATCGCCGTAGCTCGCTGTGACGACCAGCACCTCGTGGCCTCGCGCAGCGTAGTGCTTGGCGAGGTGATCCGCGAGATGCGACGAACCGCCGGGGCGAGGGGGGAAGAAGTTGTTGACGACGGCGATTCTCATAGCTCAACAGACGGTGAAGGGGCAGAAGGCGTCGGCCGGGGGCCGCCTCATGATATCCAAGGCGACCTGAGCCGAACCTGTACCACGCGCGGGCGCGCCGGATCGATGTCCGCGCCGTGGCATGGTTGCCCACGAGGCGGCGCCCGTGCGTCTCATCGCAGGTCGCCGCACCGATCGATGCGATACAGGCGCGTATCGCCGTCCGTCTCGACGAGGGTGAGCAGCCCGGCCTCGACCGCTGCGTGCGGTCCGGGGAAATGGTTTCCCGCCGGGTCTCCCCCCCCGAAAGCGTGCGGACTGAAGGTCACGTATCGCACCCGAAGCCGATCGAGCGCCGCGCACACTTCGGGATCGGTCTCGATTTCTGCGAGGTGCCAGGCCAGAGTCACACGATCAGCGTCCCACTGCCCGTTCACGTGAGGAAAGACGGGCTCGCGATCGCCGAAGACAAGGGTCCACGCGGATCCGTCCCAAGGATCACCCAGGACCAGCTGACCGGCCGGAACGGTGTCGCCGAGACGCGCGAAGAAGTCGATCTGACTCAGCGAGACGACTTCGCTCTCAGCCGCCGTGTCCGGCATGCGAAAGACCGAAGCGACCGCTCCGCTCATGCCGCTGAGGACGAGCGTCGTTGCCGCACCGGCGACGACCAGCCAGGTCGAGAGAACCGCGAGCAGGCGACGCGGTCGGGCGCGAACGCGAACGCTCGCCCACTCGGACGCGGCGACGATGCCGAGTGTCGCCAACGGGATGCCGAGGATCGGGAGCGCGGAACTCAGCCGGTACTTGTCCTTATACCACAGGGCGGTCAGGAGCTTCGTGACGACGTCGTCCGTTCCTGCCGCAAGCGCGAAGAGCACTGCGATCAGCACGTAAGAAGCGACGACCCAGCGCAGTCGGCGTCGACGCCACGCGACCATCGCGCCGAGCAACACGGCGGCGGCCAGGAGAAGAGAGGGCCAGGTCGACGCCGTCCCGACGCCTGTCAGCCAGGACTGGATGCAAACCTGCACCAGGCCGAGCCAGACCGGCTGGATCGCCTGCGCCTGGGGCCCTCCCAGCCGATCCTCCAGTGGTCGCTCGAACAGCCCGAGGCGGAACACCACATACCACAGCCCGACGGCGCTGACCAGGAGCAGAGCCACCGCCCCCAGGACGAGTGCCGCGCCGACGCGCCGACGCGCCCTGCCGCCGGCCGCCCATCCCCGGCGTAGCGCGGCGATCACGACTCCGACGACCGGCACGGCCAGGATCAGCGCCCAGGTTGCGAGCACGCGCGGCTGCGCCGCCGCGACGGCGGCCGTCGTCAGCACCGTTCCCGCGAGAGCGGTTCCCACCACCCTTGCGCGCACCGTCGGTCGCGCGGCCCGCCAGCCTCGCCACGCCAGCACGGGAACGGCGACGGCCGCAGGCAGAACCGCGGTGGCAAGGAAGGTGGGGTAGAGCGTGCCCCAGGAAAGGAGCGCGTACGGCATCGCCCCGAAGGACGCAGCGAGGGGGAGCGAGACGAGAAGGACGGTCGTCGGGACGATGCGAGGCAGGCATACCTGCGCGAGCCACGCCGCGCCCGGAAGCCAGACGACGCCGCTCGCAGCGAGCCACGCCGCGTTCACCGCCACAGGGATCGCCGCACCGCTCACCTGCACGACGAGCACGACCAGCGAATGCCAGCCGGACGGGTAGAACGCGAAGGTGCGGTCCGGCTCGATCAGAGTGCGAAGGCTCAGCGACGACGCATCGCCGTGTTCGAGGATCGAGGCGATCGCCGACATGTGAAAAACGTTGTCATACGTCTGGCTGACCAGCTCCGGAGACACGGAGATGAACGCGATCAGGCCGATCACGAGAGCGGATGCGAGCCAGGTGAGGACCGTCGGCCACAGCGCCACGGCGACCGCCGGAGGCGCTGCCAGCCGGCGCCTCATCAGCAGCACGAGAAGGGCGCCCGCCAGCGACAGGACCACCGGCTGCCAGACGGCGAAGGCCAGTCCCAACGGCGCGAACACTATTCCCGCGGCTCCGATCACAACAATCGAGAACGGCCCGGCGAGCGCCATGCGCGCGATGATCCCCATTCGCATGGGGGCGAGGACAACGAGCCCAGGTCCCAGGAGCAGCACGAGCGCGACCAGGATCGCGGGTGCGGCCGAGCTCCATCCGACCACGGCCACGGCTAGGCGAGCTGGTTCTTCCACATGGTCAGCGCGGAGCCGATCGCCATGTGCATGTCGAGGTACTGGTACGTGCCGAGGCGGCCGCCGAATAACACGCCCTGCTCGCCTTTCGCCAAGTCGCGGTACGCGAGGAGACGGGCACGATCCTCAGCCGTGTTGACGGGATAGTACGGCTCGTCGTCCCGCTCGGCGAAGCGCGAGAACTCTCGCATGATGACGGTCTTATCGGTCGCATACCGGTCGGCGCGCTCCGGGTGGAAGTGCCTGAACTCGTGGATGCGCGTATAGGCGACTTCGGCATCCGCGTAGTTCATGACAGGGGTGCCCTGGAAGTCACCGACGTTCAGGACCTCCTTTTCGAAGTCCAGGGTCCGCCAGGACAGAGCGCCTTCCGCATCGTCGAAGTAGCGATCGATCGGTCCGGTATAGACGATCGGAACCTGGCCCACCGTGGCCGACTTGTTCAGCGGCTGCGACATGTCGAAGAAATCGACATTCAGATTCACGTCGATGTTCGGGTGGTCTGCCATTCGCTCGATCCACGCGGTGTACCCCTCGGAGGGGAGCCCCTCCCACGTGTCGTTGAAATACCGGTTGTCATACGTGTACCGCACCGGGAGCCGATTGATGACCTCGGCGGGCAGGTTCGTCGGATCGGTCTGCCACTGCTTGGCCGTGTAGTCCCGGATGAACGCCTCGTAGAGCGGCCGCCCGATCAGGGCGATGGCCTTCTCCTCGAGGTTTGCGGCATTCTTCACGTCGAACTCGCCCGCCTGCGCGTGGATGAGCGCCTTCGCTTCGTCGGGCGTGTACGCGGCGCTGAAGAACTGGTTGATCGTGCCGAGGTTGATCGGCATCGGAAAGACGACGCCCTGGTGGTTCGTGTACACCCGATGCACGTAGGGCGTGAACGTCGTGAAGCGGTTGACGTACTCCCACACGGGCTTATTCGACGTGTGGAACAGGTGTGCGCCGTACCGGTGCACCTCAATGCCCGTCTCCGGCTCGTCCTCGCTGTACGCATTCCCACCGATGTGGTGACGCCGGTCGATGACCGTGACCCTGCGACCGGCTGCCGCAGCCCGCTCGGCGATCGTGAGGCCGAAGAAGCCGGAGCCGACGACGAGCAGATCCATGGAGTTCCGTGCCTTTCCTGACATCGCGTCTCTGAAGTCCTCGGGTGCTCCGCCGGCGGACTGGGCGGGCTAGCCAGTGGGGAGGACACGTGATCCTTCACGCGGTCGACGCACGATCCTACCTGCTGGAATCCGCGCATCACGTATCCGCTCCGCCCCGACCCTGCGGGTGAACAGACGATGCTTCGGCGGTCACGGTGCGGCGGCGCCTAGGACGGCGGCGCCTCGCTGGACGAGAATCGCCTGCCCCACGCGGACACCGAGGCCACCTCCCGGACCGAACGTCGGTACTCTTCGGCGAGACGCGGCCAGGCGAGCCACATCCGACACCGCAGGCCGATCGCGGACGCTGTGAGGCTGAGAGCCTGCCGACGGTCGCGCCGGACGACGAAGGCACCGGCCCCTGACGCACTGTCGACCATCGCGGTATCCAGCACCCCCAAGCGCCACCACTTGCCGTCGGAGCGTGGCAGCCGAGCCTGCACTGAGGACGGCGTCCAGCGGGGGGAACGCATCTGGTGCGCAAGAACTCGCGCTGCTCGCATCAGCGTGGAGGCCAGTCCCAGCGGTCGCTCGAGCGGGCGATCGGCGTGGGCCTGCACACTCGGGAGGTCCTCCCGCGGAACGACCACCTGCGCGTAACGTCGGAGCACTTCCGCTGCGCGTCCAGGTCCAGCGCGAAGCACGGGCTCGAAGTGCGCGGGGCCGGCGAGGATGTCGCGGAAGGCCACGATGCGCAGTGCCACCGAGCCATACTGACCGCAGAGGATGTGATTCACATCCTGCGCCAGGGTCGACAGCAGGACCCGGAACCCGCGGCGCAGCCTCCCGTGCGCGAGAGCCGTGACCATGCGTCCACGCAGTTGGAAATACGCCTGCCAGTCGAGCCCGTCATCCTTCGCCGTCCACGGCATGTGCCACAGCGCAGCGCCCGGAAGCGTCACCGTGCGCACGCCGTGACCACCGGCGCGCAGACCGTACTCGGCGTCGTCCCATTTGATGAAGAGAGGCAGCGACGCCCCCTCACGGCGAATGAAATCGGTGGGGATCGCGCAGAGCCACCAGCCGTTGAAGTCGACCCGGTGCGTCCGGTGCAACGCCGGCGTGTCTGCGAGCGGATGCTGCGCAAGGTCCACCGGTGCGAGGCTGTCGTCGACGGGTGTCCACCAGAATCCCCGGCGATCGATGCGCTCTCCGACCGTGTGGAGCAGAGACCGGTCGACGATGCTGAGCATCTGACCGCCCACGATCACATCGCCGCGCGCGCGCTCTGCGAAAGACAGCATCCGCAGAATGCTGTCGGTCTCGATGTCGACGTCGTCATCGAGAAGTATCGCGTGGGTGGCGACGTCGAGAACCTCGAGCATGCCGCGGCTGAAGCCGCCCGACCCGCCGAGATTGGGCTGCACGATGACCCGCAGTCTGTCTCCGAGCCGGTCCGCCACGGTCGAGAATCCGTCGGCATCGCGGAGCCGTCGCCGCCCCTGATCGACCACGACGATCGAACTGAGTCGATTCAGCAGCTCCGCATCGCCGGAGAGCTTGCGCAGGACTCCGATGCAGTCGGCTTCGCGGTCGAGGGTGGTGACGCAGATCCCGCCGGTCGCAGGCAGGTCGGGCGCCGGGGCGAGCCAGCGCGCGTCCGTGAGAACGCACTCGCCGACGTCCGTGCGCAGCTCGAACCATGCCCATCCCGCGTCAGCGGGGGCGACGACATCGATGGACGCCGTTCCAGCCATGAGCGGCACTCTGGCGGTCTCCCGGGAGATTCCCGAACTGTCGGAGACGTACACCAGCACCGTTGCATCGCCCGTGGCCAGCACCGCCAGCCGGAATGTGCGCTCGCCGGTCTGCGCGACCCAGGTCCCAAGCGGCAGCGCGCCGAAATACGAGGCGAAGGACGCCCTCCCGCCGGGATCGATCACCAGCGTCCGTCCGGAGGGGACTGCACCCGCGCTGCGGGTGAGATCGAGGTAGAGCGACAGCATCGAGGTGTCGCCCGCGTCCGGCCACCGAACGCGCTGCACGGTCGCCCACGGCCTCGGCGATGCTGCGATCATGCTGTGCGACGGCTCCGGCGCCAGTCGCGCACTCTAGTCGTCACCCGCTGCCCGATCGTGCGGCGTTCGTCGAGCTGGCGAGACAGCTCCTCCTGGATGAATCGCGTGAGGTAGAGAGCCAGGCCCGGCCCGTTCTCCGCGACATAAGCTCGCAGTGCCTCGTCGCGCACCAGACTGTCGTAGTGGTCGTGCTCTGCGGCCAGCGCAAACATGCTATTGCCGAGTTCACCCTCCACCCCGTGTCGCTGCATCCAGAAGGCGAGCGGGGAACCCCCGATGAAGCCGATGTGGTGGCGCGCGGCCGCGCGGAGATTGAACTCCCAGTCCTCCACCGCATGCAGGTCCTCGCGGTAGAAGCCGACGCTGTCGTGAAGTGAGCGGCGATACAGATAGGAGATCGGCACGGCTCGATTGACTTGAAGTAGATCCGCGTAAGTGATCTCGGTCAGCCCCGGCCAAAACGGGGTGCGGCCGGTCTCCACGAACCCGTCGCCTTCCTGGCGCTCGTAGATGATCTCCGTCACGGTCATCACACCGATATCTGCTGCATTCGCGTCGAGATGAGCCACCGTGCGGGACAGGAACGCAGCATGCCAGAGGTCATCGTCGTCGTGAAGCACGACGAACTCGGTTTCCAAGGCCCGGACGCCTTGATTGGCGGCCGCGGAACGACCGGTCGCCTGCGCATTGTGTCGAACCGTGATCCGCGCACGCACGTCGGCCGGCAATGCCGCGACCCGCGAATCCACCGCAACGGGATCGCCCCCGTCGTTGACGACACAGACGACCCAATCGCCGAAGTCCTGCGCGATGACATCCTGCAACGCGCGGCTGAGGAACCACGGGCGACTCTTCGTCCGGATGACGACACCTACGCGTGCCGGCTGTGTCTCGTCGGACACGCGTTCACCTCCGTCCGTCATCACCGCCCGACACTACCATCGGGTCGCAGGACAGCTCCGCTCGTATACTCAGGAGGATGGTCGGTCGAGCTCGGGCACTGTGGCGCGCAGCCCGAGGCCTCCCGCTCCTGAGATTCCTTTTCGAAGCCATCGATCGAGCGTGGTGGGCCCACATCATCCGCAGGGCTGATGTCGTGGACCGGGAAATCGTCGGCTGGCAAGTCGGTCGGCCGATCTCCTCGCGCACGGCGATTCGGCGCTATGTGCGGGGCGGATTCCGCCGAGGATTCGTCCTCAATCTGCTCTTCATGGAGGGCACGGTCTCCCGCCAGCTATCCGATTCCGACCGCGTGCCGGCCCTGTACGCCTACCTCGTCAACGACCGCTCGCGGATTCGCACGAGTCCGAGCTGGGACGCGGCGGCTCTCGCCGCGGCCGAGCCTGCCGCGCTCGCGGACCGGGCGGGCCCGCTCGGATTCGCCTGGCGCCGCGCGCAGAGAAACGGGTGGGTGGAGCTCGGGCCCGAAGAGGCGATCCGCACGCCCTGGAGGACCGTCGTCGAATCGGTCACCCGCCCGCTCGCGGGTGAGCCGCTGCCAGCCGACGGCACGGTCTTCGTCTGCGTTCTCGGTCCGGCTGAGCCGCAGCCCGATGAGGCGTTGATGCTCGCGGCGCGGGCAGCATCCGAGCTGGAAGCCGACGTCGACGTCGTGCTCACCGGATCAGCGTTCGATGAGATGGCTCAAGCCGCCGTCATCTCCCTGTTGTCGCCGCGGCTGCGGGTTCGCCGCGCACCCCGGGACTCGGAGAGCGAGCCTCCGACGACCACCCGTTCCGGGCTGACGGTCTACCGTGGTCCCGGCGCGGGGCTCTCGTTCGACGCGCTGCGTGCTCTCGTCCACGCCGCTTCGGACGGGCCGACGGCAGCCCTATGGCTCGGCCTCGACGGGACGGTCGCCTCAGCCGGGACGGTGTTCCACTCCGGTCGGGCCGTCGCGCTGCTCGCGGGGCATCCCCCGGAGGATGCCCGACGTGTCGGGGAGTTCATCGACGTTCCGCAGCTTGCCGGTCCTGCCCGGGCGTGGCCCGCCGGCGCGGAGCCCTCCGGCGCAGGCCGCACCATCACCTCCGCGGAAGTGTGGGCACCGGCGCCGAACAGCGTCGTGCGGATGACGGGCGAGCGGCCGGACACGGACATGGATGCCGTCCTCGCACCCGCGGGCCTGGCGGTCACACGATGGCAGGGATCTATTCCGGTTCTGCGGCGCGCTGCCTCCGAGCGGCCCAGCGGGCTCCGCTGGTCGATCAAGACCGCCGCTCCGGCCGGTGCCGCAGGCGCCACCTGGGGCGATACCCACTTCGCCCGGGGGATCGCAGACGCCCTCTCGAGGGTCGGTCAGGAAGTGACCGTCGACGCGTTCGACGCGCGCGCGCGCCCGACGGCCTATCTCGACGACGTGTCGCTGGTGCTGCGCGGTCCGCAACGCATCGACCCTCCCCCCACGGGGCGACGGATCCTGTGGATCATCAGCCACCCCGACGAGATCACCGCGGACGAGCTCGACGGTTTCGACGCGATCTTCGCCGCATCGATTCCGTGGGCGAACGAGGCCAGCATCCGCTTTGGGCGTCCCATCGAGCCTCTCCTGCAGTGCACGGATGCCACGCGGTTCCGGCCGAGCGGGCAGGCACGCACCCCCGAGATCGTCTTCGTCGGAACGGCACGGGGCATCGCGCGTCCCGCGGTCGTGGGTCCCATCGCCGCCGGGATCCCCGTCGACGTGTATGGACCCGACTGGCGAGGCTACATTCCCGGGTCGCGGATCGCCGGCACCGGCCTCCCGAACGAAAGACTCCCCGCTCTGTACGAGCGGGCATCCGTCGTCCTCAACGATCACTGGCCGGCGATGCAGACCGCGGGCTTCATCTCCAACCGGCCGTATGATGTCGTCGCTGCGGGCGGTCGGATGCTGAGCGACCGCGTGGCCGGGATCGACGACTATTTCGCTGGAGCCGTCCGCACCTACACCGAGGTCGACGAACTCGTCGGCATGCTGCAGGGCGACCTCGACGCGCTCTTCCCCTCGGACGAACGGCTCCTCGAGATCAGTGCGCGCGTCCGGCGCGACGACTCGTTCGATTCGCGCGCCCGCCGGCTGCTCGAAGATGCAGTGGATGCGCCGCCGAGTTCGGCTGCCCGCGAGCCGGGGCTCGGCGACTAATGGTCGCCCGCGGCATTACTCAGGCTCACCGTGGCCGCGACCGGGCCGATGGTGCCCTCGCCGCCTTCGACGAAGAACGCAGCGCCGTGCGTCAGCGAGTGCGATGATGGGACGGTCCTGCCGACCGCATTGGCGTTGACGAAGTACTCGCCCGGTCCGAGGCCGACATCGGCCAGCATGAACTCGACGACGGTGTCGTCGCTGATGGGCGCCAGCGTAGTCCCGACGACGTCCGAATTGGACGCGAGGGCCAGCTGGCCATGCGGCGTGTTGATGCTGAATCCGACGGCCCACCGCTCGACCGGAGAGATCGCCCGAACGTGGATCCGCAGCGCGATCGTCTCCCCGACTGCAAACCGGTTCGCGGCCGTTCCGTCCCGGCGGCAAAGCTCGACGCGCGCAATCTCCAGACTGTGCGTAGCTGCGTGGGATTGATCGCCTCGGGTGCCCTCACCGCTGCTCAGCAGCTCGCGGAATCGGTCGATCGCGGCTTTCGGAGCGCCATCCAGTGCGACCTGTCCGCGGTTGAGGAGGATGACGCGATCGCACATCGCCTCGATCTGGTCCAGGGCGTGGCTGACGATGATGATCGTGCGCCCCTCTTCCTGGAATTCGCGGATCTTGTCGAGGCACTTCTTCTGGAACTGCTCGTCACCGACGGCGAGCACCTCGTCGACGAGGAGGATGTCCGGATCGGTGTGAACGGCGACCGCGAAGGCAAGGCGGACGTACATTCCCGAGGAGTAGAACTTCACTTGAGTGTCGATGAAGTCGCCGACGCCGGAGAAGTCCAGGATCGCGTCGAACCGCTCCTCGGTCTCGGCTCGGCTGAGTCCGAGCACCGCTGCGTTCAGGAACACGTTCTCCCGCCCGGTCAGGTCCGGGTGGAAACCAGCGCCGAGTTCGAGCAGCGCCGCCACCCGACCGCGGTGCCGCACCGCGCCCGTCGTGGGGAGGATGATGCCGCCGACGACCTTCAACAGGGTGCTCTTGCCCGATCCGTTGTGCCCGATGAGGCCGATCGTCGTGCCAGCGTGGACTTGCATACTGACGTCGCTGAGCGCCCAGTAGTCCTGACGATGACGGCGGCCGGCGCGGCCGAGTGTGACGATCCGTTCCTTGAGCGACGTGTCCTTGCGAACCGAGAAGCGCTTGGAGACCGCGGCGGCGTCGATCACGACGGGGGCGGACACAGGGGCGGCTGTATCGGTCATGAGGCTCTCAGAGCTCCTGTGCGAAGTTGCCCTGCAGTCGCAGGAAGACGCGGTGACTGCCCAGTAGGAGCACGAGGCCGACGAGGAGGGCGATCACCATTCGCAACAGGAGATCGTCGGGCTGCGCCATGTCGGCGCCTGCCACCCAGAACGCTTCCTGGAAGCCGAGGACCGCCAGGGTCAGGGGGTTGTTCGTGTACAACTCCAGGACGACGGGGTTCTGAACGAGATCACTCACCATCTGCCACGAGTAGACGACCGGAGATGCCCAGAACAGCAGCGTGGTGAACACCTCGACCAAGTACTGCATGTCGCGCAGATAGACGTTCAGCGCTCCGAAGAAAAGGGCGAAGGCCAGCCCGTATACGACGATCAGCGCCAACGACGGGATCGCATACAGGATCTGAGGGTGCAGAGGCGGATGCCCCGCCGCGAACGTCGCGACGATCAGGACCCCCAGCTGGACGACGAAATTGAAGAGCGCAGATCCCAGGCTCGCAAGCGGGAACACCTCTCGCGGAACGTAGACCTTCTTCACCAGACCGGCGTTGGCCAGAATCGAGCCGGTGCCACCCACGGCGATCTCGGTGAACAGCCCCATCGCCGTCAGCCCGGTGAAGATGTAGATTCCGAAGTCGGGTATGCCCCGCGCTGCTCCGAGGAACTGGCCCAGCACGATGAAGTAGATCGCCAGCTGCACGAGCGGCCGAGCCAGGGACCAGAGGAACCCGAGTGCAGAGTCCTTGTACTTCGATTTGAGGTCGCGTTTGACCAGCAATCCCAGCATCTCACGCTGATCAGTGACATCCTTGATCGACTGAGCGATGCCTGTGAACGTGAACCGGTAGGAGCCTCCGACCGCTTCCAGGGGAAGCGAGGCGAGTCGCCGGAATCGCGCCTCGACGGCCGACTCGTTGTGCGCAGACATATGCACGATCCTATCGTGGCGTTCACCCACGCTTGGACGGCGTTCGGCGGCCGATGCGCACCCAGGAACGCGGATGGCGAAGACGCCAGAGGACGCCCCGCACCGTCTGAGTCCGCTCGAACCACTCATTGACGGCGTCGTAGTCGTCCGGGCGGTGCCGGCGCACGTACATGCGTGCGAAGTCGCGGAGCGTGCCCTTGTCCATATAGCCGAGCGTGCGCAGCAGGCCGATCTGGTCCATGGTCGCGCCGGGGATCGTCTCCGACATCTGGTCGAGGTTGTAATCCAGCGCGGTGTAGCTCATCGCCATGTAATTCGCGTTGGCGATCGTCCGAGTGTGAAAGCCGAGCTCACCGGCGGCGTACGAAGGCATGCGCTCCAGAATGTGCGCAAGGCCACCGTCCTGGTACGCCTCCGCGCCTCCGAAGTCCTCGTAGGTCCAGTCATGGCCGACGAGCAGCCGCAGCGCCTCTGGACGGGCGAAGTACATCGACCCGAACGGGGCGAGAGGGGAGACCTCGTCGAGGGGCACGGCGATGCCGAGTTTCCGGCACAGTCTTTTGAAACCCGGCTTGTTCGACCACCACCCTCGGCCGACGGTGGGGTGTCCGAGGTGGATCATGGGCGGGTAGGCCAGACCGAGTCCCTTTTCGCGCTGGAAGAGCGCGACGACGTTCGCGGTGTATCCGGGGCTGTTGAGCAGGTTGGTGAACTGCTGGCCGCGGAAATGCCTCCCCACGTGGAAGAGGTCCTGGGGTGTCTTCTTGGAGTGCAGCTTGACGACGAGGTCATACCCCCCGTCGAGCAGCACGTCGCGGCAGTCGATCAGGAATGCCCCCTGGTCTCGCCCGTTGTTGGACGCGACCACTCGCACCTCGCTGCTGCCTCGCCGGGGACGCGCATCGACGATCGTGCGGATCGCTTCGGCTTTCTCCGCGTCTGACGTCGTAACCACGAGGTCGTATTCCCCGGGAAGCGTATCGGCCCGTTCCAGCATCTCTTCGGCCATGTCCGCGTAGAAGATGTGCGCGAGCACAACGGTTCGCAGGGGGCGTGACGGATCGTAGCTCACGTCCTGCTCGGGCAGCACCGACAGCATGGCCGCGTCCGCATTCAGCACGCGCGGCGGGACGTTGCGGGCGAGATCCTCGTAGATGAGGTCGAGGGGATAGCCCGACTCCTCTGCGACCTCCAGTGTCCACCTCCCGATGACGGCCAGTCGATCGAGGTGAGCGGGCCACTGGAAGAACGGCCGTCGCTTCAGCGTAGGGCAGCCGGCATCGAGAAGCTGCCGCGCGTACAGGACCGGATAGTTCTCCGCCTCCTCGGTGATGATCGGGAAGGCGACTTCGCCGATGAACCCCTCCTGCGTGAAATGCTCGGTGAAGACCCCCTCGTGCTTGACGACGGCATCCTCGTACGAGCTCATCTCGGGAAGATCGCGCCAATAGTCCTGCCATGTCGCGCTGGAGAACATGTCGCGGCGCACCGAGACCCAGTAGGACTGAAGGTGGTACGGGAGATAGCCGGTCCGCGTGAACGGGTGCGGTTCAACTCGTGCGTGATCGGTCATGCCCCAGAAGTGCAGCGCCTGCCGATCCAACCGCTCGAAGACCGGACCGAAAGGACGTATCGGGCCGTACCAGGTGTCGTTGGCGAGGATCACCTCGTCGTAGGCGGAGATGGAGTCCCCAACGGAGTCCAGCCCGTCCTTATAGCCCCAGATGTCGAATCCGCGATTCTCTCGCACCAGAATCTCGTCAGAGCACGTCTCGAGCGCTCGGCGTCCCTCAGCCGTCAGGTCACCGTTGACGACGACCAGGATGTGGCTGACGTGTTCGCGCAAGGCGCGCAGGGCGTACGGGATATAGGTCTCGACTTCGCCCCGCACGTCGTAGACCACGTAGATCAGCAGACGTCTGCCGTCTGCGGGAAAGGCCGTGGCCGCTCGGGACGGGTAGACGACGAGGTCGCTGGTCTTGCTCACAGTTCCGGCCCTTCGTCGCCGCGAACAGCGCGGCGCAGTCCCCGTCGAATCCGCTGCGCGATCGTGAACGCACGGAAGAGCGCGCGATACACGGGCTGCATCGCGCGCGAGATCGCCGGATAGTTCAGACGCAGGTACATGCGCGCCAGCGCCACCACCCCGCCGTGCCCGGTGAAGCCGAGAGTGTGCATGAAGCGGATCTGCTCCACCGGGTAGCCGCGAGTGGTCGAGAACATCTGGTCGGCTTTGTACTCGAGTGCCGTGTGGCTGATGGACGCGTGTTCGCCGTTGAGGACCGTCCGGCAGTGGTAGCCCAGTTCACCGGCCACGAGCGGGATGAGTCTCTCCTGCACCCGCCCCAGTTCGATATAGCGTCGACGCCCGGATTTTCCATAGTCGTTGTCGCTCCACCGCTCGCGGGCGAGCGGGCGAAGGGCCTCCGGGCGACCGAACCACATTCCCCCGAAGGGCGCCAAGGGGGTGACACGGTCGAGAGGAACCCGCACGCCGAGTCGCTTGCAGAGGGACACTGCGACATCCCGATACGGTCCCCACCCGCGTCCCATGATCGCGTTGCCGATGTGGATCATCGGCGGAAAGACCAGGCCCAATCCCGATTCACGCTGGAACAGCCCCAGCACGTTCTCCACATAGCCGGGGCTGCTGAGGAGGTTGTCGAGCTGGTAGCGCCGCGAATAGTCACGCATGTTGTCGGTCTTGCGCAAGGACACACGTCCGTGGACGGCCAGCAGCAGATCGTATTCGTCGCCGAGGATGATGTCTCGGCAGGCGATCAGGAGCGCCGCCTTGTCGACGCCGCGGCGAATCCACGACACTCGCGTCTCGAAGTGCGCGAACGGCGGATCCGGATGCTTTGCGACTCGGGTCTCGATCGCTCGAGCTCGACCGCCGTCTCCCGTGGTGACGACGAGGTCGAAGCCGCGCGGCAGGCTGGACAGCCGCGTCAGCAGTTCATCGACGAAGCCCACGTCCGGCACATAGGCGACGACCGCGATCCGAAACGGTCGATCAGGGTCGTAGGCGACGCGCGATTCCGGCAGGACCTCGAGCATCCCCGCGATCGAGTACAGGGCCTTCGACGGCACCGTGCGCGCGAGATCGCGCCAGACCTCGTCGAGCGCGAACCCCTCCTCGGCGACGACGCCCAGCAGTTCGCGGCCGAACACCCCATGCCTGTCGAGGAACGGCGGATACTGGGCGAAGATCGCTCGGCTCAGGAACGGATACCCGTCATCGATCAGGAGGTCCGGCGCGAACAAGGCGGGGTCGCCGCGCGGATAGTCCGTCGCAGGGAACGCCGACCCCGTCGTGAAACCGGCCGCAGCAAGAGCAGTTGCGAACTCCTGCTCCCGGCGCGCGGCGCCCGACCACAGACGGGACCACTCCGGTGAGAAGAAGACCTGCCGGCGCACCGCGAGCCAATGCCACACGAGGTCACGGCTCGGAAAGCCCTCCTCGGCGAACGACTCGGGCGGGCCGTCGATGTTGCCCGTCATCTGCCACGCGTGAAGCTCCCTCGTTGCCATCTTCTCGAAGATCGGCTGCAGTGAGCGCACCGGCCCGTACCAACTGTTCCCGGTGAAGACGATCTCGTCCGCATCGATGACCCGCGACCGCAGGGCACGCAACGCGACGGCATATGCCGTCGAGTCGGAGGTCGGTCCGTCGGTCACGAAGATCTCGTCGACATACGCCGCGAGCTGATCGCTGTCGGCCTCTTCCATTCCGCTGCGGACGATCGCCACGAGGAGATCGCCCCACGGCCGCAGTGCACGCAAAGCCGTCAGCGCATAGTCGCCGACCTGGCCTCGCGTGTCGTCGATCAGGTACAGGATGACGCGTCGTCCACCCTCCGGAAACGTCGCAGGCGGGAGCGGAGCGATCGCAGGCTGGGTCTTCATGCGTGCTGCGTGAGAAGCTTCAGCAGATACGCGCCGTATCCGCTCTTGACGAGCGGCTCGGCGCGCTCGCGCAGCTCATCGTCGCTGAGGAATCCCAGGCGCCAAGCGATCTCCTCCGGGCATCCGATGGAGAGGCCCTGACGCTTTTCGACCGTGCGGATGAACTCCGTCGCCTCGCTGAGCGAGTCGAATGTGCCGGTGTCGAGCCACGCCGTGCCGCGTGGGAGAAGCTCGACCTTGAGGCTGCCGCGCTGCAGGTACTCCTTGTTGACGTCGGTGATCTCCAGCTCGCCGCGGGGCGACGGCGCCAGTGCTTTTGCGATATCGACCACCTCGTTGTCATAGAAGTAAAGGCCGGGCACCGCGTAGTGGCTTCTCGGGACGGGAGGCTTCTCCTCGAGCGAGACGACGCGTCCGGAATCGTCGAACTCGACGACGCCATACGCGGAGGGATCGTCCACCCAGTAGCCGAACACGACGCCACCGCTGAGGTTGCGGTACTGACGCAGGCGCGTGCCCATCCCCTGACCGTAGAAGATGTTGTCACCCAGCACGAGGGCCACGGAGTCGTCGCCGATGTGCTGCTCGCCCAGGATGAACGCCTGTGCGAGGCCGTCGGGCGACGGCTGCGTCTTGTAGGTGAGCGAGATACCGAAGCGGCTGCCGTCGCCGAGCAGCCGCTGGAACTGATCTGCATCCTGTGGAGTCGTGATGATCAGAATGTCTCGGATTCCCGCGAGCATGAGTGTGGAAAGCGGGTAGTAGATCATCGGCTTGTCGTACACCGGGACCAACTGCTTCGAAATGCCGAGGGTGATCGGGTGAAGCCGCGAGCCGGTACCGCCGGCCAGGATGATGCCACGCATGCCTCTAGTCTCCGGCATCGGGGGAGGAGCGACAAACGTGGCGGGCGCGGGCCGACGGTATTCTGGAGGGATGCAGAGAATCCTCGTGACCGGTGGTGCCGGGTTCATCGGTTCGAATTTCGTGCACCATGTGGTGGAGCACACGGATCATCACGTCACTGTTCTGGACGCGTTGACGTATGCGGGGCACCGGGAGTCGTTGGCGGGTCTGCCGGAGGATCGGGTGCAGCTGGTGGTGGGGAACATCACCGACGCGCCGCTGGTCGATGAGTTGTTCGGTGGGGTGGATGCGGTGGTGCACTACGCGGCGGAGTCGCACAACGACAACTCGCTGCATGACCCGCGGCCGTTCCTGGACACCAATATCGTCGGCACCTACACGCTGCTGGAAGCGGCCCGCAAACATGACCGGCGGTTGCATCACATCTCCACCGACGAGGTGTACGGGGATCTGGAGCTGGACGACCCGTCCCGGTTCACCGAGAACACCCCATACAACCCGTCCAGCCCGTACAGCTCGACCAAGGCGGGGTCGGATCTGCTGGTGCGGGCGTGGGTGCGGTCCTTCGGGGTGCGGGCGACGATCAGCAACTGCTCGAACAACTACGGCCCATACCAGCATGTGGAGAAGTTCATTCCGCGGCAGATCACGAACGTGATCCGTGGCATCCGGCCGAAGCTGTACGGTGCCGGGGAGAACGTGAGGGACTGGATCCACGCCGATGACCACTCCTCCGCGGTGCTGACCATCCTGCAGACGGGTGTGATCGGCGAGACCTACCTGATCGGCGCCGACGGGGAACGCAACAACAAGGACGTCATCGAACTCATCCTCGACCGGATGGGTCAGCCCCGCGACGCCTACGACCATGTCGCCGACCGGGCCGGGCACGACCTGCGCTACGCGATCGACTCGACCAAGCTGCGCAGGGACCTCGGCTGGACGCCGTCCTACGGTGACTTCGAGTCCGGCCTCGCGGCCACGATCGACTGGTACCGGGACAACGAATCTTGGTGGGCCGACTCCAAGGACGGCGTCGAAGCGTTCTACGCCACGAAAGGCCAGTGACCGGTGACCGACTTCGGTAAGTCTTTGGCGCGCACCGGAACACCGATCCCGGGCCTGGTGGTGTTCGATCTGCCGGTGCACGGCGACAACCGCGGCTGGTTCAAAGAGAACTGGCAGCGGGAGAAGATGCTCGCGCTCGGGCTGGAGGATTTCGGCCCGGTGCAGAACAACATCTCCTTCAACGACGCCGCGGGCACGACCCGCGGTATCCACGCCGAACCCTGGGACAAGTGGGTTTCGGTCGCCACCGGCCGGATCTTCGGCGCCTGGGTGGACCTGCGCGAGGGCCCCACCTTCGGTGCGGTGTTCACCACCGAATTGGATCCGTCGCGGGCGATCTTCGTTCCGCGTGGCGTCGGCAACTCCTATCAGACCCTCGAGCCGGACACCGCGTACACCTACCTGGTTAACGATCACTGGTCCGCGGACGCGGAGTACTCGTTCCTGAACCTCGCCGACGAGACCGCCGCCATCCAATGGCCGATCCCCCTGGCCGAGGTGGAGATCTCGCCGAAAGACCTCGCTCACCCTCGCCTGGCCGAGGTCACCGCGATCCCCCCGCGAACGACTCTTATCCTCGGTGCGAACGGCCAGCTGGGCCTAGCGCTGCGCGCCGAGTACGGGGACACCGCCAACGTCGAATACGCGACCCGGGCCGACCTCGACATCACCGCCGGGAACCTGGACACCGCCCGCCATTGGCGCAATTTCGACACCATCATCAACGCGTCCGCATACACCTCCGTCGACGCCGCAGAAACCCCCGTCGGCCGCGGCGACGCGTGGGCCGCGAACGTCACCGGCGTCGCCGCCCTGGCCCGCGTCGCCACCGCCAACGGCATCACCCTCGTGCACGTCTCCAGCGACTACGTCTACGACGGATCACTCCAGCGTCCCTACCGCGAAGATGACCCGGTCTCCCCACTCGGCGTGTACGGGCAGACCAAAGCCGCCGGCGACGCCCTCGCCGCCACCGTGCCCCGCCACTACATCGTCCGCACCTCCTGGGTGATCGGCGAGGGGCACAACTTCGTCCGCACCATGGCCTCACTGGCCGAACGCGGCATCGATCCGAAAGTGGTCGACGATCAAGTCGGACGCCTCACCTTCACCAGCGACATTGCCGCCGGCATCCGCCACCTGCTCGATGCGCGACCTGCATACGGCACCTACAACCTCACCGGCGCAGGCGAACCCCTGTCCTGGGCGGACGCCGCGCGCGCCGTGTTCGCCCAGACCGGCCACGATCCGTCGCGCGTGAGCGGCGTCACCACCGACGAGTACTTCGCATCGGCGAAGGGCCCGGTCGCACCGCGGCCACGCAACAGTGCCCTCGACCTCACCAAGCTCGAGGCGGCCGGGTTCGCCCCCGCCGACCAGCGCGCCTCACTGGCTGCGTACCTCGACCGACCCCTGCCGACGGCGTGACTCGGTAGTGAGTCACCCCGCCGCGGAGATCGGACCGCCTTCGAACTGCTGGGTGCACACCCCCGCCGCACACGACTCATCCGACGTCGGCCAGCCGAACGTGCCGGCCGCCCCGCCCGCGCCGAAGTAGACATCGCGGACGGCGCCGAGCACCGCATGGGCGCCCGCCGCCGGCTTGTAGAAGATCGGACCGTTGGCGAACACCTCGGCGAAACCGCCCCCGTTGAACGAGTAGTAGACCAACCCGCCGGCCCGCGCGCCGAGAGCGCCGCCCGGCCCGCCCAGCGCCGCATATGTGGCATCGATCGCCGGAGCGCCCACCCGGGCACCATCCGCGCTCGTCCACAGAATCCAGCCGAACTGGAACTCCTGCTGACATGCGGTCGCACTCGCGCACTGCTGCGCTCCCACCGGAAAGCCCAGCTCCCCGGCCGCGCCCCCGAGCGCGAAGTAGTGGGCGCGGATCGCACCGGACACGAACCACGCCGAACCGCCCGCACGATAGTAGGCCGACCCGTTCGCGAACGCCTGCCCGAACCCGCCGCCGTGATACGACAGCGACATCAGCGCCGACACCGGCACCCCCCACGCCCCAGACACGCCACCCGCAGCATCGAACCCCGCACGCACCGGATCAAACAACGCGAACGCACCACTGGCCGACGACACCACACGCCCGCCTTCGAACTGCTGGGTGCACACCCCCGCCGCACACGACTCATCCGACGTCGGCCAGCCGAACGTGCCGGCCGCCCCGCCCGCGCCGAAGTAGACATCGCGGACGGCGCCGAGCACCGCATGGGCGCCCGCCGCCGGCTTGTAGAAGATCGGACCGTTGGCGAACACCTCGGCGAAACCGCCCCCGTTGAACGAGTAGTAGACCAACCCGCCGGCCCGCGCGCCGAGAGCGCCGCCCGGCCCGCCCAGCGCCGCATATGTGGCATCGATCGCCGGAGCGCCCACCCGGGCACCATCCGCGCTCGTCCACAGAATCCAGCCGAACTGGAACTCCTGCTGACATGCGGTCGCACTCGCGCACTGCTGCGCTCCCACCGGAAAGCCCAGCTCCCCGGCCGCGCCCCCGAGCGCGAAGTAGTGGGCGCGGATCGCACCGGACACGAACCACGCCGAACCGCCCGCACGATAGTAGGCCGACCCGTTCGCGAACGCCTGCCCGAACCCGCCGCCGTGATACGACAGCGACATCAGCGCCGACACCGGCACCCCCCACGCCCCAGACACGCCACCCGCAGCATCGAACCCCGCACGCACCGGATCAAACAACGCGAACGCACCACTGGCCGACGACACCACACGCCCGCCTTCGAACTGCTGGGTGCACACCCCCGCCGCACACGACTCATCCGACATCGGCCAGCCGAGTTGTCCCAGCGCGCCGTTGTGAGCGAAATACCCGGCGCGCAGCGGCTCCCGGACGATGAATGTCCCCGGCGGGCCCGCGTAGAGGGATCCACCCGTGAACAGCTGCGCGGCACCGGCACCCGTCGGTGCGCTCACCACCTGCTGATTCAGAGCCGGCCACCCCATGTCGCCCGCCGCACCATTGCGGCTGAAGTAGTAGTCGCGAAGCGGTCCGACCCGTACGGTCTTGGCCCCCGTCGCTGCCGACCAGTAGATCGACCCTCCCTCAAAGGCACGCGCGAAACCGCCCGCGTTCTGGGCGATACTCAGCACGCCGGACTGAGGCACTCCCAGCCCCGCCACGCCACCTTGAGCCTGGTACTCCCACTCGATGTCCGCGGCGGGATCCCGCTGGGTCGTGAGCCCGAACCAGTCCGTGAAGTACTGGTAGAAGTTGCGATTGCCGTAGGCGGAGCATCCGTCGCCCTCGCCATAGCCGGCGCGGATTGCCGCCGCGTTCGGCTGATAGGGCGTGTAGTAGTACAGGTTCGCGGTCGCCTGGTTCTGAATGTAGACAGGCGCGCTTCCGCACCCCTCGTTGGGGTGCCAGCGCACGTTCCAGGTCTTGCCCGGCGCAAACCAGGTGAAATAGGCGCTTGTTCCCGCGGGATTCGCGTACCGCTTCAACTGCCAGGCAGCGCCGTACATCTGGTTGAAGAAGCCGTAATATCGGCTGTCGCAGGCGGCGGTGTCGGGGCAGCCTTGACCCATCGCGGCCCGGTAGCGGAAGTCGCTGGGCCACGTGTGCGTCACCAGGCCCTGCTCCTTCTGCAGCATCACGATCAAGACCTGAGGATTGATCCCGCAAGCCTGGGCGACCTTGTAGATGATCGCCGATGCCCGCTCGCGTACGCCACCGGAGTATGCACCGCACATGGCGTCAGCGGAGGTCGTGCGCGAGGTGTCGTACCAGTCCTTCAAACAGGTGTATCCCGACTGGCAGGTCGGCACTTTTGACTGGAGAAACGACTGGATCTGCGCCTCGCTCATGGTGCCCGCGTTGAAGAACGCAGCGTCACTGATGATGTTGCCGGCCTGGAACCTGGACAGATCTGCGCTCTTCACGGCGGAACGCTCCACCGCCTGCGATGCCACCGGCTGACCGGCCGCCGCGACCGTCGTGCCTGCTGCGCTGGCCGCCGGGGCCGTTGCCGCCATCCCGCCGATGAGGATCGCCGCGCTCATCGTCCATGCAACGAAGCGCCGCAGCGCGCGAGCGCGAGGCGGACCAAGCTCAATCATGTGAACAGTGTGGCGGAAGTTACTGGTTAATACCAACGTATTCTCGGGGACGCCGATTCGACACGCGGATCGGCGCAGAATCTCGGATTGCGAACGGGGAGCTACAGCTCGGCGTGCAGCTGCCACACCCGGTCGGCCGACTCGCGCCACGAGAAGGCGCGACCTCGGTCGGCGGCCAGTACTGCCAGGCGCTGCGCCGCAGTGGTCGAGCCCAACGCCTCAGCCAGCCCGGCCGCAAGGCCCTCCGCCGACCCATCGACCAGCATCCCGCCGTCCACGATCACCTCATCGTGCACCGGTGAGGATGCAGCGACCACCGGCACCCCCAGCGCCAAGGCCTCGAGAACCCGCCACGGGAGCGCGGAACGCTCAGACGCCGCCAGGAACGCCACTGCCCCGCCGAACACCGCCGCGCGGTCCTCGGGCGCCAGGGAGCCGCGCACGTGCAGGCTGCGCTCCGGGATGCCGGCAGCGGCGGCGACATCCGCGATCGCGGGCTCCTCGCCCTCCCCGGCACCGATGACGACCACCGGAACATCGATGCCCGACGCACCGATCGCGGCGAAACCGCGGGACAGCGCGTCGGCGGAGGCCGCGCGCCCCGCGAGCAGGATGAAGCCCTCGGGCAGATCCATCGCGCGACGGCGGCCGATCTCGTCACGCGGCACCGAGAAGCCGGACGGCGCCGCACCCGCGATGACCCTGATCCGCTCGCCGAGCCTGGCGTGCTCCGCGAGCCGCTCTGCCACCGAGTGAGTGGGCACCACCACCGCGTCGGCGTACTTGACCGCGCGCTTGAGCATGGCCCGGTGCCAGCCGAGCGCCGACTTCGGCAGCTCGCCCGGCGACTCCCACGGACCGAGGTCCCACACGGTGACGACGGTCTGCTCGTGGGCGTGGACGCGATCGTGCTTGACCAGCGGCGCGAACAGAGTGGGCGAATGGATCATGCCGCCGCCGATGCCCGTGGACAGGCCCAGCTGCACCGCCGCCGCGAGTTCGCGGCGGGCGAGGGGGGCACGTCGGACACCGGCGAGACCCGGGATGTCGACGGTTCTGCCGGCAGGACCCGGCGCGACACCTTCGACCTCGCAGCCCTCGGGGGTCCCGGCGATGAGCCCGCGCGTGAGTTCCGACGACGCCATCTGCAGGTCCGGGTCGGTGGGCGCAATGAGCTGATCGAGCATCACACGCAGTGTGGCCGTCATCGACTCAGCCCTCGGGAGTAGGCGTCGGCGTCGGCGGGTGCAGGGTCTGCTGGACGAGCTGCTGAATGTACGCGAAGTCGGGGTCGTACTCGTCGATGCCGCCCTCAGGAGTGAGCTCGATCGTCGCCACGGGCAGTTCTTTCGCCTTCAGCGCGAGCTCGGCGAGGAAGGGGAGCAGCGACTGCGGTAGGTCGGTCTGGATCAGGTCCTGTCCTGCGGCAGCGACGTCCTGGAAGCGCGTCAGGACGACCTGAGGTGTGAACTGGGCGAGGATCGCCGCCTGCAGCTGACGCTGTCGCTTCATCCGATCGAAATCCGAGGTGGTGTATCGCGAGCGGGCGTACCACTGCGCCGTGTCGCCGTCCATGTGCTGGGGTCCGACCTCGATCCAGCCGGTCGCCCATTCTTCGGCGGACTGACCTTCGTAGGCCGGGCCACCGCCTTCCGGGATGCGCTCCGCGACCGTGATGTCGACGCCCCCGAGTGCGTCCACCAGCGACGCGAACCCGTGCATGTCCACGAAGACGTAGTACGGGATCTCGATCCCGAGCACGCCCTCGGCGGCATCCTTCGTCGCCTCGATGCCCGGCTCCGATCCGTTCGCGAGCGCGTCCGGGTACAGCGCGTTGCCGTCCTGGCAGACCTCGACCTCGGTGCGCAGCTGGTTGATGCCGCTCCCCCAGCCGCAGCTGGCGTTCGCGTACCCCTCGTGCCCATCCGGGTATTCGTCCTGCATCGGTCCCGCCGAGAACGGCACCTTGGGCATGTCGCGCGGGATGCCGGTGATCGTGGTCGCGCCGGTGGTGGCGTTGACCGAGACGACCGAGATGCTGTCGAAGCGCATGGAGTCGCGCCCCTCGCCGCTGTCGGCTCCCAGCAGCAGGATGTTGTAGTACCCGTCGCTCGGAGGCACCGACGGTCCGCTGGCGCCGAAGATCGCGCCCAGCGCGTCCCGTGCCGCGCCGACGGACTGCGCGGCGTACGCCGCTCCGCCGGTGGAGGCGATCAGCAGCGCGATGGCCACACCCAGGATGCCGAACCGAGCGGCCGTCCCCGTCTTCACGAGCCGCACGAGGCGCAGCGTGTCGATCGTGAGCACGAGCCACAGCACGGCATAGGCGATGAGCAGCCCTTGGATCAGCAGCAGGGCGAACCAGTTGGTGACGATCGTGAGGAACACCTGCTGCCACAGCAGCGCGCTGAGCGCGCCGAGGATCAGCAGCACCCACATGGCCAGCGTCGAGGCGAGGCCGATCTTGGCGAGCCGGCGATTGCCGGCTGCCGCCTGGGCGGAGCCGGGAAGCAGGAAGTTCAGCAGCACCAGCCACCAGCCGCGTCGGGTCATGACCTCGCGAGAGGATGCGTCGGGGTAGCGCAGCGGACGATCCTGCACGACCTTCGCCGACGGGAGGCGCGCCTGGGTCGGTCGCGGCGGACTGGCGACGCTCACAGGGACTCCTTGAGCCGCCGGTTCTTGTCCTGCACCTGAGCCTCCAGCTCACGGGCGTAGGCCTCGACCCTGTCGCCCAGACCCGCATCGGTCGCGCCGAGGATGCGGATGGCGAGAAGGCCGGCGTTCTTCGCTCCGCCGATCGACACGGCCGCGACCGGAATCCCCGCGGGCATCTGGACGATGCTCAGCAGCGAATCCATGCCGTCGAGGGTTGCGAGCGGGACGGGCACGCCGATCACGGGCAGAGAGGTGACGGAGGCGAGCATGCCGGGCAGATGGGCGGCGCCGCCGGCCCCCGCGATGATGGCACGAAGGCCGCGACGGCGGGCGTCTCTCCCATAGCTCATCAGCTTGTCGGGCGTCCGGTGCGCCGAGACGACCTCGACTTCGTGCGCAATGCCGAAGTCGGTCAGGATCTGCGACGCGTCGCTCATGACGCGCCAATCGGAGTCCGAACCCATCACGACGCCGACCAGCGGGGCGGCGGAGGAATGCAACCGCAGGCTGTCCACGGGCTCGGCGGGCGCGTTGGACTCAGTCACCCGACCAGGCTAGGGGGCATGCCTGGAAGAACCCCGCAACGGCGCGGTCAGTCCAGGAAGACGGCCGCGGCGGCCCGGGCCTCGTAGACGACGTCATCGAGGTCCGCCCCGACGACGTTGACGTGCCCGACCTTGCGACCCGGCCGCGGGCTCTTGCCGTACGTGTGGACCTTGGCCGCGGGATGAGCGTCCATCGCGGCGGCGAAGCGTTCGTCGAGCGAACCCTGCGCCGGGCCGCCGAGGATGTTGATCATGACGGACCACGCAGCGAGCGGCTCGGCCACGCCGAGCGGCAGATCCAGCACGGCGCGCAGGTGCTGCTCGAATTGGCTCGTGACGGCCCCGTCCTGGGTCCAGTGGCCGCTGTTGTGGGGTCGCATCGCCAATTCGTTGACGAGGAGCCGCTGGTCTCTGGTCTCGAACAGCTCCACGGCGAGCATCCCCGTCACCTCGAGGCCTTCGGCGATCGCGACGCCGATCTGCGCGGCGACCTCGGTCAGCCGGGCGACGGTGTGCGGGGCCGGAGCGATCACCTCGGCGCAGACGCCGCCTCGCTGCACCGTCTCCACGACCGGGTACGCACGCATCTGCCCCGACGGGCGGCGGGCGACCTGCTGCGCCAGTTCCCGCGTGAAGTCGACGAGCTCCTCCGCGAGGAGCTCTCCCCCGCGTCCGTCTTCGGCCAGGGCGGCGAACCAGTCATCCGCCTCGGTGGCGGCGGAGACGACGCGAACACCCTTGCCGTCGTAACCGCCTCGCGGGGTCTTGACGACGGCACGGCCGCCGTGAGCGTCGAGGAAGTGCTGCAGGTCGTCTCGTCCGGCCACGGCGGCCCAGTCGGGCTGCGGCATCCCCAGTTCCTGCAGCCGCGCGCGCATGACCAGCTTGTCCTGCGCGATTCCCAGTGCGCGCGGTCCCGGGTGCACCGCGACGCCGGCCTCGACGAGCGCCGCGAGCACATCCTGCGGCACATGCTCGTGGTCGAACGTGATCACGTCGACGTCGCGGGCGAAATCGAGCACGGTCGCCGCGTCTCGGTAGTCGCCCACCGCCGTGGCGGCGAGGGATGCCGACATGCCGGGATCTTCGGCGAGGACCCGCAGCTCGACACCGAGCTCGACCGCCGGGGCGATCATCATCCGCGCCAGCTGCCCTCCACCGATCACTCCGACCCGCATCGCCATGAGCATCCTCCCCGTCCGTCCTGCGCCTCCATCATCGCGCAGACGGGCGACCCGATCACGCCGCGCAGCGGCGGGCCACCGTCAGCCGGCGGAAGGGGCCGGCGGCATCGGAGGGAACGACTGCGCATCGCGGTGGGCGAGGATCTGGTTGACCTCGACCTGATCGACGAGGGCCTCGTGCACGAGGGCGATGCTCGGAACGTTCGAGAGGCGCATCGGCTCGTCGACGCCGTTGGAGAGGACGAGTGTGCCGACGCCCCACATGCGCTGCAGCAGGCCGCGGCGCTCCTGCACGGAGTAGCCGCGCACGTGACTCAACTCGCGCCGGTGCACGCCGAAGATGCCCCACCGCTCCATCACACGCCGGGTGGTGATCGTATAGACGTGCGACCACCAGGCGAGGAAGGGCAGCAGCGCGAGGAACAGCACCACGACGGCCGCTGCGGTCAGCAGCATCCAGTTCTCGAAAGGCGCCGGAAGATTGCCGTAGAAGTAGCCGGTGGCTGCGGCGACCGCGATGAGCACGAGCGCCGACCACGTCAGCCTGCGCGCGTGCCCCCGGAACCGGGCCACGCGCAGCTCGGGCGTCGGAGCGCCGGGGACCACCATCGGCGGTCGACCGCCGTACGTGGTCGGCTGGGTCATGCTCCCATTGTGACCCTCGGCGAGGACACCGCGGGCTGCCACGCCCACGCTCAGCGCACGTGCACCACGTCTCCGGCCGAGACGGCCGTCTCGACATCGCCGTCGGCCACGACGAGCCGGCCCTCGGAGTCGATGCGCTGGGCGCGTCCGCTGAGCTTGGTGCCATCCGGCAGCGACACGACCACTTCCGAGCCGATCGTCGTGCAGAGCGCCTCGAGCTCACCCAGGATGCCGGCGGCCGCGGCATCCCCGTGAGCGAAGGCGAGCGCGCCCAGCTGCTCGTCCAGCGCCCGCAGGTACTCCGCGAGCAGCCGGTCGTCGTCGACCTCGAGACCGGCGGCGGCGAAGGAGGTCGCCGTCTCGATCGGCAGATCGGCGCGCGACATGCGGGTGTTCACTCCGGCGCCGATCACGACCGCCGTCGGATCGCCGGGGACGACCTCGGCCAGGATGCCGCTCACCTTGCCGCCGTCCAGCAGCACGTCGTTGGGCCACTTGAGTCCGGCCGTGTGTCCCGTGCCGCGCAGCTGGTCCATGACGGCACGTGTCATGGCCGCCCCCGCCACGAGCGGAATCCAGCCGCGAGCGGGAGCCGGCACGTCGGGCACGCGCACGAGCACCGAGACGGCGAGCGCCGTTCCCGGCGGAGTCGTCCAGGTGCGGTCCAGGCGTCCGCGGCCGGCGCGCTGGTCCGTGGTCAGCAGCACCGACAGGTGCGGCCACTCCTCGCCGTCGGCTGCGGCCGCCGCGACCAGATCGGCGTTGGTCGAACCGGTCGTCTCGACGACCTGCAGGCGGGGCGAGACGGCGGCGGCGAGAGGGTAGCCCTCGAGCGGAAACGGCATGATCATCACCCTACGCGCGGGCGGCATGGCCGGGACGGACAGCGGATGCGGCACGCCCTTGTGGGCACTCTCCAACCGGCGGGAGGACCCCGCCGATAGTCTGGAACGCGTGACCGAACCCAGCGACCTCTCGACCACCGCCGGCAAGATCGCCGACCTCCGCTCCCGCTTCCAGGAGGCCGTGGTGGACGCGGAGAAGACCGCTCAGGCGAAGCAGCATGCCAAAGGCAAGCTCACCGCCCGGCAGCGGATCGAGATGCTCGTCGATGTCGGCAGCTTCGTGGAGTTCGACGAGTACGTGCGCCACCGCACGACGGCGTTCGGAATGGACAAGTCCCGCCCGTACGGCGATTCCGTGGTCACCGGCGTCGGCACGATCCACGGCCGCACCGTGGCGGTGTACGCCCAGGACTTCTCGACCTTCGGAGGATCGCTCGGCGAGGTCGCCGGCGAGAAGATCATCAAGATCATGGAGTTCGCCCTGCGTGGCGGGATGCCGATCATCGGCATCCTGGACTCGGGAGGCGCCCGCATCCAGGAGGGCGTCGTGGCACTCGGGAAGTACGGCGAGATCTTCCGCCTCAACACCCGCGCCTCGGGAGTGATCCCGCAGATCTCGCTCATCATGGGTCCGGCCGCCGGTGGCGCCGTGTACTCCCCGGCCCTCACGGACTTCGTGATCATGGTCGACAAGACCAGTCAGATGTTCGTGACCGGTCCCGATGTCATCAAGACCGTGACCGGCGAGGACGTCGGCATGGAGGAACTCGGCGGCGCCTACACGCACAACACCCGCTCGGGTGTCGCGCATTACCTCGCCGAAGACGAGGAGGATGCGATCGACTACGCGCGCACGCTTCTCGGCTTCCTGCCCGACAACAACATGTCGGAGCTGCCTGTGTACGAGAGCGCGTTCGAGTTCGAGACGACGGATGCCGACCGCTCGCTGAACACGATCGTTCCGGATTCCGCGAATCAGCCGTACGACATCCATCAGGTCATCGCGCACATCGTCGATGCGGGCGACTTCCTCGAGGTGCAGCCGCTCTTCGCGCCGAACATCGTGATCGGCTTCGGACGGGTCGAGGGTCGCACCGTCGGGATCATCGCGAATCAGCCGTCGCAGATGGCGGGAACCTTGAACATCCAGGCGGGCGAGAAGGCCAGCCGCTTCGTCAGATTCTGCGACGCGTTCTCGGTGCCGATCCTCACGCTGGTCGACGTGCCGGGCTACCTTCCGGGCACCGACCAGGAGTGGGAGGGCGTCATCCGCCGCGGGGCGAAGCTCCTCTACGCCTACGCCGAGGCCACCGTGCCGCTCGTGACCGTCATCCTTCGCAAGGCCTACGGCGGCGCGTACATCGTCATGGGGTCCAAGCAGCTCGGCGCCGACATCAATCTCGCCTGGCCGACGGCCGAGATCGCGGTGATGGGCGGCCAGGGCGCCGTGAACATCCTCTACCGCCCCGAGATCAAGCGGGCGGAGGAGGCCGGCGAGGACGTCGCCGCTGTGCGGACGCGGCTGGCGAACGAGTACACGTACGATGTGGCCTCCCCGTTCCTGGCCGCCGAGCGCGGTGAGCTGGACGGCATCATCGAACCGGCGCAGACCCGGGTCGCGGTCGCGAAGGCATTGCGCTCGCTTCGCGGCAAGCGCGCGAGCCTGCCGCCCAAGAAGCACGGGAACATCCCGCTGTGACCACTCCCGCGGAAGTCCCGGACTCCATGCGCGTGGACCTCCTGCGTGGCGAGGCGGACGCCGACGAGCTCGCGGCTCTGATGGCCGTCGTCACGGAGGCCTACGCGGAGGAGTCCGCCGCCGCGACCGTGGACGACGAAACCGTTCCTTCCGCGTGGTCGCTGTCGCAGCGCTCGCTGCGCGCGCCGCTGCGGCGGGACCTCGGCTGGGCCCGATCCGGCTGAGTCCGGCATCCGCATTCCGTTGCATGCGTGTCCCCCGAAATACCTACAGACGGCGGGGTTGACCCCGACCCATACTTGAGGAGCTGGAACGCATTTTGCGTTCGGCCGACCTGCTTTCCTCTGGGAAGCTCAGGTTCGGCCACGCGGACGGTTTTCGGGTAACTGTCCGCCAGGTGAGGGGCGGGCGGCTTCGCCGCCCCTCACCTCCTTCTCCTTCGCTCCCCGCCCCGGCTCCCCTCCCCCGCCGGGACGGGGAGCGATAACCTCTCAGGCTGCGCCGGGGTGGCCGATCTCGCGCCACAGGTCCACGGCATCCTCGTCGGAGAGCCCCTGACCTGCGGCCGAGCGGCCCACGACGGTCACGGCGACCTTCTCATCCGGCGAGGTGCGGATGTAGAGCCGGTCCGAGCGCGCGGAACGCAGCGTCTCGGCCAGTTCGCCGCGGATGATCGCCAGGGTCGGCTCGTCCAGCCCGTCCAGGCCGCCCTCGTCCAGGACTGTCACGTTCGTGCCGCGCCGACGCGCGCGCTCGAGTTCGGCGTGCACCGCGTCATCGAGAAGCCGCGGCCCGCGCATCTCGTCGCGCAGGCGCCCCTCCGCCAGCCGCGCCTGGGTCCGCTCGTCCTCGCTGAGGGAGCCCCCCGAAGCCACCGCCTGGGTGAGCACGGGGCCTGCGACCGCGAGGGCGCGCTGCACCTGGATGCGCCGCTCCCGCTGCCGCCCGCTCTGGGACGCCTGCCATGCCGAAGCGGCGCGCTGCAGCTGGGCCAGCTGAGCGGTGTCCCGTGCGGCGCGATCGATGGACATCAGCATGAGCTGGGTGGCCGCCACCCACACGATCGATCCGACCAGGCCCAGGCTCAGCGCCGGGAACAAGCCCATCCAGCCGATGGAGGCCACGGCCAGGGCCGCGGTCCCGATCCATGCCACCCAGGGCCGGCGGCGCACCATCACGATGGTCATGAGGGCGCCGATCCCGCCGAGGTACCACGTCGCGAACGGCTCGGTTCGGTTCTCGGGCCCGACGGCCACGGCGATCGCGCTCGGCACGATGAACGCCGAGGCCAGCGCCATCACCCCTGCCCAGCGCGGAAGCGATGTCCGCGACCTTCCGATGAGCGGAGTCGCCGCCGCATCCGGCTGCTTCGGAGCGAGCGCGGTCCGCGGCTCCCAGAAGATGCAGAGCCACGTGGTGGCCAGATACAGACTCAGGGACGCGACGATCACCAGCGGCTGCAGCACCGGAGCCGTCCACCAGAGGCCCCGCAGCGCGAGGTATGCCGTGAAGGCCAGGCCGATGCCGACGATGATGCGGCGGACGCTGATCACGCGGGCACCTCCCCCCACTCCAGGCGGACTGTCGTTCCGCGTCGGTCGGAATGGATCTCGCTCGTACCTCCGACGGCGGCGACGCGGGCGAAGATCGAGGCGCGGATGCCGAGCCGGTCGTGCGGCACGCGGTCCAGGTCGAAGCCCTCACCGGTGTCGCGCACCGCGATGCAGGTTCGTGCAGGGTCCACGCTGCCCTCGACGGTGACGGCGAGACCAGATCCACCTGCATGCTGGGCGGCGTTCGCGATGGCCTGGGCCGTCGCGAGCACGAGCGCCCGGGCGACGCGTCCGGGCATCGGCGGGGTCGCGGCGTCGATGTCGCGTGCGACGCTCAGCCGCACACCCAGCTCGAGCGCGGCTCGTTCGATGTCGTCGGCGATGCTGGAGGCATCGCGCGGCTCGTCGCTGCCTTCTTCCGCGCCCTGCTCGGTGTTGGCCAGTCGTGTGAGCGCTTCGCGCGCCATCGCGACGGCGAGCGTCCGCTCACGGGGAGTGTGCGCGCGCTCCGCGGCGATGAGAGCCGCCAGGACGCTGTCGTGCATGAGCGCGGCGACCGCCACCCGCTCCTGCTCGGCGGCATCGGCCGACGCTGCAGCGGCGTAGGACTCGACGGCGCGCGCTCGGGTCTCATCGACATTGGCCGCGACCGAGCGGAACACCCAGCCCAGGGTGGTCAGCATCCCTCCGAGGATGAGGGCGAAGGAGACGTCGAGAGTGACCGAGTACCAGTACTCGCGCGCGAAGTCGGCCTGCATCAGGCGCACCACGCCGAACAGGAGGGGGATGAGCGCCGTCCAGACGACCTGCAGCACCAGCGGAAACGCCAGCACGCTGGCGACCGTGGCGACGTTGACGAGGAACCAGATCCACGGTTCCCTCGCCGGGTCCGCCTCGCCGCCGACGCTCGCTGCGGGCCACAGCAGCAGCGCCACCGGATAGATCACCGCGAAGATTCCGGCGA
Organism: uncultured Microbacterium sp.; assembly: GCF_963524805.1. Lineage (GTDB taxonomy): Bacteria > Actinomycetota > Actinomycetes > Actinomycetales > Microbacteriaceae > Microbacterium. The sequence goes on along the minus strand of NZ_CAURGG010000006.1, from coordinate 70,607 downwards.
ACAGGCGGACTCCGCGACCCAGGGCGCAGGCGATGACCATCGCACCGAGGGGCACGAAGGTCATCACCATGAGCGGCACGTGCCACGCCGGGTTCTCCTGTACGGGCTCGGTCACCGCGGCCAGGAGCGCCTGGGCGCCCAGCGCGAGGCTGCCGAGCCCCACGACGACGGCGATGATCCGCTCGATGCGCAGCCGAGTGAACGAGCCGAGACCTGCGGTGGTCTCGCGCGTCTGGGGGATGTGTCCCCAGGCGTCGTCGAGGATGGCGCGGGTGCTCTCAGACTCCGAGTCCACCGGCACCCTCACGGTCGCTGGGCTCGGCGAGGATGCCGTCCTCCATCGCGCGTCGCAGCAGGTCGACCTTCGTCGGGGCCGGGCGTCCGACTTCGACGTACTTGACCCGAACGCGGGTGATGTTCTCCTTGGCCGTGGAGTAGGCGACGCCCAGCCGGTCGGCCACCACTTTGAGGGGAAGCCCCGCGGCGTAGAGGCGGAGCACGTCTCGCTCCCGCGCCGACAGCTGCGCGTCGGCGAATGCGCGGTCCCCCTCCACGGCGCTGGCCCACTCGACGTTGTTCAGGGGCTCGCCGCTGGCCACGGTGGTGATCGCCGCGATGACATCGCCGATGGGCGAGGCTTTGCTCACCACGCCCGCAGCGCCGGCGGCCAGCGCTTCGCGCACCGCCGCCGGGCGGTCGGCGACGCTGTGGATGATGATGCTCGAGCCGTCCACGACCAGTCGGCGGACGTTCTCGGTGACAGTCGTGCCATCGCCCAGAGTGAGATCGAGCACCACGACATCGGCCGGCGCCGCTGCGCTGAAGGCCCGCCAGTCGAGGTAGCCCGTGACGCTGCTGCCGGAGAACACCACGACGTTCTGCGCCCGGGCACACGCGGCTTCGAGCCCGAGCCGCACGGACTCGTGATCATCGATCAGCGCGACACGGGTCATGAGTTCAGCCTACCGACGCCGGGCGGGCCGACGCGGGAGTGTCCGCGCGCGCCTCAGCGGACGAACGTGGCGATCGCCTCGATGTGGTGCGAGTGCGGGAACAGGTCGTATGCCGACACGGCGGACAGTTCGTAGCCGGCGGCACGGAAGGTCGCGACGTCGCGCGCCAGGGCGACGGGGTCGCACGCGACGTAGACGACGGCCGCCGGCCCGAGTGCGGCGACGCCCTCGACGACCTGCCGACCGGCGCCGGAGCGGGGCGGGTCGAGGACGATCACACCCCGGGACAGACGCGCCCGTTCCCGCTCGGTGGCGTCGGCCACGAGCCGGTTGAGGTAGCGGTCGACACGGGCGGTCTCGGCACGGGCGCCCACCCACTGCGCCAGGTTCTCCCCGGCATGCTCGGTGGCCCTCGGGTCCGACTCGACCGAGGTGACGCGCGCGCCGCCCAGGTCGGCGACGGCCACGGCGAAGAGCCCGACGCCGCCGTAGAGGTCCAGGTGCCATGCATCGGGGTCCAAGGGCGCTGCGCCGGGCGAGAGGTCCGTGATCGCCCGGCGGACCGCATCGTCGAGCGTGGCGGCCGCGAGCCGGTGCACCTGCCAGAACCCGCCGGCATCCACGCGGAACTCGCGCTGCCCGACGCGCTCGATGACGACCTCGCGCGCCTCGCGCGGACCGGACTTCGCCGCATCCGGTCGCGGGATGACCCGCACGCGCCCGTCCGCGGGCTGCACGAGATCGATCCGGCCCGGACGGCCCTGCGCGATCCCGAGCGCCGCCTCAGCCACCTCGGCGGTCGCGAGCGGGTACTCCTCCACCGCGATCACGGAGTGACTGCGGGCGGCGAAGGGGCCGACATAGCCGTCGGCATCCACGTGCAGGCTGACCCGGGTGCGCCATCCCCCGCCGTCCGCGCTCTCCCCGCCTTCGCCGTGAGCCTGTCTCGGACCGGCGGGACGGATGTCGAGGCCCGGTATCTCCACGCCTCCGAAGCGCCGCAGCGCATCGGTCAGCACCTCGAGCTTGAGAGCACGCTGATGCGACAGCTCGATGTGCCCGAAGTCCGCCCCGCCCGGGCGCAGGTGGGGCGGGACCGACACGTCAGCCTGGCGCCAGATGTGCGGTCGGCGATGACCCGACGGCTCGAGCACCTCCAGCACGTCGCCGCGCCAGAAGGACTGCTTGCCGACATCGGTGAGGCGGATGCGCACCCGCTCACCGGGGATCGCGTCCGGCACGAACACGACGCGCCCTCCGCGGCCGGATTCGGCTCGGGGGTCGGGGATGCGCCCGACGAACACGCCGCCGTGCGCGACGCTGGTCACATCGAGGTCGAGTTCGTCTCCGGCATCCACCCGACGAGCATTCCACAGGCCGGACACCGCACGGCTACCGTGAACGCATGCAGGTCTGCCTCGCTTCGACATCGCCCGCCCGGCTCATGCTGCTGCGGCAGGCGGGCATCGAGCCGGTCACCATGGCTCCCGACGTCGACGAGGAGGCGGTGATCGCGCGCACGCAGGCAGCGCAGGGCCGTCGCCTCGACGCGGACGAGCACGTGCTGCTGCTGGCGCGCCTCAAGGCCGCCGATGTCGCTGCGCGCGTCACTGGGGACGGCTTCGAGGGGATCGTGATCGGCGGAGACTCGATGTTCGAGATCGACGGCGAGATCCTCGGCAAGCCCTACACGGCCCAGGCTGCCACGCAGCGCTGGCGGCGGATGCGGGGACGAACGGGGATGCTGCACTCCGGGCACAGCGTGATCAGGGTGAGCGGCGGTTCGTCGGCCGAAGCGCACGCCGTCGCCGCGGCATCCGTCGGCTTCGCCGCGGACGTGACGGACGCCGAGATCGATGCGTATGTCGCCTCCGGCGAGCCGCTGCACGTCGCGGGCGCGTTCACGATCGACAGCCTGGGTGGAGCGTTCATCGACAGGGTCGAGGGCGACCCGTCCACGGTGGTGGGGATGTCGCTGTCGACCGTGCGCCGCCTGACCGCCGAGCTCGGTGTCACGTGGACCGATCTGTGGAATCGCTTCTGACCGCTCGGAACCGCCGGCAATCGTTCGGTACCCCTCGTAGACTCCCCCACACGTTCCCGCGTCTTTCTTGTACAGGGGACTCAAAAGGGCGCCCCGGCGCGTGGGTAGGCTGGCATCCATGCCTCAGATCGCCAAGGTTCTCGTCGCCAACCGCGGCGAGATCGCCGTCCGCGTCATCCGCGCCGCACGGGACGCCGGAAAATCATCGGTCGCGGTCTACGCCGATCAGGATCGCGATGCGCTGCACGCGCGACTCGCCGACGAGTCGTACGCCCTCGACGGGGCGACGAGCGCCGACACCTACCTCTCGATCGAGAAGATCCTCTCGGTCGCGCGCCGCTCCGGCGCGGACGCCGTGCACCCGGGCTACGGGTTCCTCGCCGAGAACGCCGGCTTCGCCCGGGCGGTGATGGATGTCGGGCTGATCTGGATCGGCCCGTCGCCCGAGGCGATCGAGGCCCTCGGTGACAAGGTCACGGCTCGCCACGTCGCCGAGAAGGTGGGAGCACCGCTCGCACCGGGCACGCCGGGGCCCGTCGCAGGCGCCGAGGAGGTCATCGCCTTCGCCGAGGAGTTCGGTCTGCCGATCGCGATCAAGGCGGCGTACGGCGGCGGCGGCCGGGGTCTCAAGGTCGCCCGCGAGTACGACGAGATCGCCGAGATGTTCGAGTCGGCCACGCGCGAGGCGATCACGGCGTTCGGACGCGGCGAGTGCTTCGTGGAGAAGTACCTCGACAAGCCCAGGCACGTCGAGACGCAGTGCCTGGCGGATGCCGCCGGCAACGTCGTGGTGATCTCCACGCGCGACTGCTCGCTGCAGCGCCGGCACCAGAAGCTCGTGGAGGAGGCGCCCGCGCCGTTCCTCAGCGACGAGCAGAACCGCACGCTCTACGAGTCCTCCAAGGCGATCCTGCGCGAAGTGGGCTACGTCGGCGCCGGCACGTGCGAGTTCCTGATCGGCGCGGACGGCACGATCTCGTTCCTCGAGGTGAACACGCGCCTGCAGGTCGAGCACCCCGTTTCGGAAGAGGTCACCGGCATCGACCTGGTGCGCGAGCAGTTCCGCATCGCCGAGGGCGGCACGATCGACTACGTCGACCCCGTGCCGGTCGGGCACTCGATCGAATTCCGGGTCAACGGCGAGGACCCCGGCCGCGGGTTCCTCCCCCAGCCGGGTCCGATCCACGTGTTCAAGACGTTCGGAGGTCCCGGCATCCGTCTGGATTCCGGAGTGACTGCGGGCGACTCGGTCAGCGGGGCGTTCGACTCGCTGCTGGGCAAGATCGTCGTCACCGGTCGCGATCGCGCGGAAGCCCTCGAGCGCGCCCGCCGCGCGCTGGACGAGTTCGAGGTCGCCGGACTGCCGACCGTGCTCCCCTTCCACCGCAAGGTCGTCCGCGATCCCGCCTTCACCGCGGAGGACGGCGTGTTCGGCGTGTTCACGCGCTGGATCGAGACCGAGTTCGTGAACGACATCCCGCCGTGGGACGGCGAGCTCGAGGCGCCCAAGCCGGCCGAGGCCCGGCACACCGTCGTGGTGGAGGTCGCCGGAAAGCGGCTCGAAGTGAGCCTGCCGGACCGCATCGTCGCCGCTCCGGGAGCGTCAGCCCGGCCGGCGGCCGTGCCGCCCTCCCGGCGTTCCCACGCGCCGAGCGTCGTCGCCGGCGCTTCCGGGGACGCGGTCAAGTCCCCGATGCAGGCGACGATCGTCAAGGTCGCGGTCGAAGACGGACAGCAGGTCGTCAAGGGCGACCTCGTGGTCGTGCTCGAGGCGATGAAGATGGAGCAGCCGATCCAGGCGCATAAGGACGGCGTCATCGGCGGGATCAACGCGACCGCCGGCACGACGGTGTCGGCCGGTCACCAGCTGCTGACGATCTCCTAGCCCTCCCCCGTCCAGGGGGTGCGTTCAGCCGTCTTCGTTCGCCAGATCCACGATGTGCATGGCGCGCGCCGCGTCCGTGATGCTCGTGGTCAGCGAGGGGTACACCGCGAAGACCCGCGAGAGCTGGTCGACCGTGAGCCGGCGTTCGAACGCGATCGCGATCGGGTAGATCAGCTCCGACGCTCGCGGTGCGACGATGACTCCGCCGATCACGGTGCCGCTCCCCTGCCGGGCCAGGATCTTCACGAATCCGTCCTTGATGCCCATCATCTTCGCGCGCGGGTTGGCCGAGAGCGGCAGCTTGTGCACGACCCCGTCGACCAGTCCGTCGGCGATGTCCTGCTCGGACCAGCCGACCGTGGCGATCTCGGGAGCGGTGAAGATGTTCGATGTGATGCGCCGGTGCTCCAGGGGGATGACGACGTCGCCGAGGGCGTGGAAGACGGCCATGCGCCCCTGCATGGACGCGACCGAGGCCAGCGGGACGAACGTCGTGCAGTCGCCCGCCGCGTAGATGTTCGGCACCGACGTGCGCGCAACGCGATTGACCTGGATGTGCCCGGAGTCGGTCATCTGCACGCCTGCTTCCTCCAGGCCCAGGCCCGCGGTGTTCGGCGTCGACCCGACGGCCATCAGGCAGTGGCTCCCCTCGACGGTCCGCCCGTCGGCCAGCGCCACCACGACGCCGTCGCCCTCGCGCGTGACCGACTGCGCACGGGACTTGGACAGGACGGTCATCCCGCCCCGCTTGAACACCTTCTCGAGAACGGATGCCGCGTCCCTGTCCTCCCCGGGAAGCACCTGGTCGCGGCTGGAGATCAGCGTCACCTTCGCCCCGAGGTTCATGTAGGCGGAGGCGAACTCGGCCCCCGTCACGCCCGAGCCGACGACGATCAGGTGCTCGGGCAGGGCGGGCATGTCGTAGAGCTGGGTCCAGGTGAGGATGCGCTCCCCGTCGGGGACGGCGGAGGGCAGGATGCGGGGCGACGAGCCCGTCGAGACGACGAGCGTGTCGGCCTCGATGCGGTCGAAGTCGGTGCCCTTCGGACCCGTCGAGACCACCACGGCGTTGTCGCTGTCGAGGCGCCCGAACCCGGAGATGATCCGCACGCCCGCTTCGACGAGGGAGGCGCGCATGTCGTCGGACTGCTGGCGCGCGAGCGAGAGCAGGCGCTTGTTGACCGCACCGAGGTTGATGGCGATCTCGGGCTTGAGCGGCTTGCCTTCCTTGCCCCGCGCGAACAGCTGCACGCCGAGGTCGCCCGCCTGCTCGATCGCGACGGCGGCATCCGCCGTGGCGATGAGCGTCTTGGAGGGCACCACGTCGGTGATGACCGCCGAACCGCCGATGCCGGCGCGCTCGACCACGGTGACCTCCGCACCCAGCTGCGCCGCGGCGATCGCCGCCTCGTAGCCGCCGGGTCCGCCACCGATGATCGCGACACTCTGCGTGCGCTCGAAGCTCAAAGACATGCCTCCATCCTCCCAGGAAGGGACACGGCGACGACACCGGTCGCAGGCCGATGTGGCTCACCGGCTCCCGCGTTCCTAGAGTGGAGGGCATGTCACACACTCTCGCCAACCCGCTCGACGACCTCGCGGCCGATCCGTTCGAGATCGCGGCCGAGGCCGCGGACGACATCGCGCGACTGACCGGCGTCCCGCGGCACGACATCGCGCTCACTCTCGGCAGCGGCTGGGGCGGCGCGGCGGAGCTCATCGGCGAGACCGTCGCGACGATTCCGGCCACCGAGGTCACCGGCTTCAGCAGACCCGCCCTCGAGGGCCACGTCGGAACGCTGCGCAGCGTGGTCACCCCGCGCGGGAGGCACGTGCTGATCATCGGCGCCCGCACCCACTACTACGAGTCCCGCAGCCCGCGGCGCGTCGTGCACAGCGTCCGTGCGGCCGCCGCCGCGGGGGCGCGCACCATGGTGCTCACCAACGGCGCCGGCGGGATCAGGCACACGTGGAAGCCCGGTACGCCCGTGCTGATCAGCGATCACATCAACCTCACCGCCGCCACTCCGCTCGAGGGCGCGACCTTCATCGACCTGACCGACTTGTACTCGATGCGGCTGCGCGACCTCGCGCGCTCGATCGACCCGTCCCTCGACGAGGGCGTGTACTGCCAGTTCACCGGGCCGCAGTACGAGACTCCCGCAGAAGTGCAGTGGGCCAAGGCGATCGGCGGCCACATCGTGGGCATGTCGACCGCCCTCGAGGCGATCGCCGCCCGCCAGGCGGGCATGGAGATCCTGGGCTTCTCGCTCATCACGAACATGGCCGCCGGCATCCAGACGACGCCGCTCAGCCACCAGGAGGTGATGGAGGCCGGGCACGCGGCGGGGCCGGTCATCTCGTCGCTGCTGGCTCGCGTGATCGGCGCGATGTGAGTGCCGGCGCCCTCGAGGCCACCGCCCGCGCGTGGCTCGCACAGGACCCCGACCCCGAGACGCGTGCTCAGCTGAGCGACCTTCTCGACCGCTCGGACGAGGGGGATGCCGCCGCCGTCGCCGAGCTCGGCGACCGGTTCGCGGGCCGGCTCGCTTTCGGCACCGCGGGCCTGCGCGGTGAGCTCGGTGCGGGAAGCAACCGCATGAACCGGGTGCTGGTGGCCCAGGCCGCCGCCGGACTGGCCTCGTTCCTGCGCGAGAGGGCGGGCGCAGACGCCACGCCGACTGTCGTGGTGGGCTACGACGGGCGGCGCAACTCTGAGGTGTTCGCGCGCGATTCCGCCGAGCTGTTCGCGGGTGCGGGCGTGCGGGCCATCCTGCTGCCGCGCCTCCTTCCGACACCGGTCCTCGCCTTCGCCGTGCGTCACCTGGGGGCGGATGCCGGTGTCATGGTGACCGCGAGCCACAACCCGCCGAACGACAACGGGTACAAGGTGTACTTGGGCGGCGCCGACGAGGGCGCCCAGATCGTCTCGCCCTCCGACGCCGAGATCGCGACGCACATCGAGCGCATCGCAGCCGCCGGCGACGTGGCGGCGCTGCCGCGATCGGTCGGATACGAGCGCGCCCCCGAATCGGTCGTCGAGGCCTACGTGGCCGCCACGGCGGCTGTGGCCCCCGCACCGGAGGGCGCTGCGGGACTGAACTGGGTGTACACCGCGATGCACGGCGTCGGATGGGAGACGCTCTCGCGCATCCTCGAGGTCGCCGGCTACCCCGCACCCGTGCCGGTGGATGCGCAGCTGCACCCGGACGGGGCTTTCCCGACCGTCTCCTTCCCCAACCCGGAGGAGCCGGGCGCGATGGATCTGGCGTTCGAAACGGCGCGGAGCGTGAATGCCGACCTCATCATCGCGAACGACCCGGACGCCGACCGGCTCGCCGTCGCCGTGCCCGATCCGCACGCCGTGGGCGGGTGGCGTCGCCTGACCGGCAATCAGATCGGCCTGCTCCTGGGCTGGCGCGCCGCGCGGCTCGCCCGCGAGAACGGCGCCGCACCGGGTGCTTCTCTGGCCTGCTCGCTCGTGTCCTCCCCCGGGCTGGAGGCGGTCGCCGATCATTACGGACTCGAGTTCCACACCACCTTGACCGGCTTCAAGTGGATCTCGCGGGCCCCCGGCCTGGTGTTCGGGTTCGAAGAGGCGCTCGGCTACCTGGTCAACCCGGGCACGGTTCGCGACAAGGACGGCATCTCGGCGGCGATCGCCATGCTCGGCTTGGTGACCGAGGCGCGCGAGCGGGGTGAGAGCCTCGCGCGGGTGCTCGCCGAGTTCGATGCGACCTTCGGCTTCTTCGCGAGCGACCAGGTGTCGGTCCGGGTGGAGGACCTCTCGCGGATCGAGCGGATCATGTCGCAGCTGCGCGCGCAGCATCCCTCGGCCATCGGCGGTGTCGAGGTGGACCGGGTCGAGGATCTGCTCGACGGCGTCGACGACCTGCCGCCCGGCGATGTCCTGCGGCTGTGGATGGCGGACGGCTCGCGCCTGATCGTGCGGCCGAGCGGCACCGAGCCGAAGCTCAAGGCGTACCTCGACGTGCGCGGCAATTCGGCCGACGACGCCCGGGCGCGCCTGGGCGCGCTCACCGACGGAGTGCGCGCGCTGCTGCACGAAGCGCAGTGACGGGCATGAGCGAAGACGGGGATGCGACGGTGGATGCCGCGAGCCCGGCACCCGACGCAGTCGACGCCACGCCCGATCCGCCGCACTGGCTGCGGAAGGTCATCCTCTTCCTGAGCGGGCAGACGATCAGCCTGCTCGGCTCGATGCTCGTGCAGTACGCCGTCTTCTGGTACCTGACGATCGAATACCGCTCGGGCGTCATCATGATGCTGGCGGCGGTCTTCGGATTCCTTCCGCAGGCGGTCATCTCGATCTTCGGCGGCGTGTGGGCCGATCGTCACAACCGCAAGTACCTGATCATGGCCGCCGACGCGGGGATCGCGGCATCCACTCTCGTTCTCGCTCTGGTGATGCTGAGCGGTTACGACGCGGTGTGGCTGATCTTCCTCACGATGGCGGTGCGCTCGGCCGGAGCCGGTATCCAGATGCCGGCCGTCTCCGCGCTCATCCCGCAGATCACGCCGGCCCGCAACCTCATGCGGGTCAACGGCATCAACGGCTCGATCCAGTCCGCGATGGCGCTGCTCGCCCCCGCGGCGGCCGGGGCGATCTACGCGTGGTCCTCGTCCCGCAACGACGGGTCGGCGGCATCCCTCGTGCCGATCTTCTTCATCGACGTGGTCACGGCGGCCATCGGAATCGGCCTGCTCGCTCTGATCCCGGTCGGCGCCGTCCGGCGCGCGAGCGACGTGCCGAGCGGGTACTTCGCCGATCTGGTCGACGGGGTGCGCTACGTCGCCCATCACGCCTTCGTGCGCTGGCTCCTCGTGCTGTTCGCGATCATCTTCGTGCTGATCGTGGCTCCGTCCAACCTCACGCCGCTCATGCTCGTGCGCACGTTCGACGCCGGCGAGCAGCAGAACGTCATCAACCTCGCGGTGCTCGAGGTCTCGTTCAGCATCGGGATGGTGCTGGGCGGCATCGTCGTCGCGTCGTTCTTCGCCAAGCGGAGCCGCATCGGCATGATCATCGTCTCGTCGCTCGTGTTCGGCATCCTCTCGATCGGACTCGGGTTGTCGCCGAGCATCTGGCTGTTCTTCGGCTTCATGTTCCTCGTGGGCCTGGGAGTGCCGTTCTTCTCCACCCCGTCGATGACGCTGCTGCAGGAGACGGTGGAACCCGAGCGCCAGGGACGGGTGTTCGGGTTCGTCGGGATCGTCATGGCGCTGGCCATGCCGATCGGCATGGTGATCTTCGGGCCGCTGGCCGACCTCGTTCCGATCGAATGGCTGCTCGTCGGGGCCGGCGTGCTGACCTTCCTCGTCGTGGGCGGCGCGGTGTGGCTGCCGGCCGGCCGCCGGGCGGTGACGGCGGCGCGCGAAGCGTCGCACGGCGGCGATCCGGCGAGCGCAGGTCCGACCGCCGACGCGGCGATGCGCGCGGACTCCAGCTCATAGGCTCGACCCATGCTGCTGCGCGATGCGATCACCCTCGAGAACGCCTTCGTGCGGCTCGAACCGCTCACGACCGATCATGCGGACGAACTGACCGCGGCGACGGTCGGGCTCGGGCACGCCTGGTACACGTCGGTCCCGACGCCCGACGCGGTCGGCGGCGACATCGCGCAGCGCCTCGCATGGCACGAGCAGGGCTCGATGAACCCGTGGGCGATCCGCCGGCTCGATTCCGGCGTCGCGGTCGGCATGACGACCTTCTGCAACATCGACCAGGCCAACCGGCACGTCGAGATCGGCCACACCTGGCTCGGCGTCGACGCACAGCGCACGGCGGTCAACACCGCTGCGAAGCTTCTTCTGCTCGGGCACGCGTTCGAGCGGTGCGATGCGATCGCGGTCGAATTCCGCACGCACTGGCACAATCTGCAGTCGCGCGCGGCGATCGCCCGTCTCGGGGCCAAGCAGGACGGCGTGCTGCGCAACCACCGGGTCGGCCCCGAGGGCACGCTGCGCGACACCGTGGTCTTCTCGATCCTTCCGCACGAGTGGCCGGCCGTGCGGCTCGGACTGGAGTCCCGGCTCGCGCGCTGAGCGGTTCGGGATGCTGCGGCTCAGCCGTCGATGACGGCGACGAGTTCGTCGAGGAAGCCGGTGAAGTCCGTCGCCCGCCGCACGATCCGATGCACGCTGTCGCGCTCGGAGAAGACTTCGACGAACTGCTCGAACACCGTCTGGAACGCCTCGCGGTCCGTCTCGGAGAACGCGACGACCGCGACGACCTGCACCCGCCCCTCGCCCCACGAGATCGACGGCTCGGCGATGCCGACGGCGATCGCCGTGCGGGTTGCGGTCATCCCCAGCGCGTGCGGAACGGCGAGCGCGTCGGTGAACGCCGTGGACGAGAGCCGCTCGCGCTGGATCGTGCGTTCCACGTAGTCCTGGTCGATCACGCCCTCGGCCACCAGCAGCGAGCCGAGGTGACGGATGACGCCCTCCTCGCCGCCGTCGGCCTCCAGGCCGCGCACGAAGGCCGAGCGCACGAAGTAGCGCTCCAGCTCCTTGCGCAGCCGGGCGAGGCGCCTGCTGCGGCGGATGCGCGCGGCCGCGGCCTGCACGCGTTCGACGTCGGCATCGGTGAGGAAAGGCTGAATCCGCACGAAACGGTCGCCGGGCACGGAAGGCTCGATCGTCGTGAGCACCAGATCGGTGTCGATCGAGGCCCAATCCGGGTCGACCCGCGTCTCGACCCCCACGACCTCGATCGCCTGGCCGAGCGAGCGGTCGACCGACGAGCGCAGCAGCTCGTGCAGCTCGTAGTAGCCGGGGCAGACGATCGTCGCGGTCAGCAGCTGGTCGGCGCGCCGGCTGCGCTCGAGCCGCCCTCCCACGTGCATCGCGATGTAGGCGATCTCGTCGTCCAGGAGCGGGATGCCGAGCCGCTGCTGCAGGCCGCTGGCGATGAAGACGGCGACCTCGAAGATCATCGGGTACGTGGATTTGAGCGACCGGGTGAGCGGATTGCGCGACCACGCCTGCTCGCGGGCGCGGTGCTGCAGGTTCTGCACATGCAGAGCCAGGCGCAGGATGAAGTCCTCGTGGGCGATGTCGACGAGGAACTCCGCGGCGGCGGTCTGCACGACCTGCCGCACGGCCGCCTCCACGTCGGGGTCCAGGCGCGAACGCGCGTGCTCCGACGGCGCGGAAGCGCCGGGTGCGACCACGCGGGTGAGGACGAGCGTGGACAGGTGCTGCAGGTCGCCCGTGCCGAGCGTGACGCCGAGGTGCCGCTCGACCAGGCGCTCCAGGATCGCGGCGACCTCCTGCTGGGCGGGGCGCACCTCGCCCGCGCCGCCGAGGCCGCGGTGGCTCGCCACGCGGTCTGCGGCGATCGCGATGTGCATCACGACATCCGAGATGCCGAATTCGTTCACGAAGTACCCCAGGGCGCCGAGCTCCGCGACCAGCTCGGTCTTGAAGGGGCCGAAGGCGTGAGCCCCGACCGAACCTTCGCCGAGCGTGCGCCGCAGCGCCTCCAGATCGAACGATCCGGCATCCATCTCGTCGTGGGCGAGCCTGCTCAGCAGCCGCCGCTGCGCCATCTCGGTGCCGCGCAGACGCGCACGCGAGGCGGAGCGCTCAAGAGTCAGCTCGGTGCCGCCCAGCAGCCCGCGCACCCGGGCGAGGTCGGCGTCCAGAGTGGCGGTGCTCACGTGCAGCTGCTCGGCCGTCTCGAAGACGTCGATGCCCTCGTCGGAGTCCAGCAGGGCGCGCACGAGCGTGTGCAGGCGGTCGCGGGGGGTTCCGGCATCCGCCCCCGCCGTCATCCGCAGGGCGACGGGAGCATCGGCGCCGGCACGATAGCCCTGCGGTCCGGACTCGACCGCCGCACCCGCCGGCACGCGGGCGTTGATCGCGGTGACGTAGGACCGGATGCTGCGCGGAGTCACCCCGAGACCGTCGGCGAGTGTGGCCGCGGTCATCCATTCGCCGTCGCGCACGAGCAGACCCAGGAGGCGGTCCTGCCTGACTCTGGTCACGGTGTCCTCTGCGCGTCGGTGCGGGGTGCTCTTGCCAGTCAATCACGCGCCGGAGAGCCGCGGCGGGCCGGCGCCGGTGCCGCGGTACCGTGAGCACGCCACAGAGCTGTGGCATACCTCGCATAAGGAGAAGGACATGGCCGGAGAACGCCCCGTAGGGGTCACCATCGTCGCGGTGATCGCATGGATCATCGGCGCCATTCAGATCGTCGGAGGGATCCTCGCGATCATCGCCGGCGGCGGATTCCCCGCCTGGATCGTGCTGATCGTCGGCATCATCACGATCGCCGTCAGCCTCGGACTGTTCCGCGGCAACAACACCGCGCGCATCATCATGGCCGTCGTGTTCGTCATCAACCTGCTGCTGGCGATCTGGGCCATCATCATGGGAGTCGACTTCTGGGACCAGGTCGTGGCGGGTCTGCTCGCCGTCGTGGGCCTCGTGTTCCTCTACTCGCGCAAGGCGAGCGCGTTCTTCTCCTAGACCGCCCGCACTTCCGCGCAGACCCCCGGCTCCCTGCGGAGCGGGGGTCTGCGTGCTTTCCGCCCCTCCGGAAACAGGACTGGTTGTTCACTCTCAGGGTTTTCACAAGAATGGGCGGAGGAAGGGCGGGTCGATGAGGATCCTGGTTGTCTGCGGTGCAGGTGCGTCGAGCACGTTCGTTGCTCAGCGCGTGCGCCATGCGGCCAACGACCGGGGCCTGGCCTACGCCGCCTTCGCCGGCACGGAGCTGTCGTTGCCGATCGATCTCGACAGCGCCGACGTCGTGCTCGTCGGTCCCCACCTCGCACATGCCGTGGAGCGGATCCAACGGGATGCCGCGCTCCGCGGCACCGCGGTGGTGCTGCTGCCGCCGGACATCTTCTCCGACCTGGACGGCACGCGGACGCTCGCCCTGGTGCAGGAAGCGGTCGCTCCCGTCTCAGATCGCGCCCTGCAAGCCGCCCCCGACGTTCGACAGGAACAGGACTGACATGCCCCCCACCACCCGGACCGTCCGCATCGGATCCGCGCACGGCCTGCACGCGCGGCCGGCGAAGCTGTTCGCGCAGGCGGCGAAGGACTCCGGCATCCCGGTCACGATCTCGAAGGACGCCGGTGCACCCGTGAACGCGGCCAGCATCCTCGGCGTCATCGCCCTGGGCATCGAGCAGGGCGACTACGTCACCCTCACCACCGAGGGCGAGGGCGCGGAGAACACCCTCGACCTGTTGAGCGATCTGCTCTCGACCGACCACGATGCGGAGGCATGATGACTGAACTTCGAGGTGTGGGGATCGGGCTCGGCGTGGCCCAGGGCCCGGTGGCACGCATGGCGGAGCCGCTGCCGGCACCGACCGACAGCCCGAGCGAGCGCAGCGCGGCCGACGAGACCGCTCGCGTCCGCGAGGCGGTCGCCGCCGTCGCACGCGAGCTCGAGCAGCGCGGTGCACAGGCCGGCGGCGCCGCGAGGGATGTGCTGGAGGCCCAGGCGATGATGGCCGAGGACCCCAGCCTGGAATCCGAGATCGATGCCCGCATCGGCGCGGGAAAGACCGCCGAGTTCGCCGTCCACGACGCGTTCGCGTCGTTCCGCGACATGCTCACCGCCATGGGGGGCTACCTCGGGGAGCGCGCCGCGGACCTCGACGACGTCGCGCAGCGCGTGATCGCCCGCCTGCGGGGAGTTCCGGCTCCGGGTGTGCCCGACCCCGGTCACCCGTTCGTGCTCGTGGCCAAAGACCTCGCACCCGCGGACACCGCGCTCCTCGACCTCGACAAGGTGCTCGCCCTGATCACGACCGAGGGCGGACCGACCTCGCACACCGCGATCCTGGCCCGCGAGAAGTCGATCGTCGCGGTCGTCGGCGCCGTCGCGGCGAAGGACCTGGTCGAGGGCGAGATGGTCATCGTGGATGCCGCCGCCGGCGTGGTGACCACCCAGCCCAGCCCGGAGGAGCTCGAGCGGGCCGGCAACCGCGCCGCGGACCGCGCGTCCGCCGCGAGCGCGCCGATCACCCCCGGCGCGCTGGCCGACGGCACCCCGGTGCCGCTGCTGGCCAACCTCGGCAAGCCGGAGGGCGCCGTGGAAGCCGTCGCCCTGGGCGCGGAGGGCGTGGGTCTGTTCCGCACCGAGTTCCTGTTCCTGAGCGCCAACCAGGCGCCCACCGTCGCCCAGCAGCGGGAGTCGTATACCGCGCTGCTCGCGGCGTTCCCGGGCAAGAAGGTCGTCGTCCGGGTGCTGGATGCCGGTGCCGACAAGCCGCTGGCGTTCCTCAACGACGCGCACGAGGAGAACCCCGCGCTGGGGCTGCGAGGCATTCGCGCGCTCCGGGCGAGCGAGGACATCCTTCGAGAGCAGCTGACCGCGCTGGCCGAGGCGGATGCCGCGACCGACGCGGATCTGTGGGTCATGGCCCCCATGGTGGCCACCGTCGAGGAGACGGAATACTTCGTCGCCGTCGCTCGCGACTACGGCATCAGGACCGCCGGTGTGATGGTCGAGGTGCCCTCCTCGGCGCTGCTGGCCGACCGGATCCTCGTGGACGCGGACTTCGCCTCGATCGGCACGAACGACCTGACGCAGTACACGCTGGCCGCCGACCGGCTGCTGGGCTCGGTCGCGGCCTTCCAGGACCCGTGGCACCCGGCGGTGCTGCGCCTGATCCGTGAAGTCGGCGATGCCGGCCGCATCCACGGCAAGCCGGTCGGCATCTGCGGCGAGGCGGCGGCCGACCCGCTGCTGGCCGTCGTGCTCGTCGGGCTCGGGGCGACCAGCCTGTCGATGGCCCCCACGGCGCTCGCCGATGTGCGCGCGTCGCTGCTCCAGTACTCCCTCGATGATGCCCGGGTCATCGCCGAGGCAGCCCTGGCCGCGAACGGCGCGGCCAGCGCGAGAGAGGCCGCGCGTGCGGCCGCCAGCACCAGAGAGGCCGCTTCCGCGGCCGCACAATCCTGAAACACCAGCAGTCCCGAGAACAGAAGGAGACAACCAGTCATGACAACGGTGTCTACACCCACCTCCGGTGGGAGCAAGGTACGGGTCGGAGTCCAGCGCTTCGGCACGTTCCTGTCCGGCATGATCATGCCGAACATCCCCGCGCTCATCGCGTGGGGCATCTTCACGGCGTTCTTCATCGAGGTCGGGTGGACCCCCAACGCCGATCTGGCGACGATCGTGGGACCGTTCATCCACTACCTGCTGCCGATCATCATCGCCTACACGGGCGGCAACATCATCTACGGCATCCGCGGCGGCGTGGTCGCCTCGATCGCCGTGATGGGTGCGATCGCCGGATCCGACTTCCTGGTGGCGCAGTTCAACGCCACCCTCGCCGAGGGTGAGTCGCAGCTCGGACAGGTGCACATGTTCATCGGCGCGATGATCATGGCGCCGATCGCGGCCTACTCGATGCGGTGGCTCGACAGCCTCTGGGAGGGCAAGATCAAGGCGGGCTTCGAGATGCTCGTCAACATGTTCTCCGCCGGCATCTGGGGCTTCGTCATGGCCGTGGTGGGCTTCTACCCCATCGCATTCCTGGTCAACGGCCTGATGCAGATCCTCAGCAACGCGGTCAACTGGCTCGTGGAGATGAACCTCCTGCCCCTCACGAGCATCATCATCGAGCCGGCGAAGGTGCTGTTCCTGAACAACGCCATCAACCACGGCGTGCTCACGCCGCTCGGCATCCAGCAGGCCTCCGAGGACGGATCCTCGATCCTGTTCCTCCTCGAGGCCAACCCCGGCCCCGGTGTCGGACTGCTGCTCGCGTTCACGTTCTTCGGCATCGGCGCGGCTCGCGCGTCGGCTCCGGGTGCGGCGATCATCCAGTTCTTCGGCGGCATCCACGAGGTGTACTTCCCGTACGCGCTCATGAAGCCGGTCGTGATCCTCGCCCTGATCGCCGGTGGCGCCACGGGTGTCACCACGAACATGCTCCTCGGCGGCGCTCTGCGCGCCCCTGCGGCTCCCGGCAGCATCATCGCCGTGCTCGCGCAGACGGCGAGCGGGGCGTACTTCGCGGTCATCCTGTCGGTGATCCTCTCGGCCGCCGTCACCTTCGTCCTCACGGCGATCATGCTCCGGGCCTCGCGCAAGCGGGACCTCGAGGCGATGGCCGCCACCGACGACGCGTTCGGTGCGGCGATCACCCAGACCGAGGCGGCCAAGGGCAAGTCCTCCGACGCACTGGGAGGCCTGCGCGGCGGCGCGGCGACCGCGGCGGGCGGCGGCATCGAGCCGGCCGTCATGACCGAGCGCCAGGTGAAGAACATCGTGTTCGCGTGCGACGCCGGCATGGGCTCCTCGGCGATGGGCGCGAGCGTCCTGCGCAACAAGATCAAGAAGGCGGGCATCGAGGACGTCACGGTCGTCAACAAGGCGATCGCGGCCCTGGACGGCTCGGCCGACCTGGTCATCACGCAGAACCAGCTCACCGACCGGGCGCGAGCCCAGTCCCCGGGCTCGGTGCACGTGTCAGTGGACAACTTCATGAACTCGCCGCGGTACGACGAGGTTGTGGAACTGGTCCGCGACCAGCACCAGAATGGGGCCTAGGGACTGAGACCGCTGTGGAGTCGGGCGGCGCGATGCCCCCGGCTCCACAGCCTTTTCCGGCGACGGGATCCGCACACCACGGTCATCCAGCGCCGCAGCAGCAGCATCCGATCGACAACGAAAGGCAAAATCATGGCACGTGAGGTCCTCAGCCTCGGACAGGTCCGGATCCACTCCGGGAGCGCGACGCGAGAAGAGGCGATGAAGGAGGCCGCCGACATCCTCGAGGCAGCCGGCGCCGTGACCAGCGCCTACTTCGACGCGATGCAGCAACGGGAGGAGACCGTCTCGACCTACATGGGCAACGAGCTGGCGATCCCCCACGGCACGAACGAGACGAAGGCTGCGATCCTGGATTCCGCGCTGTCGGTCGTCCGATACGACGGGGGCGTGGACTGGGGCGGCGAGCCCGTCACGTTCGTCGTCGGCATCGCCGGCAAGGGCGATGAGCACCTCGAGATCCTCTCCCAGATCGCGATCCTGTTCTCCGACGAGGACGAGGTGGAGAACCTCAAGCGCGCGCAGTCGTCGGAGGAGCTGTACACCCTGGTGTCCGCGGCAGGCGTCTGATGAAGGCCGTCCACTTCGGCGCCGGCAACATCGGCCGGGGCTTCGTCGGACTGCTGCTGCACGAGGGGGGCTACGAGCTCGTCTTCTCCGACGTCGCCGCTCCGCTGGTCGACGCGATCAACGCCGTGCAGGAGTACACGGTGCACGAGGTCGGCGAGGGCGGGCATGACGTCGTCGTCACCGGCTTCCGCGCGATCAACAGCGCCACGCATCCCGACGAGGTGATCGAGCAGATCGCCGGCGCCAACGTCGTGACGACCGCCGTCGGGCCGACGATCCTGCGGTTCGTCGCTCCGCACATCGTCGCGGGCCTCGCACTGCGCGACCCCTCCTCCCCCCCGCTGCAGATCATGGCGTGCGAGAACGCGATCAATGCGACCGATCTGCTCCGCGACGAGGTGATGACGCTGGCCGGCGACTCGTGGGATGCCCTGGCGGGCCGCGCTGTCTTCGCGAACACCGCCGTCGACCGGATCGTGCCCGGACAGCCCGAGGGCGGGGGCGTCGATGTCACCGTCGAGCCCTTCTACGAGTGGGCGATCGAACGGCCGCCGTTCGGCGATGACCCGCCGAACATCCCCGGCGCCCACTTCGTCGACGACCTCGAGCCGTACATCGAGCGCAAGCTCTTCACCGTGAACACCGGTCACGCGGCCACCGCCTACTTCGGCGCGGCCGCCGGCGTCGAGACGATCTCCGGCGCCCTGTCGGATGAGGTCATCTCCGGTCGCGTGGCGGCCGCGCTCGAGGAGACCTCGGCGCTGCTGGTGGCCAAGCACGGACTGGATGCCGCCGATATGGCGGACTATCGCGCGACGATCCTGCGCCGCTTCCGCAACCCGGCGCTGCCCGATACCGTCTGGCGGGTGGGCCGTCAGCCCCTGCGCAAGCTCTCGCGCAACGAGCGCTTCGTCGGCCCGGCCGCCGAAGCCGCGGACCGCGGGCTGTCGGTGGACGCACTCGTGGCTGCGATGGGGGCGGCGCTCGCCTTCGACGACCCCGAGGACGCTCAATCGGTCGACCTGCAGAGGATGCTGCGCGAACAGGATGCGGCATCCCTGACCGCGTCGGTGACCGGCCTCGAACCCGGCCATCCGCTGTTCTCCCGGGTCGAGGCGATCGTGGCAGCCCGTCAGTCCGAGCTCGCGTAGCCTGGCGGGGTGACGGACCCGACGACCGACCGACCGCCCCTCCCCGATCCGAGGAAACGGCGTGGCCGCCGGATCCTCGCGTGGGTGCTGGGGTCGATCGGCGCTCTTGTGCTGCTCGCCGTCGCGGCGTTCCTGATCTGGGCCAACGTCGGCGTGATGCCGGCCGAGCCGGCGGCGCTCGCGGCGGTCCGGGACGATCCCGCGGTGACGCTCACCGACGAGGGCGGCGCGTGGGTGCTCGCGCCGGCAGCGGGCGAGTCCGACACCGGGCTCGTGTTCATCCCAGGAGCCAAGGTCGAACCGGTCGCCTACGCGGCGACCCTCGTCGGCGTCGTGGAGGAAGGCGTGACGGTCGTGATCACCAAGCCGACTCTGAACCTGGCGTTCTTCGACTTCCGCCCGCTGTCGGACTTCACCGCCCTCGCCCCGGATGTCCACGACTGGTTCGTCGGCGGTCACTCCCTGGGCGGCGTGCGCGCGTGCCAGCTGGCCGAGGGCACCGAGGGTCTCGTGCTGTTCGGCAGCTATTGCGCGAACGATCTGTCCGACACCGATCTGGCGGCACTGAGCATCTCGGGCAGCGAAGACGGCCTCTCCACGCCCGAGAAGATCGATGAGAACGCCCATCTGCTGCCGCCCGACACGGTCTTCGTCGTGATAGAAGGGGGCAACCACGCGGGTTTCGGCGCGTACGGCGCTCAGCCGGGCGACGGCGAGGCGACGATCCCGGACGCCGACATCCGCGCACAGATCACCGACGCGCTCGGTCCGTTCCTGCTCGCCGAGTAGCCGCGCGGTCGGAATGGCCGCAACTCCTCAATGTGGGGATGTTTGCGCGCCCCGACGATCCTCACCGGAGCCGAGTGGTCGTTTTCTGCGGAGTTGCGCACAAGTCGTCGGCTCCTCCCCTGAGGATCTTGCAGGGTGCTTCTCCCCCGCACGCCGTCGTCCCCTCCGCGCATGTTCGGAACTGCTTCACGATAGGCCGATGCTGGCCGCCGGGGAACACCTCAGGGACGTACCGCGAACGTTCCTGAGTGCTCGCACATTGACCGCGCGCGGGCTGAGTCGACGACAGATCGCGCAGTGCATCCGTGACGGACGACTGTTGCGTGTGCGGCGAGGCCGCTACGTGCCTGCAAGCACCCCCCGAGAGGTCATCCGCGCGGCCGGCTTGGGAGGTCGCCTGGACTGCGTCTCCCTGCTCGCACTGCTCGGCGTCTTCGTCCTGGACAATCGCGACCTTCACATTCAAGTCACCGTCGGCGCCAGCCGGCTTCCACCGCGGCCACCCGGGGTGGTGTCCCATTGGCGTGAGACCAGCGCAGGCAGTGATGACCTGCACGCGAACTTGATCGAAGCCCTGGCGCAATCCTGCCGGTGCCAGAACCCACGTGCGGCCGTCGCGACACTCGACAGCGCGTGGCATCTCGGGTTGGTCACCGAGGAGGACATCGCGGCGATCTTCGCGCGGCTCCCGGCACGATTCCGCAGCATTCGGGCGCTGTTGGACCCGCGGAGCGAGTCCGGTCCGGAAAGCATCATGAGACTGATGCTGCGAATGCTGGGGTGCGCGATCGAGATCCAGCCGCGGATACCCGGAGTCGGACGGGTCGACTTCATCGTCGACGGGTGGCTCATCATCGAGTGCGACAGCGAAGCCCATCACTCCGGCTGGGACGCGCAGAAGCGCGACCGACGCCGTGATCTCGCCGCCGCTGAGCTCGGCTACACCACCATCCGCCCGATCGCGGAGGACATCCTCTATCGTGGCGACAGCGTCTTCGCGTCGATCAAGGCCGTCATCGCTGCTCGCCCAGAAAGACCGAGCGAGCACAACTCCTCAGGTCTGCGGCCGCGGCGGCCGAATCACTCGGTGGGATCGTTCGCACACCCGTAGCTGAGGAGTTGCGCACGAGCCTACCGCTCGAAGCCCTCCGCGATCAGCTCGATGAGCTCTTCACGCTCCTCGATGGGCAGGAAAGCGCCGGCGGCCGCGTTCAGCTGGAAGGTCTCGAGGTCATCGAGGTCGTACTCGAAGGTCTCCACGAGCCGGGACAGCTCGCGCGTGAGCGACGTGCGGCTCATCGTGCGGTTGTCCACGTTCACCGTGACCGAGAACCCGAGCTGGTAGAGCAGATCGAACGGGTGATCGGCGAGCTCTTCGCCCCAGGCCGCGATCGCGCCCGTCTGCAGGTTCGACGAGGGCGACAGCTCCAGGGTGATCTCGCGGTCGCGCACCCAGCGCGCAAGGTCGCCGAACTGCACCAGCACCTCTTCGCCGGCGCGCGAGACGATCTCGAGGTCCTCGGCGATGCGCACGCCGTGCCCGAGCCGGATCGCACGGCCGTCGATGATCGCCGAGCGGATCGAGTCCAGGCCCGCCGCTTCCCCGGCATGCACCGTCGCGGGGAAGAACTCCGAGGCGAGGTAGTCGAAGGCGGCCCGGTGACGCGACGGCAGGAAGCCGTCCTCGGGGCCGGCGATGTCGAAGCCGACGGCGCCGCGACCGCGCCACGCCACCGCGAGCTCCGCGATCTCGAGGGAGCGGTCGGTGTGCCGCATCGCCGTGATCAGCTGACCGACCCGGATGTCCCGGCCGGACTGCTCGACCGCCTCCTCACCCTCCTCGATGCCGTTCTGCACGGCCTCGACGACCTCATCGAGCGAGAGCCCGCGGCCGAGGTGCTGCTCAGGCGCCCAGCGCAGCTCCCCGTAGATCACCCCGTCCGCCGCGAGGTCTTCGACGAACTCTCGCGCGACGCGCGTGAGTCCCTCCGCGGTCTGCATGACCGCGGTCGTCAGGTCGAAGGTCTTCAGGTACTCCACGAGCGAGCCCGAGTCGCTCTTCTCGGCGAACCATTCACCCAGTGCGTCACCGTCGCTCTCGGGCAGGTCGAGACCGATCTGCTCGCCCAGCTCGATGATCGTCTGCGGACGCACGCCGCCGTCGAGATGGTCGTGGAGCGAGACCTTGGGCAGGCTCCGGATCGAGAGGCCCTGCAGGATGGTGTCGCCGTGCTGTTCGATCGGCATGTCGTTCTCCTCGGCGGGGACGAGCCCACGCGGTTCGGTCTTCAGTTCGGTCGGCGGGTGGATGCCGCGGCCTACGCGGTGATCCGTTCGAGTACGAGCGGGCGGGCGGAGGGGGCTTCCGCCCCGATCTCCCAGGAGCCCTCGAGCGCGTCGAGCGCACGCGCGAAGCGCGACCCGTCATCGGCGAGGAGGGTGAACAGCGGCTGACCGGCGGAGATCGCATCGCCGGTCTTGACGTGCAGGTCGATGCCGGCGGCGTGGATCACCGGGTCCTGCGCGCGGGCGCGCCCGGCGCCCAGGCGCCAGGCCGCGACGCCGAAAGGCAGCGCATCCATGCGGGTCACGACGCCCGACTCCGACGCGGTGACGGTGTGGGTCTCGCGGGCCACCGGAAGGGCGGCATCCGGATCCCCGTCCTGCGCGCGGATCATCGCACGCCACGAGTCCATCGCCCGGCCGTCGGCCAGCGCCGCCTCGACGTCCGCGTCGGGCTGTCCCGCGAGGCTCAGCATCTCCCGCGCGAGGGCGACGGTGAGCTCGACGATGTCGGCGGGCCCCCCTCCGGCCAGCACTTCGACGGACTCTCGCACCTCGTTCGCGTTGCCGATGGCCAGCCCCAAGGGGGTGTTCATGTCGGTCAGCAGCGCCGTGGTGGAAACGCCCGAGTCCGTGCCGAGCGCCACCATCGTGCGCGCGAGCTCGCGCGCCCGGTCGACGTCGCGCATGAAGGCGCCGGAGCCGAACTTCACGTCGAGCACGAGCGAGTCGGTGCCTTCGGCGATCTTCTTGGACATGATGCTCGAGGCGATCAGGGGGATCGCCTCGACGGTTCCGGTGACATCGCGCAGGGCGTAGAGCTTCTTGTCGGCGGGAGCGAGCCCCGAGCCGGCCGCGCAGATCACTGCTCCGACCTCGCGCAGCTGCGCGAACATCTCGTCGTTCGAGAGCGCAGCCCGCCAGCCGGGAATCGCTTCGAGCTTGTCGAGCGTTCCGCCGGTGTGCCCGAGACCGCGGCCGGAGAGCTGCGGCACGGCCACGCCGAACGCGGCGACGAGCGGTGCGAGCGGCAGCGTGATCTTGTCTCCCACCCCGCCCGTGGAGTGCTTGTCGACCGTCGGCTTGCCGAGGCCGGCGAAGCTCATCCGCTCGCCCGAGGCGATCATCGCGTCGGTCATGACCCGGATCTCGGAGCGCTCCATGCCGTTCAGCAGCACCGCCATCGCGAAGGCCGCCATCTGCGAATCGGCGACGTAGCCGCGCGTGTACGCGTCGATCATCCAGCGCAGGGCGTCTTCGGGCACCGTGCCGTGGTCACGCTTGGCGCGGATGACATCGACCGCGTCGAACGGCTCAGGAGGGGTCACCGCGACGCCTCTTCGAGCTCCCTCGGTCCGAACGCGTCGGGCAGCACCTCGTCGATCGTGCGGATCCCCGAGATCGTCTCGAGCAGCATCCCCGGGATCGCGTGTTCGTACAGAAGCTGACGGCAGCGGCCGCACGGCATCAGCGTGCGGCCCTGGCCGTCCACGCACACGAACGCGACGAGCTTGCCGCCGCCGGACATGAACAGGTCGCTGACCAGCGAGCACTCCGCGCACAGCGTCACGCCGTACGAGGCGTTCTCGATGTTGCACCCCGAGACGATCCGTCCGTCCGAGACCAGTGCCGCCGCCCCGACCTTGAACCGCGAGTAGGGCACGTAGGCGAGCTCCTTGGCCGCGGTCGCCGCGGCGCGGAGTTCATCCCAGTCGATGTCGGTCACAGCGCGTCCTCCAGTGGGTTCGGGGCAGTTCGGGAATGGATGCCGCGCCGGTCGCCCGGCGGGGCGACGACGGTCGTCATCCCTTGATGTACGGCAGACCGTCGGCGGCGGGTGCGCGCGACCGGCCGACGACTCCGGCGACGACGAAGATCGTCACGAGGTACGGCAGCATGAGCATGAACTCGCTCGGCACCGGCGAGCCGATCACGCTGAGCGTGTTCTGCAGGCTCGAGGCGAACCCGAACAGGAGCGCGGCGAGCGTCGCCTTGAACGGGTCCCACTGACCGAAGATCACGGCGGCGAGCGCGATGAAGCCCGCTCCCGCGGTCATCTCCTTGTTGAAGGCGATGCCGTTGCCGATCGTGAACACCGTCCCGCCGAGCCCCGCGATCGCACCGGCGAGCAGCACGTTCCAGAACCGGGTCGCGTTGACCTTGATGCCCACCGTGTCGGCGGCCTGCGGGTGCTCCCCGACGGCGCGCAGGCGCAGACCCCAGCGCGTGCGGAACATGCCGAACCACACCAGGGCCACCGCGATGTACATGAGGTACACGATGATCGTCTGCCGGAACAGCACCGGACCGATCACCGGGATCTCGCTGAGGATCGGGATGGGGATGCGATCGAAGCGCGGCGGGGAGTTCAGCAGCGCCTGATTGGGCTGCAGCACCTGGGAGTAGAAGAAGCTGGTCAGGCCGATCACCAGCACGTTCAGCACGACGCCGACGATCACCTGGTCGACGAGGTACCTGATCGCGAATGCCGCCAGCACGAACGCCACCAGCACCCCGGCGAACATCGCGGCGACCAGTCCGAGGAGGGGCTGACCGGTCAGGCTGGAGACCACTGCGGCGCTGAACGCGCCCGCCAGCAGCTGGCCCTCGATCGCGATGTTGACCACACCCGCTCGCTCGCCGATCACACCGGCGAGCGCCCCGTAGATGAGCGGGATCGCCAGCGCCACCGCGCCGGCGAGCAGCCCCGCCACCGGGATGGTCGCGCCTGCTGCCGCCCAGGTCAGGAACCCGACGATCGCGATGATGATGTACGCCGCGATGAGCCAGAGGGGCGTCTTGCGGAAGCCGCGCACCAGGATCGCGGAGAAGACCGTCAGCAGTACGAGCAGGCCGAACACGACCCAGGTCGTCACCGCGACCGGCAGCACGATCTCCGGCAGCTGCAGCACGTCCGACTGCGTCGAGATGCGGAACGTCGTCACTCCCGTGCGGGGCACGGCGAGAATCAGCAGCGCGTACAGCACCGTGAAGACAGCCAGCGCGATCGGCGCCTTCCAGCTGCGCACATCGGCCTTCGCCGGAGCGTCGGCGATCGCCCCGCCGGCCGGACTCGAGGACTGGACCAGGGTCACTTCGCCACCGCCCCTGCTTCTGCCTTGAGCTGCTTCTGACGGGCCTTCTCGCGACGACGCTGGTCGCGCTCGGGCGAGGGCAGGAAGAAGATCGTGCGCACGAGCGGTGGCGCGGCGATGAACAGCACGATGAGCGCCTGCACGACGGTGATGATCTCGATCGGCACGCCCTCGGCCGCCTGCATCGAGAACCCGCCCGCTTTGAAGGCGCCGAACAGGATGCCGGCCGCGAACGTCCCCCACGGGGTCGAGCGTCCGAGCAGGGCGACCGTGATCGCGTCGAAGCCGATCCCCGCGTCGATGTCCGCCGAGAATCCGGTGGTGATCGTCCCCAGCACCTGGTTCACGCCCGCCAGGCCGACCAGGGCACCGGCGATCAGCATCCCGACGATGTACATGCTCTGCACGTTGATGCCCGCCACGCGCGCTGCGTGCGGGTTCTCGCCGACGGCCCGGAACTTGAAGCCCAGGCTGGAGCGGCTGAGGATCCACCACACGACGATCGTGGCGATGAGCACGAGGATGAATCCGAAGTGCAGGTTGTACTGCGGTCCGAACAGTTCCGGGAACACCGCGGTGTCCTTCATGGGAGGTGTCTTGGGGTTGCTCGAGCCCGGTGCCTGCAGCAGACCCGGAGTGCGCAGCATCCACGAGACGAGGTAGAACGCGATGAAGTTCAGCATGATCGTCACGATCACCTCGTGCGCCCCGGTCCACGCCTTGAGCGCACCGGCGATGCCGGCCCAGATGGCCCCCGCTGCGAGTCCTGCGATCAGCGCGACGATCATGTGGATGCCCCACGGCAGATCGAGCGAGAACGCCACCCAGCCGGCTGCGGCCGAGGCCATCAGCATCTGGCCGCGACCGCCGATGTTGAACATTCCGATGCGGAACGCGAGCGCGACGCCCAGGCCGGCGGCGATCAGCGGCGTGGCGAAGGTCAGCGTCTCGGTGAGGGGGCGGATGCCGCGCGCGAACGTCGGCGCCCCGAAGTTGTAGATCGAGCCCTGGAACAGCGCGATGTACGCGCCCGAGACCGACTGCCAGACCGCGACGATCGTGTCCTGCGGGCGGGCGAAGAAGTACTTCGACGCCGTCTGCACGCCTTCATCGGTGAAGGCGATCATGATGCCGCCGACGATCAGCGCGAGCAGCACCGCCAGCACCGAGATGATGGCGTTGCCCTGCGTGATCCGCAGGAACGTGTCGTGCCACTTCGAGGGCATCGGCGGCGGCGTCTGCTCGAGGGGGCCTGCTCCGGGGGCGGTGATGTTCGTGCCGCCGGTCAGTTGCTCGCTCACGCGGCGACCCCCCTGTCGTCGGTCGGCGCCTCGGTCGGGACTTCGCCCGCCATCATGAGGCCGAGCACCCCGCGGGGCGTGTTGCCGGGCACGATCCCGATGATCCGGCCGCGGTACATCACGATGATCCGGTCGGCCAGGGCGGTCACCTCGTCCAGTTCGGTCGAGACGACGATGACCGGGATGCCGGCATCCCGCGTTTCGACGATGCGCTTGTGGATGAACTCGATCGAGCCCACATCGACGCCGCGGGTGGGCTGCGCGGCGACCAGGAGCGACAGCTCCCTGCTGAGCTCGCGCGCCAGGACCACCTTCTGCTGGTTGCCGCCGGAGAGCGTGCCGACCGGAGCCTCGATGCCGGGACCGCGGACGTCGAACTCCTTGAACTTCTGCTCGGCGAACTCGGAGATGTAGCCGAGGCGGAGGCTGCCCGCACGCACGAACGGCGGACCGTTCGTTCGGTCGAGCACGAGGTTCTCGGCGATCGTCATCTTGCCGACCAGTCCGTGCTCCTGGCGGTCCTCGGGGACGAAGCCGACGCCCTCGTCGAGGATGCGGCGCACGCTCGCCCCGACCAGCTGCTCGCCGCCGAGGAGGACGGACCCCTGCACGCGGTGCTCAAGGCCCACCAGAGCCTCGGTGAGCTCGGTCTGGCCGTTGCCCTGCACGCCGGCGATCGCGACGATCTCCCCCGCGTGCACGTCGAAGCTCACGTCGTTGACGACGATCTGATCCTTCGCGTCGATCACGGTGAGTCCCTCGACCACGAGCGCCTTCTCACCGAGCTGCGGTGCGCCCTTGTGGACGGTCAGCTCGACCGCGCGTCCGACCATGAGCTCGGCGAGCTCGGCGTTGGTGGCGCCGGGCGAGGCCTCGCCCACGACCTTGCCGAGCCGGATGACGGTGATGCGGTCGGCCACCTCGCGCACTTCGCGCAGCTTGTGGGTGATGAACACGATCGAGGTGCCCGACTCCTTGAGCTGGCGCATGATGCCCATCAGCTCGTCGGTCTCCTGGGGGGTCAGCACCGCGGTGGGCTCGTCGAAGACGAGGACCCGCGCATCGCGGGAGAGCGCCTTGATGATCTCGACGCGCTGCTGGACGCCGACCGGCAGGTCCTCGACGAGGGCATCGGGATCGACGTCGAACCCGAAGCGCGCCGAGATCTCGCGGACGCGCTCGCGCGCGGTCGCGAGGTCCAGGATGCCGCCGGCCTTGGTGGCCTCGTGCCCGAGCATCACGTTCTCGGCGACCGTGAAGACGGGGATCAGCATGAAGTGCTGGTGCACCATGCCGATGCCGGCGCGCATCGCATCGCCGGGTCCTTGGAAGTTCTGGACGACATCGTCCAGCAGGATCACCCCGTCGTCCGCGCGATAGAGGCCGTAGAGGACGTTCATCAGGGTCGACTTGCCGGCGCCGTTCTCACCGAGGAGACAGTGGATCTCTCCGGGCTGCACGACCAGGTCGATGTGGTCGTTCGCGACGAGGGTGCCGAACCGCTTGGTGATCCCGCGGAGTTCGAGCTTCATGCTCCAGATCCTAGTAAGTGGGCGCGCCCGGGCGCGCGGGGAGACGCGAACGGGGAGGCTGGTCGCCCAGCCTCCCCGTCGCGAAGCGGGATCAGCCCGCGAGGTAGGACTCGACGGGGATCGATCCGTCGATGATGCCGGCCTGGATCGTGTCCAGCTCGGCCTGCAGGTCGGGCGAGACCTTCGACTCGAAGTCGTGGAACGGGGCCAGCGCCACGCCCTCGTTCTCGAGCGTGCCGATGAACGGCGTGTTGTCGAAGTCACCCGTGCCGGCGGAGAGGACCGCCTCCTGGACACCCACGTCGATCGCCTTGCGGATCGAGGTCAGCAGCAGGTCGGCGACCGACGGGTCGGTCTCGTACACGTCGGCGTCCACACCGAGCAGTGCGATCTCACGGCCGGAGTCGCGGATCACCGATGCGGCGCTCTGGTAGATCGGGCCGCCGACGGGCAGCAGCACGTCCACGCCCTGGTCGACGAGACCCTGCGCCGCGTTGATCGCGTCCTGGTTGGCGGCGAAGCCACCGGTGAAGACGCCATCCTGCGCAGCGCGGTCCCAGCCGAGAACCTGGACCGTGTCGCCCTTCTCGGAGTTCCAGTAGTCCACCCCCTGCGCGAAGCCGTCCATGAAGATCGAGACGGTCGGGAAGTTCATTCCGCCGAACGTGCCGACCTTCTTGGCCTGCGAGTACGACGCCGAGGCGTAGCCGGCGAGGAACGCCGCCTGCGAGGTGTCGAAGATGATGGGCTTGATGTTCTCGGCATCCGTCGTGCCGTCGAAGTCGTTGTCCACCACGTCGTCGATCGAGACGAACTCGATGTCGGGGTTGGCGGTGGCGGCTTCACCCGCGGCGGAGGCCAGCGCGAAGCCGACCGTGATGATCAGCGTGCAGTTCTGGTCGACCAGGCTGGTGATGTTCGGCGCGAAGTCGGCCTCCGAATCGGACTGGACGGCGACGTACTCGACGCCCAGCTCTTCGGCGGCGGCCTCGAGGCCTTCGAATCCCAGCTGGTTGAACGACTTGTCGTCGAATCCGCCGGCGTCGGAGACCATGCACGGCTTGAAGCCGTCGATGGCGCCGCCCGCTGCTGCGGATTCGCTGGTGGTCGGCTCGGGTGCCGACCCGCAGCCGGCAAGGGCTACGAGCAGTCCGGCGGCGGCAACGACACCGACGAACTTCTTAGTGGTGGAGATTGTCAACTCACGCCTCCATAAAAGGTGCCCCGCGGACTTCGCGGGCGACTTTACGAAGTTACCCAGTGTGACGGCGCGCTTGCATACCGGAACGGCCGCTGGGCGGGAATGGTTACAAAGACGCAACACGGCCGATACCGGATGCCGCTGCCCGTGCGACCGGGACCCACCCGCGTCGCGCGCGAAGGGATCAGAGGACGTCGCCGCGGCCGGTGAGCTTGAGGGCGTCCACGACGCCCTTCACCCGCTGCGCGTGCTCGCTCGTTGTCACCAGCAGCGCATCCTCGGTGTCGACGACGACGATGTCCTTGACGCCGATCAGGCTGATCACACGACGCGTCTGACTCACGACGATACCGCTGGAGGCGTCGGAGAGCACGCGTGCGTTCTCGCCGAGGATGGCGAGGTCATTGCCCCGCCCATGAGAGTTGAGCTTGGCCAGACTCGCGAAGTCGCCCACGTCATCCCAGTCGAAGTGGCCGGGGACGACGGCCAGGCGGCCCTTGTCGGCGGCCGGCTCGGCGACGGCGTAGTCGATGGCGATCTTCGTCAATCCCGGCCAGACGCGGTCGACGACCGGCCCGCGGGCCTCGCGATCGTCCCAGACCTCGGCGAGTTCGACCAGACCGGCGTGAAGCTCCGGCTGGTTCTCGGCGATCTCTGCGAGCAGCACGTCGGCGCGCGAGATGAACATGCCCGCGTTCCAGAGGTACGAACGGTCCATGACGTATTCGCGCGCGGTGTCCAGGTCCGGCTTCTCCACGAAGCGCTCGACGAATGCAGCCTCGGGCGCTCCGTCGACGACGATCTCGCCCGCCTTCTTGATGTATCCGAATCCGACCGCCGGCTCCGAGGGCTGGATCCCGATCGTGCAGATGTAGCCTTCGCGGGCGATCGCCACCGCCTGCTGCACGGCCCAGTCGAACTGGCGCACCTGGCGGATGACGTGATCGGCGGCGAAGGAGCCGATGATCACATCCGGCTCGCGCCTGACCAGGATCGCGGCGGCCAGTCCGATCGCTGCCGCAGAGTCACGGGGCTCGGATTCGAGGATGACGTTGTGGTCGGCGATGCCGGGCAGCTCCCGCTCGACGGCCGCGCGGTGTGCGCGCCCCGTGACGACCGCGATGCGGTCCGGTCCGGACAGCGATTCCAGGCGATCCCAGGTGTCGCGCAGCAGGGAGTGGCCGGAGCCGGTGAGATCGTGCAGGAACTTGGGCGCGTCGGCGCGGGACAGCGGCCAGAGCCGGCTGCCGATGCCGCCGGCGGGGATGACCGCATAGAAGTCCGTGATGGGCTCAGGCATGCCGCCAGCGTAGCCGGGGCGGTCGTCACGCAGGTTTCGCCGATGTGTCGGGCGCGTGCCGCGAACTCTCTCGACATCGAGACAGTTCGGCCCGGGCGCCCGTCGCCCGCAGCGGCGGAGCGGTCATAGGATGGGAAAGCGTCAGCGCAAGGTCCGCGCCGGCCCCAGACGACCTCGCACCGAGCAGGGAGGACGACCGTGTCCATAGGCACACGCCCCATACCTTCGGTATCCGAGACCACCTCCAAGGTTCCGCGCGGAACGCTGTACCGCGGGCGCGAGGGCATGTGGTCCTGGGTGCTGCACCGCATCACCGGTGTCGCGATCTTCTTCTTCCTGCTGGTGCACGTGCTCGACACCGCGCTGATCCGGGTCTCGCCCGAGGCGTACAACGCGGTCATCGGCACGTACAAGAACCCGCTCATGGCGCTGGGCGAAGTGGTCCTGGTGGCCGCGATCGCCTATCACGCCTACAACGGCCTGCGCATCATCGCGGTCGACATGTGGCCGTGGGCCACGCGTCACCAGCGCCAGCTGTGGTGGGGCGTTCTGGGCATCTGGGCCGTCACGATGGCCGGCTTCGCGCCCCGGCACCTCATGCTCGCGTTCGGAGGCGAATGATGACCGCCATCGCCGATCCCCGCACCCCTCAGACCGCCGTCCGCCGATCGGGTCCGAACCTCGAGAAGTGGGGCTGGATCTACATGCGGGTCTCGGGCGTGTTCCTGGTGATCCTGATCTTCGGCCACCTGTTCGTGAACCTGATGGTCGGCGAGGGCATCTCGGGCATCGACTTCGCCTTCGTCGCAGGCAAGTACGCCTCTCCGTTCTGGCAGTGGTGGGACGTGCTGATGCTGTGGCTGGCTCTCATCCACGGCGCCAACGGCATGCGCACGATCACGAACGACTACGTCACGCACGCGAAGGTGCGTCGCGTCCTCGTCTGGGCGATCGCGCTGTCCGCCGGTCTGCTGATCCTGCTCGGCACCCTCGTCGTCTTCACCTTCGACCCCTGCATCGGCTTCGACGCCGACACGGCCTCTTCCCTGATCACCGAGCTGTGCTCGTAGCACTCCCGAGATCTGACTCCAGGACGGAAACCACCTCGCAGTGAGCACCCAGACCGAAGGCTCCGTCGTCCGCGACGGCGTCCACTACCACCAGTTCGACATCGTGATCGTCGGCGCCGGCGGCGCCGGGATGCGCGCGGCGATCGAAGCGGGTCCGGGCGCGAAGACCGCCGTCATCTCCAAGCTGTACCCCACCCGCTCGCACACCGGCGCGGCGCAGGGCGGCATGGCGGCGGCCCTGGCGAACGTCGAAGAGGACTCGTGGGAGTGGCACACCTTCGACACCGTCAAGGGCGGCGATTACCTCGTCGATCAGGATGCCGCCGAGATCCTCGCGAAGGAGGCGATCGACGCGGTCATCGACCTCGAGAACATGGGCCTGCCGTTCAACCGCACCCCCGAGGGCAAGATCGACCAGCGCCGCTTCGGCGGCCACACGGCCGATCACGGCAAGACCCCCGTCCGTCGCGCGTGCTACGCCGCCGACCGCACGGGTCACATGATCCTGCAGACGCTGTTCCAGAACTGCGTCAAGCTCGGGATCAACTTCTTCAATGAGTTCTACGTGCTCGACCTCATCACGGTGAAGGCCGAGGACGGCAGCACGCAGGTCGCGGGCGTGGTCGCATACGAGCTGGCCACGGGCGACCTGCACGTCTTCCAGTCCAAGGCCGTGATCTTCGCGACCGGCGGATTCGGGAAGATCTACAAGACGACCTCCAACGCCCACACGCTCACCGGCGACGGCGTGGGCATCGTCTGGCGCAAGGGGCTGCCGCTGGAGGACATGGAGTTCTTCCAGTTCCACCCGACCGGACTGGCCGGTCTCGGCATCCTGCTCACCGAAGGCGCCCGCGGCGAGGGGGCGATCCTGCGCAACGTGTCGGGTGAGCGCTTCATGGAGCGCTACGCCCCCACGATCAAGGACCTCGCTCCGCGCGACATCATCTCGCGCTGCATGCAGCAGGAGGTCGCTGAGGGCCGAGGCGCGGGGCCCGCGCGCGACTACGTGCTGCTGGACTGCACGCACCTCGGAGCCGAGGTGCTCGAGACCAAGCTGCCCGACATCACCGAGTTCGCGCGCACCTACCTCGGGGTCGACCCCGTCGTCGAGCCCGTGCCCGTCATGCCCACCGCGCACTACGCGATGGGCGGCATCCCCACCAACAACGACGCGCAGGTGCTCTCGAACAACACCACCGTCGTTCCGGGCCTCTACGCCGCCGGCGAATGCGCGTGCGTCTCGGTGCACGGCTCCAACCGCCTCGGCACGAACTCGCTGCTGGATATCAACGTCTTCGGCAAGCGCTCGGGCAAGCACGCCGTGCAGTACGTGCAGACCGCCGAGTTCGTGCCGCTCCCCGAGGACCCGGCCGCAGAGGTGCGGGGGCTCATCGAGGGCCTGCGGGCAGGCAACGGCACCGAGCGGATCGCGGTGCTGCGCAAGAAGCTGCAGGACGAGATGGACAAGTACGCCCAGGTGTTCCGCACCGACGAGTCCCTCGGCCGCGTGCTGGAGGTCATCGAAGAACTGCGCGAGCGCTTCAAGAACATCCACGTCGACGACAAGGGCAAGCGCTACAACACCGACCTGCTGGAGGCCGTCGAGCTCGGCTTCCTGCTCGACATCGCCGAGGTCGTCGTGGTGAGCGCGCGCAACCGCAAGGAGAGCCGCGGCGGGCACATGCGCGACGATTACCCCACGCGGGACGACGAGAAGTACATGAAGCACACGATGGCCTACCTGTCGGGGGATGCCGGTTCGTCCCACTCCGACGACCACATCCGCCTCGACTGGAAGCCCGTCGTCTTCACGAAGGACGAGGCCGGGCAGTTGCGCTACCCGCCGTTGGAGAGGAAGTACTAGAGATGATGTCCACTCTGGTGGAGACGACCGAGGTCGTCACCGATGCTCCGGACCAGATCGAGCAGGCGCCGGCCGAGACCGGCATCCAGTCCTTCCTGGTCACCTTCATCATCCGAAGGTTCGATCCCGAGGTGGATGAGGAACCCCGCTGGGTCGACTACGACGTCGAGCTGTATTCGACAGACCGCGTGCTGGATGCCCTCCACAAGATCAAGTGGGAGGTCGACGGCTCGCTGACCTTCCGCCGGTCGTGCGCGCACGGCATCTGCGGGTCCGACGCGATGCGCATCAACGGCCGGAACCGGCTCGCGTGCAAGACCCTCATCAAGGACCTCGACATCTCGCAGCCGATCTACGTCGAGGCCATCAAGGGTCTGCCGCTGGAGAAGGATCTGGTCGTGGACATGGAGCCGTTCTTCGCCTCCTACCGCGAGGTGCAGCCCTTCCTGATCGCCAATTCGACGCCCGAGAAGGGCAAGGAGCGCATCCAGTCGATCGTCGACCGTGAGATCTTCGACGACACGACCAAGTGCATCCTCTGCGCGGCATGCACCTCGTCGTGCCCCGTGTTCTGGACGGACGGGCAGTACTTCGGCCCGGCGGCGATCGTGAACGCGCACCGCTTCATCTTCGACTCGCGCGACGACGCGGGCGATGTGCGCCTGGACATCCTCAATGACAAGGAGGGGGTGTGGCGCTGCCGCACCACCTTCAACTGCACCGAGGCCTGCCCTCGCGGCATCGAGGTCACGAAGGCCATCGCCGAGGTGAAGCAGGCGGTCCTGCGCGGGCGGTAGCCGCGAGTATGCTCCGATCGTGAGCATCCCTGTACCCGTCATCCGCTCTCGGATCGCCGTCACGGCCGCCTATGCGGCGCAGGGTCTGGGCTACGCGGTCGTGGTCACGTCGTTGCCGGTGTTCAAGGATCGGCAGGGCATCGATGATGTCGGCGTCTCGCTGATCGTGCTGCTGGTGTGCGTGACCGCTGCGCTGGGATCGGTCAAGGCCGACATCCTGGCGAAGTGGCGGGGCAGCCGGGTGGCCCTGGTCGTGGGGCTGGGTCTCGAGGTGATGGCCCTTCTGCTGATCGTGGTGTCCGTCCTGGTTCCGGGGATGCCCCTGTGGGTGTTCATCGCGGCTTTCGGCCTGTACGGACTGGGGCTGGGCGGAGTGGATGCCGGTGGTGCGATGCAGGGCGTCCTGGTGCAGCGCCGCTACGGCCGAGACATCATGGGCGGCTACTTCGCGGCATACACGGCCGCTGCGATCGCGGGCGCCCTGGCGGTGGCAGGGTCGTCGGCCGCCGGAGTCGCCGTGCTCCTGCCGCTGTCACTCGCGGCGGCGGTCGCGCTGATCGTCGCCGTGTTCGGCCTGGGCGCGTTCGACCCGGCGCGGGCGGCCATTCCGGTCGGCGGGCGGGCGCGGTCTCCGCTCCCCCGGCGCGGGATCTGGCTGTTCGGTTTCGTGATCCTCGCCGCCTTCACGGTCGATTCCGCGGTGAGCACCTGGAGCACCGTGTACCTGCAGGACGACCTGCTCGCCGTCGCCGCCCTCGCGCCGCTCGGGTACGCCGCCTACCAGGCGGCCATCCTGATCACCCGGCTGGCGACCGACCGCGCATCGGGACGCTTCGGACGCGCGCGGGTCGTTCTGGCGGCGACGGCGACCTCGATCATCGGCTGCGTCGTGGTCGCACTGCTTCCCTTCCCCGCGGCGGCGATCGTGGGCTTCGCGCTCGCCGGCGTGGCCGTCGGGGCCGTGGTGCCGCTCGCCTTCACCTCCGCCGGGGGTCTCGCTCCTGCACGCAGCGACGAGATCATCGCCCGGGTCAATCTGTTCAACTACGCCGGCGCGGTCCTGGGCGCGGTGCTGCTGGGCCTGCTCGCCGACGCACCCGGCCTGGGCATCGCCTTCCTGCTTCCGGCCGTGCTGCTGGTCCCGGTCCTGTTCATCGCCCGCCGCTTCCGCCCGCCGGTCGCCGCGGACGCGGCGCTGTCGTCCGAGTCCCGTTCACCCCACGAGGCTGACGCCGCGGCATCCGCCGATCGTTAGCCTGTGACAGTGAGTCCGAAGAGCGCGCGCAGCGACAGCCACCTCAGCGCCGCTGCCGCAGCGGCGGACGCCGTGCGCGAGGAGGAGACCCTCCGCGAGCGCTGGGAGGCGACGCAGGAGTCGTTCCGGGAGCGCTTCGACGAGCCCATCCAGCGGGCGACGAAGCTCACGAAGACCACGATGGGCTGGTTTCCGATCCGGGTCTGGCGGCACTTCCTGATCAACAACGGATTCCTGCTGGGTGCGGGAATCAGCTATCAGGCGCTGTTCGCCATCTTCGCGGCCATCTACGTCGCGTTCGCGATCACGGGGCTCTGGCTCGGCGGCAACGTCGATGCCGTGAACGCGATGATCGCCCTGATCAACAGCTACATCCCGGGTCTGATCAGCGACACGGGCGGCGTCGTCACGCCGGCCCAGGTGCAGGAGATCGCCTCGAGCACGACCGGAGTGCTGGGCGTGACGGGCATCATCGCGCTGGGCACCGTCATCTGGACGGCCATCGGGTGGGTCACCTACTCCCGACGCGGGGTGCGCGACATCTTCGACATCCCCCCCGACCGGCGCAGCTATGTCCTGCTGAAGGCGCGCGACCTGATCGCCGCGATCATCTTCGGCCTGGCGCTGATCGTCGGTGCGATCCTCACCTCGATCAGCTCCTGGGCACTGACCTGGCTCCTGTCCCTCTTCGGGATCGACCTCGCTCCGGGAATGGTCGACGTGAGCATCCGGATCGGGTCGGTCGTCGTGTCGTTCGCGCTGAACTCCGCGGCGCTGGCGGCGCTGTTCCGTTTCCTGACCGGCACCCAGCTGCGCTGGCGGGTGATCTGGCCGGGGGCACTGCTGGGCGGAGCCGCCCTCACGGTGCTGCAGTTCGGTGCGGGCCTGCTGCTGAGCTACACCCCGTCCAATCCCCTGCTGGCGACGTTCGCGATCTTCGTCGGACTGCTGCTGTGGTTCAAGATCAGCGGGATCGTCATGCTCGTGGCGGCCGCCTGGATCGCCGTCGCCACGAAGGACAAGGACATCCCGATCCTCGCGCCGACCGAGGCCGAACGCATCGCCGCCGAGCACCAGGCGCTGCTCGTGGCGGCCAACGTGCGACTGCGCACGGCGCGCGAGGCGCGCGCGGCCGCGCCGTGGTATCGCGCATGGAGAGCCGACTTCGCGGTGCGCGAGGCCGAGCAGGAGCTGGAGGCGGTCGAGCAGTCCGCCCCGGCTCTTCCGTCGCCCGAGAAGCTCGCCGCCCGCCATGCCAAGCGCGTCGCGAAGGGCGAAGCGGCGGCTCCCGCTGCCGAGGCCGACGTCGGAGACCATCGCTAGTCTGGAACGCGTGCCCCACCGCATCCGCCTCGCCTCGATCAACGTCAACGGCATCCGGGCGGCGGTGCGCAACGGGATGGGCGCCTGGCTCGAGGACGCCGACGTCGACATCATCACCCTGCAGGAGGTGCGGGCGACTGCGTCCGATCTGGCACTGGCGCTGCCGGGGTGGCACCTCGTGAACGACGAGGCTGCCGCGAAGGGCCGGGCCGGCGTCGCGGTCGCCAGTCGCATCGAGCCGGCCGCGGTGCGGGCAGGGCTCGGTGACGGCACGGTGGACCTGACCGGGCGATGGATCGAAGCGGACTTCGAGCTCGGCGGCGAGCAGCTCACGGTCGTGAGCGCGTACGTGCCGACGGGCGAGGCCAACACCCCCCGGCAGGACGTCAAGTGGCTGTTCCTCGACGAGATGGCGGTGCGGATGGCTCAGCTCGGCGCCACCACCCCGTTCGCGGTCGTGACGGGCGACCTGAACGTCGGGCACCGCGAGCTGGACATCCGCAATTGGAAGGGCAACGTCAAGAGCGCCGGCTTCCTCCCCCGCGAGCGCGCGTACTTCGACCGGTTCCTCGGCGAAGCCGGCAGCCGCGTCGCCGCCGTCGACGGCTCGGTCGGTCTCGGGCTGGGCTGGGTGGATGTCGGCCGCCGCTTCCACGGCGACGTCGACGGGCCGTACACGTGGTGGTCCAGCCGCGGCAAGGCCTTCGACAACGACACCGGCTGGCGGATCGACTATCAGCTGATCACCCGCGCCCTGTCCGAGCGGGTGACCGACTACCGCGTCGTACGCGCGCCCTCCTGGGACACCCGGTGGAGCGATCACGCGCCGGTCATCGTGGACTACCAGCTCGGGTCCTGACCGCTTCCGGCCGCACAGGGAGCGGCATCCATCGCCGATAAGATCGTCTGATGAGCAAACCCCGCCTGTACTCCGGCATGCAGCCGTCGGCCGATTCGCTCCAGATCGGCAACTACATCGGGGCTCTCATGCAGTGGCGCGACCTGCAGGAGGCGTACGACGCGTTCTTCTCGGTCGTCGACCTGCACGCGCTGACCCAGCCCAACGACCCGGCGGAGCTGCGCGAGAAGACCCGGCGCACCGCCGCACAGTACATCGCGGCCGGCATCGAGCCGTCCAAATCGACGCTGTACGTCCAGTCGCACGTGCCCGCGCATCCCGAGCTCGCGTGGATCCTGTCGACGATCACGGGCTTCGGCGAGGCCGGGCGCATGACGCAGTTCAAGGACAAGTCGCAGCGCTACGGCGCCGATGCCACGTCGGTGGGGCTCTTCACGTATCCGGTGCTGATGGCAGCGGACATCCTGCTCTACCAGACCGACATCGTGCCCGTGGGCGATGACCAGAAGCAGCACGTCGAGCTCACACGCGACCTCGCGGAGCGCTTCAATGCGCGGTACGGCGAGACCTTCCGCGTGCCGATGCCGGTGATCCAGCAGGAGACCGCGCGCATCTACGATCTGCAGAACCCCGTCGCGAAGATGTCGAAGTCCGCCGAGTCCGACGCCGGGGTGCTCTGGCTGCTGGATGACCCGTCGGTGAGCGCGAAGAAGATCATGCGCGCGGTGACCGACAGCGAGGGATCGGTGCGGTACGACCGCGAGCACAAGCCGGGGGTCTCGAACCTGCTCGTGATCTACGCGGCACTGACCGGCCGCCAGATCCCCGCGATCGAGGACGAGTATGCCGGTCGCGGCTACGGCGACTTCAAGAAGGGTCTCGCCGAGGTCGTGGTGGGCGAATTCGGGCCCGTGCGCTCCCGTGCGCTCGAGCT
The DNA here is from genome assembly GCF_963524805.1 of uncultured Microbacterium sp. Taxonomy (GTDB): domain Bacteria; phylum Actinomycetota; class Actinomycetes; order Actinomycetales; family Microbacteriaceae; genus Microbacterium. The sequence continues at coordinate 31,848 of NZ_CAURGG010000006.1, read as the reverse complement.
GCTGGACGACAAGGCGGAGCTGGACCGCGTGCTCGCGGCGAATGCCGACCGGGCGGCCGCCGTCGCCGACCGCACCCTGCACGATGTGTACGACCGGGTGGGGCTGCTCCGCCGGGTGTAGCTCGGCGCGGCTGCGCTGGGTGGCTGCGTCTCGCCGCCCGGCCGAATTCAGGCTGCGCCGGGGCGATCACGGCGGGATCGGCGCCGTTGCACGGGTCGCCGGCCGGAGATGCGCGCACAGCCTGAGTACGGCATCCCGACCTGACTACGGCATCCCGACGTGGCCGGGTCCCGAGCGTCAGCGGCCGGCGAGGAGACCGCGGACCGCTTGCAGCACCTCGTCCTGGCGGTACATGATCTGCGCGGCAGTGACGCGGAGAGTCACGAAGCCCAGGGCGGCGAGTGCGAGATCGCGATCGCGATCGCGCATCTGCTGCTCCCAGTCGTGATGGAACTCCCTGCTGTCGCACTCGATCACCAGCCATCCGTCGACGACGAGGTCGACGCGGCCGACGCCGTCGAACTCCACCTGAAGCTCGGTCCGACATCCGAGTCCGCGCAGCAGGAGGCGCATCAGCGTCTCAGGACCCGACTCGGCGCGGGCGTCGAGGAGAGGCTGAAGCGCGCGGTACTTGGCCGGCAGCACGCGGAACACCTCAGCGATCTCCACGCTCGTGACGCATCCGAGGTGCAGGGCGCTGTCGAGGGTCGCGATCGCCGCCCGAGGCGCCTGGCAGAGCACCGCGTGAGCCAGCGCGTCGATGACCGACACACACGTCGAGTCGCGGCCGACCTCGTCGATCAGTGGCATCCAGTGCAGGCGCACGCCGCGCCGCGAGCGGGATTCCAGCCGAGTTGTGCGGCTGTGCGGTGATCGCATGCGGCTGGCGTTGCGCGCCATGTGCACGTGCAGCCTGTCCGTGTGCAGGACGAAGACCCCGATGAGCACGAGGAGGGAGAGACACGTCAGCCTCCCACCGACGCGGCCCGCGCGAACGATGGCGTCCGGAGTCGAGGGTGCGACGTAGAACCCTCGGCGAGTGCGGATGAGCAGGCCCGCTCGGACGGCGGCGCTGATGCGGCCTCGCGTCAGGCCGTCCGCCCTGAGTTCGGCGGTCGTGAAGGAGCGGTGAGCTGTCTGCATCCAGCCACGATCGGCGCGGAGCCGCTGGGGCGCCGCCCGATCTGGTCGACCGGTGGAGATCGTCCGCTCGGCGTCGGCTTGGGGAGGACTAGATGCCGAATTCAGGCTGGTTGCCCTGCGCCGGCTTCTCGGCCCCCGGAACCAGGCGGCTGCGGCGATCGTCCTGCGCGCTCAGCCTGAATTCGGCAAGGGAGCTCCGACGACACGCCAGCCCGTGCGCGCGAACCCGCGCCCCGCCGCGCTGGGTAGCCTGGCCGGATGCGACCCGTCGTGCTGCGCAGCGAGCGCCTGACGCTCTCGGTGCCCACCGAAGCCGACGTCGACGCGATCTTCCAGGCCTGCCAGGACCCCGACATCCAGCGGTTTACCACCGTGCCGTCGCCGTACGAGCGCACGCACGCCGAGGGCTTCATCCCCTTCGCGCAGGACCGATGGACGACCAGCGTCGAAGCCACCTGGGCGATCCGGGACGGCGACACGCTCGCCGGCATGATCGGCGTGCACGGCATCACCCTCGGCGGCGCCGGCGAGATCGGCTATTGGATGGACGCGGCCTCCCGCGGCCGCGGCCTGCTCACCGAAGCCGCACGCGCGGTGATCGACTGGAGCTTCAGCACGTCCGGCCCTGCGCTGCAGCGCATCCAGTGGCGCGCGGTCGTGGGCAACGTGGCGTCGGCCCGTGTCGCCCGCGCGCTCGGGTTCCGCTACGAGGGCACATCCCGAAAGGTGCTGGCGAACGCGTTCGGGCGCGACGACGCCTGGATCGCGGGCCTGCTCCACACCGACGACCGGATGCCGCAGCCCTGGCCCGTGCTCGAGGACTGACGCTCCCGCGCTCAGCCCGACCCCGCGTGCGAGGATGGAAGCATGCCGGAGATGCCCGAAGTGCAGGGCCTCGTCGACTTCCTCCGGGGGCGTGCGACGGGCCTGACCGTCACGCGCGTCACCGTGTCGGCGTTCGCCGCGCTCAAGACGTACGATCCACCCGTCGATGCTCTGGTGGGCGCCGAGATCACGTCGGCCTCACGGCACGGCAAGTTCATCGACCTCGCCACGACCACGCCGGCCCGCGACTCCGAACCTCACCTGATCTTCCATCTCGCCAAGGCGGGATGGCTGCGCTGGTACGACCAGCTGCCCTCGACCCTCATCCGTCCGGGCAAGACGCCCATCGCCCTGCGCGTCGCGCTCTCGGACGGGTCGGGGTTCGATCTCACCGAGGCCGGCACGAAGAAGTCGCTCGCCGTGTACGTCGTGAACGACCCGCAGGACGTTCCCGGGATCGCACGCCTCGGCCCGGATCCGCTCGAACCCACCTTCACCCGGAACACGCTGGCGGGTCTGATCGAGGGGCGCCGCACGCAGATCAAGGGCGTGCTGCGCGATCAGTCGATCCTCGCCGGGGTCGGGAACGCGTACTCCGACGAGATCCTGCACGACGCGCGCATGTCGCCGTACGCCTTGGCCGCCAGCCTCACACCCGAGGACATCGACCGGCTCTACGCGGCGATGACCGAGACCCTCGCCGAGGCGGTGGCTGCGGCATCCGGCAAGCCCCCTGCCGAGCTGAAGGACGCCAAGCGCCGCGGAATGCAGGTGCACGGTCGGCGTGGGGAGACGTGTCCGGTGTGCGGCGACGTGGTGCGCAGCGTCTTCTTCGCCGACAACTCGCTGGAGTACTGTGCGACCTGCCAGACCGGCGGCAAGGTGCTCGCCGATCGGCGCCTGTCGCGACTGCTCAAATAGCGATCAGGTCACAGAGCGATCACGACAGTGCGGTGACGTCCTCGTCGACCCAGTCCAGCGACTTGGACACGGCCTTGCGCCAGAGCCGGACCCGCCGGTCCGCCTCATCCGGAGGCATCTGCGGCTCCCAGCGCCTGCCCTCGCGCCACTGCGCGCGCAGCGCGTCGCGGTCGGGCCAGACGCCGGTGGCGAGGCCGGCCGCGTACGCGGCGCCGAGGGCCGTGGTCTCGATGATCGCCGGGCGAACGACCGGGATCCCGAGGATGTCGGCCTGGAACTGCATCATCAGGTCATCGCGCGAGCCTCCGCCGTCCACGCGCAGCTCGGTGAGCTCGCGTCCGGTGTCGGCGACGATCGCGTCGATGACGTCGCGCGACTGGAAGCCGGCCGCTTCGATCGCCGCCCGGGCGATGTGCGCCTTGTTGACGTAGCGGGTCAGCCCGACCAGCGCGCCGCGCGCATCGGGGCGCCAGTACGGGGCGAACAGTCCCGAGAACGCGGGCACGAAATAGGCGCCGCCGCTGTCGTCGACCGTCAGCGCCAGCCGCGAGACCTCGGACGCGGAGTTGATGATCCCGAGGTTGTCGCGCAGCCACTGCACGAGCGACCCGGTCACGGCGATCGATCCCTCCAGGGCGTAGTGCGCGCGCTCCTGGCCGCAGCGATAGGCCACCGTCGTCACGAGGCCGTGCTGCGAGCGCACGATCTCGGACCCGGTGTTGACGAGCAGGAAGTTGCCCGTTCCGTAGGTGTTCTTGGACTGCCCGGTGTCGAAGGCCGCCTGCCCGAAGGTCGCCGCCTGCTGATCGCCGAGGATGCCGGCGATCGGGATGCCGCGCGCCGCGGGCGGCTCGTGCACCGCCCCGACCACCCCGGACGAGGAGACGATCTCGGGCAGCATCGACCGCGGGATGCCGAACACCTCCAGCAGGTCGTCGGACCACGTGAGCGTCTCGAGGTCCATCAGGAGCGTCCGGCTGGCGTTCGTGACGTCGGTGACGTGGATGCCGCCGCGGGTGTCGCCGGTCAGATTCCAGATCAGCCACGTGTCGGGCGTGCCGAACAGCAGATGCCCCGCTTCCGCGTCGGCGCGGGCGCCCGGCACGTTATCGAGGATCCAGGCGATCTTGGATGCCGAGAAGTACGTCGCGAGCGGCAGGCCGGTCATCTGCGCGAAGCGGTCGACGCCGCCGTCCGCGCTCAGCCGGTCGATCAGCGGCTGCGTGCGGGTGTCCTGCCAGACCAGCGCGTTGCTCACCGGGCGCCCCGTCCGGCGGTCCCAGACGATCGCGGTCTCGCGCTGATTCGTGATGCCGACGCCGGCGAAGTCCTCGGGGGACAGGCCCGCGTCGTCGAGGGCGGCGGCGATCACCCACTGGGTGTTCGTCCAGATCTCGATGGGGTCGTGTTCGACCCAGCCGGCACGCGGGAAGATCTGCTTGTGCTCGCGCTGTGCGACCGCGACGATGCCGCCGCTCGCATCGAAGACGATCGCGCGAGTGGACGTGGTTCCCTGGTCGATCGCCAGAACGTGGTCGGACACGGGGATCTCCCTCGATTCGGCGTGCGGCGGACTCGACGGCGGTCGCCTGCGGTCAGATTAGCGCGACGCGGAATGTGCGACCGGCGTCGCGGAACGCTCGACCGGCGCGGTGCCCGTCCACCTGGGGTCCGCCGCGTGCACCGCGGCCAGCCCCCGTTCGGTCTCGGCACCGACGTGCACCTCGTCCCATCCCATGACCGGCGCGATCGCCTCGGCGACCTCGCGAGCCGATTCGGCCGTGACGGCGCCGATGAAAGCGAGACTCGTGCGCCGCAGCAGCACGTCTTCGAGGTGCGCGACCGATTCGGTGCGCGCCAGGCGGCGCAGCTCCGCCGTGCTGTAGGACGGGACGGTCCGCAGCAGGGCGTCGTCGGCGTCGGCCACGATGGCCTCGATCACCTCGGCCGCGACGGTGCCGTAGCGGTCGAGCAGCATCGCCGCCCGCGCCGGGTCGAGCCCGTGCGCGTGGCCGTCGATCCACTGACGGCGCGCCCGCTCGGTGGTGGGGTAGCCTCGGCCGCCGCCGATCGGAACTCCCCGCGTCGAGGTGCGACGCGGAACGGCCAGCAGCTCCAGGGCGTGATCGGCGAGGTTCTCGGCCGACGCCCGGAACGTCGTCCACTTGCCGCCGACGAGGCTGAGCACCGTCGTGTCCGAGTCCGCAAGCGGCGCTGATTCGATCCGGTAGTCGCGCGAGACGAAGCCGGCCGGGAGGTCGCCGTGGCCGGGCAGCGGGCGGACCCCGGAGAAGCGGTACACGATCTGTGCGCGGTCCACCTCGATGCGAGGAAGCACCTGGCCGATCAGGTCGATGAAGTAGTCGACCTCCGCCTCCGTGCAGACGGTCGGCTCGCCCATGCGGTGCTCGAGGTCGGTCGTTCCCACGAGCACCCGGCCTTTGAGCGGGTAGATGAGCACGATACGGCCGTCGGCGTTCTCGAAGAAGAGCTCCCGGCCACCGGTGGCGGCGAGCAGCTCGGGGTTGTCCAGGACGATGTGGGATCCCTTGGTGCCGCCCATCAGGCGGGTGGGGTGCTCGAGCGCGCTGTTGGTGAGATCGGTCCACGGCCCGGACGCGTTGATGACGACGGATGCGGCGAAACCGACTTCCTGCCCGGTCTCCTGGTCGCGGAGCACCACTCGCCCCCCTTCGGCACCCACGGCGGCGGTGTAGTTCGCCGCGCGCGCCCGGTCGCCTCCGGCGGCTCGCGCGTCCTGCAGCACGTCGATCGCAAGCCGCTCGGGGTCGTGCAGGGACGCGTCCCAGTAGGTGGCGGTGTACGTGATGCCGGGATTGAGTTCGGGCAGATCCTCCAGCGAGCGCTTGCGCCCGCGGAACGTGTGGCGAGGAACGCGGTCCTGGCTCGAGAAGACCCCGCCACGGGAGAACGAGTCGTAGATCACCAGACCGATTTTGATGAGCGCCGCTCCGCGCTCGGTGTGAGCGCCGCCGCCGTGCCGGAGGAAGCGCAGCGGTGCGCTGAGCACCCCGGAGAACGTGGAGAAGATCGGGATCGTCGTCTGCAGCGGGCGGACGAAGTGCGGGGCGATGCGCAGGAGCGCGTTGCGCTCGGTGACCGCTTCGTGGACGAGGCGGAACTCCCCGTTCTCGAGATAGCGGATGCCGCCGTGGATCATGTGCGAGGAGGCCGCCGATGCTCCGCTGACGAAGTCGGCACGCTCGACCAGGGCGACGTCGATTCCCTGCAGCGCCAGGTCCCGGAAGGTGGCGAGCCCATTGATCCCACCGCCCACGATCAGCACGTCGGCGTACGGCCGTGCCGCCAGGGCGGCGAAGGCGTCTCGAACGGCGTCGGTCATCGCGATCCCCCATCATCGTCGTTCCTTCGGTGAATCCATCCTGACACTCGTGGACGTTGTTGCAGGCCGATTGCACATATGTGCAAGGCTGGCTCGATGGACGACCTCCTCGATGACCGCACTCTGCAGCGGGCGCTGACTGCTGCTCACCTCTACTACGTGCAGGAGCGGACGATGGAGGCGATCGCGGACGAACTGCGCACATCGCGTTCGACCGTCTCGCGGCTTCTGAGCCACGCGCGGGCGACCGGCATCGTCGACATCCGCATCACTTCTCCGTTCGCGGCCCCGCAGCTGCTCGAGGAGCGCCTCGCCGACCGGTTCGGGATCACCGCGCATGTCGTGCCGGTTCCCGACGACACCCATGAGGTCGAACGGCAGGAGCGGGTCGCGGTGGCCGCCGCGCACCTGCTGGGAGACCTGGTGGGCCCCGAGATGACCGTCGGCGTGGCGTGGGGATCGACAACCGAGGCGGTGAGCAGGCGTCTGGTGCCCAAGCCTGTCCACGGCACGACGTTCGTGCAGCTGAACGGGTCGGGCAACACGCACACGACGGGTCTGCTCTACGCCAGCGAGATCCTCAGCCGGTATTCGGCGGCCTACGGCGGCAGCGCCCAGCAGTTCCCCGTGCCCGCATTCTTCGACGACCCCCGCACGAAGCGTGCGATGTGGCGCGAGCGCAGTACGCGGCGCATCCTGGCGATGCACGCCGCGATGGACCTGGTCGTGTTCAGCACCGGGTCCGCCGGCTCCCGTGTGCCGAGCCACGTGTACGCCGGCGGATACCTGGAGCCTCACGAGCTCGCGGCCCTGGAGCGGGAGGGCGTGGTCGGCGATGTCGCGACCGTCTTCTTCCGCGCGGACGGATCCAGCGACGGCATCCCCCTGAACGACCGGGCCACCGGCCCGCGCTTCGACGTCCTGCGCGCCGTGCCCCGGCGCCTGTGCATCGTCTCGGGCGCCTCGAAGGTCGTGAGCGTGCGCGGCGCGCTGGCGGCAGGTCTGGTCACCGACCTCGTCGTGGACGAGGCGGCCGCCCGCGCGCTCACCGAGTGAGCGCGCCCTTCATTCAGCGACATGGAATGAATCGCGCCGGAACGCGTTGACTACACTCAAGTGCATTACGTGCTCCGGGGTCGGTGTGAATCCGAACCGGCGGTGATAGTCCGCGAGCTGAGGAACCGGCATCCCGATGGGGTGCCGCCGAGGCTGATCCGGTGGAAATCCGGAACCGACGGTGATGCAGCAGGCGACTGCTGCGAGTCCGGATGGGAGGCAGCACGAGCGGCGCGAGCGTGCCGCCGTTCGCCGTTTCCCGGAGCCTGAAAGAAGGATTCGGATGTCGGTGAACGCTGTGGAGCGAGACGCCATGCGGCGCGCGCTTCTGCTCGCCCGGCGCGGTCCTCGCGGAGTCAATCCGCAGGTCGGAGCAGTCATCCTCTCGCCCGCCGGTGAGGTCCTCGCTCAGGGATGGCATCGCGGCGCCGGCACGGTCCACGCCGAGGTCGACGCGCTCTCCCAGCTCCCCGCCGGCGCGGGCCGGGGCGCCACGGCGATCGTCACCCTGGAGCCGTGCAACCACACCGGCCGCACCGGCCCCTGTTCCGAGGCGCTCATCTCCGCCGGAGTCGCCCGCGTCATCTACGCCGTAGCCGACCCGAACCCTGAGTCCACCGGCGGCGCCGCGCGCCTTCGGGAGGCAGGGGTCGAGGTGGAGGCCGGCCTCCTCGAGGTCGCGGCCACGGAGCTGCTCGATTCGTGGCTGACCGTGCAGCGGTTGGGCCGCCCGCACGTCACCGTGAAGTGGGCGCAGAGCCTGGATGGGCGCGCGGCGGCAGCCGACGGCACGAGCCGGTGGATCACCGGTCCGGAGGCGCGCGCCGACGTGCACCGCCGCCGCGCGCAGGCCGACGCGATCGTCGTCGGCACCGGCACCGTGCTCGCAGATGATCCGGCACTGACGGCTCGGCGCCCGGACGGCACGCTGTTCGAGAGCCAGCCCGCGCCCGTCGTGCTCGGCGATCGTCCAATTCCCGGCGACGCCGCGCTGCACGACCACCCCGTAGCCCTCACCCAGCGCCCCGGTCACGACCTTCCCGCGGTGCTCACCGAGCTTCGCGAGCGCGGAGTGCAGCGCGTCTTCGTCGAGGGCGGACCCACCGTCGCGAGCGCGTTCCTGCGTGACGGGCTGGCCGACGAGATCCTGACCTACCTCGCACCCACTCTCGTCGGCGCGGGCGCCGACGGGTCCGACCGGACCGCCCTGCGCGGTCTGGGCGTGGAGACGATCGCCCAGCAGCGCCGGCTGCGGATCCAGTCCGTGCAGACCCTGGGCGATGACCTGCTCATCCTGGCCCATCCCCTCCCGACGGAAGGAAGCTGATGTTCACCGGAATCGTGGAAGAGATCGGCGCGGTCACCGCGGTCGCACCCTCGGGCGACGGCGTGCGGCTGACCGTCCGAGCCCCCAAGGCGGTGTCGGATGCCGGGCACGGCGACTCGATCGCCGTGAGCGGCGTCTGCCTCACCGTGGTCGATCGCGGCGAGGACTGGTTCACGGCTGATGTCATGCGGCAGACGCTGGACATGTCCACCCTCGCGGGCGTCGATGCCGGACGCGTCGTGAACCTCGAGCGGGCGACCGCAGCCCACGGCCGCCTCGGCGGACACATCGTGCAGGGACACATCGACGGCACGGGCGAGCTGCTCGAGGTCCGCCCCGGCGAGCAGTGGCGCGTGCTGCGCGTCGCACTGCCCGCCCTGCTCGCTCCGCTCGTGGTCGACAAGGGCTCGATCGCGGTCGACGGCGTCTCACTCACGGTGAGCTCGGTCAGCACGCCCGATTCCCCCGAGCAGTGGTTCGAGGTCTCGCTGATCCCCGAGACGCTCGCGGCGACCACCCTGGGCGCTCGGGTCGCCGGCGACCGCGTGAACCTCGAGACCGACATCCTCGCGCGCCACGTGCAGCGACTCCTCGCCTTCACCCCCGACCGAACCTCGACGACTGACGCAACCCTCACAGAAGGAGGCTCCCGATGAGCCTTTCGTCCATCTCCACCGCCCTCGACGCCCTGCGCGCCGGAAAGCCCGTCATCGTCGCAGACGACGAGAACCGTGAGAACGAAGGAGACGTGGTGCTCTCCGCCGAACTGGCCACTCCGGAGTGGATCGCCTGGACGGTGCGCTGGTCGAGCGGCTTCATCTGCGCGCCGATGCCCGCAGAATGGGCCGACCGCCTCGACCTGCCGCCGATGGTCGAAGTGAATGAGGATGCCCGCGGCACCGCGTACACCGTCAGTGTGGATGCAGCCGACCGGGTCTCGACCGGCATCAGCGCCTCCGACCGCGCGCACACGCTGAACGTCCTGGCCGACCCGTCCTCGACACCCACCAGCGTGATCCGACCCGGTCACATCCTGCCGCTGCGCGCCGTCGACGGCGGCGTGCGCGAGCGCGGCGGTCACACCGAGGCCGCCGTCGAGCTCATGCGGCTGGCGGGCCTGAAGCCGGTCGGCGCCATCGCCGAGGTCGTCGCCGAGGACGGATCGATGATGCGCCTGCCCGGGCTGGTCGAGCTCGGCGAGCGCGACGGTGTGCCGGTGATCACGATCGAGCAGCTGATCGCCCACCTCGATGAGCACGAGCCCGTCGATGCGGCCGGCCAGGTGGCTCACCGACGCCGGGTGAGCCTGCGCGCAGAGGCCAAGGTGCCGACCTCGCACGGCGAGTTCCGGTTCCTGGCGTACAAGGACCGCATCACGGGCACCGACCACCTGGCGGTGGTCTCCGGCGAACTCGGATCCGATGCTCCGCTCGTCCGCGTGCATTCCGAGTGCCTGACCGGCGAGGCGTTCGGCTCGCTCAAGTGCGAGTGCGGGCCGCAACTGGAAGCGGCGCTGGATGCGATCGAGCAGGACGGCGGCGTCGTGATCTACATGCGCGGTCACGAAGGTCGCGGCATCGGACTGATCAACAAGCTCCGTGCGTACAGCCTGCAGGAGCGCGGCCTCGACACGGTCGACGCCAACCTCGCCCTGGGTCTTCCGGCCGACGCCCGCGATTACGCGGCCGCCGCAGGCATCCTGGCAGACCTCGGCGTCGAGAAGGTGCGCCTGCTGACCAACAACACCGACAAGGTGTCCCAGCTTCGCCAGCTGGGGCTGGAGATCGTCGAGCAGGTGCCGCTGCTGGTGGGCGTCGGGCCCAACAATCATCAGTACCTGTCGACCAAGCGCGACCGCATGGGGCACCTCATCGCCGAAGAGGACCTCACCGACGCCCTGGCCCACATGCACGAGGGGGCGGGCGCGTGAGCGGCAAGGGAGCGCCCATCACGGGCGGGACGGACGGCTCGGGCCTGGAGGTCGTCATCGTCGCCGGCACCTGGCACGAAGTGATCACCGACGGGCTGATCGCCGGGGCGCAGCGCGCGCTGGACGAAGCCGGAGCGACATGGCAGCTCGTGCGCGTGCCCGGGTCCTTCGAGCTGGCGGTGGCAGCCCAGGCGGCCTTCACGGCCGGCGCCGACGCTGTCGTGGCCCTCGGCGTGATCATCCGCGGCGGAACCCCGCACTTCGAGTACGTGTCGGCGGCGACCACCGACGGCCTCACCCGCGTCGCTCTGGATGCCGGCCGTCCCGTCGGCTTCGGCGTGCTGACGCTCGACGACGAACAGCAGGGCATCGACCGCGCGGGCCTGCCCGGCTCGCACGAGGACAAGGGCGCCGAGGCGGCGGACGCGGCAGTGCGCACGGCGCTGGTGCTGCGCGAACTGCGCGGCTGAGGCCGCATCGTCGCAGTGAGGCGCGCCTTGCTGGCGCAGAATCCACCCTCCCAATAGCGTGAGGGCATGGAACCGGTCGAAGTCCTCCGTCACGTCGTCGTCCTCGTCCACCTCAGCGGCTTCGCCGTCCTGTTCGGGGCGTGGGCCGTCGAGGTGTACAACCACCGCGTGCAGGTCACGCCGCTGATGAACATCGGCCTGGCGATCGCGGCGGTGGCCGGCCTCATCCTGGCCGCGCCCTGGGGGATCGACCACGACCTGAACTACGCCAAGATCGGCGTCAAGCTCGTCATCCTCCTCATCATCGGCGCGCTGCTGGGCATCGGCATGTCGCGCCAGCGCAAGGGCGGCAAGGTCGCCCCCGCGCTGTTCTGGTCCATCGGCATCCTGACCCTGCTCAACGCCGCCATCGCCGTCATCTGGCGCTGATCCCCGAGAGAAGGACATGACTCAGACGATCGCCGCTCCCCCCGCTCCTGCCAACCCTCGCTCGCGCGTCATCACCGCGAGCCTGATCGGCACCACGATCGAGTTCTACGACTTCTACGCGTACGCGACCGCGGCGGTGCTCGTCTTCCCGATCCTGTTCTTCCCCACCGGCAACGACACCACCTCGCTGCTGGCGTCCTTCGCGGTGTTCGGCGCCGCGATGATCGCCCGCCCGATCGGCGCCGTGGTGTTCGGCCACTTCGGCGACCGCTTCGGGCGCAAGGCGACCCTGGTCGCGTCGCTGTTGACCATGGGGGTGGCCACCTTCCTGATCGGCTGTCTGCCCACCTATCAGCTGATCGGCTGGTGGGCGGCGCTGCTGCTGCTCGTCCTGCGCCTCGCGCAGGGCTTCGCGCTGGGCGGCGAGTGGTCGGGTGCGGCGCTGGTTGCGACGGAGAACGCGCCGGCGGGCAAGCGCGCCTGGTACGGCACGTTCCCGCAGGTGGGCGCACCCCTGGGCTTCATCATCGCGAACGGCGTGTTCCTGGCGATCAACTTCCTGCTGCCCCACCCGGACGGCACCGGGCAGCGCTCGCAGGCGTTCCTCGAGTGGGGATGGCGCGTGCCGTTCCTGTTCTCGGCCGTCATGGTGATCATCGGCCTGTGGGTGCGGTTGCGGCTGGTCGAATCCGACACGTTCGTCAAGGCGGAGAAGAAGGGCGCGATCACGCGGTTCCCGCTGGGCACCGTGATCCGGCTGCACTGGTGGCACCTGATCCTCGGTACGTTCATCATGCTGGCGACGTACGTGCTGTTCTACCTGATGACGAACTTCACGCTGTCCTACGGCACGAAGGCGGGCGATCTGGCGACCGCATCGGCCGCCGCCCAGGCGGCCGCGGAGGCGAACGGCACGACGTTCGACGCGACGGCGTTCGCCGCGCAGTTCTACCCCGGACTGGGATTCGGCTACACCGACTTCGTGATCATGCAGATCATCGGCGTGGTCTTCTTCGGGATCTTCACCCTGCTCTCCGGCCCGCTCGCCGACCGCGTCGGACGCCGCACGCTGCTGCTGTGGGTGACCGGCGCAATCATCGTGTTCGGGCTGACCTTCAGCCTCTTCCTGCTGCCGCAGGCGGACCCCAAGTTCACCGGGGCCCTGACGCAGGCGTTCCTGGTGATCGGATTCGTGCTGATGGGCTCGAGCTTCGGCCCCATGGGAGCGGTGCTTCCCGAGCTGTTCCCGACGAACGTGCGCTACTCGGGGTCGGCGATCTCGTACAACGTGTCCTCGATCCTCGGCGCCGCCCTGGCGCCCCTGGTCGCGGTGTGGCTCTGGCAGCTCGGCGACGGCAACCCGTGGCTGGTCGGCCTCTACCTGTCGGCGATGTCGGTGCTCACCTTCATCGCCCTGCTGCTGGCCCCCGAGACGAAGAACGTCGACTACGACGACAATCTGGGCGTCGGCGAGACCGGGTCGCTCTGAGGCGGCATCCCCTCAGTCGAGGAAGAGCGCGCGCAGTCGCTTGGTCGTGAAGATCAGTCCGACGACGATCATCACGACGTAGTACAGGACGTGCCACAGCATGCCCCAGGAGAGCGCGCCGGTCGTCAGTCCCCGCACCAGCTCGACTCCGTGCCAGAGCGGGAAGATCTTCACCAGCACCTGGATGAACTCGGGGTAGACGGTGATGGGGTACAGCGTCGCCGAGAAGAGGAACATCGGCAGCAGTACGAAGTTGATCCAGTCCATGTGCTGGAAGGCCTTCATGTAGCTGGTCACCGCCATCCCGAGGCTGGCGAAGCCGAAGGCGATCAGCAGCACCGCCGGAATCGCCAGGATCGCCGTCCAGGCGAGATTGAGCCCCGCGATCTGCATGATGATCATGAAGCCTGTCGCGTACAGCAGCCCGCGCAGCAGCGCGTAGAGGATCTCACCGAGCGCGACATCGAGCGGCCCGAGCGAGGTGGACAGCATCCCCTCGTAGAGCTTGCCGTAGTTCAGCTTGAAGAAGACGTTCCAGGTCGAGTCGTAGATCGCTCCGTTCATCGCCGAGACCGCCAGCAGCGCCGGCGCGATGAAGGCCGCGTACGAGACTTCGAGTCCGGTGGTCGTCTCGACCGTGCCGATGAGCGCGCCGAGTCCGAGCCCCATCGAGAGCAGGTAGAACACCGGCTCGAAGAAGCCGGAGAGCACGACGATCCAGCTCGACGAGCGGGCGGCGAGCAGGCCGCGCTGCACGACGGCGCCGGGATTGCCCGCCCACAGGGCTCGCACGCCCCCCGCGCGGCGGGTCGGCGGTGCGGTCGTCACAGCGGTCATTGCCCGAGCCTCCGCTCGAACAGGCGCCGGCCCAGCACGTAGCCCACGACGATCAGCGCGAGGAGGTAGCCGAAGTGGACGGCGAGCATCGCGGGCGGGATGGGCCTGCCGTAGGTGAGCCACCGGCCGATCTCGGTCGCGTGCCACAGGGGCGAGATCCAGCCGATCCACTGCAGCCACAGCGGCAGTGTCGCCAGAGGGTAGAACGTGCCCGAGAACAGGAACATCGGCATGAAGACGAAGCGCTGCACGAGGGCGAACTGGCCCTTGTCGTCCTGGATCGACGCCGCGTAGGCCATGATCGGGATGCCGAAGGCCAGACCGGCCAGGATGGCGACGAAGATCGACAGCCAGCCGGTGGCGACGTCGGGGATCGCGCCGAACAGGTAGAGGAAGCCGGTGTACGCCACGGCGACCACGATCATGCGCGCGGCGGCGCCGAAGACGACGCCGGTCGCGATCTGGCCCGGTGAGATCGCGGAGGCGCTGAAACCGTAGAAGTAGCGCCGCCACTTGAAGCCCGACATGACCGGGTAGGTGAACTCCTCGCTCGCCACCGCGATCGTCGAGGTCATCAGAAGGGCGGGCGCGACGAACACCAGGTAGGACACCTCCACCCCGCCTTCGCTGATCGGAGCGTCGATGAGCGCTGCGAGCCCGACCGCCAGACCGAGCAGATACAGGATCGGCTGGCCGAGCGCGCCGACGACGATCGTCCAGCCGTACGCGCGCATCGCGCGGACCATGTGCTCGGTGACGTACCAGGACCCGAAAGCGCGCGGCTTCCGCCCCCACTCCATCGCCTCGGCGCGCAGTTCGTCCAGCGACGGCTGCGCGAGCAGGCCCGCGTCGCCCTGCCCGGCGCCGGGGATCTCGGCGGCGCTCATTCGATCAGCGACCTTCCGGTCAGGCGCAGGAACACATCCTCGAGGCTCGAGCGGCGCACGAGCGACGTGAGCGGCTCGAGCCCGCGCGCCGTCACCTGCTCGAGCGCGTGCTCGCCGTTCTCGGTGTAGATCAGCACGCGGTCGGGCAGCACCTCGACCCGGTCTCCGATCCCCTGCAGCTGCGGCTCGATCTGCTGGTTGCGGTCCGAGCCGAAGCGCACTTCGAGCACCTCGCGGCTCGAGTGCTCGCGGATGAGCGAAGCGGGAGTGCCCTCGGCCATGATCCGGCCCTTGTCGACCACGACGAGCCGGTCGCACAGCTGCTCGGCCTCGTCCATGTAGTGGGTCGTGAGCAGCAGGGTCGTGCCGCGCTCCTTGAGGCGGAACAGGCGGTCCCACAGCACGTGGCGCGCCTGAGGGTCCAGACCCGTGGTCGGCTCGTCCAGCAGCAGGATGCGCGGATCGTTGATGAGCCCGCGAGCGATCGTGAGCCGGCGCTTCATACCGCCGGAGAGCTGATCGACCTTGCTCTTGGCCTTGTCCTCCAGCGCGGCGAACGCGAGCAGCTCGTCGGCCTTCTGCGCGCAGACGGCACCGGGCAGGCCGAAGTAGCGCCCGTAGATGTAGAGGTTCTCGCGTGCGTTCAGCTCGCCGTCGAGGTTGTCCTGCTGCGGCACCACGCCCAGCCGCGACCGGATCTCGGGCCCGTACTGATCGGGATCCAGACCCAGGATCGTCAGGTCGCCGCTCGTCCGCGTCGAGACCGCGCCGATCATCTTCATCGTCGTCGACTTGCCCGCGCCGTTGGGTCCGAGCAGGCCGAACGATTCGCCCGGCGCGACCTCGAACGAGAGGCCGTCGACCGCCAGGAAGTCGGGCTTCCCCTTGGACGTGTAGGCCTTCACGAGGTTCGCGGCGGAGATCACGGGAGCGGGCACCGGATAACCCTACCCGCGGCTGCGGACACCGGAACGGGTCAATCTGTCAACCGAAGTTGACGACACCGCGAGTGTCAACTATGGTTGACACGGATGCCGGCCGCCCCGGCATCCGTGCATCGAAAGGACCCGTCCATGAGCGGCGATGACATCCGCACCCTCATCGGATCCGCGCCCGAGGGCGCACCGATCGCCGAGCTGCACCGCCTCGCCGGCGTCCGCCGCGAACTCGCCCGGGCCGAGGAGATCCAGGTGCGCCGGGCGCGCAACCTGGGGCACTCCTGGCAGGCGATCGCCTCGGCCCTCGGCGTGAGCCGGCAGGCCGTCCACAAGAAGTACGGTCGACAGTGACCCCTGAGAACACCGAGGTGACATCCGTGTCCGCACCCCCCGCCCTCTCCGACTCCCCCGGCGATCAGCTCGAGGCACCCCCGCCGGCGCGCGGGCGCGGCCGGCGCGGGCGCAGGAGTCCCGAAGGCCCCCGCGCGACCTTCCGGCAGCTGCTGCCGTTCATCTTCGAGCACAAGCCGGTGCTGGTGGTCATCGCGGTCCTCAGCGTGCTGGGCGCGCTGGCGACGCTCGCCCAGCCGCTGCTGGTGGGCGGGGTCATCGAACGGGTGCAGGCCGGCGAGACCCTCGGGCCCCTCGTCGGTCTGCTGATCGCGCTCGTCGTCGTGGCCTCGGTCATCTCCGGGTACCAGCACTACCTGCTCCAGCGCACCGGCACCGCCGTGGTGTATTCGAGTCGCCGGAAGCTGATCGCCCGCATCCTGCATCTGCCGATCAGCGAGTTCGACGCGCGGCGCACCGGCGATCTGGTCTCGCGCGTGGGCACCGACACGACGCTGCTGTACGCCGTTCTCACCCAGGGGCTGGCCGATGCGATCGGCAACTCGCTCATCTTCGTCGGCGCGCTCGTCGCGATGGCGGTGATCGATCCGGTCCTGCTCGTGATGATCGTCGTGGTGATCGGCATCTCGGTCGTCGTCGTCGTGCTGCTGAGCGGCCGCATCCGCACGGCGTCCACCGAGCAGCAGGTCAAGGTCGGAGAGCTGGCGTCGGGCGTCGAGCGCGCCGTGGGCTCGATCCGCACCGTCCGCGCCGCGGGGGCGACCGAGCGGGAAGTGACGTCGGTGTCGGCACTCGCGACGGACGTGTACGCCGTCGGCGTGCGCATCGCGAAGGTCTCGGCGCTCGTGGTGCCCGTCGCCGGCATCGCGCTGCAGGTGTCGCTGCTGGTCGTGCTCGGCGTGGGCGGCTTTCGGGTGGCCTCGGGCGCGATCACGATCGCGTCGCTCGTCACGTTCATCCTCTTCCTGTTCCTGCTGATCGCGCCGCTGGGCTCGACGTTCGGCGCGATCACCTCGGTGAACCAGGCGCTGGGCGCCCTGGGGCGCATCCAGGAGGTGCTCGACCTCCCCACCGAAGCGCAGGAGGACGCGAAGATCGCCGCGGCCGTCGGGCAGGCTCAGGGGCCAGACGGTGCGAACGCTGCGGCTGCGGCATCCGCCCCCGCGATCGCGTTCCGCGATGTGCGCTTCCGCTACCCGGAGAACGTGGTCGCCGCTCGCGAGGCGGCCGCCAAGGAGGCCCGCGCTGTGCTGGAGCAGGTTCATCTGGAGCGACCGGGCGTCGACCCGGCACTCGAGGTCGACCGCGACGTGCTGCGCGGCGTGTCCTTCGAGGTCCCGCGCGGATCCCGCGTGGCGCTGGTCGGCCCGAGCGGCGCGGGCAAGAGCACGGTGCTCTCGCTCGTCGAGCGATTCTATGACCCGACCGGCGGAGCCATCGAGCTGGACGGACGCGATATCCGCGCACTGCCGCGCGAGCAGCTGCGTGCCCAGTTCGGCTACGTCGAGCAGGACGCCCCCACGCTCGCCGGCACGATCGCCGACAACCTGCGCCTGGGATCGCCCGAGGCGACCGATGCCGACTGCGAGCGCGTGCTGCACGCCGTGAACCTGAGCGAGGTGCTCGAGCGCGACCCGCTCGGCATCCAGGCGCCGGTCGGCGAGGACGGCGTCATGCTGTCAGGCGGAGAGCGTCAGCGCCTGGCGATCGCGCGGGCGCTGCTGGCCGCCCCGCCGATCCTGCTGCTGGACGAGTCGACGTCGTCGCTGGACGGCGTGAACGAGCAGCGGATGCGCGAGGCGATCGACGCCGTGGCCGAGGACCGCACGCTGATCGTGATCGCGCACCGGCTCTCGACCGTCGTGGACAGCGACCGGATCATCGTGCTCGACCACGGGCAGGTCGTCGGCCAGGGCACTCACTCCGAGCTCGTGCTCTCGACGCCGCTGTACCGCGACCTCGCGAAGCACCAGCTGCTGGTCTGACCGGTCCGCGCTCTCGCATACCGTGAGACGACGACTGCACGTCGAGACTGCGGGGTTCACCCGCGGTCTCGACGTGCAGTTGTCGTCTCAGCGTCCGGACCCCGCGGGTCAGGAGCGCTGCAGGCGGTACCGCAGTGCGGACAGCTCGGCTTGCAGCGGAGCGGGGATGCGGCCGCCGAACGTGCCGTAGAACTCCTCGGTGAGGTCCGTTTCGCGCAGCCACGAGTCCCGATCGATCGCGAACAGCTCGGCGAGGTCCTGCTCGGGGACGTCGATGCCGTCGAGGTTCAGGTCCGAGGTCTGCGGCAGCCGGCCGATCGGGCTGTCGACCGCCGGCACCGAGCCTTCGATGCGGCGGATGATCCAGTCGATCACGCGGGCGTTGTCGCCGAAACCGGGCCAGAGGAACCGGCCGTCGGCGCCCTTGCGGAACCAGTTGACCTGGAAGATGCGGGGCGCGCGGTCGAACCGCAGCTGCTGGCCGACCTTGAGCCAGTGGCCGAAGTAGTCCGCCATGTTGTAGCCGCAGAACGGCAGCATCGCGAACGGGTCACGGCGCAGCTCCCCGACGGTGCCCTCGGCCGCGGCGGTGCGCTCGGACGAGATGTTCGAGCCCATGAAGACGCCGTGCGTCCAGTCGGTGGCCTCGACCACGAGCGGGACGTTCGTCGCGCGGCGTCCGCCGAACAGGATCGCATCCAGCGGGACACCCTCGGGGGACTCCCAGTCCCCGGCGATCTGCGGGCACTGCCCGGCGCTGACGGTGAAGCGGGAGTTCGGGTGCGCGGCCGGACGACCCGCGTCAGGTGTCCAGGGGTTGCCCTCCCAGTCGGTCAGGTGCGCGGGAGCCTCATCGGTCAGGCCCTCCCACCAGACATCGCCGTCAGGGCGGAGCGCGACGTTCGTGAAGATCGTGTTGCCCCAGAGGGTCTCGACCGCTGTGACGTTGGTCGACTCGCCGGTGCCGGGAGCGACGCCGAAGAATCCGGCCTCGGGGTTGATCGCCCAGAGGCGTCCGTCATCTCCCGGACGCAGCCACGCGATGTCATCGCCCAGAGTCTCGACGCGCCAGCCGGGGATCGACGGACGCAGCATCGCCAGGTTCGTCTTGCCGCACGCGGACGGGAACGCCGCCGCGACGTGGAAGGCCTTGCCCGCGGGGTTGATCACGCGGATCAGCAGCATGTGCTCGGCGAGCCACCCCTCGTCGCGGCCGATGACCGACGCGATGCGCAGCGCGAAGCACTTCTTCGCCAGGATGGCGTTGCCGCCGTACCCCGAGCCGAAGGACCACACCTCGAGCGTGTCCGGGAAGTGCACGATGTACTTCTCGTCGTTGCACGGCCACGCGACGTCCTTCTCGCCCGGCGCGAGCGGCGCGCCGACCGAGTGCACCGTCTTGACCCAGGGGGCGCCGGCCGCGATCTCTCGCAGCACCTCGGTGCCCACGCGGGTCATGATGCCGATCGAGGTCACCGCGTAGGCGCTGTCGGTGATCTGCACGCCGATGTGCGACAGCGGCCCACCCACCGGACCCATGGAGAACGGGACCACGTACATCGTCCGACCGCGCATGCTGCCCTCGAACAGCGGGGTGATCGTGGCGCGGATCTCCGCCGGGGCGACCCAGTTGTTCGTCGGGCCCGCGTCCTCTTCGAGCTCGGAGGCGATGAACGTGCGCCCCTCGGTGCGAGCGACATCGCTGGGGTGCGAGCGCGCCAGGTACGAGCCGGGCCGCCACTCGGGGTTCAGCTTGATGATCTTGCCCTCATCCACCATCTCCCGCAGCAGCGCGTCGTTCTCGGCTCGGGATCCGTCGACCCAGTGGATGCTGTCGGGCTGCGTGAGCGCGGCGATCTGGTCGACCCAGGCGGTCAGTGCGGTCATCGCATCGCCCTCGACCTCCGGCCGCCGGCCGAAGCCGCTCGGGGCAGGCGTGCGCCCGCGCGCCGCCCGGGGTGCGGGCCGGGTGAAGATGTCGGCAAGTGCCATGGTCGCTCCTCTTCGATCGGATGAGATCGGTGTTCTTCCTCCACTATGCGAGGTATTCCGAAGAGTTTCCGGACAGAACTGGATCAAGAATTACGATTCTTTCGCTAACATCAAAGAATGGCCCCCACCTCCTTAGAACTGTCCACGCTCGGTCACCGCATCCGGCACCAGCGGGTCTCCCACGGGCTGACGCTGGACGAGCTGGGGGAACGGGTCGGCGTCGCGGGCAGTCAGCTGAGCCTCATCGAGAACGGCAAGCGCGAACCCAAGCTCTCGCTGCTGCAGGCGATCGCGACGGCGACCGGAGTCGAGGTGACCGACCTGCTCTCCGCCGAGCCCCCCAACCGCCGCGCGGCACTGGAGATCGAGCTCGAGCGTGCGCAGTCCGGTTCGGTGTTCCGCCAGCTGGGCATTCCGCCGGTGCGCGTGACCAAAGGCATCCCCGACGAGACGATCGAGTCCGTCCTGGGCCTGCACCGCGAGCTGCAGCGTCGCGAGCGCGAGGCGATCGCGACGCCCGAAGAGGCCCGGCGCGCGAACACCGAGCTGCGCCTGCGCATGCGCGAGCACGACAACTACCGGGGGGACATCGAGCAGCTCGCCGAGAAGCAGCTCAAGGCGGCGGGGCACGTCTCCGGCGCGCTCACCCACCGGACCGTCAGCATCATGGCCGAGCAGCTGGGCTTCGAGCTGCTCTACGTCAACGACCTGCCGCACTCGGCGCGCTCGGTGACCGACCTGGAGAACGGCCGCATCTACCTGCCGCCCGCATCGATCCCCGGCGGCCACGGTCTGCGGTCGATGGCGCTGCAGGCGATGGCCCACCGCCTGCTCGGGCACCAGCGTCCCAACGATTACGCCGATTTCCTCGAGCAGCGGCTCGAGATCAACTACTTCGCGGCCTGCGCGCTCATGCCCGAGGCCGCTTCGGTCGCCTTCCTCACGCAGGCCAAGCGCGATCGCAACCTCGCCGTCGAGGACTTCCGCGACGCGTTCGGCGTGACGCACGAAGCGGCCGGGATGCGCATGACGAACCTGCTGACCCGGCATCTCGGCATCCGTCTGCACTTCCTGCGCGTCGACGGGTCGGGCGCCATCTCACGCGTGTACGAGAACGACGACCTGCCGGTCCCGAACGATGTCACCGGATCGGTCGAGGGACAGATCGTCTGCCGGCGCTTCCTCGCCCGGTCCGCTTTCGAGGAGCACAACCGCACGACCGAGCACTACCAGTACACCGATACCCCGGCCGGAACCTTCTGGTGCTCCACGCAGACCGGCACCACCTCGGACGGCGAGTTCTCCATCACGGTCGGCGTGCCCTTCGACGACGCCAAGTGGTTCCGCGGTCGCGAGACGCAGAAGCGCGCGACCTCGACGTGCCCGGACGAGTCGTGCTGCCGCCGCCCGCCGACCGAGGTCACCGAGCGCTGGCAGGGCAAGGCGTGGCCGAGCGCCCGCGTGCACATGCAGATGTTCTCTCCGCTCCCCCGCGGCGCGTTCCCCGGGGTCGACGACAACGAGGTCTACGAGTTCCTGGACCGGCACGCCCAGGGCTGACCGCTCAGTCGGCGGAACCTCCGTCGCTCCCGTCCGCAGCGGAGTCCGCAGCGGATGCCGCTGCACCGGCAGCGACCACGGCGATCGATCCGTCCGCGGCGCCCCGCTCGCCGCGGGTGCCCCATCGCAGCCAGGCGAGGACGTAGATCACGAGCCCCAGCACGAGACCGGCGACGACCCACAGCACGACGAGGTAGTCCACCCACGACCCGATCGGCGGTGAACCGGGAAGGAAGGTCCGCAGCGGAATCGTCGCGAACAGCATCGCGGCCATCCAGCTCATGAGGGTCGCCTCGACTTTGCGGATGCCGCGATACGCGACGATCGCGACCGTCAGGCCGAGGACCGGCAGCACGGCCATGAGGCACAGGATGACGACGCCGAACGCGACAGCCGCGATCGAGCGGGTGGCGGTGATCCGAACCTGGGTGACCTGCTCGCCATCGACCACGACCTCGTCGGTGCCCGGGATCTCCTGAGACGAGAACGTCCAGCCCGGAACATGCGCCGATCCGCACAGGAGGGTCGGCACCGCCCTCATCCGGTCGCCTTCGCCCTGCAGGGAGACGATCGCGACATCGACGCTGTGCGCGTCGAAGGGCCAGCGCTCGACGTAACCGTCGGTGATGAAGTTGACCGATTGAGGCGACGGGATCTCGTCCTGCGCGATCGTGAACGTGCGGGGACCGTCGGTGTCGCTGACCAGGATGGTCAGGGGCTCGCTGAGCAGGCTCGTTCCCTGCGCGGCGATCGGACCGAACGACACGACACTGAGGTTCGCAAGCAGGCGGTCCGTCGCCGCATTGACCGACTCGGGGGTGAGCGAAAGCAGGACGGCGTCGGACGGTGGCTCGTCCGTGCAGCCTTCGATGTT
Organism: uncultured Microbacterium sp.; assembly: GCF_963524805.1. Lineage (GTDB taxonomy): Bacteria > Actinomycetota > Actinomycetes > Actinomycetales > Microbacteriaceae > Microbacterium. Next base: position 9,469 of record NZ_CAURGG010000006.1, on the reverse strand, counting down.
CACGGCACGCTCGTTCAGGGCGTAGAGCGCGACCACCGTCACGTACACGAGCACGATCACCGCAATCAGTGCGATCGCCAGCGCGCGCCCGCGGTGCGGGCGGGCCGCCGCTGGTTCGGTCATCACGCGTCACAGTGTGACACGCGTGTGCTCACGCCGTGATGAAGGCGCGGTAGCGGTCCAGGGCGGCCCCGATCTCGGCATCCGTCGCGGCACCCGATGAAAGAAGTTCGGGAACCGGCGCATCGGCGTGCCGCCCGACCGCGACCGAGTGCGTCCAGACTCCCACCACCTGGCCGCGAGCGACGAGGATGGGCCGCACGATGCCGTTCATGCCGGGGCCGACGCGGGCGAGGAACTCGGGTGCGCACGGCACCGTGCGGTCGGCATACGAGAGGTAGTACTCCTCGAACGGCGGCAGGGCGAGCACTGCGGGCGCGGTGCGGCTGCGCCGCGGCGCCGGGGCGGCGATCACGTAGACCGGCTCGGGATTTTCGGCGATCACGGTGAGCTCGTGGGATGCCGCCTCGGCGGCACTGCGCGCGACACCGAGCGGCAGTCCCGACCACCACGCGAAGTCCCGCGCGCCGGCGGGACCGTGGGAGGCGATGAAGCGCGCGAAGAACTCCGCGAGCGGGTCGGCCGGCGCGGCGGCATCCCGCAGCCATTCGTCGCTGCGGACGAAGTACTGCTCGCGTGTCGGCCCGCCCACGCGGGGCACGACCGGACCCTGGCACACCGTCCCCCGCAGCGACAGCGCGACGAGCAGGTGGTATCCGCGCTGCTGCGCCGTCGACACGCCGCCGGCCTCGAGGACGGCGAACAGCTCCGCGCGACTCAGCCGGTTGCCGCCGCCGAGAGCGCCGACGGCGATCCGCTCGGCCTTGGCGAGTTCGTCCGCGTCGATGCCCTCGCGGCGGTGCACCGCCGCCGCAGAGCGCAACTGGCGCTGCGCGGTCAGAGACAGCACCCAGGCCAGATCTCGCGCGGTGATCAGGTGGATCGTGCCTCGCATCGTCCACGACCGGACGATCTCGCCCCTCTCGAAGGCCGCGTCGACGTCGCGCACCGTGGGGGCGCCTGCGGTGCGCGCGGCGATCGCCCACCGCCCACCCCAGAACTCCTGCGCCTGCGTGGCCAGCATGTGCCCGGCGGCCGCCGCGATGCTCGGTGCCGGCGCGGACAGGCGGTGCGAGCGCAACCGCCGCTCGATCATCCCTGCCACGCGCATGCCCATATTGTGTCGCACCCCCAGTCACGGGTCGCGCGCGCACAGTCAACAGATTGCGGTCCGCCTCGCGCAGACTGGTCCAGAGCATGGAGGAGTCTGCGATGTCGCACCAGGAGCACGTTCACGAGCACGGCCATGACCACGCCCTGAGCAACCCCGACCTGATCCCCGTTCGCGTGGTGGAGCGCCAAGCGGCGCGGCACCCGCTCGATCCGCTCACCGGAGCCGAGATCGAAGCCGCACGCGCGATCCTCGTCGAGGCGGGGCTGCTGGGCGAGACCACGCGGGTGCCGATGCTGCTGCCGCATGAGCCGGAGAAGGCGGAACTGGCGGCGTGGTCACCGGGAGCATCCTTCGAGCGTCGCGTCGAAGTGACGCTGCTGGATGTCGCCACCGGCGCCGCCGCCGAGGCCGTGGTCTCCCTCACGACGGCGGCGGTGCTCGAACACCGCCACCTCGACCCCTCTTCGCCGCCCTACGGACAGCCGCAGTACCTGTTCGAGGAGTACGACCGGGCAGCGGACTTGGCCAAGGCATCCGTGGAGTGGCGCGATGCGATGATCCGCCGTGGGCTGGAAGCCCGTATGGATCTGGCCTTCTGCTCCCCCCTCGCCCCGGGATTCACCGGGCGGGCAGACGAAGTGGGGCGACGGGTGATCCGCTCGCTGACCTTCCTGCGCGACACCGAGGACGACAACCCGTGGGCGCACCCGGTCGAGGGTCTGATCGTCCACATCGATCTCACCGAGAACCGCGTCATCCGCGTCGAGGACGAAGGCGACATCCCGGTACCGGCCGCGAGCGGCAGATACACGCCGGATGCCGTGGGCCCGGCCCGCGAGAGCCTCAAGCCGATCGAGATCACCCAACCCGACGGTCCGAGCTTCTCGGTCGACGGCTCCCTCGTCGAATGGGAGAAGTGGTCGATGCGCGTCGGGTTCAACGCCCGCGAGGGCCTCGTGCTCAGCGCGGTGTCCTTCGACGGTCGCTCCGTCCTTTCTCGAGGCAGCATCCCCGAGATGGTCGTGCCCTACGGCGACACCTCCGCCACGCGCTTCTGGATCAGCTATTTCGACGCGGGCGAGTACCAGCTCGGCAAGAACGCGAACCACCTCGAGCTGGGCTGCGATTGCCTGGGCGTGATCCGATACTTCGACGGCTACGTCGCCGACGATCACGGTCATGCCGTGAAGATCCCGAACGTGGTCTGCATGCACGAGGAGGACTACGGCATCCTCTGGAAGCACACCGAGCCGGGGATCGGCGCGGAGGTCCGGCGGTCACGGCGGCTCGTCGTGTCGTACTTCTCCACGATCGGGAACTATGACTACGGCTTCTACTGGTACTTCTACCTCGACGGGTCCATTCAGGTAGAAGCGAAGGCCACCGGCATCGTCTTCGTCGGAGCGGGACTGCGCGGATCGGTCAACCGCCATGCGCCCGAGATCGCTCCGGGCATCTTCGCCCCCGTGCACCAGCACCTGTTCTCGGCACGGCTGGACGTCGCGATCGACGGCGAGGACAACCGCCTCGTCGAGATCGACGCAGCGCGCATCCCGATGGGCCCCGGCAACGAATTCGGCAGCGCGTTCACGTGGACCGAGACGCCGCTGCGCACCGAGCATGAGGCCCAGCGCGTGGCCGATGCCTCCGTCGCGCGCGTGTGGGAGGTGCAGAGCGCGTCGAAGACGAACCACGTCGGCAAGCCCACCGCGTACCACCTGCAGCCGCAGCCCACGGCGCTGCTCATGGCCGACCCCGCCTCCACGGTCGCCGCGCGCGCAGCCTTCGCGACCAAGCACCTGTGGGCGACGGCCTACGACCGGGAGGAGCGGTGGCCGAGTGGCCGCTACCCGAACGCTCATCAGGGCGGGGCCGGACTGCCGGCCTACACCGCGCAGAACCGTTCGATCGACGGCGAAGACCTCGTGCTGTGGCACACCTTCGGTCTGACGCACATTCCGCGCCCGGAGGACTGGCCGATCATGCCGGTGGACTACGCCGGCTTCTGGTTCAAGCCGTACGGCTTCCTCGACGCCAACCCCGCCATGGACGTGCCCGCTTCCCGTCAGGCGCACATCACCGCCGAGACGTGCGACGGCGGCCCGGGCTGCACCTGCGAGCACTGAACCGGCGCGCCGGCCGACCACGTGAGAAGGGACGGATGCCGCGGCATCCGTCCCTTCTCACATCCGCTACGCGTACGGGTCGGCCGTCAGGGTGTACTTGGTCTGCAGGTACTCGTGGATGCCCTCGGCGCCGCCCTCGCGACCGAGCCCCGACATCTTCCAGCCGCCGAACGGCGCGGCGGCATTGGAGACCACACCCGCGTTCAGGCCCATCATGCCGGTCTCGAGCTTGTCGATCATGCGCTGGCCGCGTGAGAGCGACTCGGTGAAGACGTAGGAGACGAGTCCATACTCGGTGTCGTTCGCGATCGCGACCGCCTCATCCTCGGTGTCGAACGGGACGATCGCGAGCACGGGTCCGAAGATCTCCTCGCGCAGGATGTCGCTGCCGGCCTTGACGTCGGTGAGCACCGTGGCCTCGTAGAACGTGCCGTCCCCGAGTCCCTCGACCCTGCCCCGCTGACCGCCCGTGAGCAGCTGCGCACCGCGGTCGACGGCGTCGCCCACCAGCTCCTCCGCCTTCACCACGGCGCGGTCGTCGATGAGCGGGCCGATGACCACGCCGTCCTCGGTGCCGCGCCCCATCGTGAAGCCCTGCACCCGCTCGGTCACGCGGCGCGCGAACTCGTCGGCGACGGCGCGATGCACGATGAAGCGATTGGCCGCAGTGCAGGCCTGGCCGATGTTGCGGAACTTCGCGAGGATCGCGCCGTCGACCGCCTTGTCGAGGTCGGCGTCGTCGAACACGACGAACGGGGCGTTGCCGCCGAGTTCCATCGACGTTCGCAGCACTCCCTGCGAGGCCTGCTCGAGCAGGCGCTGGCCGACGGAGGTCGAGCCGGTGAAGGAGAGCTTCCGCAGCCGCGGGTCGCGGATGATCGGCTCGGAAACGGCACCGGAGGTCGAGGTGGTGAAGACGTTCACCACGCCCTTGGGCAGTCCCGCGTCTTCGAGCAGCTTGGCGAAGTACAGCGTGGTGAGGGGCGTGAGCTCGGCCGGCTTGATGACGACGGTGCACCCCGCGGCGAGCGCGGGTGCGATCTTGCGCGTCGCCATCGCCAGCGGGAAGTTCCACGGGGTGATCAGGAAGCAGGGCCCGACGGGGTGCTGCGAGACGATCATCCGGCCCGTGCCCTCGGGGTTCGCGCCGTAGCGCCCCTGGATGCGCGCCGTCTCCTCGCTGAACCAGCGCAGGAACTCGCCTCCGTACCCGACCTCGCCCCGCGCCTCGGCCAGCGGCTTGCCCATCTCGATCGTCATGAGGAGGGCGAACTCCTCCTTGCGCTCCTGAAGCAGGTCGAACGCGCGGCGCAGCAGCTCGGCGCGTTCCCGCGCCGGAGTCTTCGCCCAGGCCGGAAACGCCTCGGCGGCGGCATCCATCGCGGCCTTGCCGTCGGCCGGCGACGCATCGGAGATCGTCTTGACCACTCGACCGGTCGCGGGGTCGAAGACGCGCAGCTGCTTGTCGTCGGCGGCCGCTCGCCATTCGCCGCCGATGAAGAGCTTGTCGGGGACACGGGCCAGCAGCTCGGTCTCGCGGTCGACGGTCAGGGTGTTCTCTGCCACGGGTACTCCTCGGTCGGACGGGCTTGGTGTCATTCTGGTCGGGCGGGCGCGGCCACGCGATGTACGACGTGTACACCCGCGACCGAGCGATTGTTCATCGCGGCGTCTCCGCCGGCACGCGCTGCGGAAGCAGCGCACCCGCGAAGAAGGCGGCGAGCTCGTCGGTCGCCGTGAGCGGCAGCACGGCGGCGACGTACTGATCGGGGCGGACGACGACGACCACGCCGTCGGAGGTGAGCTCGCGCTCGGCGAAGATGTCGGCGCTGGTCCAGGCGCTCGGCCCGGAGGCGTAGACCTTCTCCCAGTCCGTCAGCTCGAGCGGACCCGTGCGCGGCGTGAAGAGGGGCGGGACGCGGGTGATGTCGATCTCCTCGAAAGACTGCGGATAGATCGCCTTCACGTCGAACACCGCATCGACGTCGGCGCCGGGCGGCGTGTGCCGGGCGATCGGCGCGTCGGCCGAGCTCATCCAAGCGGACCAGTCCTGCAGGGCCGAGCCGTCCGCGTCCGCGAAGGCGTAGACACGCCACCGCCCGTCTGCCTTGGCGTGGTGCCCCAGATGGACGACGTTGCCGTCGCCCACCCGGACCACCTCCACGCTCTTGAACCGCTTGCCGATCGGGAAGCCCGGCGCGAGCGACTGGTGCTGCGCGCCGGCGGTCACCATCGACGAGCCGTACTGCGTCATGAATCCGGACGGGAACTCTGCGGTGCCGAGGTAGAAGGTCGCCAGCTCCGTCGGGTCGGAGATCTCCTCGGGCTTGCGGGCCATGAGCGAGGACCACTCGCGGTCGAAGTCGATGAGCTGCTGCGCGACCGGCTGGCGCTCCGCGGAGTAGGTCGACAGCAGTTCCGCCGGGCTCAGACCGGTGAGCACGTGACCGAGCTTCCATCCCAGGTTGAATCCGTCCTGCATCGACACGTTCATGCCCTGCCCCGCTTTCGCGCTGTGGGTGTGGCACGCGTCACCGGTCAGGAACACGCGAGGGTCGTGCGTCTCGCCCACGTCGACGTCGTCGAACTTGTCGGTGACGCGGTGGCCGACTTCGTACACGCTGCTCCAGGCCACCTGCTTCACGTCGATCGAGTACGGGTGCAGGATGGCGTTCGCCTTGCGGATCACCTCGTCGATCGGGGTCTGGCGCACCCGATGATCATCGTCTTCGGCGACCTCGCCGAGGTCGATGTACATGCGGCTGAGGTAGCCGCCCTCGCGCGGGATGTGCAGGATGTTCCCGGCCTCGGCGTTGATCGCGCACTTGGTGCGCCAGTCCGGGAAGTCGGTGTTGACCAGGACGTCCATCACCCCCCACGCGTGGGCGGCGAACGCGCCGACGTGCTTGCGCCCGATCGCCTCGCGCACACCGCTGCGGGCGCCGTCGGATCCCACCACGTACTTCGCCCTGATCGTGCGCTCCTGACCCGCACGCGGCCCGGTGGTGTGGCGGAGCCGCACCTCGACGGGGTGCTCGCCGTCCCGATGGACGGTGAGACCGAGGAACTCGACGCCGTAGTCCGGCGTGATCCGCCCCGGACCGTACGCGGCGGCCTCGGCGAAGTAGTCCAGTACACGCGCCTGATTGACGATGAGGTGGGGGAACTCGCTGATCTTGAACGCGTAGTCCTCCGTGCGGGCGGTGCGGATGATGTTCTGCGGCTTCCCGGGGTCGGGGCCCCAGAAGTTCATGTAGGCGATGTTGTACGCCTCGGCCACGATGCGCTCGGCGAAGCCGAAGGCCTGGAACGTCTCGACGCTGCGCGGCTGGATGCCGTCCGCCTGACCGAGGACGAGCCGGCCTTCACGACGCTCGATCAGCCGCGTGCTGACCTGCGGGAACTGAGACATCTGGGCGGCCAGCAGCATGCCGGCAGGTCCCGACCCCACGATCAGCACGTCCATCTCATCGGGCAGCTCGCTCGGGCGGTCGATGCCCGTGCCGCTCGCCTCGTGCACGCGGGGCTCGCCCGAGACGTATCCGTGGTGGTGGAACTGCATGGGTGTCCTCCTCGGACGTCGGTGTCGAGGTCACTCCGGGGAGCGATTGCGCGGACGGCATCGCTGTTCTATATTCGAACGAGCCGTTCTACTACTGAACAGATCGTATATCTTCGACCATCGACGGCACAAGAGGAGCGCCATGACGGATGCCGCAGCGAACGGTTCCGCCACGCCCTCGCAGACACTGAGCCGCGGCATCCGGATCCTGGAGATCCTCGCCGACGCCCGGGAGCCCCTCTCCATCGACGACGTCGCCCGACGGCTCTCCGTGCACCGCTCGGTCGCCTACCGTCTGCTGCGCACGCTCGAGGACCACGGCCTGATCGCCCGTGACGGGGCCGGACGCTTCCGGCTGGGGGCGCGCATGGCCGCTCTGGCGGCGGGGGTCGCCTCCGACCTTCAGGCCGAAGCCCTCCCCGAGCTCACCGCCGTCGCGAATGACCTCGGCGCGACGTGCTTCGTGGTCGTGCTCGACCACGACGAGTGCGTCACGCTCGTGAGCGTCGAACCCCGCCACGCCGTCGCCTCGGTCGCGCAGCGGCCCGGGACGCGGCATCCCGTCGTCGTCGGCGCTCCGGGCAAAGCGATCCTCTCCGCGCTGCCGCCGTCGTCATGGCCGACGGACATGTCGGCCGCGCTGAGCAAGGAGGTGACCGATGCCGCGGCCCGGGGGTTCGCCACGAGCCACGACGAGGTGATCCCCAGCGTGCAGTCCGTCTCCGTGCCCCTGGTCGTCCGCGGACGCACGCCGTGCGCGATCGCCGTCGTCTACGTCGCGAGCGGGCACGAGCCCGCGCAGATCGCCGCGAGGCTGCGGCGCTCGGCCGACGTGATCCGGGAGGCGCTCGGCGGCTGATCGCGGCGACTAGGCGATCTCGTCGACGAAGCGGACGTTGTACTCGGCAACCCGCTGCGGAACGCCGTCGAACGCCTCGGCCCGCGCGTCGGAGGCCATGTAGACCTCTTCGCGCGCCAGGAACGCGGCACGGTCGCCCTCAGCGCTGACCGCCCAGACGAACTCGCTGGACTCGGGCAGCCCGTACGCGAATTCGATCGCGAACCCCGCGGCCGGCCGCACGCGCGGCATCCACTCACGCCACCAGGCCAGGAAGGCGTCGTATTCGCCCTCGACGATCTCGTAGCGGCGCAGCTGGATGGTCTTCTTCATCGACCCAGCCTGTCAGATGCGCGATCACAACACATCGGCGCACCGTCGTCAACCCTTTCGACGCCGTGACCGCGCGCGCGCATCGTGGGGCTCCTCCAACGAAGGGAACGACACCATGACCGCACGCAACACGCTCGTCCGGAGCCTCCATGACCTCAGCCTCGCGACCTGGTTCGGAGGCAACCTGATGGGTGCCGTCGGATTGAACGGCGCGTCGGCGGAGGCGAAGGATCCGACCGAGCGCCTGCGCATCTCCTCGATCGGCTGGGGCCGCTGGGCCCCCGTGCAGCTGGCTGCGCTCGCTGCGCACGCGGTGGGCGGCGTCGGTCTGATCGTCGGCAACAAGGAGCGCCTCGCGACCCAGCCGGAGAGCCGGGTCAACACGACGGTCAAACTCGCACTGACCATCCTCGCCGCCGGCACCACCCTCTGGTCGGCTGTCGCCGGGATGCAGATGGCCAAGCACTCCGACGAGCCCACCGAGGGGGTCACGGAGCCCGGCGCGGGCAGCTCGCCTCAGCTGTCGGCCGCGCAGAAGCAGCAGCGGGTTCTCCAATGGGTCACTCCCGTCCTCACCGGGGTCCTCATCGTCCTGGGCGCCCAGCAGGGCGAGCAGCAGCGACCGGTCGCGGGGCGCCTGGCGAGCATGTTCCGCCGCTGAGAGCGGAGTAGACTGGGCTCGTCCGGCCACAACACGCCGGTGCTCGGAAAATGGGCACGCAGCCGCCCGGCAGGGTGTGCGAGACACATACGGATCCCGTCTCTCCGTCCCTGTCTCTGGAGCCTTCATGCCCACCGTCTCCGCGCACGTCGCCGCGACCCTCGCCCGCCACATCGATCACGTCTTCGGGGTCATGGGCAACGGCAACGCCTACTTCCTCGATGCACTCGAACGCTCGACCGACGTCGGCTACACCGCCGTCCGCCACGAAGCCGGCGGCGTGGTGGCCGCGGATGCCTACAATCGGGCCGGCGGGGGTCTCGCGGCGGCGACGGCCACCTACGGCGCGGGCTTCACCAACACGCTGACCGCGCTGGCCGAGGCGGTGCAGGCGCACGTGCCGCTGGTGCTCGTGGTCGGCGATGAGCCGACGTCGGGCCGTCGCCCGTGGGGTGTCGACCAGATCGCGCTCGCCTCGGCGGTCGGCGCTCGCACGTACACCGTCGGACGGACGGATGCCGCGGCCACGACGGTCATCGCCATCGAGCACGCGCTGACCTATCGCGTGCCCACAGTGCTCGCGATCCCCTATGACGTCGCGGCGCTCGAGGCAGGACCGGTGCCCGAGGCGCCGCGACCACGGCTGCCCGAGCCGCTCGCGCCGCGCGGCCCGTTCGCCGCGCAGGCGATCCGCGATACCGCGGCCGCGCTGGCC
>NZ_CAURGG010000005.1:0-234580 GCF_963524805.1 uncultured Microbacterium sp. | reverse complement strand
CGCCCACGGCGCCCGCTTCCGCGCATGCGGCGCCCGTCGTCAGCGCGGCGCCCGCGACCCCGGCGACGGCGCCTTCCCCGCCGGCGCCCGTGAACGATGCCCCGGCGCCGAGCGGTCCGGTGACGCTGCAGCACATGCGCGACGCCTGGCCCGAGGTGCTGGGCCGCCTCGAGAACACCAGCCGGTCTTCGTGGCTGCTCGCCTCCGGTTCCCGTGTCGTCGAGCTGGACGGGGACATCCTGACCCTCGCGTTCCAGAGCCAGGCGGATGTCGCGCGCTTCAAGAAGCTGGCCGCGGGCGCCGGGCCCAGCGAAGACCTGCGCCAGGCGATCCTCGCCGTGCTCGGCATCCGAGTGAAGTACCTCGCCAAGCACGACGGCGATGCGGCTCCGCCGGCATCCGATGCGCCGCCTGTCGCGCCGGCGTCCTCGACAGTCGCACCGCGCTCGCGCCCGGCCGTGGTGAGCGCGCCGAGCGCCGCCGCGGCACCGGTGACCGACTGGGTGGTCGCCGCGATCCCGAGCGACGCCGATGCCCCGCCCGCCGATGCGCCGGAACCGCCGACCGCGGTCGCGCAGTTCGCCGTCGACGACGAGCCCGAAGAGGCCGCCGAGCAGGCGCGGTCCCAGATCGCGACGATCGCCCCGCCGCGCGAGGGTGATGTTCTGCCGGCTCAGGACGTCGAGCCCTCCGCCGATCTCGACCAGGACGAGATCGACGAGGTGGATGCCGATGCCGACGTCCCCGTCCCGCCGGTCGTCGCTCCGCCGCTGCCGCGCGCGGCTGCCCGGCCCGCGTCTGCAGGGGCGCAGAGGTACGGGGAAGCCGTCGTCCGCCAGGTGCTCGACGCGCGCTTCGTGCGCGAGGAGCCCTACGAGCCGCCCACGAGGTTCAGCTAGCCCATGTACGACGGCATCGTCCAAGACCTGATCGACGAATTCGGCCGGCTGCCGGGCATCGGCCCGAAGTCCGCTCAGCGCATCACGTTCCACATCCTCCAGTCGCCGTCCTTCGACGTGTCGCACCTGGCGACGCTGCTCGCCGAAGTGCGCGAGAAGGTGCGCTTCTGCGAGATCTGCGGAAACGTCTCGGAACAGGACCGGTGCGGGATCTGTCGCGACCCGCGGCGCAACCCCGCCGTCATCTGCGTCGTCGAAGACGCGAAGGACGTCGCCGCGATCGAGCGCACGCGCGAGTTCCGCGGTCTCTACCACGTGCTGGGCGGGGTGATCAGTCCCATCGCCGGCATCGGGCCCGAAGACCTGCGCATCACGCAGCTCATGCAGCGGCTTGCCGACGGCACCGTCCAGGAGGTCATCCTCGCGACCAACCCGAACCTCGAGGGGGAGGCGACCGCGACCTACCTCAGCCGGCTGCTGCACACCCTCGAGATCGCGGTGACGCGTCTCGCGTCAGGACTGCCCGTCGGCGGCGACCTCGAGTACGCCGACGAGGTCACCCTCGGGCGAGCCTTCGAAGGCCGCCGCGCGGTCTGATCGAACCGTGCGATGACCCCGACGCTTCAGCGCTTCGACACGCGCGCCTGGCTCCTGTTCGCCGCGATGGCGGTGCTCTGGGGAATGCCGTACCTGTTCATCAAGCAGGCGGTCGACTCGTACTCTCCGGCATCTGTCGTCGCCGGCCGCACCCTGCTGGGCGCGCTGCTGCTGCTGCCGTTCGCCCTGCGGCAGAAGGCTCTGCGCCCCGCGTTCTCCAAGATCTGGTGGGTGCTCGCCTTCGGCGCGATCGAGATGGCCGGTCCGTTCCTGCTGCTCAGTCACGCCGAGCAGACGCTGCCGTCCGGGCTCACGGGGCTGCTCGTGGCCACCGTGCCGCTGTTCGCCGCGCTGATCGCCTTCACGGGCGGTGATCGGGCCGTGCTCAAGCCGGTCCGCCTCATCGGCCTGATCGTCGGCTTCGTCGGCGTCGGCATCATCGTGGCCGGTCCTGGACTTGCGGCCGGGGGAACCGCCGGTCTCCTCGCGATCGGGGAAGTGCTTCTGGTGGCGATCTGCTACGCCACTGCGCCGTTCATCGTCGCCCGCCAGCTCAAGGACGTGCCCGCGCTCGGAACGATCACCCTGTCGCTGGCCGCGGTCGGGGTGTTCTACCTGCCGATCGCCCTGCTCACACAGCACGAGGCGCCGACCGCGCAGAGCACGCTCTCACTCATCGCCCTCGCGGTGCTGTGCACCGCCGTCGCGTTCATCGTCTTCTTCGCGCTGATCGACCACGTCGGGCCCGCCCGTGCCCCGCTGTTCACGTACGTCAACCCAGTGGTCGCGATTCTGCTGGGTGCGATCGTGCTCGGCGAGCAGATCACCGCAGGACTGCTCATCGGCTTTCCTCTCGTGATCCTCGGCTGCTGGCTGGCGGCCACGGGGGGAACCATCCGCACCCGCGAACCCCCGGGCGAACTGCCACCCGTCGCCCCGGGCTGAGCCGGCGCCGGGTCAGCGCAGCACTTCGACCAGAGCGACCCACGACACGACGATCCCGGTCACGATCGCCAGCACGGACCCTGTCGCAACCAGGTAGAGCCCGGACGGACCTCCTGCCAGAACGACCAGCGCACCGGCCGCGTACGCGACGATCGGCAGGAATCCGAAGACCGACTTCGGCAGTTTGGCGCGGGCAGCCGGGTGGTGATCCGCGAAGATCGCCCGGGTCGCCTGCACCTGCAGGATCGCCGCACCCGCCGCTGCCGCCAGCAGGAGGACGCCGAACCAGAGCGGACTGATCCGCGGCACCAGGCCCAGCGCCGAGGCGACGATCGCGAGCACGAGCGCGGCGATGCCTGCTGCCAGCCGTGCCGTGAGCGCCCGGGCCTTAACGATCTCGCCGATGTTCACGCTCGCCGCGACGATCACCAGCCCCGCGAGAGCAGCGGTCGCGCCCGCCATGGCGACGTTGAAGTCCGACCACAGCTCGAGATCCTCGATCATGCTCGGGATGCTATCGGCAGTGCGGCACAACCGCCCTTCCTCAGACTTCGACGGGCACCTCGTAGACCTCGAGAGTGCCGTGACCCGCACGCTCGTGCACCCGCTTGATCGCGTCGATCGAGGGCCCTGTCGACAGGCAGAACGCCTTGCCCGACACCGGATCGAGCCAGGCCTTCTCGAAGTGGACGCCCTCCTCGGCCTCGATCGCCAGGTCGGCATCATGCGCGGCCTGAAGGCCGGCCTGATCGACCCCGACGAAACCCTCATGGATATCGATGAAAGTAGGCATCGACATCCCCCTTCCCCTCCAACCCGGACCCCGTGCCCGGGTTCTCGGGACCAGTGTCCTCCCGGCGGGTGGCGAAGTACATGGGCCTCGTGACGCGGCCCCTGCCTGCATTCGGCGCATGATCGAGGCGGCATACCGCGTCCGTAAGATGGTGCGTTGGGGCGCGGCATCCGATCGCCCATCCGTCATCCGTCACCGCAGTGACGTTCCGGGAGTACACATCGTGGCGTTGTTCGTGCAGAAGTACGGCGGGTCGTCCGTCGCCGACGCCGAGAGCATCAAGCGCGTCGCAAAGCGCATCGTCGACACGCGGCGGGCGGGGCACGATGTCGTGGTCGCGGTGAGCGCGATGGGGGATACGACCGACGAGCTGCTCGACCTCGCCGCACAGGTCGCGCCCATTCCGGCACCGCGGGAGCTGGACATGCTGCTCTCCAGCGGCGAGCGGATCTCGATGGCGCTGCTCGCGATGGCGATCCACTCGATGGGCTTCGAGGCACGATCGTTCACCGGCTCGCAGGCGGGGATGATCACGGATGCCACGCACGGCGCGGCCCGCATCGTCGATGTGACGCCCATCCGGCTGCGCGAAGCGCTCGACGAGGGCGCGATCGTGATCGTCGCCGGCTTCCAGGGCTTCAACCGCGACACGCGCGACATCACGACCCTCGGCCGCGGAGGATCAGACACCACCGCCGTCGCCCTCGCCGCCGCCCTCGATGCTGATGTCTGCGAGATCTACAGCGACGTGGACGGGATCTTCACCGCCGACCCTCGCGTCGTGCCCCGCGCGCAGAAGCTCACCCACGTCTCGAGCGAGGAGATGCTCGAGCTCGCCGCCAACGGCGCCAAGGTCCTGTACATCCGCGCGGTCGAGTACGCGCGCCGACACGGGGTGCTCATCCATGCGCGCTCCACATTCAGTTCCGGCGAAGGCACCTGGGTGCTGGGTCAGGGGATGGCGATCCCGGAGGGCGTCCCCGCCCTGTCCGCCGCACGCGAAGGAGAAGAGATGGAAGAGCCGATCGTCGCCGGAGTGGCGACCGACCTCAGCCAGGCCAAGATCACCGTCATGGGCGTGCCCGATGTGCCGGGAAAGGCCGCGGAGATCTTCAAGATCGTCGCGAAGTCCGGCGCCAACGTCGACATGATCGTCCAGAACGTCTCAGCGGCGGCCACCGGCCGCACGGATATCTCGTTCACCCTGCCGAAGGAGGACGCGGCGACCGCCCTGCGCGCGCTCGCCGTCGAGCAGGGCGAGGTGGGATTCGAGAGCCTGGTCCACGATGACCAGATCGGCAAGCTGTCGGTGGTGGGGGCCGGCATGCGCACGAACTCGGGCGTCTCTGCCACCCTGTTCGAGGCGCTGAGCGTCTCGGGCATCAACATCGAGATGATCTCGACCTCCGAGATCCGCATCTCGGTCGTCGTCCGCGGCGACGATCTCGCCGAAGCGGCGCGCATGGTGCACACCGCGTACGGACTCGATGGGGATGCCGAAGCCGTCGTGCACGCCGGCACCGGCCGCTGAGGCCGGGGTCGCGATGCCATCCGTCCTGATCTCGTAATCTGGTCCGCGGGCGCCCTGTCGCCGACGGCCGTACGCTCGGTTCGTCGGAGGGCACAGCATGACCAGAACGAGGCTGTCGACGAGGGCGCGCTGGCTCTGGGGGATCGGTGCGGCGCTCGCCGTATCGGCAGTCGTCGTGGCGGCTCTCGTGTTCCAGCCGTGGCTGCTGTTCGTGGACGTGCGCGTCGCCGACGCGATCCCGACGAGCGTGGCGACGACCGCTCCGTCGGCTGCCAGCACGCCGACCAGCGCGCCCACGGTCGAGCCGGCGGAGCAAGTGAGTCCGCCGCCTCCCGCGGGGCCGATCGATCTGATCGCCGGCACGTTCGTCAGTCACGAGCACACGACGACAGGTTCGGCGCGGGTGATCGAATTCCCCGACGGCTCGCGCCAGCTCGCGATCGAGGGACTGGAGACCACCAACGGCCCCGATGTGCACGTGTGGCTGAGCGCGGCACCGGTCCTGGAGGGGACCGAGGGGTGGTTCACTGCCGCGGGATACGAGTACGTCGACCTCGGTCCGATCAAGGGCAACCTCGGCGACCAGCTCTACGACATCCCGACGGGTGTCGATCTCGGAGTCCTGCGCACCGTGGAGCTCTGGTGCGTGCAGTTCTCGGTGTCCTTCGGCGCAGCGGCGCTCTCGTAACGAAGTCCGCCCTCGTTCGGCATCCACTCGGCGGCCGGTAGAATTCAGCTTCACCCCGCCACCACCCCGAGGACCTCACATGACCCGCATCTCCGATTCCGGACTCTCCGTCGCCGTCGTCGGCGCCACCGGCCAGGTCGGCACGGTCATGCGCGAGATCCTCGCCGACCGTTCCTTCCCGATCCGCGAGCTGCGGTTGTTCGCGACCGCCCGTTCGGCCGGCACGGCTGTCGAGTTCTCCGGACAGACCGTCGTCATCGAAGACGTCGAGACGGCAGACCCCTCAGGCATCGACATCGCGCTGTTCTCCGCCGGAGCAACCGGAAGCCGCGCGCACGCCCCCCGCTTCGCCGCGGCCGGCGCCACGGTCATCGACAACTCCAGCGCATGGCGGATGGACCCCGACGTGCCCCTCGTGGTGAGCGAGGTCAACCCGCACGCCATCCGGGAAGCGGTCAAGGGAATCATCGCCAACCCCAACTGCACGACGATGGCGGCGATGCCCGTGCTCAAGGTGCTGGATGCCGAGGCGGGGCTCGAGCGGCTCATCGTCAGCACCTATCAGGCCGTCAGCGGTTCCGGTATCGCCGGCGCCGAAGAGCTGCTCGGCCAGGTCGAGGGAGTGCTGGCGCAGGGCGACACCCTGCGGCTCGTGCACGACGGCTCATCCGTCGAGTTCCCCCAGCCGGAGAAGTACATCGCCCCGATCGCGTTCGACGTCATCCCGTTCGCCGGAAACCTCGTCGAGGACGGCGACAACGAGACGGACGAAGAGAAGAAGCTCCGCAACGAGAGCCGAAAGATCCTCGAGCTGCCGGGCCTGCGCGTCGCCGGCACCTGCGTGCGCGTGCCCGTCTTCACCGGCCACTCGCTCAGCATCAACGTCGAGTTCGCGCGCGAGATCACACCGGCCCGTGCCCGCGAGGTGCTCTCGGACGCTCCCGGCGTGGTGCTCGAAGAAGTGCCGACGCCCCTGCAGGCGGCAGGCAAGGACCCCAGTTTCGTGGGCCGCATCCGCGCGGACCAGTCAGCGCCCGAGGGCAAGGGTCTCGTGCTGTTCATCAGCAACGACAACCTGCGCAAGGGCGCGGCGCTGAACGCGGTGCAGATCGCAGAGCTCGTGGCGGCGGGCCTGGGCGTCAGCGTCTGAGCATCGGCGGAGCGCAACCACGGCCGCGGCGAGAACTAGACTCGACGGGTGACTGAAACCGTCGATGTGGTGCTCATCGGTGGTGGCATCATGAGTGCCACCCTGGGCACGCTCCTCTCCGAACTGCAGCCCGACTGGAAGATCGTCGTCTACGAGCGGCTCCACGACGTCGGACTGGAGAGCTCCAACGCCTGGAACAACGCCGGCACCGGCCACGCCGCACTGTGCGAGCTCAACTACACGCCCGCGGGTCCCGACGGCACGGTGGATCCGGCCAAGGCCATCGCGATCAACGAGCAGTTCCAGCAGAGCCGTCAGTTCTGGTCCTCCCTCGTCGAGGAAGGCGCTCTGGATGCACCGTCGACGTTCATCAACTCGACGCCGCACATGACCTTCGTCCGCGGCGAGAAGGACGTCGCGTTCCTGAAGGCGCGCTACGAAGCCCTCCGGACCCAGCCGCTGTTCGCCGGCATCCAGTACAGCGAGGACTCGCGCGTCATCAACAGCTGGGCGCCGCTGCTCATGCAGAAGCGGCGCGCGGGCGAGCCGTTCGCCGCGACCCGTGTGCCGGCCGGCACCGACGTGGACTTCGGCGCACTCACCCACCAGCTCTTCGACAACCTCAGCGAGCGCGGCGCGCAGGTCATCACCAACCGCGAGGTGCGAAAGCTCAAGCGCCAGCCCGACGGCACGTGGCTGCTCAAGTGGCGCAACTCGATCGGCGGCACGCCCGGCCAGACCCGGGCCCGTTTCGTGTTCGTCGGGGCGGGGGGCTGGGCGATCAAGCTGCTGCAGCGCTCCGGCATCCCCGAGATCAAGGGCTACGGCGTGTTCCCGATCGGCGGCCAGTGGCTCAAGACGTCCAACCCGGCGCTGGTGGCCAAGCACAAGGCGAAGGTGTACTCGCAGGCCTCGGTCGGCGCTCCGCCGATGTCGGTCCCGCACCTGGACACGCGCGTCGTGGACGGCGAGACCTCGCTGCTGTTCGGACCGTTCGCCACCTTCAGCCCCAAGTTCCTCAAGAACGGGTCGATCTTCGACCTGTTCGCGCAGATCCGGCCGAGCAATCTGCTCGTCATGCTCAAGGTGGCGGTGGACAACCCCTCCTTGATCACGTACCTGGTCAGTGAGCTGCTGAAGAACCACAAGAAGAAGGTCGACAGCCTCCGCACCTTCATGCCCACCGCGAAGGACGAGGACTGGGAGCTGCTGAACGCGGGCCAGCGGGCGCAGGTCATGAAGAAGGACCCCAAGAAGGGCGGGGTGCTGCAGTTCGGCACCGAGGTCGTCACGGGGGCGAACGGCTCGATCGCGGGGCTCCTCGGCGCCTCACCCGGCGCTTCGACCGCCGTCTCGATCATGCTGGGCCTGCTGCAGACCTGCTTCCCCGATCAGATCCAGGCATGGGAGCCGCGCCTGCGCCAGCTCATCCCGAGCTACGGCGAGCAGCTGAACCCGAGTCCCGAGCTCGCGGAGGAAGTCCTCTCCGAGACCGCGGACACGCTCGCGCTCACGGCCTGAGCCGCCCGCGCCGCCTGCCCTAGGGTGGGCACATGCGGGGAGCCCGGAGAAGGCGGTTGCGGCGTGCGATCGCGGCGTCGATCGTCGTGGCGGCCGCAGCGCTGCTGATGACCGTCCCCGCGTCGGCGTCCGAGCGCACCGCGGCACCGGCCGCGGTGGCTCCGGCATCCGTCCAGGACTTCACCTACGACTCGTTCGAAGCCGACTACTACCTGGTGCGCGGGACCGGCGGCGAGAGCCACCTGCTGACGACCGAGAAGCTCGTCGCGCGCTTTCCCGACTTCGACCAGAACAAGGGCATCGTCCGCTGGATCCCGCAGGCGGACTCCGGCATCGCGCACGACACCGAGGTCGTGAGCGTCACCGGCGCCGGCGGAGCGCCGATCCCCTGGTGGACCGAGGAGGACGAGGACTGGATCTACGTGCTCACGGGAGACGATTCCTACGTGCGCGGCACGCAGACCTACGTGATCACGTACACGATGAGCGATGTCGTGCTGCGCTACGAGGACACCGACGCCGACGAGTTCTTCTGGGACACCGTCGGGACCGACCACGCGCAGCCGTTCGGCGCGGTCACCGCGCACGTCCACGTCGCGGGGGATGCCGCATCCGGCCTCCTGCCCGATCGCGCGTTCTGCTACTCCGGGCCCGAGGGGTCGAGGGACACGTGCGAGATGCAGCCGGCGACGGCCGAAGAGTGGCCCGCGGAGGTCGCCGCGTGGGCGGCGGGTGTCGGCGCGGGCGATGTCGCCGGGCGATCGGCGTCCTTCACCGCGGGCGATGTGGATCTCGGCGCGGATGAGAACGTCACGGTCGCCATCGGCTTCGAGGTGGGCACCTTCTCCGCCCCCACCCCGCCGCCACCGCCGCCCTATCCGTGGTGGCAGTGGATCCTCCCGGTGCTCGCGCTGCTGTCGGGCTTCGGCGGACTCGCGTTCGTGCTGGTCATGCGGGTGGTGCTCCGTCGCAATCCCGACCGCTCGCCCGTGATCGTGCAGTACACACCGCCCGAGGACGAGTCGCTGACGCTCTCGGCGGGTGTGCTGGACGTGCCGGAGCGGGCAATGGCCGCCCACGTCGTCGACCTCGCCGTGCGCGACGCGGTCGAGCTGCGTGCCTCCGGCGATCGCGACGATCCGGAGGATTTCGAGGTGGTCCTGCGCACGAAGGACGGGCTGGACTCGGACGACCTCCGGGTGATCTCCACGCTGTTCTCCAAGAACGCCAAGGCGGGCGCGGACGTGGACCTCGGTGCGTTCGCGAAGACGCCGCCGGTGCGCGCGGTCACCTACGTCCGCCGGATCGACGAGTTCACCGTGCAGCGGGGGTACCGCAGCAAGCTGCCCGGCTGGATCGGAGCGCTGCGCGGGGTCTTCCAAGTGGGCGGGTTCTTCCTGGCGATGGGCCTGATCTTCTTCGGCGAGGGAGCGTTCGAGGTTCTGGGGGAATTCGGGCCGGTCGGAAATGCGATCTACATCGCCGCGATCGTCAGCGGCTTCTTCGCCTTCCTCTTCCTGCCGTTCTTCAGGCTGCCGCGCTCGACCCTGACGCTGGCGGGCGGCATTCACAAGACGTATCTCGAGGGAATCCGCGACTACCTTCGGCTCGCGGAGGAAGACCGCCTGCGAGCCGCGCAGTCGCCGCGGACGGCGGATCTGGTCTCCTCCGGCCGCCGCGCGTACGGCGACGAGCCCAACGCTCCCGGCAACGACATCGTGAACGTGTACGAGCGCCTGCTGCCCTACGCCGTCCTGTTCGGCATGGAACGCGAATGGGTTGATGTCATCCGCAGCGCTTCGCCGGCTGCGGCGGCGGCGACGCGCGTGTCGCTGTTCGACGCCGTCTCGTCCCAGTCGCTCTCGGATGCCTCTTCCTCCATCGGCCACCTGGCGACGACACCGGTCTCCTCCGGATCGTCCAGCAGCTCCTCTTCCAGCTCGAGCTGGTCCTCCTCCGGGGGATCGTCCGGCGGCGGCTTCTCCGGCGGAGGCGGCGGCGGCGGAGGTTTCGGCGGTCGGTGAGGCGGCGACTACGCTCGGCACGTGGCCAAACTGTACTTCCGCTACGGTGCGATGAACTCCGGCAAGTCCTCGTCCCTGCTGCAGGCCGCCTACAACTATGAGGAGCGCGGACAGCACGTCCTGCTGGCCAAACCGGCGATCGATACGAAGGAATCCGATCGGATCTCCAGCCGGCTGGGCATGTCGCGTCAGGTCGATTTCCTCATCGCACCGGACGCCGACCTGCGCGCCCTGTTCGCCGAGCATCGCGCTCGCGTACAGGCCAGTGGCGCGGAGGCTCTGTTCGACGAGCAGACGGCATTCGGCCGGCCCGTCGACGTCGCGTGCCTCCTGATCGACGAGGCGCAGTTCCTCACGCCTGCACAGGTCGATGACCTGCTGAGGATCGTGGTGCTCGACGGCGTTCCGGTGCTCGCGTACGGCATCCGGACCGACTTCCGCACGGAGGCGTTCCCGGGGTCTCGTCGCCTGCTCGAGCTCGCCCACAGTCTCGAGGAGCTCAAGACGATCTGCCGCTGCGGTCGCAAGGCGATCTTCAACGCCCGCCTGGTCGGCGGACGCTTCGTCTTCGACGGCGATCAGGTCGCGATCGACGAGCTGTCCACCGACCGGGTGACCTATGAGTCGATGTGCGCCGAGTGCTACCTGCGCGAATCGGGTGGGCGCCTCGACGGCCGCTGAGCACACCGCCGTCGATCAGTACGCTGGGAGCATGCGAGTTCTCCTTGCCGGCGGAGCCGGATACATCGGCGCGCACACGGCGGTCTCCCTTCTGGATGCCGGCCACGAGGTCGTCCTGCTCGACGATCTCTCGGGCACCAGCGCGATCGCAGCGGACCGCATCGAAGCCATCACCGGCAAGCGGGCCCCGCTCGTCGTCGGGGACGCAGCCGACGATGCGACGGTCGAGAGCGTCTTCGACCAGCACGGCCCGATCGATGCGATCGTCCACCTCGCAGCCTTCAAGGCCGTGGGGGAATCGACCCAGAAGCCCCTGGAGTACTACTCCAACAACCTCGACACCACGTTCGCCCTGCTGCGCGCGGGAGTCAGGCACGGCATCCGCTCGTTCGTCTTCTCGAGCACCGGGACCGTCTACTCCGACCCGGCCGATCTTCCCTTCACCGAGGAATCGACGACCAGCATCGACCTGTCGAACGCGTACTCCAAGTCCAAGCGCATCAACGAAGTGGTGCTGGCCGATGTGGCGCGCGTGAACGCCGAGCTGAACGTGACGGTCCTGCGCTACTTCAATCCCGTCGGAGCGCACCCGAGCGGCCTGATCGGCGAGGACCCGGCCGGAATCCCCAACAACCTCATGCCGTTCGTTGCGCGGGTCGCCGTGGGCAAGCTCGAGAAGATCGGCGTGTTCGGCGACGACTACGACACCCCGGACGGCACCGGGCTCCGCGACTACATTCACGTGGTGGACCTCGCCGACGGACACGTCACCGCCCTGGAGCAGGCGAAACCGGGCTTCGTCGTCTACAACCTCGGCACCGGTCAGCCGGTCAGCGTCTTGGAGCTGGTCGCCTCGTTCGAGAGGGCGGTCGGGCACGAGCTGCCCAAGCAGATCCTCGATCGCCGGCCCGGCGATGTCGCGGCGACCTACTGCGATCCGTCCAAAGCCGCGCGCGACCTGGGCTGGACGGCGCGGCTCACGATCGACGACTCCTGTCGCGACTACTGGAACTGGCAGTCGCGCAATCCGGACGGCTACTCCACCGTCTGAGCACCAGGCGATCGTGCGGCGACCTCGGGGCGCTGCACGGACTCATGGGCATGTGTACCCATCGGCAGCGGCCACAGGCGCGGTTAGGATGAACCTTCGTGCCGGTTGCGGACGGCGCGATCGGCAGGCGAACGTGAGCGAGGGGGAGTCCCGGGGATGAAGGCTCTGTCGTGGATGCGTGCGCGCCCCAAGGCCCTCGCATCGGCGGCAGGCGTGACGGTCGGCGTCGTGGCGATCACCACCATGGCCTTCACCTACGAGGGCTTCCCGACGACCAAGGTCGATCTGAACGACGGCGGAGTCTGGATCACCAAGACCTCCGGCCTCATGGTCGGGCACTTCAATCACGAGTCGACGGTGCTCGACGGCGGGCTTCGCACCACCGGCGAGGACTACGACATCCTGCAGGACGCCGCGAACGTGCTGGTGGTCGATGCGGGAAGCTCCACCCTCACCGCGGTCGATCCTGCGCGGGTCTCACTGGGCGACTCCGCGGGCATCCCCGCCGCCGCGAAGGTGGCGCTGGGCAACAAGACCGCGGCGATCCTCGATGAGAAGTCCGGCGCGCTGTGGGTCGTTCCGGTGCGGGGCGTCGCGTCCTTCGAGATCGAGGCGGCCGAGCCCGTCGCCGAGCTCGGAGAGAACGCCGATGTCGCGGTGGCTCAGGACGGCACCGTCTTCGCCCTCTCCAGCGCGCGTGCCGAGGTCGTCACCGTCAACGTCGACAACGAGGGCGAAGCGCTCGAGCCCTCCACCGCTTCGCTGGGCGAACTCGACCCATCCCAGCCGGCGACGATCACCGCCGTGGGACGCATGCCGGTGGTGCTGGCCGCGGGCACCGTGATGACCCCCGGCGGATTCCGCACCGAGATCCCCGACAGCGACGGCGCCGTGCTGCAGCATGCGTCGGCGGAGACGGATGCCGTCGCCGTCGCGACCGAATCGCAACTCGTGCGCGTGCCCCTCGACGGCGGTGAGCCTGCGGTCACCGCCGCCGGCGGCACGGGCGCGCCGGCCGCGCCGGTCTGGCTTCGGGGGTGCACGTACGGCGCCTGGGCCGGACCGGGGTCGTTCGTCCGCGAGTGCGCCGGCACCGCGAACGACGTCGCCGCGACGATCGAGGAGCCTCGGGAGTCGGCGAGCCTCGTGTTCCGCGTGAACCGCGACGTCATCATCCTCAACGATGCCGTCGGCGGTGCCGCCTGGATGGCCAACGAGAGCCTGCAGCGCGTCGACAACTGGAACGATCTGACTCCTCCCGAGGGAGAGACCGAGAACGAAGAGGACTCGACGCAGGAGACCGTCGAATCCACCCTCCCGGAGCGCAGCGAAGTGAACACGCCGCCGATCGCGGAGGACGACTCCTTCGGCGTGCGGCCGGGCGGCTCGGCCCTGCTCCCGGTGATCGACAACGACAACGACCCCGACGGCGACGTGCTGGTTGCGGCGGTTCCACAGCAGCAGCCGTCGATCGGGACCGTCCAGCCCATCTTCAACGGCGGATCCCTTCAGATCGCCGTCTCCGAAGACGCCACCGGCTCGGCCACGTTCGAGTACGAAGTCGACGACGGTCGGGGCGGGAAGGACTCGGCATCCGTGGTCCTGGAGGTGCACGAGGAGGACGTCAACGGGGCACCGACGCCGAAGCGCAAGACCTCGCTCACCGTCGAGACCGGCGGAACCGTCTCGTACAACATCCTCCCGGACTGGATCGACCCCGACGGCGACGACATCTATCTGAAGGAAGTCGTGGCCGCGCCCGGTGACGAGGTCGATTTCAGCACGGACGGTCAGCTCACGTACAAGGCCACGGCGAGCCTGCAAGGTCGCAAGGATGTGCAGGTCACCGTGGCGGACGGGCTCGGCGAGCTGACGACGTCCACGATCGCCTTGGACGTGCGGCCCCAGGGAACGACCAAGCCCAAGACCAACGCCGACCACGTCGTCACCCGCGTCGGAGAGCAGATCACTGTCGCACCGCTCGCCAACGACACCAGCTCGGGCCGGGAGCCGCTGCGGCTCGGCCGTGTCGACGAAGTGCCGGGCGCGACGGTCCTGCCCGACTTCGCCAACAAGACCTTCTCCTTCACCGCTCCCGCGGTCGGCGTCTACTACGTCCAGTACCTGGCGACGGCGGGACCGGAGAACGGCGAAGGGCTGGTTCGCATCGATGTGACCGAGGCGGCCGAGGTCGATCTCCCTCCGGTCGCGGTGCGCGACGTCGCCCTGCTGCCGACCGGCGGCGATGTCCTCATCGGCGTGCTGAACAACGACGCCGACCCGGCCGGCGGCATCCTGGTCGTGCAGTCCGTGTCGATCGAGCCGGGCGCCGGCGTCTCGGTCTCGGTGCTCAATCACGAAACGCTGCGCATCACCGACCAGGGCACTCTGGAGCAGCAGGTGCGGATCTCGTATCGCATCTCCAACGGCCGGCAATCAGCCGACGGCGAGGTCGTCGTGGTGCCGATCCCCGCGCCCGAGGAGATCCTGCAGCCGGTGACGACCGCCGACACCGCCTACGTGCGAGCCGGTGACGTCGTCACGATCCCGGTGCTCCAGAACGACACCCATCCCAGCGATGACGCGATGCATGTCGCGCCCGCGCTGATCGAGCCTTTCGTCGATCCCGCGGACGGCGAAGCGTTCGTCTCACAGGACACCGTGCGCTTCAAGGCGGGACCGGAGGCCAAGACCGTCTACCTGACGTACGAGGCGGTCGACTCGCGCCAGCAGAAGGCAGCGGGCTACGTCACGATCCAGATCCTGCCCGTCGACGAGGACACCAACGCGGCACCGCGGCCGCGTGACCTCGTGGCCCGGACCCTCGCAGGAACCGAGATCGACGTCGCCGTCCCCCTGGACGGCATCGATGCGGACGGGGACTCGGTCGAGCTGCTGGACATCTCGTCGAGCCCGACCAAGGGCCGCATCGTCGAGGTGGCGCAGAACTACTTCACCTACGAGGCCTTCGACGGCTCGACCGGCGTCGACGTGTTCAAGTATCTCGTTCGCGATCGGCTCGGCAAGGAGGGCACGGCGACCGTCCGCGTCGGCATCGCCCCGGCCGAGCAGGTGAACCAGGCTCCGTATGCGGTCAAGGACGCGGTCGTCGTGCGCCCTGGCCGTGAGATCGCCGTCCCGGTCATGCTCAACGACTCCGACCCGGAGGGCGACGAGGTCTCGCTCGTCAAGAAGGGCCTGGAGGTCCCCGCGATCGACGGGCTGTCGGCGCGCGTCTCGGGCGACCGGGTGCTCGTGCAGGCGCCCAACAGCGCCATCGAGACGTCGCTGCAGTACACGGTCACCGATGCACGCGGTGCAACGGCGACCGCGGTGCTCCAGATCACCGTGGACGAGGACGTGCCGCTGCAGGCGCCGGTCTCGCGGGACGACCGGCTGCGTCCCGTCGACCTGGAGGACGGAAGCCTGTCGGCCGACCTCGACATCCTCGAGAACGACGAGGACCCGGACGGCACGACCGACCGCCTCGACGTGCAGCTCGGTGACGGGGCGACCCTGCTGGAGAACGGCAAGGTGAGGGTCACGGTGTCGGACGAGCTGCAGCTCATCCGTTACACGCTCACAGATCAGGACGACCTGCAGTCGTCGGCGTTCATCTTCGTGCCCTCCGTCGAGGGCCTGCGTCCGACGCTGACCTCCACCAAGCCGCTCGAGGTCGTCAGCGGAGAGACGAAAGAGGTGCCGCTGTCGAAGTACGTGACGGTCGCCGGTGGGGGCGAGGTCATCATCACCGAGCATGCGAAGGTGAGCGCCGTCAACGCCGACGGCTCCGACCTCGTCAGGGACGAGCGGACACTGGTCTACACCTCCGCGCCGGGCTATTTCGGTCAGGACGCGCTGACCTTCGAGGTCACCGACGGCACCGGTCCCGATGACCCCGACGGACGCAAGGCGACTCTCAGCATCCCGATCAACGTGCTTCCGCCCGACAACCAGCAGCCGGCATTCATCGGGAGCGAGGTGAACGTCGCACCGGGAGAAGCGGCGACCGTGCTCGATCTCTCCGCGCTCACCACCGACCCGGACCCGGAGGACAAGGGCAAGCACGAGTACTCACTCGTCGGCGGCGAGGGCAAGGGGATCAGCGCCCGGATCGACGGGGACCAGCTGAAGGTCGAGGCCTCCTCGACCGCGAAGAAGGGCGCTGCGACGACTCTGACGCTGCGGGTCACCGACGGCGAGACCGAACCGGTCGAGGGCTCGGTGCTGGTGCAGGTCACCGCCTCGAACCGGGCGATGGCCGCCGCGAACACCGACACCATCGCGGAGGCGGACCAGGGCCAGTCCGTCACCGTTCCCGTGCTGGCCAATGACTTCAACCCCTTCCCGGAAACGCCCCTCAAGCTCCTGTCGGCGAACGGGAGACGGGCGCCGGACGAGTCAGCGTCGCCGGCGATGACGTCGTGGTGACTCCGGCCGCAGATTTCGTCGGCACCCTGGTGGTCCGGTACACCATCCAGGACGCGACCGAGGATCCCGATCGCGAGGCGACGGGTCAGGTCGTGCTCACCGTGCAGGGCGTTCCCGCCGCGCCGGGCGCACCGACGGTCACGAGCGTGCAGGATCGGACGGTGGTGGTCTCATACGGGGCCCCGTCCAACAACGGCGCCGAGATCACGAAGTACACGGTGCGGTCCGTGCAGGGCGGCTCCTACTCGAAGGAGTGCCAGTCGACCACGTGCACTCTGGACAATCTGACCAACAACGTCGAGTACGTCTTCCAGGTGACCGCCACCAACCGGGTCGGAGAATCCGAGCCGTCGGGTTCGTCGGCCATCGCCCGCCCGGATGCGCGGCCGGACACCCCGAACCCGCCCACGCTGACCTTCGGTGACAGGTCGCTGCAGGTCGCCTGGACCACGCCGACGACCCCCGGCTCGCCCGTGGAGCGGTACACGCTGGAGATCTCTCCCGCGCCGCCGTCGGGCATCACGCAGAAAGAGGTCACCGGCAACTCCCTCACGTGGGAGGGACTGGAGAACGGCGGCAACTATCAGGTCCGCGTCCAGGCCCACAACCGCGCTCCCGAGCCCTCGAGCTGGAGCAACTGGTCGGCATCGGAGGTGCCCGCGGGGCCGCCGCTGGCGGGCTCCGCGCCGACGACGGCCGAGCTGGCGCCGGTGGGCAGTCAGGCGCAGATGCAGGTGAACTGGGCGACACCGCCGGCGAACGGCGACGCGATCGATGCGTACGAGCTGGAGGTGTGGGAGGGCTCATCCCTGCAGCGGACGCTGTCGCCGTCGCCCGGAACGAACAGCCAGGCCGTCGTGGTGCCGACCTCCGAGAACGCCTACACCTACCGCATCCGCGGGCACAACAAGGCGGGCTGGGGTGAGTGGAGCGCGATGTCGGCTCCGCGCCGCGGCGTCATCGCGCCGGCTCCTCCGCAGATCACCGGCGTCGTCGCCGGCGACCGGCAGCTCACGGTCGGCTACAGCCCGGGCTCACGGGGAGGCGCGCGCGCCGACGAGGTGGCCTATCAGTACCGCCTGAACGGCGGCGGCTGGGCCGGCTTCCCGGGCGGCGGCGTCATCGGGGGGCTCGCGAACGGAACGAGCTACACGGTCGAGATGCGGGCCGTGGCGACGGTGGACGGAACCACGTATGCCGGGGGCGTCTCCAACAGCGTCCGCGAGATTCCCTACGGCGCCCCCCGGGCGCCGGTGGCGACCGCCCGCAACCTCGGTCAGAGCGTCGAGCTCAGCTGGAACTCGACCGGATCCGATAACGGCCGCCCGATCCAGACGACGCAGATCCGCATCGACGGCGGCAGTTGGCAGAACGTCGGCAGCACCGGCTCGCGGACGGTCGGCGACGGGTACCAGCAGACCCACAGCATCGACGTCCGGGCGCAGGATTCGACCGGCACGTGGTCGCCCGTCGCGTCCGACTCCGCCCGCACCGACGACCCACCGCCCCCGCAGGTGTTCGTGACACAGGGTGATGCCGCCGGCAGCTGCGTCAACGGATGCCGCCGGTACGTCGTCAACTGGAACAACCTCAACATCGGGAACGCCACAGTCTGGTGCTACTCGAGCAACGACGGCCGGATCGGCGCCCTGCAGTACACGATCAACTTCGACGGCCAGGGAAGCCAGCAGATCGGCTGCTACGTGGGTCGCGATGGCCAGGACGTCTGGATCGACATCCAGGGCTGGGGCGACGGTGTCGACACCGAGAAGAGATTCTGGGCGCGGCCGTAGCCGACCCTTCACAGGTACAGGACAGGGAGCACAACCGACATGAGCATGACCCCCGAGCAGGCAGCCTGGTTCCACGGCACCTTCCAGCGCCTGGTGCACAACGTCGACAAGGCGGTGCAGGGCAAGAGCGAGATAATCGGCCTCGTGCTGGCCTCCATGCTCGCCGAAGGCCACGTGCTCCTCGAGGACGCGCCCGGAACCGGCAAGACCAGCCTCGCGAAGGCGCTCGCCGCGACCGTCCAGGGAACGAGCGCCCGGATCCAGTTCACCCCCGATCTGCTGCCGTCCGATGTCACCGGGGTCACGATCTACGACCAGCAGTCGCACCGCTTCGAATTCCACAGGGGGCCGATCTTCGCGTCGATCGTGCTCGCCGATGAGATCAACCGCGCGTCGCCCAAGACGCAGTCGGCACTGCTGGAGGTCATGGAGGAGTCCCGCGTCACGGTCGACGGCGTGACCCACGAGACGGGGCGTCCGTTCCTGGTCATCGCGACGCAGAACCCGATCGAGCAGGCCGGTACGTACAAGCTTCCCGAGGCTCAGCTGGACCGGTTCCTCATCAAGACCTCGATCGGCTACCCCGACCTCGCGGTGACGGAGCGGATCCTGGCCGGTGCGTCGGACCGCAACCCGTCGGCCGGACTGTCTCCGGTCATCACGACGGGCGCGGTGGCCGACATGGCCGACCTGGCGGCATCCGTCCACGTCGAGCCCGCTGTCCTGCGCTACGTGGCCGAGCTGGCCGAAGCCACCCGCAGCGACCCGGCCACCCGACTGGGCGTCTCGGTGCGGGGGGCGATCGCGATGATCCGTATCGCCAAGGTGTGGGCGGCCGCCCATGGGCGCCACTTCGTGCTTCCCGATGATGTCAAGACCCTCGTTCGCCCGGTGTGGCAGCACAGGCTCCTGCTCGATGCCGAGGCGGAGTTCGCCGGCACCAGCAGCCAGACCGTCATCGATCGCGTGCTCGAGCAGATCGCCGCTCCCCAGGCGCGAACGGCGGCCTGATGGCGACGGAGGCACTTTCCGCGCCGGGGGCGCGGGCGGACCGCGACGCCGGATGGCGTGACGTCGCGGCCGTTCTCGGTGCCCGCGCGCTGACGCGCCTCCGGATCATGAACCGGGCCATCCGGCCCCTTGCCTGGGTGCTCGGCGCGATCGCCGTCGGATTCTGGACCCTCGGGCAGATCGCCGGGTGGTGGGAGTTCACTGTCGCGGCGATCGTGATCGCGATCACCGTCGCCCTGTGCGCGCTGTTCCTGATCGGCCGAACGGCGTACGACGTCTCGCTCGACCTCGCGCGCACGCGGGTCGTGGTGGGGGAGCGGGCCGTCGGCGCGCTCACCCTCGCGAACCGGGGTTCGCGGGCGATCCTCCCGTCGCGCATCGTGCTTCCCGTCGGTTCCGGGCGCGGAGAGTTCGGCATCCAGCGGCTCTCTCCCGGCGAAGAGGCCGAAGAGCTCTTCGCGATCCCGACGCAGAAGCGCGGGGTCGTGAAGGTGGGCCCCGTGAGCGTCGTGCGCGGCGACCCTCTGGGTCTGTTCGAGCGGGCGCACCGGCGCGACGAGCCCGTCGACCTCTTCGTGCACCCGCGCACCGTGCTGTTCGACGGGCAGTCGCTCGGGTATCTGCGCGACCTGGAAGGCCTTCCCGCCGCAGATCTCTCCCGCGACGACGTCTCGTTCCACGCGCTTCTGGAATATCAGCCCGGTGACGACCTGCGCCATGTCCACTGGCGCTCCACCGCCCGGACCGGCACGATGATGGTCCGTCAGTACGAGGAGACCCGCCGTTCGCACTTCGTGATCGGTCTCTCGCGCTCGAGTGCCGACTACTCCATGCCCGAGGACTTCGAACTGGCGATCTCGGCGGCCGGCTCGATCGGATTGCGGGCACTGCGCGACTCGCAGCGCGTGGACATGCGCGTGCAGGGCCGCGAGCTGCCCGCGGCCACCGGAAAGCAGCTGCTCGATTCCCTCGCCGCCATCGAGGAGAGCAAGCCCCGAGACGGAGGGATCGCCGAGCTCGCCGGTGCGGTGTCGGCCACGATGCCGCTCGCGAGCGTCGTCGTGCTCGTGTGCGGCTCGAGCGTGCGATCCGAAGACCTGCGCCTGGCCTGCTCACGACTTCCCTTCGGCGCGCGTGCGCTCGCCGTCGTGGCCGACACGACGGCAGCAGCACCCTCGCTTCGCCGTATCGGCGACGCCGACGTGATCACCGTCGGTGCGCTCGATCAGATTCCGCTCGCACTGCAGAAGGTCCTCGCGTGAGCTCTCCCGCCGCCGTGATCTCCGCCCGCCGCTGGTGCCTCGACCTGGCGGCGAGCACCGCGCTGGTCACGGTCGCGCTCATCGGTTTCTGGCCCACCTTCGCCGGCGCGTCCTTCCTGCCCGCCGTCTTCGGCGGAATCGTGATCGGCCTGGCCATCGCGTCCGTGGCGGCATGGCGGCATTGGGGCATCCTGAGCATCACCGGACTCGTGATCGGCGCGTACTTCGTCTTCGGGGGCGCCTTCGCGCTGCCGCAGACGGCCATGCTCCGCGTCGTCCCGACGCTCGAGACGCTGCGGCTGCTCGCGCTGGGGACGATCACGGCCTGGAAGCAGATGCTCACCACCGTCGCTCCGCTCGCCGCCTCCGACGGTCACCTGATCGTGCCGTTCCTGCTCGCGCTCGTCGTCACCACCCTCACCGCCTCGCTCGCTCTGCGCGCCGCCCATGTCGCCTGGGCGCTCCTTCCCGCGGGTGCGCTGCTGATGCTCGTCATCGCGCTGGGCACTCCGGAGCCGGCTTTCCCGGTCGGGCAGGGACTGGTCTTCGCGCTCGTCAGCATCGGGTGGCTCGCGCTGCGTCAGGTCTGGGCGCCTCAGAACACGGCAGTCTCGATCAGCGAGGTCGACCCGTCACGCGCGTCGCACATGCGTCTGCGGCGACTGCTGGCCGGCGTCGCGGTCCTCGCGGTCGCCGCAGGCGCCGGCGTCGCGACGAGTGCCATCGCCGCTCCCGCCGAATCCCGGCACATCTTCCGCGATGTCATCGTCCCGCCCTTCGACATCCGCGACTACCCGAGCCCGCTCCAGGCGTTCCGCAAGAACGTGCGCGACGAGGTCGAGGAGACCTTGTTCACGGTGCAGGGTCTCCCGAAAGGCGCGCGCATGCGCACCGCCGTGATGGATGAGTACGACGGCATGGTGTACAACGTCACCGACGGCGGACCGAACTCTTCGAGCGCGTTCTCCCCGCTGCGCTCGAACATGTCGCCCGACTCCGAGGGAGTGCCGGTCACTCTCCGGGTCGCCGTCGGCCGGTATGGCGGAGTATGGATGCCGACCGCCGGCGACCTGTCCGAGATCCGCTTCGACGGGGATCGGGCGGAAGAGCTGCGCCGCGGGACCTACATCAACACCGCGACCGGCACCGCCGTCGCCACCTCGAAGCTCCGACAGGGAGACGAGTACTCCGTGGAGGCCGTCATCCCGGCGATCCCCGACGACGACCAGCTGGCGGAGGTGGAATTCGCATCCGTCGCCTCGCCGAAGCAGCGCAACGTGCCCGAGGAGATCACCTCGCTCGCCGCGGAGACGGTCGCCAACGCCGAGTCGCCGATCGAGCAGGTGCGCGCACTGGAGACGTTCCTGTCGGAGGGCGGGTTCTTCAGCCACGGACTGGAGGGAGAGGTCCTCTCCCGGGCCGGTCACACGTCCGAGCGCATCACGACGCTGCTGGGCGGGGATCAGATGATCGGCGACGACGAGCAGTACGCGGTCGCCATGGCGCTCCTGGCCGGGGAGCTCGGCATCCCCGTCCGCGTCGTCATGGGCTACTACCCCGATCAGGAGCAGGATGGCGAACCGGTCTTCACGGCGACCGGCGACACCGTCCACGCCTGGGTCGAGGTCGCCTTCACAGGGGTCGGATGGCTTCCGTTCACCCCGACACCGCCGGAGGACCAGGTCCCCAACGACCAGAACACGAAGCCGCGGGTCGATCCGAAGCCCCAGGTGCTGCAGCCGCCGCCACCGCCGCAGGAGCCCGTCGACCTGCCCCCGACGCTTCCCGACGACCGCGAGTCGGAGGATGAGACGCTCAACCTCGCCGGGATCATCGGTGCGATCCTCCTGGTCGCCGGGATCTCGCTGGCGGTCATCGCCCTCCTGCTGTCGCCGTTCATCGCGATCGGCGTCTGGAAGGCCGCCCGGCGTCGATCACGACGCACGGCCCCTCGATTCGCCGACCGGATCAGCGGGGGATGGGACGAGCTCACCGACCGCGCGGTCGACTACGGCGCCCGGCTGAGTCCGGGCGGCACCCGACCGGAGGACGCCGCGGCGGTCGCCGAGGCCCTCGCCGTCCCGAGTGTCGTGCAGCTCGCCGCCCGCGCCGACGCCGACGTCTTCGGACCCAGCGACCCGACACCCGAGGACGTCGAGGCGTTCTGGACGGAAGTGGACGCCATCGTGGGCGGCGTCGGGAGGGAAGCCGGATTCTGGAGGCGCATCAGGGCGCGACTGAGCGTGCGGTCGCTGCTGAACGGCACGGCCGTCTCGACCGGCATGGGTGCGCTGCGTGAGGCGGCGACCGCCCGGGTGCGACGCGAATCCGCCAGGACCGCGGCCAACAGTTCGAGCTTGCCCGCCGCGTCCGAGAGCGAGACCCCATGACCCCGTCCGCGCCTGCTCAGATGGCCCCGATTCCCCGCCGCGCGATCGCCTATCTCATCGATGCCTTCATCGCGACGGGGCTCGCGATCATGCTCGTCGGAGGCCTGGTCGTGATCGCGACCTTCGCCGGCTCCGAAGGGATGCCGACGACCCTGCTGATCGGCGGACCCATCGTCGTGCTCCTGCTGCTGACATGGTTCGTGGTCTACACCCTGATGCAGGCGGGCGGCGGGTCGATCGGAATGCGGGCCCAGCGACTGCGCCTGATCACCGCGGACGGCGGGGTTCCGATCGGATTCGCACGCGCGCTGCTGCGCAACATCGTCTTCGGGCTCGCGTGCGCGATCGTCGTCGGCTACTTCACCCCCCTGTTCGACTCCTCCGGCCGCTTCCAGGGATGGCACGACAGGATCGGCGGCTCCCTCATGATCGATGCGCGCCCGGGCGCATCGGCCGCGCTCAGTGGAGAGGGCTCGGGGGAGGGCTCGACGGAGGACTCGGTGGTGAGCTCGCCCGATCGGCCGCGGGACGCCGCGCGCCCCGCGCTCACCGGCATCCCGCAGGCGGCGGCGATGCCGGCCGCGTCCGGCCCGACGGCCTCTATCGCACCGTGGACCGTGTCAGCGCCGACCCCGCCCGCGATCCAGCCGGCGTCCTCGAGTGCCGGCGGTCGCGCCGAGGACGGCGAGCTGATCGCGTTCGTCCCCGGCGTCAGCCGCCGGGCCGAGCGCCCGGCGCCGGTGGAGCGGCCGGATGCGGAGACGGATCTCGACATGACGGTGCTCGGAGTGTCGGCCCCTCGACCTCCCGAGGACACCAGGATCAGCATCCCGGGTCACCGCCTCGTGTTCACGTGGGACGACGGAACACGCGTCTCGGTGTCACGGCGCACGATCTTCGGACGCAATCCGGCGGCGGAAGACGGCGCGGTGGTCGTGCCGGTGCGCGACGAGACGCTCTCGCTGTCCAAGACGCATTTCGAGGCCGCGGCGGAGTCATCCGGCGG
This sequence comes from uncultured Microbacterium sp., assembly GCF_963524805.1. Lineage (GTDB taxonomy): Bacteria > Actinomycetota > Actinomycetes > Actinomycetales > Microbacteriaceae > Microbacterium. Next base: position 210,807 of record NZ_CAURGG010000005.1, on the reverse strand, counting down.
ATGGGTGATGGACCGCCATTCCACGAATGGCATGACGCTGGTACGCGAGGGCCGGCGGCTGGCGTGCCCTGCCGGGCAGCGGGTTCCGGTGCGGCTCGGCGACGCGATCGAGATCGGCGATCGCATCGTCACGATCGGCGGCTACGCGTGAGGCCGGCGCTCGTGGTCTCGACGGGATCGGCCACGCATCCCGGACTCCGGCGAGTCCTCAACGAGGATGCGCACCTCGCGATGGCTCCTGTGTTCGTCGTCGCCGACGGCATGGGGGGGCACGAGGCCGGAGAGCGGGCGAGTGCGGCGGTGATCGCCGAGTTCTCCAGCTCGATCGGGAAGGCATCGCTGGAGCTGGACGAGGTCCGCCTCGCACTCTCGCGCGCCCGCGCCCACGTGGAGGAGCTGTCCACCGCGGGCGACGGGCGCGCCGGGACGACCCTGAGCGGGGTGGTCATCGCTTCGGTGGACGGCATGGGGTACTGGCTCGCGATCAACATCGGGGACTCGCGCACCTACCGGCTGGCCGACGACGAGCTCGAGCAGATCAGCGTGGACCACTCGGTGGTGCAGGAGCTGATCGATGCCGGGGAGCTGTCGGTGCAGGACGCGGCACACGATCGACGCCGCAACATCATCACGCGGGCGATCGGCGCCAGCAGCACAGGAGACGCCGATTACTGGCTGTTTCCCGCGGAGGTCGGCGACCGGATCATGGTGTGCTCGGACGGCCTCACCTCCGAAGTGGCCGATGCGCGGATCCTCGAAGTCCTGCGAAGCACGCCCGACCCTCAGTCGGCGGCCGATCTGCTCGTGGCGGACGCCGTGGACGCGGGGGGCAGGGACAACATCACGGTCATCATCGTGGACGCGGTGTCGGTCGCCTCGCGGCCGGGAACGCTCCTGGAGTCCGATGCCGACATCGACATGGACACGCGTCCGCGTGAAGCCGCAGGGGGAGGGGTTCGCTGATGCAGACGATCTACCGATCAGGCCGGTGGTACGTGATCGTGCTTCCGGGCGCCGTGGTGGCGTTGGAGCCTTCCGTGTCCGCGAACGTCGTGACGCTGCTGTGGGAGCGGATGCCGCAGCAGACGACCCTTGCGACGGCCATCGACATCCTCGCCTCGGACACCGGCGGCGATTTCGCCGCGCTTCCGTCGTTCGTCGCCGCGGTGGCCGAGGAAGCGGGCATCCGCATCGCACTGCGCGGCGAGGTCACGGCGCGCGTCGGCTCCGTGACCGGCTCGGAGGAGTTCTCCGGCGCCGAGGTCACGACGTGGAACGAGCGTTTCGTCAGCCACGCGTCCCGCGTCCACCTGGCACTCGAACAGGTCCAGGACGAGACGGCGCTTCCCGTTCACGGCGGCGTCGTCCGGGCGGCGGAGGTGGATGCCGAGCTCGAGTTCGTCGGAGAGGCGACCACCATCTCGGCCGCGGGAGAATTGCCGAGGCGAGGGGATCCGGATCCGTCGCCGGCCGAGCCCGCGGACGTGCCGGTCGTGCCCGAGCCCGCGGACGTGCCGGTCGTGCCCGAGCCCGCGGACGTGCCGGTCGTGTCCGAGGTCACGATGACTCCGACCGAGGTGACCCTGGCTCCCTCGACGGAGGATGTGGATCAGCTCTGGGGAGCCACCGTCCACTCCGCGCCGGAGCCGCCCCCGGCTCCCGTGTCCGAGCCCGGGATCCTCAGCGAGGGCGATCACGACGGCGCGACGATCGCCTCCTCGCAGCTGCGCGCCCTGCGTCAGCAGTCTCCTTCGGAACAGGACGCCCCGACTGCGCTGCTCCCGGTGACGCCCGGCTCGACCGGCCTGATCCGGGTATCCACCGGGCAGGTGGTCACCCTCGATCGCACGGTGATCATCGGTCGGCGCCCGCGCTCGACGCGGGCCAGCGGCGCGAACCTGCCACACCTCATCGCGGTGGACAGCCCGCAGCAGGACATCTCGCGAAGCCACCTGGAGATCCGGCCGGAAGGCGACACCGTCGTGGTGATCGACCTGCATACGACCAACGGCTCGACCCTGCTGCGCCCGGGCGCCGATCCGATCCGGCTGCACCCCGGCGAGCAGACGCTGGTCCTCTCCGGCGACGTCGTCGATCTCGGCGACGGTGTGAAGGTCGCCTTCGAGGATCTTCCATGACCCGTCCCCCCTCACCACCGCCGCAGCTCCCGGGCTTCCGCTACGTCGAGCCCCTCGGCGTCGGCGGATTCGCGGACGTCTTCCTGTACGAGCAGGACATGCCGCGTCGACAGGTGGCCGTCAAGGTGCTGCTGGCCGACCGCATCTCGAGCACGGCCGCACAGGAGTTCGCCGATGAGGCGAACGTGATGGCCATGCTCTCGACGCATCCCGCGATCGTGACGATCTATCAGGCCGGAGTCGCCGGTGACGGCCGGCCGTACCTGGTGATGGAGTACTGCCCGCGCCCGAACCTGCAGCTGCGCGCCCGCAACGAGACCTTCTCGATCGCCGAAGCGCTGCGGGTCGGCGTGCAGGTCGCGGGTGCCGTCGAGACCGCGCACCGGGCCGGGGTGCTCCACCGCGACATCAAGCCGGCGAACATCCTGGTGACGGCGTACAACCGGCCGGCACTGACCGACTTCGGCATCGCGTCGACGACCGGCGCCACCGGCGAGGCGTCGGGGATGTCGATCCCGTGGTCGCCGCCCGAGTCGTTCGCCGATCCCCCGCGCAGCGGACCCCGCACGGATGTCTGGGCGCTGGGTGCGACGCTGTACACGCTGCTCGCCGGGCGTTCGCCGTTCGAGCGACCGGGGGAGCGCAACTCCAGCGCCGATCTCATCGAACGGATCGAGCGTGCGGCGCTCACGTCGATGGGGCGTCCAGACGCTCCGGAGAGCCTGCAGCACGTCATCGAACGGGCGATGGCGAAGAATCCGGATGACCGCTACCCGAGCGCCGTCGCGTTCGGGCGGGCGCTGCAGAAGGTGCAGATCGAGCTCGCCCACTCGGTGACGCCCATCGACATCGTCGACGACCATCCGCACCCGGAGGATCTGGATGACGACGCGGACGGGCTCACCCGGGTCCGGGAGATCGTCAGCATAGATCCGGAGGCGGCGGCCTTCACGCGCCCTTCGGCCGCCACCGAGCCGAAGGGTGCCGGGAACGCGGTGATCGATGTGCCCCGCTTCGACAGGCCGGAGCGCGCGGACGACCTCGACGATGCGACACAGCTGCGTCCGCCGCTCGCCGCCGCGTCACCCGGGGCGCAGGACCGGACCATCGTCCGGCCTCCGACGGTCGTCCCGCCCCAGGCCGCCCCCGATGCGCCGCCAGCCGGGGGTTCCCGCGGCTCGGGTTCCTCGACCCGCCCCCCGGCCCGCGGCGCCCGGCGCGGGCTCTGGATCGCCGTCGGAAGCCTTGCAGCCGTCGTTGTCGTCGTCGTGACGATCATCGGCTTGAACGTCCTGGTCGCGGGAATCCAGACACCGCCCGAGGCGACGGAGACCGCCGAGCCTCAGGACGTCGTCTCCGACTTCGTTCCGAAGGTCGTGGACGTGACCGGCGCCCGCCAGGGCGAGCAGATCGTCTTCACGTGGGTGAACAAGGACCCGCAGGAGGGCGACACGTTCATCTGGAACCTCGTCGACGTCACGGGCCAGGTCGACCCCCAGCAGTCGGAGACGCCTGTGGCGCAGCTGCCTGCCGCTGCCGGGACGGTGTGCATCGACGTGATGCTGCGACGCGACGACGGGCGCGTCTCCGAGCCCGTCCGGGGGTGCGTCGAAGGATGATCTGGGAAGTCGACGAGCAGAAGCCGACGATCGAGGGCCTGGACGCGCAAGGACGCCCCGACCCCGCCTACGCCGCTGCGCTCGGCCTCCTGCGCGCCCCCTTCGGCCGCCGCGCGCTGGCGGTCGGGATCGATGTCGCGATCTGGCTGGTGCTGATGCTGCCCCTTCTGGTCGGCGCAGCCCCGCTTCTGCTCAAGCTCGCCGGCGGGACGATCTCGGCATACGGCTTCCTCAACCATCCCGACTTCCTCCTGGCCGCCGTGACGGCCTCGGCTTCGACGCTGCTCGGGCTCGTCTACCTGCTCGTGCAGCTCATCCTCCACGGCAGGAGGGGAATGACGATCGGCAAGGCGGCGAGCGGCATCCGCAGCGTCAACGTCCGTACGCTCGAGCGACCGCGTGTCGGTGCTGCATTGCTGCGGTTCCTGATCGTCGTGGCCGCCGGAGTCGTGCCGCTGCTGGGCCCCGTGTTCATCCTCGTCTCGCCCACGTTCGACCCCGAACGACGCGGACGCGGACTGCACGACAAAGCCACCGGGATCTGGCTCGTCGACGTGCGCAAAGGGCTCAATCCGTATGACGAGAAGCGGATGCGCGTCGCTCGGAAGATGGTCAAGGCCGAGCCGATCCTCGCTCGAACGGCGCTGCCTTCGCTCGCCACCCCTGTCGATCCGGCCGCGCAGCCGGAGTATCTCCCCGGTCGTCGTGTGAGCGCCGGGGTGCTGGGCATGGCGCGACCCCGCGAGGCGACCCCCCGGGCGGTGCCGGCGGAAACCCCCGTTAGATGGAGTCTGCGCTTCGACTCGGGGGAGTCCATCCCGATCGCCTCGCCGGTGCTGCTCGGGCGCAATCCCGACGCGAAGGACCACCCCGGCGCGAGCGCTGTCGCACTCCCGGACGAGAGCATGTCCCTCTCCAAGACGCACCTGCTCGCGCGGCCGGTCGAGGGTGGGCTCGAGATCCTCGACTGCCGCTCGACGAACGGATCCGGCCTGATCCGCGGCGGTGCCGAGCATGCCATCGTGGCCGGGACGCCGACGACGGCGAGGGAGGGCGACGTGATCCGGCTCGGCGACCGCGTGGCGACGGTGGTGCGGGCGTGACCGAACGCGGAGGAGCGAAGATGACCGCTGGCCGATTCAGCAGGACCGGGGGAGACGCGTGAGGCTCAAACTGACGATGCACCGTCAGGCGGGAGATCCTGTCGACATCGTGATCACGACGGACTCCACCGCCACCGCGGGAGACGTCGCGCGCCACGTGGCGGCGTCCGATCCCAGCCGGTCGATCCCCGTTTCGGAGGGGGAGGTGCTCACGCTCGCGGTCGCACCGCCGACAGGTGACCGGCTGGTCCCGCTCCAGCCCGACGTGCCGATCGGCGAAGCACCGATCGGGTCGGGGTTCACGGCGTCCGTCGTCAATCTCGGATTCGACCAGTCCATCTCGGCGCAGCGCGAGACCGTGGCTGTTCTGGTGGCCACCTCCGGGGCTCTGGCGGGCCAGGAGTTCCCGATCGCCGCCGGTCACGTCTTCCTCGGGCGCGACGCCGGCAATGATGTCGTCCTCGCCGATCCGATGGTCTCCAAGCGCCACGCACGGCTCGAGGTCGGCACGCACATCGAGGTGGTGGATCTGAACTCCGCGAACGGGGTGCTGGTGGACGGCCTCGCCGTGCAGCGCGTCCGGGTCGAGGAGGGCGAGCCGTTCGTGATCGGCGGAACCACCCTCGTGCTGCGCCTCGCGCAGTCCTTCGACGGCTCGGCGGCGCAGGAGCCGATCATCGAACGCGGCGGCGGTCTGCTGTTCAACCGCAGCCCTCGCGTGGAGGTTCGCTACCCGGGGACGCTTTTCAAGGTCCCGCGATTGCCGACGGAGAAGATCGGCAGGATGTTCCCGTGGCCGATCCTGATCGCGCCGATCCTTGCCGGCATGGCCCTGTATGCCCTCAACGGCAACCCGCGATCGCTCCTGATCATCGTGATGACGCCGTTGATGGCATTCGGCAACCTCATCAACCAGGCGGCCCAGAGCAGGAAGGGGGAGAACCACGAGATCCTCCTGTTCGAACGGCAGTACGAGCAGCTGGAGGAGGACTTCTTCCACGGCAAACCCGAGGAGGAGCACGCGCGCAACGCGGAGGCGCCGCCGGTGGCGGAGATCTTCGATCATGCGATGCGACTCGGGCCGATGCTGTGGACGCGGCGACCCGAGCACTGGAACTTCCTCGGCCTGCGCCTGGGCAGCTGCCGGCTGGCGGCACGCAACAGCATCGACGACGCCGACACCCCGGAAGGCCTGCCCGACTTCATCGACCGCGTCGACCGCCTCCGAGAGCGGTACGCCTTCGTCGACGACGTCCCGGTCTTCGAAAGCCTCGCCGACGCGGGATCCATCGGCATCGCCGGCCCCCAGGGGGCGGTCGGGGACACGATGCGGGGGCTGGCGGTGCAGCTGTTCGGGCTGCACGCGCCGAACGACGTCGTGGTCGTCGCCTTCGCGGATTCCGCGTGGACGCCGGAGATGGACTGGCTCAAGTGGATGCCGCACACCTCCAGCGACCGGAGCCCGTTCCGCGACGCGGCGCTCGCGGACTCCGCTCCCACGAGTGCGTCGCTGTTGAGCATGCTCGAGGAGTACGTGCTGCGCGCCGAGGCCTCGGGCGGGGGCGGCGAGCCTCGCGGGCCCTTCAAGGAGGACTGGAACCCCCTCCGATACGGCACCGACGTGTCCCGTGCGGCATCCGAGCACAAGAGCACGCCCGCGCTGTCGGTGATCGTCTTCGTCTCCAGCGACGCGCCCGTCGACCGCGGGCGCCTGACGGATGTGCTGGAGCGCGGCGCGGATCACGGCGTCCATGCGGTGTTCGTCTCGCCGACCGTCGAGTCGCTCCCGGCCGTCTGCCGCAGTTACATCGACGTCACCGCCGGCCTGGAGGACGCACGCGTGGGACTGGTGCGCAGCGGCGAGAACTTCGAACACGTGCGCATCGAAGGCGTCTCGAACGCATACATGCAGATGCTCGCTCGACGCCTCGCTCCGGTCGTGGATGCGAGCACCGTGGTGCACGATTCGTCCGACATCCCGACATCGGTGATGTTCCTCCAGCTGGTCGACCCCGCCATCGCGGAGGACCCCGCTGTCGTGATCGAACGCTGGCGTCAGAACAACACGATCGTCGACCGATCCTCCCGCCCACGGCCGCGCCTGAAGAAGGCGGGCACGCTGCGGGCCATCATCGGTCAGGGACCGAGCAATGCCATGGCCCTCGACCTGCGCACCCAGGGACCCCACGCACTCGTGGGCGGCACGACCGGCGCGGGGAAGTCCGAGTTCCTGCAGGCGTGGGTGCTGGGTATGGCGGCGGCGCACAGCCCGGACCGCGTGACGTTCCTGTTCGTCGACTACAAGGGCGGCTCCGCGTTCGCCGACTGCGTCGAGCTGCCGCACTGCGTGGGGCTCGTCACCGACTTGACCCCCCACCTGGTGCGCCGCGCACTGACCAGCCTGCGCGCGGAGCTGCAGAACCGTGAGCATCTGCTCAACCGCAAGAAGGCCAAGGACCTCCTCGAGCTCGAGAAGCGGCAGGATCCGGAATGCCCTCCGGCGCTCGTCCTCGTGATCGACGAATTCGCGGCGCTGGCATCGGAGATGCCGGAGTTCGTCGACGGTGTCGTGGACATCGCGCAGCGGGGGCGTTCGCTCGGCATCCATCTGATCATGGCGACCCAGCGTCCGGCCGGCGTCATCAAGGACAACCTCCGGGCGAACACGAATCTGCGCATCGCGCTGCGCATGGCCGACGAGTCCGACTCGCGGGACGTGGTCGACGACGGCATCGCGGCGACCTTCCCGGCGACCGTTCCCGGACGGGCGATCGCCAAGACCGGTCCGGGACGCCTCGTGCCGTTCCAGTCGGCCTACGCGGGCGGATGGACGACGGAGGATGACACGGCCGCGGCCGAGGTGCGCGTGGCGGAACTGCGCTTCGGCGCCCGCGCCGAGTGGGAGGCCGACCGGCCCGCCGATGCCGATGCGCATCTCGAGGATCTCGGTCCGAACGACCAGAAGCGCATCGTCTCGACCCTCATCCGTGCGAGCGACCGGGCGGCGCTGCCGCGTCCGCGTCGGCCCTGGCTGGATGACCTCCCGCCGCTGGTCGACCTGAGCGATCTGCCCAACGAGGGCGACACGCGCATCCCGCTCGCTCTGGTGGATCTGCCGGAGAAGCAACTGCAGCAGGCTGCCGTGTTCTCTCCCGACCGCGACGGCTCGCTCGTGATCTACGGCACCTCCGGGTCGGGCAAGTCGACGCTGCTGAAGACGATCGGCACCGCCGCCGGAATGCGGCCGGATCTCGGGCGCGTGCAGGTCTACTGTCTCGACTTCGCGTCGGGGGCGCTCGGCGCGCTGGCGTCCCTGCCCCATGTCGGCTCGGTCGTCGACGGGTCCGACGTCGAGCGCATCCAGCGCCTCCTGCGCACCTTGGACGGTGAGATGGACCGACGCGCCGCGGCCTTCTCCGCGGCCAGTGCCGCATCCGTGCAGGAGTACCGCGAGCTGAAGGACCAGCGGATGCCCCGCATCCTGCTTCTGATCGACAACTACCCGGAGTTCAAGAAGGACTGGGAGGTCGCGGCCGGTCGCGGGCCGTTCTATCGCATCTTCATGAGGATCCTCGGCGAGGGGCGCACACTCGGCCTGCACACCGTGATCACTGCCGACCGCGGCAACGCCGTGCCCAGCGCCGTTGCCGCGAACATCTCGCGACGTGTCGTGCTGCGCATGGGCGATCCGAGCCAGTACATGCTGCTGGGCGTCCCGCGCGACGTGCTCGACGAGCAGTCGGCGCCGGGACGCGCCGTCGTGGACGGCCACGAGGCGCAGATCGCTGTTCTGGGCGGCACGATGAACGTCGTCGAGCAGACGAAGGCTCTGGTCGCCCTCGGTGAGCGCCTGCGCGCAGACGGCGTGCGTGATCTGCCGGAGATCGGCGCGCTGCCGACCATGGTGGGGGTGGAGGAGATGCCGGCGCTGGTCGGCGGGATGCCGGTGTTCGGCGTCGCCGACGACACGCTCGCACCGCACGGTTTCGAGCCGGTCGGGTCCTTCGTGGTCTCCGGCCCCGCGGCATCGGGGCGCACCAACGCCCTGAAGGCGCTGGTCGTCGCCGTGGAGCGCTTCGATCCGCACGTGCGGATGTATCACCTCGGCAGCCGCCGCTCCGAGCTCAAGGACTTCCGCCCGTGGCTGCGCAGTGCGACACGTCCGGAGGAGGAGAAGGATCTGGCCTCCGAACTGGCGGAGCTGGTCGTCAGCGAATCGGCGGGCGGGCGGATCATGATCGTCGTCGAGGACATGCCGCACCTCGCCGACGGCCCGGCGGATCGGCCCATGCGAGCGCTCCTGCAGGCGATGAACAACAGCGACCATCTGCTCCTCGGCGAGGCCGAGATCACCCGTGCCAGCGGCAGCATCGGCGTGCTTGGCGAATGGAAGACCGGTCGCCAGGGAATCGTCCTCAAACCCGACACGTACGACGGGGAGGCGATCTTCAAGATCCCGTTCGGCCGGGTCAAGCGCTCGGACTTCCCCGTCGGCCGCGGAATCTTCGTTCAGGCGGGTCGCGCGGTGACGATGCAGATGCCGTTCGTCTCGGCGGCCGGAACGAATGGGCAGGGCTGACATGGGTACCACTGCCCGTGTGCCGGATCGGCATCTTTGGCTAGCCTCGGAACACGAGGGGCCGCAGGGCCTGAAGACGACGAACGCAGGAGGCGGTTCTCATGGCCGGACATGATTTCGGAGCGACGTACAGCGAGATGGAGAGCGCGGCGGCTCGACTGCGCGATGGACGCAGCACCGTCACCGACACCCTCAAGGAGCTCCAGGGTGTCATCGACGACCTGGTGCAGGACGGGTTCAAGACCGAGAACGCCTCCGAGGCGTATTCCTCGGCCTACGCCGAGCTGACGACGTCGCTCGATGACGCCGCGGAGGCCGTCAACGACATGGCGCAGGCTCTGGACCGGATGGCCGACTCCATCCGCGACAAGGACGCGGAGCTCGCCGGCGGCTGAGCCATCGCACTTTCCTGAGGTCGTGGTGGCGGTCCGTGGGGCCGTCGCCACGACCTCTGTCTGTGCCCATCGCGACTGGGGGCGCGACATAGAATCGTCAGAATGAGCGGAGCACCGGGCCGATGAGCGACTCGCAGAGCTACTGGTACAACCTGACCTCCCAATCCGTGGAGCGTGCGGACACGCGTCCCTCGGAGGACACGATCGGCCCGTTCGCCACCGCGGCCGAGGCGGAGGATTCTCCCGCCCTGCTTCTGGAGTACGCGCGTGCATGGCTGGAGAGCGAAGAGAGCGAGCCGTTCCGCGCGCTGGTCGAAGACGGGGACGGCGCCGAGCTCGCATGAGCGTCGACTCATGAGGGTGCGCGGTCTCGCGGCATCCCTTGTGCTCCTGCTGACGGCGAGCCTCGCAGCGTGCGCTCCCGCCCTCCCGGAGACAGTGGTGCCGGGCACGACTGTCGTCGTGGGCTGGCCGGGCGAGTTCACCTCCGCCAACGCCGCCGCCGCCCCGACGGCGGGGAACGCGGCCATCGCGGAGACCACGCGCGGCGAATTCGGAGATGTCGTGGACGGGGACTTCGTCGCCGACGAATCGTTCGGCCTGGTGACGATCGTGAAGGACGACCCGTTCACGGTGCGGTACGACGTGGCGGAGCCCGCATGGTCGGACGGCATCCCGCTGGATGCCGCCGACCTCCTGCTGGGCTGGGCCGCCGCGTCCGGATACCTCGTCACCGAGGACGCGACCGCCGGGCGTGACTCCGAGGCTGATGCCGCCGCCCCGGTTCCTCGCATCGACGAGTTCGCGCGTGCGATCGAAGTGCGTTTCGGGCAGCCGATCATGGGCTGGCAGCGGGCCGTCGAGGCAGCGGTTCCCGCCCACGTCGTGGGCCGTCGAGCCTTCGGCGCCGACGACGCCATGGAAGCCAAGCAATTGGTCATCCGAGCGATCCAGGACGGTGACCGCGCGGCGCTCGAGGCGATTGCCGCGGTGTGGAACGACGGCTTCGATGTTTCCGCCGGCGACGACATCGACGCCGAGCTGCTGCTGTCCAGCGGGCCCTTCCTCGTGGAGTCGGTCGCCGGTGAGGAGAAGGGCGGGGCCGTCACACTCGTGCCCAATCCGGCATATCGAGGCCCGCAGACGCCGAAGGTCTCGCGCGTCGAGCTCGTCCCCCCGGGAGAGCAACCGGTCGCCGATCTCGCCGACCGCCTGGACGTCGCGGTGCTTCCCCTCACGACGGCCGACCGCGGCCCGATCCGGGAGCTCGAGCGCCAGGACTACGCGGTGAACACCTCGCACGACGGTTCCGCATGGAATCTGCAGCTGAACGCGTCGGGGATCTTCGGCGCGCAGCCGGCGCGTGCCGCATTCATCCGGGCCGCGTCGGCCGCAGACATGGTGGCGCGCGGCTCGGGACTGTGGGGACAGGCCTACACCGGCACGGCTTCGATGCTGTCGGCGCCCGGGACGCGCGCGTACGAGATCGTGATCGAGGATTCCGGGTTCACCGTCGCCCTCGGCACTCCCGCCGATGATCCGGATGCCGAGCGGGAGCGCGCCGGAGTGTCTCGCGGGTCAGCCGTCTGCGTGCTCTACGACCGCGCCAGCGAATTCGCCGTCGGCGCCTTCTGGTCACTTCGGGACGCCGCTGCGGAGGCGGGTTGGAACGTCGTGGACTGCGGAAGCGACGACGTGGAGTCCGCGCTGGCCCAGCGCGGCTGGGACGCCGTCATCGCGCGCACCCCGGTTCCGCAGACCGCGGAGCAGATCGCCGCGCAATGGGGCAGCGCCGGCGCTGCCTCGCTCACGGGGCTTCCCGATCCGGAACGCGACGACCTGATCGCGCAGTACGCGCAGAGCGTCGACGTCTACGAGGCGCGGGAGGTCCTCGCGCAGATCGAGTCGACGATCGTGCGAGCCGCAGTCGCGCTTCCGCTCGCCTTGAGTCCGCTCGTGACGGTCTCCGGACGCGGCGTGTCCGGCGTCACCACACCCGACGGCGCGGGCGCCGGGGTCATCGCGGACGCCGTGCAGTGGGAGGCCGTGCCGTGAACGGCGCTGCCTGGGTTGTTCTCCCGATCGCGACCGGTCGCGGGTGGCTCGTAGGGTCGGTTGTGGAGGTGGCGCTGTGGGGATGATGTTGCCGGGTGAGCTGGTGTGGGTGATGGAGAAGCTCGGGTTCGAGTGGCCGGATGTGGATGAGGACGAGGTCCGCAAGGGTGCGGTGCTGGTGCGGAATCTGGGTGCGGATCTGGAGGATGCGATCCAGGCGGTGGATCGGAAGATGAACGGGGACATCTCGGCGGCGATGCGGGGTCAGACGGGTCCTGCGACGTTGGGGGCGTGGAACGCGAATCGTTCGCAGAATCTGCAGAAGCTGATCGATATCATGCCGCCCGCGGCGACGGCGATGGATCTCGGGGCGGAGGCGATCTTCGCGTTGAAGATGAAGGTGATCGTCGATGTGTCCTCGACGTTGATCACTCTGGTGGCGATGCTGACCAATCCGTTCACGGCGGCGGGTGCGGGCCCGATGCTGCTGATCAAGAAGAAGCTGTTGAACGCGGCGGTGGACATCGCGGTGGAGCAGCTGCTGAATCAGTTGCTGCCGATGGCGATCGAGCCGATGTCGGAGCAGCTGCCCGCGGTGATCGACGCGGTGCTGGATGCGCCGATGGTGGAGGCGGGTGCGGGGGATTCGGATGAGTTCTTCGCGGATCTGGCGGCGTTGGAGGATGCGCAGGCGGCGATGAAGCAGCATGGTGCGGACATCCAGTCGGTGACCTCGACGTTCTTCGCGGAGTTCTCTGCGCTCGATTTCGGAGGGGATGACTGATGTCCGCGATCAAGCCCGTGGTGCGGGAGTTGAAGGAGGCGGTCCTGAAGGGGATGGCCCACGGCAAGGACAAGCTCCACCAGCTCACCGACAACATGAACGACCATCTCGACGACGTCGTCAGACAAGTCCGCAATCAGGACCGATTCGACGCTCCGCCCGCCCTGACGGGCAACAGCACCGATCGGGTGGATCGCTCCACGACTGAGTTGCTCTACCGGTCCGACAACCGGCCGCCGAGCGAGATCTTCGAACACGGCTTCCAGGTCCGCGACGCCACCGACAACGACCTCGAGACCTTCGTCCGCACGAACGGTCCGTCCAATTTCGTGAGCACGACCCGGGACGAGGACCTGTACCGGCGGTGGGGCTCGGCGTACCGCTACACCGTCGATGCCCCGGGCGGCATCGACGTCGACGCCACGATGCCCCACGGCCCCTACGCGCCGCACACGCCGAACCCGGAATCGGAGATCGCCTTCCAGGGTGGCATCTCCACTGAGAACGTCGTCGGTGCCCACCCGGTCCTCCCGGGCGGCAACCTGGGCGGATGGGTGCCGAATCCGAACTACGGTGGTTCTCCGTGACCGTTTCGCGCGATGAAGGGCCGAAGATGACCACGTCCGAGACGACGCCGCCGGTGACGGATGCACTGCGGGCCGAGGCCCGAGCCAACCCCGGGGCGTGGGTATACGCCGTCGATCCGGGCTTCGACGGCCAGACCGAGGTTCCGCCCCAGGGCATCGTGGGAGCATGGCGCGCCGACGAGAAGGGCGAACTGACCGACGACTTCACCCCGAACCCGCGATACCTGCCGACCCCTCAGGCGCGGGGGTGGGCTGAGCCGCTGTCGAAGCTCGAGCGCGTTCTTCAGCTGGTGCTCTCGGGCTACCTTCCCGAGCCGCAGCTGGTGCAGGAGTTCGCATCGGCGGAGGTCTTCGTCTTCGACGGTCCGGACGGCGCCCTCTTCCTCGCCCCGGCCCAGGATGCGGGACGCCTCGTGTATGCCTACACGGATGCGCAGAAGGCCGCTGCCTCCGGATACGCCGATCACCGCGCGGTCGCAGGATCGGACCTCGCCGCGGCGATCCCGGGCGATGCGCGGATCGCGCTGAATCCCGGATCGGCCGTCTCTGCGATCATCCGACCGGCGGAGGTCCCGCGCGCATGATCGCGAGCCCTCAGGCTATCCAGGTCGCCCGTGACGGCCTCGTGCGCGACGCGTCGGTGGCGTGGCGCTACGAACAGGGGACATGGGTGGTCGAGATCTCCTCAGCCGATTTCGGAACGGTCGAGGCGCGCGAGGACGACGCCTTCGAGGCCCTCTGCCGGATCCGCGAGCGGCTGGAGCCGCTCGGCTGGCGCATCGGCGTCGCCGGCGCGCAGGCGGACGTGTGGCCGAGCGGGATGGCCCGTGATCAAGGCGGCGGATTGAGCGCCTACCGGATGACCGCGCCCGGCGGAGTGGTCGACACGTTCGCGCCGGTCGACCCGTCCACGGTCTCCGCCCTGGCGGAACAGAAGTCCGAGATCGACCGCCTGATGAACTGACGATCGCAGCAGATCGTCCGTCCGCGTGGGAAGTGCTACCCATGGTCGGCTCCGCGGGTGGCTCGTAGGGTCGGTTGTGGAGGTGGCGCTGTGGGGATGATGTTGCCGGGTGAGCTGGTGTGGGTGATGGAGAAGCTCGGGTTCGAGTGGCCGGATGTGGATGAGGACGAGGTCCGCAAGGGTGCGGTGCTGGTGCGGAATCTGGGTGCGGATCTGGAGGATGCGATCCAGGCGGTGGATCGGAAGATGAACGGGGACATCTCGGCGGCGATGCGGGGTCAGACGGGTCCTGCGACGTTGGGGGCGTGGAACGCGAATCGTTCGCAGAATCTGCAGAAGCTGATCGATATCATGCCGCCCGCGGCGACGGCGATGGATCTCGGGGCGGAGGCGATCTTCGCGTTGAAGATGAAGGTGATCGTCGATGTGTCCTCGACGTTGATCACTCTGGTGGCGATGCTGACCAATCCGTTCACGGCGGCGGGTGCGGGCCCGATGCTGCTGATCAAGAAGAAGCTGTTGAACGCGGCGGTGGACATCGCGGTGGAGCAGCTGCTGAATCAGTTGCTGCCGATGGCGATCGAGCCGATGTCGGAGCAGCTGCCCGCGGTGATCGACGCGGTGCTGGATGCGCCGATGGTGGAGGCGGGTGCGGGGGATTCGGATGAGTTCTTCGCGGATCTGGCGGCGTTGGAGGATGCGCAGGCGGCGATGAAGCAGCATGGTGCGGACATCCAGTCGGTGACCTCGACGTTCTTCGCGGAGTTCTCTGCGCTCGATTTCGGAGGGGATGACTGATGTCCGCGATCAAGCCCGTGGTGCGGGAGTTGAAGGAGGCGGTCCTGAAGGGGATGGCCCACGGCAAGGACAAGCTCCACCAGCTCACCGACAACATGAACGACCATCTCGACGACGTCGTCAGACAAGTCCGCAACCAGGACCGATTCGATGACACCGTCACCACGCGAGGGCGGAACGAGAAGATCACGACGTGGGATCCGGAGACGGGCAGACCCGTGTCCGAGCGCGGTCAGATCAACGAGGACTTCGGCGGCTCCGACCGCGGAGACAACGCAACGGATGTCGGCAACCTCGGCGAGCGCACCGACGACGGTGGCCACCTGGGCGCTCATCGCTTCTACGGCGACACCCCCGATGAGGGCATCGTGCCGCAAGCGGCCAATCTGAACCGCGGCGCCTGGAAGACGATGGAGAACGAGTGGGCCTCCTGGGTCAACAGCGGCTACCGCGTCGACTACACGATCGACGTGTACCCGCCCGGGGCGATTCGCCCTGATAGCTTCGAGGTCGAGTACACGGTTTCGAACCCGGAAACGGGTCAGGTCGTGCACCGGAATTGGCCGAGCTTCTGGAATGAAGCGGGCGAGACCTTCGACCGCGTGCCCCGCGGCGACATGCCGACTCTGTGAATCTCTCCAGGAGGAGCCCCATGTCCGACGACGTCACAGCCGATCTGATCCGTGCGCTGATCGAGCACATGAGGGGCGCCCGCGACGACTGGGGATCTCTGGCCATGGTCATCGACCTCAGCGCAGGAAGGATCAGCGGAACCCACGGGTACGTGTACTCGCCCGACGGCACGACATCCGCGGTGGCCTCGCGCCCGTCCGGCATAGCGCCGGCCGTCGAGGCCTACCTGGCAAGCGTGTACACCTCCCAGCAGAAGCGCCCCGCGAAGATCCTGGTCCAATTCGACAGGTCGTCGGGTGCGTACGAAGTGACGTTCGAAGACGACGATGCCACTCGCTGGAAGGCCACTCCGGCCAACATCGAGCAGCTCAGCGCACAGCTCAGGCCCCGCTTCGACTGAATCGCCCGGCCGGCCCGCTCCACCCGCGCGGTGGCGGATTCGGCCCGACGACCCGTCTACCTGGCAGGATGTCGGGGTGAGGGTCGATACGTGACAGATGTGAATCCGGCAGCGTCGCTCGAAGACGCCGATGCGGCGGGCGGAGGGAGTGTCGCACCCCTCCGACTGGAATTCGCCGGCGAGTGGCACGATCTGCCCGTCGACCGGCCGTTCATCATCGGCCGCGAAGGCGATCTCGAGATCGACGACAACCCGTATCTGCACCGGCACTTCCTCGAGCTTCAGCACCGTGACGGATTCTGGTGGCTCGCGAACGTCGGGGTGCGACTGGCCGCCACCATCTCCAGCGCCGGCGGAGCAGTGCAGTCCTGGCTCTCGCCGGGAGCGCGGATGCCGCTCGTCTTCGAGCGCAGTGTGATCGTGTTCACCGCCGGCCCCGTCACCTATGAGCTGAGCCTGCACACCGAGGAGGCCCCGTACGAGGTGTCGCGGCAGGTGCAGGCGTCGATGAGCGGCGAGACCACGGTCATGCCGGCCAGTTTCACGCCGCTGCAGAAGCAGCTCATGGTCGCGCTGGCGGAACCGATGCTGCGTCGCGAGGGTGTGAGCATGAACGAGCTGCCCTCATCCAGTGCCGCCGCGCGGCGACTCGGATGGACGATGAGCAAGTTCAACCGCAAGCTCGACAACGTCTGCGACAAGCTTGACCGCATGGGCGTGCAGGGTCTCCGCGGCGGCGCAGGCAAGCTCGCGACCAATCGGCGCGCCCGCCTGGTCGAGTACGCGGTCACCTCGCACGTCATCACGCGGGCGGACCTGCCCATCCTCGACGACGAGACGCTGAGAAACCGCGCAGACCCTGAGGGCGATTGACGCTGATCCGGGGCCTCGGCGTGGTCTGACCACAGTGCTATTGTGGTCAGACCACAGTATCGAGGAGTGTCGTGCCTGAAGCAGCGCGTGCCTGGCGCATCGTGCTCGAGAAGATCGAGTCCGATCTGCTCGACGGCGCGCTCGGCCCCGGTGACCGGCTGCCCCCGGAGCGGGAGCTGGCCGCCACTCTCGGTGTGGGACGCTCGAGCGTCCGCGAGGCGCTTCGCGTACTGGAGGTCATGGGTCTGATCCGCACCGGCACCGGGTCCGGGCCGACTGCGGGAGCGATCATCATCGCGACGCCGCGCGGCGGTCTGTCGGCGCTGCTCCGGCTGCAGGTCGCCGCCCAGGGGTTCCCCATCGACGACGTCATGCGCACCCGCCTCGTGCTGGAGTCCGCGGTCGCCGGCGCGCTCGCCTCGGATCCGCAGCGCGACACCGCATCGGCGCGAACGATCGTGGATGCAATGGATGCCGAGGGTCTGAGCCCCGCGGAGTTCCTCGCGCTGGACGCCCAGCTGCACCTCGCACTCGCAGAGGCATCCGGCAATGCGGTGATCGCCGCGATGATGAGCGGCCTGCGCAGTGCGATCGAGTCCTACGTCCTCGCGGGCGCAGAGCAGATACCCGACTGGGATGCGACGGTCACGCGCCTGCGCTCCGAGCATCGCGCGATCGTCGCCGCCGTCGACGCGGGCGACGCGATCGCCGCACGAACCCTGATCCACGACCACATCACCGGCTATTACGCCGAAGCGGGCCTGTCCCGCGCGTGACGAAAGGACCGACCATGGTCAAGCGCCAGCTGCCCAAACCCACCGAACTGCTCGAGTTGATGCAGTTCAAGAAGCCCGAGCTGAACGGCCGCAAGCGCCGCCTCGACGCTGCCCTGACGATCTACGACCTGCGCGCGATCGCCAAGAAGCGCACCCCGAAGGCTGCTTTCGACTACACCGACGGTGCGGCCGAGGGCGAGCTGTCGCTCAGCCGTGCGCGCCAGGCATTCGAGGACATCGAGTTCCATCCCGGCATCCTGCGGCCCGCACCCGACGTCGACACGTCGGTCGAGGTCCTGGGCGGTCGTTCGGCGCTGCCGTTCGGCATCGCGCCGACGGGCTTCACGCGGCTCATGCAGACCGAGGGCGAGAGCGCCGGCGCGTCCGCGGCGGGAGCCGCCGGCATCCCCTTCACCCTTTCGACGCTCGGCACCACGACGATCGAGGACGTGAAGGCGGCGAACCCCTCGGGGCGCAACTGGTTCCAGCTGTATGTGATGCGCGACCGCGACATCTCCTACGGGCTCGTGCGGCGGGCCGCCGAGGCAGGGTTCGACACTCTGCAGTTCACGGTCGACACTCCGGTCGCCGGCGCCCGGCTGCGCGACAAGCGCAACGGCTTCGCCATCCCGCCGCAGCTGACGGTGGGGACGATCGTGAACGCGATCCCGCGACCGTGGTGGTGGTACGACTTCCTGACGACACCCAAGCTCGAGTTCGCCTCGCTGTCGACCACGGGCGGAACCGTGGGGGAGATGCTCAATGCGGCGATGGATCCCACCATCAGCTATGACGACCTCGCCGTCATTCGCGAGATGTGGCCCGGCAAGATCGTGGTCAAGGGTGTGCAGAACGTGGAGGATTCGAAGCGGCTGATCGATCAGGGCGTCGACGGGATCATCCTGTCCAATCACGGGGGTCGACAGCTGGATCGTGCACCGATCCCGTTCCATCTGCTGCCGCAGGTGGTGCGCGAGGTGGGCAAGGATGCCACGGTCATGGTCGACACCGGCATCATGAACGGTGCGGACATCGTCGCGTCGATGGCGCTGGGCGCGAAGTTCACGCTGATCGGCCGCGCCTATCTCTACGGTCTGATGGCCGGTGGCCGGGAGGGCGTCGACCGGACGATCGCGATCCTGCGCGATGAGATCGAGCGGACGATGAAGCTGCTCGGCGTCTCGACCATTGCGGAGCTCGAGCCCCGGCACGTCACGCAGCTGACGCGGCTCGTTCCGGTGGCGGGGCCGCCCGCTCGCCCGGTCCGCGCCCGCACAGCGGTGGGGCCGAGAGTCTGACCGACCTCAGTCGCGGCGGGGGAGAGTGGGCAGCAAGCCGTCGAGGTAATCGGCGGTGTCTTCCCACCCCGTGACGGCGTGGCAGGTGACCCCCATCGCCAGGACGGGATAGTCGTTTCCGTCCGGGTCGAGCCGGTCGCCGACGAACAGCATCGCATCGAGCGGGATCCCGGTCTGGTCGGCGAGCTGGCGCATCCCGTAGGCCTTGTCGATGCCGTGGTGCGTGATGTCGACCGACGTCGATCCGCCCGAGCGGACTTCGAGGTCGGGGATCGCCGCGGCGACGGCCTCCCGCAGCGCGCTCTTCTTCGCACCGGTCGGATCCCAGGCGGTCTTCGCCTCGAGCGGCGCCCGCTGCCCGAGGGCGGAGAACGTGATCTGCGAACCCCGATCCTCGAGGATGTCCCCCCACGTCTCGGACTCCCAGAGCCCCAGACGACGGGCTTCGCTCTCCACCGCCGTCATCGCCCGGCGCTTCTCGTCTTCCGTGAGCGAGTGCGCGTAGACCGTCACGATCGCGCCGTCCTGGATGCGGTAATACTGCGTACCGCATGTCGGAAGCAGATGAATGTGCGAGAGCACGTCGGCCGGAGCCTCCGGGAGGCGGTCCACCACCTGCGCCCGGAACTGCTCCAGCTGCCCGCCCGAGATGATCGCCACTTCGACCCGCTCTGCGAGAGCGATCAGCTGAGCGCCGATGCGTGGATCGATCGCGCTCTTGGACGGAGCCAGGGTGTCGTCGAGATCGAACGCCACGAGGCGGGGAGTCGTCATGCGTGCTCCTGTCTGGGACGGGAAAGGCCCCGCCGCGTCTGCGTGCGACGCGTGCGGAGCCTCTCTGCTGTCGGGGTGACAGGATTTGAACCTGCGGCCTCGTCGTCCCGAACGACGCGCGCTACCAAGCTGCGCCACACCCCGTGGCAACCCTCCGAGTCTACCCCAAGGACGCGATGCTCCGAATCGCGCGCACGCCTCCTCAACCGGTCGCCTCTCCGTATCTGCGACGTCGGGCCAGTGCCAGCAGCGTGGCGCCCACGGTGAGCATGCCGATCGCGCTCCCCGCCATCGCGCGGGGCGGGGCTCCGCTCGCACCGGTCGCCGCGAGGGCGGGCGGCGCCGTCACCGCGGGCGGCGTCTCCACCGCGGGGGGTGCCGCGGACGGGGGTGGTGTCACGCTCTCCGGCTCGGGCCAGAACGTGGTCTGCGTCGGCTCGCCGAACGGCTCAGTCCAGGAGTACGCGTGCGGAAGGGCGCGCACGACCTCCGCCGATTGACCCTCGGCGCCGATGGTCCAGACGGCGGTGTAGAAGCCCGGTCGAGGCAGCTCCCAGACAGATGTCACGCGATAGGGGCCTGTGGGACCGGAATCCGGATCGGTGCTGAGTGCCAGCGACCCGACCTGCTCGGCGTTTCCCGGGGCCGCACCGAGCTCGGGTCGTTCGTCGGTGCGGTACACGGCGGCGGTGGCGTTGACCGGAACGAAGCGGCCGTCCTCGGTGCGCGGCCAGTTCTCGAGCGAGCCGGCGAAGACCACGTCGTCGATGAACGGGCCGCCCTGCGTGATGGGGGACTGCACCCGGGTCGCGATCGTCGGCGCGAAAGTCGGCACCCGCGGCACGGCATCCGCCCCGGCGACGTCGAAGCCCACGTCTCCTGCAGGCCCGGCCGTGTCCTGCCCTCCGGCGGTGGTGAAGTGCCGAACAGCGGCCACGACGGTGAGCGTGAAGTGACCGCTGCCGCTCACGGCGTAGGGCCGGCCGGGGGACGCCGGTGACGTGACGATCGGATAGTCGATGCCGGGGACGGCGTCCTCGAGAATCGGCGTCCCGCTCGCGACGAAGAGCGCGCCCGAGAGGGAGAGGGTGCCGGATGCCGCGCTCGTGGTGGCCTCGACCCGGACGCTGCCGAGGGTGGAGTCGGCGGCATCCGTCGTGAACACCATCGTGCCGGAAGCCGCCACCGGGCCGGGGGCAACCGCCCGCGCTTCGTCGTAGAACGCGACGGCCTGGTGCTGGATCTGCGCGCTGTGCTCGGGCGCGAGGGCAGAGAAGGTCCAGTGGATCGCCTCGGCCAGCGAGTCGCCGCGGTAGCCGAAGTGATGGAGGGTCTCGTCCCTGTTCGCGATCGCCTTGACGGCCCAGCCGACGGACGCGGCCTGCACGGGATCCTCGGTCTGCCCGTACTTGGTGACGAGCAGGTTGATGCCCGTGAGCTGCTCGGCCGACAGCCCCGCCGCCGTGCCGCTCACCCCGTTGTCGACCGTGGGGCCGGTCGGCAGCGGCACTCCCGGCAGGATGCAGTACGTGTGCACGCCGTCGACCAGCATCGACCCGTGCCAGCCGTACGGCGAGAGGGGAGCCCACGTTCCGAAGCCGACGCCCTGCGATGCCGCGTGGGCGGCTGGCGCGGTCACGATCGCGCCTGCGCATCCGATCAGGATGGCGGTCAGCGCCACGAGGAGGCCGCGGAGGCGGTGAGGCGGGGTGGCGACTGTCGTGCGTGTGGGCATCGGAACTCCGATCGGATCGGATTCCGATGGTGCCCGTTGCACGGAGCATCGCCGGCATGTGCCTGAGTCGCTGTGGATCCATGCGGCGTCGGCGGTGCCTGGGGAGGAGCCGACCAGCGCTCGTCAGGGGCGGGGCATCAGCGTGATCAGCGATGCCTCGGGTCGACACGCGAAACGCACCGGCGCGTAGATGGAGTGCCCGAGACCGGCACTCACATTGAGCGGCACCGTGCGACCCGCGTGCGTCCACTCGCTCAGGCCGCGCGCCTGTCGCAGCGGGATGTCGCAATTGGCCACCAGCGCGCCGTAGCCCGGCACACGCACCTGGCCGCCGTGCGTATGACCGGCCAGCACCAGATCCGCACCCAGGTCGACGAAGTCGTCCAGAACGCGCCGGTAGGGGGCGTGGGTCACGCCCAGGGTCGCCGCGGCGGGGGCGATGTCGGCCTGGAGATCTTCGAGGAGGTCAGGCAGGACTTCGAGGTGGTCCCAGCCGCGGTGCGCATCGCTGATGCCGAACCCGTCCACGCGCATCCCGGGCAGCTCGACGGAGCCGACGGCGTTGTTGAGGTTCAGCCAGCCCAGTTCATCCGCCAGGTAGCCGTCGAGAGCTTGAGTGTCGAGTGGCTCGCTCGCGACCTTCACCGTCGACGGCCCCGTGAAGTACAGCAGGGGATTGCGCGGCGTGGGGGCGGCGTGGTCATTGGACCCGTGCACGAACATCCCGGGGATGCCGCGCAGGGGGTCCAGTGCGGCGCGGAGTCCCCGCAGTCCGTGCTCGTGACCCAGGTTGTCGCCGGTGTTGACCACGAGATCGGGCGCCCAGGCGTCGGCGAGCGCGGCGATCCAGCGCTGCTTGCGGTGCTGCCAGGGAGCCATGTGTGCATCCGAGAGGTGCAGCACGCGCACGGATGTGGAGCCGCGCGGGAGGAGGGGCAGCTCATGGCGGCGCAGGGTGAACAGGTACCGCTCGATGCCGATGCCCCAGATCGCAGCGCTGGCGCCGACCGCCCCCACCGCTCCGAGAGCGGTGAGGGCGGTCTTGGCGTACGGGAAGGGCACTACGTGCACTTCACCCGGCTGTAATTGACCGAGATCGCCGAGTTCCGGTTCACGACGCTGCCGGCCGCGGGGTTCGTGCTCGTCGCCTTGCCCTGTGGTCCGGCGGCGGCATCCTCGGTACACGTCCCCGGCTGGACGCTGCCGAAGCCGGCACCGCGGAGGTCGCTGATCGCCTTGTCGAGCTGCTTGCCGTTGATATCCGGCACCGAGATGCCCTGGCCGTTGCTGGGATTGATCGTGATGACGGTGCCACCGCTGACGCGGCCGGCGCCTGGGTTCTGCGCGGCGATGATGCCCGCCGCCGCGGACGAGTCGACCGCATCTCCGACGTTCACGTCGAAGCCTGCCGCATTCAGCGTATTCGTCGCATCGTCGACGCTCAGCCCGATGACGCTCGGCAGGTCCCGAAGGATCACTCGCGTCAGGTTGGAGTCCGGCTCTGGGAAAGCGTCTCCGCCGTACGTGGCGTCCGCCGCCTCCTGGGTCTGCCGGGCGAGGATGTAGCGCAGACCGCCGAAGGGCTCGAACACGTCGTTCAGACCGGTGTAGTTGCCGACCCATGCGGCGGTCGTCACCTTGGTGCTCGATTCGATCATCCAGGTGTGGTAGGTCTCGTGCGTTCCGGTCTTGCCGAGGAGCGGCGTGCCGTCGTCAGGGTTCGCCTGCGATCCGGTGCCGCCGCGCTGCATGACGCCCTGAAGCGCGTACGCGGCGGTGGCTGCCACCTTCGGGTCGATCACCTGGGTGCAGGCACGCGCCGGAGGGGTCATCTCCGCGCCGTCCGAGTCCAGGACGCGGTCGATCGCCTTCGGCTGGCAGTAGATGCCGTTGTTCGCGACTGTTGCGTAGGCCCCGGCCATGGCGATCGGCGACACGTTGCTCGAGCCGATGATCGAGAACTGGGTGTTGACGTCCACCGGTGCTCCGCTGCTGGCGTTCGTGACTCCCATCCGCGTGGCGACTTTCTCGATGTCGCACAGGTCGAGCTGCTCGGCCATCGCGAAGTAGCCGGAGTTGAGCGACTGGGCGGTGAACTGCATGGGTGTGCCGGTGTAGCCGCCACCACCGCCGAAGTTGCCGACCTTGGTGTTCTCCTGGTTGACCCAGTCGCCGTCGCACGAGTTCGTCATGCGCTTGATCACGCGCACCTGCCCGTTCAACGACTCGTTGACGGAGTGACCCTTCTCGAGCCAGTCGATGAGGGTGAAGAGCTTGAAGGTCGATCCGGGGTTGAATCCGCCTGAGGAGCCGTACGTGGAATCGCCGGCGAAGACCAGCGAGCTCTTGTTCGGATCGGAGGCGGCCGCCGCGTCCTCGCTGAACTGTGTGTTCTGGGCGATGGCGAGGATGCGCCCGGTCGTGGACTCGATGCTGACGATCGTCGAGCCGAGCTGCATGAAGTCGACGGAGGACGGCACGTTCTCGACCATCGCGGCCTCGGCGGCGCCCTGGACGCGGAAGTCGATCGTCGTGTAGATGCTCAGACCGCCGCGCTTGAGCGCCTTTTCGCGCTCCTCCGGCGTCGCGCCGAAGGCGGGATCGTGCTCGATGATGTCGCGGACGTACTGGCAGAAGTACGCCGAGCCACCGGCTGACGCGCAGCCGGTGGCCGCCTGCGTGATGACGGGGGTGATCGGCTCGATCGCCGCGGCCACGTACTGGTCGCGCGTGATCTTGCCGTCATCCAGCAGTCGGCTCAGGACGTAGAGCTGGCGCCCCTTGGTGGAGGTGTAGCCGTCGGCGGCCGCCAGGTACTGCTCCTGGGTGATCGTTCCCTCGGACAGGAGGGTGTCCAGGGCCGCGAGCTGTCCGGGCCGGACGTCGTCGATGAGGCCGTCGGGGGCCTTGTTGTAGCCCACACCGTCCCCGTCGAAGATCGATCCGCCGGGCTGGTCGATGCGGTACGTGTTCGGGTTCTGCACGATGCCGGCGAGTGTCGCCGCCTGGGAGACCGACAGGTCCTTCGCGGACACGTTGAAGTAGTACCGCGCTGCGGCGTCGATGCCGTAGGTGCGCCCGCCGAAGTTCGAGATGTTGAGATACCCGAGAAGGATGTCGTTCTTGGAATACTTCTGCTCCAGTGCAATGGCGTAGCGCATCTCCTGCAGTTTGCGCTCGATGCCGTCGTTGCCGCTGGCGGTGGTTGCTTCCGTCCAGCAGTTCGCGAGCACCTGATCCGTGCGCGCCCGAACCTCGTCACCGGTGGGCGTGACGACCTGCACGGCATCGGCGCCGGCCTGGTCGCCGTCCTTGGCCAGCTGGGCACGGGCGTCCTCGGCGGTCTTCTTGGCCTCCTCGGTCAGCTGCTTCACCGCGTCGGCGTCGGCGTTGGACTCGCAGCGCTGGATGAGCACGTTCTTGACGTACTGCTGGCTGATCGAGGACCCGCCCTGGGTCTCGCCACCGCCCTGAAGGTTCTGCACGAGGGCGCGCGACGTTCCGATGAGGTCGACCCCGCCGTGCTGATAGAAGCGGGGGTCCTCGCTGGAGAGGATCGCGTCGTAGACGACCGGGTTGACCTCGTCGAAGTTGACGGGCGAACGGTTCTGGTCGTAGAACTTCGCGAGTTCGACGGGACCGCCGGTGTTCGGGTCGGTCGCATAGATCGTCGTCGGCAGCATCAGCTTGTCGATCTCGAGCACACTCGGAAGGTTGTCGAACATCGTGATGGCGCTCGTCGCGGCAGCACCGGTCAGGGCGATCGCCGGCGTGACGGTGGCGGTGATGAGAACACCCGCGGCGGCGCTGAGTCCGACAAGACCCAACAGCCCCCCGAACACGCCACTAGCTGTCCGTTTCTTATCAGGCATAGGCTTGATCGTAGGGGAGCTACCTGGGCGAACCCTTTACGGACGCGCCTTCAGAGCGGGTTGCGACCGTCATCCGCACCCGACGTCTCGGAGTCTCCATGACCACGTGGGAGTACCTCACCACCCCGCTGCTGATCCACAACACCGCCGCCATCCTCAACAACTGGGGCAAGCAGGGCTGGGAGCTCGTTCAGGTCGTTCCGGGGCCGGAGGGCGGGCTCGTGGCCTACCTGAAGAGGCCCTCCGGCGGCGGCTCGGCCAACGCGGGGCTGGATGCCGCGGCGCAGGCGGCGCGGCAGTTCGACGAGCCTCAGATATGAGCGTCTCCGAGCGGCTCATGCAGCTGGGCATCGATCTGCCCTCGGTCGTCCCGCCGGTCGCGGCATACGTTCCGGCTAAGGCGCACGGCGATCTGATCTTCACTGCGGGACAGCTGCCGATGGTGTCCGGGGCGCTTCCTGCGACCGGCAAGGTCGGCGAAGGCCCGGGTCTCGTTCCGGCATCCGACGCGCAGGGATACGCGCGCCAGTGCGCGCTGAATGCCCTGGCCGCGGCCGCCGCCGCCGTCGGCGGCGTCGATCGCCTCACCGGCGTCGTCAAGGTCGTCGGCTTCGTCGCGTCGGTCCCCGATTTCACCGGTCAGCCGGGAGTGGTCAACGGCGCGAGCGAAGTGCTCGGCGAGATCTTCGGCGATGCCGGCCGTCACGCCCGCTCAGCCGTGGGCGTGCCGGTGCTCCCGCTGGACAGTCCGGTCGAGGTCGAGGTCGTCTTCAGCTTCGTGTGAGAGCGCCGGTGGACGCCGGACGCGGCGCGCCCGGCATCCCGTGTCAGCGCACCTGCGCGCTGATCACCGACATCACGGCGGTGTCGGCCAGGGTCGTGGTGTCGCCGACTTCGCGTCCTTCGGCGACGTCGCGCAGCAGGCGCCGCATGATCTTGCCGGAGCGCGTCTTGGGGAGCTCCTCGACGATGTAGACATCGCGCGGACGGGCGATGGGGCCGATCTGCTCGCCGACCCACGCGCGCAGCGACTGAGCGAGTCCGTCCGGCGAGTGCGCCGCGAGGTAGCTCTGCTTGATGATCACGAATGCCGCCACGGCCTGACCGGTGGTCTCATCCGACGCGCCGACCACCGCGGCCTCGGCGACCGCCTCGTTGGCCACGAGCGCCGACTCGATCTCGGTGGTCGAGAGCCGGTGACCCGACACGTTCATGACGTCGTCCACGCGGCCGAGAAGCCAGACATCGCCGTCTTCGTCCAGCCGGGCTCCGTCCCCGGCGAAGTAGTAGCCCTGCGCGGCGAACTTGTCCCAGTAGGTCTCCTTGTAGCGATCGGGATCCCCCCAGATGCCGCGCAGCATGCTCGGCCACGGCTCGGTGACCACGAGCAGACCGCCGTTGCCGTTGCCCACGTGCACGCCGTCGTCGTCCACGACCTCCACGGCGATGCCCGGCAGCGGCACCTGCGCACTTCCCGGCTTGGTCTGCGTCACGCCCGGCAGCGCGGAGATCATGATCGCGCCGGTTTCGGTCTGCCACCACGTGTCCACGATCGGGGCGACCTTGCCGCCGATGACCTTGCGGTACCACATCCAGGCCTCCGGGTTGATGGGCTCTCCCACCGACCCCAGGAGACGAAGCGATGACAGGTCGTACTGCTCGGGGATGGCGCGACCGAGCTTCATGAACGAGCGGATCGCGGTCGGTGCCGTGTAGAGGATGGTCACGCCGTACTTCTGCACGATCTCCCACCAGCGTCCGGCGTGGGGAGTGTCCGGCGTCCCTTCGTAGAGCACTTGAGTGGCCCCGTTCGCGAGGGGACCGTAGGTCACATAGGTGTGGCCCGTGATCCAGCCGATGTCGGCCGTGCACCAGTACACGTCGGTCTCGGGGTGCAGGTCGTGGACCACCCTGTTGCTGAAGGCGGCCTGCGTGAGGTAGCCGCCCGAGGTGTGCATGATCCCCTTCGGCTTGCCGGTCGTGCCGGAGGTGTAGAGGATGAACAGCGGCGTCTCCGCCGGGAACGCGCGCGCCTCGTGCTCGACCGGGGCCTGTGGCACGACGTCGTGCCACCAGATGTCACGGCCCTCGGTCCACTCGACGTCGTTTCCGCCGCGCCGGACCACCAGGACGTGCTCGACGGTCTCCTGCGCCCCGGAGCCGTTGCGATCCGCGAGCGCCATGTCCACGGCGGGCTTGAGGGGACTGACCTTGCCCTTGCGGTATCCGCCGTCGGCGGTGATCACCAGTTTGGCTCCGGCATCGTCCATGCGGGCGCGCAGGCTGTCGGCCGAGAAACCACCGAAGACGACGGAGTGGATCGCTCCGAGGCGCGCGACAGCGAGCATCGCGGCGATGGCCTCGGGGATCATGGGCAGATAGATCGCCACCCGATCGCCCTCGCCGACGCCGAGGTCCTGGAGCACATTGGCGAGGCGCTTGACCTCGTCGGTGAGCTCCCGGTACGTCACGTGGCGGGAGTCGCCCGGCTCGCCCTCCCACAGCAGCGCGACCCGATCGCCGTTTCCCGCCTCGACGTGCCGGTCCAGGCAGTTGTAGGCGACGTTGAGCGCGCCGTCGGCGAACCAGGTCGCGAACGGCGGGTTGGACCAGTCCAGCACCTGGTTGAACGGGGTGTGCCAGTGCAGGTCCCGGGCCTGCGCCGCCCAGAACTCGGCGCGGCCGGCGGCCGCCGCGTCGTACAGGTCGGCCCGGCCGACCGCCTCGGCGGCGAAGTCCGCCGGTGGCGCGAAGCGCCGGCTCTCGGTGAGAAGGTGATCGATCTGGCTGCTCATACTCGCTCCTTCGCGTGCCGTGCCGGGCGGACGGGGCGGACGGACCCGTCGATAGGACACCGTAAACCTATCCACGGGGAACTTCCGGCCACCACCTCCGATCGTGGGGAGCGGAGATACGCCTTCGGGAATCTGGACGCGATCGATATATCGGTAACGGCTCGATGAGTTCGTTTGGACGGTCGGGCGATCATGCGTATGCTCTTGCCCGGCCGAACATTAGATTCTGGCATCGCGGCACCCGACCCACCCCCGAAGTGCGGTGCCGCTCGTGGCGGCATCCCATTCCCCCCATGGGATGCCGCCCTCTCTGTCTACGCCGGTTCCTCCCCAACGAAGCCCAAGCGGCATGCGTCCACCGGCGGCGGTCGGACCGCTCCGGCGCCATCGCGCCGGCCGTAGCTTCGACGCATGCCCGATCGCTTCGTCGCCCGCCCGCGACCTGTCGCCGGCGCCGCGCCGCCGGCTGCGCCGGCGAGCCGGGTGAGAGCACGCAGCGCCCGCGCACAGACCGCGAGCGCCGCACCCCTGGAGTCGCCGGCTCGAGCGCCTCGCGCGGCCGCCGAGCGGCATCCCGTTCTGCAGCCGATCGCGCGCTATCTCGACGACCCCGATGTGACCGACCTGTTCATCAACGGCTCCACGGGGCTGTTCATAGACCGCGGCACCGGTGCGTCGCCGGCGCCGGGATGGCGGGCGCGCGAGGAGGATGTGCGCGAACTCGCGGTGGCGCTCATCGGGCTCGGCGGCCGCCACATCGACGACGCGACGCCGTGCGTGGACGTGCGGCTGCAGGGAGGCGTGCGCGTGCATGCCGTCCTCCCGCCGATCGCGGCCGAGGGCACCGCCATCTCCATCCGCGTGCCGCGCATGGACAGTCCCGACCTCGCGGCGCTGCAAGGGCGCGGGATGTTCGACGAACCGACGCGGGTTCAGCTCGAAGACGCCGTCGTGCGGCGCGAGAACATCCTGATCACGGGCGCCGCGGGCGCGGGGAAGACCACCCTCCTCGCCGCGCTGCTGATGTGCGCCCCCGCCACCGACCGGATCGTCACGATCGAAGATGTGGCCGAACTGCGGCTGCGTCACCCGCACCACGTGCGGCTGGAGGCTCGTCAGGCCAACCTCGAGGGCGCGGGTGCCGTCGGCCTGGCGCGCCTGGTGCGCGAGGCCCTGCGCATGCGGCCCGACCGGCTGGTCGTGGGGGAGTGCCGGGGTGAAGAGGTGCGCGAGCTTCTGTCTGCGCTCAACACCGGACACGACGGCGGAGCCGGGACACTGCATGCCAACGGACTGGCCGACGTGCCCGCCCGGTTGGAGGCCCTCGGAGCGCTCGCCGGGATGGACGACCATGCTGTGGCGCGGCAGGTGGCCAGTGCGATCGGACTCGTGCTGCACGTCGATCGCAGCCACGCGGGCGCGCGGCGCCTCGCGACCGCCGGGCGCCCGGTCATCGGTGCCGCCGGTCGCCTGAGCATCGAGGAGCTGCCATGGCCCGCGCGGTGACTCCGACGGCCATCGCCGATACGGTGCTGCGACTGGCCGTGCTGCTGCAGGCGGGCGTCTCTCCCGCGCGGGCATGGCAGTACCTCGCCGACGCGGGGGACGGTGAAGCGGTCCGGGTGCGCGACGGTGTCGACCGGGGGATGCCGCTGCCTGACGCGATCGCGCACGCGGGGCCTCCACCGCCACGAGATCGTCGCGGCCGGCGGAGGTCTCAGGCCCGCCGGCGCGATGAGGCCGAGCGCGAAGCGGGGTGGCGGGATGTATCGGCCGCCTGGCACGTTGCGACGGCCGTCGGGGCACCGCTCGCCGAGAGCCTGCGCGCCCTTGCCGCCGCGCTCCGGGACGCACAGGAGGCGGCCGACGACGTGCGGGTGGCGCTCGCAGAGCCGGCCGCGACGGCCAAGCTCATGGGCTGGCTGCCGCTCGTGGCGATCGTGCTCGGCATCGCCCTCGGCTTCGACACGCTGAGCACCCTGATCGGCAGTCCGATCGGCGTCGTGTGCCTGGTGCTCGGCGCCGGGCTGATCTTCGCCGGCCAGCGCTGGAACGCCGAGCTGGTGAAGCGAGCACGCGCGGCGGGCGGCATCCCGGGCTTGGAGGCAGAACTGCTGGCGATCGCGCTGAGCAGCGGCGTCTCGATCGACCGGGCGCGTCGGCTCGTCGGCGACGCGACGGGATTCTCACCGGCGGCCGAAACCGACTCGGTTCTCGATCTGTCCCGCAGCGCAGGGGTGCCGGCGGTCGAGCTGCTGCGCGCATCGTCAGCGCTCGCGCGTCATCGGGCTCGGGTGGAGGGGCGACTTCGGGCAGCGCGGCTCTCGACGCGACTGCTGCTCCCGCTCGGGGTCTGCACCCTGCCCGCGTTCCTGCTGCTCGGGGTCGCGCCCATGCTCCTGAGCGTGATGACATCCGTGCCGCTGCCCCTCTGACCGTGCCCACCGAAACGTGCCCACGAACCGTGAAAGGACCCGCCATGTCCCTGCCCCGCTTGACCCGCCGTCGCGCCGACCGTCTCTTCCGAGACGACACCGGCGCAGCCACCGCCGAGTACGCCATCGCCACGATGGCCGCTGTCGCGTTCGCCGGCCTCCTGGTCGTCATCATGCGCAGCGACGAGGTGCGCGGCATCCTGACGGATCTCGTCCGCCGCGCGCTCACCGTCGCATGAGGCGCCGCGGACTCGGCGATGACCGGGGATCGGTCGTCGCCGAGTTCGCCGTCGCCCTGCCGGCGGTCGCCCTCGTCCTCCTTCTGGGCGCCGGAAGCCTCGGCGCCTGCGCGCGGCAGGTGCGCCTGCAGGATGCCGCCGCCGACGCGGCCCGCCTGATCGCCCGCGGCGAGCCGGAGGCCCGCGCGTGGGCGACCATCGCCGCGGCCGTTCCCGGGGCCTCGGGCTCGGCCGACCGGAGCTCGGATCTGGTGTGCGTCACGGCGAGCGCTGCCGCGGCGGTCCTTCCCTTCTCGCTCACCGCATCCAGCTGCGCCCTCGACGGAGGCTGGTGATGGCGGGGACCGTCCTGTCGGTGGGCGTCGTCGCGTGCGCCGCCACGCTTGCGGTGACCTTCGTGACGGCGGGCGGCGCCGCCGTCTTCTCGCAGCGGCTCGCGGGGACCGCCGACGCCGCCGCCCTGGCTGCAGCGGACGCGGCTTCGGGTCTCGTGGACGGCGTGCCGTGCGATCGGGCGGCCGAACTCGCCGCTGTGGGTGGCGCCGAGCTGGCCGCATGCGACCTCGACGGGCTCGTCGCGACGGTGACCGTCTCCGCAGCGTTCGGCCGGGTACCGGCGACGGCCTCGGCGCGCGCCGGGCCGCCGGGCTGATCCGGCGCTCACAGCGCTCGCGTGTCAACTGGTGTGTATGGTGTGCTTCGAAGAAAGGACGCCCCGTTGGCTACAGGCAAGAAGCTCGTCATCGTCGAGTCACCGACGAAGATGAGGTCGATCCAGGGCTACCTCGGCGACGACTACGAGGTGCTCAGCTCCGTCGGGCACATTCGCGATCTGGCGAGCAAGAAGGACATCCCGGCCGACAAGAAGACGGCTTACGGCAAGTACTCGATCGACGTCGACAACGACTTCGAGCCCTACTACGTCGTCAACGACCGCAAGACGCAGACCGTCGCCGAGTTGAAGCGCGCCCTCAAGTCCGCCGACGAAGTCCTGCTCGCCACAGATGAAGACCGCGAAGGCGAAGCCATCGCCTGGCACCTGCTGCAGGTCCTCAAGCCCAAGGTGCCGGTGCACCGCATGGTGTTCCACGAGATCACGCGGGACGCGATCCGCGCCGCTGTCGAGAACACCCGCGAGCTCGACCTCGCGCTGGTCGACGCGCAGGAGACGCGCCGGGTGCTCGACCGCCTCTACGGATGGGACGTGTCGCCCGTGCTCTGGCGGAAGGTCGGCAGCGGCCGCGAGGGCGCCGCCCTCAGCGCCGGTCGGGTCCAGTCCGCCGCAACGCGCATGGTCGTCGACCGGGAGCGTGAACGCATGGCGTTCGTCACCGCCAGCTACTGGGACGTCGAGGCGCTCGCCGTCAAGGACGCAGAAGCCTTCACGACCCGCCTCGCGCGAGTGGACGGCGCACCGCTGGCCCGCGGCACGGACTTCGACGACCGCGGCGAGCTGAAGAAGGTCGTCGTCGTGCTGGACGAGGCGAAGGCGCGCACCCTCGCCTCGGCGATCGAGTCGGTCGGCCAAGCATCGGTCACGGCGCTCGAGTCCAAGCCCGGTACGCGCAGCCCCAAGGCGCCGTTCACGACCTCGACCCTGCAGCAGGAGGCAGGCCGCAAGCTCTCGATGAGCGCGAAGCACGCGATGAGCGTGGCGCAGCGTCTCTATGAGAAGGGATTCATCACCTATATGCGGACCGACTCGACCACGCTGAGCGCGCAGGCCATTCGGGCGGCCCGCGAGCAGGCAGTTGCTCTGTACGGCGACAGGGCCGTGCCCGCGAATCCCCGCGCCTACGCCAGCAAGAGCAAGAATGCGCAGGAGGCCCACGAGGCGATCCGTCCTTCCGGCGAGGAGTTCCGCACGCCGGCCTCTGTCTCCGGCGAACTGGACCGCGACGAGCAGCGGATGTACGACCTCATCTGGAAGCGCACGATCGCAAGCCAGATGTCCGACGCGAAGTACGAGACCACGACGGTGACGCTCGCCGTGGCCGCTCCGGTCGGCGGCGCCGTCCAGCGGGCCGAGTTCACGGCATCCGGCACCGTCTACACCTTCAAGGGCTTCCTCGAGGCCTACGAAGAGGGTCGCGACGAGAAGCGCAGCGATGCCGACAAGGCGGACGACCAGTCCCTCCCGGTGCTCGCGGTCGGCGACACGCTCCGTCTGAAAGACGTCGAGCCCAAGGGGCATTCGACCAGCCCCAAGCCGCGGTACACCGAGGCGAGCCTGGTCAAGGCGCTCGAGGAGAAGGGCATCGGCCGCCCGTCCACCTTCGCGAGCATCATCGATGTGATTCTCGATCGCGGGTACGTCACCAAGCGCGGACAGGCGCTGGTACCCAGCTGGCTCGCTTTCAGCGTCGTTCGCCTCCTGGAAGAGCACTTCGCCGACCTCGTCGACTACGACTTCACCGCCGCGCTCGAGGACGACCTCGACGCGATCGCCCGGGGTGAACAGCAGCGGACGGCCTGGCTCAAGGAGTTCTACTTCGGCTCCGAGGCTCAGCCCGGCCTGCGCAACATCGTGGAGAACCTGGGCGAGATCGACGCACGAGAGCTCAACGCCACCCGCATCAGCGACACCACGACCCTGCGCTTCGGCAAGTACGGGCCGTACCTCGACGTCATCGACCCGGCCGACCCCGATGCGCCGCCGCGGCGCGTCAACATCCCCGACGACCTCGCGCCCGACGAGCTGACCCCCGTGAAGGCGCAGGAGCTCATCGACGCCCCGGTCGCCGGCAACCGCGTCCTCGGCGAGAACCCCGCGAACGGCAAGCTCATCGTGGTGAAGGACGGCCGGTTCGGGCCCTACATCGAAGAGACCGAGC
The DNA here is from genome assembly GCF_963524805.1 of uncultured Microbacterium sp. Taxonomy (GTDB): domain Bacteria; phylum Actinomycetota; class Actinomycetes; order Actinomycetales; family Microbacteriaceae; genus Microbacterium. The sequence continues at coordinate 177,121 of NZ_CAURGG010000005.1, read as the reverse complement.
CGGAAGATCCGACGGCCGTCGATCAGGCCACCGGCGAGATCGTCGACGAGGCACCCAAGAAGAAGACGGCATCGAAGAAGGATGCCGCTCCCAAGCCGCGCACCGCCTCCCTGTTCAAGTCGATGTCCGTGGACACGATCGACCTCGACACGGCGCTGCGGCTGCTGGAGCTTCCGCGCACCGTGGGGACCGACCCCGAGTCCGGCGAGCCGATCACCGCTCAGAACGGCCGCTACGGCCCGTATCTGAAGAAGGGGACCGACTCGCGCACGCTCGATTCCGAGCAGCTGATCTTCGACATCGATCTCGAACAGGCGCTCGCGATCTACGCACTGCCGAAGTACGGTGCGCGCCGGGCATCGGCGGCGCTGGCCGAGTTCGACAACGACCCCGTGAGCGGCAAGCCGATCAAGGTCAAGGACGGCCGATTCGGCGCGTACGTCACCGACGGTGAGACGAACGTCACGATCCCGCGGGGACAGACGGTGGCCGACATCACCTACGAGATCGCCGTGCAGATGATCGCCGACAAGCGGGCCAAGGGTCCGGCGCCCAAGCGCACGCCCGCGCGCAAGACGACCACCACCCGCAAGGCGCCGGCCAAGAAGTGACCGGTGTCCCTGGCCCCGGCCGAGGAGTCTTCGTCACGTTCGAGGGCGGCGACGGGGTCGGCAAGACCACGCAGGCGGCGCTGCTGCAGGAGTGGCTCACCGCGCGGGGCCATACCGTGGTGCGCACCCGGGAGCCGGGCGGCACCGAGGTCGGCGTCCTCATCCGCGACATCGTCCTGCACCACCGGGGTGAGATCGCCCCGCGGGCAGAGGCGCTGCTGTACGCCGCCGATCGAGCGCATCACGTCGAGCACCTCGTGCGGCCCGCTCTCGAGCGCGGCGACGTCGTGATCCAGGACCGCTACCTCGACTCCTCGGTGGCCTACCAGGGTGCCGGACGCGTGCTCGGGCGCGAGGAAGTCCGGGATCTGTCCGTGTGGGCGACCGAAGGCCTCCTCCCCGACCTCACGGTGCTGCTCGACCTCGACCCTGCGCGTGCCCGCGAGCGTCTGGATGCGGACGAGAAGCCCTTCGACCGGCTGGAGTCCGAGCGCGGCGCCTTCCACGACAGTGTCCGCGCCGAATTCCTCGCCCTGGCCGAGGCCGAGCCCGATCGATTCCTGGTGCTCGATGCGTCGCGCGTTCCGGCCGACCTGGCGACCGACATCCAGGGTCGCCTGCAGGCGCTCCTGGAGGCGGACGCCGGCGTGGTCCGAGCCGCCGATTAGGCTGATCGCATGGACGGTGCGGCGGTGACGGATGCGCCGGATGCGCCTGCCGTCATGACACCGCAGACCGAGCTGCCCTGGGGCGCCGTGTGGGGTCAGGACGAGGCGGTTGCGACACTGCGAGCGGCGGCATCCGACCCCGCATCTATGACGCACGCCTGGCTCATCACGGGGCCGCCCGGCTCGGGAAGGTCCACCCTGGCCTACGCTTTCGCCGCCGCGCTGATCGCCGAAGACGGCGACGAGCCGGCGATGCGCCAGGTGCTGGCCGGTACGCATCCGGACATGACGGCGCTGCGCACCGAGGGCGTCATCATCTCGATCAAAGACGCGCGTTCGCTCGTCGAACGGTCGTATTTCAGTCCGTCACTCGGTCGCTACCGCGTGATCGTGATGGAGGATGCCGACCGCATGGTCGAGCGCACCTCGAACGTGCTGCTCAAAGCGCTCGAAGAGCCTCCCGAGCGGACGGTGTGGCTGCTGTGCGCGCCGAGCGAAGCCGATCTGCTGCCCACGATCCGCTCCCGTGTGCGCAGTCTGCGCCTGCGCGAACCCGACATCGATGACGTCGCCCGGCTCATCGCCCAGCGCACGGGCGCGCCGATCACCGTCGCCGAGCAGTCGGCGCGACACGCGCAACGGCACATCGGGATGGCCCAGCGCCTGGCGACGGATGCCGCCGCGCGCGGGCGACGCGACGACACGCTCCGCGGCGTGCTCGCGGTACGGGGCGTCGGAGATGCGGTCGAGGTCGCCGGGCGGGTCGTGGCCGCCGCGACCGACGACGCGAAAGGACTCACGGCCGAGCGCGATGAGGCGGAGCGGACGAGTCTGCTGCGCACCCTCGGCATCGCGGACGGGGCGCCGGTTCCTCCCGCCGTCCGATCGCAGCTGAGCGCGCTGGAGGACGACCAGAAGCGTCGCGCCACCCGCAGCCTCCGTGACGGCATCGACCGCGTGCTGACCGATCTGCAGTCCATGTTCCGCGATGTGATCATGCTGCAGTTCGGGCGGGGCGGCCGCGCGGACGGCGACCTCATCAACCGGGAGCTCGAGCCGGAACTGCGCGCCCTCGCTTCGGCCTGGACCGTCGAGCGCACGCTCGTCGTGCTCGACCGCATCGCCGAGACGCGACGCAACCTCGAACAGAACGTCGCCCCCACCCTCGCCCTCGAAAGCATGCTCGTGACCGTTGCGAGCGGGAGGACCCCGTGAAGACCACATCCCTGCGCTCATCGCGCGCCGGCACCGGCTCCGGCCGCCGAGCGCGTCGGCTCCTCGCGGTCGTCGCCGGTCTGGCGGCGGCTTCCGTCGCGCTCTCCGGGTGCCTGTACTCCCTGATTCCGGAATCCCGGCCGTCGTCGACGTCGAGTCTGGCGCCCGACACGGACGGCGTCGCCGCCGACCTGCTGCCCTTCTACGACCAGACGCTCTCCTGGACGGACTGCGGAGGCTTCCAGTGCACGATGGTCACGGCCCCGCTCGACTGGAGCGACCCGTCTGCCGGAGAGATCGAGCTGTCGGTCATCCGCCAGCGCGCGACCTCGGGCGCGGCCATCGGTTCGCTGCTGACCAACCCCGGCGGCCCCGGCTCGAGTGGCGTGAGCCTGATCCGCGACAGCGTCGACTTCGCCGTCGGCGCGGCGCTGCAGGAGCAGTACGACGTGATCGGCTTCGACCCCCGGGGCGTCGGCGAGTCGACCTCGGTGACGTGCTTCGACGACGCGGCGATGGACTCGTACATCTTCGACATCCCGGCCGACCCCCGCGGCTCCGACGCCTGGACCGCCGAGCGCGAGCAGTGGAACGCCGACTTCTCGGCCGCGTGCGAGGCCAACAGCGGCGGCATCCTGCCGTTCGTGACGACCGAGAACGCCGCGCGAGACATGGATCTGCTGCGCGCTGTGCTGGGCGACAAGCAGCTGAACTACCTCGGGTACTCCTACGGCACCTTCCTCGGTGCGACCTACGCGAAGCTCTATCCCGAGCGCGTCGGGCGCCTGGTCCTGGACGGCGCCATCGACCCGGCGGTGTCGGGTTCGGACGTGAGCACCATCCAGGCGATCGGCTTCGAATCGGCTCTGCGCGCGTATATGGCCGACTGTCTCACGCAGTCCGACTGCCCCTTCAGCGGCACGGTCGACGAGGGGATGGCCGACCTGGGGACGATGCTCGCCAGCGTCGACAAGTCGCCTCTCCCGGCAGCGGATGGACGGCTCCTCGGTGCCGACACCCTGCTGACCGGCATCATCGCCGCGCTCTACGCGCAGGAGAGCTGGCCGTACCTGACGGCAGCGCTCACCGACGTGCTCCAGGGGGACCCGGCGATCGCCTTCCAGCTCGCGGACTTCTACTACAACCGCGAGAACGGGACGTATCTGGACAATTCGACCGAGGCGTTCCGGGCGTACAACTGCATGGATTACCCGCCGGAGGATTCCGAAGAGGCCAAGGCCGCCAGCGATGCCCGCATCGCCGCCGAGGCGCCGACGGTCGCGCCGTATTGGTCCGGACCCGACCCGTGCGAGTCCTGGCCCTACCCGCCGACCGGAACCCGCGGCCCGATCACCGCGGACGGCGCCGCCCCGATCGTCGTGGTCGGCACCACGAACGACCCGGCCACCCCCTACGAGTGGGCGGTGTCGCTTGCCGAGCAGCTCTCATCGGGTGTTCTGGTCACGCGTGTCGGCGAGGGTCACACCGGGTACAACAAGGGCAATGCCTGCGTGGATGCCGCCGTCGAGGCGTATCTGCTCCAGGGCACCGTCCCAGAGGACGGGTTGCGCTGCGAGTGACGCGGGCGGCGGCGTTCGCGGGTGCTCCGGCGACCCTGTAAGATCGATGATCGTGCATCGCGCAAGCGGCGCGCGCCACCTTAGCTCAGTCGGCAGAGCATCTCACTCGTAATGAGAAGGTCGAGAGTTCGATTCTCTCAGGTGGCTCACACAGGGTTCAGGGGTCGCTTCGGCGGCCCCTGAACCCGTATGGGCCGCCGATGGACAGCCGATGGACGGGGGTGGGTCAGCGACATGGACACCGCGCTCGATGCGGTCATCGAGATCTTCACCTGGGTCGGCTTCGGTGCCGGTGCGCTGTTGGCGGTCCTCGCGCTGATCGCGCTCCTCCTGGACGGGACGTGGGTCGCGGTGCGGGCCGTCGTCGAACCGACCGAGCACGGGACGGTCGTCCGGTGGTTCGATGAGGACGGCGGCGTAAACGAGGCGGCCCTGACGCACGAGCAGGCTGCGCAGGTGGGAACGGCGGGGATGTACGACATCTTCGCGCGGCGCGGCTGGAGCAACCGGATGCGTTTCACGCACCATTCACCGCTCGTCCGGGCGATCGCGCTGCTGGCGGCCGGCCTGATCGCACTCGGCGTGATCGCCCTCATCGCGTCCGGCGTCCTCCTGTTCGCACGCGGGTGAGCGCAGGCGCTCACGCCAGGGCGAGCAGCCCTCCGGCTACGAGCGCCAGCACGAGCCCCGCCCATTGGATCGCGCCGACGCGCTCCCGCAGGACGATCGCCGCGAGGATGATCGTCCCGGCCGGGTAGAGCGCGGTCAGTGCGGAGACGATCGAGAGGTCGCCGGTGCGCAGCGCGATCAGCAGCAGGACGTTGGCCGCGGCATCCACCACTCCGCAGATGAACGCCAGCGTCCATGCCCGGGCGAGCGACGACGGCGCGCCGACGCTGCCCACTGTCGCGTGCTCGAGGTCGGCGTGGCCGCTCGGGGTGGCTCCGATCGCCACGCCTGACACGTCCAGGATGCTGCCCGGGTGCCGGCCCGCGCGCACGGCCCGGGCGATGAGGGCGATGATGATCAGCGAGGTGATCGCCATGTTGGTGGCGCGCGTCATCAGGAGCGGAACGACACCGCTGTCCGGACTGGTCTGGTCGAGGGCGATGAGGAACGCGCCGATCGCGAGCCCCGCGCCGAGCGCCATGACGAGTCCGCGCGCACTCGGCCGCACGACCTTCTCGCCGGGGATGAAGCCCACCAGCACGACCGCGACCAGGGCCACGGCCAGTCCGACGTATCCGGTGGCCGAGAGTGTTTCGCCATCGATCAGGAGCCCCCACAGCATGGGCGCGATGGCCGAGACGACCGCCGTGAGCGGCGAGAGGATGCTCATCGGGCCGATCGCCAGGCACGCGTACAGCAGAGCGATGGCCACCACGCCGAACGCGCCCGCGACCGCCCCCCACAGGAGGTCGCTGGGAATCCAGCGGCCCCCGATCAGGGGCAGGAGAAGGAGGAGGAAGACGAACCCGGATGCCGCGCTCGCCGCGGTGACGATGATCGAGCGCAGCCGCTTGGCTGCCAGCCCGCCGATGAAGTCGGCCGCTCCGTAGACGACAGCTCCGATGAGCGCGAGAGCGGCCGAGAGCATGATCATCCCAGCTTAGGCCGGGCCTCGGACTCGCTGACGGGGCGTGCGGACCGTCGTACGCTCGAGGCATGAGCAGAGCCCTTTTCGTCGTGGATGTGCAGAACGACTTCACCGAGCACGGAGCGCTGGGGGTCGTCGGCGGCGATGAAGTCGCCGAGCGCATCTCGCGGTTTCTGCAGAGCCACGCGGGGGACTATGAGATCGTGGTCGCCTCACGCGACTGGCATGACGCCGACAACGACAACGGCGGCCACTTCGCGGCGGAGCCGGACTTCGTGGACACGTGGCCCGTCCACTGCGTGGGCGGCACCGCCGGCGCGGAGTACGACGAGGGATTCGACACCTCGGCAGTCACCCACCACCTCAAGAAGGGTCAGGGCAAGCCCGCGTACTCGCTGTTCGAGGGCGTGGCCGACGACGGCACGTCTGCGGCCGAGCTGCTCGAGCGGCACGGCATCATCGACATCGACGTCGTGGGCCTGGCGACCGACTACTGCGTGCGCGCGTCGGCGCTGGATGCGATCGAGAACGGCCGCAGGGTGCGCGTCTTCACCGATCTCGTCGCGGGTGTGCACCCGGACTCCAGTGGAAAGGCTCTGGCCGAGATCGCGCATGCCGGCGCGGAGCTGGTGGAGTCGGGTGACTGAGTCCTTCACGGTACGCCGCGTGCGGTTGAGCGACGTGGACCGCGTACGCAGCATCCGCATCGAGTCCCTCGGAGATGCTGCGGCCGGCATCGCATTCCGCGGAAGCCCCGAGAATGCGACGGCGCAGCCGCCCGAGTTCTGGCAGGAGCGCACGGCCGCCGTGGCGCTCGGCGAATCGGCGGCGCAGTTCGTCGCATAGAGCGGTCGGGAATGGTTCGGCACGGTGACGGTGCTGAGCGCCGAAGCGCGGGGTTCCGATGACGTCGCACGCGCGTCGCTGGTCGCCGTCTATGTGCGTCCCTCGCAGCGCGGTCGCGGCATCCTCGACGCGCTGGTGGATGCCGCGGCCACCTGGGCCGGCGACGCCGGGGCGACCGAGATCGTGCTGGAGGTCCATGAGGACAACGTCCGTGCGCAGCGCGCCTACGCCCGGCTGGGATTCGCACGCACCGGTCGGAGCTCAGTGGGACCGAACGGCACCGAGCAGGAGATGCTGCTCGCCCTGTGACGGCGAGCAACCGCCCTCCGCCGCATTCGGGCTGCCCGCGAGCCGAAGTAGGCTGGATGTCGAGGGCCTCTAGCTCAGTCGGTAGAGCATCGGACTTTTAATCCGCAGGTCGTGGGTTCGAGCCCCACGGGGCCCACAGGAAGAATCGGACGCCGCGTCAGCGGCGTCCGATTCTTCGTGTGGGCGGCGTGTGTCCGCGAAGAAGCCACGGAACAACACCGCTTCGAGCCCCACGGGGCCCCGCCTCAGCCGAGTGTGTCCGCGAAGAGCCCACGAACAGGCACCGCTTCGAGCCCCACGGGGCCGTTCGCGCCCCGTGTGTTCGCACTGCCGAAAGCCCGGAAGGTCACCGAAACACGCCGAAGGGCCCGCTGTCTTCGCGGCGTGTCTGCCGACCGACCGGGCTTTCCGCATCGGCCGCAGCCCTGCCGCACAAACGGAAAGGACGCCACCGAAGTGGCGTCCTTCCCCTCCCCGGTCGACGCGACCGCCGACGCCACCTCGCAGGCATCGACGGTCGCACCGCCCCCAGGGATCCCGGCCGAAGCCGGGAGTCTGGATTACTGAGCCGGCGGCATCAGCACCGTGTCGATGAGGTACACGGTCGCGTTGGCGGTCTGGACGCCACCGCAGATGACCGCGGCCTGTCCGTTGACCATGATGTTGTCTCCGCTGCCGGTGACCTCGAGGTCGGCGCCGTTCACCGTGGTGTGGGTGCCGTCGATGTCGTCGGGCAGGATCTGACCGGGAACCACGTGGTACGTGAGGATCGACGTCAGCAGTGCGCTGTCGGTCTTCAGGACCTCGATGGTGGCCGGGTCGATCTTCGCGAACGCGTCGTCGACCGGCGCGAAGACGGTGAACTCGTCACCGTTGAGCGTGTCGACCAGGTTCACGTCCGGGTTGATCCCACCCGAGACCGCTGCGGTGAGCGTCGTCAGGATCGGGTTGTTCGAGGCGGCCGTGGCCACCGGGTCCTGCGCCATTCCGGCGACCGAACCGGCGCCGTCCGGCACTGCCTCGGCGTAACCGGCGCAACCGGCGCCGACGAGGTTGGCCGCGGGGTCCATCTCCGCTTCGGGCGCCATCGTCTCTTCGGCGGCGGGGGGAGCGGTGGTCTCCTCGGTGGTCGTGCTGCCGCTCGAGGCGGGCGAACATGCGCTCATGACGAGGGCTGCGGCGACGGCGAGAGGTGCGAGCAGATACAGCTTCTTGCGGGACATCTTGTCCTCCTAGGTTTCGCGACGCCGGGGCGGTATCGCAGTGCCAGTGGTGCTGTGGCCACCGGAAGCGGCCTACACGGGGTCTTCGGCGCCCTCACCCGATCGGATGGGACTTTCTCGGAAGAGTTTTTTCGGCCGCCTCGGAGGCGCCGGCTCCGCACGCGGGGGAGGGTGGGCGCATGTGTCACGCCGTCGCGTCGCGCGCTCGCGCGCGCGGTACTAGGGCATGCTGGGGGGTGTGGTGATCGATGGCGTGGACGTGCCCGACGACGGGGCCAACGCTGTCGACCATGCGGGCGACCTGCTGCTGAAGGTGGCCGACGGCGACCAGGGCGCTTTCGCGCAGCTGTACGACATGCTCTCGCCACGCGCGTTCGGTCTGATCCTGCGCGTGCTGGTCGATCGATCGCAGAGCGAAGAGGTCCTGCAGGAGGTCTTCCTGGAGATCTGGCAATCCGCCGGGCGATTCGCTCCGAACAAGGGTCAAGGAAGATCGTGGGTACTCACCATCGCACATCGCCGAGCAGTGGACCGCGTGCGGTCCGCTCAGGCGAGCACCGATCGTGACGTGCGTGCGGGCTTCCGTGACATGGACGTCGCCCATGACGGCGTCGCGGAAGAAGTGGAACTGCGGATCGAAGGGCAGCGCGTCTCAGACGCGCTGGCGACCCTTCCCGATCCGCAGCGGGAAGCCATAACCCTCGCGTATTTCGGGGGATACAGTCAGAGCGAGATCGCGGCCCTCGTGGGGGCGCCGCTGGGAACGATCAAGACGAGGATGCGGGATGGCCTGTCCCGCCTCCGGGTGGAAATGGGGGTGACATCGTGAACGAGCAGGAATTCGCAGAACTGGCGGCCGGCAGCGCGTTGCACGCCCTGTCGCCCGATGACCAGAACGCTTTCGAGACTGCGCGTCGACAGCATCCGGAATGGGAGCATCACGTGACAGCGGATGCCGAAACAGCCGCACTGCTGGCCGACGATGTCATCGACGTCGCACCGCCGCCCGCGCTGCGAGGCGCCTTGCTGGCGCAGATCGCCGGTGCATCGCCGATGACGTCTGGAGGGGATGCCGAGACGCCCGCACTGCGCTCGGACCGACGTGCTGCAGCGCCGGAGGACAGCACGCCGCGGCGCTGGGGTCCTCGATCCTGGTTCGCGCTCGCGGCCTCGCTCGTGCTGCTGGTCGGCGTCGGGTGGGGGGCTGTCTTCGTCGGCGAACGCCTCAACACTCCGGCATCCGTCGTCGCTCTCGACCAGATCGAATCTGCGCCCGACGCCCAGTCCGAGACGGTCAGCCTCTCCGACGGCGGCGAAGTGACCGCCCACTGGTCCGAGTCGCTCGGCAAGGCGGTGCTCGTCTCCGACAGCCTGCCTGACATCTCGGCAGATGAGACCTACGAGCTGTGGTTCGTCCGCGACGGCGCCGCTGTCTCGGCGGGCACCTTCACGACGGAGGACGGGGCGGCGACCGCACTGCTGGACGGCTCGATCGAGTCCGGCGACGTCATCGCGGTGACGGTGGAGCCCTCCGGCGGATCGCCGACCGGACAGCCCACGTCCGACCCGATCGTCGCGATCGAGACCGCCTGAGTCCCGGACAATCCACCGCGGGTAGCCTGGATGGGTGAGCGACGATTCGAGGGAGTTCCACAAACCCGTCCGCCGGCCCGCTGAGCTCTTCGATCGCCGGTTCGCGGCCGAGGACCCCGCCGAGGTGTCGCGCATCGCCCACTCGACTGCTCACGCCCTGCTGTCGCGCGCGCGGGAAGACCGTGACGGCGAGGTCGTGAACCGTCTGGTCGCCTTCACCGACGAACACGGCATCGACGACATCGCGGAACTCTGGTCCCGCTCGCCGGCGAGATCCCTGCCGGGTACGCTGTGGCGGCTGTACCTGATCCAGCTCATGATCCACGACGACCCGCATACCGCCGCTCTGCTGTACGAGCGCGGTCGCCTGGAGATCGCCTCCGTCGACCCGGTCGTCGCCGGAGCGCCGACTCCCGCGGGTCCGGAAGAACTGGTCGACCTCGTGGACACGATCCTGCGCGGACTCTTCCAGGGGGACTTCGCGGTCGCGCTCGACCGCGCCGCCGCGTTCTGCCGCGTGGAGGCGTCCGGCGCGAGTCACCTCGCCGACGATTACGAGCCGACCGAGCCCGAGCGCGCCTCAGCGCTCACGACCAGGGCACTGCGCCTGGCCGACTACGCAACCGACCTGACCGCCTGCGCTGCACTGTGGCGCCGTGAGTCGCTGACCTGACGGCCGGTCCGCAGGGGAGGAAAGTTGGTGCCGGGCCGCAGAACGCCTCTCGGCGCGAGGCCGCTCGCAGCGGCAGAAGATGGAGCCCGGGGTTACTGCGGCCCGGCTGTTCCATTGTAACCGAGGGCTCGGCGCAGGCATTCCCTGGAACGCGAATGGCTAGGCTCGTGGCATGCCCTGGCGCTTCGCCCTCCTGATCGATCCGGCGGCGTCCGACGATCCCCGGGAGGACTACTCCCGCACGTTCTCCGCCGTTGCTCCCGCGGGCCCGGTCCTTCCCGTCGGCGAGTTGAGCACCCAGCGCGGTGACGGCATCTTCGAGTCCATCGGCGTGATCGACGCGCACCCCCAGGAGGTCGAGGCGCACCTGGAGCGGCTCGTGCGTTCCGCCCAGATCTGCGACCTGCCCGCGCCGAACCTCGCGCAGTGGCGCCAGGCGATCGCCGCCGCGGCGGGGCACTGCGGGACGGGGGAGGCGGTCATCAAGCTCATCCTGAGCCGCGGTGTCGAGCGCGGCCCGGCGCCCACCGCCTGGGTCACGGCAGCCGACGCGGCCGACTTCCGCGGTCCGCGGGCCGAAGGCGTCAGAGTCGTGACGCTCGACCGCGGCCACGACAGCGGCGCCCCGGCCCGGGCGCCGTGGCTGCTGCTGGGTGCCAAGACGCTCTCGTACGCGGTGAACATGGCTGCGATCCGCGAAGCCAAGCGCCGTGGTGCCGATGACGCCGTCTTCGTCACCACCGACGGCCTGGTCCTCGAGGCGCCGACCGCCTCGGTGATCATCCGCACCGGAGACGAGTACGCCACGCCGACTCCGGCCGGCGGCATCCTGCAGGGGACGACGCAGGCGAGCGTCTTCTCGTGGCTTGACGCGCAGGGGATCCGCACGGCCTACCGAGACGTGTCGACGGACGAACTCAGGACGGCCGATGCCGCCTGGCTGGTCTCGTCGGTGCGCCTGGCTGCGCCGGTCAGCGAGGTCGACGGCATCCCGATCACCGTCGACGGCGACGTGACCGCGCGTCTGAACGGGTATCTGCTCAGCCCGCGGGACTGATCGGCGCTTCTATCCGAAGCGACCGGAGACGTAGTCCTCGGTTGCCTGCACGCTCGGCGTGGTGAAGATCGACCGGGTGTCGTCGTACTCGATGAGCTTGCCCGGCTTGCCGGTGCCCGCGATGTTGAAGAATGCGGTGCGGTCCGAGACACGCGAGGCCTGCTGCATGTTGTGCGTCACGATCACGATCGTGTAGTCGTTCTTCAGCTCGCCGATCAGCTCTTCGATCGCGTAGGTCGAGATGGGGTCCAGCGCCGAGCACGGCTCGTCCATCAGCAGCACCTGCGGCGAGACGGCGATCGCGCGTGCGATGCAGAGGCGCTGCTGCTGCCCGCCCGAGAGTCCCGAGCCGGGCTTGTCGAGGCGGTCCTTGACCTCGTTCCACAGGTTCGCCCCGGTGAGCGACTTCTCGACGAGGGCGTCGGCATCGGACTTCGAGATGCGCCGGTTGTTGAGCTTGACGCCCGCCAGGACGTTCTCCTTGATAGACATCGTCGGGAAAGGGTTGGGCCGCTGGAAGACCATCCCGACCTGTCGCCGGACGGCGACCGGGTCGACGCCGGGGCCGTAGAGGTCGTCGCCGTCGAGGAGCACTTCACCCTCGACCCGCGCGTTCGGGATCACCTCGTGCATGCGGTTCAGGGTGCGCAGGAACGTCGACTTGCCGCAGCCCGACGGCCCGATGAAGGCCGTCACGCTGCGCGGTTCGATGGACAGGCCCACACCCTCGACGGCGAGGAAATCGCCGTAGTAGACGTTGAGGTCGTTGACTTCGATGCTCTTGGACATGTGTGTGATTCCTTAGGTCGCTCAGCGACCGGTCTTGGGGGAGAAGATTTTGGCGACCAGGCGCGCGGCCAGGTTGAGCACCATGACGATGAGGATGAGGGTCAGCGCTGCCGCCCACGCACGGTCGAGGTACGCCTCAGGCGGGATGCCCTGGTTCGCGTACTGCGTGTAGGTGAAGACGGGGAGGGTCTGCATCCGCCCGCTGAAGAGGTCGTAGTTCATCGAGTCGGTGAACCCGGCCGTGATCAGTAGAGGTGCCGTCTCGCCGATGACGCGTGAGATCGACAGCATGATGCCGGTCGTGATGCCGGCGATGGCGGTGGGCATCACAACCTTGACGATCGTGAGCCACTTCGGCACACCGAGCGCGTACGCGGCCTCGCGCAGCTCGTTGGGCACGAGCCGGAGCATCTCTTCACTCGAGCGCACGACGACGGGGATCATCAGCACCGACAGCGCGACCGAGCCCATGATGCCCAGGCGGATGCCGGGGCCGAAGAACAGCGCGAACAGGGCGTAGGCGAACAGACCGGCGACGATCGAGGGGATGCCGGTCATCACGTCCACCAGGAAGGTGATGCCGCGGGCGAGGCGTTTGCCCTGGCCGTACTCGACGAGGTAGACCGAGGTCATCAGTCCGATGGGGATGGAGATGATCGCCGCGGCCCCGGTGATGAGGACCGTGCCGACGATCGCGTGCAGCGCCCCGCCGCCCTCGCCGACGACGTTGCGCATCGACGACGAGAAGAACAGGATGTCGAACCGCGCGATGCCGTTGCTGATGACGGTGAACGCCACCGACACCAGGGGCACCATCGCGACCACGAAGGCCGCGGTGACCACGCCGGTGACGAGGCGGTCGGTGGCCTTGCGCCCGCCCTCGATGATCGAGGAGGTGACGTAGATGACGACGAGGTAGACCAGGGCAGCCGAGACGAGCCATCCGCCGTAGTTCAGATCGCCGCCGGCAGCGCCGGCCATGACGAGGAAGACAGCCAGCATCGCCACGAGCGACGCGCCGAGCAGCGCCCAGGGAACCCAGCTCGCCAGGCGGCCGCTGCGCAGTGAGTCCGCCGCTGGTGCGGTCGAGACGGGGGCGGGAGCAGTGAGGGTCATGTCAGTTCGCTCCCGAGAATTCCTTGCGGCGGTTGACGATCCACCGCGCGACGGCATTGACGATGAAGGTCACCACGAACAGGATCAGGCCCGTCGCGATGAGCACGTTGATGTTGGTGCCGAACGCCTCGGGGAAGGTGAGGGCGATGTTCGCGGCGATGGTCGACGGGTTCGTCGAGGTGAACAGCTGGAAGGTGACGGTGCCCGTCGCCGAGAGCACCATGGCGACCGCCATCGTCTCGCCGAGCGCGCGGCCCAGACCGAGCATGGATGCCGAGACGATGCCGGAGCGGCCGAACGGGAGGACCGCCATGCGGATCATCTCCCAGCGGGTGGCGCCCAGGGCGAGCGCGGCCTCTTCGTGCAGCACCGGCGTCTGCAGGAAGATCTCGCGGCAGATCGCGGTGATGATCGGAACGACCATGACGGCCAGGACGATGGATGCCGTGAAGATCGTGCGGCCCGTTGCGGACACGTCGCCGCTGAACAGCGGGAACCAGCCGACGTTCTGGTTCAGCCAGGCGTACACGGGCTGAACGGCCGGCGCCAGCACCAGGATGCCCCAGAGGCCGAAGACGACCGAGGGGACGGCGGCGAGGAGGTCGACGACGTAGCCGAGGCCCTGCGCGATGCGGCGGGGTGCGTAGTGCGTGATGAACAGCGCGACGCCAAGGGAGAGGGGGACGGCCATCAGAAGGGCGAGGAAGGCCGCCCAGATCGTGCCGAACAGCAGGGGCCAGACGTAGTCCCAGAAGTTGGTGCTGATCAGCGATGCCTCATCGCTGCCGGCACCCAGGGCGGGGATCGACTGGATGATCAGGAAGAAGGCGACCGCCGCCAGCGTGGCGAGGATCATCGAGCCGGCGAACAGCGCCGATCCCGAGAACCACAGGTCCCCCGGTCGCTGCTTCGCCTTGCCGCGGGGATCCGGGGCCAGCGGGTCGGGAGCCTGCGGCTCGGTCGGCACGGAGGTCGTGGACATGTCTGCTTCCTGGATCGGGGAGAGCGGGGTTCGACCCCGGGCCGACGTTACCGTCGACCCGGGGTCGAGGGGACTACTTGATCGCGTCGACCGCAGCCTGGGCCTGCTCGGCCAGGCTGGCCGAGATCGGGGCGCTGCCGGCGGCTTCGGCCGCAGCCTGCTGGCCCGCCTCGCTGATCGCCGTGCTGAAGAATCCCTTCACCAGCGCAGCGGCGTCCGCGTCCTGGTACTCGACGCAGCCGATGAGGTAGCTCACGAGCATGACGGGGTACGCGCCGGCCTCGGTGGTCGTGCGGTCGATCTCGAACGCGAGATCGGTCGATGCGCGGCCTTCGGCCAGCGGCGAGGCGTCGAGAGCGATCGCGGCGCCGGCAGCGGAGGGCTCCACCCACTCTTCGCCCACCTGGACGTTCACGGCGCTCAAGTCGGTGGTCTGGGAGTGGTCGGCGTAGCCGATCGTTCCGTTGCCGCCCTTGATGGCGTTGACGACGCCCGAAGTGCCCTGGGCCGCTTCGCCGCCCTGGATCGGCCATTCCTCGACCGAGCCGTAGGTCCAGATCGTCTCGGCCGTCTGGGTCAGGTAGTCGGTGAAGTTGGCGGTCGTGCCCGACTTGTCCGAGCGGTGGACCGGGGTGATCGCCAGGTCGGGCAGCGTCACGCCGTCATTCGTCGCGGCGATCGCGGGGTCGTTCCAGTTGGTGATCGTGCCCGCGAAGATGCCGGCGATCGTGGCCGGGTCGAGGTCGAGCGAGTCGACGCCCTCGACGTTGAACGCGATGGCGATCGGCGACACGTAGGCGGGGATCTCGACGAGGTCCGAGCCTTCGACGCACGCGTCGAACGGACCGGCTTCGATCTCCTCGGCCTTGAAGGCGCGGTCGGAGCCGGCGAACTGGACGGCGCCGGACTGGAAGGACTCGCGTCCCGTTCCCGATCCCTGCGGGTCGTAGTTGACCGTCACGTCAGGGTTGGCGCCCTGGAATTCGGCCGTCCACGCCTGGACGGCGACCTGCTGCGACGTGGCGCCGGAGCCGTTGAGCGTTCCGGTGAGCGCGGGCGCGTCACTGGCGGCGGGCGTGCTGGTGGCGCCGGCCTCGTTCGAGGCACATCCGGAGAGTGCGAGGGCCGCGATAGCGGCGACAGCGCCCAGCTGGGCGATGCGGGAGATCTTCACTGTGTGAATCCTTCACGGGTCAGGGTACGAGTCCGGTGCAGGACTCGCTCTGAAACCTAGGGAGCGACTCTTAAGCGAATGCGCTGCGATGGTGAACGGGAGGTGAACGGCACGAGGGCAGATTGACGTTCACCTGCGGGCGATGGATCTCGATACGCGCGGCTAGGCCTTCGGAGCGTGGGTCTCGATCGCGACGATGCCGGATCCGGGATTGTCGATCGACAGGTGCACGACCGAGAACGCGCCCAGCTCCAGCGCGGACGCGCTGCCGAGGTAGGAGCCGCGCAGCGTCCCGGTGGCCAGGGCGATCTCGGTCAGGATCTCGGGGAGAACCGGGCCGTGACTGCAGACGACCGCAGGCTTGCGGGTGCGCACGCGCTCGCCCACGATGGTGCGGGCGTCCGAGCGGCCGTCCTCCCACGCGTCCTGACTGATCAGCGGCGTCTTGTCGATCTTGCGGCCGAGTGCGGCGGAGAGGGGAGCGACGGTCTTGACGCAGCGGGTGGCGGGACTGGAGATGATCCTGCGCGCGCCGAAGGCCAGCAGCGGACCGACGATCGAGTTCGCCTGCTTCTTGCCTCGCGAGGTGAGAGGACGCGCCGCATCCTTGCCGTCCCACTCCTCGCGAGGCACCGCTTTCGCGTGCCGCAGCGCGATGATGGGAAACGTGCGGAGCACGCCGTCGTCCACGAGCTTCTCGAAATGCTCGAGGATTTCCACGTCGACCGGGTAGCTCAACCGCCCGGACGCCTTCTTGAGCGCGACCCATTCCAGCGCCGCGATCTCCTTGTTCGGCACGAACGCGGACGTGCGGATCGCCGCATCGGTCGCCTCGGCCGCCCAGTAGTGCACGATCTTCTGCCGCTTGTTGGGCATCACGTACCGCGAGACGCCCACGGGCACACCGAGGCTCACCCGGATTCCGGTCTCTTCGAAGATCTCGCGGCTCGCGGTCTCGGCGAGCATCTCACCCGGGTCGACCTTGCCCTTGGGCAGGGTGACATCCCGATACCGCGTGCGGTGGATGAGCAGGACCATCAGCTTCTCGTCCACGATGCGCCACAGCACACCGCCCGCCGCGTAGACGGCGGTCTCGGTCATCGTGCCGCCCGGGAACGACGTCGGCGCTGGACGTCGGCCATCGTCCGCTCCTGGATGTCGATCAGCGCCTGACCGTCGGCATCCACGCTGTGACGGATCCACTCGCCCTCTGAACCGAGCCACCACGAACTGACGGCGTCGCTCATCGCCAGCTCGAAGAGTGCCTCCATCTCCTTCAGGTGCGCCGGAGCAACGACCCGCACGAGCGCCTCGACGCGTCGGTCGAGATTGCGGTGCATCATGTCGGCACTGCCGATGTAGACCTGAGGGTCGCCGTCGTTGTGGAACATGAAGATCCGCGAGTGCTCGAGGTAGCGGCCCAGGATGCTGCGCACCTTGATGTTCTCACTCACCCCGGGCACGCCCGGCTTGAGCGAGCAGATGCCGCGGACCCACACCTCGACGGGCACGCCGGCCTGGCTGGCCCGGTACAGCGCGTCGATGATCTGCTCGTCGACCATCGAGTTGACCTTGATCCGGATGCTGGCCGGCTTGCCGTTGAGGGCGTTGCGGCGCTCCTTCTCGATGAGTCGGAGCAGGCCCTTGCGCAGATGCAGCGGGGCGACCAGGAGGCGCTTGAACTTCTTCTCGATCGCGTAGCCGGAAAGCTCGTTGAACAGGCGGGTGAGATCGCGGCCGACCTGATCATCGACGGTGAACAGACCGAAGTCCTCGTAGATGCGGCTGGTCTTGGGGTTGTAGTTGCCCGTGCCGACGTGGCTGTAGTGACGCAGCCGTCCGTCTTCCTCGCGGATCACCAGCGCGAGCTTGCAGTGCGTCTTCAGTCCGACGAGCCCGTAGACGACGTGCACGCCGGCCTTCTCGAGCTTGCGCGCCCAGACGATGTTGGCCGCCTCGTCGAACCGAGCCTTGACCTCCACGAGCGCGAGCACCTGCTTGCCGGCCTCGGCGGCGTCGATCAGCGACTGCACGATGGGGCTGTCGCCCGAGGTGCGGTAGAGGGTCTGCTTGATCGCCAGGACGTGCGGATCCTTGGCCGCCTGCTCGAGGAAGGCCTGCACGCTCGTCGCGAAGGACTCGTACGGGTGGTGCACGAGCACGTCCGCACGACGGATCGCCGAGAAGATGTCCGAGCGGCCGTTCTGCTCCCTCGGCTGGAAGGCGACCGCGGTCGTCGGCACGTGCGGCGGATAGTGCAGCTCCGGACGATCGATCTTCGCCAGATCGAACAGGCCCCGCAGATCGAGGGATCCGGGAAGCCGGTAGACCTCCTGTGCGGTGATGTCCAGCTCGTTGATGAGCAGGTCCAGCGTGAGGTCGTCCATGTCGTCGCCGACCTCGAGCCGGATGGGCGGACCGAAGCGGCGCCGCAGCAGTTCGGCCTCGAGCGCCTGGATCAGGTTCTCGGTCTCGTCCTCCTCGATCACGACGTCCTCGTTGCGCGTGAGGCGGAAGGCGTGATGATCGAGGATCTCCATGCCGGGGAAGAGGTCCTCGAGGTGGTTGGCGATGAGCTCTTCCAGCGGCAGATAGCGCACCGTGTCGCCGTGCCGGGAGACATCCACGAAGCGGGGGAGCATCGGCGGCACCTTGAGGCGTGCGAACTCCTGTCGACCTGTCTTGGCGTTCCGGATGCGGATCGCCAGGTTCAGCGACAGGCCCGAGATGTAGGGGAACGGGTGGGCGGGGTCGACGGCGAGGGGCATCAGCACCGGGAACACCTGACCCTGGAAGTAGTCCGAGACGCGCGCGCGCTCGTCATCCTCGAGCTGATCCCACGAGATGACCTCGATGCCGGCATCCGCGAGCGCCGGTCGCACCTGCGAGGTCCACGCGTCGGCGTGACGCAGCTGCAGCGCGTGCGCGTCGGCCGAGATGTCCGCGAGCACCTCCTGCGGCGACCGTCCGACATTGGTGGGCACGGCCAGCCCGGTCACGATGCGGCGCTTGAGCCCGGCGACGCGCACCATGAAGAACTCGTCCAGGTTGCTGGCGAAGATCGCGAGGAAGTTGGCCCGTTCGAGCACCGGCAGGGCCGGATCCTCGGCGAGCTCGAGCACTCGCTGGTTGAAGGCCAGCCAGCTCAGTTCCCGGTCGAGATAGCGGTTGTCGGGCAGCTGGGAGTCGAAGACCTCGGACAGGTCGAAGTCGTCGTCGTCCGCGTCTCCGAGACCCGCGTCGAGCACGTCGTGTTCGATCATCCCCTCATCATTGCAGGGTGAGGTGACGAGCGCGTGAACTGGTGCTACGCGCCGGTGCGTTCGCGGGGGGCGGGGACCTGATCGTCCTCGTAGACGTTGAAGCGGTAGCCGACGTTGCGGACGGTGCCGATGAGCTGCTCCAGGTCGCCCAGCTTGGCGCGCAGGCGACGGACATGGACATCCACCGTGCGCGTGCCTCCGAAGTAGTCGTACCCCCATACCTCGCTGAGCAGCTGTTCGCGGGTGAAGACGCGCGAGGGATGCGTGGCGAAGAAATGCAGGAGCTGGAACTCCTTGTAGGTCAGGTCGAGCGGCTTGCCGTGCACCTTCGCCGAGTAGGAGGACTCGTCGATCGTGATGCCGGAGGTCTGGATGCGGGTCGAGACGGCGTCTTTGGTCATCCGGCCGATCGCCAGCCGGATGCGCGCGTCGACCTCGGCGGGACCTGCGGTGACGAGGATGACGTCATCGACCCCCCAATCGGTGGAGACCGCCGTCAGGCCGCCCTCGGTCACGACCAGCATCAGCGGCGCGTCCAGTCCGGTGGTGTTCAGGATCTTGCACAGAGACTTCGCGCCGACCAGGTCCAGGCGCGCGTCCACGAAGATGATGTCCGCACTCGGAGCGTTGACCAGCTGCGCCGGCTCGGCGGGGATCTGCCGCACGCGGTGGCTCAGCAGCTCCAGAGAAGGCAGGACCGGACCGCCTCCAGGTGCGGAGCTCAGAACCAGAAGCTGTGCCAAAAACGCCGTCCTCCCGGCGCAGGGGGAAGCGCCGCGACTCCAGTTTAGGGCGTGAGAGGTCATCGATTCGATTCGGATGTCCTCACGGGTCGCTCCGCGCCCGCGAAGCGGACGATGCGCGGGAGCCCGACGTGCGCGACAATGGTGCCGTGACCTCCCCCGACCTCGCCTCCCGTCGTACCTTCGGCGGCGTGATCGCCGTGTGGGTGGTGGCGGCCCTGCTCGGCATCGCAATCGGCATCTTCGTTCCCGAGGAGTGGCGCGCGGCGTGGTTGACCGTCGGCCTCGGCGCATGCCTCGTGCTCGCATTCGCCGTCCAGCTGTGGTTCGGGCGCTCGCAGGGATTCACCCAGCGGGTCGCCGCCAGCGTGCTGGGCGCCCTGCTGGCCATGGGTGTCATCAGTCTCGGCTTCGGGTTGGCGACGATCGTTCCCGGGTAGACTCCTCACATGGATCTCGTCGCTCTGGAACTGTTCTACGTGGGGCTTCTCGCACTCGCGTCGCTCGCGATCGTCTTCGTCTCCGGCGTGGTCCTGAAGAATCTCTTCCGCGGCCAGCGCTGACGGCTGCCGCGCCGTGTTCGACCTGCCCACCGATCTGCCCGCCGACCTCGGGCCCCTGTCCTGGCTCATCGGCGTCTGGGAGGGAACCGGGGTCATCGACTACGAAGTGGGCGGCCACCGCTTCGCGGGCGAGTTCCTGCACCGCGTGAGCTTCAGCCATGACGGCGGCGCCTATTTGAACTACGCCGCCAACGCGTGGCTGCTCGAGGACTCTGCTGCCGAGGGCGAGGGCGAGCCGGCACGCACGGCGCTCGTCTCTGAGATGGGCTACTGGCGACTGTCGCGCACCGCCACCGATGCCGAGGCCGGTCCGGGGCTGCTGCCGCCTCTGGAAGCCCCGGTCGCGCGCACGGCCGACGATGTCGAGGAGCTGCGCAACGCGGAGGGAGGCTTCGACATCGAAGCGTCCATCGTCCACTCCGACGGGGTCAGCGAGCTCTACCTCGGGTCGATCAAAGGTCCCCGTATCGACCTGGCCACCGACGCGGTGGTGCGCACGGCCAACGCGAAGGTCTATGCCGCCGCCACCCGCCTGTACGGCCTCGTGGACGGACACCTCCTCTGGGCGTGGGACATCGCCGCCCTCGGCCGGGAGCTGGCATCGCACGCCTCGGCCCGTCTCGCGCGGGTGGACTGATGACCGATCCGTTCGCACGCGTGCCGGGCGCCGTCATCGACGACGCCGGCCTCCGTCATCTCGGGAATCCGCTCGGCGAGCAGCGCGCGCTCGCCGCCGGGCGGGCGCTGGCCCCGCTCGCGGACCGCGCCGTGCTCTCCGTGACGGGCGAGGACCGCCTGTCGTGGCTGGATTCGCTCACCTCGCAGGCGCTCGCGCGGCTCGCGCCGGGGGAGAGCACCGAGCTGCTCGTGCTCGACCCGCACGGGCACGTCGAGCATGCGGCATCCGTTCTGGACGATGGTGAGACGACGTGGCTGATCGCCGATCGGACCGACGCCGAAGGTCTGCTCGGGTGGCTGCGCAAGATGCGGTTCCGACTGCGCGTGGATCCGGTCGACCGGGACGGCGAGTACGCGGTCGTCGGCGGCACCCGGTCCGCGCTCGCGGCGGTCGCCGCGGCAGCGCCGGCGGGACTGCCCCTCGTCTGGGTCGATCCCTGGCCCGAGGTCGGCGCCGGCGGATGGGCGTACGCCGCGGTGGAACCGCACCCGGGCCGCGAGCGCGACTGGGCCGAGGCGATCGTGCCGCGTGCCGAACTGGAAACGGTGGCGGATGCTGTCGTGTCGGGTGACCTCGCACTCGCCGGGCTGGACGCGGTGGATGCGCTGCGCGTCGCCGCCTGGCGTCCGCGGTGGAGCGCCGAGGTCGACGAGCGCACCCTGCCGCACGAGCTGGACTGGCTGCGCACGGCCGTCCATCTCGAGAAGGGCTGCTACCGCGGTCAGGAGACCGTCGCCAAGGTGCACAACCTCGGCCACCCGCCGCGGCGCATCGTCGCCCTGCAGCTGGACGGCTCCGATTCCGGGCTGCCGTCCCACGGCGACGACGTGCTCCTGGGCTATGCCGTCGTGGGGGCGATCACCTCCGCCGCCCGCCACTTCGAGGAGGGTCCGATCGCGCTGGCGGTCGTGCGACGCAGCACGCCGGTGGACGCCGAGCTGCTCGTGCGCACAGCCGACGGTGCCATCGTCGGTGCGCAGGAGGTGATCGTGCCCCCCGAGGCGGGTGCGACGGCGAACATCCCTCGTCTGCCGCGGCTCGGGCGGCGGGCCGGCTGAGGCCGACCGTGGCCGAGAACCCGCAGCCGAGCACGGCGGCCGTCCCCACGGGGTGGCGGCGCGTCGATCCTCGCCGGGGGCTCCGGCGCGTGCAGGGGTCCTCGATCGCGATCCTGCAGATCGTCGTCGCGACGACGGGCGCCTACGCGTTCGCACACTACGGCCTCGGACACCCGGCGCCCCTGTTGGCGGCGACGGTGTGCGTGTCGAGCCTGGGGCTGGTGCGGGACGCGCGGCCCCGCCGCGTGCTCGAGACGGTGCTCGGGATGCTGGTGGGCGTGCTGGTGGCCGAACTGCTGCTGCTGCTCGCCGGCTCGGGCTGGTGGCAGATCGCGGTGGCGCTGGGGATCACGCTCGTGGTCGCCCGGTTCCTCTCGGCGCAGGCGAGCTTCGCGATCGCCGCGGCGATCCAGGCTCTGATCGTCATGGTCATCCCTGCCAATGCGCCGTTCCTGCGCCTGGTCGACGGCATCATCGGGGGCATCGCTGCGCTGCTGGTGACAGCGCTGATCCCGCGGACGCTGCAGCGCGAAGAGGTGCGCACCGGCACCGCGGTGTACCGAGCGATGGATTCGACCATGACCACGCTCGCCCAGGCGCTGCGCCGCGGCGACCGGATGCGGGCCGAGCGCGGGCTCGAGAAGGCGCGGGCGCTCCAGGCCCAGGTGGACGCATGGTCGACATCGCTCGATTCCGGAATCGCCATCGCCCGCATCTCGCCGTTCCTGCGCCGGCAGCGCTCCGAACTGCAGCGGCACGAGCGCATCCGCTCGCACACCGACCTGGCGACGCGCAATCTGCGGGTGATCGCCCGGCGGGTGGTCTACCTGTGCGACGACGCCACGGCCCGACCCGTCGCCGCCGACACCCTCACCGATCTCGCGCGGGGCGCGCAGCTGGTCGCGCAGTCGCTGACGGACATCTCCCTCGAGCCGGTCGCGCGCGAGGCGGTGCGGGCCGTCGCGGGACGACTGGATCCCGCGCTGCTGCTGCCGGGGGCCTCACTGGGAGAGCAGAATCTCATCGCCGCGCTTCGCCCGCTGGCGGTGGATCTGCTGGCCGCGACCGGGATGACCAGCGCGGAAGCGCGCGCCTGCGTTCCGCGGATCTGACGCATCGATCGTGGGTCGCGTCAGATCGGGGCCACCGCGCTCCAGGGCACGGTGAGCTCGCCGAGACGCCAGCGTGAGCGTTCCCGCACCGGCCACCCGATGCTGCGCATCCCGGTCAGCGCCCCCTCCCAGCGCTGCACGGGCCCGAAGGGCGCGAGGACGGCAGCACGCTCCCACTCCTGCGCGAGGGCGGTCAACAGCGCGTGCACGCGCTCACCGGGCACGTTGCGGTGGATCAGCGCCTTGGGCAGGCGCTCGGCCGCGACCGCGGGATCGTCCAGCCCGGCCAGTCGGAGCGAGATGGTGAAGGTGCGAGGCGCCGCATCGGCACCGACGGCCACCCACGTGCAGATGCGCCGACCTCGTCGCAGGTGCCCTCGACCAGCAGGCCGTCGGGTGCGAGGCGCGCCGACATCCGCCGCCACGCGTCCGACACCTCGGATTCGTCGTACTGCCGCAGGACGTTCATCGCGCGGATCACCGTCGGCGGGCGCGGCGCCGGAACCTCGAACCCGCCGAGGGCGAACGCGACCCGCGAGTCCGCGGCGAAGGCGGTCGAGCCCTGCCGCACGGCGGCGAGCTGTGTGCGGGCGCGCGAGACGCGCTCGGGGTCGATCTCGAGACCGAGCACTTCGACGTCGGGTCGCGCGCGGGCCAGTCGCGCGTACAGCTCGAGCGCGGTCACCCCGCTCGCACCGAAGCCGAGGTCGATGACGAGAGGGTCGACCGCACGACGCAGCGAGGGATGCCGGGCGATCCAGCGGTCCACGCGACGCAGCCGGTTCGTCCCGGTGGTGCCGCGCGTGATCTGCCCGACGGGGGAGCGGCCCGAGCTCATGAGCCCATGATGCCAGGGTCCGAGACCCCACCCGGCGCCGGATCGCGACCGCCCGCGTCAGTATCATGGGGCCATGACCGCGCCCTACACGCTGATCCTCCTCCGCCACGGCCAGAGCGTCTGGAACGAGCTCAACCTCTTCACCGGATGGGTCGATGTGCGCCTCTCCGAGAAGGGCGAGGCCGAAGCCGTCCGCGGCGGCGAGCTGCTCTCCGAAGCGGGCCTGCTCCCCGACGTGCTGCACACCTCGGTGCTCAGCCGCGCGATCCAGACCGCCAACCTGGCGCTGGAAGCCGCCGATCGCCTGTGGATCCCCGTCAAGCGCTCGTGGCGGCTCAACGAGCGCCACTACGGCGCGCTGCAGGGCAAGGACAAGGCGCAGACCCTGGAGGAATTCGGGCCCGAGCAGTTCATGCTGTGGCGCCGCTCCTTCGACGTGCCGCCGCCGGCGCTCGCCGACGACTCGGAGTTCAGCCAGGTCAGCGACCCCCGCTACGCCGGCATCGACGGCGAGGTGCCGCGCACCGAGTCGCTCAAGCTCGTGATCGACAGGTTCCTGCCCTACTGGGAGAGCGACATCGTCCCCGACCTGCGCGCCGGCAAGACCGTGCTGGTCACGGCGCACGGCAACTCGCTGCGAGGACTGGTCAAGCACCTCGACGGCATCAGCGACGCCGACATCGCCGAGCTGAACATCCCCACCGGCATCCCGCTGGTCTATCGCCTCGACGAGAACCTCGCCCCGGTCGCTCCCGGCGAGTACCTCGACCCCGAGGCCGCCGCGGCCGGCGCTGCGGCTGTGGCCAGCCAGGGGAAGCAGTAGAGCCAGGTCTCGATACGCTCGCCGGCGCTCGCTGCTCGACCACCGAAGCGAAGAGCGGATGCCGAGACCTCGGCATCCGCTCTCTTCTGGTGTCCTCCGCTACCCGCGGACGATGTCGATCGCGTCGGTCTCGACCGTCCAGTCTCCGGTGGAGAGGTAGACGACCTTCTTCGCGACCGAGACGGCGTGGTCCGCGAACCGCTCGTGGTACCGGCTGGCGAGGGTCGCGTCGACCGTCGCCGAGGCCTCGCCCTTCCAGCTGTCGCTGAGCACCTTCTCGAACACGCTGATGTGCAGATCGTCGAGCTTGTCGTCGTCGTTGCGGATCTCTTCGGCCAGCGCCTGGTCTTCGGTGCGCAGCAGCTCGGTGAGCTTGCGCGCGACGTTCACATCGAGTTCCCCCATCTTGGTGAACGTCGACTTGAGCCCGCGGGGGATGGCTCGCTCCGGGAATCGCATGCGCGTGAGCTGCGCGATGTGCTCCGCGATGTCACCCATGCGCTCGAGCGACGCGCTGATGCGCAACGCGCTCACGACGATGCGAAGATCACGCGCCACGGGCTGCTGGCGGGCGAGGATCTCGATCGCCAGTTCGTCCAGCGCGACCGCCTTCTCGTCGATGACCGCATCGGCCTCGATGACCTCCTCGGCCAGACCGACGTCGCTCGAGCTGAAAGCCCGGGTCGCCTTGTCGATGGCGACGGTGACCAGTTCGGCGATCTCGACCAGACGCCCCTGGACGTCCTCGAGGGACTGATGGAAGACCTCGCGCATTGCAGCACCTTTCGTGTTCCGCAGGAGGCACACGCCTCGCGACCTGGCGATCATCGCCATCGAAGGTTAACGAACGGTGCCGGGCGAGTGAATACTAACGGGCCGCCGCTGCGGTGACGCGGATCCGATCCGGAGCAGGCCCGCGCGGCATCTACTGTGGAGCCATGGATACGACGCAGCTTGCGCTGCTCGCCCTGCTTCTGGGGGCGATCATCGGAGGCTCCGTCGCCGCCGGCATCGCGCTCGCGGTCCGGGCGCGGGATCGTGCTCAGATCGAGACGTCATCGACGATCCCGGAGGGCGTCCACGAAGTGCTCAGGGCCATGGACGAAGCGGCCGTCGTCGTTGACACCTCTTCGACGGTGCTGGCGGCCTCGGCCCCCGCGGCGCCGTTCCAGCTGTCCGAGGGCAGCGTGCTCGCCTCGGACGAACTGCGTGCGATCGCGCGACGGGCGCGCGCGGAGGAGTCGGTGATCACGGCAACGCTGCGCCTGCGACGGGGTGCGGCGCCGGCCGAGCCCCGGCTGGTCGTCGCGCGGGCATCGCGGATCTCGGCGCGGCTGACACTGCTGGTGCTCCGGGACATCACCGAGCGCGAGCGGGTGGAGCAGATGCGCCGGGACTTCGTGGCCAACACGAGTCACGAGCTGAAGACCCCCGTCGGGGCGGTGAGCCTGCTCGCCGAAGCGATCGAATCGGCCGCGGACGATCCGGACCAGGTGCGCAACTTCGCCGGTCGCCTGACGGCGGAGGCGACGCGGCTCTCCCAGCTGACCTCCCGCATCATGAACCTCTCGCGGCTGCAGGCAGCTGACGAGTTCACCGACGAGCGCGAGGTCGCGGTCGACGAGATCATCGCCTCGGCCGCGGACGCTCATGCGATCCAGGCGGCCTCCGCGGGGGTCGAGATCGTGCGCGGCGGCGATCGGGGGCTGTACGTCCGCGGCGATGCGCAGGTGCTCGGTGAAGCCGTCGGCAATCTCGTCGCCAACGCGATCGCCTACTCCCCATCGGGCTCGAGTGTCGGAGTGGGCGTCAAGGCGGTCGGGGACGTCGTCGAGATCGCGGTGACCGATCGCGGCATCGGCATCGCCGAGGGTGATCAGGAGCGGGTGTTCGAGCGCTTCTATCGCGCGGACCAGGCGCGGTCGCGCCGTACGGGCGGCTCCGGACTGGGCCTCGCGATCGTCAAACATGCCGTGCAGCGTCACGGCGGCGAGGTGCGCCTGTGGTCCCGCCCGGGACGAGGGTCCACCTTCACGATCCGCCTTCCGCTGATCGACCCGCCCGCCGATCAGGTCGTGCCCAAGCGCCGCCGGCCGAAGAAGAAGAAGACCACGCCGGCTGCGGCATCCCACCCCACGAACGGAGCACCCGCATGACCCGCGTCCTAGTCGTCGAGGACGAGCCCGATCTCGCCGATCCGCTCGCCTATCTCCTGCGCAGGGAGGGGTACGACGTCGAGATCGCCGAGGACGGCCCCGCTGCTCTCACCGCATTCCGGGAGCGGGGCGCGGACATCGTCCTGCTGGACCTGATGCTGCCCGGCATGTCGGGCACCGAGGTGTGCCGGCAGATCCGCACGAGCTCGCGCGTGCCGATCATCATGCTGACCGCGAAGGACTCCGAGGTGGACATCGTCGTGGGACTCGAACTCGGCGCGGATGACTACGTGACCAAGCCCTACTCGGCACGGGAGCTGCTCGCGCGGATGCGCGCCGTGCTGCGGCGCCTCGCGCAGAACGAGGCGGATCTGGAGGATCACGTCCTGGACGGTGGGCGTGTGGTGCTCGACATCGACCGCCACACGATCGCCGTCGACGGGCGCGAGATCGCCATGCCGCTCAAGGAATTCGAACTGCTCGAGGTGCTCATGCGCAATGCCGGGCGCGTTCTGACGCGGGGCCAGCTCATCGACCGGGTCTGGGGAACCGACTACTTCGGCGACACCAAGACGCTGGATGTGCACATCAAGCGCATCCGCTCGCGCATCGAGAAGCACCCGAGCGACCCGACGATGCTCATGACCGTGCGCGGACTGGGTTACCGGTTCGAGGCCTGAGCCGGCACGCTGCCGAGGTCAGGGGAGAAGGTCGCCGTAGTAGTCCAGTGAGCCGTCGAGCACGGGGACGGCGTACAGGACGCCCTCGCTGTCGCCGGACTGGAAGAACATCGGCAGGTTCGTGCCCAGCGCGGAGTCGATTCCCTCGAGCGGCAGCGCGTCGGTCTCGTCGGTGCCGAGGCTGACGACGCCGTTCGCGGGAACCCGGATCTTCTCGCTCGTCTTGTCGGAGCCTTCGCCGTACTCGATGTTCAGCGTCTGGGGCTCGCTCGTCGTGTTCACGATCGCCGCGACCAGCACCCCGTCGACCCCGTCCTCGGTCACGACGAGCACATTGCGCACGTCGAGGGGTCCGGAGTGCGGGATGTTGACCCCGTCGGACGCCGAGTACTGCAGCTGCGTCGCCTGCGTGGACACGAGGGCGCATCCGCTCGTTCCGAGGACCACGAGGGCGCTCACGGCGAGGGACGCGATAAGGCGCGAATTCACAGATCCTCCAGGAACGGATGACGGTTCCCTGACATTCTAGGGGTGCGTCGCGGACGGCGCCGAGTGGCCTGCCGGGGGGTGGGCGGCGAACCTTACCGCATCTGCGCCTGTGGTATCGTGGAGGTTGCCGAAAGGACATAACTCCATGCTTTTTGAGGTTGGCGAAACGGTCGTTTACCCCCACCACGGGGCCGCGACGATCATCGAAGTCAAGGACCGGGTCATCAAGGGCGAGACCAAGAAATACCTGAAGCTCAACGTCACTCAGGGCGATCTGATCATCGAAGTTCCTGCGGAGAATGTCGATCTGGTCGGCGTTCGCGACGTCATCGGCAAGGAAGGCCTTGATCGGGTCTTCGAGGTGCTGCGCGCACCCTTCACCGAGGAGCCGACGAACTGGTCCCGCCGGTACAAGGCGAACCTCGAGAAGCTCGCGTCGGGTGATGTCATCAAGGTCAGCGAGGTCGTCCGCGACCTGTGGCGCCGCGATCAGGACCGCGGCCTGTCGGCCGGTGAGAAGCGCATGCTCGCCAAGGCGAAGCAGATCCTGATCTCCGAGCTCGCGCTCGCGGAGAAGACCGACGAAGAGCAGGCCGGCGCGATCCTCGACGAGGTCCTCGCGAGTTGAGTCGGGACGGATCAATGCGAGATTCGAGTAGGCGCGATAGCGCCGTATCGAGATCCGCGTTGATGGGTCATCGACTCAAGGTCGAGTAGCTGAGCGTCAGCGAGCGTATCGAGACCTCGCCAAGGTAGCGTGGCGGGCGTGAGTATCACGCCTGTGCCGCGCATCGCGGTGATCGTCGTTGCAGCCGGGTCGGGAACGCGACTTCACGCCGGCATGCCGAAGGCGTTCGTCGGGATCGACGAGCACACGATGCTCCGCCATGCGCTGCAGCGGGTGCTCGACGCCCCCGAGGCGCAGGTCGTGATCGTCGCGCCACCGGGTCGCGAGGGAGATGCCCTGACCGACGCGCTCGCCGCGGCCGGCGACAGGCGCGATCTCGTCTCCGTCGTGTCGGGAGGCCCGACCCGACAGGCCTCGGTCGCCGCGGGGCTCGACGCGCTGTGGGCCGACGTCGAGATCGTCCTCGTGCACGATGCGGCCCGCGCCCTGACCCCGCCCGCGGTCTTCGAACGCGTGATCGCCGCCGTGGACGCCGGTCGCGCGGGCGCCATTCCGGTGCTGCCGGTCATCGACACGATCAAGCGCGTCGACGGGTCCCTGATCACCGCCGCACTCGACCGATCCGAGCTCGCCGCGGCGCAGACGCCGCAGGGTTTCCGCCGTGATGTGCTGGATGCCGCCTACGCGGTCGCCGAGGCGGATCACACCGACGACGCCGCGCTGGTCGCGGCGGCCGGCCACGACGTCGCGGTCGTGGACGGCGACGTGCTCGCATTCAAGATCACGACGCCCGACGACATGGAGCGTGCCCGGTCGATCGTGGCGCGGCATCCCTCGCAGCCGTCGATGGCGCACCTCGAGAACCTCCTGCCTGTTCCCCGCGTGGGAATCGGGACCGACGTGCACGCGTTCGGCGGACCCGGCGACCTCTGGCTCGCCGGACTGGAATGGCTCGGGGAGCCGGCGCTCTCGGGTCACTCCGACGGCGACGCCGTCGCGCACGCGATCGTCGATGCGCTCCTGTCGGCGGCAGGTCTCGGCGACATCGGCACCCATTTCGGCACAGATCATCCCGAGTACGCCGGCGCGCACGCCGACCTCTTCCTCGCGCGCACGCTCGGCCTGCTCGGTGAAGCCGGGTGGCGCGTCGGCAACGTCTCCGTCCAGGTGCAGGCCAATCGCCCGCGCTTGAGCGCCCGTCGTGAAGAGGCAGAGCGTGCACTCTCCTCCGCGCTCGGCGGTGCCGCGGTCTCGCTGTCGGCGACGACCACCGACGGGCTCGGCTTCACCGGTCGCGGCGAAGGCGTCGCGGCGTTCGCGATGGCTGTCGTGGTGCCGGCCTGATCGTCAGAGCGCGCGGGTCATGAACACCGAGAACGGATCGTCGGTGTACCCGTCGAACGGCCCGCACCGCGTGAAGCCCTCGCTCTCGTAGAGGCGTACGGCCGGGACGAACTCCTCGGCGCTTCCCGTTTCGAGCCAGACGCCGGTGATTCCGCTGTCGCGTGCGGCGGCGAGGATGTGGCGCAGCAGTGCGCGCCCGATCCCGGCGCCACGGAAGCGGTCGTCGACGCGCATGGATTTGAGCTCGCCGCGCTCGGCGTCGATCCGCTTGAGCGCGCCGATTCCGGCCAGGTCGCCATCTACCCAAGCCGACCAGAACGTGATCGACGGATGCCGCAGACCCTCGATGTCCAGCGCGTGCACGCTCTCCGCCGGCGACGCGTCGTGCATCCCGTCCAGGTGGCTTCGGATCAGGGCCTGCACGTCGTGCCCGGACAGGTCGTCGATACGGACCTCGATGCGCGGCATCCCTCAGCCCTCCACCGCGAAGGGCACGGGATCGCGCGGGGCGCGTGATCCCCAGGCGAGCAGCGCCAGCCCAGCGGCGAGGACGACCAGTCCGATGATCGCCAGCGCCGAAAGCCGTTCTCCGAGCACGACGATGCCCAGGATGCTGGCAGTGAGCGGTTCGCCCAGCGTGAGGGTCGCGGCCGTCGCCGCGGTGAGGCCGCCCAGACCCCAGGTGAACAGCACGTACGCGATCGAGATCGTCGCGATCCCCAGCCAGAGCGCCATCGCCAGTCCCTCCGGCGTCCCGAGCCAGCGCAGATCGACGAACGGCAGCACGAAGGCCGAGATCACGGCCGAGCTCGCCCCCATCGCGCCGACGACGGTGAACGGATCCCAGGCGTCGTCCAGCAGGCGGCGCTGGGTGTTCGCGATCACCGCGAACGTGGCGCCCGCGCCGACGCTCGCGATGAGCCCGATGGGATCGGTGCCGCCCCCGCCACCGGCGCTGGGTGCTTCTCCGCCGAACCCCAAGAGCACGACGCCGACGGTCGCGAGGGCGGTGGCCAGCATCCACGTCGAACTCGGGATCCGCCGGGTCAGCACCCACTCCAGCAGGCCGGCGAGGATCGGCGCCGAGCCCAGTGCGACGACCGTTCCGACCGCGACCCCGTTGCGCTCGGTGCCCAGGAAGAACAGCGGCTGGTACAGGGCGAGGCAGAAGCCCGTCAGCACCATCAGTGAGATGGGCCGCATCCCGGCTCTGGACAGGCGCAGCGATCGCGGCGGCGGCGTCGCGGCCTGGCGGGCGTGGCGGCGAGCGAGGACGAACGCGATGACCGCAAGCCCCGTGCCGCCGATCACGAGGCGCACCGCTCCGACCGACAGTGGTGTGGCGCCATCGGGTCCGAGGGCCATCGAGGTTCCGGTCGTCCCGAACAGCAGCGCCGCGGCGAGGACGGCCAGGACGTGGATCACCCTCCAGTTCTACAGGCAGCGCGCGTCGTCGACCGAACCGGGCACGCTCGTCACGGCCAGGTTCGGCGCCGCCGCCGCCGGTAGGCTGGTGCGGTGACACCCGGTATTCCGCCCGTGAGGCTCTACGACACGAAAGCGCAGTCACTGCGCGACTTCGCGCCGCTCGACCCCACGAACGTGACGGTCTACGTCTGCGGTCCGACCGTCCAGTCCGGGCCGCACATCGGGCACCTCCGGGGAGCGCTGAGCTTCGACATCCTCAGGCGCTGGCTCGCACACCGCTTCGGGCGCGTCACCTTCGTGCGCAACGTCACAGACATCGACGACAAGGTGCTGGCGAACGCGACCGACATCGAGCCGTGGTGGGCGCTGGCCTACCGCATGGAGCTCGAGTTCTCGGCCGCGTACGCCGCGATCGGCATCGCGCCGCCGACGTACGAGCCGCGCGCGACCGCCTCCATCCCGCAGATGGAGGAGCTCATCGCGCGTCTGATCGACGCGGGGCACGCCTACGCGGCGAACGGGGACGTGTACTTCGACGTCCGCTCCTGGAGCGAGTACGGCACGCTCACCCGCCAGTCGCTCGACGCGATGGAGCCGGCCGCGGATGCCGACCCCCGCGGGAAGCGCGATCCCCGGGATTTCGCACTCTGGAAGGGGTCGAAGGACGACGAGCCCGACAGCGCCCGGTGGGATTCCCCGTGGGGCAGCGGCCGGCCGGGATGGCACATCGAATGCTCCGCGATGTCGCGTCGCTACCTCGGACCCGAGTTCGACATCCACGGCGGAGGCCTGGACCTGCGCTTTCCGCACCACGAGAACGAACTGGCGCAGTCCACCGCCGCCGGAGACCCGTTCGCCCGCTACTGGGTGCACAACGGCCTGGTGACGGTCGGCGATCAGAAGATGTCCAAGTCGCTGGGCAACTTCCTGCTCGCGGAGGACGTGCTGCGCGAGCGCGCCCCGCTGGTGGTGCGCTACGCGCTCGCGGCAGCGCACTACCGCTCGAGCCTGGACATCACTGACTCATCCTTCGACGAGGCCGAGGCGGCGCTCGAGCGGATCGGGAGCTTCCTCGAGCGCGCGGTGAGGGCTCTCCAGGGCGACTCCGCCGATCTGCGGATCGCCGGGGAGGTTCCCGAGCGCTTCGCCGCCGCGATGGACGACGACCTGGGCGTGCCGCAGGCGCTCGCCGTGCTGCACGAGACGGTGCGGTCGGGCAACACGGCCTTGGATGCCGGTGACCGCGGAGCGACCGTGCAGGCCTTCACCGACGTCGCGATCATGACGGGCATCCTCGGCATCGACCCCCTGGACCCGGCGTGGCAGACAGCAGCGACGGGTGCGGAGTACTCGGCTCTGGACGCTCTCGTCCAGAGCCTCATCGCCCAGCGCGCCGAGGCGCGCGCGGCCAAAGACTGGGCGGCGGCGGATCGCATCCGAGATGCCATCGCCGCCGCGGGCATCACGCTCGAAGACACGAACGACGCCACACATTGGAGTATTCATGGCCGGTAGCAAGCCGGGGCGCCCGGGCGCCAGCAAGGGCAAGAAGGGCCCCACGAAGGGCACAGGCGGCAAGAACAAGCGCTCGCTCGAGGGTCGCGGGCCGACGCCGAAGGCCGAGGACCGCGCCTGGCACCCCGCCGGCAAGCGCAAGGCCGCCGCGGAGCGTTATGCCGCCGCGGGCGGCAAGGGCAAGCCGGCCGGGCAGGCTCAGTCGCGCCCGCGCGCCGCGAAGAAAGACGACGACACCGAGGTGGTGACCGGGCGCAACTCCGTGCTCGAGGCTCTGCGGGCCAAGATCCCCGCGACCGCGTTCTACATCGCCCAGCGCGTGGAGATGGACGATCGCGTCAAGGAGATGCTCTCGATCGCCACGCACCGCCAGATTCCGGTGATGGAGGTCACGCGTCCCGAACTCGACCGCATGGCCGGCTTCGACGGCGTGCACCAGGGCGTCGCCCTCAAGGTGCCGCCGTACGAGTACGCGCACCCGCAGGATCTCCTGGAGAGCGTGATCGACAAGGGCAGCGTCCCGCTGTTCGTCGCGCTGGACGGCATCACCGACCCCCGCAACCTCGGCGCGATCATCCGCTCCACCGGCGCGTTCGGCGGGCACGGTGTCATCCTCCCGCAGCGCCGCTCGGCGAGCGTGAACAGCGCCGCCTGGAAGACCAGCGCCGGCGCGGCCGCTCGCATCCCGGTCGCGATCGCGCCCAACCTCACCTCGACGCTCAAGGACTTCAAGAAGCAGGGCGTGTTCGTCCTGGGTCTCGACGGCGGCGGAGAGGTCTCGCTGCCGGCGCTCGAACTGGCCGACCGGCCGGTCGTGATCGTCGTCGGCTCCGAGGGCAAGGGTCTCTCCCGACTGGTCAGCGAGACGTGCGATCAGATCGTGTCGATTCCGATCGACGCGGCCACCGAGTCTCTGAACGCCGGCATCGCGGCATCCGTCGCCCTGTACCAGGTGTCGGTCCTGCGGACTCCCGACGCGTGATGTCGCCGCGTTTCATTCTTGGGAATGAAACGCGTGCGGAGCCGCTTGGTACCGACAACCCCGTCGAAAGGAACACCATGGCACGCATCGCCGTCATCGGAGGAACCGGCTACGCCGGTCGTCACATCGTCACCGAGGCGGTGGATCGCGGACACACCGTCGTCTCCGTCGCCCGCAGCGTGCCTGCGGAACGCGTCGAAGGAGCGACCTACATCGAGGGGACGCTTCTGGACTCTCCCAGCCTCGTCGCAGAGCTGCAGGGCGTGGACGTCGTCGTGGTGACAGTTCCCGCCCGCGGTGACATGGAGGGCAGCGTCCGGCCCAACGTGGCCGAGCTCGTCGCATCGCTGCCGCAGAACGTCCGCATCGGCGTGATCGGCGGCGCGGGCGGAAGCCAGGTCTCCGAAGGCGGTCCCCGGGTCGTGGATCAGCCGTCGTTCACCGAGGAGTTCAAGCCGGAGGCGCTCGAGGCGATCGGCGTCCTGGAGGATCTGCGCGCGAACGACCACGGTCACGACTGGTTCTACGTGCACCCCGCCGGCGGTTTCGGCGCCTGGAACCCGGGGGAGCGCACGGGCAGCTACCGCGACGGCGGCGACGTGATCGTGACGGATGCCGATGGCGAGTCGTACATCTCCGGACCGGACTTCGCGGTCGCGGTCGTCGACGAGATCGAGAACCCGAAGCACTCGCGAGAGCGTTTCACCGTCGGCTACTAGTCGGCGACCACCGGCAGCGGCTAGACCAGGTCGCGCCAGTCGACGCTGTCGGCATCCTCGTCGTCCTGGACGGGGATGTCGGCGGTGATGACCGGCAGCGCCATCGTCTCGGTCATCGGACCCATCAGGGTCGCCTCATCGCGCCGGTGACGCAGCACGTCGTCGATGTAGCTCGTGATGACCTCGGCCAGGGGCACGGCCTTTCCGCGCGCTTGTGACATGTACCACCGGTGCTCGAGCACCTGGTGGAACACCTCGGCCGGTTCGAGCTTGGCGCGCAGATCGAAGGGGATCGACTTGATCACCGGTTCGAACACGCGGGTGAGCCACTCGTGCGCGACCATGTCCTCGTCATCGCCGAGGCGCGAGATCCGCGCCCGGAACTCATCGAGATCGTTCAGCAGACGCCGCGCCTGATTCTCCTCGACGTCGAGGCCGGTCAGCCGCAGGAGGCGCCGCTGGTGGTGCCCGGCATCCACCACTTTCGGCTGGATCGAGACCTTCGTACCGTCGGCCATGGCCTGGATCGACATCTCGCCGATGTCGAAGCCGAGATCGTTGAGGCGCTGCACCCGCTCGGTGATGCGCCACGACTCGTTCGGCGAGAACGCCTCTTCGTCGGTGAGGGCTGTCCACAGTGAGCGGTACGACGACATGATGCCGTCGGCGATCGCGAGCGCGTCCACTCCGCCCTCGAGCCGGCCGCCCGCTTCGAGGTCCATGATCTCGCCGGCGATGTTCGTGCGCGCGACGTCCAGGTCGTGCGCACGCTGACCGGAGGTGAGCCCGTTCTCGTGCAGTTCACCGGTCTCGGCGTCCACGAGGTAGGCGGCGAAGGCGCCGGCGTCGCGTCGGAAGAGGGTGTTCGACAGCGAGACGTCGCCCCAGAAGAAGCCGACGTTGTGGAGGCGCACGAGCAGCAGGGCAAGGGCGTCCACGAGCCGGTTCGCCGTATCGGGGCGAAGCACCTGGGTGAACAGCGCACGGTACGGCATCGAGAATTTGAGGTGGGCGGTGACCAGTGCGGCCGGGAGCGGGTCGCCCGCGGCATCGGTGCGTCCGGCGATCACGGCGACCCGATCGACGCACGGGGCATCCAGCCGATGCAGATTGCCGAGCATGTCGTACTCGCGGCGCGCCATCTCCTCGGTGGTCTCCTTGATCGCGACGACGCGACCCGAGAGGTTCGCGAAGCGTACGAGGTGCCGGGAGAGTCCCTTGGGCAGGAACACGATCGCGTTGCTCGGCCACTCGGCCAGCGGAGTGGACCACGGCAGCGACAGCAGGCCCGGGTCCACGGAACTCGCGGTGATCCTCAGTGCATCCGGCATGCAACCCCCTGCGGCTCGGCAAAAGAAGAACCGCGGCGCGGAAGGTCGATGACCCTCCGCGCCGCGGTCCGGATACTAGCTGCCCGAGATGACCGGAGCGTCGTTGAGGCGCTCGCCCGACTCGAGGTCGAACGCGTGCACGTGACCTGCGGTGGCGGCGAGCGTCACCGTGTCACCGGCGTTCGGGTGGCGGCGACCGTCGACGCGGGCGACGATGTCGGTGCGCTTGCCGGCGATGTCGGTGTGGCCGTACAGGTAGCCGTCCGCGCCGAGCTCTTCGACGAGGTCGACGACCACCGAGAGGCCCTTGCCATCGGCGGGGCCGACGACGATGTCCTCGGGACGCACGCCGACCGTGACCTGGCTGCCGTTCGCGCGGCCGACCGTGTCGCGGTCGAGCGGGACGACCTCGGAGCCGAACTGGACGCCGCCCTCGGCGAGGTCAGCCGGGAACAGGTTCATGGCGGGGGAGCCGATGAAGCCGGCGACGAACACATTGTTCGGGCGCTCGTACAGGTCGCGGGGGGTGCCGACCTGCTGCAGGAGGCCGTCCTTGAGCACGGCGATGCGGTCACCCATGGTGAGGGCCTCGGTCTGGTCGTGCGTGACGTAGACCGTGGTGACGCCGAGGCGGCGCTGCAGCGACGCGATCTGCGTACGCGTCTGCACGCGCAGCTTGGCGTCGAGGTTCGACAGCGGCTCGTCCATGAGGAACACCTGCGGCTGGCGGACGATCGCGCGTCCCATCGCGACGCGCTGACGCTGACCACCCGAGAGCGCCTTCGGCTTGCGGGTGAGGTAGTCCTCGAGGTCGAGGAGCTTGGCGGCCTCGAGCACGCGGGCTGCGCGCTCTTCCTTGCCGATGCCGGCGATCTTCAGGGCGAAGCCCATGTTCTCGGCGACCGTCATGTGGGGGTACAGCGCGTAGTTCTGGAACACCATCGCGATGTCGCGGTCCTTCGGCGGGACGTCGGTCACGTCGCGGTCGCCGATCAGGATGCGGCCCGAGTTGACCTCTTCGAGGCCGGCGAGCATGCGCAGGGACGTGGACTTGCCACATCCGGAGGGGCCGACCAGGACGAGGAACTCGCCGTCGCCGACTTCGAGGTTGAGCTTGTCGACCGCGGCACGGGTGCCTCCGGGGTACAAGCGGGTTGCGTTGTCGAACGTGACTGACGCCATTGTTTCTTCTCCTTCACCGGCAGGTACGTGCCGGACGATCCGTAGTGATGGATTTGCGGGGCGAACCGCGGCCCGTCATTGGGCGTTCGTCCAGTATGACACGGCCCGTAACCAGGCGCCGTCTGGGTATTTCCCAGCCTGCCTGGTTAGCATCGAATCCGGTCGCCTCACCGTGCGATCCATGCAGGGCCACCCGGTCCGCAGCCGCCCCGAGAGGTCCCATGTCGAGCGACGACTCCCCGAACGTGCCTGCCGAGCGCCACCGCCGTCACGCGGTCCGTGAGAAGGCGCAACAGGTTCAGGCTCAGCAGTCGCGGGCCCACGTGATCCGCACGGCCTCGCTCGTGACGGTCATCGTCGCCGTGGTCGCCGTCGCCGCCGTCATCGTCACCTGGGTGGTCTCCTCGTCCGCGTCGCAGCCGCTGCTCAGCCCGACGAACGTCACCGACGACGGCTTCGTGGTGACCACTGTCGCGGGCGTCGGCTCGGCCACGGAGTCGGGCACCATCGACGACGAGTCCGCGGCCCAGTCGCTCGAAGCCGCCGCCCCCACCGAGACGCCGACGCCGACGCCCACTCCGACCCCGGATGCGACCGAGCAGCCCGTCGCCGACATCCGTGTCTACGTCGATTACCTCTCGACCGGTTCGCACGACTTCCAGGTCGCGAACGTGCAGCAGCTCTCGAAGTGGGTCAGCGCGGATGCCGCCACACTGACGTATTACCCGGTCGCCATGCTGACCGCGAAGTCGAACGGCACCAAATACTCGCTGCGTGCGGCGAGCGCCGCGGCGTGTGTCGCCACGCATTCGCCCGACACGTTCTTCGCGTTCAACAACGCCCTGCTCACCGAGCAGCCCGAGGTCGACGCCGACGGGTACACCGACGCGGAACTCGCGAACATGGCGCAGGCCTCGGGCGTCCAATCGCCCAAGGTCGTGCGGTCGTGCATCGAGAAGCAGGAGTTCGCCTCCTGGGCGAAGTCCGCGACCGAGCGCGCGCTGCAGGGTCTGCCCGAGACCGATGACGCGACGCTGACCGGCACCCCCATGGTCTTCGTCAACGGCGTGCAGTACCTGGGAGCGCTGACGGACCCCAAGGAATTCGCCCAGTTCGTGCTCACGAGCGCGAGCGACGCCTACTACAGCACCCCTTCGCCGACCGCGACGCCGTCCGACACTGCGACGCCGACACCTACCCCCACTCCGTAGGACGGATGCCGCCCGGCGGGCATCGGTAGACTTCTGTACCTGCCGACTTGGCGCAATTGGTAGCGCACCTAACTTGTAATTAGGGGGTTACGGGTTCAAGTCCCGTAGTCGGCTCGAGAATGATCCGCCCCGCCGGAGCGCTCACCTGTCACGCCACCGCCCGCGCGCATGGCTCATACCGAGCAGCCCGCCATATGCTGGTGTCGGTGAGGAAGCTCTGGGGAGCGGTCGTGGTCGCCGCAATGCTGGCGATATCCGGATGTGTCGCGGAGCCCGCGCCGTCGCCTACGCAGACGCCCCTGCCGACCGTCACCGAGGCCGCGTCGGCTTCTCCTACCCCCACGGGGGAGGGTTCGGATCCGGTTCTGTCCACGGTCGCGACGGTCGGTGACATCGGGCTCGAACCGGCGGGCGCCGCCACCCTCGCGGGGATGGGCGCCATCGATGCGAGTCTGACCCTCCTCCTCGGTGACCTCGCCTACACCACCACGGCGCAACCGTTCTGCGACGCAGTGACTGCGCAGATCACAGGTCCTTTCGGCTGGGTGCAGGGCAATCATGAAACCGTCCCCGACAGTCAAGGGCCCCTCACTGCAGACTTCGTCGCCTGCCTCCCTCCCACACCCGGAGCGACCGGCACACCCGCCGTCGAGCAGGTGATCGACATTCCTGGTGCGCGCATCATCACGGCCTCACCGCAGGAAGGCATCGGCTATCTCCCGGGCACGCCCGGGTACGAGAGAATCTCGCAGGCGATGGACGCGGCCGACGAGGCGGGGCTGTGGCCGATCCTCGCCATGCACGAGCCGCACGTCACGGTGGGAGAGCACGGGTCAGCGGGCGACGAGTCGAAGGCACTGTCGGAACTCGCGATCTCCAAGGGCGTCCCGCTGGTTCTGACGGCTCACGATCACAACTATTCCCGCACCGTCGTCGATCAGACGACGTTCATCGTCGCCGGCATGGGCGGCCATGAGTCCCGGGGCCTCGATCCCGAGTCGCCGTGGTGGCCGCAGACCGTGGCCGCCTACCCCGGCGCGCCGGGGTTCCTGTCACTGACGATCCGTGAGAACTCCATCACCGGCGCGACCGTCGGCGGCGGAGCCG
The DNA here is from genome assembly GCF_963524805.1 of uncultured Microbacterium sp. Classification (GTDB taxonomy): domain Bacteria; phylum Actinomycetota; class Actinomycetes; order Actinomycetales; family Microbacteriaceae; genus Microbacterium. The sequence goes on along the minus strand of NZ_CAURGG010000005.1, from coordinate 137,837 downwards.
ACCAGTTCGAGATCAGCCGCTGACGCTCCGAGGTGGTTGACGCAGCGCTCGACGACGCCGCCGGGCCCCTTGCAGCGCCGGGAGAACCGTTGACCATCCGGGCCGGACGCGCTCACCAGGTGAGCTCGACCTCCAGCTCGTTCTCGCCCTCATCGCCGAGCTCCACCTCCACCTTCAGATTGACCTGGTCGGGGACGTTGATGGTGATGCGGCGCCCCCCGCGGTCGAACTCGACGGAGTTGTTCTTCGCCAAGACGTCGGCCAGTGCGTGCAGTCTGGCGGCCGCCTCCTCACGGCTCATCCGCTGCGTGTCGTCGATGTCGAACAGGTCCATGGCGTCTCTCCCTGATGTCGTGTTCTCGACCGTAGCGAGCCCGGACGACCCGCGGCAGGGTTTCTCGGACAACCACCGCCGGCCGCAGGGTGGTGCCGACGTCCGCTGAGGTCAGGTCTTCGCGGGCCGCGTTCCGAGCAGCACGTTGGCACCCCAGCCGATGATCGTCACCAGGATCACGGCACCCATCATCGAAAGCAGCTGCGGAGGGGTGGTCAGGATGCCGAGGCTCACGATCAGCGTGGTCGCTCCCGCCGGCGGATGAGGCAGGTCGAGGAGGGTCAGCACGAGGATCGTCAGGGCGACCGATAGTGCGCCGGCGGCGACGTAGGCGGGCGTCAGCCCACCGACGGGCGCCGGCTTCGCACCGAACAGTCCGAAGGCGGCCAGGCACGCCACGCCGGCCAGGATGCCGACCGCGTGGCCCACGATCGTGTTGAGCGGACGGGCCGAGGGCTGCTCGGGGGAGTCGAAGAACAGCATGACGGTGGGGCCGAGGCTCGGGAAGAGCCACGGCAGCGCCGCGACCACGCCCACGAGACCCGTCGCGGTGAGCACCACCAGACTCAGCACGACCGAGTAAGCGGCGGCGCCCAGGCGTCCGTACCGGGACTTCGCCCGTTCGAGCAGGCTCCGCGGAGGGCTCATGAGGCCACGATCAGCGCTTGCGGAGCCGCTTGCTTCAACCGGGTGCTCAGCCATGCCAACTGGGTCTTCGTCTCGCCCTCGCACCCCTCGACGATCGAGACCAGCTCTTCATCGCGCACGCCCATCGCGGCCTGCTTCACCGCCGTCCAGGTGATGTCGACGAAGCTCGCCAGCAGGTACAGGTCCTGCAGGTCGCGCAGCAGGCCGAGGGGTCCTTCGCGCGTCGAATCCAGCGCGTCGGTGTGCAGGCGCTCGGGCTCATCGTCGGGCTGCTCGCCGTACCTGTCGATCACCGGCTGCAGGGAACGGCGATGCCTTTCGCACTGTTGGGCGAGCGTGTGGCACAGGTGGAAGACGTCGGGCTCGTCGCCGTGGCCCTCCGCCACCTGGCGGAAGAACTGCGCCAGAGCGGACTCCGACCGCTCCAGCATCCCGAGGTACACCGGCAGCAGCATCAGCGCTCGCCGCCTCGTGCGCCGCCGTCGGCTTCGAAACATTCCGTGCTCTCGCCGTCCGGGCCGCCCACCGTCGCCGGGACGCCGGCCCGCGCCTCGGGGCGTGACGCCGCGGTGGTCGGCGCCGGCGCGGGCCGGTCGCCGTCGGAGATCTTCTCGACGCGCACCGCCGCGACCTTGAAGATCGGCTGCTTCGACACCGGATCCCACTCGGTGATGGTCAGCTCGTTGGCCGCGGTCGGGTGCCCGTCGGGTCCGAAGCCCCCGGCATCCCAGTATCCGTAATGGAAGGGCGCGAAGACCGTGCCCTTCCGCACGTCCCCGACGCGCGCAGGGACCACCAGCGATCCGCGCGGCGAATGGACGCCGACGATGTCACCCTCGCGGATGCCGAGGCTTTCGGCATCCGGACGCGACAGCTCCACCCACGCCGCGGGAGCCGCCCTGTTCAGCTGCCGCGCGCGACCCGTGCGGGTGCGCGTGTGGAAGTGGTAGGCCGTGCGCCCGGTGCTGAAGCGGAGGGGGTACTCCTCGCTGGGCAGCTCGTGCGGCGGCGAGAACTCGGTCGCTTTGAGGATCGCGCGGCCGTGCGTCTCCAGTGCGCGGAAAGCCGTCTCGCCCTTCTCCGCGCCCGTCAGCAGATCGTGACCGTAGCTCTCGCACTCGTCCGGCTCGCTCGGGAAGACACTGTCGCTGTACAGGCGCTCGACCCCGTCGGGATGCTCGTCGTTGCAGGGCCAGGGGATGCCGCTCGGGCCGCGCAGCTTCTCGTAGCTCAGCCCGGTGTAGTCGCACGGGCGGCCACGGCTGCACTCCTGCCACGCGCGGAATGCGTCCTCAGGTCCGCTCCACTCCAGCAGCGGCCGGCCTGAGCGGGTGCGGAAGTCCATGCGGCGGGCGTACTCCAGGAAGATGTCGAGGTCGCTGCGCGCGTCGCCGGGAGGATCCACCGCTTTCTCGGCCAGGTGCACCACGCGGTCGGCGTTCGTGAAGGTCCCCGTCTTCTCGCCCCACCCCGCGGCAGGGAGCACGACGTCGGCGACCGCGGCGGTCTCGGTGAGATAGAGGTCCTGGACGACGAGGAAGAGGCTGTCCTTCTCGAGGATGCCGCGGATCCGCTCCAGCTGGGGGAGTGAGACTGCCGGGTTGGTCGCCGAGACCCAGAGGAACTGGATGCTGCCCTGCTCGACGTAGCGGAAGATCTGCATCGCGTGCGTCGGCGGCGCCCAGTGCGGGATGACGCCGGCATCCACATCCCACAGCTGCGCGAGCTGGTCGACGTGGGCGGCGTTGTCCCAGTTGCGGAAGCCCGGCAGGTCGCCGTCCGCGCCGCACTCGCGGTTGTTCTGCGCGGTGGGCTGTCCGTTCATCTGCAGGATGCCGCCGCCGGGCTTGCCGAGCATGCCGCGCAGGAGATGCAGATTGTTGACCTGACAGGATGCCGCCGTCGCCTGCGTGGACTGGTAGAAGCCCTGCAGCACGGTCGAGATCACCCGCTCGCTGGTGCCGAAGATCCGGGCGGCTTCTCGCACATCGTCCGCGGAGACCCCGCACGTCGTGGCGACGGCTTCGGGGGTCCAGCTCTCCACCGCCTTCTTCAGGTCGTCGAAGCCGACGGTGTGCTCGGCGACGTAATCGGCGTCCACCCAGCCGTTCGCGAGCACCTCGCGGATGAGCCCGTTCATGAGCGCCAGATTCGTGCCCGGCTGGATCGCGAGGTGCACGTCGGCGAGCCGGGCGCATTCCGTTTCCCGCGGATCGACGCACACCAGCAGCGGCCGGTCGTCTCCCGCGAGGCGGTCCAGCACGCGGGCCCAGAGCACCGTCTGGGTCTCGGCCATGTTGTGGCCGTACAGGAAGAGGGCATCGCAGTGGTCGATGTCGGCGAAGGTGCCCGGTTGACCGTCGGCGCCGAAGCTCTCCTTCATGGCGGCCGCAGCGGTCGCCGTGCACAGGCGTGTGTTGCCGTCCATGTGCGGCGTGCCGATCCCGGCCTTGCCGATGATGCTCAGGGCGTAGTACTCCTCGAGGAAGAGCTGTCCGCTCGTGTAGAACGCGTGGCTGAGCGGGCCCTTCTCCTGCAGCAGCGACCGGCTGCGCTCCACGATTCGCGCCATCGCGGTGTCCCAGTCGGATTCTTCGAGGCGCCCGTCGACGCGCACGAGGGGGCGGGTCAGGCGCTGGTCGTTCGCCATGCCCTGCCATGACCCGAACAGACCCTTGGGACCCAGCCGGCCGCGGTTGACGACGTCTCCGGGTCGGCCGCGGACACCCACCATCCGGCCGTCCTTGACCGCGATGTCGCACGCGCAGCCGTTGCTGCACAGCGTGCACGCCGCCTGCACCCACCGATCGACATCCTCTTCGACCAGGCCTTCGGCCAGCTTCTGATCGACGCGCACCGGCCACTCGCCGCCCCGGCGGTACGGGGTGCGGGTTCCCCAGATGTCCGCGATCCTGTCGACCATGACGCGCCTCCGCCGCCTGTGGCCTCAGCAGTGCTGCTCGAGCGCTCGGAGCGCGTCTTCGAACACGAGGGTCTGCGCGGCTTCGACCGCCTGGTCGTACCGGCGCCCGGCGAGTGCGACGAACACGGCACCGGCGATGTCGATGAAGCCGATGGTCTCGCCGCGCATCGTCACCTCGTAGCGCTCGGTGTCGATCAGCGCCCACTTGAGAGACGCGGATGCCGCCGGCGGAGCTGCCGGGCGTCTCGTCGGCAGCTGCTTCAACACGTCTGCCTCGGCGAATCGACCCAAGGTGCGCGTGCGACGCCAGACCGGTCCGATGTCGACGGCCATCGTCCACCTCCTTGCTCGATGGCTCCACTTTCGTCCGCCTCCCCGACATCGCCGGAGAGGATTGACGGCGCCGCGTTTTTGGGCTACATCGTGGGCGATCGATGCGTCACGGCGGTGACAGATCGGGCAGCGTGCGGGTGCCGAACTCATGGCGCAGAGCGCTGAGCGCCGCCGCCCAGCCGCCGAGTCCGTGTACGCCGGGGCCGGGCGAGACCGACGCGGACGCGAGGTAGACCCCCGGGATCGGCGTGCGCCAGGGCTCAGGGCCGAGCACGGGACGACGCACGAGCTGGCGCAGGGTCGGTGCGCCGGCGGCGATGTCCCCGAGCACGTAGTTCGGATCGTGGCGTTCGACATCGAGCGCGGTGCGTGAGCTGATGTCCAGGACGGTGTCGCGGAAACCGGGCGCGAAGCGCTCGATCTGGCGGATGACTGCGTCGCGCCGGTCGGCAGGCGATCCGGCCGGAACGTGAGTGTACGTCCAGAGGGTGTGGCGGCCATCGGGGGCGCGGCCGGCGTCGAACGTCGAGGGCTGGGCGACAAGCACGTACGGCCGGTCGGGGAGGCGGCCGCGGTTCACGTCGTTCTCGGCGTCCGCGATCTGCGACCGGTTCCCGCCGACGTGGATCGTGCCGGCGCGGCGCAGCTCGGGGTTCGCCCACGGCACCGGGTCGGTGAGCGCGAAATCCACCTTCGCGACCCCGCCGCCGTAGCGGAACGACTCGAGCGACCGGCGGTATCGTCTCGGCATCGACGTGCCGGCCATGCGCACGAAGGCACGCGGAGTGATGTCCAGGATCGTCGCGGCTGCGGGCGGCAGCTCGGCCAGCGAGGTGACGTCGTGGTCGAGGATGATCTCACCGCCGTGCGCGCGCAGGTCCGACACCATCGCGTCGACGATCGACTGGCTGCCCCCGACGGGGATCGGCCATCCACGCGCGTGCGCGTACGCGGCCAGCACGAGCCCGGCGCCGGCTGCGGCGATGCTGGGCTGGTGCAGGATCGAGTGCGCCGCGACGCCGGTGAGCAGAGCCGGGACGGCATCGCCTCGGAACCGCAGGTTCCAGGCGGGGGTGCCCTGCTCGAGGGAGCGGACGGCGAAGGCCGCAGCGACGAGCGGATCCCGCGGGATGCGCAGGAGCGTCGACCCCGTGAACTCGGCGACGCCGTCCGCTCGACGAGCCAGCGGCGCCATGATCGCGCCGTATGCGGCGCCGTCCACGCCCAGCTCTGCGCACGTGCGTTCGAGGTCCCGGTGAGCGATCGCAGCGCGACCGCCGTCGAGGGGGTGGCCGAACGAGACCTCGGGCGTGATGAAGGACACGCGCCGCTCGAGCCTGAACTCCCGGAAGAATCGCGATGCGAAGGCCATCGGGTGCACGGCCGAGCACACGTCATGACGAAAGCCGGGGAGGGTGAGTTCGCGCGTCGCCGCTCCGCCGCCCGCCTGGCCGGCGCGCTCGTACACGCGGACGCGCAAGCCGGCTCGGGCGAGCGTCACGGCGGCTGCGAGACCGTTCGGGCCGGCGCCGACCACGACGGCATCCACGTCGCTGCCTCGCTGTCGACCGCGACCCTGAGTCTGCACCGTCACTTCGACGCGGAGCCGCCGGCGTGCAGCATCTCGGCGTCGACGGTTCTGGGCTGCGATGCCGAGCCCCGGCCCTCGGCGAGGTAGGCGAGTCGGTGCAGGGTCTCGGTGTTGCGCCAGTGCAGCAGCGGATCCATGAGCAGACGGGGGACGAGCGTGCCGGGACCGGCGACGGGCTCCTCCTGGATGCGCACGACAGATTGGCGGCCGCGCGGCTTCACATCGATCGTGACCCGCGCTTCTCCGATCGGCCACCCCCTGGCCCGCATGACCATGCGCCGGGGCGGCTCGTACATCTCGACGACCGTCGCGTCGTCGATCAGCGCCGGCCACACGCCGAAGGAGTGGTGCAGCCGGGAACCGGGCTGCGGCCAGCCCGATTCCACCACGCGCATCCGCGACGCACCCACGACCCAGCACGGATAGAGCCACCCGTCCCCGAGGACGCGGAACACGTCCTCGGGGGCGCAGTGCAGCACTCGCACGTTCCTCGACACGCTCAGCAGCCTCGGACCGCCTGCAGGGCGTCGCGCAGGCTGTCGAACCGTTCGTCCGCGCGCTTGTCTCGCACCCAGGTCACAACGACGTGCTGGTCTTTGCACTCCAGGTACGCCAGGACCCGCCGCGCGTCGTTTTCGGGCACCGACGTGTCGTAGGCGACCCAGCCACCCGCGCCCATCCAGACCAGTTCGGCGTGCACCGCCGTGGGAACCCGCTCTTGCACGTGGGCCTGCGACATGGACCGCTCCGTTCTTCCGTGCGTTCGTGAGGCGATACTGCGTGGGGAGCCGTCGCGACACTGCGACGATGCTTCTGCCACCGCCCTCATCATGCGATTCCCCGGCGACAAACCGTCTGGGGATTGACAAACCGCCCGCATTCGGATCCCGCCGGCGCGCGCTCACGGGTGCGGCGCAGCATCCTCCGCCTTCATGCGCGGGCGGATGCCGCCCTCGACGCTCGTGCCCTCCTCGATGGGCACGTGGATCGCCCCCGAGGTGGGTGCCACCGGCGTCCCCTTCCGCGACTCGGAGTCCGCGACGAGCGCCGACACCCGATCCGCCGCTCCGGAGGCGACGCGCGCGGCGACGCCGGCCACATGCGCTTTCGCTCCGACCCGGTGCTCGGGCTGCGGGTGGGTGCAGGCGGCGACGATCGCATCGATCGCCGGCTGGGGATCAGCCATCGTGGCCATCCTCAACGTGCGTCCGGTGTAATTGCCGGCATGCGACCAGAAGGGGGTGTCCAGCGCCCACGGCATGATCGTGCTGACTCGGATGCTCTCGTGCAGCCCGGCCAGGCGCAGTTCCTCATTCAGACACCGGCCGAACGTGAGGATGCCCGCCTTCGTCGCGGCGTACGACGACTGGTACGCCAGGGGCACGTCGGCTTCGACCGATCCGACGTTGACGAGGGTTCCACTGCCCTGCGCGATGAACTGGCGGATCGCGGCGTGCGCGCCGTACATCAGTCCGGTCAGGTTGACCTCGACGACGCGGGCGTGATCGGCGACGGGCACGTCCCAGAAGCTGCCGAGCGAGCCGATCCCCACGTCGTTGATCCACACGTCGATGCGCCCGAAGCGCTCCGATGCCGTCGCGGCCAGCCGTGCGACGGCATCCGGATCGCTCACATCCGTCGGGACCGCCACCGCCGTGCCTCCGGCTGCCGTGACCTCGGCCACGAGCTCGTCGAGCACGGCGCCGCGCCGCGCCGCCGCCACCACCTTCGCCCCCGCTGCCGCGAGCTGGAGGGCCGCGCCCTTGCCGAGGCCGCTCGAGGCGCCGGTGACGACGACAGTCTTGCCGGCGAGCTCCGCTGCATCAGTCATATCGCCATCCTGCGGATGAACGTACGTCCCGGCAGGGGCTTGCCACGGCCACGGGCTCGGGATATGCGCCCGAAAGTCGCCTCAGCTCCCGGGTTCGAAGGTCAGCGTGACCGGAGTGGCGCCGCTGCCGCTGAAGAACGAGAGCGTGGCGGTGACGTGGGCGCCGCCCTGCGACGGCCCGACCACGGCGGTGAAGGCGTCGCCCGTGCCGCTGCGGTTGAACTCGGCGAGCTGGGCGTCGAGTCCGGCGATCTGCGCCTCGTCCCACCCGTATGTCGGTGCCAGCTCCTGGACCTTATCGACGGCATCCGACCACGTGCCCGGATTGTCGAACGTGAGCGTCACCGACGCCAGCTCGCCGTCCTTCGTGACGGCTGACAGCGCCGCGATGTCGTCCACGACGTACACGTCCTCGCCGCCGGCGACGACAGCGCGTACCGGGCGGCGGAACTCGGCTGACTTCTCGCCGTCCGCGGGCATGCCCAGCTCCTGCGCCGTCAGTGCGCCGTCGCCGACGCGCACGCGCAGCAGGCCCTCGACGTTGACGTAGTCGAAGCCGGCGTCGGTGAGCATGCTCGATCCGTCCGTCGCCTTCTGATCGGTCGATGCCGTCGGGCGGTCCTCGGCCCACCATGACCCCTGCACCGCGAATGTCGCCAGCACGATCAGGCCGATGATCACGACGAGGATCGTGGCCGGCAGCCAGGTGAGGAGGGAGCGCGTGCGCGCAGATGTGGGCACAGTCCAGGGTAACCGCGGCCCCGGACACGCACCTCCCGTCCGTCCGTGGCGCCGCCGCCCGGCAAGATGGGCACGTGACCCGCCCTCGCCTGCCCGCCTGGATCGCCCTCGGCGGCGCGGTGCTGGTGGGCGTCTTCACCGCGCTGCAGGCGCGGGTCAACGGTCAGCTCGGCGTACGGCTGGAGGACGGCCTCGTGGCCGCGGTGGTCTCCTTCGGCTCGGGCCTGGTGATCCTTCTCGTGCTCTCGGGCGTGCTGCCGGTGGGCCGCCGGGGGACTGCCGCGCTCGTGCGCGGGATCCGCACCCGGGCAATTCCGTGGTGGATGCTGGCCGGAGGGGCTGCGGGAGCACTCACCGTCGCCACTCAGGGCATCGCCGTGGGCCTGCTGGGCGTCTCGCTCTTCACCGTCGGAGTGGTCGCCGGCCAAGCCGTCTGCGGGCTCGTGCTCGACCGCGTCGGCTACGGCCCCGCCGGCGTCGTCGCCGTCACGGTTCCCCGACTGCTGGGCGGGGCGCTCGCGCTCGCGGCCGTGGGCATCGCCCTGGCCGGAGACGGACTGAGCGGCATCCCGTGGTGGATGCTGGCTCTGCCGCTTCTGACCGGCATCGGCATCGCGTGGCAGCAGGCGACGAACGGGCGTCTGCGCCAGCGCGTCGGCACGCCCTTGACGGCGACGTTCGTCAACTTCGCGGGCGGCACGGTGGTCCTCGCGATCGCCGCCGCCGTCCACGTGGCGATCGTCGGCATGCCCGCGGCTTTCCCGACCGAGGTGTGGCTCTACCTCGGCGGAGTCATCGGAGTGGTGTACATCTTCATGTCGGCCGCGCTGGTCGCCCAGACCGGCGTGCTGCTGCTCGGACTCGGAGCGGTCGTCGGCCAGCTCGGCACGTCGTTCGCGCTGGACGCGCTGTGGCCGGCTCCGGCGAGCCCGGGACCGCTGCAGGAACTGGCGATGGTGCTCGTCGCGCTGCTTTCCGTCGTGATCGCCACGGTTCCGTGGGGACGGCTGCGCCGCTGAACCCTGAGCAGGGCTTCGCTGCTAGGCCTGCGCGTCGAGCTCGGACAGATCCGGCTCCTCGAGACGTTTCGCCGACGGCAGCCGGGAGAAGTGCCGCCGGGCATCGACGGCCTTGCGTCGTCCGGGCCGGGCCTTCGGGGGCTTGCCGCCGACGTACAGCCACCCGAGCAGCTCCTCGTTCTTGCCCAGGCCGTGGAGCCTCGCGACGGCTTTGCTGCGCGTGTAGTCGCCCGTGCGCCAGATCACGCCCCAGCCCGCCTCGTCCAGCAGCAGGCTCAGCACATGGGCGACGCCCGAGGCGACCGCCTCCTGCTCCCACCGCGGCACCTTATCGCTCTTGCGGTACGTCGCCACGACAGCCAGCAGCAGGGGAGCCCGCAGCGGCTTGGAGGAGGACCCCTTGTCGCCGTTCGCCTTGTTGATCGCGCGCCCGAGGCGCTCGCGGTCGGTTCCGCGCAGTTCGATGACCCGCCAGGGGCGCATCGAGGAGTGGTCGGCGACGCGTCCGGCCGCCGAAAGGAGCGTCAGCAGCTCCGCGCGCGTGGGGGCGGCATCCGTCACCTTCGACCACGAGCGGCGGCTGCGCACCGCCTCGAGCGCGCCCGTCACGCTTCGGGGGTGAACGCGAGCGCGATCGAGTTCATGCAGTACCGGTCGCCCGTGGGCGTGCCGACGCCGTCGGGGAACACGTGCCCGAGGTGCGAGCCGCACGCGGCGCAGCGCACTTCGGTGCGCACCATGCCGTGTGCGTTGTCTTCGAGGAGCTCGACAGCCTCGGGCCGCACCGACTCGTAGAAGCTCGGCCATCCGCAGTGGGAATCGAACTTGGTGCCGCTCTGGAACAGCTCGGCGCCGCACGCGGCGCACGCGTACAGGCCGGCACGGCTCTCGTCGAGCAGCTCGCCCGTCCACGGCCGTTCGGTCGCCGCCTCGCGCAGCACCTGGTACTGCTGCGGATCCAGCTCGGCGCGCCACTGCTCGTCGCTCTTGTCAACGCTGTAGGTCATCGGGTCCTCCTTCGCCAGAGTCCATTCAACCCCACGGGTCGGGGTGCCGGACCGCGGCGACGGCGCCTCACCGGGAGAATGGGACGATGGATGCCGCCCGCCCGGTCGCCGTCGAGGTCGCCGACCGCTACGGGCACTTCGCACGGGACGAGGCCCCGGGCCGATCTGCGCTGTACGCCGAGTGGGCCGCGGGTGTCGCGTCGGACCCGCCTGTGGCGGCCCTCCTCGGCCGCATCGCGGCGGCACACCGCCAGCCGCCCCTCGTGTTCGCGGTCACGCGGATGCTCGGCGCGCCGGAGGCGTCGTACCGCGCGTGGGCGGAGTGGGTTCTCGCGCACGCCGAGGCCGTCGTGGCGGAGTGCGCAGCGCGCAGCCTGCAGACGAACGAGCCCCTGCGCTGCGCGGCCCTGCTGCCCGCGCTGAGCGGCATCGACGGGCCGATCGCGCTCCTGGAGATCGGGGCGAGCGCCGGGCTGTGCCTGTATCCCGATCGGTATTCGTACCGGTACCGCGGCGGCCCCGACCTGGACCCGGCCGCCGGGGTCTCGCCCGTCGTCCTCGAGTCGGCGCTCGTGGGAGACCCGGCGCTGCGGATTCCCGAGATCCTCTGGCGCGGCGGGATCGACCTCGCGCCGTTGAACGCCGCGGATGCCGATGACCGGCGATTCCTCACGAGCCTGGTGTGGCCGGGGGAGGAAGGACGCAGGCGCCGCATCGAGGCCGCTCTGGACGTCGTCGCCGCCGATCCGCCGGTGCTCGTCCGGGGCGATGCCACCGAGCGGGGCGTGCTCGAGTTGCTCGCCAGGCAAGCGCCGCCCGACGCGACGCTCGTCATCACGACACCCGGAGTGTTGCCGCACATCCCTCGAGCCGGCCGCGACCTCCTGATCGCGCACATCGCAGACCTCGACGCGGTCTGGATCTCGATCGACCCGCCGGGGCTTGCGCTCGACGGCGTGACACCGGTCGACTCGGCCTGGACGAGGTTCGTGCTGCGCCGCAACGGGACCGCTCTGGCCGCGGTCGATCCACTCGGCGGTTTCGTGGAGTGGCGCCGCGAAGACTGACCGACCTCGGGCTACCGTGACGTCGTGCCCTTGACCGACCGCGACCGCGCCCTCCTCGAGTTCGAGGCCGAATGGCGCCGGCACGCCGGTGCCAAGGAGGAGGCGATCCGTGCGGAGCTGGGGCTTTCCCCCGCCCGGTACTACCAGCTGCTCGGCCGGCTGATCGACACGACCGAGGCACAGGAACACGATCCGATGCTGGTCAAGCGCCTGCGGCGCATCCGCGATGCCCGCCACGAGGCGAGGATCGCCCGGGCCGCCGGCGCGCCGCGCTGAGCTCCGCTCGCACGCCGCCGTGGACAGGGCGACCTGCCCGCGACCGATACCATCGGGGGGTGCCGAGAACGACCTTCCCGCGGGATCGCTTCGACGACCTCCCTGCGGATGCGGGCCGGGTCGGCGCCCATCGTGCGGAGAATCCTCGCATGCGCGGCTGGGTGGTGCTGCTGTGGGCGGTGCTCGCGACGATCGTTCTGGTGGCCGTCGGCATCTTCGGCACGCTGCTGGTGACCGGGCGGGTCGTCCTGTTCCCGACTCCCACCCCGACGGCCGCTCCGCTTCCCGTCGTGACTCCCGTCGTCGACACGACGTATGACGTCCTGGTGCTCAACGCGACGCCCGAGCAGGGACTCGCGACGCAGATGAAGGACACCGTCGTCGCCGCCGGCTGGGCCGACGACACGGTGCTGGCGAGCGAAGCGGGCTCGACCGACTTCGCGGAGACCACGATCTACTACTACCTGCCGGCCGATGAGGCGGCGGCCGCCGGCCTCGCCCAGGTGATCGGGGGAGCGAAGCTCGAGCAGAGCGACGTGTACCAGCCGGCCGACGATCCCGAGGCGAAGCAGCTCACCATCGTCATCGGCCTGGATCGCACGGCCAACCCGCCCAGCCCCTCGCCGTCGGGCTGAGTCGCGCGGACGGCCCCGTGTTTCAGGCCGGTAAACACTTCGATGCACGCGTGTCAACACTTGGCTTTCCGGCGATTTCACGGTGATGCGCGTGCATACGATGGCCCTGTTCCCCCCGCACTACAGGAGAGTCAGATGACCCAGGGCACCGTCAAGTGGTTCAACGCCGAGAAGGGCTTCGGCTTCATCACCGTGGCCGATGGGCAGGACGTCTTCGTCCATTACTCGAACATCGACATGAGCGGCTTCCGCGTGCTCGAAGAGGGTCAGACCGTCGAGTTCACCGTCGGCGCCGGTCAGAAGGGCCCGCAGGCCGAATCGGTCCGCGTCGTCTGAGCCCCGCCGACGCGCATCGTGCGCAAGCCCCGTCGCCTCGTGCGGCGGGGCTTCGGCGTTGCACGACGGTTTCGTCACCGCATCCGTCCCCACGGCTTGCACTCGGTAGGGGCGAGTGCCAGAATGGATTAGCACTCGACTCACCCGAGTGCTAAGACATCGCAACGTCCGGGAGGGACGAAAAACACATGGCTAAGATCATCGCTTTCGACGAGGAGGCCCGTCGTGGTCTCGAGCGCGGCCTCAACATCCTGGCCGACGCCGTCAAGGTGACACTGGGCCCCCGCGGTCGCAACGTCGTACTTGAGAAGAAGTGGGGCGCCCCCACCATCACGAACGACGGCGTCTCCATCGCCAAGGAGATCGAGCTCGAGGACCCCTTCGAGAAGATCGGCGCGGAGCTCGTCAAGGAGGTCGCCAAGAAGACCGACGACGTCGCGGGTGACGGAACCACCACCGCCACGGTGCTGGCTCAGGCACTGGTCAAGGAAGGCCTGCGCAACGTCGCGGCCGGAGCTGACCCCATCTCGCTCAAGAAGGGCATCGAGAAGGCCGTCAAGGCCATCTCCGACGAGCTGCTGGCATCCGCCAAGCCCGTCGAGTCCAAGGAGCAGATCGCCGCGACGGCATCCATCTCCGCCGCTGACAGCACCATCGGCGACCTGATCGCCGAGGCGATCGACAAGGTCGGCAAGGAAGGCGTCGTCACCGTCGAGGAGTCGCAGACGTTCGGCACCGAGCTCGAGCTCACCGAGGGCATGCGCTTCGACAAGGGCTTCATCAACCCCTACTTCGTTACCGACCCGGAGCGTCAGGAGGCTGTCTTCGAAGACGCCTACATCCTGATCGCCAACCAGAAGATCTCGAACATCAAAGACCTTCTGCCGATCGTCGACAAGGTGATCCAGGACGGCAAGGAGCTCGTCATCATCGCCGAGGACGTCGAGGGCGAGGCGCTTGCGACTCTCGTGCTCAACAAGATCCGCGGCATCTTCAAGTCGGCTGCCGTCAAGGCGCCCGGCTTCGGCGACCGTCGCAAGGCGCAACTGCAGGACATCGCGATCCTCACGGGCGGCCAGGTCATCACCGAGGAGGTCGGACTCAAGCTCGAGAACGCCACCCTCGACCTGCTCGGCCGTGCCCGCAAGGTCATCATCACCAAGGATGAGACCACGATCATCGAGGGTGCCGGCGAGGCTTCCCAGATCGAGGGTCGCGTCACGCAGATCCGTCGCGAGATCGACAACACCGACAGCGACTACGACCGCGAGAAGCTGCAGGAGCGTCTGGCGAAGCTCGCCGGTGGCGTCGCCGTCATCAAGGCCGGCGCTGCGACCGAGGTCGAGCTGAAGGAGCGCAAGCACCGCATCGAGGACGCCGTTCGCAACGCGAAGGCGGCCGTCGAGGAGGGCATCGTCCCCGGTGGTGGCGTCGCGCTCATCCAGGCCGGCAAGGTCGCGTTCGGCACGGAGGCCCTCACGAGCCTGCTCGGCGACGAGGCGACCGGCGCGAACATCGTTCGCGTCGCGATCGAGGCGCCGCTGAAGCAGATCGCTCTGAACGCGGGCATGGAGCCCGGCGTCGTGGCGAACAAGGTTGCCGAGCTCGAGCCCGGTTTCGGCCTCAACGCCGCCACCGGCGAGTACGGCGACCTCTTCGCTCAGGGCATCATCGACCCGGCAAAGGTCACCCGCTCGGCTCTGCAGAACGCCGCGTCGATCGCTGCGCTGTTCCTGACGACCGAGGCCGTCGTCGCCGACAAGCCGGAGAAGGTCGGCGCTCCGGCGGGCGACCCGACCGGTGGCATGGATTTCTGATCCACTGAGTCGGCGTCACTGAACGCACAGAAGAGCCCCTCCTTCGGGAGGGGCTCTTCTGCATGTTCGGTCGGCTCGGCTGGCGATCCGGCGACCTCGCACTTCCGCGCGAACTTCGCAGCATCGGGCGAGAATCCTGCGAAGTTCGTCGGTTTCTGCGAGCTTCGTGCGATCGGGTCAGCGGAACAGACTGGTGGTCGCCTGCTCGGCCTCGGCGTACTGGCGACCGGCGGCCGCGAGCGCGGCGTTGATGCCGGCGAGCGACTCCTCGACCTGTCGCTGCGTGGCGCGCCACTGGTCGATCACGGTGTGGAAGGCCACGGCGGCGCTGCCCGTCCAGCTGCTCTGCAGCTGCGTCAGCTGCGTGAGCATCGCCTGCGTCTCGCCCTGCAGGCGGTCGATCGTGCCGCGGACGGCGGCGGTGGTGGACAGGACGGCGTCGCTGTCGACGGAGAAGACGGCCATGGGTGCTCCTTGATCGGTGGCTGGGCCTGCCACGCTAGGAGCCCAGTGGCCTCGTCGACCGTCGCCCCACGGTGGCTGTGGGCACGCCGCCCGCGATCCCGACCTGGGGAGGAAGCGGCCTCACTCCTGCGGCAGGCCCTCCAGCGGCTGCGTCTCGATCATGAGCTGCTCGGCGTTGTCCCGCTGCTGCGCCAGCGGAAAGCCGACACGGAAGGTCGCGCCGCCGCCCGGAGTCTCGGTGACCGCGACCGAGCCGTGCAGCGCCTCGACGATGGACGCGACGATCGACAGCCCGAGACCGGTGCCTCCGGTCTCGCGCGCCCGCGACGTGTCGGCGCGCCAGAAGCGCTGGAAGATCTTGTCGCGGATCTGCTCGGGGATGCCCTCGCCATGGTCGGCGACTTCGATCCAGCCCATGCCCGCCGCGGCGTCCACCCCGAGGCGCAGATCGATGGGGGAGTCCTCGGTCGTGAACCGGCGCGCGTTGCCGAGCAGATTGGCCACGACCTGACGGATGCGGTTCTCATCGCCCAGCACGATCGGGGCGATCGGGCCACCACCGGGCACCACGGCCGGCAGCGGCGTCATCGCCGGCATCTCGGCGGTTCCCGACACCTGCGCTGCCGAGACGGGGCGGGGCTTGCGGCGCAGCAGCGACAGCGCACCGCCGCCCGCGCGTGCGATCGCCGAGGTGGGCGGGCCGCCACGACGGCGTGCCTGCGCCTCCGGCTCCTCGAGCGGTTCGGCGATCGGCTCGGACAGCGGGGATTCCTCGATGGTCGTGTCGTACACGGTGACCAGCCGCAGCGGGGAGGTTGCGCGGACATCGAGCGCGGCATCCCGTGCGATCGGCCGCAGGTCGACCGGTGCGATGACGACGTCGCGGCGCTCATCCAGGCGGGCGAGCGCCAGCAGGTCCTCCACCAGCACCCCCATCCGCATCGCCTCCTTCTCGATGCGCTCCATCGCCTGGGCGACGTCCTCGTCGCCCGAGATCGCGCCCATCCGGTACAGCTCGGCGTAGCCGCGCACGGTAACGAGCGGCGTCCGCAGCTCGTGGCTCGCGTCGCCGATGAACCGGCGCATCTGACGCACCGACGAGTCGCGCTGCGAGATCGCGAAGTCCACCCTGCCGAGCATCGCGTTGATCGCCGCCTTCAGCCGCCCCACCTCGGTCGTCGCGGGCTCGACGTCCGTCATGCGCTGGCTGAAGTCGCCCGCCGCGATCGCCTCAGCGGTGCGCTCCACCTGGCCGAGACTGCGAAAGGTGAGCGTGACCAGCCACCGCGTCAGGAGGGCACCGGAGATGATCGCGATGACCGACAGGATGCTGTAGATGCCGAGGAAGGTTCCGATGGCCTGGTTGACGGGTGCCGTGGGCAGCGCGACCAGCTGGGTGAACAGCGCGCCGCCGACCTCCAGGGGCGCGACGCTCGCCTTGAACTGCGCGCCGGTCTCGGCATCCTGGATCCAGAACGGGGTTGTGCCGACGGTGTAGGCCTTCTCGAGCGCGAACTCGGAAGGATAGTCCGGCTCCGTGCCGTCGGCGCCGCCGGCGATCAGGAATGCGCCGGGGGGTTCGGAGACGTACACGGCGACGTGGTAGTCCGTCCGCGACGGATCGGCCTTCTCGCTCACGATGGCTACGCCGCCGGACACTTCGAAGTCGAACAGCTCCGTGGCGATGTCGGTCGTGGCCGCCTGCTCGACGGCGGCGTCGAGATTGGAGATCAGGGCGTTGCGGAAGAACACCGTCGCCCCGGCGCCGGTGGCGAACAGACCGATCGCGAGCACCGCGACGGTGACTCCGGTCACCTTCGCGCGCAGGCTGATGCTGCGCCACCCCCGGGTGACCGCATCCGTCTTGTTCGCCAGGACGGCCCCCTTGGATCAGTGACCGCGTCAGGCGGTCTTGCCCGCCTTGAGCATGTAGCCGAAGCCGCGCTTGGTCTGGATCAGGGGTTCGGAGGAGTGCGGGTCGATCTTGCGACGAAGGTAGGAGATGTAGCTCTCGACGATGCCCGCGTCGCCGTTGAAGTCGTACTCCCAGACGTGGTCGAGGATCTGCGCCTTGGACAGCACCCGGTTCGGGTTGAGCATCAGGTACCGCAGCAGTTTGAATTCGGTGGGGCTGAGGTCGATCGACGCGTCGCCGACGAGGACATCGTGCGTGTCCTGGTCCATCGTCAGCTCACCGGCCCGGATCACCGACTCCTCGTCGGCCTGCATCGTGCGACGCAGGATCGCCTGGATGCGGGCCACGATCTCATCGAGGCTGAAGGGCTTGGTCACATAGTCGTCGCCGCCGGCGTTGAGGCCGGCGATCTTGTCCTCAGTCTCGTCCTTGGCCGTCAGGAACAGGATCGGGGCGGTGTAGCCGGCGCCACGCAGTCGCTTGGTGACGCTGAACCCGTTCATGTCGGGCAGCATGACGTCGAGGATGATCAGGTCGGGTTCCTCTTCGAGGACGGCCGAGATGGTCTGGGCGCCGTTGGAGACGGCCCGGACCTGGAATCCTGCGAATCGCAGGCTCGTGATGAGCAGTTCGCGGATGTTCGGCTCGTCGTCCACAACGAGGATACGAGGTGCGGTCATGGCTTCATTATGGCCAGGTATTCGATGCGCTGTCTGGATATCGCGCGGAGCGGCATCCGATCACTGCATGCAGGCTCGGACGACGCGTTTGATGACCGGCCGGATCTCGGCGTCCGGATCAACGGTCAGACGGTGCAGCACCAGGCCGTCGCCCGCGGCCATCAGGGCCCGCACGGAGTCCTCCGGCGATCGCGCACCGATGCGGGCGAGGAGCGACGTCGTCCATTCGAGGTAGGTGCGGCGCTGCTCGAGCAGCGGTGCCAGCAGTTCTGGATCGCCGGCGCCTTCAAGGAACAGGCCGTAGCGAGCCCTGGTGCGCCCGGCGAAGGGGCCGGTTTCGGCCGCGATCATTGCGCTCAGCGAATCGATGAGCTGATCGGCGGTCTCGATCGTCGACGTGTCGGCCGCGGCGAAGTCCGCGCGCTCGCTCTCGGCGAGGTAGGTCACCACGCCCGAGATCAGTGCCTCGCGCGTGCGGAACCAGTTCGACGTGGAGCCCTTGGGCAGCCCCGCTAGCTGGTCGACGCGGGCGTGGGTGAGGGCGCGCATGCCCTGCTCACCCACCAGGGCGAGCGCCGCCTCCAGCGCTCTCGTCTTCGTCGAAGCCATGACTAGACGATAGATCTGATCGTCTACTACTTCTGTAGTGACACGCCACTACGGAAGTAGTATTCTCGGCGCATGGACGAGATTTCTGCCTTTGCGGCGGTGACTGAGCCGCCCCCGATGCCTGAAGTGCCGGGCTTCGCGCACGAGTACGTCGAGACGCTCGGGCTGCGCACGCACGTCGCCACCATCGGCGTAGGGGAGCCGGTTCTTCTGCTGCACGGGTTTCCGCAGCACTGGTGGCAGTGGCGTCAGGTCGGGCCTGCGCTCGCCGAGCGATACCGGGTGATCTGTCCGGACCTGCGTGGCTCCGGGTGGACGTGCGCCGCGACCACCCGCATCGAGCGGTTCTCGATGAGGAACGATCTCCTCGCCCTTCTGGATGCCCTGGGACTGGAGCGCGTACGCATCCTGGCACACGACATGGGCGCCATCCCCGCAGCCCAACTCGCGTACGCGCAACCGAATCGCGTGCGCGCGATGGTGATCCTCTCGGTGCCGCCGCCGTTCATGCGGTTGGGGCTGGGGATGCTGCCCGCGATGCGACACGTGCCGAAGCTCCGATTCCATCGGAGAGGACGATCGCTCGAGTACTTGTTCGAGCCACCCTACGTGGCCAGACCGATGGCCCCCGAGACGGTGGAGACCTACCTCGCGCCGCTGCGTCAGCCGCAGAACGAGGAGGCGATCCGCGAGATCTACCGCGGGCTCATCGGAGGCGAAGTGCCGAGCCTGGCGACCGGTGCATATCGGAAGGAGCGCTTGAAGGTGCCGTGCATGTACGCATTCGGTGTCAAGGATGAGCCTCTGACGGCGTCATTCGTTCGTGCACATTGCGGCGATGTCTCCCGCTTCGCAGATCACCTCGAGATCGTATCCGTCGACGGCGGAGCGCATTTCATGACCGACGACAATCCCCGCGCGGTGCAAGCCCTCGCCGAGGACTTCTTCGTACGGACGCCGTGACCGGCCGAGGCGATCAGGCCGCGAGGGCGTGGGCGTCCAGGATCGTGTAGCTGTACCCCTGCTCGGCGAGGAACCGCTGCCGGTTCTGGGCGAAGTCCTGGTCGACGGTGTCGCGCGCGATGAGCGTGTAGAAGCTCGCGGTGCGCCCCGACTCCTTGGGCCGCAGCAGGCGGCCGAGCCGCTGCGCTTCCTCCTGGCGTGAGCCGAACGACCCGGAGACCTGGATCGCGACGGAGGCCTCGGGCAGGTCGATCGAGAAGTTGGCCACCTTCGAGACCACCAGCAGCGAGATCTCCCCGACGCGGAACGCCTGGTACAGCTCTTCGCGTTCGTCCACCGGGGTCGCGCCGGTGATCCGCGGGGCGTCGAGCGCCTCGGCGAGGATGTCGATCTGGTCGAGGTACTGGCCGATCACCAGGATGCGCTCGCCCTTGTGGCGTTCGACGAGCTGGCGGACCACGCCGATCTTGGCGTGCGCGGTTGCGGCCAGGCGGTAGCGCTCGTCGTCGGCGGCGGCCGCGTACTCGAGGCGGTCGCCCGCCGGCAGGTCGACGCGCACTTCGTAGCAGGCGGCGGGGGAGATGAAGCCCTGGGCCTCGATCTCCTTCCACGGCGCGTCGAAGCGCTTGGGGCCGATCAGGCTGAACACGTCGCCCTCCCGGCCGTCTTCGCGCACCAGTGTGGCGGTCAGCCCCAGGCGGCGACGCGCCTGCAGATCGGCGGTCAGCTTGAAGACCGGTGCCGGCAGCAGATGCACCTCGTCGTAGACGATCAGGCCCCAGTCCAGGGCATCCAGCAGCGCGAGGTGAGCGTACTGTCCGCCGCGCTTGGCGGTGAGGATCTGGTACGTCGCGATCGTGACGGGCTTGATCTCCTTCATCTGCCCCGAGTACTCGCCGATCTCCTCGGCGGTCAGGGAGGTGCGCTTGAGCAGTTCGTCCCGCCACTGCCGGGCGCTGACGGTGTTGGTCACGAGGATCAGGGTGGTCGTCTTGGTGTCGGCCATCGCCGCAGCGCCGACGAGGGTCTTGCCCGCGCCACAGGGGAGCACGACGACTCCTGATCCGCCCTCGGTGAAGATGTCGACGGCTTTGCGCTGGTACGGACGCAGGGTCCAGTTCGTCTCGTCGAGCTCGATCGGATGCGGCGTCCCCGGCGTGTAGCCGGCGAGATCCTCCGCCGGCCACCCGATCTTCAGCAGCTCCTGCTTGATGTGACCGCGGGCCCAGGCGTCGATCACGAACGACTGCGGCGTCGGCTGGCTGATCAGCAGCGGCTGGATGCGCTTGTTGCGGGCCACTTCGGTGAGCACCGCCGTGTCGGTGGCGGTCAGCAACAGTTCGCCGTCCTCATTGCGCTCGATCGTGAGGCGGCCGTAGCGCCCCACGGTCTCGCGGATGTCGATCGAGACCGACGGGGGCACCGGGAACCTCGACCAGCGGTCGAGGGTGGTCAGCATGTCCTCCGCATCGTGGCCGGCGGCGCGGGCGTTCCACAGGCCGAGACGGGTGATGCGGTACGTGTGGATGTGCTCGGGAGCGCGCTCGAGCTCGGCGAAGATCGCCAGTTCGTGGCGCGCCGACTCGGCGTCCGGATGTGCCACTTCCAGCAGCACAGTCCGGTCGCTCTGCACGATGAGAGGACCGTCAGCCATAACGTTCCATCCTACCGGGCAGGTGCGCGGACGGATCGCGGTGCGGCGGGAAGGGGATCAGGATGCCGGCTGCACGCTGACGATGCTCGAGACCGGCAGGGTGCGCTCCACGTCGGCGTTGCGATCCCGGCCGCGCAGGCGCCCGCCGCCCAGACCCGACGCCTCGAGGGTGAGCGAGCGCTCCGATCCATCCGGCATCCGCACGACCACGATGATCTCGGACTTGCTGCGCACGGCCTGCTCGAGTTCCCGACCGAGCCAGGCGGCGTCGGCATCGGTCTCGTGCCCGGCGCGCAGCGCGGCGATCAGGCGGGCGTACGTGTCGCGCGGCTCGGCCGCAGCCGTGGATTCGGCGGCGCGAGAGCGGCGCCGCAACGATTCCGGTGCGCCGGAGGCATCCAGCGCGACGACGGGATACCGGGCATCGGCCAGCGACCAGTACACCGCGTCGCGCTCGACCTTCGACGCGAGTTCATGGCCGTTGCGGACGAACCCGAGGGGGCGCAGCGCTTGATCGACCAGGATCGTGTCGCGCAGCGAAGGATCGGTCGCCTCCACGCGCGTGCGGGCCGTCGCCTCGTCCGCGCGGACACGGATCAGGCCGTGCCGGGCGGCGGTGCTCTCGACCAGGTAGTCCAGCGGCTGCGGGATGCCGGTCAGGGAGATTCCGCTCAGGAACCCGCGGATCGAATCCGCCGTCTCGCCCTCGGTCATGCCCGCGCCGAGGGATTCGGTGCTGAAGCGGTAGGTCGATGCCTGTGCGCGGGACTCGCGGGTGGCGATCGTGCGCAGACGCAGGTCGAGCGCGGGCGCGAGCGGCCCGGGTGCGATCGCGGTGAGGTCGGCCTGCAGGTACACGCGGTCGATCTCGGCCGGAAGGTGTGCCGCCAGGCTGCCGGTGTCGGCGCTGTCCCCCACCCGCAGCGCGGCGGTCCAGCGAGGCTCGC
Organism: uncultured Microbacterium sp.; assembly: GCF_963524805.1. Classification (GTDB taxonomy): domain Bacteria; phylum Actinomycetota; class Actinomycetes; order Actinomycetales; family Microbacteriaceae; genus Microbacterium. The sequence continues at coordinate 116,046 of NZ_CAURGG010000005.1, read as the reverse complement.
CGCCCGCGGTGAGAAGGCCCCAGGCCGCGGCGATGCGCTGCAGCCGTGCGGCACGCTCCGCCCATTCCGCGTGCAGCGGATAGGCGCCGGCCCAGCTGGCGAGCGGACGGAACCCGCCCTCGTCCGTGCGCAACCCGGCGGGCAGCGCGGCGCGCAGTCCTTCGACGATGAGCGCCCAGCGACGTGTGGTCGTCGCTTCGAGCCACTCCAGTCCGGTCGCGGTCACGACCCACTCGCGGCCCGAGGCCGTCACCAGGTCGGCGGCGGCCGCCGCGGCGACCAGGTCGTCGATGTCGTCGACGGAGCCCAGCGCGCCCGCCTCGGTCAATCGGCGACGATCGACCGCGCTGACCGTCCCTGTTCCCGTGCGGGAGAGCGGCGTGTGCAGGCCGGCGAGCAGAACGTCGGCCAGCGCGCCGACGGTCGTGAAGGCGCGCTCGGCCGCGGCCGCGGCATCCCTCTCCGTCGCCGTCGGTACCGGCGGCGCGGCCGGCTCGGCGACGAAGGCGTCGGGGTGCGCCATGGATGCGGCGCGCACGCGTGCCAGGACGGCGCCGAAGGGGGCTGCGTCCTCGTCGGTGAGCGCCAGCGACGTCAGCAGCTCGCGGTGGGACGGCGGAAGGGCCGCGCCGTCCAGGGCGGCGGCGAGGGCGACGAGGGTCGTCCGGGGAAGCCTGCTGACGGCGCGTTCCACCGAGGCCGGTTCGAGCAGCCCTGCGGCTGCGTCGAAGAAGTCGTGCCAGGGGGCGGAGGGTGCCACCCCGCGTTCGGCGAACGTGCGCGCCAGGGCGCCGTCGTCGGTCGTTGCCAGGCGTACGGCCAGTGCGCGCTCGTCGGAGACCATTCAGCCCCCTCGGTTTGCTCGTGCCCTCCGCACGAAAGTCATGATCAGCAGAGCCAGGATCATGAGGAATGCGAGGGGAAGTGCGATGAGCGGAAGCACCGCGACGATCGGCCAGATTCCCGCGGTGAAATCGGTCACCCCGGCGGGCCTGGCGATGATGATCGCGAGGAAGCAGCCGATCGATACGACCGCCAGGCCCAGCGACATGTACGCCAGGATGCGGTCGAGACGTCGTACCGGGACGTCCCCACCGGGGGTGCGGTTGCTCATCGGGCTCAGCCTATCGGGTGACGCAGCGTGCCGTAGGCTGTGGGTCGGGATCGATCGGTCCCGCATTCCCCCGTGCCCGTGATCGAGGCGCACGACACAGCGAGGTTCCCATGCCCACCGGCAAGGTCAGGTTCTACGACGAGGAGAAGGGGTTCGGCTTCATCGCCGGCGACGATGGCCAGGATGTCTTCCTGCATGCCACCGCTCTTCCCGCCGGTACGCCGGCACCCAAGGCGGGCACCCGCCTGGAGTTCGGCGTCGCCGACGGCAAACGTGGTCTGCAGGCGCTCTCGGTGCGTGTCCTCGAGGCGCCGCCCAGCCTGTCGAAGGCGCAGCGCAAACCCGCGGACGACATGGCGATCATCGTCGAAGACCTCGTGAAGCTGCTCGACGGCATCGGCGGAGACCTCCGCCGCGGCCGGTACCCCAGCGGCGCTCACGGCAAGAAGGTCGCCGCGGTGCTGCGCAAGGTCGCCGATGACTTCGACGCCTGAGACGGCGCCCACGCCTGAGACGGCACCGACGCCTGAGGTCGACCTGACGGCTGAAGTGGAACAGGCGCCTGAGGTCGAACCGACGGCTGAGGTGGAGCAGACGCCCGACGAGTCGTCGGAGCAGGTCGCGGTCTCACCTGTCCTCGAGCCGATCGATGAGATCGCCGCGCGCGAGCTCGCCCTGGCGGCGCTGCACGAGATCACGCCCGCGACGACGGTGGGCGAGCCGACGGACTCGTCGGTGGATGCCGGCGGCGTGCTGACCGTGCGATACGCGAACCGCATGCCCGGCTACCCCGGCTGGTTCTGGACGGTGAGCCTCGCGCAGGTCGAGGGCTCCGCGCCGACCGTTCTCGAGGCCGAGCTGATGCCCGGCGACGGGGCGCTCACCGCGCCCGACTGGCTGCCGTGGGCGGAGCGTCTGGCCGAGTACCAGGCAGCACAGGCGGCGCTCGCCGCCGAAGGCCTGGCGACCGACGATCTGGTCATCGTCGAGGACGAAGACGAAGACCTCGACGACGTCGACGATCTCGACGCGGTCGACTTCGACCGGGACGGCTCGCCGATCCTTCACTCCGGCGACGTGGACGGCGTCGACATCGACGAACTGTCCGACGACGCCGACGCGATCGACCTCGACGAAGACGAGTCGGATGACGAAGATTCGGACGACGAAGAGTCGGACGACGAAGACGTCGATGACTCCGACGACGACGATTTCGACGCTGAGGAAGACGCCGACGAGGTCGACGAAGAGGGCGAAGACGAGGACGAGCCCGCGTCCTGACCGCTCTCAGCCGGTGACCGGGGGAATTCGGGGGCCGCGATGCCGGTCCGCAGCCGGTCGACGAGTTCGTCCATGACCTTGGCGACGATGCGCGGCATGTCCACCGCGTCCCGGTCCAGCAGCCACTGCACCTGCAGACCATCCATCAGGGCGATGAGTGCGGAGGCGTCATCGCGGACGTCGTCCTCGCCGGCATCGCGCCCGGTCACCTCGGCCAGCACGTCGGCGATCTTGTCGCGCAGCACCGTGATGCGATCTCGGAAGTAGCCCTGCGCGGGGTGGCCCTCGGTGACCGATTCGGCAGACAGCACCGTGTAGGTCTGCACGACGCCGGGGCGGGAGGTGTTCTCGGTCACCGTGTCCAGGAGGTGCCCGAGGAAGGCCGGACCTTCGGTCTGCGCGCGACCGGGAACCCCGGCTGCCTCCTCGCCGTCCCGGTACTGCAGCATCGCCACGAGCAGCGCTTCTTTGCTGCCGAAGTGATGCAGCACGCCCGCGTGGGTCATGCCGGCCTGCTCGGCGACCTCCACCAGGCCGCCCTTGTTGTACCCGCGCTGTCCGAAGACGCTCATCGCTGCCCGAAGCACGGCTTCGCGCCGTTCGACGGTTGCGGCGCGGGGGTTGCGGGCCCGCGCAGCACCCGGCGTGCGGGCAGCCCGCGGCGCACTCTCCGATGCCATCAGGTTTCCCCCGCTCCGACGCGCGATCTCGCTCGTCAACTTACAGATGTGTAAGTCGCTCGGCAACGCGGGGTGTGCTCAGAGGTTGTCGAGGATGAAGTCGATGCTGCGGATCAGTTGGCGCACGTCGTCCGGCTCGATCGAGACGAATGTCGCGACGCGCAGCTGATTGCGCCCGAGCTTGCGATACGGCTCCGTGTCGACGACGCCGTTGGCACGCAGCGTCGCCGCAAGGGATGCGGCATCCACCGTGTCGGCGAAGTCGATCGTTACGACCACGGGGGAGCGGTCGGCGGGATCGGCCACGAAGGGGGTGGCGACCTCGGATGCCGCTGCCCACTCGTACAGTGCGCCGGAGGATTCCCGCGTCCGGGCATCGGCCCACGCGAGCCCCCCGTTGCCGAGGATCCACTGCAGCTGCTCGTCGAGGAGGAACAAAGTCGTCAGCGCCGGCGTGTTGAGCGTCTGGTTCAGTCGCGAGTTGTCCAGCGCGTTCTTGAGGCTGAGGAACTCCGGGATGTACCGGTCGGAGGCCGCGATGCGCTCGATGCGCTCGATCGCCGCGGGTGAGACGACCGCGAACCACAGGCCGCCGTCGGAGCCGAGGTTCTTCTGCGGCGCGAAGTAGTACACGTCAGTCTCGGCGACGTCGAAGTCGATCCCTCCGGCGGCGCTGGTCGCGTCGATGACCGTGAGGGCTCCGGCGTCGCCGTCGACGCGGGCGATCGGCGCAGACACACCGGTCGATGTCTCGTTGTGCGGCCATGCGTACACATCCACGCCTGCGACCGCCTCCGCCGTCGTGCGGGTGCCCGCGGCGACCTCGCGCACGTCCGGCGCCTGCAGCCACGGCGCCTTCGCCGCGGAGGCGAACTTGCCGCCGAACTCGCCGAAGACCAGGTTCTGGCTGCGCTGTTCGATCAGCCCGAAGGCGGCGGCATCCCAGAACGCCGTCGATCCGCCGTTGCCGACGATCACCTCATAGCCCGCGGGCAGGCGGAACAGCTCCGCCAGGTGCGTGCGCACGTCGCCGACGAGGTTCTTCACCGGTGCCTGGCGGTGCGAGGTGCCCAGCAGCGTCGCGCCGCGCGTGACGAGGGCTTCCAGCTGCGCGCCGCGCACCTTCGAGGGGCCGCAGCCGAAGCGTCCGTCGGCGGGCAGAAGGTCACGCGGGATCACGAGGTGCGGCATCCCTCGATTGTATGGTCGGCGCCCGCGGCATCCCTGTCCGTGTGACGGCCCGTGAAGCCGTGCACGCGCAAGAGGGTTATGGTGGCGACACGGGGCCTGATCGGGCTCCCGAACAGAGGGCGTCATCGTGTCAGACAAGTCCCCGAAGAAGTCGTCGAGCAAGACTGCGGCCTCGAGCACTCTCAAAGAGAAGCGTGCCGCCAAGAAGGCGAAGGTTGAGCACCGCGCCGGCACCGACGTGAGCGAAGCCACGCACCGCAAGTAGCCGCACCCGCTCTCCGCCGTTCCGCGACCAGGCGGAAGGGAGGCGTCGCGCGCGCCCGGGCCGGGTTCCGCCTCCAGCGGAGCCCGGAAGGGGCGTGAGCGGGATTGGATAGGCTGGCCTTTGCACTGATTCCGCGTCTGCGAGGCATGATGACCGACCTGATCGACACGACAGAGATGTATCTGCGCACGATCCTCGAACTCGAGGAAGAGGCCATCGTCCCTCTGCGCGCGCGCATCTCCGAGCGCCTCGGTCACTCCGGCCCGACCGTTTCGCAGACCGTCGGCCGCATGGAGCGCGACGGGCTCGTCGTCGTCTCGGACGACCGCACGCTCGAGCTGACCGACGCCGGTCGCGGCAAGGCGGTCGACGTCATGCGCAAGCACCGGCTCGCCGAGCGCCTGCTCTCCGACGTCATCGGCCTGGACTGGGCCTACGTGCACGAAGAGGCGTGCCGGTGGGAACACGTGATGAGCGAGCAGGTCGAGCGCCGTCTCGTCGAACTGCTCGGCCACCCGACCGAGTCGCCCTACGGCAACCCGATCCCGGGGCTGGCGCAGCTGGGCGACGTGCCCGCGAAGCAGTTCGAGCAGGGTGTCGTGGGCCTGGTGCGCCGCCTGAACGAGGCGGGCGAGCCGATCACCGGCACCGTGCGCCGCCTGGCCGAGCCCGTGCAGGTCGACCCCGAGCTGCTGCAGCAGCTCAAGGCCGCGGGCGTCATGCCCGGAGCCTCGGGCGACTACCGGTACAGCGAGGGCTACGTGCTGGTGCAGATGAACGGTAGCGATGAGGGACTCGAACTGCCGGTCGAAGTCGCCTCGCACATCTTCCTCGTCGACGACCGCACCTGACCCCCGCAGCCGAAGCGCACGCGCACCGGCTCCTCCTCAGGGGACGTCCGGACACACACCCAGGCATCTGCCAGGCCCTCAACGTGACATATTCGTTACCTTCAGGTAGCGTGAAGATGTCCACAGGCGAGAAGCCCGCCGTCGGACGCCATGCGGATTGCCTCCCCGGCTCGTCGTCCACGTGGTTACGCCTGCATATCGTGCCCCGACATCGAATGCTGACGAGCCAGCGCCGCCCGGCGCAGAGGCGCCGGAGGAACTATTGGCTGAAGAAATAAATTCGCCCGCGACCGAGCCCCACCGCGACGACACTAGTCTCACGCGTCGTGGCCGCGGACGAAGCACCGCCGTGCCCCGCACTCCCGCCGGCAGAGTCGCATCGTCGCGACCGCCGAAGGCGCCGAATGACGCGGCCCCCCAGGCTCCCCGCTCTTCCCGTAAGAGTCGTCCCCTGCGCAGTCTCGTGATCTTGACGATGGTGGGCGGTCTCGTGGCCACCGTCGCGCTTCCGGCCTATGGCGCCTGGCGCCCGGCCGATGACGCCGTCACACTGCAGCAGGTCGCGGCCGACGACGCGCAGTCCCTCGTCGTGGCCTCCGACTCGTCCGCTTCGGAACTGAACCGCGGAAGCTACTCGGCGACCACGCCCGAGGAGATCCAGAAGAAGAAGGACGAAGAAGCTGCGGCCGCCGCCGCTCAGGCTGCCGCCGAAGCCGCCGCGGCTCGTGCCCGCGTCACCTCGAGCAGTTCGTCCTCCAGCCCGGTCAACATCAGCATGGTCTCGCCCGGCAGCGGCGAAGTGCGCTGGCCGATCATCAACTTCACCCTCGGACGCGGACTGTGGGACTCCGGCTACCACCAGGGTGTCGACCTGCTCGCCTCGTGCGGTGAGCCGATCTACGCCACGGCGGCCGGTATCGTCAGCGTCTCGCAGGAGAGCTACGGCGGGTACGGAGTGGCAATCTCGATCGACCACGCGCTCGGCGGCCAGTCCGTCAACAGCCTCTACGGCCACATGACCTACGGCAGCCGTCAGGTCTCGGTCGGGCAGGCTGTCTCTGCCGGCCAGCTCATCGGCTTCGTCGGCTCGACGGGCAGCTCCACCGCCTGCCACGTGCACTTCGAGATCCACATCAACGGCGGCGTCGTCGACCCGTGGGCCTGGTTGCAGTCCAACGCCGGCTGAGCCTGTCTGCCTGAGTCTTCTTCGTCGAGGGGACGGATGCCGCGGCATCCGTTTCCCGACACGGTTCTGATCGTTCACCCGGTCGTGCGACCCGTCCGCGCCGAGCGTGCATTAGCCTGAAACCCGACGCTGAGAGAAGCGGAGGGGAGCCGATGGGCCGCACACCACGCATCCGAACCATGGATGCGCTTGGACGCCTCGTCCTTCGGCATTGCACGAGTGGATGCCGCGGCATTGCCGCGGCGCCTGGGCGCTGTCTGTAGACAGCGCCTTTTTTTCATGCCTCCTCCGCGACTGGATCGTCGTGGAAGTCGAATCCCGGGAAGCCGTCCCGGCCGTTCGAGAGGATGAGGAATGCGCACTCTGGTGCTCAACGCGGGCTACGAGCCGCTCGCTGTCGTGTCGTTCAAGCGGGCTCTGGTGCTCGTGATGAACGAGAAGGCCGTCGTCGTGGAGCACGTCGACGGGGAGCCGGTCTGGGCGGCGCAGGGCAAGTACGATCGCCCGGCCGTCATCGTGCTGACGCGGTACGTGCGCGTTCCGGGAGGGCGGCACATCCCGGTCACCCGACGCGGGGTGCTGCGCCGTGATGCGCACCGGTGCGGGTACTGCGGCAAGGCGGCCTCGACGATCGATCACGTGCTGCCGCGCTCGCGCGGCGGAGCGGACTCGTGGGAGAACCTCGTGGCCTGCTGCCTGCGCTGCAACAACGTGAAGGGCGACCGCACCCCGCAGGAGATGTCGTGGGACCTGCTGGTCACCCCGCGACCCCCGCGCGGCGTGCAGTGGACCGTGCGCGGAACCGACCGCACCGACCCCTGCTGGGAGCCGTATCTCGCCCTCGCGGCTTAGTCGCCCCGTGCAGTCGGGACGTGCTCGGCTCGTTGCCGGGTGTGTTCGGCATCCGGCACCCGCATGTCCGGATTTCTGCTGAGAACGGCATCCGATTCCGCCGTTTGGCGGACATGCGCCGCGGCCACATCCGCGCATGACGGAGGCCGCGGCGACATCCGGCGTGATGTGATGGAGACATGACCCGAGCCCTCCTTGTGATCGACATGCAGCGCGCCTTCGACGACCTGGACTTCTGGGGGCCGACGACGAACCCCGACTGCGAGCAGAACGTCGCCGCGCTCGTGAGCGCCTGGCAGGCCTCGGGGGAGCCGATCGTCGTGGTGCACCACGACTCGGTCTCGCCGGGATCGCCGCTGCACCCCGACAACGCGGGGAACGCGCTGATGGATGCCGTGGCCACGGTCGACCCGGCGCTGCGGGTGCGCAAGAACGTCAACTCCGCGTTCTACGGCGACCCCGACCTGGGAGAGTGGCTGACCGCGGAGGGCATCCGGGAACTCGTGATCTGCGGCATCCAGACGAACATGTGCGTCGAGACGACCGCGAGGATGGCGGGCAATCTCGGCTACGACGTGACGGTCGCCCTCGATGCGACGCAGACGTTCGACCTGACGGCGGATGTCGCGGGTCTGGGTGTCGTGACGCGCACGGCGTCCGATCTGATGGCAACGACCGCCCTCGACCTGCAGGCGGGCGGTTTCGCGCGGATCGCGACGACCGCCGGCTTGGTCGGCGAATAGGCGAGGCGCGGTCCTCTCAGGAGGCCGCGCCGTCCCGGACCAGATCGAGGTAGCGACGGACCGGCTCGAGGCCTGCGTCATCGGAGCGGACTCCGATGTACGCGTCGGGCCGGACGACCAGAATCGTCATCGACGCCGCTCCGAGCAGATCGTCGGCTGCTGAGCGCACGGTCGGGTCCAGGACCGGATCGTCGAGGGCGAGGGGGATGACCGTGTCGATCTCGCGCTCGTACGCATCCTGAATCGCCGAGGTCGTCTCCGCGACCCGAGCCGAGTCGCACCCGATGACCACAGCGGTGTGCGTCGTCCCGAGCAGGGGGTACAGACCGATTCCGGCGGGAAGCCGGTGGCCCGCACCGACGCCCGCCGGTCCCCCGACGGCCGGGACGATGATCGGCGAGTCCTCGTAAGAGATGTCCAGCTCGGCCTCGCCGAGGATCTCGCGGTGACGCGCCGCATCATCGGCGAAGGTGGCCCGAAGTGCGGCATCCCGTTCCGCACGTGCGTCGTCGTCTCTCAGGGTCTGCATCGTCTCGAAGCCGTCGCCGGAGGCGGTGATCTTGAGCGCTACCGGTCGTCTCTCGGCTTCGTACGAGTCCAGCAGGCGCGGGTCGGCCTCGCCGTGACACACCAGCGCGAGCTTCCAGGCGAGGTTGAACGAGTCCTGGATGCCGCTGTTCATGCCGTGGCCCTGCGCGGGCGAGCAGACGTGGGCGGCATCCCCGGCCAGCAGTGCACGTCCGCGCCGATAGACGGTGGCGACCTTGGTGTGGCAGTGGAAGCGCGTCGGATTGGCGTTGTCGATGAGCGACACCTCCGGCGCGTACCGGCGGACGACCGCACTGGCGTCCTCGACCAGGTCGGACGTGTCCGAGGTCGGCCGGATGTAGGCGCGCCAGCGAAGCTCCGGCAGCGGAGTAAGGATGACCGAATCGTGATCGAGGAAGGCGAAATTCGTCTCATGCCCGAACGGCCAACCCGCCAGAGTCGTGTCCACCACGGCCCACGACTGGGCGATGCTGTGACCCTCGAACGGGATGCCGCTGAGCTCGCGCACCGGACTGTGCAGTCCGCCGCACCCGACGATCCACTCGGCCTCCAGCTCGTACTCCTCGCCGGCATGCTCGATGCGGGCGAGCACCCCGGCATCGGTGAGGTCCATCCCGGTGAGTCGGTGGCGGTATCTCACCGCGCCGCCCTGCGCGTGGAGGTGGCGGGAGAGGGCGCGCTCGGTCACTTCCTCCGACACATTGACGTTGAAGGCGAACGGACTGTCGACCTCCGCGAGGTCCATCCGCCCGAGGTGCTCCCCGCCCGAGAAGATGTCGATGAATCGCTGATGCACGCCGACGTCGCGGAGATCATCGCTGAGCCCCACGGTCGAGAGCAGTTCCATCGTGCGGGGATGGACGATCGTGGCCCGATCCCACGACATCGGACCTTCGAGGGCGTCGATGATGACGCAGTCGACGGACCGTCGCTGCAGTTCAGCTGCCAGTGTCAAGCCGGTGGGGCCGGCGCCGACGATCAGGACGCTTGTCTTCATGATTGTTTCTACCACCGGAGGACGAGGTGAGGGCAAGGAAGTGCTGACAGGCCAGGCGGGGGAGAATCGAACATAATGCACGGAAATGCCCTCTGCGATGTCGGAAGTCGGCGATAGCGTTCCTCATGGCGTTGACCCACTAGAACATGTGTTCTAGCCTGTGGGAGTGAGGGCAGCTGTGCAGACCGAGGTTCGTGCTTCCCCGGTATCGGGTGATGTGCACCGGCTGCGCGCCCAGGTCGACCGCATGCAGGGGCGCCGCCTCGACGCGCCGGTGCTGCCGGCGCTTCCTGCTCTCGCGGCGCTTCTGCCCGGGGGTGGGCTGCGTGCCGGGTCGGCGTATTCGATCGCCCCGTCTGCGTCGCTCCTGTCCGCTCTGCTGGCCGCCCCGTCGCAGGCAGGGTCGTGGTGCGGGGTGGTGGGCGTGCCGCAGTTCGGTGCGGAGGCGGCCGAGAAGCTCGGGGTCGACCTGTCGCGGCTCGTCCTGATCCCCGAACCGGGCTCCCGCTGGCTGGCGGTGACCGCGACGATCGCCGAAGTGCTGCCGGTGGTCGCCCTGCGCCCGGGCGGCCGGGCGACCGACGGCGAGGTCTCGCGCCTGGCGGCCCGCCTCCGCGATCGGGGTGCGGTGCTGCTCGTGCAAGGGCCCTGGGCGCAGGCCGAGGCGGTCATCGACGTGGCACAGCCCGAGTGGACGGGGCTCGGTCAGGGGCACGGCTACCTCTCCGGGCGCGAACTCACCGTGTCGGTCACCACCCGGCGCACACCCGTGCCGCGCAGGGGACGCGTGCTTCTTCCCGCCGTCGACGGCGCGCTCGAGCCGCTGCGGACTCCGGCCGAAGCGCGCTACGTGCCGCTCGAGGCGGTGGGCTGACATGCGGGCGGACGCCCCGGTACGCAGTCTCGTGCTGTGGTTCCCGGACTGGCCGGTCACGGCGCTGATCCGCGACGCCTCCCGCACCGAGCAGCTGGACGCCTCGCTGCCGATCGCCGTGCTGGCGGCGGGCGCCGTGGTGGCGTGCTCGGCCGCGGCGCGGGCCGAGGGCGTGCGACGCGGGCAGCGGCGGCGCGATGCGCAGGCCCGCTGCCCGGACCTGACGGTGATCGCCGCCGATCCGGTGCGCGATCACCGCGTCTTCGCGCCGGTGGTCGCCGGCATCGAAGAACGCGCACCCGGCGTGCAGATCGTCCGGCCGGGACTGTGCGCCCTGCGTGCACGAGGACCCGCGCGCTACTACGGCGGTGAGGCCGAGGCGGCGCGCGTGCTGCTGGGCACCCTGAGCGATCTCGGACTCGAGGGGGTGCGAGCCGGCATCGCCGACGGTCCGTTCACCGCCGAGCAGGCGGCTCGGGTCGGCGCGACGGCAGCCGAGCCCGTGTTCCTCGTCCCCACGGGCGGGGCGGGCGGGTTCCTGGCACCCCTTCCCATCGCGTCGCTCGAAGATTCCGAGATGGCGGGACTGCTCGCCCGTCTCGGGGTGCAGACCCTCGGGCAGTTCGCCGCGATGGAGGCGGACCGCGTGCGCGAGCGGTTCGGCGAGCGCGGCATCCGGCTGCATCAGCTGTCGGCCGGCCGCGACTCGCGTGCGGTCGAACCCCGCGTGCCCCCGCCCGAGCTGCACCACGAGGTCGCGTTCGAGCCGCCCCTCGAGATCGCCGAGCAGGTGGCGTTCGGCATGAGGATGGCCGCCGACGCGTTCATCGCCGGGCTCGGCGCCCTCGACCTGGTGTGCACCGAGCTGCGCGTCGAGCTGACCGGAGACCGCGGAGAGCGCAGCGAGCGGGTGTGGCTGCACCCCGGATCGTTCGACGCGGCATCCGTCGTCGACCGGGTGCGGTGGCAGCTGGGGGAGGATGCCCGCTCCTTGAGCTCCGGCGTCGCGAAGGTGCGCATCGAGCCGGCGGCGGTGGATGCGGCCGGCCATCACGTTCCGGCGATCTTCGGTGCGGGCACCGACGAACGCGTGCACCATGCGCTCTCGCGCGTGCAGGCGATGCTCGGTCATCGGGGGGTGGTGACACCGGCGATCGGCGGCGGACGCTGGCTCGCCGAACGGCAGGTGCTGGTGCCGTGGGGCGATCGGGCGGTGCTCGCGAAAGAGCGCGCGCGGCCGTGGCCCGGAAGCCTGCCCGATCCGCTTCCGAGCACCGTGTTCCCCGAGCGCATGGCGGTGGAGGTCGTCGACGACGACGGCGATTCGGTGGCCGTCGGCGACCGGGACGCAGTGACCTCGGCGCCGGCTCAGCTGCACGGTCCCTTTCCCGGCGAGGGCAACCGGGTGCGCGCGATCCGCGGATGGGCGGGACCGTGGCCGGTGATCGAAAGAGGGTGGGATGCCGCGCGCACGCGTCAGGCGCATCGATTCCAGGTCGTCGACGCAGACGATGTCGCGTGGCTGCTGGTCTGCGAACGAGGCGAGTGGTTCGCGGAGGGGCGCTATGACTAGGGTCTGCCGTCCGGTCCCCGAGCCCGGTCCGGTCCCCGAGCTTGTCGAGGGGCCGCGCTGATGGGCTTCAACAACCCCTCTGTTCCCTGGTCCGAGATCGAGCGGCTGCTCAGCGACCGGCGCCGGCCGGACAACGTCCCCGCGAATGCCGACGGCGGCGACAGTCCGGCATGGTCGCGCAAGCGCGGGCCGTACGTCGCCCAGCCGATCGCCCGGCCCGACGACACGGTTCCGTACGCGGAGTTGCACGCGCACTCGACGTTCTCGTTCCTCGACGGCGCCTCCTCGCCCGAAGAGCTGGCTGAAGAGGCCGAGAGACTCGGGTTGCACGCCCTGGCGATCACCGATCACGACGGGTTCTACGGGATCGTCCGCTTCGCCGAGGCGGCGGAATCCCTGCAGGTGAAGACCGTGTTCGGCGCCGAGCTCTCGCTCGAGCTGCCCAAGCCGCAGAGGGGCGAGCCCGATCCCGCCGGCGCGCACCTGCTCGTGCTCGCCCGCGGCGAGGAGGGGTATCACCGGCTGGCGGCGGCCATCACGCACGCGCAGCTCAACGGCGCCGAGAAAGGGCGCCCGGTCTACGACCTCGACGAGCTCGCCGATCAGGCGGGGGAGCACTGGGCGATCCTGACCGGATGCCGCAAGGGAGCCGTCCGGCGCGCGCTCATCGAGCAGGGTCCGCAGGCGGCGGCATCCGCTCTCGATCGCCTCGTCCACCTCTTCGGAAGGGATGCCGTCCACGTCGAGCTGATCGATCACGGCAATCCGCTCGACTCGCGCCACAACGATGTGCTCGCCACGCTCGCCGCGGAGCGCGGGCTGCCGATCCTGGCGAGCAACAACGTGCACTACGCGGTTCCCGAGCGGGCGCACCTGGCCGCGGCGGTCGCGGCGGTGCGGGCGAATCGGGGTCTCGACGAGCTCGACGGGTGGCTCCCCGCCCACGCCGGTGCGCACCTGCGCTCGGGCGTCGAGATGGCGCAGCGCTTCGCGCGGTACCCCGGCGCGGTCGCGCGGACGGTGACGCTCGCCGACGAGATCGCCTTTCCGCTGCGGCGCGCCAAGCCGGCGCTGCCGAAGCAGAAGGTGGCCGAGGGGCACACGCCGATGTCGTGGCTGCGGCACATCGTGTGGGAGGCGGTGCCGCGCAAGTACCCCGACCTCACCGACGAAGACCGGGAGCGGATCGAGAAGGAGCTCGGGGTCATCGAGCTCAAGGACTTTCCGGGCTACTTCCTGATCGTGTACGGAATCGTGCAGGAGGCGCGGCGGCGCGGCATCCTGTGCCAGGGTCGAGGCTCGGCGGCCAACAGTGCCGTGTGCTTTCTGCTGGACATCACCGCGGTGGACTCGATCGCCTACAAGCTGCCGTTCGAGCGGTTCCTCTCGTCCCTCCGCGACGAGGAGCCCGACATCGACGTGGACTTCGACTCCGACCGGCGCGAAGAGATCATCCAGTGGGTGTACGGGCAGTACGGGCGCGAGCGGGCCGCCCAGGTGGCGAACGTGATCCAGTACCGGCCGAAGAACGCCGTGCGCGACATGGCCAAGGCGCTCGGCAACTCGCCCGGTCAGCAGGATGCCTGGTCGAAGCAGGTCGAGCAGTGGGGCGCGACCCTCTCTACCGGGCCGGAGCACGACATCCCCGATCAGGTGATCGAGTACGCGTCCGAGCTGCTGAAGGCTCCCCGGCACCTGGGCATCCACTCCGGCGGCATGGTGCTGACCGACCGGCCCGTGGGCGAGGTCGTACCGATCGAGCACGCGCGCATGGAGAACCGCACGGTCATCCAGTGGGACAAGGACGACGCCGCCTGGATGGGACTGGTCAAGTTCGACCTGCTCGGGCTCGGCATGCTCGCGGCGCTGCAGTACTGCTTCGACATGATCCGCGCGGCGACGGGTGAGGAGTGGGAGCTCTCCACGATCCCCAAGGAGGAGAAGGCCGTCTACGACATGCTCTGCCGGGCGGATTCGATCGGCGTGTTCCAGGTCGAATCCCGTGCGCAGATGGGGCTCCTGCCGCGCCTCCAGCCGCGGCAGTTCTACGACCTGGTGATCGAGATCGCCCTGATCCGCCCGGGTCCGATCCAGGGCGGCGCCGTGCACCCGTTCGTGCGGCGCAAGCTCGGGTACGAGGAGATCACCTACCCGCACCCCAAGCTCGAACCGGTGCTGGAGCGCACGCTCGGCATCCCGGTGTTCCAGGAGCAGCTCATGCAGATGGCGATGGCCGTGGGGGAGTGCACGGGGGAGGACGCCGATCTGCTGCGTCGCGCGATGGGATCCAAGCGCGGGGTGGAGCGGATCGAGTCGCTGCGCGAGAAGCTGTACGCCGGCATGGCCACCAATGGTCTGGTGGGTCAGGCGGCCGATGACATCTACGCCCGCATCCAGGCATTCGCGAACTTCGGCTTCGCCGAGTCGCACTCGCTGTCGTTCGGGCTGCTGGTCTACGCCTCGTCGTGGATCAAGCTGCACTACCCCGCGGCGTTCCTCGCCGGGCTGCTGCGGGCGCAGCCGATGGGCTTCTACTCTCCGGCGACCCTCACCGGCGACGCCCGACGGCATGGCGTGGAGGTGCTGCGGCCCGACCTGCTGCGCTCGGGGGCGGAGGCGGTGCTCGAGCCGGTCGCCGCGTCCCGGGTGCCACGAGATCAGGAGATGTCACCGGGGCAGGACGAAAGAGCGACCGAACCTCCTACGCCGGTGACATCACCTGATGCGGTGACGACCCCGACCGGGAGGGATGCCTGCACCCACCGCATCCAGCCACCCGTCGGCATCTTCGACCGGGACGAGCCCGACGAATCCGCAGCCCACCGCCGCGACGGGCGGTTCGCGGTGCGGCTCGGACTCGCGGCGATCAAGGGCATCGGCTCGGCGGTCGCCGAGCGCATCGTCGCCGAGCGCGAGAACGCCGGCCCGTACCGCGACCTGCGCGATCTGGTCCGACGCGCCGGTGTGACTCAGGCGCACCTCGAGGCGCTCGCGACCGCGGGGGCGTTCGAGTGCCTCGGGCTCAGTCGCCGCGAAGGGATCTGGCTGGCGGGCTCCGCCGCGCAGGACCGGGCCGAGTTCCTCCCCGATTCGCTGGCGTTCGTGCAGCCGCCGCTGTTCACCGATCCCACCAGTTACGAGCAGCTCGCGAGCGACCTGTGGGCGACCGGCATCTCCACCGACGACCACCCGCTGGTCCACTACCGGTCGGGGCTCGATGCGCGCGGCGTCCTCACCTCGCGAGAGCTGCGCAGCCACGAAGCCGGTCGACGCGTCGAGGTCGCGGGGCTGGTCACCCACCGGCAGCGGCCGGCGACGGCATCCGGAATCACGTTCATCAACCTCGAAGACGAGCACGGCCTGGTCAATGTGGTCTGCTCGGTCGGCATGTGGAACAAGTACCGCCGCATCGTGCGGGACGCCCCGGCGCTGATCGTGCGGGGGATGCTGGAGCGTTCGGTCGAGGGAGTGACCAACCTCGTGGCTGATCAGTTCGAAGACCTGCGGGTGGGTGTCGGGCACAAGTCACGCGATTTCCGGTGACGATGCGTGACTGTGCCATCATCAGAGCCGTGACCATCCCTGTGAACGTCGACAACTTCGCCCGCGCCGAAACCGGCCGCATGTTCCGTGATCTGCAAGCCAACGCGGGGGGCGTCAATCGTTTCCGGCACAACCGCGCGCCTGCGGCGATCGACGACCAGACGGTCATCCGGCTCAACCGGGACACCCTGTACAGCATCGCGGTCGTCGACCTGGATGCGGGGGCGACGCTGACTCTGCCCGATGCGGGCGACAGATACCTGTCCGCGATGATCGTGAACGAAGACCACTATGTGAACGCGATCTTCCACGAGCCCGGTCAGCACGAGCTCACCGAGGAGCACCTGGGATCACGCTATGTCGCGGTCGCCGTGCGCATCCTCGCCGACCCGGTCGATCAGAACGACATCGACGAGGTCACCGCGCTGCAGGACCAGATCCTTTTGACCAGCGGCTCCGCTGACCCCTACGACTACCCGGACTACGACACCGCATCGCTCGACGAGACCAGGAACGCTCTTCTGGCCCTCGCCCGCAATCTGACCGCTTTCGACGGCACCTTCGGATCGAAGGATGAGGTGAACCCGGTCAGGCATCTGATCGGCACGGCGGCCGGGTGGGGTGGCCTGCCGAGCCATGAGGCCTCCTACATCGGCGTCGATCCCCGGCTGCCGGTCGGGCAGCATGAACTCACCGTCGGCGATGTTCCGGTCGACGGATTCTGGTCCATCTCGGTCTACAACGCGAAGGGCTTCTTCGAGCCGAACGCACGACACGCGTATTCGATCAACAACATCACCGGCGTGAAGAACGCCGACGGCTCCACGACGGTGCGGTTCGGCGACTACCCCGAGGGAGTTCCCAACGTGATTCCGGTCACCGAGGGATGGAACTACCTGGTTCGGCTCTACCGGCCGCGCGCCGAGATCCTCGACGGCACCTGGAGCTTTCCCCGCCTCGACGCGCAGCCGTCCTCCTGAGGGCAGTGAGCTCGGGCGATCAGGGACTCGTCTGACGCAGCGGCGTGATCGACCGCTCGATGAAGCGCGCGTCCGAGAGCACGCGTGCCTCCAGCAGCGTCCGGGTCGCCTCCTCGACCTCGTCGAGCAGGTGGTCAGCGGTGGCTCCGGCGACGGCGCCGCTCTTCACGGCCTCGAGCGACGTCTGCGCCCACAGCGCGAAGGCCGCACGGACGCCCATCCCGTTGTAGTGATGGCCGGGGGTGTCGCGCACGCCCCGGCTCCTCGGGAAACCCCAGTCAGGAGGCAACGTCCACGGCCAGATCGTCGCGGCGGCGACGTACTCCTCGTCGACCTCCGCATGGGTCACATCCTGCCGCCCGGCCGGGGCGTAGTGGCCGATGCCCGTCTCGGCGAACAAGTCGTCCACGGTGCCCGGAACCGTGTCGATGGTCCCGGCCAGGGCTGCCTGCGCCTGCTGCGGCAGGAACGGGACGACGGCCCAGGCGGCGAGCGCGAGCAGCCCGACGACCGTCAGCGCGGACACGGCCCAGATGACGGCCACCGTGAACTTGTTCATGCCTGAAACGCTATTTCGTCCGTTCGATCCATGCCAATCGGGACATCGGTCGCCGTCGCCCGGACCTCTGGGGAATGATTTCTGCGGACGCGCGGGCGGGCGTACCGTCGGACTATGACCGAGCAGCAGCTGTACGAGGTGGTGCGCGCCGAGCCGGACTTCGAGCTGCGCCGCTACCCCGAGCATGTCGTGGCAGAGACGCTCATCCGCGACGCCGAGTTCGAGGATGCCGGCAGTCGCGCCTTCCGCTACCTGTTCGGCTACATCTCAGGCGACAACACCGCCCGCCAATCGATCGAGATGACCGCCCCGGTCGTGCAGTCCCCGGCGCGAGGATCCCGCATCGCGATGACCGCGCCGGCCGTGCAGGAGCAGTCCCCGGACGGGTTCGTCGTCGCCTTCGTGCTGCCCGCCGGCATGACCGAGGCCACCGCTCCGGCGCCGAGCCGCCCCGAGGTTACCCTGCGCACCGTCCACGAGAAGCTGAGCGCCGTGCTCCGATTCTCCGGCCGGTGGACCGAGTCGTCGTGGCAGAAGCACCGCAAAGACCTGCTCGCCGCCGTCAACGAAGCCGGCCTCACCGTGCTCGGCGAGCCGCGCTTCGCGCGCTTCGACCCGCCCTACACACCGTGGTTCCTGCGCCGCAACGAGGTGCTCGTCGACGTCGCCGAGAGCAGCTGATGACGCCGACGCGCATGCGGGCCGTCGTGCGTGAGCGCTACGGCTCGCCCGAGGTTCTGCGCATCGCGGATGTGCCCGTGCCGACACCGGCCGCGGGTCAGGTGCTCGTGCGCGTCGTTGCGACCTCGGTCAACCTCAGCGACTGGGAGGGTCTGCACGGCTCGCCGGCGTACGCGCGGTTCGGTGGGCTGCTCCGTCCGTCGCGGCCGATCCTGGGGTCGGACATCGCCGGGGTCGTCGCCGGCGTCGGGGCAGGGGTGACGCGGTTCGCGCTCGGCGACGCGGTGTACGGCGACATCCTCTCGATGCCGGGCGGATTCGCCGAGTACGCCGTCGCTCCCGAGCGCATGCTCGCCCACAAGCCCGCCGAGCTGTCGTTCGCCCAGGCATTCACGATTCCGCAGTCCGGAGCGATCGCGGTGCAGGCGGTTGCGCGGGCCGAACCCGGGGATCGGATGCTGCTCAATGGGGCCGGGGGAGGCACGGGGGCCTTCGCGATTCAGCTGGCCGCGGCAGCCGGCATCCACGTCACCGGCGTCGACAACGCCGCCAAGCAGGACCTCATGCGCGCCCTCGGCGCGGCCGAGGTGATCGACTACGGCGCGGAGGACTTCACGACGACCGGCCCCTATGACCTCATCGTCGATCTGGTCGCGCGCCGTTCGGTCTTCGCCTATCGGAGGGCGCTCGCACCCGGCGGCACGTACCTCATCGTCGGCGGCACCGCGCGGGCGCTGCTGCGGGTCGTCACGGTAGGCGCGCTGATCGGGGCGGCGACCGGTCGGCGGCTGTCCGTGCTGGCGGTCAAGCCCGGTCCCGAGCAGTTCGGAGCGCTCGCCGCATGCTGCGCCGACGGGTCGGTGCAGATCCATATCGATCGCGTGTTCGCCCTGGAGGAGGTGCCGGAGGCGCTGACATATGTCGGCACCGGACGAGCGCTCGGCAAGGTCGTGATTCTGATCGATCCGTCGGCCGACAGTTGACCGATTGACCGCTGGAGGCTGTCGGTCGTCCGTGGCAGGGTCGTGTCATGAGCTACGCGGAGCGCTTTCTCGACGGCTACCTCGACGCCTGGCGCACGAACGATCCCGACAGCATCCGAGCCCTGTTCGCGCCCGACGCCACCTATCGCAGCGGCGTGCGCGATCTCGAGCCGGCAACCGGCGCCGACGCGATCGTCGCGCACTGGCTCGAGGAGCGCGATGAGCCCGGCACGTGGTCGTACACCGGCGCCGTCGAGCTGCAGACCGAGAAGGCAGCGGTCATCCGGGGCGTGACCACATACACCGACGGGCCGAAGTCGGGCGCCTATGCGAACGTCTGGCTGGTGCGATTCGACGATGACGGCCGGGCGAGCGAGTTCCAGGACTGGTGGTTCCCGCAGGAAGCCTGAGCGTCGCGCAGCTACACCCGCCCGCTCTCGTACGCCCACATCGCGACTTCGACGCGGTTGCGCGCCCCGAGCTTGAGCATGATGCTCGCGAGGTGCGCTTTCACGGTGCCGAGGCTCACATAGAGCTCTGCCGCGATCTCGGCGTTCGTCCGTCCGCGTGCAACGGCGCGCAGCACGTCCTCCTCGCGCGGGGTGAGCGGCTCACTCGGGGAGCTGACGGATGCCGAACCCGCGGCCGCGAACGCCGCGAGCAGCCGCACGGTGACGGACGGGTCGATCAGCGCGTCGCCGGCGGCCGCGGCCCGCACCGCATCGGCCAGGAGCGTCGGGCCCGCGTCTTTGAGGAGGAACCCCCGCGCGCCGGCCTTCAGTGCGGCATAGACGTACTCGTCGAGGTCGAAGGTCGTGATCACCACGATCGCGAGCGCGTCGGCCGCATCACCGGCGAGGATGCGCGTGGCTTCGATGCCGTCGAGGATCGGCATCCGGATGTCGAAGAGCCCGACGTCGGGGCGCAGCTCACGCGCGAGCCGCACCGCCTCGCGGCCGTCAGCGGCGACGCCGGCGACCTCGATGTCGGGCTGCGCATCGAGCAGCAGGCGCAGCCCTTCCCGCACGACGGGCTGATCGTCGGCGAGCAGCACGCGGATCATCGGTCGACTCCGAACGGCAGGTTCGCCTGAACGACCCATCCGGTGGTCTCTGGCCCTGCCGTGCAGGTTCCGCCGAGCAGGGCGGCGCGCTCCCGCATGCCTGCGAGCCCGTAGCCGTGGCCGCGTGCGGTGCTCGGGCGGCCATCATCGGCGATGCGGATGCCGACCTCCCGCGGCCCGACCGTGACGATCACCGCGATGGAGGTGGAGCCGCGGGCGTGCCGTCGGCTGTTCGTGATTGCCTCCTGCACGATGCGATACGCCGCGGTGCTCACCGCCGACGGCACCGTTGACGCGTCGCCGCGCACATCGAGTGCGACCGGCGGCTCGCCGGGCGCCGTCGTCAGGGCGGTGAGGTCGGCGAGGGTCGCGGTCGGCGACCGGGGCGCCGCATCGTCGGCGCGCAGCACGCCCACCATCGAGCGCATCTCGCGCAGGGTCTGCGCCGCTTCGCTCTCGATGACCCGCAGCGCCTCGTCGGCGGCGACGGGGTCGGTCCGGCCGGTGAGCAGACCGGCTTGGGCGCGCACCGCGATGGCCGACACGTGGTGGGCGACGGTGTCGTGCAGGTCACGGGCAAGGCGCTCGCGCTCCTCCAGCCGCACCCGCTCCAGCCGCTGCCGGCGGGCGGCGTCGCTCGTGCGGAAGACCACGCCGAGCATGACGCACACCGTGACGACCGCGATGCCGCCGACGACGTTCTGCAGCTCGCCGGTGCCCGTGACGAAGGAGCGGATCATGCTCGCGATCACGACCGCGCCGCCGAGAGCGATGGCGCGGCCCGACCCCCAGCGCGCGAGTGCGTAGATGAGGATCAGCAGGCCGGCGAGCACATAGCTGTCGGTCGTGCGGATGCCCGCGAACCCGCGGATCGCGTCCCACACGAACAGCGTGCCGAACGCGAGCGCGATCATGAGCCCCGGACGGGTGCGCCGCCACAGCAGCGTCGGCAGCACCGCGAGCTCGACCGCCAGAGTCGCCCACCGCCACGGCAGGTCGGGCCGCAGCACGGCTTCGACCACCGCGAGCACGACGAGGACGCCGACGAGCACCCCATCGCGCCACACGTGCGCGGGGGCGTCGGGGGCGGCCGGCATGTCCCAGGCTGCGCGCAGCATGCGCCTCACGGGTGCATCATACGGGCGGGTGCGCTTCCGCGCCGGGCGCCGCCGGGTGCGGGGGAGCGCCGGATGATGATCTCGGCCACAGCGAGGTTGATCACCCAGCCCGCGGTCATCGCGATCGTCTTGCTCGTGGTGTCGAGGCCCCCGGTCGCAATCATCCACGGCACGGTCGTGAGCACCTGCGTGCCCGCGCCGAGGCCGATCGCGTACGCGCGCATCATCCACGCCCGGTGGGTGGCGAAGTCCCGGCGCAGCACCGCCGCGAACCCGAGGACGAGCGCGGCGATCATCACAAGCCCGAACACCCAGCGGATGAGCGGCAGCTTGCCGCCGTCAGCCGCGGGAAGGTCGTAGACCGTCGTCATCCAGAGACCGGATGCCGCCGCCACCAGCCCCGCCGGGACCAGGACGCGGCCGGCGAGGCCATGATATCGCGGATGCCGCTGCCGCAGGCTCGGCACGAACTGGAACGCCCCGAGCCCGCAGTACACGGTGGCACCGACGATGTGGAGGATGACCGGAAGCGGGAGGGCGAAGAACCGCGCGTTGTCGGGGGTGACGTCGGCGCCGCTTGCGAGCGACGTGAGCCGCAGGGCACCGGCGAGCACGGGGATCGCTGTCAGCACGAGGAGCGACGCGGGAATGAGCCACTCGCGGCGGCTCGAGCGGGGACGGGCGATCGTGAGGGTCATGGCTCGATGCTCGCGTGGTGGGGTGGGGCCGCACATCGGCCGAACGGCCAGGTTTGCCGTGGAGGGTCAGTGGTGTCGCAGGGTTTCGATCTGCGGCCGGTAAACTTGGGGGAGCCAGCCTCTGTAGCTCAATGGAAGAGCAGTTCCGTCCTAAGGAAACGGTTGGGGGTTCGAGTCCCTCCAGGGGCACAGCTGTTTTTTACCTCTGACCAGGGATTCCTTCTGTGGTCAGACCACAGAAAAGGCGGTTTTGCCCGTTTTTTGCCCGCATTTCTCAAACTCTGGGCGCGCCGACAAGCCGCTTCAAGGCCCTTCGTTGGGCGTCTTGGAGGGCCGAAATCAAGCGTTTCGCACGGGATCCCGCCCGTCGAAAAAGTGAGCAATCTGCTCTCGGCTGTTACTGCAGTCGTTGTGGTCGGGCGTACCGGGTCTGCGGACCCGAAGGCAGCGCCACCAACGGCATCTGCGCATTCAGTCGCGTCGCGACTTCGTCCAGATCGTCCTCGAAGAGGTCGGCGTATGTGTCGAGTGTCATCGCAGCCGACGCGTGGCCGAGCATCCGCTGCACGGCCTTCACGTTTGCTCCAGAGCTGATCGCGAGCGACGCGGCGGTGTGACGGAGGTCGTGCGGCGTGAGCCGCGGAATCGACGGGTCGATCTCCTGCGCCCGCCGGACCGCATTCGCGAACCATCCCTTGTCGCCCGAGTTGCGCATGTGATTGACTCCGTCGCCGAACAGCAGACCTTCCGGGCCCTTGCCGGCGCATGCGTGCTCGATCATCGGGGCGAGGCGCGCGGGGTAGGGCACCGAACGCCGCTCCTGCGTCTTGGGCGTGCCGACGTGGATCTCGTAGGCGATCATGACCGCGTTCTCCTCGATCACCAAACGCCGCCGCAGTCGGTTCACGCTGCGCAACCGCAACCCCGTCGCCTCACCCCAGCGCAGACCGCAGTAGGCAAGCGTCAAGACCAGTGTCGGATGCGCCGAGCACGCCGCGAGCGTCGCCACCTGGTCATGTGAAAGATAGATGCGGCGCTTGCCGGGCCCGTGCCGCGGAAGATTGCGTACATTGCGGGCCGGATTGCTCGCGAGGCGACGATCGTCGATTGCAACATCGAGGATGCCGGCCAGAATCCCCAGCGCGCGAAGAACGACGGTGCGCGACTTCCTTGTCGCGAGATCTGACACCCAATCCTGAACTTCGGAGCGCCGGATCGACGAGATCTCCCGGTCGGCCCACACCGGCGCGACGTGGTTCTTCCACGCCTGCTCGAGCGTCGCGTAATACGACGGCTTCGACATCGGCGGCTGCTTCGATTTCAGCCAGCTGTCCGCGAACATCCGGACCGGAACCCGGGATGAGGACGGATCGATGTACTCGCCTTTCGACTTCGACACCGTAACCATGGAGAGGTACAGCTTCGCCTCGCGCATCGTCGTGAACCCGCGCTTCTCTGCCTCAGAGCGATCAGGCTTGCGATAGCGCACGCGGTAGCGGCGGCCCTTCGTCGTCTCGTACGGGGTGATGTAGCCCATCTCGACCTCCGCTCACTTACGGCCCGACAGTGACCATTGAGACAGTGTCGGACACTGGCCCGAGGCCGTCAACGCGGTCGACGAGAGATGTGGATAAGTGGCGGAAGACGTCGTCAAGTGGTGTTTTTTTGGAGGGGCGCCTCCCTCCGACGCCGAAAGTGTAGCGGTCGATCGCGCCTCCGTTTTCGCCGCTCACTTCTCGCAGACTCCGCGCTGGCGCGCTCCGCTTAGCAGCCGTTCGACAACGAGCACTGCGCCGCGCGTGATCGCTCATGCGCTGATTGTCGGACAGGCGACGGGTGGCACAACCCCATTTCGTTTGACGACGTACGTTTGGAAAGCAATGGACCTGAGGTGCCGCTTGCAGAAGGTGACAGTCGCTGAACTGGTAACGCTTCGGGTGGGATGCACGCCTCCAACGCGACGCGATCTGCGATCGACACTCCGGTGCCGATCGCTCATTGCTAGTCAATGATGATGGGTAGCCTTCAAAGGTGAGAACAACCGACATAGCGAAGGTGCGATCCACCCTCTGGGCCGCAGCCGACGAACTGCGCGCAAACTCGAAGCTGACGCCGGTCCAGTATCGCGACCCCGTGCTCGGGCTCGTCTTCCTCGCCTACGCGGAGAACCGCTTCGAGGAGTTGCGCTGCGAGGTCGAGGCAGACCGCAGCCCGCGTAACCCGGCCCAGCCCGCCGACTACAAGGCGAAGTCCGTCCTCTACGTCCCTGACGAGGCTCGTCTTTCGCACATCGTCGGCCTGCCGGAGGGCGACGACATAGGCAAAGCGGTCGATGAGGCGATCAAGGCGATCGAGGCGGCGAACCCCGAGCTGAAGGACATCCTCCCGCGCGGTTACCAGAAGCTGGAGCGTGCGACCCTCATCGAGCTGCTTCGCCTGTTCGCCCCGCTGCCGACCCAACTCTCCGGCGACGCGTTCGGGTTCATCTACGAGGATTTCCTGTCGAATTTCGCCGCCCAGGAGGGCAAGGGCGGCGGCGAGTACTTCACCCCGTACTCGATCGTCCGGCTCATCGTCGAGATCCTTGAACCGTTCCAGGGCCGCGTGTTCGATCCGGCGTGCGGGTCGGGTGGCATGTTCGTACAATGCGCGAAATTCGTCGAGCGCCACCACGAGTCCGCCACCCGCAAGCTGTCGATTTACGGCGCGGAGAAGACGGATGACACAGTGCCGCTGGCGAAGATGAACCTCGCCCTGCATGGTTTGTCCGGTGAGATTCGTCAGGCCAACAGCTATTACGAAGACCCGCACAAGGCGGTGGGCGCGTTCGATTATGTTATGGCCAACCCGCCGTTCAACGTCGACAAAGTCAAGAAGGAACAGCTCGCCGGCGACAAGCGGTTCCCGTTCGGAATGCCGAACGCCGACAACGCGAACTACCTGTGGATCCAGCAGTTCTACTCCGCCCTCACCAACACCGGCCGGGCCGGGTTCGTCATGGCCAACTCCGCGGGCGATGCTGGGCACTCCGAGAAGGAAATCCGCAAGCAGCTCGTCGAGAGCGGCGCCGTCGACGTCATGGTCGCGATCAGCTCGAACTTCTTCTACACCGTGACCCTGCCGGTCACGCTCTGGTTCCTCGACAAGGCCAAGTTGGGCACGCCCCGCGAGGACACGGTGCTGTTCATCGACGCCCGGCACACCTTCCGCCAGATCGACCGCGCTCACCGCGACTTCGTGCCCGAGCAGATCGAGCTCCTCGCCAATATCGTCCGCCTCTACCGCGGAGAGGACATTGAATCCAGCGCAGGCGGCGACGCGCTGCTCGCCGTGTACTTCCCGGCGGGGCAGTACACGGATGTCGCGGGCCTGTGCAAAGTCGCGACGCGCGCCGAGATCGAGGCGCAGGGCTGGAGCCTGAACCCCGGCCGCTACACCGGAACAGCCGCCACGGATGACGACGAGGAGGACTTCGCGATCAGGCTGGAGGAACTCTTCGAGGAGTTCACCCGGCTAAGTGACGAGGCCGTTCACCTGCGAGCAAAGGTGGATGCCGCAGTTCAGGGGATTCTCGACGCATGAGCGGATGGGAAACGGTCGGGATTGGCGAGGTTGCCCAAATCATTAACGGTGATCGGGGTAAGAACTATCCGTCCGCGCAACATAGGACAGATTGGGGCATCCCGTTCATCAATGCGGGCCACCTTTCCGGTGGCCGTGTTCGTCTCGATGCCATGGATTTCATTCCGCTAGAGCGCTTCGACCTTCTTCGCGGCGGGAAGGTCGAGACCAACGATGTGCTGCTGTGTATTCGAGGATCGATCGGAAGGTGGGCACTCGTTACGCCCGAGGTCGTGCCTGGCGCGATCGCATCGTCCCTCGTGATTCTCCGACCCGGTTCTCG
The DNA here is from genome assembly GCF_963524805.1 of uncultured Microbacterium sp. Classification (GTDB taxonomy): domain Bacteria; phylum Actinomycetota; class Actinomycetes; order Actinomycetales; family Microbacteriaceae; genus Microbacterium. Next base: position 90,361 of record NZ_CAURGG010000005.1, on the reverse strand, counting down.
AGTCCTTCCGCGATTCCTGGCCTCCTACTTGGCTTCGCCTGAAGGCGCCCGTGCCCTCCTCGCCAGCGACAATGGCGCGGCGCAGCCAAACGTCGGCGCGCAGCAGGTGGCTCGACTCCAGCTAGCACTTCCACCCATCCAAGCCCAACATCGAATTGTCGGTGTTCTCGATGCCATCGACGATTTGATCGAGGGTAATCGCCTGCGGATTTCTGTGCTGGAGGCGATGGCGCGGGCCATCTACCGGGAGTGGTTCGTGCGCTTCCGTTACCCCGGCCACGAATCCGTCCCGCTCGTCGACTCCGCCATCGGGTCCATCCCCGAGGGGTGGAGCGCGACTCAACTTGCCGATGTCGTGACCACCCAATACGGCTACACCGAGTCAGCGAGCACCGAACCCATCGGTCCTAAGTACCTGCGCGGCATGGATATCAACAAGCAGAGTTGGGTTAACTGGTCGACTGTTCCGTATTGCCCGATCGATCAGGTTGCGAGATCCAAGTTCAAGGTCGAAGTTGGCGACGTGTTCGTTATTCGAATGGCTGACCCAGGCAAAGTCGGCATCTGCGAAGAGGATGTTGACGCCGTGTTTGCGTCGTACCTGGTCCGACTTCGTCCCGACATCACGCAACTGCTGCCGTATTTCCTATTCTTCACGTTGCTCGACGACCGCTACCAGGCGTGGGTAACGGGAGCAAGCACAGGCTCGACGCGCAAGAGTGTGAGCGCCAAGGTCATGACCGAACCACTAATCGTGCTCGCGCCGATGTCTATTCAGGACTCCTTCGTCGATGCGGTTCGGCCGCTCCGCGAGACCATGCGCACGCTCACTCAGTCGAATGCTCGCCTGGCAGCCATCCGCGACCAGCTGCTGCCGCGTTTGGTGACGGGCCAGATCGACGTAACATCACTCAACCTCGACCGTGTACTGGAGGAGGCGGTCGCATGATGGCGGCGCACGGCCCGGAGGCCATGTTCGTGGAGGAGCCGAGCATGCAGCTCCTCGCCGAGCTGGGCTGGTCTCGGGTTGATGCGTGGCAGGAGACGCTCGGTGCGAACGGCACGCTTGGCCGTGACTCGCAGCACGAGGTCGTCCTCATCCATCGCCTGCGCGCCGCGATCCGCCGGCTGAACCACGCCGGCGTGCCGGAGTCGGTGATCGAGGAGGCGGTCGGGGCGGTGGCGAAGGACCGCTCGGTCATGGATCGGGTGCGGGCGAACCGTGAGGTGTACGACCTGCTCCGCGATGGCTACCGGGCTGAGTGGGTCGACGAGGGCGGCGACAAGCGCATCGAGCTGCTCCGGTATCTCGACCTGGCGAACCCGGGGATGAACGATCTGCTGGCGGTGCAGCAGATGTGGGTGAAGGGCAGCCTGCACAGCCGCCGCCTCGATGTGGCGCTGTTCGTCAACGGCATCCCGCTAGTACTGATGGAGTTCAAACACCCGAACGAGGACGTCAAGAAGGGCTTCGACGACAACATCACCGACAACCGCGACACAATTCCGCAGCTGTTCGTGCCGAACCTGTTTGTGCTGGTCTCCAACGGCACCAAGGCGAAGGTCGGGTCGACGTATTCGCCGTGGGAGTTCTTCGGTGACTGGAAGGTCACCGACGCGAAGGGCGCCCGCGGTAAGATCGCGTTGGAGACGGCGCTGCGCGGCACGTGCGATCCGGGGGTGCTGCTCGACCTGTTCGAGAACTTCGTCGCGTACATGGAGCGCCCAGGCGGGCTGATCAAGGTGATCGCGCGCTCGCATCAGTACTACGGTGTGAGCGCCGCGATCGAGAACCTTCACCATGCACGGGCTGCGCAGGACAAGCGGCTTGGAGTGTTCTGGCACACGCAGGGGTCGGGCAAGAGCTTGTCGATGCTGTGGTTCACGCAGAAGGTGCTGCGGCAGGTGCCGGGCAAGTGGACGTTCGTGATGGTCACCGACCGGAAGGAACTCGACACCCAGTTGCACGGCGAGTTCGCCGACGCCGGGGCGATCCCTGCCGGGGCGCAAGTGCACGCCGAGTCGATCGCGGGCCTGCGCGCGCTGCTGGCAGCGGATCACCGGTACGTGTTCACGCTGATCCAGAAGTTCCAGCCCGCAGGGGCCGAGAGGGAGATGCCAGTGCTGTCGACCCGGTCGGACATCATCGTCATCACCGACGAGGCGCACCGCTCCCAGTACGACACCCTCGCGCTGAACATGCGCCGGGCGCTGCCAGCGGCGTCGATGATGGGCTTCACCGGCACCCCGTTGATCGCCGGCGAGGAGCAGGCGACCCGGGCTCAGTTCGGCGAGTACGTGTCGATCTACAACTTCCGCGATGCGATCGAAGACGGTGCCACGGTGCCGTTGTACTACGAGAACCGCATCCCCGAGCTGCAACTGATCAACCCGGACTTCTCCGACGAGCTGGAGCAGATCCTCGACGAGGCCGAGGCTGACGACGAGGTTGAGGGCGCCCTCGTCCGGGCGATGGGCAACCAATACATGCTGCTCACCCGCCCGGAGCGGCTCAAGACGATCGCGAAGGACCTCGTGCGGCACTTCGTCGGCCGCGGGTTCTCCGGCAAGGCGATGTACGTCGGCCTCGACAAAGCCGCCGCGGTGCGCATGTACGACCTCGTGCAGGACACGTGGGCCGCGCACCTGGCCGAATTGAAGGTGCAGCACGACGCTCTGCCGGAGTTGGAACGTCCGTGGCTGGCTTCCCGGATCGCGCTGATGGCGTCGACCGATATGGCCGTAGTCGTCTCGCAGAGCCAGAACGAGCTAAAGATGCTCGACGACCAGGGCCTGGACATCCGCCCCCACCGGGCGCGCATGATCGTCGAAGACCTCGCGGAGAAGTTCAAGGACTCCGAGGACCCGCTGCGGATTGTATTCGTCTGCGCGATGTGGATGACGGGGTTTGATGCCCCGAGCGTATCGACGGTGTACCTCGACCGGCCGATGCGCAACCACACCCTCATGCAGACCATCGCCCGCGCCAACCGGGTCTTCCCCGAGAAGGACAACGGCCTCATCGTCGACTACGTCGGCGTGTTCCGAAACCTTGAGAAGGCCCTCGCCATTTACGGCGCGGCCTCGTCCGGCGACACGCCCGTTGACATCATCGACGCCCTCGCCGGCGAGCTCGACACGGCGGTCGCCGAGCTGATCAGATTCTGCACCACCGTCGGCATCGATCTCATGGCGATGCGCGACGCCACCGGGTTCGACCACATCGCCAAGCGCGACGCAGCTGTCGAGGCGCTACTTGTCAACGAGGCCACCTGGAACGACTACCTGGTCCATGCACGATTGATCAAGCGGTTGTTCAAGGCGCTGCTGCCTAACCCGAAGGCCGCGGCGCAGCAGCGCACCGTGGCCGCCATCCGTGTGCTCGCCGAGCGGATCGCCAAGGTCACCAAGCCCCCGCAGCCCGACATCAGCGGGGTGCTCGACGCCGTCGATGCGCTGCTGGACCGTTCGGTTGGAGCCGAGGAGTACGTCATCCGCGCCGCCGCCGACGGCGTGCAGCCTGACCCGCTGCTTGACCTCTCGCAGATCGACTTCGAGGGACTCGGGCGCAAGTTGGCCGGACGCAAGCGGGCCGAGACTGACCGACTCGCACAACTACTGCTGTCGCGTGCGATCGCGGACGCGACCCGCAATCCGACCCGCTACGAGTTAGTCGAGCGCATCGAACAGCTCATCGCCGACTACAACGCCGGCAGCGTGAACAGTGATGAGTACCTCAAGCGCCTCATCGAGATATCCCAGACCCTCACCCATGAGGAAGAGCGCGCCGTGCGGGAGGGGATGACCGAGGAGGAACTGGCGATCTTCGACCTGCTTACGCAACCCGACCCAGTCCTTACCGACGAGGAACTGCAGCGGGTAAAGGGCAGCGCGAAGACCTTGCTGGAGCATCTCCATGAGAAGCTCGTCCAGGACTGGCGACGCAAGGTTGACGTCATGAGCGACGTCAACAGCACGATACGCTCTGTGCTCGACGCCGGCCTGCCGGAGCCCTACACGATCGACGTCTTCCAGACCAAGGTTCAACTCATCTACGACCACGTGCTCTCCGCCTACGGCGACAATGGCGAGAGCGCGTACACCCCGCGAGTCGACTTCAACATCCTCGAGAACACGGCGGTGGAGTACGGTGGCGCCGTCGACCTCCACCGGATCGCGGACGACGTTGTGCGCCGAATTCTCGCCGACCCAACCTTCGCCGCTCAGGTAGCCCAACAGCTGCATGCTGTGACGGCACCCGCCCACGATGGAGAAACGCCCGGCAGTTGAGCCGAACGGGGCATTGCTCGAACGTTGCTGTAGACGGCGGCAAGGAGAGCGGTCAGCAGCGCTGCGAGCCGCAGAGTAACGCCCGCCTGCTGTCTTGGCGGCCGGATTTGGCTCGTCTCGAGGCGGATCACGATTCAATCGGCTAGCGCCGGGGGCTGTTTCGACGCTTAGCGTCGCCAGCGATCTGGCGAGTCCTCATTTCCTAAGCGAGCTGCGCGGACCCTGAAAGCTCAGTCAAAGCCGCTGTCATTCGGTCTTGGGCGGCGTCCACGAATAGGCGCTCAGACTCCTCGGGACCAGTTCCTTTCCCCACAACCCAGCGGAGACGCGAGACCTTGATGTCACCCACGTTCAACTCACGGTGAGACGGGTCTCGCTCCACAAAGTCGGTGATGATCGCGTGCGGACTCTTGTACGCCGCTGCGAACAAGACGGCCTGAGCGAGATCTTGTCGATTCCAGCTGCGGTCACCAATTTTGTACTTCACGTCACCGGTGAAAGGCGGCGGCCCAAACTCAAGGTCCGGATTAACAGACACAAACGCCGGCAGCAAATAGCGTCCACCGGTCTTCACGACTCGTAGCGGCCGTAGTCCGTCAGCCAGGACAATCCTGATACCGTCTTCGACGACCGCCGCCGAATTGAAGAGGAACGTCCCAGACGCCTGGTCTCCTGTTTCAAGGGAACGGCCGACCCCAGAGAGAATATCGATCGCGTATTTCACTGGTCGTTGGTAGTGGCGGTACCTTGCCGGCAGATTCTCTACGTCGACATCTGGCAGAGGCTCTGGACGCGGGGCCGGCAGCTCGCGAGCGGCGTAGGCCAGCCTGGCCCTCATACGGTCATTGATCCACGGTGAGCGGCGAGCCTGCAGCGCGGCCGTAGCCAGGTATCGGTTGAGAGGAGTGTCCTCCGTAAAGTCTTCGAACTCGCAATCCGCCACGACCTTGCCCTGCAGCCACTGGCGCGATGTCGAGGCGAGGTTGACGTGACCTCGCACATAGGGGAGCCTCTCGGAAGTGCTGACGTAGTCCCTGACAATGCCTCGGCGAAACAATGCGTCAAGCTCGGAGACGAACCACTCGATGACCAACCGCTGGAGGTCGGGCGCTGCTTCCAGGGATGTTGGAGATGAGTCGACCCGGGGCAGACCATTCGACCGGGCAAGCAGGTGCCGAAAGTGATCCATCCCGATCTTGGGCTCGATGATGAGTGTTAGATCCGGCAGACCCACCACGCCCACAACGTTGCCGACGTCGAGGCGCCAGCTTCCTCCATACAGCTTCGTTAGCCGGAAGACAGATCCTCCGCCGCTTCCGAGATCTGCGGCTCCCCACCAGCGTCGTTCGCTAGCCAGCACAACCCCGAGGTGCGCGAGCGCCGCGGCCTGTTCGTCCGTAAACGACTGCGTTGTGGCTCGCGCCTCCGAAATCTGCAGTGTTCTCATCCGCTGAACAGGTTCTCGAGCGTCAGCCCCTCCAGCAATGGGAGATTCCCGCCTACGTAGTCCTCGAGCAGCGGATGGACTTGGCGTTCCCAGACTGCTTGGAGCTTTTGCGCGGTCATCCGCTCGACCATGAAGTAGCTATGGCCAACCCCGTGATGCCGGTCACCCATCAGACCAGCGACCGCGTCGTTAAGGGCATCGAAGCCGGTGTAGAGGGCCGCCCCAAGCTCGTTGACGTGGTCGCCCGACGAGTAGTGCGCGTGAAGAACCAGCGACGACGGCAGAACGTCGAAGAAGTCGAAGCGCCTTCTCAGAGCGAAGTCCACGCTTCGGATGCTTCGGTCCGCAGTGTTCATCGTCCCGATGATCATGAGCTGCTCCGGCAGCGCGAATCGATCGCGGTACATCAGTCGTACCTCTTGATCTCGGTACTCGAGCAAGTAGTACAGCTCGCCAAAGACACGTGGGAGGTTCGCTCGATTCATCTCGTCGATAATCAGCACGCGCGGTTGCCCGTCCTCGGCTATAGCGTCGGCGAGCTTGACGATGGTTCCGGCAACGGGGGCAAATTCAAATGCTCCCGTGTTGCCGACGGTAGGTCGAAGTCCCTCGACAAACTCCTCATAGCCGTAGGTCGGATGAAACTGGACTACTTCGATCTGCGGGTTGTTCTCCACGTTTCCGGCTTGACCGAGCAGATATGCCGCGAGGTGGCGCGCGACGAAGGTCTTACCAGTACCAGGGGGCCCGGCGAGCACGATTTGTGGGCTGGCGTCCACGAGACTCTCGACCATTTTGAGGATCTCGTCCTCTGGCCAATGGGTCGCGGCCGCGACTGCCCGAAGTTGCTCCCCGGCATCATCGGTGACCTCATCTACGACCAGCACAGCGTTCAGGTTCGCATCCTGTTTCTGACTGGGTAGGCCCGATGTATCGGGCAGGAGCGTGAGGAGTTCCGTGAGCCAAAGGAGCCGGCCCTCGATCTCCTGGTCGGACGGCACATGGTCGCGCTCGAATCGGAACGCAAGCAGGTTGCCTCGTCCGTACTGCGCGCCCAGGCCTGGATCGCGAAGGTCGACAGACCGAGTTGATTCCTCCATGGGCGCATGTCGCGACTCGGACGAAGCAGACACTCGATTCCAGCCGTCCGAAACGTTCGCTTCGATGCTGGTGCGGTCTAGCTTCGTGACACCCTGGTTGAGCGAGAGGAATGCCGCAGATCCGTCGGCAGCGAACAGCAGTACTACATACCAGCCGAGAGTGGGCTTTGGCGATTGGGCGGGATCGAAGATGCGGACCCAAGGCACCTTCGCGTTGTTACCGACCCCGTTACTTCCCTTGACTTGCAAGACATGGTTCGCTGCACCAACCAGCGTGGCAGTCATTGCGTTTGTAATGTTGCCGATCATGTCGCGCCGTCGCGACATCGCTGGAGACTGGCCAGGTGTGAAGTGCGACTGAAGTTCTAGCACGCCCTGGACAAGCTCGCCGAGACCGGTCGGAAGACTCTGGGGTTCGTCCGTCATCTCGCCAACCTATTGCAGGGTTCGGTGCGGCTCTGCCTTTCGCGGCGCATGGGCACCCGCGATCATCGCCGGTCAGGTGATTGTTCGCCAACCAAGCTCGGCCTCCGTCACGATTGCTAGGGGCAAGCTGTCTTTGGATCCACTCGTAATGGCCGGTAGCGCGATGTGCTCGATCAGAGCCAGTTCGCGATGACTCGGCAATAGGAAGGTCCTTCACCTGGGCCGGGTCACGGACGCACTCGACGCGAAGCCGTTTTCTGAGGGGCCTTCGCTCAACCACCTAATCGGGCCACGGCCGGCGAGAAGGTCGGTCACCGTAGCGATGAGCTCGTCTCGTAGAGGCTCCGTTACGGCCAGCGTTAGCGCTACCGGGTGCACCGGCAGGGCCAAACCGCTCAGGATCGGTCGTTCGGTCACGATAACGGGCAATAGCTTTCGCGGCCGCCTGCCGGTTTGCGCCACTGGAGGATGCTCCGCATGAGGATCCAAGTGATTGGGATCCTGCGTGGTCGCCAAGACGAAACTCTTGCTGCTTGCAATCGCCGCTCGATGCCGACCTCCTGATTCGCATGGCTGTGCCGTGCATGACTGCGATAACCGCGACACTATTCTGGGCCGATAGCCGTGCATCGAGTCGAACGTCGTCGAAGGGGATGAAGATGGACTTTGGAATGATCGGCGCTGTTGTCGAGGCTTTGAGCTTTGGCGCATCGCTCGTGATCGATTCGGTTGCACGCAAGAATCGGCGGGACGCGGTCAGGCTGTATGAGAATGCGCAGAGCCTGGATCCCGACCAGCTCAGGAGCAGCATCGGCGCTCTGGATATGGCTGGCCATATGCAAGGCGCGGTCGATGCTGAGCTCGTGGAGGCTGCGGTAAGCGCGCCGCAGTATCGAGACCTGGTCCAGGAGGTAGCCTTCTCAGCACTCATCGGGAGCCGTGCCGGTGACGAGGAGACTGCCTCCACCAGCCTTCGGCTCTATCTGCGACAAGAACTTCATTCTCGCGGCGCAACCGAAGCCGACGCCGACGTTTTCGCGGCATACTTCGCCGACGCGTTGCGCGGCGTGTGCGTGGCGGCCATCAGCCATCTGCGAGATTCGGATCCTCAGTCGCTGTCTCAGTTGCAGCAAGTGGGGCTGCTGCAGCGAATCGCATCGATTCTCGACAACATCGAACCGCATCATCGGGCGCTGGTTCGGGCTGAAGATAACGAGATCCGTGGTCGGATGGATGACTTTGTCCGCGAGTACCGCCGTCTATGCGCGGACATACATGGATATATTCGCCCCCCCGACTTCACCACGAATCGAAAAGTACCGATGGATCGGCTTTACGTGGCGCCGCAACTGCGGACCCATCGGCACAAGGCATCTGGGCCGGAGCTAGATGTGTCCGACTTCATCGCTGCTATCAACCGCACTGTAGTGCTGGGTGACCCGGGGGGAGGTAAGTCCACCCTCTCAAATTTCGTTGCGCTGACTCTTGCACGCGACGCGAGTGCCCGGGTTCCGTTTCATATAACGCTGCGGGATTTTGCTCCTCACGCTGAAGATCACTCAGTTCTGTCCTACATCGAGCGAGAGCTGAAGCCTCGGTACCAGGTTGACCCAGTTGAGGGTGCGCTGCAGGATCTGTTCGCGGCCGGCAGAGCAATGGTGATATTCGATGGACTCGACGAGCTGATCGACAGTACAAAGCGCCGAGACATCACGCGCGTCGTGGAGACCTTCTGCTTCCGGTACCCGCTGGTTCCCGTGCTAGTTACTTCTCGTCGAGTCGGTTACGACCTTGCCCAGCTTGACCCAGAGCAGTTCAGCTCATTCATCATTGATGGCTTCTCGGAAGACGAAGTGGAGACCTACGTCCGCAAGTGGTTCGACGCGCAACTTGACTTCACGCCTCAGCAGGCGGACGCGCACGCAGTGGATTTCTATGCGCAGAGCGAGTCTGTGCCTGACCTACGCTCGAACCCACTGATGCTCGCGCTGATGTGCATACTCTTTCGAGGGGAGAATTACATACCGCGCAACCGCCCCGAAGTGTACGAACGCTGCGCCAAACTGCTTTTCGAGAAGTGGGACGGTCACAGGGGAATCGAGACCCCCCTGCAAGCGCGCGCCCACCTTGATTCTGCGATGAAGTATCTCGCCTTTGCTTTCCTCCAGTCCGAAGCAAGCGAAACAGGTATCGGCGAGGCGCAACTTGTCGCGCTTCTTACGGACTACCTCTACCCGCGCGCAGTGGAGACCCGCGAGGACGCACAACTCGCGGCCCAGGAGTTTGTTGAATACTGCAGCGGCCGCGCGTGGGTCTTCACCGACGCTGGAACAACCGAGGAGGGGCAGTCGCTCTACACCTTCACTCATCGCACCTTCCTTGAGTACTTTGCGGCGGTGCATCTCACCAGGATCAACGACACCCCTGAGAAACTCTCAGCGATGCTCCTCCCTCGCGTCGCACGTGAGGAGTGGGACGTCGTCGCCCAGCTTGCTGTCCAGCAGGCCGACAGACTTGAGCGGGGAACTGAGCGCGTCCTCTCATCGATGCTGCACGAACGACGTCGAAGGACTGCCGACAACCGCGGTCGAGTTCTCGCGTTCGTTGCCAGATGCACTTCCTTCGCCGTGGTTTCTCCGTCTCTGATCCGGGAAATAGCCGCTGCCTGTCTCAGTTTCGGTATCGACGGTGTCGGGCAGGACGGCAGGGAGTTTAACCCGATGACTCCATGGCACGAGTTGAGGTCTTCGGCGACCGGACAGGACGCGGCAATTGTCGCATCTGAGATCGAGCACGGCATCGACGCAGCATTCGCCAACGAAAGTCAGATTCGCGTTGCCTCGTGGTTCCTTTTGAACGCCATCGTCCGCTCGGTTGTTCGGTCGCGCGTTGGTCTAAGCGACGGCGCTGAGGTGTGGGAACGAACGTTTCTCGAAACGGGAGCAAAACACGCCCGGTATCTCGAGCATGCAGAGTTGAGCGGAGCCGTTCGCGGAGCAGTGGAGGTTCTCGCGTTGTGTGGCGCCTTGTCGCCAACTAAGGCCGTGGAGATCTTGCAAGGTAAGGGTGAATCGTTCGGCCTCGCGTTCTATGAGGAGCCGAGCACCTTCGGTATCGCCGGGGGCGGACTCTCCGTCACCGAGTCAATGCTGCTGTCGTTCCGTCGTGATTGGGATACCGCTCCAGAAAGTTTCCAGCACGGTGTTATCGCGTTCGCTGAACTGTTCATGGAGCAGTTCCGTCGAGGTGATCGGTCTGCAGTCGGTGTCGTGCGCAGCGGGTCTGTCACCCGTCCAACCCGCCACCGTGCCCAGCCCACGCCGATAGTGGATGCGGCTGTAATTGCGCATCTGGGGCGGGTCGAGCTGTACAGCTTCAATGACCGAAGGCGTGGACGAGGGGTCACCGATCTTCGTGCGAGCTGGGTCCAGTTTGCGAGTGAAAAGCGGGGTACATTCGATCGATTGCTTTCGTCGGCTTCGGATGATGTTCGAGCCTTTGCTGCGAATTGGCAAGAAGGCGGAACGCATGTCTTCGAGGACTTGGCCGCCCTTGAACGGCAAACAGAACATACCGAGCCATACCCCGTCGTAGACGTCGGAAGCATTGCTATAAGTCGGCGCCGCCGCGGAGTTTGAGGCGGCTTGATGCGTACCCGAGACACCTAGTATCAGACGGTCAACAGATCCGGTCCCGCTCGCTGAATGATCTGAGTAGGCAGGCGAACTAGCAGATTCGCTGGCGGATACCACAAGAGGCAGCCTCAGACGATGCACGCAGGCACCCACGGTGGACGACGCCCTTTGAGACCGCTTTGCTACGGATACCTGCATCGAAGAAAAATCCCTGGATAACGGCGAAAACCTAGCCTACTCTGGCGCCATGCGCGGAGGTCTGGAGCGGTGGAAGAGGGGCGTCGAATCCCGCGGGGTTCGGCACGCGATCTCGTATGCTCTAGAGGGCACGTGCGACGCTCACATGCCCTACCCGACGGGCGTCGAAGCGCTCGACGCGTATGGCGCAGCATCCGATTCAACCGTCTCTCGGTTCATCGTCGACAACGGCGTCATCACGACCGACCAGCTCACGGCCGGCGGTCTTCGTGTCTGGCTCACCGGGCACGACCCCATTACCGGCGGGGAACGAGGACACCAGCGCCTGACCCCCGACGCCGACCTGCTGCTCGACGGGACGCTCAACCACCCGAAGTCGTACAGCATCGCCGCGTTGCTGCATCCCGAGCTCGCGGGCGAGTTCGAGGCGCTGCAAGACCGGCTGCGTGAGCGCATCCTGCTCACTTGGCAGACCGAGCTCAACGCGCGACGCGGGCATGGTGGGCTCACTCGCGAGGAGATCACGCGCATCGAGGTCGTCGAGCTGCAGCACCGCCGATCCCGAGCGCTCGACCCGCACATCCACCGTCACCTGTGGCTGAACATCAAAGTGCTTGGCGCGGACGGCAGGTGGTCGAACCTCGACTCGCGTGTCGCGATGAAGCTGCACACCGTCGTCAACGCCGAGGGGGAGCTCGCCGCCCGCACAGATCCCGCGTGGATCGCCGCGCTTGCACGCCACGGGTACAGACTCGACGACTCGGGCGAGATCGCCGAACTCGCCGGCGCCGTCCGCCCGCTCTCGCGCAGGTCGGGCCAGATCGAGCGGAATCGAACGCGCCTGATCGCGGAGTGGTCGGCGGCGCACGGGGGCTCGGCGCCGAGCGCACAGGTGCTGCATCAGATCGACCGGCGTGCTTGGGCGGTAGCGCGACCGAACAAGCCGGAAGACCTGGAGGAGATGTCGTGGGAGTCGCGCGTCCGCGACGAGATCGCGGCGATCGACAAGAGCCTGATCACCGCGCGTGCACCGATTGCAGTCGCTGCGACAGACCTGCACGCCCTCGATCTGGATCTGCTCGCGGCTACGGCGATCGTCGATGCGGACGAACGGTCCACATCGTGTGGCGGACGGTTCAGTACCTTCGACATCCGCGCTGGCGCAACGCGCGCACTCTCGCGGACGGGCATCGTTGCGGAGCGCAACCAGCTCGACGACGTGATCGTCGAGATTGCAACGCGCGCCGCGAAGGCCGTCTATCGGCTCGTTCCCGAGGTTCCGCCGGCCCACGTGAAGGCCTTCATGGCCACCGAGACGGTGCGCGCAAAGGTGCGCCTCGCTGGACGCCTCGACGTGCTTGCCCGGCCGGGGCGCTCACTCCTACCGAATGAGATGTATCGATTCGCGCCCAACGAGGACATCTCGACACTGGATGCATCGCAAGTCGTTGCCGCGTGCGCAATCGCCGGGACCGACGGGCTCGTCACGGTCACCGGCCCCGCCGGCACAGGCAAGACGACGATGCTGCGTGTTGCGTTTGCAGCGCTCGGAGCGCAGCGGCGGCGGATGCTCGTCGTCGCTCCTACCCGGAAAGCGGCGACTGTGGCGTCTCGCGAGGTCGGGGCTGCGGCATCCAGTATTCATGCACTGCTCGCAGACCACGGCTACCGGTGGGGTGCCGATCAGACCGGTGCGAAGATGTGGACACGACTGCGCGTGGGGCAGATCGACCCCAACACGGGTGTCGCATATAGCGGGCCGGCGCAGTACGTATTGCGTTCTCACGATCGGATCGTGGTCGATGAAGCGGGCATGGTCGATCTTCAGACCGCCAACGTCCTCGTCGACCTCGCGATCGAGCAGGGAGTCGGGCTCGCATTCGTGGGGGACCCGCACCAGGCGCTGCCGGTCGGACACTCCGGTGCCATGGGTTCGGCGATTCGGCATGCGAATGCGGCGGTCGAGCTCGATACGGTGCATCGGTTCCGCGATCCCGAGTACGCGGCGCTCACGCTGCGGCTGCGCAACACGAGCGACCGCGAGCACGCGCTGGAGGTTGCAGGTCAGCTTGCGGAACGCGGTCACGTGGTGCGGGCTGATCATCATGAGGCAGCCCGTGAGCGGATGATCGACTCCTACTTCGAGTGGCACGCGCGCGGCAAGCGGGTGACGTTGGTCTCCGGCACCAACGCTGAGGCTGATGCCATCAACGACGCGATCCAGCAGCGGCGAGTCGATCACGGCGAGCTTGATCCCCGCGTGGTCTCGTGGGGGATGGGGGAGCAGCGCATCCTCGTCGGCGACACCGTCCAAACCCGCCGAAACGACCGGGTCACGGGCGTCGAGAATCGTGCGCAGTGGATCGTGCGCGGCATCCGCGAGGAGTTCGTCGATCTGGTGTCGGTTGGCGACAGCGGCGAGTTGCGGCGAGTGTCTGCCGAGTATGCGCGGGAGCACCTGCAGCTCGCCTACGCGTCGACGGTGCATGGCGTGCAGGGCGACACCGCCGATGCGTCCGTGGTCGGGCCGGATGTGGACGCGGCGGGCCTGTACGTCGGCCTTACGCGAGGTCGGGTGCACAACGTCGCGATCGTGGTCGCGCAGACGGATGCCCCCGCCCGCGACCGTCTTGCCGAGTCGATGCAGCGCGGCACACCGGAGCTTACGATGCAGGATGCCGTGCGCGCGGCTCAGGCGGAGATGCGGCGCGCGGCACGGGCGCGGGACTTGGCCGCGATGGCGACCGGGCCGGTGGTGGGGGCGCCCAGTGCGGGGCGTGGGATGGGGATGTAGCGGCGTTCGATTCGCCGGGCGCTCAGCGGGCAAGTTGTCGGCCGCTATCGGGTGCGGGGGTCGGATCCGGCATCAGTCCCTTCGCGACAGCCTTTCGCGTGTTCTGATGAAGAACGGCTTCGGGTGACGGGATTGCTGCGGTCGACAAAGGGAACGCGAAACCAGAGGCCCATGAACAACAACTCGGCCAGGACGCCGGTGTACGCGGACTGGCTTGATGCGGCGGTCCGCTGGGTTCGACCGCCAAAGCAAGGACGAGTAGTCTTCAGCCGTCGGCTGGCCGCGAGTCGCGGAAGTGTTTGTCCACGCCCAATGCCCCGCCGATGGACGGACGGATGCCGAGTTATGCCTGATGAAGCAATCACATTCTTCTGTGTCGCTGTTGGAGATGTCGAGGCGGCGAGGCACTGCGAGAATAAACTCCGGGACCTGGGCGCGCGCAATGTCGACGTTGATCCCAGTGGATCGGGTCTTGTCGACCCACTGACCCTCAGTGTCGCCCGGCGGGTTTCGATTTCAGGATCGATGAGTCTCGCGAAACTTGATGAGTTTCTTGTCCGTTGGTGGAACGAAGAAGGGCAGCCGGGGCTCGTAATTGACACTCGTTCGAAAGCAGTATTTGTAGCGCCTTCGATCGCGGTCAATTCAGGAGACGTAGTGGTGATCGGAGCCCAAACGCGATCCTCCAAGTCCTCCGGTGTTCAACCGACAACCTTCGCAGAGTGGATTGACGTGGCTCGCAACCAGGACCTGCCAACGACTTCCAGGTCTGGCGCTCCAAGCGATGCCCTTTCGAATGCTAAAGAAGCACTTGATCAGGGGGACGTGGCTTTCGGTATCAATAGCAACGCGAGTCTCGCCGAGTCAATTGCTGTCCGGTCCGCCTGGATAGAGCGGCTGTGGCTCGGCTTGCTCGCGGGGTTAGGCCCTCAAGATAGCGGCACAAGTGCGCGTGTGCGCGCGGCCCGAGTTCGATACAAGCCCCTTCGATCATTGGCCGCGCTCTCGCTTTGGGCCGGCCGCTACACGGTTCGCATCAACCTCGGGATGGTGGAGGGTTTGGTCGAATGCTCCCGCACCATCGTGGGTGAGGCTTTCGACCCCGCAGTCCGGGGACCCATTGATGCTGGCTCCGCGATTGAGGAAGCGGGCTTGCGGATGGCAAATGTCCTTGGGTGGATGACTAGCGTTGCGGGATTCCCTGTCTCAACACCGAAACATGACCTGCCGCCGACGGCCGAGGCGCAGGCAAGGGGCCTCGCGACGGGTTCAATGCTGTTCATTCTTGCCCACGAACTAGGCCATGTGATCGCCGATGATGGTGCAGCTTCTGCGGACCGCGCTGATGCGCACCGCCGCGAGTACAGGGCGGACGCGACAGCGATGGCGATTCTCCAGAACTTGGCCGAGGGCTCGAGGGCGACGCTTGCCGCGACTGAACTGTCGGGCCTCGAAATGTCCACCGAGGTCATCAGCGCGTCGGCCGTGATGTATCTGTACCTTGAGGGCGCGATACAGCTAGCGTCAGCCGCAAAGCGGAGGGGTTCGATTCCGGACAGGTCTGAGCTCGCAGCTGTCACGGAAACGACAACTCACCCTTCCCCATTCTTGCGTGCCGCGGCCGTCCGACAGCTCATACCAGACAGCACCGAAGCCCTCGCCGCTGTCGACGGCATGGCCTTGTGCTTCGAATCGCTGTTTCCCGTCATCGAGGCAAATCTGCCCGAGCGGGTAATTGCGCTTGAAGAAGCCGAAAGGTACTGCCGCGAGAACAGCATCGACCTGGTGCAGGCTTCCGCGTTGGTAGGCAAGACAGTTGGAGAGATCTCCACGGGCGGCCTGCTGGAATTCTTGAGGGTGCTGAGCGAGAAAGAATCGGTGACGAATTCTGATCTGAGGGTGCTCACATCGATGGCGGAACACACGCCACGGACCGTAATCGACGTGCTTGCTCGGGCGAGAACTGGAGGCATGGAGATGTCCGGCGGCATGGATCAGCGACGACTTCAGGCGGTAGTAACGGCAATCGCTCAACGGATCGAGCCGCCATCTCTTCGCGCCGCAGTAAACGCTGAAATCGGCAACATGCAGATGCTCGCCAACTGGTAGTCAGATTCAACGATCGCAGTCAGCGTCACCAGCACCATTGCCTCGCGGGCAACAGTCGGGTATAAATCGTTCGAGGTCTGGGCCAAAGGCGGCTCGCTCGGAGGGGACTGAGATGGCGCTCGGAAACGACTATGTCGAGGCTTGGGAAGAGAAGTATGGAGCGGCGAAAGGCTGGTTCGGGAACTGGCCCCCATACTCGCCCGTTGGTCTAGGAGAGGTCGGCTCGCTGGCCACCGACGCTGCGACCGGGCTGCTAACCTTTCGCCCCGGCAACACGCTGGATGACTACGGCATCCCGTTCACCACGACCTCCGACACCGCCCAGGGTTCAGACATCAGTTTCAGCACCGGTAGCGAGACCGCCGTCGAGTTTGGTATCGATGCGTCTACCGAGAAGTTCAAGTGGCTCGGTGAAGGCGAGATCGGCCTGCACGCGTCGTTCGGAAGTTCTGGCGGCATGCAAGCCGACATATCGGGCGTCCGACGTAGGAGAGTAACCAACTTGAACGAGTTGCGCGATCAACTACTTGAAGCGGCAAAGTCAGGAAAGATACCTGTCGGAACCGCGGTTGTCGTTGAGGTCGACACGGCCGAAAAAGGCATGATCGTATCTTCGGAAAACAACAAAGCCGACCTTAAGGTATCGGCGAAGGCCGATGTCAAGCCTGCAAAGGTATCACTGGCCTCCTTTGTTGGTTCAGCTCGAGTGCGTTCGAACGAAGGGGCCGCGGCCCTTCAGGAGTTGCCCGCGCCGTTTACACTCGCATTCCGCACGCTCGTCGTAGGAACTAAGGGAATCTGGTGGTGGAAGCGAATCGTGATTCAGGGGTCTGGCGAGCTCAATGACGCCGAACTTGTGGCGGCCACTGAGGACGCACTCGACGACGACGACTACCTGGCTCGCTTTTAGTTGGGGGTCACCAAAAGCCTTTCACCTCGAATGCCCGGAGCTGGCTGGCATGGGGCTATGAAGACGAACGAGCTCGTCTGGCGAACGCTCGCCGACGCTGCGCTGGCGGGTCGCCGCGAGTGGCGGGATCTGAGCACGCTCGCGGCTGCCGTCGACGCTCCGGTTTCCAGCACGCACCAGGCGCTCGGTCGTCTTGTAGGACATCGGGGTGGTCCAGACACGGCGCCGAGGCGGCATCGTCGTCGTCAGCCGACGACAGGGTTCTGCTCACGTTGGCGGCGAATCGCAACCTGATCCGAGACACCGTTGCGATGACGACACTGAACGCAGTTCAGAGCCTCACAAACAAGCGTCCATCGGCCGTCGCCTTCGGCGGGATGGATGCCGCGGTCCAATGGCTCGGCGGCGTCAACACGATAGCCGATAGAGGCGTCCGGCTGATCTATGCGGATACCGATGCTGCTCAGGGACTTGCCGAAGGCGATGAGGTCCGCGTCGTTTCGCCCGACTTGGTCGCGGCGCGTGCATGGCGGCACGGGTTCGCGAGCGTCGCCCAGACGTACGCCGACCTGTTCGCGATGCCCGGCTGGCAGGCCAGCGAGTTCCGGGTCGCGCTTCAATCCCGGCTCTTCAATCGGGCCGACTGGGAGCAGCCAGAGGAAGCCGCCAGCTGAACACGTGCGGGTTGGCGCTGCACGTTGGCGCATCCACCGCCGAAAAGCTGACCGACCGGCTTCCGGGCGGCAAACCGCCGCAAGCCAAAGCCCAATCTTGTTCCCCTGCGGAAGCGCGCTCAGTCACCGCGCAACTGCGCACTTGAAGTGGTCACCTGTTCCTCGCGGCACTCCACCGCTTCGTGGTGTCGCGCTTTGAGTCCGTAAGTGACTCTATTGGGAGCGATTTCTGCCGTCGATCGGCAGCGGATAATCTTTGACCAGCTTTCTCGCCCAATCCTGAACCGGCTCGACAAGATCGAGCGCAGTACCGAGTTCCGACTTCGACGGCCCCTGACTGTGCAGGATCTCATTGCGAACTCGAAGCAGAGTGCGTGCATCATCATAGAAGTCCGAGGTGATCACTCCACTGCGCAGCAGCCCACGCAGCAATTCACCGATCGGGTAACGCTCCACAGACTCTTCGGAAATCCCGAGTGTGTTGGTGCCCAATCGTCGCAGGTCGGACTCCACCGAGCCCCACCTGATGACAAACTCCAGTCCTTGCGTCGTATCAGGCGTTAGCGGCTCGTCCGCCAGGGTAAGACGAACACTCGAGTCCGGGTCAAAACGGATGGCTTCACGATTCAACCGAGCCGCCTTACGCTCGGCGATCAAGAGCCGTGCTTCGGCAAGTTCTCTAGCACTCGATACCAGGGTCCTCACCACCGCCCAGCCCGCGAAGCCGACCGCCACGATGGGTATCACTATGGACCAGAAACCGGTCCAACCTTCTCCGCCATTTTGAAGACTCATGGCCAGGGCCGCCGCCAAGGCGCCCCCAGTTACGATCGCGGCGACGCTGGCGAGGACCCAGTTCCACTTGCGGCGGTCATCCGCATCCACCGAACCCGATATTTGGCTGCGCGCAGCCGTCGATCCGCTCAGAAACACTGGCGCTGACTGACGCGCCTCAAGTGCTCCATACGCATTGACAATGTCGGCGGCGGTGAGCGGGCCACCATCGCTGAGGGAAGTCGCCTCCGCCAATATTCGTGAACGTTCCGCGTTCAGGTACTCCATCAACGCCGCCTCGCCACCTGAAGTGAGCGCCGCTATCTTGCGGTCAACCGACGTCACGGCGTCTCCTTACGTCGAGGTGCGAATTCGAGCACGATGCTCAAGATGGTCGCTGCCACTAGCGTTCCGCCTGCTACGAAGCCCCACCCAACCCACGCGTTCTCCGCGAAAATCAACGGTATGGCTATGCCTGCGAAGCAAAAGGCGATCGGGACGCCCAATCGCGCCCACGGATACCACCGCGAAACCTTCGGTACGTATCCTCGGTCGCGCACATAGATTCGGGCTGACTCAAAATATGCGCTTGTGTACTGAACGACTGTCGAGGAGCTGCCGCGAGCGGCGACCTCACGTCGGCTCGCCTCATCCAGTACGTCGATGGCGTAATCGCGCACCGCATGCTCGAAAGTTCGTCGCGGCGCGCCTTCGACGTCGGCGGAACCGGGGACAGTCACCGTTACGTCGTCCGATGCCATCGAACTAGTCGCCCCCGTAGCGACGGGAGGAGTTGCTGCGATCGAGACCGTAGCGGGCACCACGTTAGCCACCGTCGGATTCGACACGGTTGGTGTAGGCGGGCTCGCGCCATTTGGCAGACTCGACGTCATATCACCCCGATCGGATCGACCAACCACTCTGACTGGCATCCTACCCATGTCGCCATAATCAACACCTCAGGCGTGTAGACGTTAGCTCGGCCGCTCATGCGTTCTGCGGACGGCCATTTCGCCACAGTCCGCATCAAGGTCCTTGCTCGACTTGTTCAACGAACCATTGAGCGGTGCGCTGGGGGCGCTTGCCAACGATCGTGGCGGGGGAGCCGGGACAGGGATGGGTCTAGGCGCTGACTCGTTCGCTCGCCCGCTGCGGCCACCTCACCTAACCCCTCGACGCGAGCGCACGATCGGTTATCGCCTTCATGCGAGCCTCGATCTCGAGGGGGGGACACGACAGATCCACGGCGTGCCCGTAGATTCGCACGACCGCCCCGTCTACTCCCGCCGATTGAACGGCGATCTCCTGCGGAATCGGCTCTCCCTCCGCGTAGATGAGGTGCCCCTCAGGCACGTTGTGCCGGATGCAGTACGCGAGCATCTGGTAGACATCAGCATTCGGGAAGGCGTCGTTCTTGATGATCTTGTACTTGGCGTCGAACACCGCTCGTATGCGGCCTCCGCGGCGCCATACGAGATCCGGCTTTATGGTCACGTGGCCCATGAGGTCCAGGCGGGATACATGCTGCGATACCACCTCGCCACCGCTTGCGGCAGCGTGACGGGCGACCTCGGCGGCGACGAAGTCCTCGAAGACGGCGGCGACGTTCAGCAGATATCCCGATGCGGACGACGCGCCTTCAAGGTACTCGAGTGACTCGTTGCCAAGAACAAGGCGAGCAAGCGCAATCAGGGGACGGTAGCGCTCATTTCGCCGATCGAATCGAATAGTCGGCAGGTCGTCGCCCCGAGTGAGCAAATTCACGTTCGCGAGCCGTCGGTCGATGCGGTGCAGCCGCGCCCTCGCATGACTCGGCACGCTCCCGAACGACAACAACCGGCGCGCCGCTGACCTCACAAGCTGGTTGGCGGCGATGTCTGTCGTGTATTCGTCATACTGGAGCTCAGCTGGGAGCGGCATCCCGAATCGCCGTCCGATCTGCTCCGTCACAAGCCAACGTCCGCGGATGAACGGCTCCGCGCTGTGCCTCTCCTCGTAGCCCTGCAGTACCCCGCCTCGCAACACACGCTCGCCCCATCGGCCGAATACGTCGGCCATGACCGCGTGGAGAGTGTCGGTCGTCGACAACAAGGCGTCTTCGTCGAACCATTCGCCCCATTGGTTCCCGCGCGACAGCAGGTAGAAGAGTCGGTCAATCGGAGTCTTGGGTCGGATGCGCAACTCGGTGTCGCCGATACGAATGACACCGACCTTGCGGATGCCGGTGATGCGCCATTCGCCGTTGGGGAGCGGCGAGACCGACCCGATCTTGAGCGCCGCGATCTCCGCGGCCTGCTCGATGCTGACCCGAAGAGTTGCCCAGGGTGCTCCTTCGGTGACCTCGACCACACGGATGCTAGAGGTCGTCGGCATCCTCTTGCGCCTCATCGATGATCGCTGGCGCGAGTCGCGACCTTAGCGCCGCGAGCCCGTATCGTTCCTCGATATCGATGCCTTCGCCGAAGTGTGCCTCTTCAAGCAGCGGCAGGATCTCATATCGCCAGATCTCCCGCAGGCGCGCGTCGGAAAGGTCGGCGTCGCTCGGCATCAAATAGCTCGGACCGATCCGGTACGCGCGGTCGTGGATTAACGAGTTGAGCGACGCTAGAAGACGCGCCGGCTCGTCCGAATGTCCATTCACCGCGAGCCATCCTATGAGAACCCGTGAGGTAGGCAGATCGTCCGGATGCAGTTCGACGAAGGCGAAGCGGCGCCTCATCGCCGCATCGAGGAGCGCGATGGAACGGTCACTCGTGTTCATGGTTCCGACGATGAAGACGTTGGAGGGCAGCCTGAACTCCTGCTCTCCGTACAAGAGGCGTACAGGCTCGTCTCGGTACTCCAGCAAGAAGTAGAGCTCGCCGAAGATCTTGGCGATGTTGCCACGGTTGATCTCGTCAATGACCAGCACGTAGTTCTGCTCGGGGTTCTTCGCCGCTTCCTGAGCGACTTCGAGGAAAGGCCCGGGCTTGATCCGATAGACGAGCCCGGTCGATTCGACCGCGGGGCGATAGCCCTCGACGAAGTCCTCGTAGGAATAGCTCGGGTGGAACTGCACGATGCGGGGGGGCTGACCGGTCGCATGCTCAGCGAGAGCCTTCGCGATATACGTCTTGCCGGTGCCAGGCGGGCCGAAGAAGATCACCTGCCGGCGGCGCTCGAGCAGGTTGAGAGTGCTCTGCAGCCAGGGGATGTCAACGAAGAGCTTCTCGGCGAGAAGTTCGTCCGCAGCGGGGAACGCGGGGCGGGTCGCGGGAACATCGGGCTCGATCGGGTCTACAACGACCGGGGCGTCGGAACCATGCCAGCGCGACCAGAGCGGCTCGTTGTAGAGGTTGATAGGTCCGCCCTGCTTTTTCTGCAGCTCGATCGTGATGAGGAAGAGGTCCCGGTCGAGGTCGCCCGTCGTTTGGCCAATCTCGCCAATGAACGCCTCCCGGATCGCCTCGCGCTGATCACCTGAAACGATGTCCTTGAAGGTTTGAGGGTGGAACAGGTACATCAGCGCGAGTCTTTGAGCGGGAATGTTCGGTTTGGGCAGTGCCATGACGAAGTCGCGGAACGCCCACGGGTCCCCGAGGTTGCGCTCGCGCTCCTCTGCGGCGAGCCGCACCCAGGCCGATGCGAAGTTCACAAGCACAGTGAGCGAGTTGACGATGTGGCCAGAGAGCAGCTGACCGGTGCTGAACGAACCGCTGCCGAATGCCGCCTCGATCTCTGAAGGGATCTCGACGCGGTGTTCCATCGTGCTTAACACCTCGTTGACGCGCGTGCGCTTCGCGTTCTCGCCGATGGAGTCGAGGGACGCCGGCAGGAGCTGCAGTGTCACCAGCTCGGCCATCAGCAGGCGGGCGTCATCGCTCACGTTCGCGAGCTGCTGCTTGAGCTGCTCGACGAACTGTCCGCCGGTGTTCCCGGCGCCGACGAACGCGGCGTACGCCTCGTCGACGACCTCAGGGATCCAGATCGATCGACCCGGCGCGAAGACCGATTCGCTGTTCCCGAGAGCACGCTCACTGTAGATCTCCGCTGCCTGGATGACGCGCTTCTGCTGATCGTCGCGCGGCAGGAGTTGAGTGGCGAGTGCCTCCTTGCGCTGCTTGTCCCAGTTGGCGTATCCGGCGCGGGCGGCGTCGGTGAACTCGAGTGGGTCAGCGTAATTCGCGAGTGCCTCGCGGCCAGCGTCGGTGATCGTCCACGTGCCGTTGCCGTCCTTCGTCATCCAGCCGGCCTTCACGAAGAAGGTCGTCGACCACAGCCAGTCGTTCATACCCCGCGGCATGCCGTTGGACACGGTCTCGAGATCCGCTCCAGTCGGCGGATACGCCTCAGCGACGGCATCCCACGTTTCCGCGCGGCGCGCGGAGCCACCGGCCCTCTCCAGTACGTCAAGTGTCATCCGCGCACGCGCAGCCTTCGTCACCTTTGACGACAGTTCGGGCATTGGCCCCACCCTCCAAGCTAGAGCGGGCTTACCCGCTCAAGTCATTCAATCGGATCAGCGGACATCGGTGTGGCTGGAGCGGGGCCGCGGCGTCGCAAGAAGAGAACTGTGAGGCGGACCGTGCACGATGCGTGTTAGGGCCCCCGTTTGCACGTGGCGGACCGAGCGCTCAGTCGGGCAGAAGTCGATCCGGCTTGGGCTCGATTTTGCATCATGCTCACTTGTGTTCCCGGACTAACACTGAGGCGGATGCGATCAACGACGCGATTCAGCAGCGGCGAGTCGATTACGGCGAGCTGGATCCCGGCGTGCTCGCGTGGGGGATGGGGGAGCAGCGCATCCTCGTCGGCGACACCGTCCAAACCCGCCGAAACGACCGGGTCACGGGCGTCGAGAATCGTGCGCAGTGGATCGTGCGCGGCATCCGCGAGGAGTTCGTCGATCTGGTGTCGGTTGGCGACAGCGGCGAGTTGCGGCGAGTGTCTGCCGAGTATGCGCGGGAGCACCTGCAGCTCGCCTACGCGTCGACGGTGCATGGCGTGCAGGGCGACACCGCCGATGCGTCCGTGGTCGGGCCGGATGTGGACGCGGCGGGCCTGTACGTCGGCCTTACGCGAGGTCGGGTGCACAACGTCGCGATCGTGGTCGCGCAGACGGATGCCCCCGCCCGCGACCGTCTTGCCGAGTCGATGCAGCGCGGCACACCGGAGCTTACGATGCAGGATGCCGTGCGCGCGGCTCAGGCGGAGATGCGGCGCGCGGCACGGGCGCGGGACTTGGCCGCGATGGCGACCGGGCCGGTGGTGGGGGCGCCCAGTGCGGGGCGTGGGATGGGGATGTAGTGGCGTTCGATTCGCGAGGCGCGCAGCGCGAAATGCTGCCGGCCGGGGTTTGCGGGCGGGGTCAAATGGGGCATTAGCTTCGCGAGAGCTCGTCGCCTGTTCTGATGGAGGACCCGGTTACACCCCCGGATGCTCACTTGCCAGAAAATCGCATCGTTGCGCCCGCCGACCCGAACTGGAAACGGCGGGCTGTAGTGATGGCTACGCGCGCAGCGCGGTGGTTTGCAGGAACATCCAAATGATGACGATGGCCGCGACGAGTGAGACGAGTAGAGGCGAGGTGATCGCGATTACCCATCGGGTAATCGCGGGATGGTCGCACAAGCGCGCGACGCGGATTCCCGCGATGTACGCAACAGAACGGGTAAACCCCTCTTGTCGACCTTCTCTCCGGAGGCGCCCAGTATCGATTGCGAGCCACAGAAGAAAAATGACGACAGCGGCCTGGCCGGCGTAAAGGCCAACCGTTTGGACGAGCGACGTTAGTCCATCCACCGCCTGCTGGGCGGAACTCCCCGGAATAGCGGTACCGACTAGACCGCCCAGGAATGTCGAGACGCATAGCAAGAACGCCGCAGTCCCATAGCGCCCAAGCCACGAAAGTCTAGCGAGGAGGTGGCTCCGATCAGCCAGCCGAGGCAGTGGGGGGGCACCAGCCAGGACCGTGAGAGCAAGCCCGCCGATGATGATTGTCAACGACCAGAACACCGCGAAGGCCCAAGCTTGACCGAGCAGCGACCCTACGGTCGTGATTGTCACGATCGTCAAGAGCACGGGGACAGGACGCAGAAGCACGGACGCAACGACCTCAGCCCGAGTAGCAGTGCTCATGTCGATAACCTACGAGCATCATCCGACTTCGCAGCCTTACCGTGGCTGTTGGCTACCTGTGAGTCAGAAGCGCCCTAGTTCAGGAAAGCGAAGTAACGAAGTAACGACGCAACGACGCAACGACCATCGTTCCGATTGTGGCCGCGCTTCTGCGGGTCGCGGGAGTAGGCGCACTCACCCAGTCAGCTGCCCGGTTGCCGGCGACGGTAGAACGTTTCGTCAGAACGATCAAACTCGTAACCACATGCCGCCATCAATCGGCCGGCATCGTGTAACTCCAGCCCAAATTGCGACTTCACCTGTTGGGCCGTCCACGAGTGCATTGAGTCGACTTGCGATCTGAGCAACCCATAGACCTCGGAATTCCCCGACAGAGCCCAATACTTGGCTTCACGAAGTGTCTCCCGGTTGCGCCGACTCTCGATGGCACGTCCAGCGGTGCGCATCACTTCAACTGCGCCATACACCTCAAGCATCGTTCGTGAAAACGGCAAGAAGTCCGAAACGACCCAGTTGAGCACTTCTGTGCCGGACGAGTCGCCCCATCCTCCTTGACGGAGGACAACCGCTGAATCGTCCGGACCGACTATCGTGCGAAGCTGTGCCAGAGTTTCCTCTCCCGTGAGATGCAAGAACAACGTGTCCTCTTCGGCTCCATCGAAGGCTGCGCGAGGTGACAGCTTGAAGTCATTGCCATCAGCCTCGCTTGGCCGTGAGAGATGCCGGAGGGCGTCACCGATTCTTGTTCGCGCAAGGTCGTCTGACCGCCCCGAGAAGCGCAATACCACGGGATTCACGGAGCGGCCGAACGCGTACAGAATGTCAAAGGATACTGGCTCGTCATCGGTCACCTAACGACATTAGACCGCCCGCAGTACGGAGTGTTCGTTGCCGGATGGGTCGATGTCTGCTTACAGTCGGCCCATGCGGGGAAGACCTAAGCGCGATACGAACCACATCAAAGCAACTTGGTCGACTCGCGCGTTCGAGTCGGTTCTACCGGATGAATGGGTCGTGCACTCGCTCGCGGAAGATTACGGAATCGACAGGCGGGTGGAAATCTTTGAGAACGGCGAGACGACCAGCCTCGACTTCAACGTCCAACTGAAGTCAACTTCGAAGGGCAGTGGCGTCAAGCCTTCCAAGTCCATTCGTCGCGAGACGCTCGGTTACTGGGACGACTGGTCGAACCCGACTCTGGTCGTCATCGCCCACAAGCCAACTAAGACTCTTTGGTACCGCTGGTCCCACATGTTGGACTTCGATTCCAATCCAAACACCGCGAGCCGGCTCGTTCGATGCGAGGACGAGCTCACTCCGGAAGCCGCGGCCGGCCTAGTGGACGAGGTTCGGGCGTTCCGGCGAGCGCGCGAACTCTCCAAATACTTTCCCGTCGACGTCTCAATGACCGGCACGCTCTTCTACGGCAAGGATGCCGGAATGTTGAAGACTGCGATCAGTCGGAAGATTCTGACTTTGCGCCCGTACCTGCGGTTGGTACATGGGAAGCCCTCGCTGCCTTACTTCTTCGTACAAATTGAGGATGACCGACTGTATGCAGGGCTCCGCGGGGCAGGCCCCGGCCGGTTGCTGACCTGGGGATTCAATGGCGGCCCGCGACCATACGGAGCTATCGCATCTGATGTCGTGGCCGCCCTAGCCATCGACGCGCTTGGCGTGGGCGCCGACGACCTTGGAATCAAACTGCTCCGCCTATGCATGGACGACTCCGAAATGCTTCCCAGCGCTCTAGCGTTCGGTGGGGTCATGGCGGCGCTAACAAGACGCAATGAGGTTGGCGCTGTGCTCTCCCTCATGCGCCGTACTTACTGCATCGAGGGCAACCCGAATGGCGCTGCCGCGCTCATGGGATTCAACTCAGCTGCCGACGAGGCAAGTCCCGAGCTCCGCCGTAAAGTCGCTCACGAGGTCCGAGACGCTGCCCGGCACTGGCTTCAACCAGCGATGGGACTCTACAACGCAGCCAACATGCTCGACAGTGCTGATGCTGAGGAGTCCATTGCTCTGTACGACGAAGCGGCTGCATCGGACGGCGCTTACCTTCAACGCGGGTACTGGTGGCGTGAGAAGGGCACGTGTTACTGGAATCTCGGTGACGCAGATAACGCGGAGTCCAGCTACCGAGAAGCCGTCAGCCTCGGCGATGCACGCGCACATCCGCTGCTGGCAGATGTCCTCATGCGCAGCGGCCGATATGCCGAATCGATTTCAGAGTTCACGAGAGCCTCAATCGCTGACGAGCCCGGCGACGCCCAATGGCGGCTATCTGCTAAAGCCCTCGACCACATCGTCAACGAACTAGGACTAACGATGCAAGAGCGGGATAGCCTTCTCGCGCCGCCGTTTGAGCCCGTGGATGACCAAAACCCCGAGACGGAGGCGCGGCAGGCTATCGACTCGGATGCGCTCAATGGATGGGCGCACGCAGCGGTGGCTGCGGCTTCAACACGGGAGGGAGAACCGTCATTGATGAGTGCCATCACCGCTGCGGTCTCCATAAACACGGTCCCGGAACTGTGGGTAGGCGTGCTCTACTCCACCGTCGTAGACGAAAGTCTTAGTGAAGGGGAACGCATATCGGTAGCGGCAGACGCAGCGCGGTGTGCGTGGAAGTACTTCGGCGACTCGTTCGCGGACACCATCTACGGCTGGCCGGACATGCCAGACGAGGTTCGTACCAGCATCTTGCAGCTGTTCGAGGACGTCCGGCCACCTCAGCCGACATTCGAGGTTCGGCGCGTCAGCGAGGGCGGCATCGATTCTAAGCACCTCCCTATTGGCCCAGTGCGCCCCTCAAACTGACCGGCGCTTGCGCCCGCGCGCACCCCAAAGCTCCATGAATGGAGCGCGTCATCAAGCATTGCCGCAAGGGTTGCTCGTCAGGGATTACCCCCGGCGTAAAAGTATTCCAGCGAAGCGGAGTTGTACTTGAAGCCGCAGGCATGCATCAAGTCAGCCGCATCTGACGAACCGAGGCCAAACACTCGACTCAACTCGCCTGCGGGCCAGCTCACGCGAGCCTGCACGGCATTGAGCAGGTAGTCGGGGACCGCTCGCTTTCCGTTGCGAAGCCAGTAGTCCGCGTCCCGCCGTGTTTGTCGGTTGCGGCGGGATTCAACCGACCGCCCAACGTCGCGAGCCATCTGTACCGCACCATAGACCTCAAGTAAGGTGCTCATCTGCGGCAGAAAGTCCTCAACAGTCCAGCGCAGGACTTCTTGGAAATCTCCTCCACCGAATCCGCCTGAGCGCAATATGACGGCGGAGTCGTCGGGTCCGATGATGAGCCGCAGCTCGCCCAGAGTCTCAGTCCCACTCAAGACGAGGAATTGAGTATCGGGCGCGCTATCCGAGTCGAAGTCATCGCGCATCGAAAGCGTGAAGCCGGTCACGCCGTCATAGTCGTGCCCACTTGTCCGGAGGGCCTCAACGAGGGCTGTGTGCGCGGAGTCAGAGGGCTGGCCGGCAACCGCAATCTCGTCTATCCGGTGCGACCGGTCACCGAAGACATGCGAAAGAAGGAACGTAATTTTTTCATCGGGCATGCCTCCGAATCTATCGAGCGCTTCCACGGTGTCGCTGCTAAGCGTGGCGAAGCGGCAAGCCCCGCCTAGAGCGTCGCCGCATCACAGCGCTCGACTGTCGTTTCCCTAGAGCGACCGCGATTAGTGCAGTGCAATAGGTTTCGATGTCGCGGTCAGCGACTAGAATGCAAGCATGACCAAGACCAAGCGCGCGCTCGTCTTCGCGCTGTTGACAGGTCTATCGGCGGTTTCATACGTGCAAGCAACGGTTGGCTTCACTATCCAATCCATCGTGCTTTGCTTTGCCGGTCTTGTCTTGGGTCTATTGGCTGCGGTACTGCAAATCCGCTTCAAAAAAAAAGCCTGATTAGCCTCGTTTCTTAAAACGAAGGGCGGTGGAGCAATCTGCCGCCCTTCGCTTATGCCCAACGAGGCCATTCGCCGCAGTGTCGATGGCATGAGTTAGAGTAGGAGGTTTAGTTGGTTCGGTGCGGCAAGCAAGTTAGTTCTAGTCATTGCGTAGTTTCGGGAAGAAGATTTTGGGAACGGCTAATCCTCCACCTGGCTACATAGTCTTGGCGATAACACTCGCCAGAATGACGCGGACAGTCCCGTACCACGTACGACCCTGCCCGGTCGGCACGCTCTCATCTTTCAGCGTGCGGGCGATGCCGTTTAAGCTCGTCCCGCTGCCATGCATGCTCACAACGTGCCGGTACGTCGGTAGGGAGTCCGCTTCTACAGTGCGGCCGAATACCCCATGACGTTCCTTCGTTACCATCCCGCGTTGGCGATAGGACCGGCTTGCGATCGGCTGGATGGCGGCGTAACGGTGCACGAACCCGCTACTCCCTCGACAGTGACCTACCGGTCTCTGTTATACCGCCTCTCGGACCTGGCATGCTGCAGCAGAGCGGTCACAGCGACTTCGGTAGCGCGGCTCGGATCGCCTTCGCACCGATGATCCAGTCCATCCATCCCGGGAGCACGTCATCTGGATCCATATCCGTGGGAAACGCGATGAAGGACCGGGCCGAGCGGATCGTGTGCATATTCACGGCCGCCGCGGCTGCCACGCGTCGCGTTTCGCCGTGATGCAGGTTCAGCGCGAGCCGTGGTGTTAAAGCCACTGTCACGCCCTTCGCGGCCCACAACGGGGTGTTCATCCCGTACATCGCTCCCAAGGGGTCTCGGTCGAAGACGCCTTGCGCGTCTTCGCGTATGCCGAACTGAGCGGCAAACGCGTCCGATACCGCAAGGGACCGATCGGGGTAGCGCATCACGTCCCATCGCATGCCGAGGAGCTGGTGCGTGACGAAGTCCCACTGATCCTTTGGGCGCGCGAGCTCATCATTGCGAATGAACCATGTCTCCAGCACGCTCATGACAGCAACGCGGAGGAGTGAGCTCTGAATGTCGCCAACGGTGTCAGCGAATGGATCCGCATCCTTCGAAATGTGAACCTCACTAGCGATGTACCCAAGAAGTGCGCGGCTCCGCGCACTCTGAAGGCTGGCAAGCCACGCGAGTGGCTCTGCGAGCTCGCGTGGCACCACTGCCATCGCGCTGTCCGCCTCGATCCCTCTGATGGCCGCGCTTGCTTCGCCCTCGATGCTACTCATCGCTTGCTCGAGCGATTCGTGATCACGAGTGCCGTCGAGTCTGGTCAACGTGTGCCCGCCCTTGACATGGCCGATCTCGCGAGGTCGCGCTCGGCGAAGCTGCTCCTCGCGCTCGATCGATAGGTGCCACAAGTACCCGTCAAACGCGAAGCGGTTGAGCAGCATCTGGGGCACGAAGTGATGCTTCTTTGGTTTGGGCACGACGCGGATTCTACGACGAAGTCGCTAGCGCGCCACATCGTAACGACGAAGGCGACGTACGCGGAACCACCGGCTTGCGAGCGGCAACTATTTCTCGCGCGGCGTGTGGGGGGGCGATCCGTTCGCGCGCTCCTTCAGCTCACCGGCCATTTGCATGAGGCGCCTAGACCGCTTTGCTACAAGAGTCCCTGAGCCTCTGCATCCATGCACACGGGTGACTGCAGATATTGGTCGTAGCAAACAGTGTGGAGATAGATCGGTATGTCGGCATCGGGAATCGATGTCACACCGAACACGTCGGGTGAGCCTTGAATCCCCGCAATCCATCCGGCGGCAGTCGAGCAGGCGACGAGCGACTCGAACACCTCGTCGTTGTTGACGGCATCAAGAGGTACGGCGGCGGCCGCCGCGATCGCTTGCTCGCACGTGAGGTCGGTGGAGGGAAGCGCCGATTCTTGAGTCGCTGCAGGATCCGAAGAGCTGCGGTGCGTCGAATTGGAGTCACGCGCCGATGAAGTCGATGTCGGCTCGCCTGACACCGGGACGCCGCCCCCGCCGCTACACCCAGTGATCGTCAACATCGCTAGCAGGATGACCGCGAACACGCGCTTGTGCATGCCACTGAACCTACGGCACGCGATGAAACAGTCGCAGTGCCACGGACTGTCCCGGGTTAAATGTCGCCGGGAATTGCGCACCCCCCCCGGCGGTCCGAGCGCGACAGCTTCGGTCAGCGCCGCAGGTTCGCAAATGGAAGTCTTCCGAAATCGGCGACGAATTGGCTGAGCAGTTCGGACTCGAGGTGAGTGCGGTCGTCGGCACCGGTCTCCTTCCAACCGACGAGCAGTTCGTCACTGTCCGCGAGTTGCCAGATGTAACGCCCGCCCCAATGCCCAACGGGGTAGCCGGCTCCGTGGCGTCGAAACTCATCAAGCCGTTGCGTAGCCCACGGCGGCCAGTCGATCCTGCGCTCGCCTTCCCGATGTAGACGACGAGCGATTTCGGCACCCACGCCGCAGCCAGGGAATCGATTAAGACACTCGGGTCACGCTGGTGGAACCAACCCGCACGACTGGTCTCCTGGAAGGTCGGGGCGGCTTCCGAGGTGCGAAGCACGATGTAGACGCCTGGTGCGGTGGGCACGTGTGCTCGCGGTAGCTGATCGAACGGCACAAACCCTACGAAACCCTGCGCTCGAAGAGCTGGGAGCGACCAACGCTTCGGCCGCGATCCGTTTGCCTCGGAGGCTGCGCGAATGGCGGACCGTAACCCCTCAGCAGCAACTCTTTGCGCGCCCCCGGTCCGGATCACGCCGAGGGTGAGCGAGTGCCAGCCAGCCGCTCGAACAGTTGCCTGCGGGAGCACGTAGAAGTCCCAGAGAGTCACATCCAGCCGGTTGTAATCCTGATGCGTAGTCGACGTTTGGGCGGCGACAGCGTAGACGTCGGAGTGATAGTCAGGGCTCTCCCTCACTGTGTTGGTCTCGGCCGAATTAGCCCGCTGATACAGTCCGCTGAAGGCAACCTTGGATAGCGACCGCTGCGGCCACGCCTGGAGATACGCAGAGGACTTCACGTTTATCGTGATGCCCTCCCACACGAGATCGCGCTCACCCCAGGCGTTCAATGACTCGTGGAGGCCGACCGCCCGAGAAATCAGAAACTCCGCAAGCAAGCCCCGCACCGTGTTTGCCTTCAGATCACTCATCGCGAAACGCCAAAACTCGCCAACGTCGGCATCAAGCCCACTGAATCGCTCGCCACCCTCCAGCGGGGCTACCGGCGGCGGAACAATCGGAAGCAACTCCATCGCGCCAGACTAGGCCGGCCAGGCAACAAGCCGCAGACCATCGGTTGGCGTGCGCTCAAGGACCGGCGTGCGCGAGGTCTAGGCCCAGCTCAGGGCGGACTCAGACATCGTCACGTGCAGTCTTCCTATACGGACTTACCGCTGCACCTCGTGCCGGTGTTGGTTGGGGCACAAGTAGATGTCGACACGGGGCGAATGGCTGAAGCCGGTGGAACCGAGCAATGTGTCCGGGCGGCGCGTGATGCCGCCAGCGGACTTGACGAGCTGAGCCTGCTCGGGACACTTAGTGCATGTCATGTTGGCACGGGGCATGAACCATGACTAGCACATTGAATGTCGCTCGCTGATCGACCGGGTCTGGCGCAAGGACTCGTGCTCGCCCGAGCCGTGGAGGTGGGCAGTAGGGCAGCGACTGGAAGGAGGATAGCCAGCGGCGCCTCGGGGGACGGCATCCGACAGGTTCCGCCGCCGAGTCTGCGTATGCCGTGACTTACCTAGTAGATCTTGGGCGACCGCTCTGAGCGCTTTTGGCGACGTCTCGATCGTGTTGCGTCCCGACCGTCGGCGAATCCACGCTGCGACGACTGGAGTAAACGACCCGTGGGCGCGTTCTGTGGCAGGCATCTTGGCAAACCTCAACAACGGTAGCTACGGCTGACGTCTGCACGGCGGTGCACGGTGAGAGGTCTTTTGCCGTGGCCCGAAGGGCCGACGCGCAGATCGAGGTGCCCGCAGCACCGGACGTCCTCGTGAATGGTTACCTCCATTCCCGGCGGCGACAGCCTCCTAGAAGACGGACCTTCCATGCCGCGCAAGCGTGACCAACGTTGTCGATAGAGTTCGCCCATGCTGCTTCTCGAACAGCCCACCGACCTTTGGGGCGTAGCGATACCGACGTGGCTCGGTGCGGTCGGTTCCATCCTCGCTTCGATAGTCGCCGTCATCGCGATCTTTGTGAGTCGGTCCGCGCAAGGCGGCGTAAAGAACATCGCTGAGGGTTTGAACCGAGACGCGACGACCCCGATCGAGAACACCGACGCTCAGGGAGTTAAGCGGTATGACCTCCAACCATGGGGGGTTATCGCCGGTGATGGCATGAAGCTCGCAGCCTTCCGCAACACCAGTGGCCAACGTGCGACAGTCACACGCATCGACACCGTGGGTGGACTGGACGTCACACTTCGGAAACCGCTGCCGTATGAAGTTCCGGCGAACGGTGGCTTTGAGGTTGTCGTTCACCGCATTCTCGGCGGCGGCGCCGTTCGAGGGATCACGCTCGATTGGGTGAGCGAGGACGGCAGGCCGTCTTCCCGCACGTACTACATTTGACGACCGCCAACCGAACACAGTCTGGTCGGCACGCGCCTGGCGCCTCAAGCGCGCACCGCCCTCGCGCCGACCGGCGATCGCGCGTCATAAGGATGCTTGTACACGCCGAATGTCCCGACGCGGATGATCGGTGGCGCGAGCCAGACTGGGCGACGTGTTGATACTCATCGGTAGAGCGAAAGCGCCCGCGCCCTGGTCATGGGACTGGTGGATGGACGGACTTATCCCGACCGTTGGTGCGATAGGCACATTTGTCGTAGCCGTGGTCGCGCTTCTCATCTCAATTGGTGCAGCACGGCGGGAACGAAAGGAACGCGACCGGAGCCAACGCGCTTCATTCGCAGAATCCGTCTATCGCTTCCTTGACGGACTCTCTGTCGCGCCTCCCCTGGACATACCTGCGCTCGTCATCCAGATCAAGCGACCGCTCGACCAGATTCGTGACGAGGCTGCGGCTGGCCCCGACGGAGCTACGGGCGTCGCGCAATGGGTCACGAGCCAGACGAACGAGGGCGGAAAGCTCATCCTCTCGCCACTCCCGGCAACATCGGAACGGCGGAAGACGGAGATTGAACAAGGGTGGTCAGTCTTCCAGTGGGCAATGCGGCGCCGGGTTCGGGGCTGGGTAACCACAGGCGTACTAAAGCCATACCCGATCTTCAACCCGGAGACCCCCACTCCCACCGCACTCGACTGACGTGCGGACAGCGCCGAGACGCCGGCGCCAGGATCTGGACCGCCCACGGGCCCGCCGGCTTTGTTGAAAAAGATGTTCTCTCCCCTAGGGTCACTCATAGCGAATGTCCGCCGAGGCAACCGGCGCGCATACCACGAACCCCGACTGGCGCTTCCGTGCATGGCACGCCGCGCGACCAGCTTGTGGTCTCGGCGCGACCCCGAGGCCCTGAGAGCTCGCGTCCGACGCGCGAGCTTGGCCAGGCTTCCTGGACCATCAGCGCTGAAGCGGCCAGTCACGGTCG
The DNA here is from genome assembly GCF_963524805.1 of uncultured Microbacterium sp. Classification (GTDB taxonomy): domain Bacteria; phylum Actinomycetota; class Actinomycetes; order Actinomycetales; family Microbacteriaceae; genus Microbacterium. Next base: position 56,401 of record NZ_CAURGG010000005.1, on the reverse strand, counting down.
CTCCCACTTCGCGGCGGTGGTTCGCCACACCGGTAGGCAACGACGATCAACCAAGACGACGGACGTACCGTTCCTGACGCGTGTGGCAGCAGTCGTGCGATCCATGCCCCCATAGCATTGGGGGCATGTCATGTCCGTTCTAGGACCTCCACCAGGACCAGTTCGAACGCCTCGTCGTCGAGTGCTCACGCTTCCTCTTCGGTGCCGGAGTACAGGAGTTCGCGAAGGGGCCGGACGGCCGGCGGGATGCGCGTTTCCACGGCGTGGCTGAGCGGTTCCCTAGCACTGCTGGCCATCGGGGTGGGATCACCGTGATACAGGCCAAGCACACGAACTCGCTCAACGCTCACTTTGCCGAGGGCTCATCCAGCGGCGCCAAGAAGAGCTCCGTGCTTTCAGAAGAGATCTCGAAAATCAGTGCGCTCGTGGACGCGAACGAGTGCGATAACTGCTTGTTGGTGTCTAGTCGCCGGCTTGGAGGAAGGACCGCGCCGCTCACCACTCGACGAACCTCCAACGACGCAGGCCTCTCCATGGATCACGTGAGCCTAATGGGAGTCGAGCCGTTGTCGTCTCTCCTTCGCGAAAGAGCCGATCTGATCAAGCTCGCAGGAATCACTTTTTCAGGTGGTTCACTCCTGGTTTCGAGCTACGAGATTGCCCAGATCATCCTGGCGGTGGGCGCTGGTCTCGCGGACGACAACGTGGCCGAGGAGCTCGCGGTGACGTCGCGTGTCTCATACGCCGAAAAGAACCGCTCCAACCAGGTGAGCGTCGACTTCGCCAAGGAGCTGAGCGACCGTTACTTGTCCTACACCCCTGCTATTCACGCCTTCCTCGCGGATCCAATGAACGCGGACGCCAAGGACTTGTATGACGCCGCGGTCGAGGACTTTCAGCTGAAGATCTTGGCTGCCTATGACAGGCGGTCGGCGACGGGCGGCGCCGCATACCGTCTCGAACTTGTGGGTAGCCCTGTGAAGGATCACGCGCTGGTGCTCGCGGCGGAGGAGCTTGGTAGCTTTGCCGCTTCATCTCCACTGACCCAATATCTCCGTCTGACCCAATAGCGAGTAACGAGTGGCAACGGAGGCGCTTGAGGTCCTGGTTGGCAACGCACCGTCGCATCAGCGAGTTGTGATGCGTCCAAGGCTTCCCACACCTCGGAAGGGTCGGAGCGGTCCGGGGCATCTATGCCGCCACTTGAAGGCGCCGCATGGTTCCAGAAGCACAGGCGCAGCTTGCGTTAGCCTCGGGAACCATGGAGTTAGCAGGCTTGTGGGTCGCGCTCGTTTCGGCATTAGCGGCTGTCGCCGCGTCGGTATTTGCCTTTCTCCAGGCGAAGGCAGCGATCGACGCACGAAGAGATGCCGTGGCTGCCGAGGGCGGGGCCACGGCAGCCAGCATCGCTGCGCTCGCAGCGCAAATCGAGGCAAATCGGATTGCACGCGAATCACGCGAGAGCGCGGAAAGCCGATTCCAGCTAGAGCTGAAGCGTGACAGACGAGCGCTCCAAGCCGATCTCACTGATTGGTTCAGAGGGTTGAGTAGGACCGCGCCCGAACAAGCTCAACGCGACGAGCCACGATTGCGAGCGCGCATTGAGGAAGACGCGGTAGCTCAAGGATTCGGCGAAATCCTGGATGCGATGCGTTGGGCGCGCGCCATGCACGACGGAACTTACGCTCGAGTTAACTCAGATGGGATCACTGAACGGCAGGCGCACAATCTGCGCGTCATCGTCAAGCGTCGTTTTCGTCAGTTCGTCTCCACTTGGGTGGATGATCGCGCCAAAGGGGCCGCGCTGATCCATGGATACACAAGGAAGGGGTGGGGAGCACTTCTTCAAGAACCAGGCTGGACCGAGAGCTCCGCCAATTCCGAGACCGGTGCCGTTGCGACGGTCACGGCTCTGCAGCCGGAAGATGCCTGGTCTTCACTCCCTGATGAGCCGCCGACCGTTCAGTCCGCTCGATGAGTGGCAGGGTCGCCACCCATTTCCAGATCAGCGGTGGGCGACCGGCTTTCGGCCAGCCGCCAGATACATTCAACCAGCCGAGCGGGCCAACTCAATGCGCCCCCGATAGTCACCGTCAGCCATCAGATTTACGAGGTTGATTGAAGCATCATCGTCCCCGGCGAGGACGTCGACCCGCTTGCCTTCGAATCGAATCTCAATCGGACCGTCGTACGCAAGTTGGCTCTCGCCGCCCCGGTCGTACCCTGTCCGCTTCGCCCAGTCCTTGAAGAAGCGAGCTTGCACGAGCGACTCGCTTTCGCGAAGGCCGCCCGCAGCTGCGACGAGAGCCCCATCCACAGTCTTGCGGATAACTTCGAGAAGGCGGTGCACTGTCAACGGGCTGAGGTCAGCTTCGGGGTCGAGGAAATCTGCGAGGCTTCGTGGATGCTGGCCAAGAACATAGTGCCTATTCCCATACCCATCGGCGATCTCCTGTTCTGTTGCGGGACCGTCATCGATGATGGCTAGAAGTCGTTCTTCAAGCGCTCTAGCGTTCTCACGGGTCGCGAAGGTGCCGTATCCGTGTGCGTATGTGTTCCGCAGCTCTGATATCGCGTCCAACCCCAGCCCATCGATGTTGTAGGGATTCCGGAGCGCTGTGTTGTAGAACTGGAGTGCATTAGCCCTTGTCCAAGCTTTGCCGTTGGTAAACACGATGCCCTCGGCGTCAGTGAAGAACAGCGCTGCCATCTTGGCAAGCGTGAGCTCAGCAAGTGCGACGCCTCGAACGAGGACCATCAGCCCTAGGTGCTGGGCGGCGAGCAAGGAGTCGGCCCCAACCGCTTGTTCCGCTTCCCAGTAGACGTCACCGGGATCGTAATTCTCGGGGTCCAGCGTCTGCTCGGCCACTTCGATCGCTTGGATGTAGGCAGCCGCGATCGCGTTGATGTGCGCGCGATGAAAGCCGACGAGTTGCTGAAATTCGTACTCAAAAGGCTGTCCAACTCGGTCGTGAATCGTCCGGTACCAGGGTCCCATATCCGCGACGGTCAGGATTCTAGGCGGTCATGCTTCCGGGGGTTCCAGTGTGACCCACTCGGCGCGCAGCGCGCCCTCAAGGACCGAGTTCGGGAGAGCAATGGCTGCGGGGCCACTCATGGTCGCGTACCGCGGACACCTCATCGAGGAAGCTCGGCCATTCCGCCGGTGGGGCACGTAGCCTCGCTAGGCTGCCTCGGCGGCAGTCGACGGTCGACCGACCAGCTGGACTCAACTGGTTGCCGTCCCCGGCACAGCGACGGGCCACCGATACTGCTGCCGCAGTCGAGAGCTTCGTCGTGTCCGCCACACGGTAGTTTGCAGGGATGGGCAAGAATGACTGGTATTGGGACCGGCGCGACGAGCGTTTGCCGTATAAGCCCTTCTGTCTGGAGTGTCGCAGGTCGATGGACTTCGACGGCAAGCGCTGGACCTGCTCACGGTGCGAGAACGTGGTTATGGCGTCTTGGGTAGACGAAGTTCCTGCACCCGAGGCTCAGGAGTAGTGCTCGCAGTTTAGTGGGTGCCGCGCTGCAGATCGCCCAGACCTCCGCTGTCACGAGCCCATCGTGGTAGGCAGGCTCGAACAGCGGCGCGTCACCCCACGCCTTGGTCTTGTGCGCGATCCCTTATGAGCACCGTCCACAACACGAGTGACCAACCGCTCGACTGAGGTCAGGATTCTGATGCTTAGAGGGTGCCCGACTGATCGGGTGGGCCGCTATGGTCGGCCCATGCGGAAAAGCGATGAGACCGGCATTAGCTGACCCAGCCGCTCAAGGCTCTTGTGGATTGCGTTCGCGATCGGACTAGTGCTCATTGGTCTCGGAGTGATAGCCGTCTTCTTCACCGCCAATGACGGCGGATCGGAGGCACTCCTCGCATCGGGAGCGTTGCTGGTTGCGGTGAGCCTCATCGGCGATCGCATAGACAGTTTCGAAGCGGCCGGGGTAAAAGTCTCTCTTCGTGCTTCGGCCGAAAGAGCACTAAGGGACGCGATCGAGGCTGAAGCCGCTGGCGACTTCGAGCGCGCCGATGCACTGCGGTTGCGGGCGGACGCTCTTCTCTCGACGGTTCAGAACCTCTCCGACAGATACGAGGAGGTGAGGAGCGTCCAGAGCAAAAGTGGCGGTCGAACGATTGGCCTTGGAGCGGTTAGTCACCGAGGTCAAGACTCTCGCCTACAGACCAGAGACGAGCGCGGATGGCGTTGAGTTCCGCTTCAACACAGGGCGCGCGGGAAACAGAGTTAGTGCGCTCGCAATCATGGACGAAAGGCCGCACAATGCGTCCGCGTCCGTGATCCGAGATGTGCTGACCGGTCCTCAATCTGCCTTCGAGATGTACACCGCCCTGAGCGCCGCGCATTCGTACTTGGCGTCCGGGTTGCCGTCTCGAGCCGACCAGGACTCGATCGTGACAGTCATTCGCACAAAGCTAGAAGGTGGGCGCCTCGGTGCACCCGACTCAGATCGAGTGGCCCTCGCAACGGAAATCATCCGCCGGTTCAGTACCGCTGGCTAGCTCGTGACTGAACGGCCCTAAGCCTCAGCCGGCCAAGTAACCCCGGCCGGCCGGGCGCTCAGAAGCGGACGACAGGCCGGTGTCGCGATCGAGCTTCCGTCAGGCGTCGACACCGAAGGCGCGGAGCAGCGGGACGCGGGGGATCATCTGGCGCGGGCCGAGCTGCACCGTGGGAATGGTTCCGTTCTCGATGCCGAGCTTGATCGTGCGGTAGTCGACGCCGACGAGTTTCGCGGCGTCCTTCATTGTCAGTGCGAGTGAGGTGGATGACGTGCTCATGACATTCTCCTTCGGTGGGCAACTAATGACATCGCTTGCTCACGAACTGTACACCCATGAATGCCCGATGTCATCGCTTGCTCAGAGCCGAGCCAACTGACACACTCGCAGCATGCCCGAACTCATCATCGAACAGGTCGACACGGAGATCATCGATGCGGGGGACGGCGTTCACATCCCGCGTTCGTGGAGCGCGGTCGTGACGGGCCTTCCTGAGATTCCGGGTGTGGTCCGTGCGCGGATCGTGTACGACCCCGTATTGCGGCGCGCGGTGGCTGAGTCGGTTCGGGTCGACCGCGACGGGCTGGGGGACGAGGTGACCACGACGCTGCTGCGCGACATCCGTGTGCAGGCGATCGTGCAGTGGGCTGCGAGTCGCGTCGTTCGCATCGACCGTGATGGGGGAGGCCCCGAATCGTACAGCGAGTACATCACGCGCCTGCGCACTGAGGAAGGGCGCTCAGAAGAGCAGAACCTGCGTGAGGCGGTCAGACTGTATCGACTCGGGTCGGTGATCAACGACGGACCGCTCAAGCTCGTCTCAGAGGAGATCGGCGTCAGCATCAGCACGGCGACGCGAATGATGAATCGCGCCCGCGTCGCCGGCCTTGTCGATGAGGAGACCGGGCGTGAGGTCTATGTCCAGGCCCGGGAACAGCAGCTTCGCGAGCAGGCCACGGGACCCATGGTTGGCCCGGGGTCATCCGGTCCGTCGATCGGCCGCTGATCACCGAATCTCGACGGTCCGGTAGCGCCTTGCGGACGTTGGAGGTGCCCCACCGCTCTATAAGGCGATTTGGGCACTTCTGGCGTTCTGTGCCCAGATGCTGATCAATGTGCTCAACTTTCGCGGTGTTTACGGATGCGGGCAAGAACGAGTCCTGCGAATGCCCGATCTAGCCCCGGAAACGCGCGGTTTTTTTGCCCGCAATTTGCCCGCATCCCATCTGAAGCTAGGTGTTTTTGCATGTTTCGCGATGCGGTCGAACTCTCGAAAACCCCCGTAATTCCGCGGAAGTTGCCGCTAGATGTAGCTATTGAAAACGCGCCGATTCGGATTCGAGTCCCTCCAGGGGCATGACTCAACAAGCCGAAGCAAATCCTTCAATCCCGCCCGCCTGACCGGTGACCACGATGACGGCCTACCTACACGTTGCCCTTCTTGCGTGCCTGTACCTGCAGGCCTCCTCCCGGCCGCGGCGCAAGCGTGAACATCTCCGTCGCCTTGACGAGGTCGGAAAGCTTGGCGTAGCCCCAGTTCCGAGGGTCGAAGTCGGGCTGCTGCTTGCGCATCAGCGATCCGACCGCAGAAAGATTTGCCCAGCCATCCTCACCAGACGCGGTCACAACACAGGCTCGCAAGCCGCCCACCAACTTTGCGTCGCCGCGCAGCTTCGGAGATTCGACGCGACGCGGCGGGATTGACGGTGTCTCCGTGGCGGGCTCCGAGAGAACCTCGAGGTAGGTGAATTGATCGCACGCGTTTCGAAACGCCTCCGGCGTCTTGCGCTCCCCAAACCCGTAGACCGTGACTCCTTCTTCACGGATTCGGGATGCGAGCCGAGTGAAGTCACTGTCGGACGAGACGATGCAGAACCCGTTGAACCGGCGGGTGTAGAGCAAGTCCATGGCGTCGATGATCAAGGCGCTGTCTGTCGCATTCTTGCCGACGGTATTCGCGAATTGTTGTATCGGTGAGATGACGTGTTGGCTCGCGACCGTTTTCCAACTGCCAAGTTGCGGTGTTGTCCAGTCGCCGTAGATGCGCTTCACAGAGGCGGTGCCGAAGCGGGCGACTTCGGTGAGCACGGCGCCGATCTTGGAAGGCGGCACGTTGTCCGCGTCGATGAGGACCGCAAGGAGGTCGTTGGTCTGCGCCATGCCGCAAGCATGGCAGGCGGCATGGTTGGGCTAGGTACGTGCTGCTCTGACGCGGTCCTCCTAGACTCGCCCCGTGACCGAAGACACCGGCGACGCGAATGTGCGCGAGATGCGTCTGCGGTACGCCGGACGTTGCCGGCTCTGTGGCGCCGAGCTTCAGGCAGGTACGTTGGCGGTGCACGAGCGCTCTCGCCGGACCGTTCGCTGTATCGAGTGCACGGAATCCACCGCGAGGACAGACGGCGACACCAGCCCGGGCGATGGTCCTGTCGGTCCAGTCAGCGTGGCTCGCAATGCCGTAGTTGCAACGGAACCGTTCACGGCTGATCGCGCAGATGCTCCTGACAATCTGAGGTTGCGTGCGCCGGCCTCCGCCGTCATCACGGAACTGCTCCGCATACAGTCGAGCGCTCCGCCTCGCTCTGCATCCGCTCGCTTGTTCGGACGAACACCGCTCACGGAAGAGAGCCAGTCATGGTTCCGCGGTGCGATTGGTGAACTGGAGGTGGGGCGCCTGCTCGACAGGCTTGACGACTCTTGGTTCGTGATCCACGCAGTGCCGATCGGAACGGCGGGAAGCGACATCGACCATCTCGTCATCGGGCCCGGCGGCGTATTCACTATCAACACCAAGCACCACGCGGGGATGAAGATCTGGGTGGCCAGCAGACGGCTCTTGGTGAGTGGCCAGCGAACAGATCACCTGCGAAACGCGGCGTTCGAGGCCAAGCGCGTCGCGAAGGTGTTCGCTCGGGCGACAGGTGTCCCGATCGAAGTGACACCGATTGTCGCTATTGTTGCGGCGCGAAGCATCACCGTACGCGAGCGTCCCGCGGACGTCGTCGTGCTCACCTCGGATCAGCTTGTTCGCTGGCTGCAGCGCCGCCTGAAGGTCGTCGGCGCGGACCGAGCGGCGCAGCTGGCCGAAGCCGCGCTCAATCCATCGACGTGGGGTGATCTCTCTGTGCCGGCTGCAGATCTTGTGGCATTCGCAACGCTCCGGGCCAGTGTCGACTCGGCCAGAGCGCGCCGCCGGATGTGGGCGCTGCTTGCCCTGCTCAGCCCTATGGCCGTCATTGCAGCGAGCGTCCTCGCCCTCTCTCGCTGAACCGACCGAGCCTTGTCAACGCTCGTGTGAGTACAAAGCTGCAGCACCGTCAGCACGCGCATGCTCGAGGCGATCGCGTAGCTCCGTCATGAAGCCGCGAAGAGACGTTGCGGTGCCGAGGTTCGTGACCGACCCGTCGTCGGCTTACTGGTCCTCGTCGAAGGTGATGTACGCCTCGGGCGCGGTCATCTGCCGCTCCACCGACTCAGAAGACGCCTCAGGCGCGAGGCGCCCCGGTGCTCCCGCGGACGACGAGGTCGACCGGAACGATCAGATCCTCCGCGGGGAGCGGCAGCGGAGTACCCGCCCGCACGGCGTCGATCCCACGGACCAGCGCGCGAGCAGCGGCGCGTCCCTTGGCGACGAAGTCCTGCCGCACCGTGGTGAGGGGAGGTCTGACCGCCGTGGCGAGCCAGCTGTCGTCGTACCCCACCACCGACAGATCTTCAGGCACGGCGAGGCCGGCGGACTGCGCCGCGGAGATGATGGCCGCGGCCATGAGGTCGGAGAAGCAGATGATGGCGTGCGGGCGGTCCGGATCGGCCACGATGGCCGCCGCGCCCGGTGCGATGACGTGGTCGTAGTTGTCCTTCACATGGAAGACCCGAAGAGGCAGGCCCGCGGCATCCATCGTCTGCAGCACGCCGCGAAGACGCTCATCGGCGACGTGGTTGTCGAGCCGCGCGCGAGGATCGTCGTTCCATTCGAAACCCTCCTGTGACGGATCCATGGTGAAGACGGCGATGTCGGTGTGCCCGAGATCGATCAGGTGCTGGGCTGCCAGGCGGCCCCCCGCGCGCTCGTCGAGGCGGATCGAGGTGCCCGTGGGTTCGGGCTCGCGATCGACGGACACGATCGGCAGGTTGCGGCGCTGCAGCCACTTGACCGACTCGGCGTCGCCCGCGCACGCGTAGATCAGGGCGGCGTCGATGGGAAGGTCGCGGGCCGCGGAGCGTTCGCCGATCGTGTCGGCGGGGATGAGCGAGACGGCGAGACCGGTGGGTGCCAACTCCTCGGCGACGGCGCCGAAGAATGCGGCGGCGACCGGGTCCAGGAAGGCGTTGCCGAGCGATTCCGTCAGGACGACGCCGACGGCGCCGGCACTGCCGCGGGCCAGTGCGCGCCCTGCTGGGTCGGGCCCGGAGTATCCGAGTTCCGCCGCGGTGGCGAGCACCCGTTCGCGCAGGGCGGGGGAGAGCTGGTCGGGGCGCGAGAACGCATTGGAGACGGTCATGCGGCTGACGCCCACGGCGTCGGCGACGGTCTGCAAGGTCACCCGACCCACCTGCTCACCGCCTTCCGATCCGCTCCCCACCATAACCCGGGGAGTGATCTGGCCGGCGGCGGAGCCGTCGTCGGCGCGACGGGAGTCAGCGGCCACGCGACTCCGGCGCCGGACGGTGGAACGCGGCCACGAGGGAGTCCGGCACGACACCCAGCCGCCAGGTCTCGCCGTGGTGCTCGGAGTCACGTTCGTTCAGCCCGCCGCGAGCGATCTCGCGGGTGGGGATGACTCCCAGGATGGAGAAGAACTGCGGGTCCATGATGCACCTGCTCTCGAGTCGGAAAGGTTCTGTACCGATACAGTAGCGCAGAGCACTGTACCGGTCAAGAACCGACTCCAGATCGCTCGGTGTAAGTGCCACCGCTCTGGATGCCGCAGCCGGAGGTCCGGGCTGACTCAGCTTCGAGTCGCTTCCCGCCGACCCGCCCACCGGGCGATGAAGTACAGCACCACGCCGACCGCGAGCAGCGCCGCCGCGAAGAGCCAGACGATCGGCCGCTGCTGCGTCATGAGCAGGATGCACGACCCGATGCCCAGGACGGGCAGGAAGGTCCACACACGAAAGTGGGGGTGATCCACCCTGTCCCGACGCAGGACCAGCACCGACACGTTCGCGCTGACGAAGACGAACAGCAGCAGCAGCACCACGGTCTCCGCGAGAGTCGCCAGGTCGCCGACCAGGGTGAGGAGCATCGCGACGACGGTGGTCGCGACGATCGCGACCCACGGGGTGCGCCGACGGGGGAGGACGCGCGCGAGGGTCGGCGGCAGCAGACCCTGCTCGGCCATGCCGTAGGTGAGGCGGCTGGCCATGATCATCGTCAGCAGCGCGCCGTTGGCGACGGCGACGAGCGCGATCAGGCTGAACAGCCACGCCGGGATGCCGACGCCGGTCGCCGCGACCACATCCAGCAGCGGTCCGCTCGAGTTCTCAAGGTCACTCGCCGGCAGTGCGATCGCGCTCGCGAGCCCCACGAGCACGTAGACGATGCCGGCTGTGGCGAGCGCCGCGAACAGCGCGCGCGGGTACATCTTCGTCGGCTCCTTGACCTCTTCGATGACGTTCGCCGAGGTCTCGAATCCGACGAAGGAGTAGTAGGCGATGATCGATCCCGACAGCACTGCGGTGGCGACCCCGGTTCCCTCGGGAAGCTGCGTGACGCGCGACACGTCTCCTCCGCCGCCGCCCAGCAGGAAAGCGACGGCCACCACGACGATGACGAGTCCGCTCACCTCGATCGCGGTCATGACGAAGTTGGCGCGCATCGACTCGCGGATGCCCCGCGCATTCAGCAGGGCGATCGCAACGAGGAAGGCCATCGCGGTCGGGATCGTCGGCAGCTCGATGAACGTGCCCAGGTACTCGCCGGCGAAGGCGAGGGACAGTCCGGCCGCGCTTGTGACGCCGGCTGCCAGCATGCTGAAGCCCACGAGGAACGACACGAGCCGGTTGCGGAACGCGCGTTCGGCGAAGACCGCGGCGCCGCCCGCGCGCGGATACTTCGTCACCAGCTCCGCGTACGAGCCCGCCGTGAGCAGCGCCAGCAGGAGCGCGACCAGCAACGGCGCCCACAGCACGCCGCCGACCTCGCCGGCGAGCACCCCCATCAGGGCGTAGATGCCGGCGCCCAGCACATCTCCGAGGATGAACGCGAACAGCAGCGGTCCGGTGATCCGCCTGCTCAGGATGCCGGGCGCCTCCGTCTCGGTGCTCATCGGCCCCCCACCCACACGTCAGGAATCACCATCGCCGGCATCCACGACCGCGTCCTGCGCGGCATCCATCGCCGCCTCGCCTTCTTCGGCGGATTCCGACCCCGCCTCCGCCGCCGGGTCGGTGCTGTGGCCTCGCGGCTTGTCGTGGGAATCGCGCATGGGAAACCTCCGTGATGAATGCGTGCGCCGGGGAGCGCACGACGTCGGATGTGTGTCGCGGTCAGGCGATCAGGGCGTGGGCGTGCCGCCGTTGACGTTGAGCGTCTCGCCGATCACATAACTCGACTCCGGTGAGGCCAGGAACACGTAGGCGGGAGCAAGCTCCGCCGGCTGTCCGGCGCGGCCGATGGAGGTCTGCTCGCCGAACTGCGCGATCTTCTCCTGCGGCTGGCCCTCGGTCACCTGCAGCGGCGTCCAGATCGGACCGGGCGCGACGGCGTTGACGCGGATGCCCTTGGGTGCCAACTGCTGCGCGAGGGCCTTCGTGAACGTGTTGATGGTCGCCTTGGTCGAGGCGTAGTCCACGAGGATTTCGGAGGGGTTGTATGCCTGAACAGAGGTCGTGTTGATGATCGTCGAGCCCGGGGTCAGGTAGGCGAGTGCGGCCTTGGTGATCCAGAACATCGCGTACACGTTCGTCTTGAACGTGTCGTCGAACTGCTGGTCGTCGAGCGTCTCGAGGTCTTCGTTGTAGACCTGCTTGCCGCCGTTGTTCACGAGGATGTCCAGCCCGCCCAGACCTTCCACCGCATCCTCGACGAGCGCGCGGCAGTACGCCGGGTCGCGCAGGTCACCGGGCAGGGTCAGCGCCGTGGCGCCGGCATCCCGAATCAACTGCGCGATGCGCTGCGCGTCCTCTTCCTCCTCGGGGAGATAGGACATCGCAACGTCGGCGCCCTCTCGCGCGAACGCGATCGCGGTCGCAGCGCCGATGCCTGAGTCGGCACCGGTGATGAGGGCCTTGCGCCCGGCCAGGCGCCCCGTGCCGCGATAGGTCTTCTCGCCGTGATCGGCCCGCGGGCTCAGTTCCGCATCGAGCCCGGGCTCCGGCTGCTTCTGGCGCTTCGGGTCGAAGTCGGCGTACAGCTCGGCAGGATTCGTGAAGGTGTACTGGTCGCGCGTCATGGTGGTCTCTCCCGGTCTGGTCGTGATGACCAGGTTGCCTGCGCCGGCGCTGCCGACCGCGGGGATTGACGCCACCCGACCACTCCGCTATCCCCGTATCCGAAGATCACCCCACCTGAGTGAGTCGCCGTGCTCGGGCGCGGCTCTACCGTCGGAAGTGCGCCGGTTCTCCGCTGCACCCGCACGCGACCGGCGCACCTCGCGAAAGGCAATGAAATGACTGATACGACTGTGACTCGGTGGACAGGCTGGGGCGTCTTCGCCGGCGTTCTGCTGATGATCGCCGGATTCCTCGACCTGTTCTTCGGCATCGCCGCGGTGATCGGTCCGGACACCGCCTACGTGGCGTCGCCGGAGGGACCTCTGTTCATCCTCGACATCGCCGGCTGGGGATGGTGGCACATCATCTCCGGAGCGCTGCTCATCGTGACGGCCCTCGCGCTGTTCTCGGGCGCCACGTGGGCCCGCGTGGTCGCGATCATCCTGGTCGCGCTGAACGCGGTCGGACAGTTCGCCCTCCTTCCCACCCAGCCGTGGCTGTCGCTGGCGATCCTCGCCGTCGACGTGCTGATCATCTACGCGCTGACGGTGCACGGTCGCGAGCTGAAGGACCAGAAGTAAGCAGGCGCCGAGGCTGACCGCCCCGCTACCATCGGGACGGTGCTGGCCTACGACGACCCGTTGCCGCTGCGGCCGCAGCGGGTCGTCGTCGCCGGCGTCTCGGGATCGGGCAAGACCACCCTCGCCGGACGCATCGCCGCGATGATCGACGCCCCGCACACCGAGATCGACGGGCTGTACCACGGGGCTGACTGGATGCCGCGGCCGGAGTTCCTCGACGAGGTGCGCGCTCTGGTCGCGAACGAGGCCTGGACCACCGAGTGGCAGTACGCCGATGCCCGCCCGATCCTCTCGGAGCGTGCAGACCTGCTCGTCTGGCTCGACGTTCGGTTCGCGACCGTGACCCTGCCGCGCGTGATCCGCAGGACTCTGCATCGCCGCCTCACGCGGGAGCAGCTGTGGAACGGCAACATCGAACCACCCCTGCACACCTTCTTCACCGATCGCGAGCACATCGTGCGGTGGGCGGTGGCCACGCGGCACAAATACCGCGAACGGATGCCGCGCCTCGAGGCGCAGCATCCCGAACTGCCGATCGTGCGGCTGCGGTCGCCCCGCGAGACCGAGGCCTGGCTGAGCGGTCCGCTGGCGGAATCCGCTCGGGCCGGAGCCGAACGGCGGACGCTCGGCGACCCGCCGCGGGCGTCGGGCGGCGAGAATCGAAGAATGAGTCGACGAAAGAACGGCATGCCCCGCACGGTCGCGCAGTCCGACGATGCCCCGCACGTGCCCAGCCCGGGCGAGCCGAGCGTTCCGCAGATCGAGGTCGATGAGACGATTCCGCCGCGGCCGGAGGAGGAGATCGCCGACGTGCTGCGCGCCGAGCCCGACACTGGGGAGCGACCGGCTTCCGAGTGACGGAGCCGTCGTGGCGCTAGCGACGCGCGGTCACGCCTGTTCGGCCCGATCGAGGGCGGCGATGAGGTCCGCCTTGTTGAGGCGCGAGTATCCCGGGATCTTCTGATCGCGCGCGCGCTGACGCAGCTCGAGGAGCGTCGGGGCGGCCGGTTCCGGGGTCGGCAGAGGCGGAGTCAGATCCGCGCCTGCACTCGGGGCGGGTGAGGACGGCGTCGGCGCCGGTGCGGCGCTGACCACCAGGACGGGCTCCGCCGGGCGGGGGTCGCTCCCCGTTTTCGCGCTGGCGGTGTTCGCAGCCTGCTTCTCGGAAGCGTCGGTCGAACTGAGGGCGTCGCGGTTCGCCTTCGCCAGTGTCGACGACAGCGCGTCCGCGTCTGCGGAGAGGGCAGAAGCTCGTCGACGCAGCTTCTTGTTCGAATTCTTCACCGCCTCCCGAGCAGCCGAGACGGCCTTGCGCGCCTTCGTCAGGGCCTTCTTGGCCTTCTTCAGGGCATCCTTGCCCTCGGCTTCGGCCTTCTTGCTGCCGCTGCTCTTCTTGGACTTCGACATGATGCACCTCCGTGGGGGACGAACTCCTGTATGGCTCACCGTAGGCGCGTCGCGCGGCGGTTTCACCCGGTTGACACGAAATGATCGCCGGCCACGGGCGCCGCGAGGTCGGGTCAGCGGCCGTACGCGGCGAGGCGACGCAGGCCCTCGTCGATCGACACGCTCGGCGTCCAATCGAGGGCGCGGCGGGTCTCGCGCTGGTCGAACCAGTGCGCGGTCGAGAGCTGTTCGGCCAGGAACCGCGTCATCGGCGGCTCGTCGTCGCCGGGCGCAATGGCCCAGATGCGCTCGATCGCCGATCCCGCGGCGCGGGCGACCGATGCCGGAACGCTCCATCGCGGCGGCTGCACCCCGGCGGCCAGGCAGATGCCGGCGAGCAGATCGCCGACCGGCCGGGGCTCGCCGTTCGTCAGGACGTAGGCGTTGCCGTGCGCCTGGTCGGCGCGGTCGAGCGCGGCGCGGATGCCGGTCGCCGCATTCTCGATGTAGGTCGAATCGATCAGCGCGGTGCCGCCGTCCAGCAGCGGCAGCCGCCCCCGACGGGCACGGTCGACGACCCGTTCGACGAGCTGCGTGTCGCCCGGACCCCAGACGATGTGCGGGCGGACCGCCACGACGTGGAAGGTCGGAGCGTCGCGCGCGAGCGCGAGCAGCTCGGCCTCGGCCTTCGTCCGCGCGTACTCGCCCCGTGCACGCGCGGGATCGGCGGACTCGGCGCCCACGCCCGCGAGCGCGGAGCCGGCGTGAGCGACGGACGGCGACGACACCTGCACGAAGCGCGTCACTCCGGCGCGCTCGGCGGCGTCCAGCATCGCGCGCGTTCCGTCGACGTTGACCGCGTGGAACTCCGCAGGCGCTCCCGCGAGAGAGACCTTCGCGGCGAGGTGCACGACACCGTCGGCGCCGCCCACTGCCGCCGAGACGGCATCCGGGTCCGTGATCGACCCGAGCATGTCCGTCGCGCCGTCGACTCCTGACGGACGCCGCTGGAGCGTCTGCACCTGGTGGCCGGCGGCGACCAGCTCCGCCGCGACGGCGCGGCCGAGGAACCCGGACGCGCCGGTGACGAGCACGATCACGGCGCGGTCGGCTTCCGGCCGGCGAGGAGGCGATCCGCCCAGACCGACAGCCGGGAGCGGTCGATCTTCGAGTTGTGACGGATGTCGGTCGGCAGGTGCGGGACGGCGAGGACGGCGACCAGCGGGATGCCGCAGCTCTCGCGCACGGCACGGGTCAGCTCCGGCTCGGCAAGGCCGGGCCGGCGTGCCGGCGGCAGCGTCTCGACGACCGCGACGGCCTGACGGAGCCCCTCCGGACCGATGCCGACGACCGCGGCCCGGCGCACAGCCGGGACGCGCTCGACCTGCTGCTCGGGGCCGACCGGTGCGAGGGGTCCGTCGGCGGAGACGATGACGTGCGGCATGCGTCCCTCGACCCACAGCCGGCCGCGCTCATCGAGGTGCCCGACGTCGCCGGTGCGATGCCAGCGCGCGCCGTCGCCCTCGAGCGCGGCCGTGTCGCGCACGGCTGCCCGATCGGTGAGCCAGAGGCGGTCGTAGTGGTCCTTCAGGTGCAGAGCCGACACGACGATCTCGCCGAGCACTCCCCGCTCGACGCCCGGCGTCCCGGTCGCGCGGCCCTCGGCATCCAGCGCGCTGATCAGCACGCGATTGGCGCCGATCGGGATTCCGACGCAGACCCCGGCGTCGGGCGACTCGGCGGCGTCGTGCACCCCGTCGAGGGTCACGTCGGTGACGAGCAGGCACTCGGTCATTCCGTACGGCGTGTGCGGTGTGGCATTCGGCATCAGCCGGGCCGCGGACTCGAGCAGCCCCACGCCGATCGGCGCGCCGGTCGAGAGGAACGTGCGTACGCGGGCCAGCGCCTCGCGATCGGCCGGGGTGAGCCGGTCGGCGGTGTCGACGACGTTGAGCACGGCGGCGGGGGAGAGGAAGACGATCTCGGCGCGGGATTCTCGCAGCGCCGCGGCGACGGCGCTCGCGGTCAGGGTCCGTGGGGCGGACACGTCCATGCGCGGGGTCACCGAGCGGGTGCCGAGCGCCGGGCCGAGCAGGGCGAAGGGGGCGAAGCCGGTCACGAGCCCGGTGTCGTCCGTCACGCCGAAATGGGCGGCCAGCACGTCGCGCAGGGCGGAGAGCTGGCGGTGGGTGTAGGCGACGCCCTTGGCCGGACCGGTCGAGCCGGAGGTGAACAGGATCGCGGCCGGATCATCGGCGGCCGGCTCCGGCGGAAGCGCCGCGTCGGCGCCGAGCGCCACGAGGTCGCCGAGGCTGTGCGCGACACCGAGAAGCGCCGCCGAGGCTTTCGGCAGCGCGGCGGTCGAGATGCGCACGCCCGGCCAGCCCAGCGTGCGGGCGGCGGCCAGTCCCACCGCTTCGCCGATAACGACGTCGGGCCAGGCTCCGCGGACGGCGCGCGTCAGACCGCGGATGCCGAGCCCGGCGTCGGCGACGACGACCACGGCGCCGATCCGCAGGCACGCGTAGACGACGGCCGATAAGGTGGGTCCGGGCGGGACGAGCAGCGAGACCCGGTCGCCGGGGCGGACGCCGATGCGGTGGAGCCCCGCGGCGATGCGCCGGACGCGGTCATCGAGCAGGCGCCAGCTCACGCGCCGCGGCCCGGCCGAGCCGCCCGAGGACATGTCGACGATCGCGACTTCATCGTCATCCCGGCGGTCATCCAGGCCGCGCCAGATCGGCACGAACACCCCGTCGGATTCGGCCCCGCCGGCCACAGCAGCGCGCGGCGATGACACGTCACGACCGGTGAGCCTGTCTTCGTTGTCGCCGAGCCAGGTCAGGACGGCATCCGCGTACGGTCGCTCCTCGGCGATCATGTGACCGGCGCGCTCGAAGCGGTGCACATCGGCGTGCGGCAGCCGGTCGATGAGGTCGTCGAGGTAGCGGTCGCTGAAGATGGGATCCGTCGGACCCCACAGCAGCAGCGCCGGCACATCGAGCGCGGCGACACCCGCGGCGATCCGCTGAAGCTCCGCATGGCTCTCGTGTGCGGAATCGACGGGGATGTCTTCGACGAACCCGCCGATCGCGCGGCGCCGTTCGGCCGACCGGTACGGGGCACGGTAGGCGGCCTTGGTCGCGGCATCCAGTCCCGGTGACGCCAGGGCCAGCGTCGTATCGAGGAACGCGGTCGTGTCAACCGTCGACGCGGCGAGCATGCCGCGCGCACGCGCGACGCGCAGGGGAGCGGGGATCGGGATGCCGTCCGGATGACTGACTGCCGTGTTCAGCAGCATGACCCCGGCCAGCAGCGCCGGGTGATCGACCGCCCAGCCGAGGGAGATCACCCCGCCCCAGTCGTGGCCGAGCGTGACCACCGGCCCTTCGAGGGCAAGCGCGTCGGTGAACGCGCCGAGATCCGCGACGCGCTGCGCCAGGGGGCGGTGCACGTGGGTGCGCTCCGAGAAGCCCATGTCCAGCTGATCGACGGCGATCACGCGCCAGGCCGGTGCACCGGCCTCGGCGGCGCGCACGGACGCCGCAGCGATCGCCCGCCAGAGGTAGGACCACGTCGGGTTGCCGTGCACCGCGAGGATCGTGCCGAGGGGCGGCAGACCGCGGCGGGCGAGCTCGCCGGCGGTGTCAAGGCAGTGCCAGTCGCGGGTGCGCCCGGCATCCACCCCCGTTCCCGGCACGGGCACGAGACGGCTGTAGGACGGATCGAGTCCGGGAAGACCGGCGGGAGGAAGGCCGGCGGCCGCACTCACCAGGCGAGCTCCATCATGGCGGTGTTCAGGCCCGAGCCGACGCCCATCAGCAGCACGCGATCGCCCTTGCGCAGCGTCGCCTGCTCTTCGACCAGGGTGATCGGGATGGATGCCGGACCCACGTTGCCGTACTTCGGGAAGGTGATCGGCACCCGGGAGCGGTCGAGCTTCGCGGCCTTCACGATCGCGTTCGTGTGCACGGACGACACCTGGTGGGTGATGTAGCGGTCCATCGACGACCAGTTCCACTCGCCGGCCGCCTCTTTCCACGCCGAGACGACGAGGTCGAGACCGCCCTTGAGAAGCGCCTTGGCGTCGGTGAACATGCCGTCGACGCTGCCGACGCACAGCTCGTGGAACTGCGTCGCGGCGCGCGTGACGCCGCCGAGGATGCGGTGACCATCGGGGTGCTCGGAGGCCCGGCCCAGCACAGCCGCAGCGGCGCCGGAGCCGAGGGTGAGGGAGGCGAACTCGCTCATGAAGCCCTCGCGGTCGACGTCCTCGTTGAGCAGCCGGCGGATCGTGTTGATCTGGATCTCGTCGGCGTCCTCGCCGTTGACGACCACGGCGTACTTGATCTGACCGGACTCGATCATGTTCGCAGCCAGGCTCATGCCGCTCACGAAGCCCAGGCAGGCGTTGGCGACATCGAAGTTGATCGCCGAGCTCGGCAGCCCGAGACCGTGGTGCAGGCGGACGGCCACGGACGGTTCGAGGTGCTTGCGCGTCACGGAGGTGTTGATCAGCAGACCCACCTCGGACGGATCGACGCCGGCTTCGGCGAGCGCGCGGCGTCCGGCTGAGACCGTGGCCTCGTCGGAGGACTCGCCCGCCGCCCAGTTGCGGCGCTCGAGCACTCCCGCCACGCGCTCCAGCAGGGCTCCCGGCAGCTTGAGCCGGCGCAGCGACGCCGACAGACGGGCCTCGATGTCTTCGGACGTCGTCACCCGGCTGGGCAGAGTGCTCGCCACAGAGAGGAGCGACACGTCGTGAAAACGTGTGGTCGCATTTCCAGCCACGGGACCTCCGTTGAATGGGCCCGTCAGGCTCGATTCGTCAAAGGGCTACTTTACGCCGCTTCGGGTGGGGTTCGAATTACCAGCCGCCGCGACTATGCTTCGCGACCCGTTCACTATTCTGTGTTGCTAACTACCGGTACTCAGTGTTACCGTCTAGTGGTAGTCAGCAACGCAGAGTAGATCGGATGGGACATGGGCAATCAGATGACCGAGATGCTCAAGGGCACGCTCGAGGGCATCGTGCTGGCGATCCTGGCCGACCGTCCCGCGTACGGATACGAGATCACCGCCCGCCTGCGTGACGAGGGGTTCTCCGACCTCGTGGAGGGCACGGTCTACGCCCTGCTCGTGCGCATCGAGCAGCGGGGATTCGTCGACGTGCAGAAGGTGGCGTCGGAGAAGGGACCGCCGCGCAAGGTGTATTCGCTGAACGCGGTCGGGCGCGACCAGCTCGCAGAGTTCTGGAGGACGTGGGGCTTCCTCGCAGAACGCATCGAACAGCTCCACGGCACGGACAACGACGAAAGGCAGAACTGATCATGGCTGCGAAGTGGATCGAGTTCCTCACGGGGTCGCTCGAGGACAAGAAGGCGTACCGCCGGTACAAGGGCCGCATCGCGGCGCTGCCCGAGCCGTACGCGACGGCGGCGAAGGCGTTCGAGCGCTACTTCATGTACAACGGCGGGATCACCGACGGCGACCCGGCGATGATGATGACGATGCTCAACGACTTCGCCGATCTGTGGGAGCGGGCGGCGACCGACGGCACGCCGGTCGATCAGATCGTGGGCGATGACCCGGTGGAGTTCGCCGAGGCGTTCGCCGCCGCCTACTCGGGCAAGCGCTGGATCGATAAGGAGCGCTCCCGCCTCAACGACACCATTCAGGGCCTGAGCACGAAGGACGAGCAATGAGCACCGCGACCGCGATCCGCGTCGCGGGCTTGGAGAAGTCGTTCAAGGACGTGTCGGTGCTGCGCGGAGTCGACTTCGACGTCGCGCGCGGCAGCATCTTCGCCCTGCTCGGCTCGAACGGCGCCGGCAAGACGACGGTCGTGAACATCCTGTCCACCCTGCTGCACGCGGATGCCGGCGAGGCCAGCGTCAACGGCTTCGACGTGGCGACCGAGCCGCAGGAGGTGCGCGAGTCGATCAGCCTCACCGGCCAGTTCGCCGCCGTCGACGAGATCCTCACCGGCCGGGAGAACCTGATGCTCATCGCGCGCCTGCGCCACCTGAGCGACCCCGGCGCGATCGCCGACGCCCTGCTCACCCGCTTCTCGCTCAGCGAAGCGGGGGGCAGGAGGGCGGGAACGTACTCCGGGGGCATGCGCCGGCGCCTGGACATCGCGATGAGCCTCATCGGCGACCCGCCGGTCATCTTCCTCGACGAGCCGACCACGGGGCTGGATCCGCAGGCGCGCATCGAGGTCTGGCAGACCGTCAAAGAGCTCGCCGACAGCGGGACGTCCGTCCTGCTGACGACGCAGTACCTGGATGAGGCCGAGCAGCTGGCCGACCGGATCGCGATCCTGCACGAGGGACGCATCATCGTCGACGGCACGCTGGCGGAGCTCAAGCAACTGCTGCCGGCCGCGAAGGTCGAGTACGTGCAGAAGCAGCCGACCCTCGAGGAGGTCTTCCTCGCGATCGTCGGTGAAGGCGGCAGCGAACCGGCTGCCGCGACGGAATCGGAGGAACGATCATGACCGCCCACTTCGCCGGCGACACCGCCGTGCTGACCGGACGGTCGCTCCGGCACATCCTGCGCAGCCCCGACACCATCATCACGACCGCCGTCACCCCGGTGGCGATCATGATCCTGTTCGTCTTCGTCTTCGGCGGGGCGATCGACACCGGATCGTCCTCGTACATCGACTACATGCTGCCCGGCATCCTGCTCATCACCATCGCGTCGGGCATCGCCTACACGGCGTACCGGCTGTTCCTGGACCTGCAGGGCGGCATCTTCCAGCGGTTCCAGTCCATGCCGACCGCGCGCTCCAGCGCGCTCTGGGCGCACGTGCTCACCTCGCTGGTCGCCAACCTCATCTCCCTGGCGGTCGTGATCGGCGTCGCGTTCATCATGGGATTCCGCACCGGTGCGAGCGTGTGGGCCTGGCTCGCCGTGGTCGGCATCCTCATCCTGTTCACCCTCGCGCTCACGTGGCTGGCGGTGATCGCAGGCCTGTCCGCCAAGACGGTCGACGGGGCGAGCGCGTTCTCGTATCCGCTGATCTTCCTGCCGTTCATCAGCTCGGCGTTCGTGCCGACGGACACCATGCCGGCTCCGGTCGCCTGGTTCGCCGAGAACCAGCCGGTGACCCCGATCGTGAATTCGATCCGTGCGCTGTTCGCGGGGCAGCCCGTGGGCGATGACATCTGGGTCGCCCTCGCCTGGTGCGTCGGCATCCTGATCGTGGCGTACCTCGGCGCGATGGCGATCTATCGCCGGCGGATGGGCTGACGCTCTCGATTGTCGGGGGCGGTCGGTAGCGTTCCTGCATGACGACCGCCCCCCGGCTTCTGGACTGGCTGCCCGACTCCGATCCCGCGCTGCGGTGGCAGGTCGAACGCGACCTCGCCGCCGCGCCGCCGGGAGTGTGGGAGGCGACGCGGGCGCGGGTGGCGACCGAGGGATTCGGCGCGGCACTGCTCGCGAAGCAGGATGCCGACGGCCAGTGGGCCGGGGGAGCGTTCTTTCCGGCCGGGTTCTTCGACAGCCCGGAGGCGAAAGAGCCGGGGCAGCCGTGGGTGGCGACGACGTGGGCGCTCAAGGACCTCCGCGAGTGGGGGCTGGATGCGTCGGCGCTCGCCGGGACCGCTGAGAAGCTGGCGGCGAACAGTCGCTGGGAGTACGACGACCTTCCCTACTGGGGCGGCGAGGTCGACGTGTGCATCAACTCGTACACGCTGGCCAGCGGCGCCTGGCTCGGGGCCGATGTGTCCGCGCTGGCCGCGTGGTTCCCGGGGCACCGACTCGCCGACGGCGGCTGGAACTGCGAGGCCGAAGAGGGCGACTCCGTGCGCTCGTCGTTCCACTCCACTCTGAACGCCGTGCGCGGCATGCTCGCCTACGAGCAGCTCACCGGCGATCGGGCGTTGCGCGATGCACGGCACGGCGGAGAGGAGTACCTGCTCGAGCGGCACCTTCTGAACCGGCTGAGCACCGGAGAGCCCGTCGGCGAGTTCGTGAGCCGGTTCGTCTACCCGAACCGGCACCGGTACAGCGCACTCGCGGCGCTCGATCACTTCCGCGACGCGTCCCTGCACGAACGGTCCGATCCGGATGCCCGGCTCGCGGACGCGGTCGAGGTCGTCCGTTCCGCGCGTCAGCCGGACGGGACGTGGCTGCAGACCACCCCGCTCGCCGGACGCACCTGGTTCGACGTCGACGTGCCCGAAGGTCAGCCGTCGCGCTGGCTCACTCTGATCGGCGCGCGCGTGCTCGAATGGTGGGAGGGCGGATCCGTCAGGGAGTCCCCAGCAGCGAGTTCTTGAGCTCTTCGAACAGAGTCGTGTCGATCGCCACTTCACCCGCGTAGACGTGGTCGAAGCTCGCGATCGCGAAGATCACCAAGCCGACGAACGCCGCCACCAGCCCCGCCATCAGGAGGTGGCTGCGGAGCCGTCGGACCTCGACCAGGCCGATCAGCACCGCGTTGATGAAGGCGCCGACGTACAGGACGACCCAGAGGATGGGGGGAATCTCCTGTGCGGTGGCACCGATGCGCGCTCCGCGATCGGCGAGGAACTGGTTGAACGCGCTGATCGTCGCCGCGTGCAGGTTCGACTCGGATTCGTTCGCCGGTTGGAAGTCGAACAGTAGCTGCTCGATCTCGGTGAGCTGCGGGGATGTGTGCGACGGGATCACGCCGCCGGCCTGACGCACCCAGTCCACGTTGATCACGTCGTCCGTGTACTCGATCAGCACCGACTGCAGCTCGCTGCCGATCGGTTCCGGAAAGCCGGATGCATCGCGATAGAGCACCGAGATCGCGGAGGTCTCCTGCAGGACGATCTCCTCCACTCCCCGGTAGTCCTCGTACGAGGCGGCGGCGATGAGCGCGAGGGTGACCCCGTAGAGGACGCCGTATGAGGCCATCGCGTAGCCGAGCACCCGATCCCACTCCGGCCCCCCATCGCCGTCACGGGGAATCCACCTGCGGAGCACGAGAACGATCAGGAGCGAGATGCCGACGAATAGCGCGACGAACAGCGGCAGGGCGACCGCGACCGGTACCTCGTACAGCCACATGAGTGCATTGTGGCCCGACCTTCGGCCGGACGCCAGAAGGCTGCTTTCCGGCGTCGGCGGGTCGCCCCGATGTGCGCAGGAGCGGCGTCGGCACTGACACACTGAGGGGCATGCGTGGGGACAGCAGCACGAGCGATGAGCCGTCCGACGGTGGGCGCGCGAGGCGCCGGTGGCGAAGGGTGCTCATCCCGGCCGGCGTGGTCGTCGGGCTGCTGCTCGTCGTGGCGGTCGTGACCTCGCTCACCCCGTGGCCGTCGGCGATGCTCATCCGCGCGGTCTTCCAGCAGGGCGGAGCGGCCGCCGTCGCCGAGATGGAGCCGTATGCTCCGGCATCCGGTCTTCGCGAGCTCGATGACGTGCCCTACGCCGACGGCGGCGCGGATACGACCTTCGACCTCCACACGCCCGCCGAGGAAGGCGACCTGCTGCCGACGATCGTGTGGGTGCACGGCGGGGCATGGATCTCGGGATCCGCGGAGAACGTCGATCCCTACCTCCGTATCCTCGCGGCCGAGGGGTACACGACGATCGGCGTGGACTACAGCCTCGGCCCGGAGCAGACCTATCCCACCGCGCTGACCCAGCTCAACGCGGCGCTGGCCCACATCCTCGCGCACGCCGATGAGTACAGCGTCGACCCGACCCAGATCGTGCTGGCCGGTGATTCGGCGGGAGCTCAGCTGGCGAGTCAGCTGGCGACGCTCGCCACCAGCCCGCGCTATGCGCAGCTGGTGGGGATGGAGTCGTCGTTGGATGCCGAGCAGCTGGCCGGGGTGATCCTCAACTGCGGCGTCTACGACCTGCGTGCGATGGCGGAGTTGAACGGACTGCCCGCGTGGGGGTTCAAGGTGGCGCTGTGGGCCTACACCGGGACGAAGGACTGGTCGGAGCTGCCCTCCGGCGCGACGATGTCGACGATCGAGTTCGTCACCGAAGACTTTCCCCCCACCTACATCAGCGGCGGCAACGGGGACGGCCTCACCTGGCTGCAGTCGATCCCGATGGCGCAGCGCCTCGCCGACCTGAACGTTCCCGTGACGGAACTGTTCTGGTCGGCCCCGCACGAGCCGCAGCTGCCCCACGAGTACCAGTTTCACCTCGACCGGCCCGAGGCCCAGGAGGCGCTGACCGCGACGATCGACTGGCTGGCCGAGGTGACCGCGCCGGCACGCTGACGCCCGCGCCTCACGGCGTGCGCAACTCCTCGGGCTCCACGACGATGTCCACCAGCGCCCCGTTGCGCCACACCGTCAACTCCATGCGCCGGCCGATGGCGTGCTCGACCATCAAACGCTGCAGCTCGGTCGCGCTGACGACCGGAGTGTGATCGATCGTGATGACGATGTCGCCGCGACGCGCTCCCGCGCTCGCGGCCGGGCTGCCGTCGATGACCGCGGCCACCTGCATCCCCGTGCGCGACCCCACGCGCTGCGCCAGTTCCGGGGTCAGGGTCACCTGGGTGCCCGCCACGCCGAGCCACGCCCGCCGAACCCGGCCCCGGGTGATCAGGGCGTCGATGATGTCGCGCGTGCTCGTGTTGATCGGCACCGCGAGCCCCAGGCCGATCCCGGCGACCGCGGTGTTCACCCCGACCATGCGCCCCGCGCTGTCGGCGAGGACGCCGCCGCTGTTGCCGGGGTTGAGTGCGGCATCCGTCTGAATCACTTCGTCCACCACGCGACCGGACTGCGTCGGCAGCGAGCGGCCGAGCGCCGACACGATGCCGGCGGTGACGCTGCCGGCCATGCCGAGCGGGTTGCCGAGGGCGACGACGAGCTGACCCACGCGGAGCTTCGACGCGTCGCCCCACGGCACGGGCGCGGGCGTGCGGCCGTCGGCGTGCAGGACGGCGAGATCCGACAGGGGATCGCTCCCCACGATGTGGGCGTCGAGAACCGAGCCGTCAGAGAAGGCCACTTCGGCCCGCGTCGCACCCGCCACCACGTGCGCACTCGTGAGCAGATGCCCGGAGTCGGTGATCACCGATGCGCTGCCGGCGCCGGATCCGCGGGCCGACCGCACGGACACCGCCGCCACGGACGGCAGCAGGGTCTCGGCGATCCGCACCACCGCCGCGGAGTACGCGTCCAGCGCGTCTTGGTCGCTCATGCTCCCATCTCAGCACCGGCGGCGTGACGGGCGGCGGAGTTCGCCGAGGGCGCACCCGCCGAGGCGTTCGGCTCTACGCGGCTGCGGGGACGTCGTCAATCCCGTTCGCAGCGGGCCGGCATCCGCCTACCGTGGACGCATTCGAGCGGAAGGATGTGCCATGTCAGATCGCGAACGTGCCACCGGCGAGCCGGGTGCCGAGGACCTTCCCGGTGTGCCCGAGGTCTACGACCGAGACGAGGACATCGACGATGCCGGTCTGCCGGATGCGGACTTCCTCGGGTTGACGCCCGGAACGGCCAACGAAGAGACCGATTCCGACGAGCGTGTGGTGCCCGATCAGGCCTGAGCGCGCGCCGGCAGCCACGTGCCCCGTCCGAATCTCGACGTCACTCCCGGACTGAACAGGACGGAGTCGGGGGGCGCGTCCACGACGCCCGGCAGACCGGCGGCCGCGCAGAGCTCGTCGCGCAGCGCGATCAGGCGAGCGGGATGCAGCACCCACGGCTCGTGTTCGTTGGGCAGCCACTGCGTGCGTCCGACGCGCTCTTGGAACAGCCCCCAGCGGGCGGTGAGGAAGTGCGACAGTTCGTCGTCGACCGTACGGGCAGCCTCCACCGCGATGGACATCTGAAAGCCGGGACCGTGGCGAACCGGCGAACCGGTCACGCGGCGCGAGGCGTAGTCCCAGCCGTCGGGGGTGGGGTGCTGAGCCGTTCGCGCCCACATGTACGGCAGTCCGAACAGCGCGCGTGCCGCCAGCACCGCCGGCAGGCTCGAGGCCTCGAGGGAGCGGAAGACGACACCCCGGCGTCCGTGCGCATCCACGCCATAGAGGCGCACATTCACCTCGGTGAACGATCCCCAGCCCGACATGGGCGGCAGCCGCCCGATGCGCGCATCGCCGAGGCGGAAGGCGATCAACCCCACCCACGACGATCCGTCCATCACGTCGGGTTCGACGCCGGGAGGCAGGAGCGGGGCGACGGCAGCCGGGGAAACACGCCAGTGGACGAAGGCGACCTGCTCCCAGTCCTGCGCGGCGACGACCGGGCCGCGCAGCGGCGGCGCGCTCGGCGATATCGGCTGCATACGCACGCTCCTCGGCTGCGGGGTGTCCCTGTACTGTCGCACCGATCGGGCCCGGTGGTGGCGGCATCCGCGATTCTCGTTGGTCATCGGATGTCCGCGGCCCGGAGTAGGCAGGGATCATGAACGAGATGGTGCAGAAATGGCTCGACGACTACCTCCGTGCGTGGAGCACCAACGACCCCGACGACATCCGTGCCCTGTTCACCGACGACGCGACCTATGCCGGCGGCCCGTTCGACCCCGAACCTTGGATCGGCAGGGAGGGGATCGTCGAGGGCTGGCTCGCGCATCGCGACGAGCCCGGGTCGTGGACCTTCACGGGAGCGCCGCTGGCCTCCTCGGATGGCGTCGGCGTCGTGCAGGGGCGGACCGACTATGACGACGACAGCGTCTATGCGAATCTGTGGGTGATCACTTTCGCCGATGACGGGCGTGCGCGGTCGTTCGTCGAGTGGTACATGCAGCCGGGGCCGGTCCGCGAAGACCAGGAGTGAACGGTCAGCGCAAAAGGGCGATCGGCACGTCGACCCGCCCGAGCTTGTCGGGATTCGCGATCGAGTACACGCGCGCGACCCGCCCGTCCTCCACCGCCACGCTGACGATCCCGATCAGCCGTCCGTCCAGCTCCATCCGCACCGCGGGCTCGCCGTTGACCCACGTCATCGACGCGCGCAGGTCGCCGTCGACCTTCGACATTCCGCCCACGAGGTAGCGCGCCAGCCGCACGTCGCCGACGATCGGCTTCGGCGCCGCCCCGCGGACCTTGCCGCCGCCATCGGCGACGGACACGACATCCGGCGCGAGGACATCGAGCAGTCCCTGCAGATCTCCCGTGTTCAGCGCCACCACGAGGCGTGCGACGATCTGCTCGTGCTCGGATCGCACGACGCGCACCCGAGGCCGACGGGCGGAGACGTGCTCCTTGGCCCGATGGGCGATCTGCCGGACCGCCGCCGGCGTCTTGCCGACGGCATCCGCGATCTCGTCGTAGGGCACGTCGAAGACCTCCCGCAGGACGAAGACGGCGCGCTCGGTCGGTCCCAGTGTCTCCAGAACGGTCAGCATCGCGATCGACAGATTGTCGGCGAACTCGACGTCCTCCGAGACATCTCGAGCGGTCAGCAGCGGCTCGGGGAGCCACTCGCCGACGTAGTCCTCGCGGCGCCGTGCGACCGTGCGCAGATGATTGAGCGCCTGCCGGGTCACGATCCGCACCAGGTACGCGCGCGGTTCCCGGATCTCGGACGCCTCCACCTGCGCCCACCGCAGCCACGATTCCTGCAGCACGTCTTCTGCGTCCGCTGCAGAACCGAGCAACTCGTACGCGACGGTGAACAGCAGCCCGCGATGCACGACGAACGGGTCGCCCTCGACGCCGACCTCTGTGGTCATCCCGGGAGCCTACGCGGGGTCCGAGGCGGTCGCGACTCGCGCGAGCGGCGGCAGGCCGCACGCGGCGGCGAATTCCTCCGAGCGGATGCCGAGGGCGATGTTCATGCGCGCCGACATGTTCATGAAGGCCACTCGTGCGGCCAGCTCGACGAGCGCAGCCGGCCCGATCTGCGCCAGCAGAGCATCGGAGAGCTCATCGGTCACCGCGGGCGGTGTCTGGCTCGCCGCCTCGGCGTACGTCATGACATCCCGCTCGAGGTCGGTGAACACGTCGGACTCTCGCCACCGCGGCACCTCGCGAACCTTCGCTTCGTCCAATCCGCGGTTGTGAGCCATGAAGTAGTTGAAGTCGAGACAGAAGCTGCAGCCGACCGTGGCAGCGGCCGCCATCGCCGCATACGCCGCGAGGTCGCTCTCCAGCGCGTGCCAGTTGTCCACCTTTCGCCCGATGCCCATGGCGTCCTTCATGACTGACGGGTTCTGCCACAGCACTCCCATCGAATCGGGGACCCGGCCCATCATCTTGCGGGCGACCAGCTTGATGACCGAGCCGTAGGCGCCGGAGATCTCGGTGGCAGGGATGCGGGAACTGGTGCTCATGTCGTCTCCTTGGTCGAGCGTGCAACTGACATGTAGACACCGGTCGCACCGACGATGTGACATCTCCTCACCGCGGCCCGCCGAGGGTCGGGTAGCCGGCGAAAGGCACGGGTCCGTGGGAGCGGACGTAGGCGCCGTGCACCCGCTCGCAGGCCTCGCGCAGCGTCGTGGCCCAGCCGATCACCTCGCCGTGCCAGACGGCCTTGTAGCGGGTGTCGGTGCCGTCCAGGATGCGGCGGATCTCCACCCGGCCGTACTCTCGGCCCTGCGGATCGATCAGTCGCCACACGCCCGTCGGGCCTTCGACGGCGGCGAGGATCGGATGCCACTGGCCCATTCGACCGGTTCCCCTTCTCCGGCCGAGGACGCCCAGATTACTCGCCTCCCGCCGACACCGCAGCCGGGGTGCGTCGCCGCTGCCGCGAGCATGACGGTGGCTCGTGGGAGAGTGAGCACATGCGACGTATCGGTGCGATCTTCACCCCGTATTCCCCGCCCGAAGCGCTGCGCGACGCCGCGCAGGCCGCCGATGATTCCGGTGTGCCCGAGCTGTGGCTCTGGGAGGACTGCTTTCGCGAGTCCGCTTTCGCGGCGGCATCCGCTGTGCTCGCGTGGACGGACCGGCTGCGGGTCGGCATCGGCGTGGCGCCGATGCCGCTGCGCAATGTCGCACTGACGGCCATGGAGATCGCGACGGTGGAGCGGCTGTTCCCCGGACGCCTGATCCCGGGCGTCGGACACGGCGTGCTGCCCTGGATGGGGCAGGTCGGAGCCCGGGTCGCGTCGCCGCTGACTCTCATGGCCGAGTACGTGCCGGCCCTGCGTTCGCTGCTCGCGGGCGAAGAGGTCACCACCTCGGGGCGATATGTCTCGCTGGATCACGTGCGGCTCGATTGGCCGCCCGCTCGAACGCCGGGAGTCGTGGTCGCCGGCGAGGGGCCGAAGACCGTCAGGCTGACCGGGCAGGTCGGCGACGGCACGGTGCTGCCCGCCGGAAGCACTCCCGATCGCGTGGCCCGCACGCTCGCGACGGCGCTCGAAGGCCGCGCGGATGCCGGGCGCGATGCCGCGCACGAGCTGATCGTCTTCGTCTCGGCGGCTTTCGGCGGCGACTCCGCGCGCGCCCTGCTGGCGGATGACCTGCTCCGCACCGCGGGCGAGGCCGATCCCGCGCTGATCGTGGCCGGTGACGCGGCGGCGGTCACGGCGGCGATCGAGCCGTTCTTCAGCGCCGGCGCCACCTCGGTGATCCTCCAGCCGCGGGAGGCGGAGGCTGATCTCGTGGGATTCATGGCCGCCGCCGGAGAGGTCGCGAGGCAGGTCGGCGCGCAGTGAGCCGGCGGTCGGCGCGGGCGTGAGCGAGGTCGTCAGCATCGAGCTGCTGCTGGACGCCCAGACCGACGCGCGCGTCCGCTCGGATTGGCGGAGCCTTGCGGATGCCGGCCTGTCGAGCCTCAGCGCGCATCCGGCGCCGAGCAACAGCCCGCACATCACCCTGCTCGTGCGGCCGCGGCTCGACCAGGTCTCCTTCGCTGCGGCAATCGCCCGGCTGCCGGTCTCCGTCAGCCTCGCCGAGCCGGTCTTCTTCGCCCACGGCGACCGCGGGGTGCTCGCGTGGCGCGTGGAGCCGACCGCCGAGCTGCGCGAGCTGCACGCCGCCGTGCACACCGTTGCCGGACCCGGAGAGGACGCGCCGCACACGAGCGGTGGCGAATGGACGCCGCATGTCACCCTGGCGCGCCGGCTGCGCACCGAAGAGCTGCCGAGGGCGAAGGACCTGCTCGGAAGTGCGCTCGCGGGCCGCGCCGTCGCGCTGCGACGGTGGGACGCCGCTTCGCGCACGGTCACGCCGCTCCGCTGAGGCGGCCGTCCCACCGGATT
The DNA here is from genome assembly GCF_963524805.1 of uncultured Microbacterium sp. Lineage (GTDB taxonomy): Bacteria > Actinomycetota > Actinomycetes > Actinomycetales > Microbacteriaceae > Microbacterium. Next base: position 26,356 of record NZ_CAURGG010000005.1, on the reverse strand, counting down.
GCGCGCGGCGGACCCGGCGAGCCGGCCGGGTCGGTACGGTCGTGGTGTGGTGACGAACGGACCGGACGAGGTGGATGCGCTGATCGACGCGTGGTCACGCCGGCTTCCGGACGTCGACGTGACGCCGCTGGAGGTGATGTCGCGGCTGCGGCGCGTCTCGATCCGGCTCGCGCGCATCCGCGCCGGAGCGTTCGCGACCGCCGGGCTTGCCTCGTGGGAGTTCGATGTGCTGGCCGCGCTCCGCCGCACCGACGAGCCGCACGAGCTGAGCCCCGCGCAGCTGATACAGCGGACGATGATCGGCAGCGCCGCGATGACGAACCGCCTCACGCATCTGGTCGAGCGCGGCTACGTGCACCGCCAGGCGAACCCGCGTGACGGCCGCGGCGTGCTCGTACAGCTGAGCGCGGAGGGAGCCGTGCGGGTGGATGCGGCGATGACCGAATTGATCCGCCGCGAGGCGCTCGCCCTCAGCGTGCTCAGCCGCGACGACATCGAAGACCTGGCGCGGGTGCTGCGCCCCCTGATGGGCTGATCAGCGCGTGCGCGGCTCGCTGGCGAGGGCGTCCCAGTTGACGTCGATCATCCGCGGCTGCCGGCGGGAGATCCGCGCCCGCATGACCAGACCGACCGTCGGCCAGTAGCGGCGGTCGAGCACCACTTCGGTCGTCAGCGGCTCCGAATCCAGTCCCGGTCCCTCGAGGATCAGGTCCATCTCGCAGGTCTGGTAGCGCCACCGCCCCTTCGGGGCGGAGAGCCCGACGATGCGGATCGTGCCCTGGACGGCATCCGCCATCGGCGATCCGGTCAGCTTCTCGAGCGCCTCGGCCGCGCCCTGCTCCCACTCCTCCATGGCTCGAGGCTATCGGTCCGGAGGAGGCGGCCCTGCCGCCCGTCCGGGCGCCGGATTAGACTCCGGGCATGTCGTTCGAGGTCGCGCCGGAAGCGTACGACCAGTTCATGGGCAGATACTCGGGTCCACTCGCGGTCGAGTTCGCGGACTGGCTCGACGTGACCCGCGGCCAGCGGGCGCTCGATGTGGGAAGCGGGCCCGGGGCGCTGACCGCCGTGCTCGCGGACCGGCTGGGACCGGCATCCGTCGTCGCGGTCGATCCGTCGGCTCCGTTCGTCGACGCGATCCGAGAGCGATTGCCCGGTGTGACCGCGATCACGGCCGCAGCGGAGACGCTGCCCTTCGAGGACGCGTCCTTCGATGCGGTCGTCGCGCAGCTGGTCGTGCATTTCCTTCGTGACCCGCTCGCGGGCATCACCGAACTGCGGCGCGTGACGCGGCCGGGCGGGACGATCGCCGTGAACGTCTGGGACTACGGCGGCGAGCGGTCGCCGCTGTCGGGATTCCTGCGGGTGCTGAAGCAGGTCGATCCCAGCGCCGACGACGAAACCGACCGCTTCGGAGCACGCCGCGGTCAGCTTGGCGCGCTGCTGCGCGAGGCCGGATGCCGCCGGGTCGAGGAGTCGGAGCTGTCGGTCACCGTAAGCTCGCCGACGTTCGAGGACTGGTGGCGGCCGTACACCCTCGGGGTCGGCCCGGCCGGGTCGCAGCTCGCGGCGCTCCACCCTGACGCTCGCAACGAGGTGCGGAAACGGTGCGGCGAACTTCTCGGCGACGGGCCGATCCGCACGTCTGCGACCGCCTGGGTGGCGAGGGGTCTGCGCTGAGCGCTCAGCCTCCCACGTGCATGCCGAGGTGGGCGTGCACCGCCGAGATGACGACCGAGCCTTCGCCGACCGCGGCGGCGACGCGCTTCACCGAACCGCGGCGCACGTCGCCGACCGCGTAGAAGCCGGGCACGGACGACTCGAACTGCGTCGGTCCTGCCTCTGCGCCCTGCCATGCCCCCGGCTTGCCTTCGGTGAGGACATCGGCGCCGGTCATGACCGACCCCCATCTGTCGCGCAGCACCTCGGGTGGCAGCCACTCGGTGTGCGGGCGGGCGCCGATCGTCACGAACACCGCGTCCGCGGCAACCTCCACGTGCTCGCCGGAATCGGTGCGCTCCAGCACGACGTGGTCGAGGTGGTCGGACTCGTGCGCGCCGGCGTCGACGACGCGCGTGCCCGTCATGAGACCGACGCCCGCGGCATCCAATTGATCGATGAGGTAGCGCGACATGCTCTCGGCGAGCGACGGTCCGCGGACGACGAGCGAGACGGCTTTCGCGTAGCGGGCGAGGTGCAGCGCCGCCTGTCCCGCCGAGTTGCCGCCGCCCACGACCAGCACGGTGCGGCCCGCCTGCGCGCGCGCCTCGACCGATGACGCCCCGTAGAAGACCGAGGCGCCGACGAACGGGCGCAATCCCGGCGCCGCGAGTCGCCGGTAGCTGACACCGGCGGCGAGCACGACAGTGCGGGCCCGGACGATCTCGCCGCCTTCGACCTGCAGCTCGAACCCCGCACCGGAGACGGTCAGAGCCGCGGCCCGGCGGGCGTGGGCGAAGCGCGCGCCGAAGATCCAGGCCTGCTGATACGCCCGCTGGGCCAGCTCCGACCCCGACACGCCGCGCGAGAAGCCGAGGTAGTTGCGGATGAGCGAGCTCGATCCCGCCTGTCCGCCGATCGCGTCGCCCTCGAGGACGAGGACGTCGAGCCCTTCGGATGCCGCGTACACGGCGGCCGCGAGCCCTGCCGGTCCGGCACCGACGACCGCGACGTCGACGGTGTGGGTGGGCAGGGACGTGTCCAGGCCGGCGGAGCGCGCGAGGGCGAGGTCGTCGGGGTCGACGAGCACGGCGCCATCGGCGGTGCGGACCAGGGGCACGCCGTCGTAGTGCACGCTCGACTCGGCGAGCAGGGCGTCGGCCTCAGGGGTGCGGGGGTCCACCCGCCGGGCGGTGATGCCACCGCGCGCGAGGATGCTCTGCAGCTGGTGAGTGCGTGGCTGCGCGCGGTCGCCGATCACTGTGAAGCCGCGACGGCGACGCCCGCTGGAGGACTCCCACTCGTGCAGGAAGTCGGTGATCGCGCGATGGAACGACTCATCGGCGGTGTGGGTGGCGGTGGGACGCACGACGTAGTAGTCGATCTGCACGTGCGACATCAGCTCGAGCACGGATTCGGTGGTCTCGCGGTCGGCCCACGATCCCCACTCGATCACCAGGCCGCGTCGCACGTCGGGGAAGCTGCGCCGGGCCGCAGCGAACACGCTCTCGTGACCGTCGAGCGGGGAGGCGTCATCGGCCAGGATGAGCGCGAGCTCGGCCTGCTCGGCGCGCAGTGCCACGATCTGCGCCGCGGCGTCGGCCGGGCTCGGGCTCGCGAGGATCCGGTAGTCCTGCGCGTAGCGGCGATTCAGCGGATCCACGACCGCGCGCAGCTGAGCGGCATCCGCGGCGACGACCAGAATGGCGGGCGCGCGGGGGGCTGCGGCATCAGCGTTCATGCACAACCGCCGTTCCTGCGTGCTCCATCGCGGTCGGCGAGGTGTGACCGCACGCGGCGAGTGTACCGCCCGACCTCAGCGCCTCACCAGAGGGGCCGGGAGGGACCTTCGGCCCTGTCCGCCGTCGCCTCGGCGCGATCGAATGGGGCGGAACCTGGAGGAACCATGCGCGCTGTCGTGGTGTACGAATCGCTGTGGGGAAACACCGCGAGGGTCGCCCGAGCCCTCGCCGACGAGCTGGGGCGCACGATGTCGGTGCGCGTGCTCGACGTCGAGTCCGCGCCGGGCACCATCGAGGACTACGACCTCGTCGTCGTCGGAGGCCCGACCCACGGGTTCTCCATGACGCGGCCCTCCACGCGCGAGAGCGCCGTGAGCCAGAATGGTGCTCCGCGGGCCCCGACTGTCGGCATCCGCGAGTGGCTGGCGCGGCTGCCGCACATCTCGGTGCCGGTGATGGCCGTCGCATTCGACACGCGCGTCGACACGCCGCGGCTGCCGGGCTCGGCGGCCAAGGCGGCGCGGCACGAGCTGCGATCCCTCGGTTTCGACGTGGCCATGAAAGCCAAGTCGTTCCGCGTGCACGGGTACGAGGGTCCGCTCGTGGACGGTGAGCTGGGCCGCGCGGTGGAGTGGGCGCGCGAGGTCGAGGCCGTGCTCCGCGGGGCGCCGCCGCCGCCCGCGGAGGAGTGAGACAGGCGGATCGCTCGAGCGCCGATTGATTGGCGGTTCGGCTGCGGCCGCCCCGGCGCGCCTGCGCGCGGCTAGCGTGGAACCGTGGACGACGAGGTCACGGAGCTGGCGGCGCTGCGCCGCCGCGCCTACGGACCGGATGCCGATATCGACGGCGATCCGGCCGCCCTCGCCCGGCTGGACGCGCTGGAGACGCGCGCACGACAGGCGTCGGTTCCCTCGCCCGCACCGGAACCGGACCAGCCGGTGATCGGACCGGTGACGCCGACCGCCGCCGCTGCCGTGGTCGTGGACCAGGCGGCCGGACCCGCACCCCGCTTCGGCTGGCGCACCGCCGTCGTCGCGGGCATCGTCGCGGTCGCCGTGGTCGTCGTCGTGCAGGCCGTGGCCGGGCAGTCCGCAGGGCCTGAGCTGGCCGTCTCCCCGCAGCCGACCGTGCAGGCGGAGCCGGCCGTCGCTGCGCTGAACGCGTCCGAGACACTCCTCCTCGACATTCCGCTCGATCGATCGCTCGCCCGGTACGTCCCGCAGCCGGCCGCGCCGGCGTTCCCGGTCGAGGGCGGACTGAAATGGGCCGAGGCGCTGGGACCGTACTACGGCTGGAGCCTCTGGCTCGCGCGATCCGACGTGACCGAACAGCGCTGCATCCTGCTGGACCGCGGCGACCGGACGTACGCGCGGTGCTCAGCCGACGAGCGCTTCCTGGCCGGTCTGCTCGATGTCTCGATCCCCTACGGCGACGTCGCGCCCGAGTACCGTCCCGCCCGGATGTCGAGCGGTCAGAGCCTGGTCTTCCGGTGGACGGCGGAGCGCGGGGTGTCGATCCTTCTCGATCAGGCCGACATCACCTACTTCGGCGACAACGACTGACTCCCGCCGAGAAGGTGGTTCTCGCGGCGGGAAACCCACCTTCTCGCGGCGGACGCGCCGGGGATCGGCATCCCGAATTCGTCGACTTGTCGTATATGCACGTCGGCCGCGGCGTGTCGCGAACATATACGACAAGTGGGCCGGTGTGGAAGGACCTTCGCGCGCACAGAGGCCGCCGGTCAGGCGGGCCGGCCGCCCACCACGCCGACCGCGCGTGCGGCGACCTCGGTGCCGGCCCGGGCCGCGGCGACCGCATCCCGATCGACGATCCACCGCGCGAGGAAGCCCGCGCAGAACGCGTCGCCGGCCCCGGTCGGGTCGACGACGACCGGCGCGGTCACGGCCGGCAGGTGCGTCCCGTCGACGACCACCCCGTCGGCGCCCAGGGTGAGCACGACGGTCGGTGCGTCGACGCGAGCCGCGATCGCATCGAGCTCGGAGACGCCGGTGAGCGCCGAGCCCTCGACCGCGCTCGCGAACAGCACGTCGGCGCCGGCGATCACTTCGGCGAACCGCGCGGCGCCGAGCGCGTCGATGTAGGCCACCGATCCGGGGCTCACCGACACCGTCGCGCCGGCCGCCTTGGCACGGCGCAGGAATCGCGCGAACGCCGCGCCGTCGGATGCCGCCATCGAATGCCCCGTCAGGTGCACGTGCGCGCGCATCAGGTCGTCGGGAATCGCATCGAAGTCGAGGTCGGCGTTCGCTCCGCGGTCGGTCAGCATCGACCTGTCCGCGCCCTGCACCAGCACGATGATGGCCCCGGTCGGGGACGGCGTGCCCTGCAGGTGCACATCGACGCCCGCCAGCAGCGCGGAGTGCCGGTCGACATCGCTCCGATTCACGGCGCCGACGAAGGCGACATCGGCTCCGAGAGCAGCCAGCCACGCGGCCGTGTTCGCGGCCGACCCGCCCGCCACACTGCGGATCGCGCTGGCGGTATCGGTGTCGGGGCGGATGGGGCCAGAGGGAATCACGACGGTGTCATCGATCACATCGCCGACGACCAGGATGCCGCCCGGCAGCGCCGGCCCGCTCGTGCGCAATCCCGTCATCCGTGCGCGGCCCACGCGGCGGCGATCTCGCCGGCGACGCGCACGTTGTTGCGCGCCAGGTCGAGGTTGACCTCCAGACTGCGACCCTCCGACAGCTCGACGATGCGCAGCAACAGGAAGGGCGTCACGGCCTTTCCGGTGATGTGCGCCGCGTCGGCTTCGGCCAGCGCCTGCGCGAGCACGCGGTCGTGCTCGGCGGCATCCCACGCCTGATCCTCCGGCACGGGGTTGGCGACGACGATGCCCTGCCGGTTGCCGAGGGAATCGTGCGCCCGCATGATCGCGGCGACCTCGGCCGCGGCATCCACCGACCAATCCAGGGTGAAGGCGCTCTCGCGCAGCCAGAAACTCGGGAACACGTTCGTGCGGTAGCCGACGACCGGGACGCTGAGGCTCTCCAGGCGCTCGAGCGTCGCAGCGATGTCGAGCACCGACTTCACCCCGGCGCTGACGACGGTGATGGGCGTGGTCGCGAGGGTGCCGAGGTCGGCGGATTCGTCGAACGTGTCGGTGGCGCCGCGGTGCACTCCGCCGAGCCCCCCGGTCGCGAACACCCGGATGCCGGCGAGCGCAGCCAGCTGGGAGGTCGCGGCGACCGTCGTGGCGGCGCTGGCCCGGCGCGCCTGGATGATCGGCAGATCCCGGACACTCGCCTTTGCCAGCTCCTCGTCGGCGATGCGCCGGATGCCCTCGTCGTCGAGGCCGATGCGCGCCACCCCGTCGAGCACGGCGATCGTGGCGGGCGTGACGCCCTGATCGCGCAGGATGCCCTCGAACTCGCGCGCGGCCTCGAGATTGCGCGGCCGCGGAAGACCGTGGGAGATGATCGTGGACTCCAATGCGACGACAGGAGCACCGCGCTCGAGCGCAGCGGAGACCTCTTCGGACACGACGAATGCAGCCATGCGCCCATCCTCGCATCGCGACCGGGAAGCCGCTGAAACCGTCGGGTCAGTGCGCTGCTTCGTACGCGTCGACGACGGATGCCGGAACCCGGCCCCGCTCGGACACCTGGAATCCGTTGTCCTTCGCCCACGCGCGGATCGCGCTGTAATCCTGCTGGCCGGGCCGTCGTCGCTTGCGCGATGCCTCGGACGAGGCGCCGCGCGAGGACGAGATGGAGCGCGCCGCCCCGATGTAGGGAGCGAGGGCATCGCGCAGCGCTGCGGCGTTGTCGTCGGTCAGGTCGATCTCGTACGCGGTGCCGTCGAGGGAGAACAGGACGGTCTCACCTTCGCCGACGTCGAGGACGGAGCCGTCGAGGTCGTCGACGAGCTGATGAACAATTCTTCGGGCCATGGCGCAACCCTACTCAGCGCCCCGGCACGCTGCTACGGCCGAATGCCCGCGCGCCGCGCCCGCGACGGCGGCGTGGCGGGCGGGAGACCGGATGTGCGGGCCCGGGACGGCTTTCGTCCCGGGCCCGCTCGGCACGCGAGCGGCCTACTCGCTCGCGGCCCGCTCGAGCTCCAGCAGGAACCGCTTGTCTTCGGGGTGACCGCCGTACTCGCCGATCGAGCCGTCCGCACGCACGACCCGGTGTACCGGCACGACGATCGAGAACGGCGTCGTGGCGCATGCGGTGCCGACCGCACGAGCGGCCCGCGGACTGCCCGCCTGAACCGCCACTTCGCCGTAGCCGGCGGTCTCGCCGTAAGGGATGCCGCGCACCGCCTCGAGCGCGTCACGCGTGAAGCCGCGCACGAGGCGCCAGTCCAGGGGCAGATCGAACGCCTGCCGGTCGCCGGCGAAGTACTCGTCGAGCTGCACGACCGCATCCGCCGCTGCGGGGTCGTCGTCGGCGCGCTCCGGGACGCTGCGCAGCACCCGCGACAGGCGCTCGAGCTCGTTCTCGAGTGCCTCGCGCAGCGGATGCAGGCTGAGGATGCCCTCGTCGGTCGTGACGATGAGCACGTCGCCGACGGGCGACGGGTGCAGGCGGAAGCGGCTGTGCAGCGGTGCGGTCATGCGACCATCCTGTCCCGCCGGACGACGCGTCACCGCGGCGGTGTGGAGAACGGGGGAGAGGGCCGCCCGGCCGGGGGCTGGGGAGGAGCGGCCGCGACGCTGAGCGCAGCCGACGTCCGCGGAGGCCGCGGCGCCACATGGCAATGCCCGCGACAACTCGCCTGGTCAGCGGGCGTGTCGCCCAATCGCGCGAAACTCGCGCGGGCTCACCGGACGAGCGCCCGGAGCCGCTTAGGGTGGCCGTGTGTGGCGAGGAGAAGGCAGCGCCGTGATCGGCGCAGAGGACGACGCGCCGTCCGTGACCCCTGGCGATCTCGGATTGTCGGAACCGGGAGTGACCGTCATGCACGTCGCCGAACCGGAACGGCACCGCATCCGCGCCCTGGCCGCCGAGCTGGGTGGGCCGTCGACGCTGCTGCATTTCGATGACGCCGGCGACGGCGGCATCGAGATCACCCAAGCTCATCCGGGCAGCCTGCCCCAGTTCATCACCGGCCGCTCGACCCTGCTGTCCAACCTCTTCCGCGACGAGGTCGCCCTGCGCAACGCTCGGCTGGCCGCCGAGCGGATCACCGCCAAGAACGTCGAACTGCGCACCGCACGCGGCATCGAGCCGGTCAATCTCGCCGTCGGCCTCGCCTCGTGGCGCATCGGCGGACTCGCGTGCACCGCGCCGGTCCTGCTGCGTCCGCTCGGCATCCGTCGTCATCACTCCGACTTCGAGCTCAAGCTGCACGGTTCGCCGTTCACCGTGAATCCGGAGCTCGTGCGTGCGCTGCGCACGCACTTCGGCATCGAGCTCGACGGGCGCGGCCTCGCCGCGCTCGCCTACGAGGGCGGCGTGTTCAAACCGCAGCCCGTCATCGACCACATCCGCGCCCTGTCGTCATCGATCGACTCCTTCACGGTGCACCCGCGCCTGGTCGTCTCCACGTTCGCCGACGTCGGCGCCGCGATGGCGCGCGACACCGTCGAGCTGGATCATCCGGTGCTCAACGCGCTGGCCGGCCACCACGGAGATCGCGAGACGATGTCGATCCGCCGGGAGGCGCCCGTCGTCGCGAGCCCGGACGAACGGGCTCCGGCCTCGGACACCCTGCTGCTGGACGCGGATGCCGAGCAGGAGCGTGTGCTCGCCCGCATCACCGCAGGGCACTCGCTCGCCGTCCACACGCTTCCGGGCACCGGCGGCACGCAGACCGTGATCAACGCCCTCGGCGCTCTCGTGCGCGACGGCAAGCGGGTGCTCGTGGTCAGCGCCCGCCGCTCCACGCTGGATGGCGTGCGTCACCGCCTCACCGGCATCGGCCTTCCGGGGCTCGCCGTCTCGCCACGGGATCTGCAGCGCGATCTCATCCGGGCGATCGGACGCAACGAGAAGGCCGAGCAGCCGAAGGTGGGCGAGGTCGACGACGCGCTGGTGCGCCTGCGCGGTGTGCTGCGCGACTACCGCTCCGCGGTCACCGCGCGGCATCCGGCGCTCGGAGTCTCGGTGCTCGAGGTGCTGCGGCGCTTGGCCGAGCTGACCTCGGAGGCCCCCGCCCCGAGCGCAGCCGCCCGGTTCGACATCGATGTGCTCTCGCGCCTGGCCCCGGCGCGTGCGAAGGCGGCGTCCGCCCTGGCCGCGGCCGCACGTCTCGGCGAGTTCCGCTTCGGACCCGACGACTCGCCCTGGTACGGGGTGTCCTTCGCCACGACGACCGCTGCGCGTTCGGCGCATGCGCTGGCGGGCAAGCTGCACCGGCAGGACATTCCGAACCTGCTCGAGCGCGGATACGCGCTGATCGCGCAGACCCGCATGCGGCCGTTCCAGACGATCAGCGAGCTCGGCGCGTACCTCAAGCTTCTGCAGGGCATCCGCGATTCGCTCGACCGGTTCAGCCCCACGGTCTTCGAACGGCCGCTCGGCGAGCTGATCCAGGCCCACGGACCGCGGCGCGACGCCCCCTCCCTGACCGGAGCTCAGCGCCGTCGCCTGCGCCGGCTCTCCCGCGAGTACGTGCGGCCGGGCGTCCACATCGCCGACATGCACGAAGCGCTTCTGCGGGTGCAGCAGCAGCGCACCGAATGGCAGCGCTTCGTCGACTCCGGCGTGATCCCCGCGGTGCCGCTCGGCCTGTCGGACGTGCACGTCGCGTGGCAGCGTGCGGATGCCGAGCTCGGCGAACTGGACGCGATCGTCGGCCGCAGCGGGGCCGACCGGCTCGCCTCACTGCCGGTTGCGCAGCTCGTGCGCACCCTCGCCGGACTCGCAGCGGACTCCGAGGTGTTCGACAACCTCGTCGAGCGCGCGACCCTGCGCACCGAACTCGCCGCGCTGGGCCTCGAGCCGCTGCTGGCCGAGCTTTCGGTGCGCCACGTTCCCGAAGACCTCGTCGGCGCCGAGCTCGAGTACGCCTGGTGGCAGTCGGCGCTCGAGCATCTGCTGCGCAGCGACCGGGCACTGCTCGGCGCGAACACCGCAGTCGTGGACCGGCTGGAGCGCGACTTCCGACTCGTCGACGAAGCCCATGCCGCGGCATCCGGCCCCCTTCTGGCGGCGCAGCTGGCCACCCAGTGGCGCATCGGCATCGTCGACGAAGCCGCCGAGGCCGCGGCGCTCAAGCGCGCCTTGAAGAACGGCGGCGCGACGGCGACCGATCTGGTGAGGGTCGCCCCGACGCTGCTGCGCGCCCTCGCCCCGGTGTGGCTGGCCTCGCCGTACGACGTTCCCGAGATCCCCGAGGAGCTCGACTTCGACGTGGTCATCATCGCGGATGCCGCCGCCCTGTGCCTCGCCGAGGCGACGCCGGCTCTGCGGCGCGCGCGACAGGTCGTGGTCTTCGGCGACCCGGTCACCCAGAAGCCCACTCCGTTCCGCCTGTCCGCCGGCATCCCCTCACCGGACGAAGCGCCGGGGGAGCCCTTCGATGACACCAGCGTGTTCGAGCGCCTGGCCGAACTGTTCCCGGTGACCACCCTCACCCGCAGCTACCGGGCCGGCGGCGAGGATCTCGCCGAGCTCGTCAACGACGCCTTCTACGGCGGCGAACTGGTGTCGCTGCCGTGGGCGGGTTCGTACCTCGGGCGCGGCAGCCTCAGCGTCGACTACGTCGAGGGCGGCACCGGCGCCCCCGACCCGGTCACCGGTGCGGTGGAGAGCCCCGATGCCGAGGTGCAGCGCGTCGTGACGCTCGTGGTCGAGCACGCCGTCAACCGCGGCTCGGAATCGCTCATGGTCGTCACGGCCAGCACGAAGCACGCCGAGCGCGTGCGCGCCGCCGTCGAGGCCGCCTTCGCGGGGCGTTCGGACGTCGCCGACTTCGTCTCCCGCGACACCGCGGAGCCGCTCGCCGTGCTCACCCTCGAGGAATCGGTCGCCGAGAGCCGCGATCGCGTCATCTTCTCCCTCGGATTCGGACTCACCAAGCACGGCCGCGTCCTGAGCGATTTCGGCGACCTCTCCACTCCCGACGGCGAACGGCTGCTGACGGTGGGAATGACCCGCGCGCGCCGCTCGATGGTGATCGTCTCCTCGATCCGTCCGTCGGCCTTCGACGACGGCCGCCTCGAGCACGGGGCCGCGACGCTCATGAGCATCCTGGGCGGCATCGCGGCCCGCTCACGCGACCAGCGCCTCGAGGACCTCGCCGATCCACTCACGCTCGGTCTCGCCCGGGAACTGCGCCGCCTGGGCGTGTCGGTCGACGTGCACTATCGGGGCCTGCTGCCGCTGGTCGCCCAGTACGGCGGTCGCGCCGTCGTGGCGGAGAGCGATCCCGAGACGATCGGCGAGTCCCTGCGCGAGTCGCTGCGGCTGCGTCCGCAGATCCTGCGGCGGCTGGGCTGGCACTACGTGCGCGTGCACTCGTTCGACCTGTACAGCGACCCGGCCGGCGTCGCCGCCCGGATCGCCGTGATGCTCGGAGTCGCGCCGGAGGCGCCCACGGCGGACACCGAGACGCAGCCGATCGATGTCATCGAGTAGCAGGCAGCGGATCGAGAAGGTTCCCGGCTCGCGTCGCGCGAAGCTGACGCCCGCTCCTGGGACGTCGGAGGAGCCCACGGAGGCGGATGCCGAGGGCGCCGCATCCGCTCCCTCCGCGGCATCCGGACCCAACGACGACCGCCTGCGGCAGGATGTCCCGCCGCACTACTGACCCTTGCCTCCGAGCCGTACTTCTCAGATGCGCGTGGTGGGTCCTTGCTGCTGCTGCAGCAGGTCGCGGATCTGAACCAGGACCTCTGCCTCGGTCGGGAGAGGCTCCTCACCCTCGACGACGCCTGCCTTGGCCGCTGCGCGCTCCTTGGCACGGTTCATGGGAACGACGAAGACGAAGTAGACCACCAGCGCCACGGCGAGGAAGTTGATGATCGCGGCCAGGATGGCACCGAACGAGAACGTCGTGGTGCCGCCGAGGAGCGTCGGGACTGTCACCTGCATCGCCGTCTGAAGGCTGTCGGCGGCGAAGAACAGTCCGATGAGCGGATTGATGAGCGAATCGACCAGCACGGTGACGATCGCTGTGAAGGCTGCTCCGATGACCACCGCGACGGCGAGATCGATGACGTTCCCTCGAAGAATGAATTCCTTGAATCCCTGGACCACGTGAATCACCCGACCTAACTCCGGCCGAGGCCGGCTTCATCCTGTAGATGCAGGCGAGGACTTCGCCTTCGACTTCGATGATGTCGGAGGCGAGGACTCCCCGCCACCCGACGAGCCGCTCGAAGACGAACCCGCGTCAGAAGTCTTCTTCTCGGGCGCCCGCGAGTCGGTGCGGTAGAAGCCCGAGCCGTTGAAGGTCACGCCGATCGAGCCGTACTCCTTGCGCAGTTCCCCACCGCATTCCGGGCACTCGGTGAGGGTCGGATCGGCGAAGGACTGCACCGCATCGAAGCGGTGGCCGCACGTCTTGCAGGCATAGGCGTAGGTAGGCATGTGTTCTTTCGAGCGGGTCAGCGCCGGACGGGCGCGATGTTGACGGTCTGAGTCGGGGTGACGACGCCCGTGACGGGCTGGTCGTGCAGATCGCTGGGCACCTCGTCGACGAATTCGGAGTCGTAGATGACCGCGTAGACGGGCGGGCAGCCCTCCATCGAGCCGATGGTCTTGTCGAAGTAGCCGCGTCCCCATCCCATGCGCATGCCGGTGCGATCGACGGAGGCGGCGGGGATGACGAGCAGGTCGACGTCGTTGACGGCGATCGGTCCGAGCAGCTCGCCGACCGGTTCGGGCAGGCCGAACATTCCCTCGGTGATGTCGAGGTCGGGGGTGGCCACCGACCAGTCGAGCAGGCCGTCCGTGCGCGTCACGGGAAGAAGGACCCGGATGCCGCGCCGCACGGCCCCTTCGACGAACTCGCGCGTGCCCGGCTCGGTGGTCGTGGACAGGAAGCACGACATCGACCGCACGCCGAGGGAGTCCACGAGCGTGTCCAGCTGCCGGGCGATGCCCTGAGCCGCGGCATCCCGAGCCTGCTGCGACAGCAGCTGCCGGCGCTCGCGCAGCTCGGCACGCAGCGCGCGCTTGGCGGTGGCGATCGCGTCGGGCATACGTCGATTCTAGGCGCGGTTATCACGACGACCCTCGGTGCGGCAACCTGACCGCCGGACAGGGGTTGCGCAGGTGCCCGTCGGTACAGTGTCCTCATGCCCCACAAGCCATTCAAGGCCGTCATTCCCGCCGCCGGACTCGGGACGCGCTTCCTTCCCGCCACCAAGGCGATGCCCAAGGAGATGCTGCCGGTCGTCGACAAGCCCGCCATCCAGTACGTGGTCGAAGAAGCCGCGCAGGCGGGCATCACCGACATCCTCGTGATCATCGGACGCAACAAGAACGCGATCTCCAACCACTTCGACTCCGTGCCCGAACTCGAGGTCAAGCTGACCGAGAAGGGCGACGCGGATCGCCTGCAGCGCGTCATGGCCTCCAGCGACATGGCCGACATCCACTTCGTCAGGCAGGGCGACCCCAAGGGGCTCGGGCACGCGGTGCTCCGCGCCCGCGCCCACGTCGGCGACGCCCCCTTCGCGGTGATGCTCGGCGATGACCTCATCGACGAGCGCGACGCGCTTCTGACGACGATGATCGCCGAGCACGAGCGCACCGGTGCGGCGATCATCGCGCTCATGGAGGTCGACCCCGCCCACATCGGGATGTACGGCGCTGCGGCGATCGAGCAGACCGACGATCCTGATGTCGTGCGCGTGACCGGCCTGGTGGAGAAGCCCAAGCCCGAGGACGCGCCCTCGAACCTGGCCGTCATCGGTCGGTATGTGCTGAGCCCGGCGATCTTCGACGTGCTCGAGCACACAGAACCGGGCAAGGGCGGCGAGATCCAGCTCACGGACGCGCTGCAGGAGCAGGCCGCCGACCCGGACGGACCCGGCGTGTACGGCGTCGTGTTCCGCGGCCGCCGTTATGACACCGGCGATAGGGTGGACTACATCAAGGCCATCGTGCAGCTCGCCGCGGATCGCGAGGATCTCGGCCCGCAGCTGCGACCCTGGTTCAAGGAGTTCGCGGCGACCCTGTAGCGCCGCCCGTTCGAGGGGAGTGTCGTGGACCTGACGACTCCCCGTCGGCACGCCAACGTGTCGATCCGCCTCGTCCGCCCGCGCGACGCGCGGGTGCTGCAGAACGAGCTCCTCTCCAACCGGGCCTGGCTGCGGCCGTGGGAGGCCACGAGCCCCGACGGCCCGGTGTCGTTCGACATGCGTGCGGGCGTGCGCAGGCTGCTGCAGCAGTACCGGGACGGTGCCGGCGTTCCTTTCGTGATGGAGGATGACGGCGAGCTCGCCGGTCAGCTCAACGTGTGGGGCATCGCCCGCGGCTCGCTGGCGTCGGCGACGATCGGCTACTGGGTCAGCGAGCGGTTCGCCGGCCGCGGCATCACCACGACCTCCGTCGCCCTGGCAACCGATGTGTGCTTCGACGAGATGCGTCTGCATCGGATGGAGATCTGCATCCGCCCCGAGAACCACGCATCGCTGCGCGTCGTCGAGAAGCTCGGCTTCCGCTACGAGGGGCTGCGTCGTCGCTTCATCCACATCAACGGCGACTGGCGCGACCACTACGCGTTCGCCCTGACGCGGGAGGATGTGCCCGAAGGGGTGCTGCGGCGCTGGGTCGAGGGGCGCGCGCCGCAGGATGCGGCGACCGTGCCGCCGAGCGACCGCTTGCGGGCGTGACGCTGCCGACTAGCACAGGGTCCTGACACGACACGCGACAGGATGCCGGGACACCGGCATCCGGTCGCCTACCGTGGACCGCATGGGTGGGCAGGTGCTGGGCGGGGGAGTGATCGTTCTCGTCGCCGTGCTCCTCTGGATGGTCTACCTGCTGCCGTCGTGGCACAGCCGGCGGCAGTTCGACGCCGCGGAGCGCAACGCGGTCCGCCTCAATCAGGCGCTGCGGGTGCTGGCCGAGACCAGCGAGACGCCGCAGGAAGTGCGGCTGGAGCTCAACGCCCGCACAGCGCTGGCGCAGCAGAAGCTGGCGCGCCGTGCTCTGGCCGAGCGCGAGCACACGGCACTCGAGCAGGCGCGCACCGATCTGCAGCGCGCCCGCGATGAGCGGGTGGCGGCGCGGTCGACGCCGGCTGCACGCCGGGCCCGTGCGCGACGTCGCACGCGGCTCGCCCTCACCTTCGTCGCGCTCGCGGCGATCGGCGTCGCCCTGTGGGGCGCCTGGCAGGTCGTCGCGACCGGGTCGCAGGTGCTCCTCTGGACCGGCGTGGGTGCGGCTCTGTTCAGCGGCTTGCTGCTGCAGCGCATGACCCGGGTGGGCGCGCGCGCCGTGACCCGTGTCGCCGTGGCGGATGCCGCTCCCCGCGAAGCCCGGACGGTGCAGGACGTCGCGCTGGCAAGCGATCGCCGCAGCTGGGCTCCGCGCGAGCTTCCCCGACCTCTCACGGGGTCGGCCGGCTCCCGCGCGGCAGCCGTGCTCGACGCCGCGGCCGCCCGCGAGGCGCTGCGCCAGGCCTCCGTGGAAGAGGCCGCACGCGAGCGCGCCGCACGTGCCCAGCCGCCCTCGATCGAGGCGGCCCGCGCCGCGCGCCGAGCGGCAGCGGCATCCGAATTCGTCCGCACGGGCCCGGTGGACGACGCCCAGATCGAAGCCCACGTGCGCCGGCTTCTGGCCAGCCGCGCGGGCTGACGAAGGACTCTTCGCGCACCGTTCGGCGTCGAGGAAGGCCGCCGACGGCGTGATAACCTATCCGAGGTTTATGGGCCTGTGGCGCAGCTGGTAGCGCACCTCGTTCGCATCGAGGGGGTCAGGGGTTCGAGTCCCCTCAGGTCCACGAATCGAAGTGCCCCCGCTGCGGCGGGGGCACTTTTTCGTGCGCGGACGGATGGGTGGGTTGGCGCATTCCGCCGGTTCTGCCACCGGTAGCGACGGATCGCGCCCACTGAAGCGCGCGGCTTCCCGCTCAGTAGGCGCATCTCGTCGCTGCAGGCCAACGAAGCGACGGAACACGCCCACCGAGCGTGGACAGGAGCCTCAGACCGCCGGAGCCGTCTCCCGGGCCCGCAGGTCCTTGCGCAGGATCTTGCCCGACGCGGACTTGGGGATCACGTCGATGAACTCCACCCGACGCACCTTTTTATGGGGTGCGACGTTGTCCGCGACGAAGGCCGTCACCTCCTCCTCGGTCAGCCCGGAATCGGGGGCTGCGACGATGAAGGCTTTCGGGATCTCCTGCTTGTCCTCGTCCAGGACGCCGATGACGGCGGCATCCATGATCTTCGGGTGCGACAGCAGCAGTGCCTCGAGCTCCGCCGGAGCGATCTGGTAGCCCTTGTACTTGATGAGCTCCTTGACCCGGTCCACGATCGAGAAGTAGCCGCCCTCGTGGTACACCCCGACGTCGCCGGTGTGCAGGAATCCGTCGGCGTCGAGCGTCTCGGCGGTCGCGTCCGGCTTGTTGAGGTAGCCCAGCATGACGTTCGGACCCTTGATCCAGATCTCGCCCGGCCGGGTGACGCCGCCCTCGCCGATCTCGGTGATCTCCTCGCCCGTCTCGGTGTCGATGAGCTTGCACTCCTGGTTGGGCAGCAGCGTGCCCACCGAGCTGACCGGGATGTCATGACGATCGGCCGGCATCGCGTGCGAGACGGGGCTGAGCTCGCTCATGCCGTAGCCCTGCATCATGCGGGCATGGATGCGGCGGCCCGCCGCCTCGGCCGTGTCGCCGTCCAGGGGGGCGGCGCCGGAGAAGACGGTGTGGACGGTCGAGATGTCGAACTGGTCGACGATCGGATGCTTGGCCAGCGCCACCGCGATCGGCGGGGCGATGTAAAGGTACGTGCAGCCGTAGGTCTGGATGTTGGTCAGGAACTCGACCAGGTCGAACTTCGGCATGGTCACGAGGCTCGCCCGCTGCCGCAGGGCGAGGTTCAGCAGCACCGTCATCCCGTAGATGTGGAAGAACGGCAGCACGGCGAGCACGCGGTCGGTGTCGCGCAGGTCGATGTTCGCGCGGCACTGCTGCACATTGGCGACCAGATTGCGGTGCGTGAGCATCACGCCCTTCGGGATGCCTGTCGTGCCGGAGGAATAGGGCAGGACAGCCAGGTGCGTCGCGGGATCGAAGCTCACCTCGGGGGCGGGCTTCTGCTCGGTCAGCAGTTCGCGCAGACTCGGATGTCCTTCGGCGCCGTCCATCACGAGCAGGTGGTCATCGGCGATGCCCACAGCGGATGCCGCCGCCTTCGCCTGCGGCAGGAGCGGAGTCACCGTGATCAGCCAGGTCGCGCCGGCGTCGCGCAGCTGCTTCTCGATCTCGCCCGCGGTGTAGAGGGAGTTGATCGTCGTGATCACGCCGCCGGCCCGCAGGATCCCGTGGAACACCGTCGCGAATGCGGGGACGTTCGGGCACAGCAGGCCGATGACCGTGTCCGTGCCGACGCCGCGCGCCGCCAGGGCGCCGGCGAACGCGTCGACCTGCCCGCGCAGGGCGCCGTACGTCGTCTCGGCGCCGGTGCCCGGATCGATCAGCGCCACCTCGCCCAGCTCGTCGTCGGTGAGCGTCCCGAACAGGAAGTCGTACACGCCGACCTCGGGAATCTCGACATCGGCTATCGGACTGGTGAACATGCGGTCTCCCTCGACTCGCTCAGCAGGACAGCTTCATCCTGCCACTGTTGACACCAGGTGTCACGGTGAGCGGGACCGCGTCCCGCCTGCAGAAGGGAGGAGATTCGCAAACGGGAGGAAGGATTCCGCGAAAGCGGTCCTCCGTGCTGCGCATCTCCTCCGCTTCGAGCGTCGGGTCGGCGAGTCAGCCCGCGAAGGCGTGCTCGCGGGCGCCCGCAGCGAGCCGCTCGGCAGCGAGACCCTCGGCGGCCTCGAGTGGGGTGACGCCGCGTGACTCGGACTCGTCGAAGACCCGGCGCACGGTGTCGCCGATCGCGGCGACCCGGTCCATGATCTGCTCACGGCTGCCGAGGTGCTTGGCTTCGAGGTCGAGGTAGATCACGCCGCCCGCGTTCACGACGAAGTCGGGGGCGTACAGGATGCCGCGCCGCGCGAGCCGCTCGGCGCCGGTGTGATCGGCCAGCGGGTTGTTCGCCGGCCCGCACACGGCCTTCGCGTCGAGGGTGTCGATGACCTCGTCCGTCAGCAGCCCCCCGATGCCGGCGGGCACGAAGACGTCGGCCGGAACCAGGTGCTCCTCACCGGCCGAGATCCACTCGGCGCCCAGCTGCAGGGCGAGATCGCGCTTGGCCGGGTTGACGTCGGTGACGGTCAGGACGGCCCCTTCGGTGCTCAGTCGCACCGCCAGCCGGCTGCCGACCTGGCCCATCCCCGAGATCGTGATGCGGCGGCCTGCGACAGCGGAGGACCCGGTGACGCGCTCGAGCGTCGCCCGCAGCGATTCGTAGACGCCGAGGCTGGTCGGCCCCGCCGGCTCGCCCGACCCGCCGCCGGATTCCGGCAGACCCACGACGTGCGCGGTCCGTTCGCTGACGGTCAGCATGTCCTCGGTCGTCGAGCCGACATCCTCGGCGGTGCGATAGAGCCCGTGCATCGACTCGACGACGTCGCCCAGGTCGAGGAACGCGGCGCGCCGCCGCTCGGCGTCCAACTGGGCTCCGGGCGGAAGTGCGATCACCGACTTGCCGCCCCCGGCATCCAGGCCCGCGGCCGCGTTCTTCAGTGTCATGGCGGCCGACAGGCGCAGAGCGTCGCCGAGCCCGTCGCTCCAGTGCGGATAGCTCCACAGCCGCGCACCGCCGAGCGCAGAGCCGAGCACGGAGGAGTGCAGGGCGACGGCGATGAACAGGCCGCTGCGCCGGCCGGTGACGGCTTCGACGCGCTCGTGGCGGAAATCGGGCAGGGGCAGGGTCGCAGACATGGTGGTCCTCGTCGATCAGCCACCGGGGTCCTCGTGGGACGGTCGGCGGGCGCGTGCGGATGCGCAACGTCGCGGCATCCACCTCCATTGGAGCACCGTCGCGCCGATTGTTCAACGTGCCACGCGAATCCTGAACAATGTGCGCACTGAGGATCGCATTTCCTGGCCTGCGAACCTCTATGCGTTCAGTCTCGCCGTGGGAGACCGGTCGAGGACGAGTCCGCTCTCCGGACCCGTCAGTGCTCGAAGCGCGTACAAAATCGTCGTGAGGTCCACGAGCTCCTGAATCAGGGCGCCCGCGACGGCGGGGATGACCCCGGTCGTGGCGACGAGCATGAGCGCGACGCTGATCGCGACGCCGATCCAGATCGCCGTGTACGCGACGCGGAGAGTGTGTCGGCATATCGAGACGGCGTCGACGACCTGATCGAGCGAGTCCTTCAGGATCACCGCATCCGCGGCGTCGCCCGCCGCCGTTGCGCCTTTGGCTCCCATCGCGATCCCGATGTCGGCGGCCGCGAGCACGGGCGCATCGTTGACCCCGTCGCCCACCATCAGCACGGGCCGTGGCTGCAGCTGCGCAGCCAGATGCACCTTCTCGGGCGGCAGCAGCTCGGCGTGCACCTGGGCGATACCTACCGCCTGCGCGATCGAGGCAGCGGTGGACGCGGCATCACCGGTCAGCATGACCACCCGCTCGACGCCGTGCGTACCGAGCCAGTCGATCACCGCCCGTGATTCAGGGCGCACGTCGTCGGCAAGGACGAGGACTCCGGCGAAGCGTCCATCGAGCGCAACATACGCGCCGGCTTGTCCGGTTCGGAGGTCCGCGCGCTCTGTATCGGGAGCGAGTGCCGCGACGTACGCCGGTTTGCCGACCACGACCGTTCGAGCGCCGATCACAGCGGTCACGCCGTTCGTTGCCACTTCCCGCGCGTCGGTGGCCCTCTCGATCCGGAGTCCTCGCTCCTCGGCCGCGCGACGGATGCCGTCCGCGAGCACATGGCTCGAATACTGCTCCGCGGATGCTGCCAGCCGCAGCACCTCGTCCGCGTCGAAGCCGGCCGCCGGGCGGACGGCCACCAGGTCGGGGCGACCGCGTGTCAGTGTTCCGGTCTTGTCGAACGCCGCCGAGCGCACCTGCGCCAGCTGCTCGATCACCGCGCCGCCCTTGATGATGATTCCGGTTCGGGCGGCCCGGGACAGCCCGCCGAGAAAGGCGACCGGCGCGGCAATGAGCAGCGGGCAGGGTGTTGCAAGCACGAGCACCTCGGCGAAACGGGCCGGGTCGCCCGAGATGCCCCACGCGGCGCCGGCGATCGCGAGCGCCACCGCGGTGAAGGGGATGGCGAAGCGGTCGGCGAGCCGCACAACCGGTGCCCGTGACTCCTGGGCATCGCGCACGAGTGCGACGATCTGCTGGTACTGACTGTCGGCACTGCGGCGCGTCGCGCGGATCCGCACGGCACGCGATCCGTTGATCGCACCCGAAAGCACCTCCTGCCCGGCGCTGAGCGAGACCGGCAGGCTCTCGCCCGTCAGCGACGATTCATCGAACGTGCCCGTGTCGGTGAGAAGGACGCCGTCGACCGGCACGATCTCAGCGGGCCGAACGAGCAGGACATCACCGATCGCCACCTCGTCTGCGCCGGTATCCCGCACCTCATCCGATTCGGTCGAACCCCCGTGCACGATCACGTGAGCGATCCGAGGCGAGCGATCGAGCAGCGCGGTGAGCTCTTTCTTGGCGCGCCTGCCCGCGTAGTCCTCCAGCGCCTCTCCTCCCGCGAGCATGAGGACGATGATGAGCGCGGCGACGTATTCGCCGACGGCCAGGGTGGCGACCATCGCCACCACCGCCAGCACGTCCAGGCCCACGTGACCACGCATGACGTCGCGGACCATGCCGACCAGGGTCCACACGATGAAGCCTGACACGTAAAGGGTCGCGACCCATCGGCTCGCGCCTTCCATCTCGGCGAGGTCGAGGGCGAGGACGCCAACGCCGACGACGACCGTGATCGTGATCGCGGGATAGCGCGCCAGCAGGTGAAGGATGCGTCGCACGTCTTCAGCCTGGCCCGACCGGGGGTGTCGCGCCAGCAGGGGCAGGCTGGCCTGCGCGAGACGCTCTTACGCCCGAGGTCGCGCCGGAGTACCGTTCGCGCTGGGGATGAAGGTTCACCACAAGGAGGGGAATCCGACATGTTCGAGAATGCGCAGGCTGCCGCGGTGATCGCAGCCAAGGATCTGGCCCGGGCCAAGTCTTTCTACGAGGGGGTCCTGGGGCTGACTCCCGAGGACATTCCGGCGGAGGAGGATGCGGTCTTCTACCGGCTGGCCGGAGTGCCGCTCATGGTCTACGTGACCTCGTACGCGGGAACGGCGAAGAACACCGTCTTCTCGATCGAGACGGACGACCTCGCGAGGGACATGGCGGTCCTGCGGGACAAGGGAGTCGTCTTCATGGACTACGACTTCCCGGGCCTGAAGACGGTCGACGGCGTCGCGGAACTCGGCACCGAGAGATCGGCGTGGTTCGAAGACAGCGAGGGCAACATCCTCGCGCTCGGCCAGCGCACCTGAAGCGCGCATCGGTCCTATCCTGAACGGATGACCGATCAGCTCCCCGCCCGCAGCCGCATCGTCCGCGAATCACTGCGCAGCTCCGGGATCACGGGGGAGATCGTCGTGCTTCCGGATGCCGCCTCCACCGCCGCGCTGGCCGCGGCAGCTCTGGGCGTGGAGGTGGGGGCGATCGCCAACAGCCTGGTGTTCTGGTCGGACGATGAGCCGCTCCTGGTCATGACCAGCGGCGCTCACCGCGTCGACACCGCCGCCCTCGCCGCCCGGCTCGGACGCGGCAGCATCCGCCGCGCCAGCGCGGAGCAGGTGCGGGAGGCCGCCGGGCAGGCGATCGGCGGTGTCGCGCCGACGGGGCATCCGGCGCCCCTTCTGACGGTCGTCGACGAAGAACTCGCGTCCTACCCGGAGATCTGGGCAGCCGGCGGCACGCCGCACACCGTCTTTCCCATGACTTTCGACGAACTGGTCGCGCTCACCGGCGGGCGCGTCGTCACGGTCGACTGAGACCGCCCCCGACGATGTGGGCTGCCGTGACCGCGGCCGCGGCCGACCACGCCTGCGGGCGGCACGCAGCCGGATAGGGCGTCGGCCGAGGCGACTCGGCCGCCGCGTCGCCCGAATGCAGCTCCGGCATGCGGAAGCCGAACCCTTCGGCGGCGGCCAGCAGCCCGCGGATCACCCGGTCGGCCTCCTCGTGGAGGCCGGCCAGCGCCATCCCGCGCGCGATGATCGCGGAATCGTGCGTCCAGACGCTGCCGCCGTGGTAGCTCAGCGGCCAGTAGCCGGCAGCGCCGGTCGACATCGTACGCACGCCGTAGCCCGACAGCATCGACGGGCCGACGAGCAGGGTCGCGACGGCCGCCTCCTCGTCGGGATCCAGGATGCCGGTCCCCAGCAGATGGCCGATGTTGCTCGTCAGGGTGTCGACGGGGCGCTTGTGCGCGTCGAGTGCCACCGCGGGATAGCGGCCCTCGGGCGTCCGCACCCAGTAGGACTCCGCGAAGCGGGCCTTCAGGCGCGCAGCCCACTCGCGCAGCTGCGTGCTTCCGCTCTCGCCGAGCTCGTCGAGCAGCCGGGAGCCGGCGAGGGCGGCCTCGTAGGCGTAGCCCTGCACTTCGCAGAGCGCGATCGGCCCTTCGGCCAGTTCGCCCGAGCGCCACTGGATCGAATCCCCGGAATCCTTCCAGCCCTGGTTCGCCAGGCCATGGCCGGTCTCATCGATGTAGTCGATGAAGCCGTCGCCGTCGGTGTCGCCGTGGTGCAGCAGCCAGTCCAGCGCTGCCCGCAGTGCCGGGAGCAGCTCACGCACCTCGCCCTCCGGCATCCCCGCGTCATGAGCGTCCGCCAGCAGACACACCCAGAGGGCTGTCGCATCGACCGTGCCGTAGTAGACCGGGGGAAGGACGATGCCCTCACCGGGCATGGCGAGGGGCTCGCCCCGGAGTTCGTGCAGGATCTTGCCCGGCTGCTCCGCCGACTCGGCGTCGTCGCGGGTGCCCTGGAAGCGGGCGAGGACGCGCAGCGTGGAGGCGGCGATGCGGTGATCGACCGGGAGAGCGAGGCGCGCAGCCCAGATCGAGTCCCGGCCGAAGAGGGTGAGGAACCACGGCGCACCAGCGGCGAAGAACTCCTCGTCGGGTCGGTCGGGCAGAGCCAGGCGCAGTGCGTCGAGGTCCGCGAGCGCCGCGTCCACCCAGCGCTGCAGGCGGGGGTCGCCGCCGACGTGCGGGACCGCCCACCCGGCCGGCCCCTCCGCACCGCGGACCACGAGCGTCGGATCCTGCAGTTCGATCGTGAACGACACCTGCACGGCAGCCCGGGGCTCCACGGTGACCCGCCACTCGGCGCTCATTCCGCGCTCGTCCGCCGTGAGGGCGGCATCCGGTGCCCGCAGGGTGAAGGCGCGCTCGCCCGAGACGACCTCGATGCCCGCTTCACTCGAGCGCCCGATGCGCCAGGGACGCGCCGCGACGAGCCCGGCCTTGACCTCCTGCAGAGGGGCGAAGTCCGGCAGCACCCGCAGGGCCAGGCGCACCCTCACCGCCTCGTCGAGGTGCGACGTGATCGTGAGGCTCTCGCGGAGGATCCCGTCCTCGACGGACCGGTCGCGGAGGATGCGCACCTTGGGGTCGGGGAAGCGGTCATCGACCCCGCGCAGGAGGCCACCGAAGACGACGCGTGACGCAGTGTGCGGCGCGACCGAGATCCATTCCGGGGCAGCGCCTTCGACCGTGAGCAGGAGGTTGCGGATGTGACGCACATCGCCGTGATAGACGCCGTGGATGGCGGCGTCACCGAGGTCGCCCGAGCGAGCGGACCACACCTGAGTGGGGGCGCGCAGCGCGATGACGGCGTCGTCGAGCAGCGGCTGGAGCGCGTGGGATCCGGTCGGAGACTCGGTCATTCCTTGAGAGCTCCCTGGGTCGTGTTCATGATGCGCCGCTGGAAGATGAAGAACATCACGGCCACCGGAATCGTCATCAGCACGGCGGCGGCGAGCTTGATCGGATACTGGCTGCCCTGGCTGAGCTGGCCGGAGGCCAGGGACGCGACGCCCTTCGTGAGCGTGGTCAGCTCGGGCGACTGCGTCGAGACGATGAAGTGGCTCAGTTCATTCCACGATCCCTGGAAGGACAGGATGATGATCGTGATGAGCGCCGGGCGCGCCATCGGCAGCACGATCGACCAGAACACGCGGAATGTGCCCGCCCCGTCGATGCGTGCCTGCTCCTCGATCGACACGGGAATCGACTCGAAGAAGTTCTTCATGATGAACACCCCGGCGGCATCCACGAGCAGCGGCACGATCATCCCGGTGTAGGAGTCGTAGATGCCGAGCTGGTTGAGCACGAGGAACTTCGGGATCAGCAGGACGACCCCCGGCACGGCCATGACGGCGATGACCAGCGCGAAGATGACCGCCCGCCCGCGGAAGTGGAGGCGCGCGAGAGCGTAGCCGGCGAGGGATACGAAGAAGACGCGACCGAGGGTCACGCAGATCGTCACGATGGCCGAGTTCATGAACCAGAGCGGAAAGTCGCTCCGGCTGAACAGCAGCTCGTACGCGGCGACCGTGAAGACGCTGGGGATGAGCGAGATCGGATCACCGGCTGCTTCAGCGTCCGTCTTGAAGGAGGTCGACACCGAAACGAGGAACGGGTAGATGTAGATCAGCGCCAAGACGATCAGCAGGGCGTAGAGGAGGACCTGACCCCAGATCCGGCCCGCTCGACCGGAGCCGACGGTGCGGGGGGCCGGCGTTTGGATGGGGACGGCCGTGTCTCTGGCGGCGGTGACGGTCATGACTTCTGTCCCTTGACTTGGTACTTCGCAGCTCGCCGTTTCGATACGGGTCGCTCCCGCAGGATCGAACGCTGCACGAGGGCGAAGAGGATGATGATGAGGAACAGGATGAACGCGATCGCCGAGCCCTGCCCCCAGTCCTGGTTCTGGAAGGCCGCCTGATAGGACAAGTAGGCCGGCGTCAGTGTCGTCTTGGCGGGACCGCCCTGCGTGCCGGTGTAGATCTGCTCGAACACCTGCCACCCGCCGATGAGGCCGAGCGTCAGGACAGTGAACAGCGTCGGACGCAACTGGGGGAGTGTGATGTGCCAGAACCGCTGCCAAGCGGTCGCGCCGTCCATCATGCCTGCCTCGCCG
The DNA here is from genome assembly GCF_963524805.1 of uncultured Microbacterium sp. GTDB lineage: Bacteria > Actinomycetota > Actinomycetes > Actinomycetales > Microbacteriaceae > Microbacterium. The sequence continues at coordinate 782 of NZ_CAURGG010000005.1, read as the reverse complement.
AGTTCGATGCCGACGTTCTGCAGGGCGGCGATGAACAGCAGCATGAAGGTGCCGCTCGTCGTGAAGATCGCCATGAGCATGAACGCGAAGAGGGCCACCGAGGGCCCCGCGAACCAGTCCCACCACGAGATGCCCAGGAAGCCGCTGCTGCTGAGGGCCTGCGGCGCGGAGTCCAGGCCGAGGGCGCCCAGACCGATGTGCACAATGCCCCGCGGATCGTTGAACCAGTTGGGCCCGTTGATGCCGACCCACGACAGCACCTCGTTGACGACGCCGCTGGTCGAGAACAGGAAAAGCCAGACCACCGTGATCGCCACCGTGCTGGTCACGGACGGAAAGTAGAAGGCCGTCCGGAAGAAGCCGCGCCCTCGCAGCAGCGCCCGGCTGACCAGTACGGCCAGGAACAGCGACAGGACCGTCTGCAGCGGAACCACCAGCAGCACGTACCAGCCGATGTTGCGCAACGAGATGCCGAAGTTCCGCTCGGCCAAACCGCCCCCGGTCGTGACCGCGGCGTAGTTCTCGAGTCCGACGAAATCGACGCTGGAGGACAGCGGGCTGCCGCGGCCGTTCCAGTCCGAGAAGCTCACCCACAGCGCCATGAGCACGGGGATGAACAGGAACAGGCCGAGGATGATGATCACCGGCGCCACGAACAGCCATCCGGCGACGCCCTCGCCGCGGGCGTAGCCGTCGGCGTCGGCGTCACCCGGGGGCCTGGTGGCACGGGGGGGGGGGGGGAGGCCCCCCCCCCCCCCCCGTGGGCCGGGGCCCCCGCGCGG